>NZ_CP016537.2:1200000-2400000 GCF_001687585.2 Planococcus halocryophilus | reverse complement strand
CGAAACGCATTGCAGCATCCAGCCGGCCTGTGCGTGCGCTGGAACTTCTGACTGGATAAACAATGTTACTTTTTCTGGATCGATTCCAACAGCAAGATAAAGTGCAGCCAGTGCCTTAATATTTTTACGGAGTTCCAATCGATCTTGAGGCATTGTGATGGCGTGTTGATCAACGATGCAAAAAATACAATCATATTCATCTTGTAATTCAGTGAATTGCTTGAAAGCTCCTATGTAGTTTCCGAGTGTTACCGTACCGGTAGGCTGAACGCCTGAAAAAATTTTCTTCTTCATCCTTATTCCTCCTCAAATTAAAAAACACAGCACACATCCCTAAAAAAAGGGACGAATGATGTGTTTTCCGTGGTACCACCCTAGTTGCCGTCTCCGGCCACTCTTCTTCATAACGTGAAGAACACGGAATCGGCTACTTTACGTTCGCCAATTCAGCTCCAAAGTCCATTCAATGCAGCACTCCATCTGTTTTCACCAACCACAGACTCTCTATATAGAAGGAACTGCATTTACTCCTCTTTATCATTGCCCATTTTATATAGTATTATTATAATACATAAACGATTTCTTAAGCAATATTAGATGCTATAAATCATTAAACAAATCAGCATAATCAGTAACGTAATTGTACCGATAATAAGTAAAAATGAACTAGAGAAACCCAATGCTTCAGAAGGAGGTCGCATTTCATCATCTTCTATAGTAGACTTCAATTTGAAAGCTTTCCTCATGCTGATCGTAAATATGTCGAACACTCCTGTGCGGATGACAAAAACCCACAAACCTAAAAAAAGTAAAATCCCTCCGTAAACAAACGAGCTGTTTATGTATGATAATAAGGTGAGTTCATCTGTTCTCAAAATCGCGGTAAGGAAGATTAGCATTTGAATAATTAATAATGAAAAAATCATTTTTTTCAACTTGTGCACCTCAATTCTTATCAATTGTAGAAGAAATCCAAAAAAAAATCAAAAAAATATTTATTTATCGTAGACGCAGAAAACGCTTACAAATCCAACATTCTAGCGACTTATTGTAATATGAATGTAACGAAATTGTTACAAGAGTGTAAAAATTAGAGAAAAAGTTCTGTACAAGGAAAAAATAATATGTATAATTAGCTATGTACCAATTTTTCAGAAAATTCGAGGGGGTCAATTTAGTGAAGAACAGTAAGATTTTTTGGCTACTAAGCCTAGTTTTAGTTCTTAGTGCTTTTCTAGCAGCATGTGGCGGCGATGATGAAGAGACTGGAACTGAACCAACAGACGGAAAAGATACGGCTGGGGAACCAGATGCAGAACAAGTTCTTAACTTAATGGAAAGCGCTGAAATTCCAACTATGGATATTTCATTAGCTGAAGATGCAGTTGCGTTTAACATTTTTAATAATGTTAACGAAGGTCTATTCCGTTTAAACAAAGAAAATGTAGCTGAACCAGCACTAGCAGATGGTGAACCTACTGTCAGCGAAGATGGATTAACTTACACATTCAAATTGCGCGATTCTAACTGGTCAGATGGTACACCGGTTACTGCGAATGACTTTGTTTACTCTTGGCAACGTTCAATTGATCCTGCTACAGGTTCTCCATACGGAGCTTACATGATGGCTGGTTCGATTGTAAATGCTACTGATATTGCTGCAGGAGACATGGAACCAACTGAACTTGGAGTTACTGCTGTAGACGACAACACTCTAGAAGTACAATTAGAGCGTCCAGTACCTTACTTCATGTCATTAATGTCTTTCCCAACTTTCTACCCACAGAACGAAGCTTTCATTTCTGAAAAAGGCGATGCTTACGCTTCTAACTCTGAAAACTTAATCTTTAACGGACCATTCACATTAACTGATTGGGACGGAACTGGTTTAACTTGGAAAATGCAGAAAAACCCTGAATACTGGGATGCTGAAACAGTTAAACTTGATACAATCAACGTAGACGTTGTAAAAGAACCTGCTACTGCAGTTAACCTTTACAACTCTGGTGAAAAAGATCGTGCTGGCTTAGCTGGTGAATTTGCAAGACAATATGCAAATGACGAAAACCTAGTAACTGACTTAGAACCAACTCTTTTCTACTTCAAACTTAACCAAGAACGTAATGGTGAAAAGAATGCCCTTGCAAACGTGAACATCCGTAAAGCAATTGCAAAAGGGTTTAACAAGCAAGATCTAGTTGACGTAGTATTAGCTAACGGTTCTCTACCGGCTAATTTCTTAGTACCAACTGAGTTTTCTTTTGATGAAAACAAGGCTGATTTCCGTGATGTTAACGGAGACCTAATTGAATTTAATGCTGAAGAAGCTGCTGAACATTGGGCTACTGGCCTTGAAGAATTAGGAGTGGAAGAAGTTACACTTGAAATCTTAGGTGGCGATACTGAAACTGCTAAAAACATGGATGCATACTTGAAAGATCAACTTGAAACAAATCTTGAAGGTTTGACAATCAACCTTAAAGCTGTACCTTTCGGAGTTCGTTTAGAACTTGATGAATCTCAGGACTATGACATTCAAACTGCTGGATGGGGACCTGATTACCAGGATCCTATGACTTTCATCGACTTGTTTGTTACTGGGTCTGCTCAAAACAAAATGTCTTACTCGAACTCAGAGTATGATGCTTTAGTTGAATCAGCTAAAGGCGAATTAGCAACAGATGCTGCTGGACGTTGGGAAGCAATGGCGAAAGCTGAGAAAATTCTATTAGATGATGCTGCAATCGCACCAATCTATCAGCGCGGAGCTATGGCTCTTCAACAACCATATGTTCACGACATTATCAAACACCCATTCGGCGGAGACTTCGCTTACAAATGGGCATACATTTCGGGCAAATAATAACTTAATCCCGCTACTGTGAAAACAAAATAGAGAGAGAGTATATCGCATATTTAGATTGATATACTCTCTTTTCTAATGCAAAGGAATTAACCGAAAATTGACCATTTTCTGCTAACTCATGAATGTTGCAAGTCCAAAGTCTAATAGGCAAGACTTGTTAAATAGAATTATTTTTGGAGGTGCACTATGGCGAAGTATATAGGCAAGCGTTTAATTTATATGGTGATCACTTTAGCATTGATTGCTACATTTACTTTTTTCTTAATGAAAATTTTACCAGGTTCCCCCGTCGCTTCCGCAGATAAATTATCTCCAGAACAAAGGGCAGTCGTCGAAGCAAGATACGGATTGGATAAACCACTGCCAGTTCAGTATTTTGACTATATGTTTGGTTTAGTACAAGGTGATTTAGGAATTTCCATTAACCAATTCAAAGGTGCGGACGTTACAGATGTCATTTTAAGCCGAATGGGTCCTTCAGCTCAAATAGGTTTCCAAGGAATGGTGTTGGGAACTGTTTTAGGTATTCTTTTGGGGATGATTGCTGCTTTAAGACAAAACACTTGGGTTGATTACACCAGTACGTTTGTAGCAATTGTCGGAATATCGATTCCTTCCTTCGTCTTTGCTTCATTATTGCAATATTGGTTTGGGTTGAAATGGGATTTATTCCCTGTTGCTTTATGGAATGATGGCTTTATGTCAAGTGTTCTTCCATCTGTCGCATTAGCAATGTTCCCGCTTGCTACGGCAGCACGTTTTATCCGAACTGAAATGATTGAAGTTCTTGGGTCAGACTATATTACGTTAGCTAAAGCTAAAGGTGCGAGTGGATCTGAAATTGCATTCAAACATGCGTTTCGTAATGCATTGATTCCATTAATCACGGTATTAGGCCCAATGGCTGTAGCAATTCTTACAGGATCTCTAGTGGTTGAACAGATTTTCGCAATACCAGGTATTGGGGAACAATTTGTTAAATCGATTATGGTTAATGATTTTGCCATCATTATGGGAACTACTATCTTCTTCTCGGTATTCCTAATTGTGATTATCCTTTTAGTAGATATTTTGTATGGTGTCATTGATCCCCGTATCCGTCTTTCAGGAGGTAAAAATTAATGACTCAGAAATTTGATAAAATCCCAGAACTGCCAAAAGGTTCGTTTGAACGAATTACTTTGGACGCTAAGCAAGCTGAACGTATTACGAAGCCTAGCGTCAGTTTTTGGCAGGATGCTTGGTATCGTATTCGTAAAAATAAAGGCGCATTGTTTAGTTTAATCTTATTTGGACTAATCGTGATCATGTCATTTTTAGGACCAGTAATTAGTCCGTATGAGCCAAATGCTCAAACTATAACTCACGCTAACTTACCACCAAAAGTTCCTGGTATTGAAAAGTTAGGGATTTTAAATGGAGTTGGAACATTGGGTGGAGAAAAAGTCGACTTGTATGAACTGAAAAATGTTGAAGTCAATTATTGGTTTGGAACAGACGGACTGGGACGCGATATGTTCTCGCGTGTCTGGAAAGGTACACAAGTCTCTTTATTTATTGCGTTCGTAGCAGCAGCAATTGATATGCTGATCGGCGTAATTTATGGAGGCGTTTCTGGATATTTTGGTGGACGCATAGACGACTTTATGCAACGTATCGTTGAAATTCTAACCGGTATTCCGAACCTAGTTGTCGTAATTCTCTTTATCTTAATCATGGACCCAGGGATATTGGCCATCATCATTGCCTTAACCATCACTGGATGGACGGGCATGTCCCGAGTTGTTCGTGGACAAGTACTTAAATATAAGAGCCAAGAATTCGTTTTGGCAGCTCGAACTTTAGGTGCTAGTGATAGTCGTATTATTTGGAAGCATTTAATGCCAAACGTTTTAGGCGTAATCATCATCAATACGATGTTCACGATTCCAAGTGCTATCTTCTTCGAAGCTTTCTTAAGCTTTATCGGACTGGGGCTTCAAGCACCTGATGCATCACTTGGAACGTTGATTAACGATGGGTATGCATTAATTCAATTTGCGCCACATATTTTAGCATTCCCGGCCATCTTGTTAAGCTTAATCATGATTGCATTCAACTTGATTGGTGATGGACTTCGTGATGCCCTCGATCCGAAGATGAAAGATTAAGGAGGAAAGTTGAAAATGGAGAAAATATTACAAGTGAAAAACCTTGAACTTTCCTTTAACACCCAAGCTGGGGAAGTTAAAGCGATACGTGGGGTTAACTTTGATTTAAATAAAGGTGAAACTTTGGCAATCGTTGGGGAGTCGGGATCAGGTAAATCTGTTACGACAAAATCCATTATGCGCTTGCTACCAGAACAATCAGCGGAATTTAAAAATGGAGAAATTTTATTTAATGGTCGTGATTTGACAAAGCTGAGCGATAAAGAGATGCAAAAAATTCGCGGCAAAGAAATTTCGATGATTTTCCAAGATCCGATGACATCTTTGAACCCAACTATGCCGATTGGCCGACAATTAACAGAGCCATTATTAAAGCACCAAAAAATTAGCAAGACTGAAGCGAAAAAAGTGGCGATTGATTTGTTGCGTTTAGTTGGTATGCCGAAGCCTGAATTGCGTATGAAGCAATACCCACATCAATTCTCAGGTGGACAGCGTCAACGTATTGTAATTGCCATCTCATTGGCTTGTAATCCTAAAATCTTGATTGCAGATGAACCTACAACTGCACTTGATGTTACGATTCAAGCACAAATTCTTGAGTTGATGAAAGATTTGCAGAAAAAAATCGATACATCTATTATTTTCATTACACACGATCTTGGTGTAGTGGCGAACGTAGCAGATCGTGTAGCAGTTATGTATGGTGGTAAGATTGTTGAAATTGGAACGGTTGATGAGGTATTCTACAATCCGCAACATCCTTATACATGGGGCTTATTAAGTTCAATGCCTTCTTTGGATACGGAAGATGCCAAATTGTATGCAATTCCTGGAACACCTCCTGATTTATTGGATCCACCAAAAGGAGATGCCTTTGCTCTTCGTAGTGAGTATGCACTGAAAATCGATATGGAGCAAAACCCTCCATTTTTTAAAGTGAGTGACACGCATTCGGCTGCAACATGGTTATTGCATCCAGACGCACCTCAAGTAGAACCGCCGTTGACTGTTATTGAACGCATGAAGAAATTCCCAAGAAGCAGATATTATGAAGGGGGCGCGGTGTAATGGCTGAGAAATTACTCGAAATTAAAAACCTGAAACAATATTTCAATATCGGTAAAGCGAATGAAGTCCGCGCAGTAGATGATATTAGCTTCGATATTTACAGAGGAGAAACTTTAGGATTAGTTGGCGAGTCTGGTTGTGGGAAATCTACAACAGGTCGTTCGATTATCCGGTTATACGATGCAACAGATGGCGATGTTTTCTATGAAGGTGAAAATGTTCATGGGAAAAAATCGAAAAAAGACTTGAAAAAATTCAATCGTAAAATGCAAATGATTTTCCAAGATCCTTATGCATCTCTAAATCAGCGCATGAAAGTAATGGATATTATTGCTGAAGGCATCGATATCCATGGCTTAGCAAAAAATCAAACTGAACGCAAAAAGATGGTTTATGATTTATTAGAAACAGTTGGATTAAATAAAGAGCACGCAAACCGTTACCCGCATGAATTCTCAGGGGGGCAGCGTCAGCGTCTTGGAATTGCTCGTGCTTTGGCAGTGGATCCGGATTTCATCATTGCCGACGAGCCAATCTCTGCATTGGATGTTTCAATTCAAGCACAGGTTGTAAACCTGCTGAAAGAACTTCAAGTTGAAAAGGGATTAACATTCCTATTCATCGCGCATGATTTGTCGATGGTTAAATACATCTCAGATCGTATCGGAGTTATGTATTTTGGAAGATTAGTAGAGCTAGCACCTGCTGAAGAGCTATATAACAATCCATTGCATCCATATACGCAATCATTGTTATCTGCGATTCCGCTTCCAGATCCAAACTATGAACGAAACCGGGTTCGTAAATCATACGACCCTGCCGTTCACGAATACACAAAAGCTGACGATGTTCGAATGAGAGAAATCAGCCCTGGCCATTTTGTTCAATGTTCAGAGCGTGAACTTGAGTCAATCAAAGCAGCAGCAGCAGTAAATAAATAAAAAAACGATGTCCTCTGGGGCATCGTTTTTTTTACGCTTTTAACATCTTTTCGTTTTAGAGCAACTATTTTACTTTAAGTAGTCAGAAAAATGATAGAATGGAAGAATAATGGATAACATCAACCAACTGGATTTTTAATCCATAACTGATTGATAATAGATTCAATTGTCAAAGTAGAAAGGAAGTGCGGAAAATGACCACAACCTGGAAGTGGCTAGCTATTTGTGCAGTAAGTATTGGTTTGGCAATTGCAGGAAACGTGCATGCAGCTGAATATGAAAAAACGCCTGACTTTACGCCACGAACTTATCATACAGTT
Source organism: Planococcus halocryophilus (assembly GCF_001687585.2). Taxonomy (GTDB): domain Bacteria; phylum Bacillota; class Bacilli; order Bacillales_A; family Planococcaceae; genus Planococcus; species Planococcus halocryophilus. Next base: position 2,392,652 of record NZ_CP016537.2, on the reverse strand, counting down.
CAACTCGACTCACAAGTGTTAGCGTCATCTGGTTTATTTAAGTTTGATTCAGGACTTGAGTTCACTTATCCAGATGCTGTTCGAGGAATTTTCGTTACGGCCCATTCTGCTGGAGGAGAACGATTTAATTCGCTAATCAATCTTGTTGAGACAACAGACTTAAACGCAATGGTCATTGATATAAAAGAAGACTTAGGTCATTTAACATACATACCTGAAGAAGGTTCTTCGTTAGCAGAGCTGGAGATTGGTCAAAGGTTGATAAAGGACCCAAGAGGGATGTTAGAAAAATTAGAAGAAAAAGAGATCTATCCGATCGCACGCGTCGTTGTATTTAAAGATACCGTGTTAGCGGAAAGTCGACATGACTTGACCTTTATGGACGAAGATCAAGTGTGGAAGAATAACCGCGGTGACTCATTTGTGAATCCGTTTCTTAGAGAAGTTTGGGATTATAATGTGCAAATTGCCATTGAAGCTGCAAAGCTTGGGTTTAAAGAAATCCAATTTGATTACGTCCGCTTTCCAGAAGGGTTTGAACGTCGGGCAGATGATTTAAGTTACTCATTTGGTGAATATGAGGACTCTGGGGCTGACTCTATACAAAGAAGAGTAGACGCAGTAACAGACTTTGTTGCGTACGCGAAAGAACAATTAGAGCCTTATGGAGTAGAAGTATCGGTTGATATATTTGGCTATGCTGCGACATTGCCAGAAGCCCCTGGCATTGGTCAGAACTTTTCAAAGATTTCAGAAAAAGTAGATGTCATTTCATCTATGATTTACCCAAGCCATTGGACGTCTTATTTTGGGATCTCTAAACCGGACTTAGAACCTTATCAATTAGTAAGTGAATATGCGAAAGTAGAAAATAAGGTTTTAGGAGCATTAGAAAATCCACCTGTTTCAAGGCCTTGGCTTCAAGATTTTACAGCAAGTTATTTAGGTGCAGGCAATTATAAACGGTATGGAAAAGCAGAAGTAGAGGCACAGATTAAAGCTTTAAATGAGCAAGGGATAAAAGAATTCCTTCTTTGGAATGCGGGTAACTCTTATTCAAAAGGTGTAGACTATACCCCTTGAGCCATTATATTGCAAGAGGAGTATTTCTTTATAAAAATTTTGCTATTACGGAACTTTTCTTATGTTCAAACGTAGTATATAAGTATAGAAGTTATTTTCAAAAAGAATTTATAAATGAGAATAAAAAAGTATAGTTTGGAAGTTTGCAACAACTATAAATGGGGTAAATTTATTATGTAGTAGTAAAAGTATAATGAATATATAGTCAAATTGTGACAAAAAGCTTGTAAATTAAATTTTTTATCAAGATACACTATTAAATCAACTACATCCATTGTATAATGAATGTAGAGCCTCTAAACTATAATGATTCTAAATTGGGAAATGAATTACATTAAATTTTCATGAATCCGAAAGGAAGTGCTCCATTATGATGGTTACATTATTTACTTCTCCGAGCTGCACATCTTGCAGAAAAGCAAAAGCTTGGCTAGAGGAACACGACATTCCATATACAGAACGCAATATTTTCTCGGAACCACTTACAATTAGTGAAATCAAAGAAATTTTACGTATGACTGAAGACGGTACAGATGAAATTATCTCTACGCGTTCTAAAATATTCCAAAAATTGAATGTAGATGTTGAAAGTTTACCACTTCAGCGTTTGTATGAGCTAATCCAAGAACATCCTGGATTACTCCGCCGTCCGATTATCATGGACGAAAAACGTCTACAGGTCGGGTATAATGAGGATGAGATTCGTCGATTCCTACCGCGTAAAGTTAGAGCTTATCAATTGCTAGAAGCTCAGCGAATGGTAAACTAACAATAATCAAACTAGCTGTCCGGTCTTTATGGTATTTCATAAGAGATCTCGGGCAGCTTTTCTGTATATTAAATTAGTTGCATTTCTCAGTTAAGTACATTAAACTCTATGTACTTGCAATCGATTTAGATAATAGGCATAAACTTTTTCTTTAGTTATAAATAAAGTTATACTAGTTAGAAGTAACATAGCACGGCTCTGAGTAATGTTCTCTTAGTCCAAACCGTAAAGGAGAGGTGTAAAATGGAAATAGAACGCATAAACGATAACACAGTTAAATTTTACATTTCCTATCTCGACGTTGAAGAGCGAGGGTTTAGCCGTGACGAAATCTGGTTTAACAGAGATAAAAGTGAAGAGCTTTTTTGGGAAATGATGGATGAAGTCAACGAAGAAGCCGATTTCGTAATGGAAGGTCCACTTTGGATCCAAGTCCAAGCAATGGAAAAAGGGCTTGAGGTTACTGTGACACGCGCTCAACTAACAAAAGATGGGCAAAAGCTTGACTTGCCTGATGATATAGAAGAACGTCGTAAAATGTTTGCAAGTGAAGATACGGAGACACCGGAATTTGATGAATTCGAACCGGTCTTCGATGAACCTGAAGTTAAAAAACTTGAATACACATTTGTTTTTTTCAGAAGTGGAAGAATTGCTACCGATTGCACGTCGCTTAATTTATGTGCCAATCGAATCTTCAGTGTACCATTTTGAAAATAAATACTACTTGCACACTAGTTTTGATGACGTCCTTCACTCAGAAGAAGACATTAAAAACAATGTCAGCATCATCTCTGAGTACCTGCGTTCATCCCCAGTGACGATTCATCGACTTGAAGAATATGGAAAACCGGTTTTCAAAGAAGATGCACTCGCAAATATCCTTCATTATTTCGGCTAAGGTCTCCTTTACAGGAGATCTTTTTTATTGCCAAAATTCTCTGGATTTCATAGACTGGTAAAAAGGAGAGTGATTTGTATATTAGTTGCTACAACGACACAACAACAGTTGTTTTTTCTAACAGGAAAGTACACACGACAGGAATTGTTAGAAATTCGTCTGCGCGAACACTTTTTCTGTCCGACTTGTCAGGCTCCACTACTTTTGAAAATTGGAGAAATCAATATTCCGCATTTTGCACATAAAACTCTTTCAACCTGCCAGCATTTCAGCGAACCAGAATCCTCTTTACATCTACAAGGAAAACTTCTTCTTTATCAATTCTTCAACCAATTAAACTTCAAAGCTGAATTAGAAAAGTATTTATCAGAAATTCGTCAACGAGCTGATTTATTAGTTGATAAAAAGTATGTCATTGAATTTCAATGTAGCACAATACCTGTTTCACAGCTTATACAACGTTCCCAAGGCTATCAACAACTTAGTATGTATCCGATTTGGTTAAAGGGCTTAAAAGAGCCTTGTCGTGAAGGAGTAGGGCTATTACATCTGAAGTCCCATGAAGTTGCAATGATGCAGAAAGTTGGGCAACTTTCATACATTTTATTATTTTATCCACCTGCTAATCAGTTTTATTATTATTCGAATTTGTTTTATGTCAGTGCAAGTCGTTGGGTAGGCAAAACCAAATCACTCTCGGCAACAAAACAAGTTTTTCCTTTTGCATTGCCAAAGCCTCTATCAAAAGATGAGTTCAATCTTGTATTGGGGATTTTTTATCATGCAAAAAAACAATATATTCGTAGTCAATTGTATGCAGGCAATCGAGTTAGAAATCTATATTGTCGTTTGTGTTATGAATTACGTTTAGATGTTACTAACGTGCCCAATCTATTCGGTATTCCTTTACTAGGTGCTGAATGTTTTAAGCAGCCTGCTATTTTGTGGCAATTACAAGTAGTTGAGGCTTACGAAAAAGGAGTTGGCATCGATCGATTGATTCAAACAGGGAAGTTAACTTTAAGCGATTCTGAAAAACAACAGCAAGCAATAGATCTAACTGCGAACTATATTGCACTTTATTTGAAGTACAAAGACAAAACAGTAGATAATTCCAATATTTTGGATATTGTCTATGATAACTATTGCAAAAACGTGGGAAAATTGAGAAAATAAGATGTAGTTCGTTTCCCGAAAGAAAGGGATAGAGGAGGAAGTTAAATGGCTGAGAAGGTATTGGCAAGAGAAGAAGTTCCAACAGAATTGACCTGGAAATTAGAAGATATATTTGAAACCGATGAACTTTGGGAAAAAGAGTTCGCAGAAGTTTCGGCTCTTAGCAACAAAGCAGAGTCATTCCAGGGAACATTAAACGAAAGTGCTGAAGCGTTATACGAAGTAATGGTTTATCAAGATGAATTGACAGAACGTTTAAGACGTCTTTATACGTATTCGCATATGCGTTATGACCAAGATACGACTAACTCTAAATATCAGGCATTAGATAGCCGGATTAAATCATTGTTTGCTAAAGTATCGGCAGGGCTGTCATTTATGACGCCAGAAATTTTAGCGATCGAGGAATCTGTACTGAATGAATACGTAGAAAGTCATGAAGGCTTGGGGGTATACAAACAAGCTCTTGAAGAATTGAATTTGATGCGTCCGCATGTTTTACCGGCAGAGCAAGAATCTTTGCTAGCTCAAATGTCTGAAGTAAGCCGTGCATCGTCAGAAACTTTTGGTATGTTAAATAATGCGGATCTTGAATTTCCAGAAATCGAAGATGAGTCAGGGGAAAAAGTACAAATTACACACGGCAATTATATCCGTTTCCTTGAAGGAAAAGACCGCCGTGTACGTGAAGATGCATTTAAAGCTGTTTATGCAACATACGGCAAATTCCGCAATACGTTTGCCTCCACATTGTCAGGTAACATCAAAAAAGATAATGTTAGTGCGCGAATTCGTAAATTTGAATCAGCACGTCAGGCAGCTTTAGCGGATGATCATATCCCAGAAGCAGTTTATGACAATTTGGTGGAAACGGTAAATAATAATCTTCACTTATTGCATCGCTATTCAGCTTTGCGTAAAGAAGTGCTCGGACTCGATAAAGTTCATATGTGGGATTTGCACACGCCATTAGTCAAAGAAGTAAAAATGGAAATGCCATATGAAAAAGCGACGGGCGTCATGCTTAATGGCCTTGAAGCTTTAGGTGAAGAATACGTAGGGATTGTTAAAGAAGGCATCGACAATCGCTGGGTAGATGTCAAAGAAAACAAAGGCAAGCGGAGTGGAGCCTATTCATCAGGAGCCTATGGTACCAACCCGTATATTTTGATGAACTGGCAAGACAACGTAGACAATTTGTATACATTAGCGCATGAATTCGGTCACAGTGTTCATAGCTATTACACACGCAAAAATCAACCATACGTGTATGGCGATTACTCGATCTTTGTTGCAGAGGTAGCGTCTACAACAAACGAAGCATTATTAAATGAGTATATGGTGAAGTCTACTGACGATGACCAAGAGCGTATATACTTATTAAACCACTGGCTTGATGGCTTCCGTGGAACAGTGTTCCGTCAAACAATGTTTGCAGAGTTTGAACATTTGATCCACAAAATGGACCAAGACGGCGAAGCATTAACAGCGGACCGTTTAACAGAAGTATATTATGAACTAAATCAAAAATATTACGGACCAGATGTTGTGTCCGACGAGGAAATTGGTATGGAGTGGGCGCGCATTCCGCACTTTTACTATAATTATTACGTCTTCCAATACGCTACAGGATTTAGTGCCGCGACAGCACTTAGCAAAGGAATCCTTGAAGAAGGACAACCTGCAGTCGATCGGTACATTAACGAATTCTTAAAAGCAGGAAGCTCGGATTACCCGATTGAAGTATTGAAAAAAGCGGGTGTTGACATGACGCAGTCAAAAGCAATTGAAGAAGCGTGCATGGTTTTTGAGGAAAAGCTGAACGAACTTGAAAAGCTTTTATTAAATAAATAAAGTGTTGAAAAAAGAAACAACCTTATTAAGGTTGTTTCTTTTTATTATATAAGAATAACAAATTAGTGCCACAAAAGAGAAGGGGTAATGATAATTATGACAAATTTGTGAAACAACTTGTGAATTATTGATTTAACTATTATTCCGTGATAAGATTATGTTGTGAAATAAATCACATACAAACATACACCCCTTTGTTTGAGCGTGAACATTTCTCCCATCCCCTTTGTGTAATATAGAAAGGCGCCTTCCGGACGTGGAAGGCGCCTTTCACTTTTTCTTAAATAAATCGCGTTGGTTTCCTAATTATTGGATTTACTGTCCGTTTGCGTCTGAATACTGTCGGAATTGGAAAAATACTGTCCAAAATAACCGGAATACTGTCCAAATTCGAGAAATACTGTCGAAAGCTATTTTGAGCATCATATATACAATAAAAAAATAACCTGCATCCCAAAAATGGGATGCAGGTTATTTTACTTTCCATAAAGTTTCTTTTGGCATAGAGATGCGCTCTATTTTTTGTTGTAACACTTGTTTTTTCAGTTCACACTCTGCTGCTTGTTCAGAAATATTATATATAGAAGCAATTTCTCTTGTAGCCATCGTCGTATATTTAGTAAAAAGGTCGTCTAAAGGAGGAGGGGTTTGACGATTCAAATTTTCTTCTCCCATCATCTCCTGTAAAATGGTTTGGTACACATCGTATGAATAAAGTCCGGATATTTTTACACCTTCATCTTCAATGCATTCATTGAAAAAGACAATGCTCGGCACTTCGTTAATCTCCATTTCACGGGTAATCTGTAAATCGCATTGGAAAGCTTTTGCGGTATGTACAGAATGGAAGTCCGATTTAAACTCTTCTTGATCAAGTTCTGCTTCTTCCGCAATTTCCAACAAAACGCTGTAAGAAGAAACATCTTTCGATTGAAGAAATAAATGCTCTTGTAATTTATGCAAGAAACGGTTTCCAGAACGTTTTCCTTGAAGTTCCGCCGCTTTGATGGCAACAGAAGGCAACACAGGATGGGTTAAGTTTTCAGTGTCGATATTTGCAGATAAGATGCTTTTATTTAAATTGAATAGTTGCGTGCTTAACACGGTCCGCATAGAAAAATAATGGCCGTATTCGATTTGCAATTTTCGAATGACTCCCTGCAATTCCCAACATTCTGGGTTTAAGGGATCTACAAAGACATATAGTTCCATTGGTTTAAAAGTATTCACAGGTTCGTGAACTTCTTCGACCAAATCTAAGTTGTTCACTCCAATTCCTCCTCACTATCAGACTCATTGACCATGTGATGGGCAGTTAAAACGAGTCGGTTGTATAAGGTTTCACGGAATTTCCCGCTTAGTCCCACTTCATCCATTGCTTCACTCATGCACTCTAACCAAGCTTGGGCTCTAGCAGGTGTGATGGCAAATGGGTTATGTCTTGCTCTTAGTCTTGGATGACCATGTTCTTCTGAATAAATATTCGGTCCACCTAGATATTGAGTTAAAAATTGTTTTTGTTTACGGGCGGTTTCTGAAAGGTCATTTGGAAAAATAGGCTGCAGCTGTGGATGTGCCGCTACGCGAGCATAAAATGCGTCGACTAACTGTGATAATGTTTCCGCACCAATTTCATCGTACGGAATAATAGGTTTTCCAGTCATCATCGTGTCTCCTTTGCTTTAGCTGTAAATTCATTCTACCAACGGATCCCGAATATCTCAAACAAAGCGACTGATGACATGGGAAAAATAGGATGAAAAGCTACCGACCTTCAGCAGAATTCATAAAACGTGCTATTTTTTTATTTGCTGGACGTTCCGGAATTTCTTGCTGGTGGAGGAAGTTTAGGAAATTTAGGTGACCAGTTTCGGCGTCGGTAACTTCGTATTCCAATTCAAAATCTTCTTGCCCGTTGTATTCAGAGTGGTCAATCACCAATAAGCCACCGAGAAAATCAAATTCTACGCGATGAGTGGTTAATGTACCGATTAGATTTAACTGTGAAGGTGAGACATCTAGTGTCAGAAGAGCATCTTTCACTTCAGTTGCATCAAAGCTTGTTAATGCAAGCATGTGTTGTGCCTGTTCTTCAGTCAATTGATCAGTGATTTCATAATGACCAACAGAGGCGGGGATTTTCAATGTGCATTCAAATCGCTCGTTTTTATTGCGAATGCGAAGTGCGCTTAGTTGCTTTTTCAATTGGAAATCAGCTGTATCAAAATAATGATTGTGCTGGGTTACAGGACCATTATGGAAATCGGTAAAATCTTCTAGCAAACGGCTATACTCTTGTTGGGTCAGCATGTTTTTAAATTCAATTTCGAGTTCTTTTGTCATTGGAAGCACCTCTCTAGTAATTTCATTATCGGATAGTTCAGTGCAAACTGCAACGAATGACAGAGCTGTGGTAAAATATCATTATTAAGAAGCCAGAAAGGAAGGTTCGATTTGCATAAATTTGTGGCAGTAAAAAGAACTGAAATTACAGGGAATGAAATTGAATTTACTATCGAAGAAACTGAGCCAACAGAAGCGCTTGAGGCATCTGGGCAAATGCTTACAGATTCCGATAACCAAGCATTTGTTTATTTATTAGACACGGGGACGGATTATATTTATGTTCAGTTTTCTATACATACATGGCCAGCGATGACCAAAGCGCTTGAAGTGAAAAACGTTCCACTTTTGAAATGGGGCAAACAAATTATGCCATTATCAGAGTTTCACGAAGAACTATTGATGCTCGTGGATAACATAGAAGGCAATGACAATTACGGGGAAGAGTTCCGTACTGCTGTAGAACAAACATTTCATGAGGCACTTGCTTCACGATCTTAATAGGAGTGAGGGGGACTTGGGATGGGTCAATGGAATCGTTTTTTAACGCCATATAAACAGGCAGTAGATGAATTGAAAATCAAATTTAAAGGAATGCGTAGCCAATTTGAAAATGACAATACAAATTCACCAATCGAATTTGTGACAGGACGCGTCAAACCATTGGCTAGTATTTACGACAAAACATTAGAGAAAGGCATTCCATTCGAACCTTCTGAAAAACTAGCGCATCAATTGCAAGATATCGCGGGGATTCGGATGATGTGTCAATTTGTCGGAGATATTGAGACCGTAGTTGGCTTGTTGAGGCAGCGAAAAGATTTACGAATTATCGAGGAGAAAGACTATATTTCGAATGAAAAACAAAGCGGCTATCGCTCGTATCATGTGATTGTGGAATATCCGGTTCAAACGATTACTGGCGAGCAATTGATTTTAGCAGAAATCCAAATACGTACATTGGCCATGAATTTTTGGGCTTCAATTGAGCATTCCTTAAATTACAAATATAAAGGTGTTTTTCCAGAAGAGATAAAAAATCGGCTGCAACGTGCAGCAGAAGCGGCATTCCAATTGGATGAAGAAATGTCGCAAATACGGGATGAGATTCAAGAAGCACAAGCTTATTTCACTGAGTTTAAAGATTCACCCGGAACGCATTTTCGTAACGATAGAGAAGGAGGTCGAGCAGAACGATGAAATTTCATATCATATCGAGAACAGACAAATTATCCAATGAATTGATGGCCACTGCAAAGAATTACCTAGAGGATTTTGGCATGGAATGGAATGAGGAATCTCCAGACGTTGTGCTGTCGATTGGTGGGGACGGAACCTTGCTTCACGCTTTCCATAAATACAGTGAGAAACTAGCGGATGTAGCCTTTGTTGGAATACATACAGGCCATCTTGGGTTTTATGCCGATTGGAAACCAATTGAAATTGAAAAATTAGTCTTGTCTATCGCTAAAAAAGAATATGAAGTCATCGAATATCCATTGCTAGAAGTGAGTATTCACTATCAAAACTTAGACGATCCTGCCGTTTACTTAGCTTTAAATGAGTCTACTGTCAAATCGCCTGACGTTACATTGGTAATGGATGTCTTTTTAAACGAAAGTCATTTCGAACGTTTTAGAGGAGATGGACTGTGTATGTCGACTCCTTCGGGTAGTACTGCTTATAACAAAGCATTAGGCGGCGCGATTATTCACCCTTCATTGCAAGCTATGCAATTAACGGAGATGGCATCCATCAACAACCGGGTTTTCCGAACAGTTGGTTCACCATTGGTTTTGCCTGCTCATCATAGATGTGCATTGCGACCGGTTAAAGCTCCTGACTTTATGGTAACCGTTGACCACCTGCAATTGCTTCATAAAGATGTAAAGTCAATCGAATATAGAGTGGCTGACGAAAAAGTTCGATTTGCTCGTTTCCGTGCATTTCCATTTTGGCAACGCGTTCATGATTCCTTTATCGACAGTGAGCTTTCAGAGTGAACGCGATGAAACCTTTTCAATTAGCATATACTGCTGAAAACCCAGGCTTGCTGCGTGAGGCGTTGGGAGCTTGGGGTATCTCTAAACGGACTTTAGCTTCTGTTAAATATGGCGGTGGTCAAATATTAGTTAATGGTCAAGAAGTGACAGTTAGGCACGTCCTAGAAAAAGGCGATGCTGTAACAGTTATTTTTCCGAATGAAGAACATGGCAAAGGTTTGCTTGCAGAGGATGGCGACTTAGAAATTGTTTACGAAGATAAAGTATTGCTCATCGTGGAAAAGCCTCCGTTGCAAAATACCATCCCGTCACGTGAGCATCCTTTTGGCAGCTTAGCGAATATTGTTGCGAAACATTTTAATGACCATGGAATTCCTTCTACTTTGCATATAGCAACTCGACTTGATCGCGATACTTCAGGACTTGTTTGCATTGCAAAAAACCGCCACATTCATCATATGATTTCTCAGCAACAGCAAGAGAAAAAAATGAAGCGACGATATGAGGCGCTAGTTCATGGGCAAATCGATAAAACTGAATTTACAATAACAGCTCCAATTGGACGAAAAAATACGAGCATTATTGAGCGGGAAGTACGTGAAGATGGCCAATTTGCTGAAACTGAAGTTCGCGTGCTCAAAAACTTGCAAGGCTATTCGCACGTGAGTTTGCAATTGAATACGGGAAGAACGCATCAGATTCGTGTTCATCTAGCTTATATCGGTCATCCTTTAGTTGGGGACGATTTGTATGGCGGCAAACGTGACTTAGTGAATCGTCAAGCGCTGCATTGTACTGAGCTCGAGTTGATTCATCCGGTTTCAGGAAAGCGACTTTTTTTTCATTCAGCATTAAATGACGATATGCAATCTTTGCTTTAATCGTATATGTAAAAGCGATCAGGTTGATACGGTTGTAAAGAAGGTACCGAAACGATCTTTTTTTCGGGAAAACGAAAAGCACTGAGAGCACAGCCGAACACACAACCTGTATCAATATTGACGGTGTTGTTGATGAAATAAGGTTCTAGAGTGGGTGTATGACCATATACGACCCATTTATGCCCTTTATAAGATTTAGCCCAGTTACGCCGAACAGGGCGACCATCAGAATGGAATTTTCCTGTTATATCGCCGTATAGCACAAATACTGCAATACCTTTGCTTAAGGGCTTACCAATCATCTCGGCTTTTAAGCCGGCATGAGCAATGATTAAATCATTGTCTAACTGTTGGTAATGCGGGAGTTTTTCATAAAACTGGATATAGCGTTTTTTGAATTGTTGTTTTTCTAAAGAAGGCAGTTGTTCCCATTCAGCTACAGTCATTTCTAGTCCGTGAGCTAATTGTACATGATGCCCTTTGAAAAAACGGTAAAGTTTATTGCAGTGATTTCCTGGTGAATAATAAAGAATGTCTTCGTCTTGTAATGCGAACAATAAGCGCAACACATTTAATGATTCAGGGCCACGGTCCATTGCATCGCCGACAAAAGCAAGTTTTCTATTGTCAGGGTGAACGAAAATTGAGCCTTGTTGTTGGTAACCTAATTGTTCTATAAGCAATAGCAGCTCCTGATAGCAACCGTGAATATCCCCAATAATATCAAATTTCATCCTAAACACCTCTTTGTTTAAAAATTTACTATACATAACAATGGTGTAACGTATAGACTACTATAGCAAGCATAGAAGATCTTCGAAAGGAGGGAGTATACATGATGGACGAAAAAGTATTACGTGATGAAGATTTAAACGAAGCTTTGTTCGCTGAAATGCTTATACGCGGAGACGTCAAAGATTTCCGTGAAGAATTCTTATCACACCATCCATACGACCAAGCAAGTTTTTATGAAAAAGCAGATTCCGAAACTAGGCAATTGCTATATCAGTATCTCTCTCCTAAAGAGATGGCAGATCTGTTTGAAGCAATTGAATTAGACGATGACGATTATGAAGATTTGTTCCGAGAAATGGATGCTCGTTATGCTGCAGACTTACTGTCTTATATGTATACAGATGACGCAGTTGACGTGTTAAACGAATTAAATAAAGAACAAGTTGCGAGTTATTTGACCATTATGGACAAAGAATCAGCACGTCAAATTAAAGACTTGCTCCATTACGAGGAATATACGGCCGGATCGATTATGACGACAGAATTTGTGGCAATTCCAAAAAATTCAACGGTTCGTTCGGCAATGAATATTCTTCGAAACGCTGCACCAAATGCCGAAACCATTTACTATGTATTTGTTGTGGATGATGAAAAGAAACTTTCAGGTATTGTCACATTGAGAGATTTGATTCTTGCAGAAGAAGATACATTGATTAGTGCCATTATGAATGAACGAGTGGTTAGTGTTTCGGTTAGTGAAGACCAAGAAGAAGTTGCACGCATGATTAAAGATTATGACTTTCTAGCTTTACCAGTTGTTGATTTCCAGCAGCATTTGCTAGGGATTATCACAGTCGATGATATTATCGATGTATTAGAAGAAGAAGCTTCCGATGATTACTCGAAACTCGCAGCCGTATCCGACATGGATACGTTTGATAAAAGTTCGTTAACAGCTGCAAAGAAGCGGTTACCTTGGTTGATTTTGCTGACGTTTTTAGGGATGCTGACAGCAAACTTAATGGGCATGTTTGAAGCAACGTTAGATCAAGTTGCGTTACTGGCTGTTTTTATCCCGCTCATTGCTGGTATGGCTGGTAATAGTGGTACACAGGCTTTGGCAGTAGCGGTTCGAGGAATTGCAACAGGGGACATTGAAGAAGAAAGTAAAATGAAACTATTGTTTCGTGAAGCGGGTACCGGTCTTATTACCGGTATTGTTTGTGGAGTCGTTGTCGTAGGATTAGTTTACTTTTGGAAAGGCGAATTACTTATTGGGATGCTTGTTGGAACAGCTGTTATGAGTTCCATTTTTGTCGCAACATTAGCGGGCTCGTTTATTCCATTAGTCATTCACCGGATGAAAATTGACCCTGCAGTCGCATCTGGACCTTTTATTACAACATTAAACGATATTATTTCTATTTTAATTTATTTAGGTTTAGCTACGACATTTTTAAGTCGTCTTTAGGAAAGTGCAAATTGCACTTTTCTTTTTTGTGAGGTATTATTAGTACCAGGTAATAATAACAGACGCAGGAGGAATGGACATGTCAATATCATTAAAAGGAAAGACTTTTGTCATTATGGGAGTAGCAAACAAACGGAGCATCGCTTGGGGAATCGCACGTTCGTTAGATGAATCGGGAGCAAAGTTAATTTTTACATACGCAGGAGAGCGTTTTGAAAAATCTGTGCGGGATTTAGTTGCGACATTAGACGGTAATCATGAGCTGATCTTGCCTTGTGACGTTACAAACGATGAAGCAGTTGCTACATGCTTTACAACGATCAAAGAAGAAGTTGGAACAATTCACGGACTGGCACATTGTATCGCTTTTGCAAAAGGCGAAGAATTAGCAGGCGATTTTTCAGATACGTCACGAGACGGCTTTTTATTAGCCCATAATATTAGTGCGTATTCCTTAACAAATATCGCGAAAAACGCAAAACCGTTAATGGCAGAAGGCGGCAGCATCGTTGCCTTGACGTATATTGGCGGCGAACGCGTTATGCCAAATTACAATGTCATGGGTGTTGCGAAAGCTTCTCTTGAAATGTCGGTACGTTATTTAGCAGCAGATCTTGGTAAGCATAATATTCGTGTTAACGCGATTTCTTCAGGTCCTATTCGTACATTATCTTCAAAAGGTGTCAGTGATTTCAATTCAATTTTGCATGAAATTGAAGAAAAAGCACCATTGCGCCGCAATACAACTCCTGAAGAAGTAGGCGATACAGCCGCATTCTTGTTCAGTGATATGTCTCGTGGAATTACAGGTGAAACCATCCACGTTGATAGCGGATTCCATATTTTATAAAATACGAAAAAACAGATTAACCGATATAAATCGGTTAATCTGTTTTTGTTTTACTCTACTGTTACGGTTTTTTCCATCGATTTATGGGGGATACCTGCGTCCATAAATTCGTCTGATGTGATTTCATAGCCAAGTTTTTCATAAAAGGCAAGAGCGTGGGTCTGCGCGTTCAATTTAAGTCTGAAAAGGCCGTTAGACTGAGCGTACCCTTCCATTCCGTTCATCATCATGACGCCAATATGCTGGCCACGATATTCAGGAAGAACGCAAACACGTTCCACTTTTCCAAGACCGACTTCTACTTCGCGAATACGGCCGGCAGCAATTGGTTGTTCAAGTTGATAAGCGACAAAGTGAATCGCATCGTCATCGTGTTCATCCATTTCAATATGAAGCGGGACACGTTGCTCTTCTACGAATACTTTTCTGCGAACATCAAAAGCTTGCTCTTTTTCCAATTGATTTTCAGCTATTTTCACTTTAAACACTTACTGATCATCTCCTGTTAAACGGAATGTCTCGTATACTGTCCATGAACCATCTTCCAATTGATAAAGCAAATGCATCCGGTCAACAATTTCTTCGTGATCGATACCCGCCATTTTCAATTGACCATAAACATCCGCGTGCTCGGTATCAGACAATTTTTGTCCGATGGTGATATGAGGTACAAATGAATGTTTTGGCATTCCGCCGAAAAAGTCAGAATGCAAATCTTCGTGCAAAGCCTCGATTTCTTCGTTCGGCTCTACTTTAAAGTACAAAGTAGTATTAACTGGAGAAAATGTGCTGACACGCGTTGCATGTAATTTAAAAGGTTTCTGGCGCTTCGCAATGTTTTGCATTTCTGCTGCCATATCCTTAACATCTGCTGCATCTACCTCAAATGGTTCTTTTAAGGTCATGTGAGGGGTAATCAATTCATAGTGCGGGTCATAACGTTTACGATACGAGTTGGCGATGTCTTGTAATTTTTTTGAAGGAAAAGCTGCTACTCCATATTTCATCTAAACGACCTCCTTGTCTGTAATAACCATCTTTTTTTAAGCCTCGGAATATCATAAGCCTCTACATGCCAAAGTTTTGAATAAGGGCACGTCTTAAATCGGGCTGCCAATGCTTCCAAGTGTGGTCTCCTTCAAATTCTTCATAAAAGACCGAAAACCCTTTATTTTTTATTAAATTATTTAATTGGCGGTTTGGTTCGAGAAAATCTGCAGTTCCACCAGATCCTAGTTTTACAGCTGTTTCTTCTTTTCCGATAACATGATAAACCGTAAATGAGTTAGCTGATTTAAAAGCTTCTACTGCGGTCAACATTTCTTCGCCAACTTTCGGCGATTGAAGGATAACACGACCGAAAATATTTGGATATTTTAAAGCTGCCATCAAGGATACTGTTGCCGCTAGCGAATCTCCGATTAAAGCACGCCCCATACCTACTTGATAGGTTGGATACTTTTCATCTAGGAAAGGCACCAGTTCATGTGCTAGAAAACGTAGGTAAGCGCTATGCTGTTCACCAGTAGGTTCGTATTTTTTATTTCGGTCTTCTACACTCTTGTATGGAACGCCAACTACAATAATATTTTCGATTTCCCGATGCTCTAATAACTCATCGACGACTCGAGGAATCCGTCCTAGTTGAAAATAATCTTTTCCATCAGAAGCGATGACCAGCGTATATTTATATAAGGGCGAAAAATTGGCAGGAAGATAGACGAGCAATTGCATGTCTTCTTGAAGTTCCTTGCTGTAGATTGATAAATCCTCTACCTTTCCAGTAGTCATTTATATGCCTCCTCTAGTGTTTTATAAGAAAATTGTACCATAATGAATGTTCAAGGTATAATGGAAACAGAACACCAATAATTAGCGGGAAGGGGTTTTTGGTATGGATGGAGCAAAGTTCCAAGTTCATTCAGACGACGTAAGAAAAGCGACACATGAAGCATTAAAACGACGAGGCGTAACGAATGAAGACATAGCCAAAATAGTTCTAGATATGCAACTGCCATACAATGAAGGACTTAAAATCGAACATTGTCTGGAATCAGTTGAAAGTGTTTTACGTAAACGCGAAATGCAGCACGCCCTGCTAGTAGGGATTGAACTCGATGAACTAGCAGAACAGGGAAAGTTATCTCGTCCGCTTCAGCAAATTATCGGGTCGGATGAAGGGTTGTTCGGTGTGGATGAAATGATCGGATTAGGTGCTGTGCTAACTTATGGAAGTATCGCGGTCACAACATTCGGCCATCTGGATAAAAATAAAACTGGCATTATTCATGAACTAGATACAAAAGTTGGCGGTCATGTTCACACTTTCTTGGATGATTTAGTAGCTAGTATCGCTGCATGTGCATCGGCGCGTATTGCCCATCGGACCCGTGATCTTGAAGAGCAAGGTAGGACGTTTGAAGATCTTGCCCCGGAAGATACGACACCTGAAACACATGTAGAGGGTGCAGAGACGTAAAGAAGTATTCTAAATGTTCTTTCTGTAAGCGGTTGTATTTGCGAAATGCATTGAAACCATTCAGAAAGGAATGGTATTATTAAAAATGAAACATAGAAAATTATTAGAGAAAAGGGAGGTCACTTTATGTTGAACAAGAAATTTGGTTTATTTGCTGCAGTAACACTTGCAGGATCTGTATTCTTAGCAGGATGCGGAGATGACGCAGCTACAGAAGGCGAAGGCGGAGGTTCATCAGATCCAGAATTCCTTAGCATTCTAACTGGCGGAACAACGGGTACGTATTATCCACTAGGTGGCGCAATGGCGAACATCATTGAAACAGAAACAGGTTTAGATACGACTGCTGAAGTTTCACAGGCATCTGCTGCAAACATGACAGCACTTGCTGATGGAGATGCACAAATTGCATTTGTTCAAACAGATACGGCATTTTATGCATCTGAAGGATCGAATATGTTTGAAGGCGAAGTAATCGATACAGTTTCTGCTATCGGTGCACTTTATCCGGAAACAATTCAATTAGTAACAACTTCAAGTTCAGGAATTGCTTCATTTGATGATTTAGCAGGTAAGAAAATCTCAGTTGGTGCACCTGGATCAGGAACTTATATTAACGCTGAACAACTACTAGAAATCCATGGCATGGCGATGGACGATATCGATGCACAAAACCTTGACTTCGGTGAATCACAAGAAAGCTTGCAGTCAGGTCAAATTGACGCAGCATTCATCACTGCTGGTACTCCAACAGGAGCAGTTGAAAGTCTTGGAGCTACTTCAGATGTAGTGATTGTACCTGTAGAAAAGGATAAAGCTGATGAATTAATCGAAAAATATCCTTACTATGCGCATGATACTGTACCATCTGGTATTTATGGATTAACTGAAGAAGTTCCGACTGTTTCAGTTTTAGCGATGTTAGTTGTACAAAACGATCTTTCAGAAGATCTTGTTTACAACATTACAAAAGCAATCTATGAAAATACAGATCAAATCCAGCACGCAAAAGCAGATTTTATCAAATCAGAAACTGCTCTTGATGGAATCGGTATTGACATTCATCCTGGAGCGCAAAAATATTTTGACGAAGTAAATTAATTGAATGAGCGAGTAACTGACGATAAAGCGCGAGCTTTTCGTCAGTTATTTATTTTTTTAGATGGAGGAGAATAGATTATGCGGTTTACCCGGATACAACAAATCCTTCTTTTAATGATTGCCCTCATCTTAATCAGCTCCTTAATCGCATTCACCCCTTCCAAAAAATATTATGTGTTTATCGATAATGAGACTGAAGACATTGCGGCATATATTCCGGTAGAAAGCCAGTTTTTCCAAATAATATATACCCATTCGATTCACTTATCAGAAGTTATTGAAAGCTACAAAATAGTAGGAAACGATCAGTTGATGATGACAGAGCTTGAATACGAAGATTTTAATATCGGGATGCCTTCAAATGCAGGAGAAGGCGAGACCTTTGTCGAAAAAGATGGTAAATACTTTATCAAGAATATGACAAGAAAAATCCCGGAGTTCCGTTTATTTGTTGGGGATGTGGATGCGAACTTATCATTCAAAACCAAAGGACACCGGATGGATTTAAAAAAGACGCTTGAAAGAGGGAAGTCGTATACGTTTCGAGTACAACATGTATCCCTGTTTCAACTAAGAAAAGGAGTGAAAATTGATGAGCGATAAGTTGCCTCCAGAAGAGCATGCGCAGCAAAAACTTCCGCCAGAGGACGAGTCTTACATCTCAGAAGAAAAACAAAAGGAAATTTTACAGAAATACGATCCTGAATCCAATACGCGGGATTTAAGTGGAATGATTAAACATGTGGTCTTTTTTGGATTATTAGCTTTTTCCTTGTTCCAGCTCTATACAGCCATCTTTGGACAGTATACCGCTTATATTCAGCGGTCGATTCACTTAGGGTTTGCCTTATCCTTAATTTTCCTATTATTCCCAGCTAGAAAGCGTAAAGGAGCTCGTCATAAGGTTGCTTGGTATGATTATATCTTGGCGCTACTATCAGTTGGTGTAGCTTCTTATTGGCCAATCATGTATGACGATTTAGTATTCCGTCTTGGACGTGTTACTGAATTAGATTTGATTGTCGGTATTTTAGCGGTCCTTCTAACATTAGAAGCGACAAGGCGAGCAGTCGGCATGCCGATTACTGTGATTTCCGGTTTGTTTTTAACTTATGCCTTTTTCGGACCATACTTTCCAGGTTTCTTGCGTCACAGAGGCCAGGATTTAGAATCACTTGTTCAATTGATGTTCTACACGACAGATGGGGTACTCGGAACACCAATCGGCGTATCGGCTACCTTTATATTCACCTTCTTGTTGTTTGGCTCGTTTTTGGTCAAAACAGGAGTAGGACAGTATTTCAATGATTTGGCCGTATCATTAGCCGGGAATTTAGTTGGTGGACCAGCAAAAGTAGCAATTTTCTCTAGTGCTTTGCAAGGGACGATTTCTGGGAGCTCGGTTGCTAACGTTGTAACTTCAGGTTCTTATACAATTCCGATGATGAAAAAGTTGGGTTATAAGAAAGAGTTTGCCGGAGGGGTAGAAGCAGCAGCCTCTACAGGAGGACAATTAATGCCACCAATCATGGGAGCAGCAGCCTTCTTGATGGTAGAATTTATCGGAGGCGTGACTTACTGGGAAATTGCCAAAGCGGCAACGATACCAGCGCTCTTGTATTTTACAGGTGTTTGGATTATGACTCATTTCGAAGCGAAGCGCATTGGCTTGAAAGGGCTTTCGCCAGAAGAAATGCCAGATCGTAAAGAAGTATTGAAGAAAATCTACTTACTGACGCCAATTCTTGCGATCATCGTCTTTTTATTGATCGGTGTGCCAACAATGCAAGCAGCACTTTACGGGATTTTACTCACGATATTTGTAAGTGCTTTTAATAAAGAAACGCGCTTGAACTTTAAAGATATGATTTTAGCTTTAGTTGATGGTGCAAGAACAGCGTTAGCAGTCGCGGCAGCAACTGCAGCAGCCGGGATTATTGTAGGTGTGGTCGTGAAGACTGGACTTGGTTTAAGTTTGGCAAACGGATTGGTTTCCGCATCAGGCGGAAATGTCTTGTTAACCTTATTCTTCACGATGTTAGCAGCGATTGTCCTAGGTATGGGATCGCCAACAACGGCCAACTACGTTATTACGTCTACAATCGCAGCACCTGCTATTATTACGCTGTTAATGTTAGATGAGCCAGTTGGCGCAGCAGTGCCACTTGTGGTCGCATTATCTGCCCATTTATTTGTTTTCTATTTTGGTATTATTGCCGACATCACACCACCTGTTGCACTTGCAGCATTTGCCGCATCAGGTATTTCAGGCGGAGAGCCGATACGGACTGGATTTATTGCAGCCAAACTAGCTGCAGCAGCCTTTATCATTCCGTATATGTTCGTTCTATCTCCATCGTTATTAATGATTGATACGACTTGGCCAGAATTAATCTGGGTATTGATTACAGCATTATCCGGTATGGTTGCAATTGGTGCAGGATTAATCGGTTATTGGT
Organism: Planococcus halocryophilus; assembly: GCF_001687585.2. Lineage (GTDB taxonomy): Bacteria > Bacillota > Bacilli > Bacillales_A > Planococcaceae > Planococcus > Planococcus halocryophilus. The sequence goes on along the minus strand of NZ_CP016537.2, from coordinate 2,372,547 downwards.
ATCGTAAGCTTAACTGGTTCGAGCGTATTATCACATTTGCAACTGGACTTGCGTTAATTTATCCAGAAGGCATGACAGATATTATTGGAGCCGTGTTATTTGTTATCTTGTTTGGTATCCAATGGATGGCACGCGATAAAAAACCTAGTAAAACAGCACAAGCATAAAAGAAAAAAACCGGTCAGGCTGATGCCTGACCGGTTTTTTTGCGTTCGATATTTTTTTACTTAAAAACGAAAAAAGCCATCACCCGAAGGCGATGACTTTTTCAAAGCAAACTTTGTTCCTAAAGCTTGCAGTGGGTTTGGCACCCAATAATTCCTACTGATTGTTGAAATCTCATAAGAACGATGGGTGTCGAACTTGTTACTAGATTCATCATATCTTGTTCGTTAGGAAATGTAAAGTTGTTAGAAATTTTGGCGAATGGAGAAAGAAATTCATGTTTTCGTATGCTGTAGATTTTTTATTTTTCAAAAAGGATTGCCGTTAGGTAAATTGTGGTATAAAATAAGAACAAACGTTCCCATTCGAGAGGTGAGTATGATGAAGAAGCAGGAACTACCAGAAGCTTCTATCTTCTGCATCGATATGTGCGGCTTTTACGCGAGTGTTTCGGCGGTTGAGCTTGGACTAGACCCTCTAGAAGTTTGTCTTGCAGTTGTCGGAAATCAGGAACGAAAGGGTAGTGTTGTGTTAGCTGCATCGCCAATGATGAAAAAGCGTTTTGGCGTCAGGACAGGTACACGACTTTTTGAAATTCCAAATCACCGAGATATTTTATTAGTAGAGCCCAAAATGAAATTGTATTTGCAAAAATCTATGGCGATTACTGAATTATTAGCAAGGTACGCGCCGAAAGAATCGATTCATATTTACAGCGTTGACGAAAGTTTTATTGAACTGACAGGTACCGAAAAATTATGGGGACCTCCAGAATTTACTATGCGCCGCATTCAGCAAGAATTATTGGACTCTTTTAAACTGCCATCTTCAGTTGGGGGAGGTCCTAATATGTTGCTGGCCAAATTGTCATTAGATTTAGAAGGAAAAAAGATGGGATTTGCTTATTGGAACTATAGCGATGTACCGAAGAAATTATGGCCAGTACAGCCATTAAGTCGAATGTGGGGCATTGGATCTCGAACAGAAAAAACCTTAAACAGTATGGGGATTTTTTCTGTAGGAGACTTGGCATGTACCGATGTTTCTGTTTTGGAAAAACAATTTGGGATTATGGGCAATCAGCTGCATCAACATGCTAATGGCATCGACCTTTCGGATATGGGATCCCCCTTAGTCGAAGGACAGATTAGCTATGGCAAAGGACAGATTTTGTACAGGGATTACATAGAAGAACAAGACATCATGACCATTGTTTTGGAGATGTGTGAGGACATCGCGATGCGCACACGTCAAGCCCGGCGTGCAGGGCGAACCATCCATTTGAGTATCGCTTATAGCAAGACAGCTTTTGGGGGCGGGTTTTCTCGTTCTCGGTCTATTGACGAAGCGACAAATGACACCATGGAAATGTATCGTGTTTGCCAAAGTCTTTTCCGTGAACATTTCCAACATAAACCGGTACGGCAAATTTCACTAGCCATCAGCAATTTAGAAGAAGAGTCTTCTATGCAGTTGAGTCTCTTTGATGAAAAAAAGTTTGAAAACAGACAGCTCGGAGAAGCAATGGACACGATTCGGAAACGATATGGCTATTCAGCCATTTACCGAGGCATTTCTGCAACGCAAGCAGGCACTGCCATTGCACGAACCAAATTAATCGGCGGACACAATAAAGAATAAAGGGGCTGGGTCGGGTGAAACACAATAAATATTTAAAAGTTGTAGGAGATGTTAAAGATCGCGGACGTATTAAATGGACGGCGTTAATGTTGCCGGAGCATGTCGAAATGATTCGTGAATGGTACGCAAAAGACGAACTAATAGCAAAGCCTGAATTGACAGAAGACGATTTGCAGCTGCTACAAGAAGAAATGGACATCGCGTTAAAACGTCAATGTGAAGTGGTGATTCAAAGTTGGGAAGAAGGAGTGGTTTATGAGCATAGAGGGACGATTGAAGGCATCGAGGCAAGGAATCGCATGATTGTGTGTAAAGAGGGAGAGAAAAGACATCGGCTGCCGTTCGATGGAGTCATTTCGATTGTAATGATTGAGTAAAAAGCTATAGCTACAATATTCAAGGCGTTACGGTTTAGAGCAAAGATACTCAGGTAACGCAGGTATGGGTTAATAGTTTCTTAGCTCACTTTTACGAGAAAGTAGAAGAATTGAGATATAGTTTAAACTCATTTTTAGTGGGAGAGAAAAAGAGTGCTCTTTAAATTTCAAAACTAGAAGTTACCTTTAATAAATTCACCTCTTAATATATTCTGAAAATTAAGATTACTTATTGACTATTAGATAGCGAACCAGTAATCTGAAATTGAGTATAATAAATACGCAATAAGGAGGAACGTATATGATCAATTCGGTTGAAGGAAAGAACTTTAAAGTAACCCCTCTGTTTCACTATATCCAAAGGCAAGCAGAAGCAGCTGGTCTACATGTTCATTGGGCAAATGCCAAAGAAACATTACAACTTTTTGAGAATAAAGAGTCTTTAAGGTTAGGAAACGCTATATCGGAGCTATTCAATATGAAGGAAGTAATAAACATTTAAAAAAAGAACCCGATAAAGTGAGTCTTCGGTTTAAGAGAAGCAATCTTACAGATTATTTGAGAGTAAATCTAGAAAAGGTCACAACATTTCGGCGTGATAAAAATATAGGGCCAGCTATTAATACTTCAGCCGAGTCTATTGCTTTTAAATTTCACAGGTTAGAAGAAGATGAGGAAGAAACTATTAAGGAAATTTTTTCTGTAGTAGAAAACCATTATTCAGCGGAATAAGTCGTCGATTCGATGCGCGCATTTTCTTTGTCACAGCTTCAATATGATGTCGTTACTGAAAGTGAGAAAAATTCGAGTTATTTTCCAAATCCAAGAAAAGTTAAATCATTTTATTAGTGGCTCTCGTCTTTTCCTAAAAAAATTAATAGACATAAAAAAATACTCCTCATTCTGAACTTTACAGAATGAGGAGTTTCGTATTTCACTCGAAAAACGAGTGAAGTACAACGTAATAATCAATGGTCTGTACTGGGATCGAACCAGCGACCCCTTCGATGTCAACGAAGTGCTCTCCCGCTGAGCTAACAGACCTCAATTTCCAGGACAAATTTAATTATAGCTCGTCCATAGGAAAAGTCAATACTAGTAAAAATAGAAAAGCTAACCTATTAACCTACTGTCCAACGCCTCTAAAGCCTGCATCCTGTGCATCTTGTTCAGAGCAAAACCATTCTTCTGGATTGGTTTGTTCGTAGGAAGAATCACTTGGCAAATGATAGATTTTATTGCCGTTGCGGTTAATATTCCCTTTAATATCGCATTCGTCTGTTTGTTGTTCAGAAGTAGGGGACGTATTGGCAGCTGGTTTTTGTCCGTAAGCTTCTGCATTGAATCCGCGGTTGGTTGAATAGTTTTCATATTGCCAAATACCTACTCTATTTTCTTTAGCGATTTGTTCTGCTTGTTCAAATTGATCAAGGTAACGGGTGTTTGGCGGGAACACATAAGCGACTCTGGCCAGTCCAGCTCTAATCATTTGTTCTTGCACACTTTCGCCATCAACATAAATATAAGCAAGCAATCGGTCATAATCATCCAAACGGTCCCCGACATCAAATTCGATAGAAACATCACCAGACTCAATAATCCGTTTATTTTCTTCAGTAGCATCTTTGCCAAGTGGTTGTTCGCCTAAGCGCGGATGATTGGTTTCCGGCGTATCCATCAATAAATAACGAACGGTTACTTCTTGACCTTCGTACATAATTTTAATGGTATCCCCATCAATGACTTGCGTCACTTCCACATCTATCTGATCGGTTGTGTTGGGCGTATCAATGGATTCGACCATTCCGCAGCCAGATAGAAAAAATAAGGCTAATAACATAATTTTTAGTTTCATGGTAATCCCTGCTTTCGTTCTTTCATTATACGAACAATTAACTAGCCTGGCAATCGAGTCTATTGCATAATAAAACGCCTCTTTCAACCAATGATTGAAAAGGCGCCGCTATGTATATAAGTGATGAATTTGGATTAGCACGATCAATTAAAGTGCAGACTCCGTAAGCCTTTGAGCTTCTGTGTAATACAAAAGAGAGTCCTCCGTTACGTTTTCTAACTTTTCTTTATTGACCCCAACTTCTAATTCACCTGTGAATATAGGTTCCCACCACTGTGTCTGCTCATTCATAAAAGTTCCTCCTCGAAATTGTAATGGTATTGTTTGACTATTCTATACCCTTAAAGGTTACACTAATAAACAAACATTGTGAAAAAGCCGAAAAGGTTTAAAGGAGAGATAATTGATGATTTCAATTGGCATTATTGGAGCGGGAATTATTGGAGAACGAGTCATTAAACAACTCCAACAAGAAGAGAACCGCGTAGAAATAAAAATTGTTTACGATGAACAAGCTGAACGACTTACAGAAATTAGCCAAACCTATGGCATCCCGATGGCAAAATCAGTCGAAGATGTCCTTCACTCAGATATAAACTGGGTTTATATTGCAACACCGCCCGCTTTCCATGCAGAAATTGCGGAACTTGCAGCAAGTGCAGGGATTAATATTTTGTGCGAAAAACCGTTAGCCCATAATGTGGAGGGCGGCGAATCGATGGTAGACTCTGTGCAAAATAACCGTGTGAAAACGGCTATGCATTTTCCTTTAATGTATAAACCGGTAATCCGCGAAATGTCGAAACGTATTAAAATAGGGCATATTGGGAAAATTGTCCGCATCGAACTTCAAACCTTTTTCCCGGATTGGCCAAGGTTGTGGCAGCAAAATCCGTGGATTGGCTCAAGAAGTCAAGGGGGATTCGTCCGTGAAGTCTTCCCACATTATTTTCAATTGATGAATCGGCTTTTTGGTGAACTATCATTTACTTCCCATCACATTACTTATCCTGAACAGGAAGACAAATGTGAAACAGGGATGATTGCTCATGGACTCACCGAAGAACAAATTCCTTTCCTATTGACGGGAATTAGTAATATCGGTCAAAAAGAGTTATTGCAGTTTAAAGTGTACGGAGAACATGGTGTGCTAACGTTAGAGAATTGGACAACTCTTTACGAGTCGGTAAAAGGAGAAGATCGTCAATTGATCAGTGACTTTGAAGATGTGCCTTCACTTTTTGAAGAAATGAATGAACAATCGACGTTGTTAGTTAATTTCGAAGAGGGATTAATTGTCCAACGCTATATCGATCATTTATTGACAGACTAGTAGATAAACTAGTCGAAGTCATTAGTTTAGCGTATAGGTTATCTTGATGGGTATAATAAAGAAACTTAAAGGAGGTTGGACAATGAATTTCACAGCAACTGATGTAGAACGCATGATAGAAGAACAACAAGCTTATTTTTATACAGGTGACACGAAACCAACAGCTTTTCGAATTGAACAATTATATCGCTTAAAAAGCGTTATCCAATCTCATGAAACCGATATAATTGATGCCTTGAAAAAAGACTTAGGCAAAAGTGAATTTGAAGCCTATGCAACAGAAGTCGGCTTTGTGCTCGACAGCATCAGTACGATGGCAAAGAAAGTAGAAGATTGGATGAAGCCTGAGCAAGTTAAGACTCCACTTCACTTGCAACCAGCAAAAAGCTTTGTCATCCACGAACCGTATGGCTCTGTATTGATCATTGGTCCCTTTAATTATCCATTTCAGTTAGTAATGGAGCCGTTAATTGGAGCGATTATAGGTGGGAATTGTGCAGTGGTTAAGCCGTCTGAAGCGACGCCGCACGTAGCAAAAGTAATCAGAACAATCATTGAAGAAGCCTTTCCTTCTTATTATATTCGTGTAGTTGAAGGTGAACGAGAAGAAGTGACAGCGTTGATCCATGCACCATTTGATTATATTTTCTTCACAGGTAGCGTCAATGTTGGAAAAGTCATTATGAAAGCAGCATCAGAGCGCTTAACACCGGTGACTTTAGAGCTTGGCGGTAAAAGTCCAGCAATTGTCGACCAAACGGCTGATCTTGATTTGGCTGTAAAACGAATTGCTTGGGGTAAATTGATGAATACTGGGCAAACTTGTGTGGCACCGGATTATGTTTGTGTACACGAATCGGTTAAAGATGAATTTATAAAAAAATTAACAAAAACGATTCAAAACTTTTACGGCAAAGATGCACAAAAAAGTCCGGATTACGGACGCATCGTCAACACCCAACATTTTGACCGTTTAGCAGAAATTGTTCAAAAAGAAGCGAATCATGTTGTTTATGGCGGTAAAATGGACCGCGATGACTTATATATCGAACCGGTTTTATTAGACCGAGTAGGATGGGATAGTCCTTCGATGGAAGATGAAATTTTCGGACCGATTTTACCAATTATCAGCTATACGGATTTACCGCTCTTACTGCGCCAAATTCGCAAACTACCTAAACCGTTGTCAGCGTATATCTTCTCTGAAAATGAACGCGCAACGCAATTTTTCTTAGAGCAATTACCATTTGGCGGGGGTTGCATCAACGATACAGTCTCACATGTGGGCAGTGCCTATTTGCCATTTGGTGGAATCGGTTCGTCAGGGATCAACTCTTATCACGGGAAATCTAGTTTTGAAACCTTTACACATGCTAAATCGATTTTGAAAAAATCCACTAAATTATCGACGAATCTGTTGTTTCCGCCTTATAAAAATAAAGCGAAATGGATTAAAACCGTATTAAAATAGGCGGTCTTCGGCTTGTTTTCATTTTAGGGAAAATTTGTTCCGAATATGTAAAATGGATATGTAGAAAAAGCGAGCAACTACTTAGTTGCTCGCTTTTTCTATACTAATTATTGTGCTTTCAAAAGAATTTTAGCAACTGTGCCAATCCCTTTAGAGCTTGATATAGAGAGTTTTCCCTTATGCTCTTGAATAATTTTTTGAGAAACGATTAACCCTAGTCCTGTACCGCTCGCTTTTGTAGTATAAAAAGGTTCGAAAATCTCATTCAATTCTTTTTCAGAAATTCCTTTTCCGGTGTCTTCGAAAGAAATGGAAAACATATCATTTTTTTCCTCTTTTAAAGAAACACGAACTTCTCCTGGCTCATCCATCGACTCTACTGCATTTTTTAATAGATTTATGAAAACTTGTTTTAAATGATTTTCTTCTCCATTAAGAAGAAAATCATGTTCCCAGTCTTTTATCAATGTAATACTATTCATGTTTAGTTCTGAACTAAATAATAGAAGAATATCGTCCAATGCTTTCTGGACACTAAAGTCCTTTAACGTTGCAGCTTGAGGTTTGGCCAAGACTAAAAATTCACTAATGATTAAGTTGATGCGTTCTAACTCTGAATGAATCAATTCGGTATACTCTGGAAAACAGTGTTTTGGATCATGATGCATCATTTGGATAAACCCAGAGATAACGGTCATCGGGTTTCTAATTTCATGGGCTACCCCAGCCGCAATTTCTCCAGCAAGCTTTAATTTTTCAGTTTGTACAATCAGCTTTTCTGATTCTTTTTGGTAGCTGATGTCACGCGAAATCATAGAAGTCGCCACTATTCTTTCAGAATTATCGAAAATAGGGGATAATGTGATTTGTGCGTGAAAACGACTGCCGTCTTTTCGAACATCTTTAGTTTCTAATAGGGAGTAGCTTTTTCCTTTTTGAACTTGTCGTGTGCGCATTTTAATTGCTAATGTATTTTCTAATGGATAGATGGGTAAGATTTGTCCGATGCATTCTTCCGAAGTCCAACCGTATAACTCTTCGAAAGCCGGATTAACTGCGATAATTTTTTCTTCCGAATCGAAAACGGCAATTGCATCCTTCGCAGTTTCAAAAAATAACTGCAAATAACCCTCTTTTGATAGTAATGCCTTTTCCATTGAGGCGTTTTTAGCCTCTAATTGTTTCCAATAGCGACTAAAGTAAAGACTATGAAGCAAGGTAAGGAAAAAAATGCTTAATGTAAAAACGACAATGGATAATTGATTATAAGAAAGTGAAGCTCCTGGTACAAAGCGATCATATACAGTAAGAAAAAGCACAAATTCAATAGCTGTTAGGAGTCCGAGCAGTAGAATCGGTTTCGTTTCGTTATACAATGCGCAAATAATAATAGGGACGACAAAATAAATAAGCGTAATCGGAGCGGAAGATTCGAAATTCAAAATAAATATGTAAAAATTCATAGCAAAAAGCATGGCATATTGCAACGCGCGCTCATTCATTTTTGTGATAAATACCAGTAATAACAAATAAGTAGAAATTCCGAAAAATGGAGAAACAATAGCGGTGTTTATATCGGTAATTTGATTGAGTAGAAAGTGGAAAATGCTTAAAGCTCCATATATATGGATAAATAATTGACTTCTTTTGCGATTGATAAGCTTGCTTTCCATTAGACACCTCGGTATTTTTAACAATTTAATTTAAACGAGTAAGTTTCATTTCGTAATAAACGCCTGTTTTTTGTTAAAAGATAGTTTCAAAAACACATAGAAATATAATTTTGAGTTCAACTTATACTATAATACTATAAGTCAGGACTGTGCGAACATCTATGATTTTGATATGATTATAAGATCGAGGAGTGAAAATGATGACTTATCAATGGAATCAAAGTGAAACGATTGAGTTATTAAAAGAACTAGTGGAAATTCCAAGCCCGTCAGGATATACAATGGACGTGATGACAAAAATCAGTGCATTATTGACACAGTGGAATGTTGAATATAAAACAACTCACAAAGGTGCTGTAATTGCGACGATCCCTGGGGAAAACCAAAAGCAACATCGTTTATTAACTGCGCATGTCGATACGCTTGGCGCAATGGTAAAAGAAATTAAACCAAGCGGTCGTTTAAAATTGTCTTTAGTGGGTGGTTTTAAATTTAATGCTATCGAAGGTGAAAACTGCCTCATACATAAAGCAGACGGCTCGACAGTCTCAGGAACGATTTTGTTGCATCAAACAACTGTTCATGTTTATAAAGATGCCGGTACAGCAGAGCGTAGTGCAGATAATATGGAAGTACGTTTAGATGTGAAAGCCTTTTCCAAAGATGAAGTACGAGGCTTAGGTATAGAAGTCGGAGATTTTGTTTCATTTCAGCCAAGGTTCGAAGCGACTGCGTCTGGATATGTTAAGTCTCGACATTTAGACGATAAAGCAAGTACTGCTTTAGTCCTTCAATTAGTAAAAAAATTGAGTGAAACAAAAGAGCAATTGCCATACACAACTCATTTTTATATCTCCAATAATGAAGAAATTGGTTACGGTGGAAACGCGAGTATCCCACTAGAAACACAGGAATACATTGCAGTTGACATGGGCGCGATTGGAGACGGACAAGAATCAGACGAATATACAGTTTCCATTTGCGCAAAAGATTCAAGCGGACCGTATCATTACGGCTTGACTCGTCACTTGATTGCTTTAGCACAAACGAATTCGATCGACTACAAAGTAGACATTTATCCATATTACGGTTCGGATGCATCAGCTGCGATTAGTGCAGGACATGACATTAAGCACGCCTTGTTCGGTCCTGGAATTGAAGCTTCCCATTCGTATGAACGTACACATACCGATTCCTTAAAAGCGGCGGCAGCATTGCTTCATGCATATGTATTGTCTCCATTGGTTTCATAAGAGTTAGGAGAGGATTTCATGAACAGCAAAGAATTACTTGCGTCAATTCCTTATAAACAAATTAAAGGACCATTGCCAGAACATATTGAGCATTTAACAATTGACTCTCGTGATATAAAAACAAATTCAGCTTTTATTTGTATCACGGGTTATACGGTAGATGGCCATGATTTTGCGCAACAAGCAGCAAATCAAGGGGCAACGTTAATCGTTACTGAAAAACCAATGACGATTGACAATGCAACAGTAGTAGAAGTTGAAAGCACCTCTCGAACAGTAGGTCTGTTAGCTGCTAAATTTTACGATTATCCATCTAAGCTTTTGCATATGATTGGAGTTACTGGCACTAATGGCAAAACGAGTGTAGCAGGTATTCTGCATTCCATGTTAATGGAGTTGGGCGAAAAATCAGCGTTGACGGGAACAATTGGTTTCAATTTAAACGGACAATTGCACCCATCAGCAAATACGACAAATGATGTGTTAACCACTCAACAAATGATTGCGCGTGCACGAGATGAAGATTGTTCACATATGACAATGGAAGTTTCATCGCACGGGTTAGTTTTAGGACGTCTAGCTGGTGTGGAATTTGATACCGCTATATTCACTAATTTGACGCACGATCATTTGGATTTCCATGGAACGATGGAAGAGTATGGCCATGCCAAAGCATTGTTATTTTCACAACTTGGTCAAGATCTTGCCAATCAAAAGCAAGCAATTTTAAATGCTGATGACTCGTGGTCAAATGAACTAGCGAAAATGACCCCTCACCCGGTATACACTTACGGCATTCAAAATGACGCCCAGTTTCAAGCAAAAGACATTCAATTGATGCACACAGGTACAAGCTTTACGTTGAAGTGTATAGAAGGTGAATTTCCAGTCTCAATGAAACTTCTTGGTGAGTTTAATGTCTCGAATGCATTGGCATCGATTGCAGCTTTGTATGCAGAAGGATATAAGCTTGATGAAATTCTGAAGACGCTCGCAGTGATTGCACCAGTAGAAGGCCGTATGCAAAAAATAGAAGTCGAAGCACCTATATCGATTTTTATCGATTATGCTCATACACCTGATGCTATCGAAAAAGCAATTGACGCAGTTCAAGATTTTAAAAAGAACCGGATTATTTTCCTAGTGGGAACAGGTGGCAACCGTGACAAAACGAAACGTCCAATCATGGCTGAAAAAGCATCAATTGCTGATTACGTCGTTTTGACGACAGATGATCCACGTGATGAAGCGTATGACAGTATTTTAAGTGATTTGGAAATGGGTATGACCCACAGTAATTTTGCTTGCATTGGCGATCGTGCAAAAGCAGTCGAGCATGCCATAGAGCAAGCCGAAGCTGGCGACATCATCATTCTTGCTGGAAAAGGACATGAAGATTACCAAATTGTTGGGAATACTAAATATCCACATAGTGATAAAGAAATTGCGATACAACAAGCATTGAAAAAGTTTCAGTAAAAGGAGCCTCTACTGGCTTCTTTTTTCTGTAGCTGTTAAAATTCCTTGTTTTTTTCAGTCCCCTTCTCTAATATGAAGAGAGTAGATTAAAGGAGCGTATAAACATGTCAGACCAATTAAAGAGTGAAATTCAAAATAGAAGAACCTTCGCCATCATCTCCCACCCGGATGCTGGTAAAACGACATTAACAGAAAAACTATTGTTATTTGGTGGGGCTATTCGTGATGCCGGAACAGTAAAAGGGAAAAAAAGCGGCAAGTTCGCAACTTCCGATTGGATGGAAATTGAAAAACAACGGGGAATTTCTGTAACTTCTTCCGTCATGCAATTTGACTATGATGGACATCGTGTCAACATTTTAGATACACCAGGACACCAAGATTTCAGTGAAGATACGTACCGTACCTTAATGGCAGTAGACAGCGCTGTAATGATTATTGATGTTGCTAAAGGGATTGAAGCACAAACCGTTAAACTATTTAAAGTATGCAAAATGCGCGGTATACCCATTTTTACGTTTATCAACAAAATGGACCGTCAAGGGAAAGAACCATTAGAATTAATGGAAGAACTTGAGGAAGTACTTGGTATTCAATCTTACGCAATGAACTGGCCAATCGGTATGGGGAAAGAATTCCTCGGAATTTATGATCGTTTTAACAAACGTGTCGAACCTTACCGTACAGAAGGAGAACGTTTCCTTGAACTCGATGAAAACGGTAGATTGATCGAAGACCACGAAATGAAAAAAACGTCTTATTATACACAAGCAATGGATGATATTGATTTATTGGACGAAGCGGGCAACGAATTTTCAATTGACCGTGTAAAAAAAGGTGAATTGACACCTGTTTTCTTCGGTAGTGCATTAGCTAACTTTGGTGTAGAAACGTTCCTTGAAACGTATTTGCAGTTTGCACCACCACCGCAACCGCGTATTACGCAAGAAGAAGAAATCATTGATCCAACTGAAATGCCGTTTTCAGGATTTATCTTTAAAATCCAAGCCAATATGAATCCAGCTCACCGCGATCGTATTGCTTTTGTCCGTATCGTATCGGGTAAGTTTGAGCGAGGGATGAACGTAACTTTGGCGCGTACAGGGAAAAACATTAAACTATCACAGACCACACAATTTTTAGCGGATGATCGTGAAATGGTTAATGAAGCAGTAGCAGGCGATATAATCGGTTTACATGATGTGGGGAATTACCAAATTGGAGACACGATTACGAGTGGGAAGAAATTCCAATTTGAGAGCTTGCCACAGTTTACGCCAGAGCTATTTGTGAAAGTGACGGCTAAAAACGTTATGAAACAAAAACATTTCCATAAAGGGATTCTTCAATTAGTACAAGAAGGCGCAATCCAATATTACAAAACATTGCATTTAGAAGAAGTGATTCTTGGTGCAGTCGGTCAACTTCAATTTGAAGTGTTCGAACACCGTATGAAAAACGAATACAATGTAGATGTACGTATGGAGCCAGTTGGCAACAAAATTGCACGTTGGATTGAAAATGAAGAAGATGTGAAAGAATCGATGTCAAGCGGACGTTCGATGCTAGTACGCGATCGTTTCGATAATTATGTATTCTTATTCGAGAATGAGTTTGCGACTCGCTGGTTCCAAGATAAAAATCCAGGCATCCGTTTATATAGTCTCTTATAAAAAATGAAAACCTGCTTCGGCAGGTTTTTTTGTTTTCAAAAATTGGCAGAAGTGTGAACACGCTCTATTAAATTTGCGGTTGTAAGAAATTTTTCTTATGATTAAAGAACATAGTAAAGAGAGGGTTTGAAAAAAATGAAAATAAGTGATTTTTCCATAAAACGGCCTGTCTTTACCATTGTCATCATGTTTCTGGTTATTATTCTAGGTATCGTGTCATTTACACGAATTCCGATTACGTTAATTCCAGAACTAAATCCACCAATAGGTGTGGTGGTAACAAATTATCCAGGAGCTAGTCCTACAGAAGTAAGTGAAAAAATTACAAAGCCATTAGAGGCAAATTTAGCAACTTTACCAGGCATCAAGTCGATTCAATCGAATAGCCAAGAAGGATCGAATTTTATTCTTTTAGAATTTGATTGGTCTACAGATATCGATGATGTCCAATCCGATATTGCACAAAGAATCGATCAAACACCATTACCTGATGATTCGAATGATCCGCGCTTTTTAAAGTTCGATCCAGCACAGTTTCCAATTTTGCAATTGTCTTTGCGTTCAAGTGATCCAGATGCAGACGTACGCGTTATTGCAGAAGAATTAGAAACAGAGCTCCGTCAAACAGAAGGGGTTGCAAGTGTCAATATTTCAGGGTCATTAATAGAAGAAATTCAAATCGAATTAGATCAAGCGGCACTTGAAGAACGTGGCTTGCAGCAATCTGATGTTGTGCAGCTAATTCAGGCAAATAATATTTCACTTCCAGGAGAACCCATTGAAACAGAAGATGGTCGCAACTTAACAACGCGCATCATCAGTACGTTAACAAATGTAGAAGAAATACGGAATTTAGTTTTAACAATTGATCCACTAGAAGGGGACAACGTGACAATTGGTGATGTTGCGAAAGTAGACATCAGTGAACGTCAAAGTAGTAGTGAAACAAGAACCAACGAAGAACCTGCTGTATTGTTATCGGCTCTCCAAGAGTCTCAAGCAAATACAGCAGATGTTTCAGATGCTTTTCAGAAACGACTTGATGAGCTTTTGAGTGAACAGCGTTTTGAAGGAGTAAAAGCAGATATTCTATTTGACCAAGGTGATTATGTTAAACAGGCCATTGGCAATATTGGTCAGACATTAGTTCTTGGTGGAATTTTTGCGATGCTTGTTCTTTTCTATTTCTTACGAGGTATTAAAAGTCCAATCATTATTGGAGTTGCGATTCCGTATTCAGTAATTGTGACGTTTGTTCTTATGTTTTTTGCAGATTTCGCATTGAATATTTTAACGTTAGGGGCATTAGCTTTAGGAATCGGGATGCTCGTAGATAATGCCATTGTCGTTATCGAAAATATCGAGCGACATTTGGCAATGGGCAAGAATGCTAAAAAAGCGGCTTCTGAAGGCGCAAAAGAAGTTTCAGGTGCGATTATTGCATCTACTCTTACGACTGTCGCAGTTTTTATCCCGGTTATCTTCATATCGGGGTTAATCGGAGAGATTTTCTTTGAATTTGCTTTGACGATATCGTTTAGTCTTTTTGCTTCTTTAGCTGTTGCATTAACCGTTATTCCAATGATGGCATCTAGAATGCTAGGAAAACCAGGGAGTAAGCCAAGAGTTCAAAAAGACACTTCCAAAAGCGTTAAAGTTTTTGAAGGATCTGTGGTTTGGGCTTTACGAAACCGAATCATTGTATTGTTTACAGCACTCGTGTTGTTAGTCGTTGGTGCTTTTGGTGTTATGCAAGTGGGAACAGAGTTTATACCAGCTACAGATGAAGGATTTGTTAGTGTTTCGGTCGAACTTGAAAATGGTTCTTCTAGAACAGCCACTAACGAAGTAGTCGATTTAATAGAAGATGAATTAAAACTAGAAGAAGAGGTTGATGTGTACGTTAGTTTGATTGGTTCAACGCAACAAGGACAAGCACAAGGCTCTGCACAAGCGAACGTCGCAGAAATTTATGTGAAATTAGTTGACTTGGCAGACCGTGATCGTTCTATTTTCGACTTTGTAGATGAAGTACAGCCGCGAATTCGAGAAACTGTTGGAGACCGTGCATTAGTCAGCTTTAACTTGCAAACAGCTGCAGGCTCTTCACCGAACAATTTATCTTTTACTGTCACGGATACAAATCGATCGCGGTTAGACAAGGCAGTTGTTGACATTGAAGCTGCTTTAACAAAACTTCCAGAAGTAACAGAGCTAACGAATGACCGTCAAGAAACCATTGATGAAATTCAGATGACGATTAACCGGGAAGCGGCAACTGAGTATGGTCTGCCACCGGTTCAGATAGCACAAGCAGTCAATAGCATCACACGAGGCGTTTTAGCTAGTCAAGTATTGACAGAAGACGATGAAGTTCTCAGTGTCTATGTGGCGTATGAGGAAGGAGAACGAAACAGTCTTGAAAAGCTTCGTACTTTATCTCTCAGAACGCCTGCTGGGGAATTTGTTGAGCTTCAGGAACTGGCTGATATTGAAGTCGCACAAGGACCTGTTAGTATCCGACGAGTAGATCAGGCAGATAGTGTGTCCTTTACTTTACAGCACCAATCGAGTATTACGCTTGGTGATATGTCTGATCAAGTAGATGCAGAACTTGAGGCTTTGAATTTGGACGACAACACATTAATTTCGTTTGGTGGAGACCGTGAACTACTCGATAACTCGATTAATGATATGTTTATGGCGGTCTTACTAGCTATTGTGCTTGTCTATATCGCTATGGCTGCACAATTCGAATCCTTTAAATATCCACTTGTTATTATGTTCACTGTTCCATTGATGGCGATTGGTGTAGCAATTGCGCTGTTTATCACTCAAACTCCAGTCAGCATTACCGCTGTTATTGGATTACTTGTTCTAGTAGGAATAGTCGTCAACAATGGGATTGTCTTGGTGGATTATATCAATCAGCGGAAAGAGGCTGGCATGGATTCATATGATGCCATTATCACTTCTGTTCATGATCGTCGCCGCCCAATTTTAATGACAGCATTAACAACCATTCTTGGTTTACTGCCTTTAGCAATTGGCATTGGAGAAGGCACTGAAATCAATCAGCCAATGGGAATTACAGTGATTGGTGGATTAATAAGTGCGACTTTATTATCACTTTATGTTGTACCCATTGTTTACAGTCTATTTGATCGACAAACAAGAAGAATGAATAAAAAGTAGGCCCTCGGGTTTACTTTTTTTCTTTTGCTGTATATTATCAGAAAATTTAGTATGATAAATAAAAAGGGGCTGAAGTTATGGAAGAAATCGTGTTTACCGGATTTCCAGGGTTTATTGCCAGTCAATTAATAAATAAGTATGCTTACCAACATGAAATGATTTCAGCCATTATTCTACCGTCAGAACGAGAAAAGGCAGAAAAAGAAGCTAGAAGGATTGAAAAAGAAACCAATTGTCGTGCGATCAAATTGATTGAAGGCGATATTACGCAAGCAGGACTAGCGATTAGTAGTAAAGATAAAGAATATCTTAAAGAAAAAAAAGTGGTCTTTTGGCATCTAGCAGCCATTTACGATTTGGCAGTTCCAAGAGATCTCGCATGGCAAGTAAATGTGGAAGGAACACGTCACGTTAATGAATTTGTTTCAAAAATACCAAATGTAAAACGTTATGTTTATTTTAGTACGGCTTATGTAGCAGGTAATAGAGAAGGGATTATTTACGAAAATGAATTGGAGCGACCGGAAGCGTTCAAGAACTTCTATGAAGAAACCAAGTTTGAAGCTGAACTACTTGTAGATGAACTAAAGAAATCAGTGCCTATTACCATTATCCGACCAGGCATTGTTCGTGGACATTCGATTACAGGTGAAACCGTCAAATTTGACGGACCTTATTTCTTCCTGAATTTGATTGATCGAGTCAAGTTTTTGCCGTTCATTCCGTTTGTTGGACGATCAGCATCTTATATAAATGTTGTGCCTATTGATTATATTTTAGAGGCTTCTATGTACCTTAGTAAGTCAGATGCAGCAACTGGACAAACCGTCCATTTAACAGATCCTAATCCACATCCTGTAGAAGAAGTATACCGAAGCATGGTCCAGCTAATTACAGGGAAAAATCCGAAAGGTCGTTTGCCACATCGGTTAGCTCAAGTTTCTTTATCTATTGGTCCAGTCAGAAAAGCATTAGGCGTTGAAATCGAAACCTTGGATTATTTGACATGGACTGCAGATTTCGATACAAAAAATGCAGAGCGGCTACTAGCAGAAAGCAACATTCGATGTGCAGATTTCATTGAGACTATGCCTGTGATGGTAGAGTTTTATCATGTACATAAAAATGACAAAAACTTTCAAATCACCATTCGTTAAACTATGACAAGATTTAAAAAGATGCTATACTAACATTACAACTCAATACACTTTGACTTTCAGTCAAGGGGGAGTAGCTATAGGGAAACCTATTTCACAGTCGTCAATACATGGTTAGTAGCCATCGGTTGTGATAGCAAACGAAATTTGCTTAGCGAGACCTTTGCCTTTATTTAGGCAATGGTCTTTTTTGTTGGCAAAAAATAGGAGGAGAAAGCAGAATGGAAGCAGTATTATTAGAATATGCTTGGGTTCTACTCGTTTTAGTAGGACTTGAGGGGTTACTGGCTGCAGATAATGCAGTAGTAATGGCGGTAATGGTTAAACATTTACCAAAAGCACAACAGAAAAAAGCGTTATTTTACGGATTAGTAGGAGCTTTTGTATTCCGGTTTGCAGCATTGTTTATGATCACGCTACTCGTTAACATTTGGCAGATTCAAGCACTTGGTGCAGCATATCTCTTGTTTATTTCGATTAAGAGTATATACGATCAGCGCAAAGGCGACACGGATGAAATACTAGAAGGTGTTGATGGAAAATCTGAGAAAAAAGGATCAGGTTTCTGGATGACTGTATTAAAAGTTGAATTAGCAGATATTGCTTTTGCAATCGACTCAATGCTTGCAGCTGTAGCTTTAGCGGTTACATTGCCACATTTAGATGTTTTCGGTATGAAAGATATTGGTGGGATTAATTCTGGGCAGTTTCTAGTCATGCTTGCTGGTGGTTTGATCGGTGTTATTATTATGCGATTTGCAGCACATAAATTTGTGCAATTGCTTGAAAAATATCCGCAACTTGAAACAGCAGCATTTGTTATCGTTGGATGGGTCGGAGTGAAATTATTGGTTATGACTTTATCTCACGAAAATGTTGGCATCTTGCCTCATGACTTCCCGCACTCTACACCGTGGACATTAGTCTTTTGGTCTGTCCTACTGGGTATCGTAGTTGTAGGTGGAATTCTTGGAGTTAAGCAAAATAAAGAACAAGCTAAAGAACACGAAGCTAAATAAATGATTGTTTAAAAAACTAATGAACTAAAGGTACATTGAATCCAATTCAATGTACCTTTTTTCTTTGGGAAAAGAGTAAATAAGGAGATACGGACAAAAGAATCATATTTAAAGCGAATAATGGTAGGAAAGCAAAACACCCCTCTTTTAAATCTGGTGATGCAAAGTTACAATCATATAGATAATGACTTTGAGAAGGGGTGAATGGTGTGCTTTTAGCTTCATTAGGCTGGAAATTTGGACGTATCGAGAAATCTGATGCTGAAACAATGGTATTGCAGGTACAAGCTGGCGACGAGCAGGTATTACACGATTTACTTTCTCATTATTCACCTTTTATGAAAAAGACAGCATCGCAAGTATGCAAGCGGTTTATCGATGATCATGACGATGAATATAGCGTTGCCCTATCTGCCTTCAATGAAGCTATCCATAAATTCGACCAACAAAAAAATGCATCGTTTTTAACATTTGCACATATGGTTATTCGTAGACGCGTTATCGATTTTATCCGTAAAGAAAGCAGGCGTGATGAATTTAGCCATGATTTTATGCCAGCAACAGAGACAGAAGAGCATAATGGCATCGCAGACCATGCCGCGACTATTGCTTATAGTAGTGAGCAAGAAAATCAAAAAAGAGGCGAGGAGATAGCACGGTATGAAGAAATTTTACAGGAATTTGATTTGTCGTTTCAACTACTAGTAAAAGTTTCTCCACTGCATTCGGACGCACGTATCACAGCGATTCAAATCGCTCAGTTAGTAGCGGAAACAGATGAGTATAAACAATATTTATTAGACAAGAAAAAATTACCGATTAAAGAAATTGAAAAGCATGTAAAGGTATCGCGTAAAACAATTGAACGTAATCGAAAGTACATAATTGCAATGGCTTTATTGCAGATGAGTGATTTGTATTTCTTAAAAGACTATTTGAAAGGGCGGTTAAACTGATGCGCAAAAAATCTGGAATTTGCATGAAATCAAAAAATGATCGCTCAATATTTTTAATGGAAAATGGTCAATTTGTGAAAGGAACTCCTGTAGGCAATCCTTTAAAAGGAGAAGAAGCTCTTTTTTATCCACTTGAAAAAAAGCCGATTGTTCGCATACTGCCGGCAATGGCTCCAATAACAGCTGCTATTGCCACGATTGCTTTGTTTATGTCTGCAGTCGTTTTTCCTGCTCAAGAAGCATATGGTTATGTTCAAGTACAGGTTAATCCAGGGATTGAACTTGGGATAGATGAGGAATACAAAGTAGTGTCCATTCGCGAATTAAATAGTGATGGTCATGAGTTGATTCATCAGCTAGATGATTGGGAGAACGATTCTTTACTTACAGTTTTAAATCGTGTTCTCGAGTTAGCAGTAACAGATCAAACGAGAGACGTCACTATAACCGCAGTTGAAGCAGACGGTAGTAAAGCTGATCAATCTATTAAAAAAGTCGTATTGGAGCTTTCTCAAGAAGTCGAAAATGACCAAGTTGCCATTCAAATGAAAGAAGCCACAAAAGAACAATGGCGTCATTCGAAAAAAGATCAAATTCCAGTTGGACAAATGATTGAAAAAGTTGAAACGGTGAAAAGTCACGTCGAACCAAAAGAACAATTATTAGAACAAGACAACTTGCCAGTATCTAGTTTACAAGTTAAGGAACAAAACCTTTCAAAAGAAAAGAACAGCATGAAAGAAATGAAAGAAAAGTCCAAAAAACCTAAAGAAACATCTAATCTTCCCTTAGAGAATAAAGGGGACAAATCACTAAAAGAAAAACAGCAACAAAAAACACCAAAGCAAAAAAGTATTAACAAAGAGTCATCAATTGACACTAAAAATACACCGTCAGTGAAACCACAGAAAAAAGTAGAACCAACAAAGGCAGAGCCAAAAGATAAGCTCATGAAGAAAGAAGAAAAAAAGGTAGAGAAACAAGATAAAGAGATAGAGGAAAAAGAAGAAAAGATAGATAAAAAGATAGGAAAAGACAGTAAAGAATTTAAAAAAGAAAAGCTGAAAAATGATTCTTCTGTAAAAAGTCCTTCAACTACCAAAGAGAAAGAGGACACTAAAGGTAAAAAGGATGAAAAAAATAATAACAATAAAAGTGAGAAGAAGTAGAGGCTAATGATGTAAACAAGAATGCTTCGACAACACCGAAAGCTTATAACAAAGCGCTGGATTTACGCTGAGATTAATCAATAAAAAGGCTCTAGTAAAGCATAAAAAAGAGAAATCGAAAATCTAAGTTAAATAGATTTTCGATTTCTCTTTCTTTTTGTCAATTCTTTTCATAGAATGAGGATAGAGTATAACGCTGAAGGGAATCCATGTCTTATGAATAAATCATTTCAAAAAGTGCGAAATCTAACACCTGCACAGGCGATTGTTTCGTATTATTTTGTGGCAATTGCTGTTTCCTTCTTATTACTAAGGTTACCGAATGTCCATAAACCAGGGATGACCATTCCTTTAATCGACAGTTTGTTTACTGCAGTAAGTGCTGTAAGTGTAACAGGGCTGACGGTTATTAATGTTGTTGATACGTATACAGTCTTTGGTATTCTTGTTCTAATGACTGTATTGCAGCTAGGCGGTATTGGAATAATGTCGATCGGTACATTTATCTGGCTTCTCTTTGGTAAGCGTATCGGGTTGCGTGAACGTCAGTTAATCATGGTCGATCATAACCAGTCGAGTATGTCAGGTGTCGTTAAACTAATAAGAGAAATAGTGAAAATCATGTTGGTGATAGAAGCGGTCGGAGCATTCGTGCTAACAATTTACTTTACTCAGTATTTTCCAACGTTCCAAGAAGCTTTGCTTCATGGTGTATTCGGCTCAATAACAGCTACGACCAATGGAGGATTCGACATTACTGGTGAATCACTAGTGCCCTATTTTAATGACTATTTTGTTCAAATTATAAATATGATTCTTATCATTCTAGGTGCTATCGGATTTCCAGTTTTAATCGAAGTAAAAGAGTTTATCTCCAATAAGCAAAAATACTTTCGTTTTTCATTGTTTACGAAAATCACAACGAGTATCTTTGCGATTTTACTAGCAGTTGGGGCTATCGGTATCTTTCTGTTAGAATCGGTAAAAGCGTTTAAAGGAATGACGTGGCATGAATCACTATTTGCCTCGCTTTTTCATTCGGTTTCGTCACGTTCAGGTGGTTTAGTGACCGTCGATATTACCCAATTCAGTGATGCCACAAATGCTTTTATGAGTGCATTAATGTTTGTTGGTGCTTCTCCAAGTTCAGCAGGGGGAGGAATCCGAACAACAACTTTTGCGATTGCGATTTTATTTCTGATCAATTTTGCGCGAGGGAAAAACACGATTCAAATATTTAATCGCGAAATTGAGTTAATTGACGTTTTTCGTTCGTTCGCGGTTATCTTTTTGGCGTTTTTCATCGTCTTCACAGCTACCTTAGTGTTGCTTATCACTGAGCCTGCAGCTACGATTGTCGAAATTATATTTGAAATCACTTCTGCTTTTGGAACATGTGGCATGTCTTTAGGAATCACGAGTGACTTATCGGATATTGGGAAGTTCATCATAATGGCATTAATGTTTGTAGGACGTGTAGGATTAATCTCATTCCTTTTCACAATTGGTGGTAAAACAGATCCAACTAAATTCCATTATCCAAAAGAACGCGTAATCATTGGATAACTTTAAAAGCTGTTATTTTTATGAAAAAAGAACTATAATTAGTATAATACAATTTAAGTAGTAGAAAGAGTGAGCCGAATGGACGAAGATATTAAACAATCGTTAAAGTTATTTATCGTGCTATCACGCGCACATAAAGCGATCACTGAACAAACTAATCAATTTTTTCAAGCAAGCGGAGTAAACCCGACTGAATTTGCTGTCTTGGAGCTGTTGTACCATAAAGGGAAACAACCGCTTCAAAAAATTGGTGGAAAAATTCTTTTAGCAAGTGGCTCTATTACGTATGTGATTGATAAGCTTGAAAAAAGAGGCTATATTACACGCGTAAACAGCCCAAGTGATCGTCGAATCACTTATGCTGAAATATCGGAGTCAGGTAAAGAGTTCATGGCGGAAATTTTTCCGGAACACGAAAAAAAGTTACATGAATTGACAGAAGCGTTATCAAGTGAAGAAAAAGACCAAGCCATCGAATTAATGAAAAAACTCGGCTTATCGATTAAAGATTTATCATATTGATCAAAAAAACCTTCTGGGACTCCAGAAGGTTTTTTTCCTTTTTGCTGATATTCGCAATTATTATTGAATTGCTTTAATGGTTTTCCCCATAGCAATAAAGTCTTCAGTAGCATTAACTGTGCTATCGTCAAAAATGGTTAAGCGTACGATAAGGTTTTCTAGTTCATAGACAATTCCTGTGACAGTGCCTTCAGAACTTGGCACATTAAATACCGTTGACTGCGTAGCAGCATCATGATTAAAATCAGTGACTTCAACAGGCTCTTGTTCAGGGTTTACAGCTGCTAAAGTTTGTTGCATCGTATCTGCTACAAAATCATAGTCAGCTTCGTCAAGTGAGAATGTTTCAACCCGCATAAATACAGCTGTGTTATCTGCTACATATAGAACATCTTTATTTGGTTCTTCTGCAGTGAGTTCATATCCATCTTGAACATAGAGTTCATAATTTTGTCCATCACTTTGTGTCAGAGTCCCAGATGGTTCAGTTAATTCAGTTGATTCAGTTGATTCACCTTCATCAGGAGTTGACTGCTCTTCTGTAGGCGCTTGTTCAGTAGACTCAACTGGCTCATTGACTGCTTCTTCATCACGCGATAAACAAGCTGTAAGCAACAAGCTAACCATCATAATGGATGATAATAAAAATAAGTTCTTCTTCATAAAAAAATTCCTCCCTAGCTGGTTTGTCTATTAGACGTCCAAGTAGGAGGAATGTTTCACTTTAAATAGATAATGGCATAATCAGAAACAGTAAGACAATCATGACCAAATGAGCAACGATAATGACCGGTAAGCTTTTTTTCCATTCATAAAGAAATCCTAGAATTAAGCTGACAACAATACCAGCTAAAGCACCAGACCAAAATCCGCCCAATGCAAGCGCTAATCCAAATAAAATTGAGCTAGCTAGAATCGCGATAGGGGTAGAGGCATATTGTTTTAGCTTTTGTTGTACTAAGCCTCTCCAAAAAATTTCTTCGCCTGGTACGATGATAAACATTAACAACAAGTAATGCCAAATCGAGACAGGTGAAAATCTAGAAAGAAACCTTTCAATCGAGTTAGCGACGTTAAGTGGAGTCAAGAGCAATAATTGGTAACCAGCGATAAAGAGACCGTATAAAAGTGCGCCGAAAATTATACCGTAAACCAATGACTTCCATGTAGCCAGCTCATCGAAGATTTTAACGAATATGATAGCGAGAGACATAAGAATCAAGGTCGCAAATGTGTACATATACCAAAAAATCGCAGTATTTTCAAAGGCTAAATTATACAAAAAGAAAGCCAGTGGCAGCATCAAGATTAAAGGATGCCGTTTAAAAAAGTTAATCATGTAATCCTCCTAAATTTAAAGCCATGGAGACTTTTTTGACAAAGATGTCTAAGTTGTTTTCTTGCTGTATACTATTGCCTAGAACAGGTTTTCATAGACTGTTTAAAGCCGTTTCGTACACTGTTTAAAGTCAATATTTATCATCCGTTTAGTATTATAACAGAATAGCTTAGCAAAACTAAGGCAAAAGGGGAATAATTCATGACTGATTACAACCAGCAACTAGAAGATTTAAAAAATGGCATTGTCGAATCGATCACAATCGAAAAAGAAGACTTTTTAGAATTTCGGACAGTTTTGATTGCACGTGAGGATTTCAAGCATTTTCGTGGCACAGCCTATCATCATGGCACAACTGTTTACACATACACGATAGAGGCGTCAAAATAAGGTTAAAACGGGAAGTGGGGAGAATATGTGGAGAATTTAACACAAGTGAAAGCGCAATTAAATCGATTGGTCGTAGGCAGGGAAAAAGAAATAGACTTTATGCTAATTGCTTTAATTCAAGGGGGGCACGTCTTGCTTGAAAGTGTACCAGGTTCAGGCAAGACGTGGATGGCCAAAGCATTTGCAGGGTCATTTGCAGGTCAGTTTCAACGAATTCAGTTTACGCCAGATGTTTTGCCGTCAGACGTGACAGGCATTCGCTTTTTTAATCCAAAAACACAAGAGTTTGAACTACGAGCAGGTCCAGTGCAAACCAATTTATTATTAGCTGATGAAATCAATCGCGCAACTCCGAGGACGCAGTCAAGTCTGTTAGAATCAATGGAAGAAAAACAAGCGACAATCGATGGAGATACGCTTCAATTACCAAATCCATTTATCGTCATCGCAACTCAAAATCCTGTCGAATCGCAACAAGGAACTTTTCCACTTCCTGCAGCGCAACTGGATCGTTTTTTATTTCGATTAGAAATTGGTTATCCAACATATGAAGAAGAGCTCTCGATTATCCGGAACTTTCGTGATAACGTATCTCACAAAAAAGAAATTTTACCAGTCGCTTCCGTTACAGATGTACAGCAATGGCATTTAGATGCAGGTCAAGTATCTGTGCATGAAGACATCGAAACGTATATTTTGTCTCTAGTCCGCGCGACTCGCGAACATCCGGCAATTGAACTTGGCTTAAGTTCAAGAGCAGCTTTGGCACTTGTTCATGCAGCGCAAGGTAAAGCATTTATAGAAGGACGAAATTTTGTGACACCAGATGATGTCAAATACATACTCGAACCAGTAGCTGTTCACCGTTTAATGCTGACAGCTGAAGGAATGCTCGTTCAGGAACCGGCTGCGATTTTACGTGAAATTGTAAATTCGGTTTCTTCTCCGGTAGAGGCATTTTAGATGGTTTGGATGCGCCATGATGATGACTTAAAAAACATGAAATGGGTATTTGGCTTTTTACTTGTCTTGTTCTTTATAGCTATGGTGTTTTTACAGTTTACTGCGGCAGCGGTCATTGTTTTTGTTGGTACAGTAGTAGGCTTGCAATTGTTTTATTTGAAGCAAGTCGGTACAAAATTAGTTTTTCAAAACAATCGCATGCGCAAACGTGTGCTTTATGATGGTGAGTCATCTTGGCAGCTAGTTTTTAAAAATGATGGCTTACCTATCTGGGGTGGTCAATTAAAAATTTGGTTTCATCATGCAGTGGAGCCAATAGAGGAGCAACGGCTAAGTACTGGAGATTTAGTAGAGCTTGAACTCCCTTTCACAATTGGTCATAACGAAACAATTGAACTAAATGTACCGGTCACAGGAAAGAAAAGAGGAATATCCCGCCTTACTAAAATGGAAGTGCTCATACCACAGCCATTTGGCGAAGGAAGTGTGACACTGGAGTACCAGCCTAGACTTTTGCAGGAGCAACTCGTGTTTCCAAAACTTCAGAAGTACCCTTTTGGTTATACCCCATCTCCACAAAAACCAGGCGAATTCAATTTGAAGCATTCTTTATTTGATGACGCCTTTCAACCCATTGGTACTCGTGATTATGTCTCTACAGATCAATTCAATCAAATTCACTGGAAAGCCAGTGTGAGAATGCAAAATTATCAAACCAAAATATTTTCTCAAGTTGCAAATGAAACGATGCTTTTTGCATTGAATGTCTCTGCGTATTATGGCACCATTCACGATTTAGAAGACCGAATCGAAGAGCTCGCTTCGTATATCGAGAATTGTTTTAATGCAGG
Source organism: Planococcus halocryophilus (assembly GCF_001687585.2). GTDB lineage: Bacteria > Bacillota > Bacilli > Bacillales_A > Planococcaceae > Planococcus > Planococcus halocryophilus. The sequence continues at coordinate 2,346,500 of NZ_CP016537.2, read as the reverse complement.
TGTGCCTTATGCGATAGCAATCAATATTCGTTCAGCTGGCAAGATGCCGTATTTATACTTGTCTACAGGACAAGGACAAAAACAGCGTCAACAAGCATTAGAGTTGCTATCGGTCATTTCTAAAAATAATGCAACACTGGCTTTTAGCACCATGTTAGGACATTTGGATATCCATACAGAATTACCTTATACCACATACCTTTTAACCGATAAATCAGAAGAAGCTCTTCGTTTTATTAAGAAATGGAGCAGGCAAACTCAGTTGACTGTTTTACCAGGTAGAAAGGAACGTGATTTGGCATGACATCCCGCTTTGTATCGTTTCGTTATTTTATGTTGGATGCCTTTATCATTTCCTTAGTGCTTGTCTTTATCGATCAACCAATCGCATGGCGTTGGATAGCAATAGCTTTTTTCGTTTCAATCAGTGCTTATTTATTGTTTTCAACATATGCTTATCGTTTAATAGTAGGAATTGGGATCTCTTTAATGGCAATACTAGTGATGTGGTTTGTGGGAATCCCGTTATGGCTAGCGCTGCTTTTAGGTATGCTCACCATTTACATGCTCCATGGAAGGTTTGCAGTATTCTATAATGGATTTAGTGACGATCATCATTTCTTGATAAAATTTGTTGTGGTTTTCAGCGTTTGCTGGGTTATTCTTTTGTTAAATCCTGAAGCTCAGTCAACTCAGTCGCTTTTCACCATTGTTCCCGTGGCAATCCTATTTTATACAGTCTCTCATGTGATGTATCTATACGGTTTTTCTAAATCTGACGGTGCGCGATTTTCTCAACTAGCTAGTGCATTGATTGCTCTTTTTAGTATGGCTAGTGTTGCAGCAATTGTTACTTTTTATATCGCTGATGAAGTGCGCCTCGGACTTGGATGGGGTGTTGGCGGAGCCATTCGTCTCCTGTTTTGGCCGCTTGCTCTATTGATGGAGCAAATTACTGAGTTTTTGTCAGGCTTATCGACAGAAGAAGAAATGCAAGAAACCATAGACAAGTTGGGTCCAGATGAGAAGATGACGCAAAATGATCAGCCGATATATGAAGCGATGGCAACAGATTATCCGGTAGAAATTTTGTTAGGACTAGTCATCTTGAGTTGCTTAATTGTACTCATCTTGTGGCTGAGAAAAACAAAGCCAGAGTTACAAGAGCCGATACAAGAAAATAGTGATAGCATAAAGAGATATAATCATCAATCAACAAAGCCAGTTGTTTTGGCTGCCACAAAACCTTTAGAAAATCGAATGGATTTGCATCAAATTAGAGAAATTTTTCGTGAACTTGAAAAAACAGCTAAAGAGCAAAATATCGGAAGAGAAAATTACGAAACAATCCGGGAATGGATAGCTCGGATGAAGTGGGACGTCTCCGATTCTTTTTACAACACGTATGACCGAGTTCGATATGGTGATAAACAATTGCCTGAGTTACAGGTTGTAGAATTTATTATGGACATCCAAAAAATAAAAAATGATTATTTAAAAGAAAATGTTTAAAGTCGTTTCAAGAGGGGGATAGTATACTTGAACACAGCAACATTCTCATTTCCCCCTTTTGTGGTCGGTCCGTTTACGGGTCGGCTTCTTTTTTGTTTTTTTATTGATGTCTATTTTGATGATTTCTATCAATCATTTTTCGCTACTATAAGTGTATATGTTGAAGAATTTTGCTAGACTATATATGAAACTAAAAGGAGGACATACATATGAAGCTTGGATTTATCGGAACTGGTGTTATGGGGAATAGCTTAGTAAAGCATTTACTTGATAATCAGCATGAAGTTTCTATCTATACACGTACCGCTGAAAAAGCAAAAAATTTAGTAGAAGCCGGTGCAGTTCTCGTTGAGTCACCTCAGCAAGTTGCTGAAACTAGTGAAGTAATTTTTACAATGGTTGGTTATCCTTCCGATGTAGAACAAGTTTATTTTGGTGAACAAGGATTATTAGAAAATGCAAAAAAAGGAACGATTCTTGTCGATATGACAACTTCACAGCCACAATTAGCTCAACGAATTTTTGAAGCAGCAGCTGAAAAAGGGCTTCATGCATTAGATGCTCCTGTGTCTGGAGGAGATATCGGTGCTAAGAATGGTGTATTGTCTATTATGATTGGTGGAGAAAAAGAAGTTTACAAAGAAATTTTGCCTATCCTTAATTTGTTTGGTGAAAATATTGTATTCCAAGGTCCAGCGGGTTCAGGTCAGCATACCAAAATGTGTAACCAAATTAATATTGCCAGCAATATGATTGGCGTTTGTGAGTCGATTATTTATGCGGAAAAAGCAGGATTGGATCCTGAACGTGTATTGCGATCAATTTCTTCAGGTGCAGCAGGTTCATGGTCGCTATCAAACTTAGCGCCAAAAATGATCAACGAAGATTTCCGACCAGGTTTTTACATAAAGCACTTTATTAAAGATATGAAAATTGCAGCACAGGAAGCAGAAAATTGGGGATTAGATTTACCAGGACTGCGTATGTCACTCAGTATGTATGAAAATATTGCGGCACAAGGTAATGAAGAAAATGGAACACAAGCTTTAATCGAGCATTACAAATCATAAAAACAACCGAAAACCTTTAAAGGTTTTCGGTTGTTTTTGAACTTAATCAAAATAAGATTTTTTTGGAGAATAAAAACGATCAATTTGTCTTGGTTGATAAGCTTTAGAGAAATTGGAAGTTGTCGACTCTTTTTTTTGCGGTTCCAATCCGGTCAATGCTCGTAAAATCTCTTTTGCCACTTTTAAATTCATGCGACTTGGCGGATTGCGGTAACTATCATCCAGGTGACCTAAGTGTTCAAGAGAGGCGAAATCTTCTTTTTTCGGGAGCATGTGAAAATAATAACTGCCACATTTAACGAGGACGGAAGATTGTTGTTGGCTTTTCTGAGGGTTTTTACTGAAGTGTAAACCGATTTTTAACGCGCGCTGTTTTTCAATCATCAAATTTAATGCTTCTTTTTTAAGAGCATATAAATATTGATTATCAGGAGCGGTTTTTGCGTGCCGGTTAACTGTGAAAATGGCTTGCGCGATATCTGAATCTGATTTAGCAGTTGACATGGACTCATTCCCTTCATCCAAATTAGTGGTAGTTCGCTATCATCATATCAAAATTTCCAGACACTGTATACCGAAGGAGCATATCTAATAAAAGGGAAAATCCATAGCTTTGTAGAACTGTATTAGTTAAGGTGAGAACGTCTGACCTGAATACTGGCAGATGAAAATCATTGGTCTAACTATAGATTCTAACAAAAGGGGATGTTTGTATGTTTACAGATCAAACGATTATTGTTACGGGTGGATCAAGTGGTATGGGACTTCATATGGCTAAAAAATTTGCTTCGGAAGGAGCAAATGTAGTTATAACTGGACGGGATATGGAAAAATTGAACGAAGCTGTGAAAGCGATTTCAGGAGAACGTGGTTCAGTAGAAGTATTTCAAATGGATGTGCGAGAGCCTGAACATGCGAAAGCAATGGTCAAGTTCGCTCACGATAAATTCGGAAGAGTGGATGGATTAGTTAATAATGCAGCTGGGAACTTTATCGTTCATGCAGAAAAACTTTCACCGAATGGCTGGAAATCGGTAATTGATATCGTTTTGAACGGTACATTTTTCTGTTCTCATGCGGTCGGAAATTATTGGATTGAAAACGGCACAAAAGGCAATATCATCAATATGCTTGCCACATATGCTTGGAATGCTGGTGCTGGAGTTGCTCACTCAGCAGCGGCTAAAGCAGGCGTCATGTCTTTGACTCGAACACTTGCAGTTGAATGGGGGACACAGTTTGGGATTCGGGTAAACGGAATTGCTCCTGGGCCAATTGAACGGACAGGTGGGGCTGAAAAGCTGTGGGAATCTGAAAAAGCAGCGAAACGGACATTAGAATCGATTCCGTTAGGGAGACTAGGCAAGCCTGAAGAAGTGGCGGAACTTGCCGCATTTATCATGTCTGAAAAAGCCTCGTATATGAATGGTGAAATCGTCACTTTGGACGGTGGACAATGGTTAAATAAATTTCCTTTTTAAGTAATTTATAAGGGGAATTAAATAGTTTCAAACATGCTGATGTGTTATGATGAACCTAAACGGTGGCATTTAGTACAGGCGTTGTAAAAGGAGTAGAGTACATGATTTCATTACCAAGCAAAGATTTTCTTGATACACCGATTGAAGACTATATCATCTCTTCCGAGAAAGTTGCACATGTTCAAGTCGGTAATAGTGCAGAACATGCATTACTTGTTTTGACAAAGACTGGTTACTCGGCTATACCGGTTCTAGATTCAAAATATCGCTTTCGCGGCCTGATTAATGCACAACGAATAACTGACGCAATTCTCGGTTTAGACCATATAGAATACGAACGGCTTTCTGATATCCGCGTGGAAGAAATCATGGAAAAAGATCTTCCTTTGATCCACATTAATGAACGGTTTCAAAAAGCGCTAGATATGGTCATTAACCAAAACTTCCTTTGCATTGTAGATGATGAAGAAATGTTTATGGGAATCTTGACGCGGCGTGTCGTATTAAAGCAATTAAAAAAACAACTTTATCAATTGAAAAAATAAATGTAGAGAAGGTCTCGTCTTAGAGGCCTTTTTTATGCTTAATAGAAGATAGATCTTACTACTTATAAATGTTCAAACTCTGGCGCCCAGATTCTAGAAGTATAAGTCAACTTGGCTTCTGCTCATAAAATCTATAAAGGCGCTTTTGTTTTTCTTATACCGAGTTGAAAAGAGGTTTGTTTAATGGAAAAAACAAAAAGGCCGTTAGTTTTGGCTGCCGTCATGTTGACGATGTTTGTCAGTGCTGTCGAAGCTACAATTGTCTCAACGGCTATGCCGAGTATTGCTGCTGAGTTAGGCGGTTTTTCACAATATAGCTGGGTGTTCTCGGCATATTTATTAATGAGTACTGTAACCGTCTTACTCTACGGCAAGCTATCAGACATCTTTGGGCGTAAACGGATTTTTACTGTAGGAATGCTTTTATTTTTACTCGGTTCTTTGTTATGTGGGTTGGCCACATCGATGGATGAGCTGATTATTTTCCGCTTTGTTCAAGGCCTTGGAGCAGGTGCGGTTATGCCCATTGCCACTACGATTGTCGGAGATATATACACAAGAGAAGAACGTGCGAAAATTCAAGGTTATTTGTCAAGTGTGTGGGGAATTTCAGCTGTTACAGGTCCAGCTATCGGTGGTGTGCTTGTCGTAACTATCGGCTGGGAATATGTCTTCTGGATAAATTTACCTCTTGGTATTTTATCTTTACTAGGTGTTTTATTGTTTTTGAAAGAACCGGTCAATAACAACACGCCAGTAATCGATTTTAAAGGGGCAGCACTTTTAATGGTCGCATTATCAAGTTTATTGTATTTACTTGTAGAAGGCGGCGTATCATTTGATTGGTTATCAATACAGTCGTTTATTTTATTAGTAGTTAGCAGTTTTCTTATCATCTTATTCATACTAGTAGAGCGCGAAGCTGTAGATCCGATAATGCCTTTTGAAATTTGGCGAAATAAAACCATTCTTTTTGCGAATCTTGTTTCTTTAGCGACAGGAGTTATTTTAATTGGGATATCGAGTTATTTGCCTACTTATGTAACTGGGGTTATGGAGCAACCGGCGGCAATTGCTGGCTTCACATTAACGGCTATGTCTATCGGTTGGCCTTTGGCCGCATTTTTCTCTGGAAGACTTTTGCTGAAAATTGGGTATTTTAAAACCTCATTAGCTGGTGGAGTATTCCTTGTAATTGGATCTTTGTTATTTGTTTTGATGCAACCTAGTTTTGGTCCTTTATGGGCAGCGATGTCGAGTTTTGCTATTGGCATTGGAATGGGGTTAACCAGCACGGCTTTTATCGTATCGATTCAAGCTGCCGTTTCCTATAAACAGCGAGGGGCGGCTACAGCTTCAAATATGTTTATGCGAAACTTAGGTAGTACGATTGGAGTTGCGCTACTCGGTAGCATTTTGAACAGTTCATTATTGCGTTATTTTGCTGAAAATGGTCAAAGTTATTCATTGAGCTCAATCAATGATTTGTTGAGTAAAAAAACGCGTATCGAATTGCCTGTCGAGGCATTAAACTTTCTTCAGCAAGCATTAGCCGAGGCTCTTCAAATCGTATATTTAGTGACCGCATTTTTCGCTATGCTTAGCCTTATTTTGATTTTAGGGCTTCGCGGCCAAAGAGGGGTGAAGAGCAATGTCAAATGAAGAATTAATCATTAAAGTGTTGGCAGAAGAAGGCAATATGAGAAAAGCGGCAGAACGATTATTTTTGTCGCAACCAGCTTTGTCACAGCGTCTTCAAACCATCGAAAAAGACTGGGGTCAGCAATTGTTCATTCGATCTCAAAAAGGACTTTCACCAACACCTGCTGGAGAATTGGTTATTCAGTATGCCAATGAGACAATCCAGCGAAAAGAAGAAGTTTTTGAAGTGCTCCATACGTTAACATCAAAAGTGCATGGCACATTAAAAATTGCTTGTGCTACCATTATCGGGCAAAATTGGCTGCCGAAAGTTTTGAAGGATTTTGTCACGCTTTATCCGGAAGCAAAAATCCAGTTGATTACAGGCTGGAGTTCGGAAATTGTTCGTGCGCTTTACGATGGCGAAGCACATATTGGAATTGTTCGTGGTCATACAGATTGGAAAGGACCAAAATTGCATTTGTTTAAAGATACTTTGTATTTAGTGGACAAAGAAATTCGTTCACTTGAAGAACTTCTTCAAACAGAGCGACCATTTATTCAATTTAAAAGTGATTCGACTTATTATGAAGAAATTCAGCAATGGTGGCAAAAACATTTTGCTTCCAATCCGAAGCGTCAAATAACAGTAGATCAAATCGAGACCTGTAAACAAATGGCTGTAAATGGAATTGGTTATGCCATATTGCCTTCAATTACGCTGACTGGTACCGAAGATGTACATATGATGCCATTAACAAATGACGAAGAAGAATTAGAATTGACGCGTGATACATGGCTGATTGGTTATGAATCAGCTTTCCAGTTGCGACAAGTTGAAGCATTTGTGGATATAGTCAAAAAACATGCCACTTTATTAAGGTGAAGTGGATGAATTTTTATACTAAATCAGATATAATAACAACATCACATAACAGAAAGAGGTTTTATTGATGAAACAAATGGATGCAAATGAAATTATTTCGTACATACAAAATGCAAAAAAAGCGACTCCCGTTAAAGTTTACATAAAAGGCCAAGGCGTTGCTGATTTAGATTATGGTAAAGATTCAAAAGTATTCGGAGAAGGCAACTCAGTAACTGTATTTGGTGAATGGACAGATATTCAAGCAGCATTAGAAGCAAATGCTTCTGTCATCGAAGATTCTGTTGTGGAAAACGATCGCAGAAATTCAGCGATTCCAATGTTAGATATGAAAAACATCAACAGCCGTATTGAACCGGGTGCATTTATCCGTGAAAATGTTGAAATCGGCAATAACTGTATCATCATGATGGGTGCTGTGATCAACATTGGTTCAGTTATCGGAGATGGTACGATGATCGATATGGGCGTTATTATGGGCGGCCGTGCAACTGTCGGGAAAAACTGTCACATTGGAGCAGGCGCAGTACTAGCAGGCGTAATCGAGCCGGCATCAGCTACCCCTGTTATTGTTGAAGATGATGTGATGATCGGTGCTAATGCAGTCGTTCTTGAAGGTGTTCGCATTGGTAAAGGTGCAGTTGTTGCAGCTGGCGCTATTGTCATCGAAGATGTACCTGAAAACTCAGTAGTAGGTGGAACGCCAGCACGTGTCTTGAAATTGATGGATGCAAAAACTCGTTCAAAAACAGAAATCAAACAAGAATTAAGACAGCTATAATCGGTGAATCCAATGGAATTAGTGAAAATTAGAAGAGCTTTGCATCAAATTCCGGAAATTGGTTTTCAAGAAGTAAAAACGCAAGCATATTTGATGGACATTATTTCTCAGTTCTCGCAAGAGCGGTTAGAAATAGTGAAATGGCGTACAGGAATCGCAGTCAAAGTATTGGGTGAAAATCCAACAAAGCTAATTGGCTGGAGAACAGACATAGATGCTTTGCCAATAACAGAAGAAACCGGCTTAGAGTTTCAATCGACTCATCCAGGGTTTATGCATGCTTGCGGTCACGATGTGCACATGACAATAGCCATTGGTTTGTTGCAAAAGCTAATTGAAAAACCAATTAATGACGATGTGGTTATTTTATTTCAGCCAGCTGAAGAAGGTCCGGGAGGCGCATTGCCTTTTCGAGAATGGCTGAAAAATGAAAAGCCTGATTTTCTTCCGGATATGATTTCTGCATTGCATATTGCACCAGAACTGCCTGTTGGCACGGTGGGTACACGACCAGGATTATTGTTTGCGAATACTTCTGAGTTGTTTATAGACCTTCATGGCAAAGGGGGCCATGCCGCTTTTCCTCACTTAACAGAAGACATGGCGGTTGCTGCTGCTTCATTGCTTATGCAATTGCAGACCATTGTTAGCCGAAATGTAAATCCCATGGACTCAGCTGTCCTAACAATTGGCAAGCTTAGTGCTGGAACAGTACAAAACATTATCGCTGAACATGCGCGTCTGGAAGGAACCATTCGCACACTGAACAGTGAATCCATGAGCCAGATGAAAAAGCGAATTGAAGCAATTTGTCGTGCCGTAGAAGAAGCGTACATTTGTCGAGTTAACATTGATTACGGGTCGAGTTATCTCGAAGTCAATAATGATCATGTGATGGCTGAAAAATTCTTAGATTATGCGAGCCAAGTACCAGACATTCAGGTCATACGCAGCGAAGCGGCAATGACTGGCGAGGACTTTGGCTATTTTACTGAGCAACTTCCTGGTGTGATGTTTTGGGCAGGCGTTGCTTCCTCTTATGGGTTGCATCACGCAAAGTTAAATCCAAATGAACAAGTATTAACATTCATGCCAGATTTTCTACATGGCTTCTTTTTAGAACTATAAGAACAGGTAGCTTCGGCTGCCTGTTCTTTTTTTAGTAAGAAAATTAAACCATTTTTTATTGTGAGAATATGGAACTATTTTCAATTCGTAGCGTACTAATAAAGAGACGAGTAAAAGGGGGATCAACATGCATAGACGCTTGCTGGCATTTTTTGCTTTTGCATTGCTAATTAGTTTTTTTATCTTGCCACAACCATCTTTAGGGGCGCCGCAAATCACGATAGATTCGAGTGCCGGTTTTCAAAACAAAGTAAAATACGAAAAAGGGTTGCCGTTGCAGTTTACGATAACCAATGACGGGTCGGCTTTTTCTGGTGACTTAGTACTTAGTTTTTCAGAGACTTATAATCTCGGAGCCGGAATAGCAATGCCAATTGAGCTTGCTGAAGGAGAGACAAAAACGGTGCAAATCGCGGCATCCGGATTAACGGATACCTATTATTCAGGAGGAACGGGTGACCAAAACATTTTCTTGTTTGAAGGTGGATGGAAAGACGGGAAATCTATTGCTTTTAAAGGAAGTAAAAAGATTCAACCCTCTAATTATTCACCTATGTCCTTATTTGTAGCAACGTTAACAGACAATCAAGATCGTCTATTACCTTTAAAGCAACTTTCGATACCGAATAGTGAAGGTGTGGAAGTATTTCATCTAAATCAATTAAAGAATTTCACTTTACCAACCGAAGCGCAAGCATGGGACATGATTGATTTTCTAGTTATCGATGAATTTTCCTATAGTGATTTACCAGCACCTACACAACAAGCTATTTTGCTATGGCTTCAGCAAGGCGGACATGTGATTACAGGTTCATCAAGTAATTTAGAAGCGGAGCTCGGAAATTTAAGCGAGTACTTGCCTTTAAATTTAGCAGATTCCAAAGAAATGACAATTCCAGGACTTGAAAAACCGGTTCCTGTGTTTGAGGCAACTGCTAAAGAAGGAGCAGTAGTCAAGCTACAAGAAGATGGTCAAGTTCTAGCGGCATCACAGTCTGTTGGATCTGGTAGTTTGACACAAACGAGTTTTTCACTTGGTGATGAAACCGTTTCCGGTCAAAAAGGTTATAGTCAAATGATTTCGAATTTCTTCCCGTCATCTGTCGCAAACTATAATGCGATGGGTGGGCAATCGATTCTTGATTATATGACGTATGAAGTTGGGAGTGTTAACGAACTATTTGATAGCTTTGAAGTGTCAAAACCATTCATTATTACGATTATCGTGCTATATATTTTATTAATTGTCCCTATTTTATATATCGTACTTAAGAAAAAGGACAAACGTGAATATGCTTGGTTTATCATTCCAACTATCGCATTATTGACTTCAATTGGATTATTCGCTTTTGGAGCAAAAGATCGTATCGGAAATCCGCAAATTCAACAAACTGGATTTTTTGAAGTGGATGCTGATAGTGGATTAAAAGGTTATTACGTCAATTCGTTACTGTCAAACCGCGGAGGAAATTATGAATTTACAGCCCCATCATCTACTACCATGACGCATCGCTTAGCTAGTGAATTTTCATCCACACAGCCATATTTATCGGCCATGTTGGAAAAAGGAGCTGCAAGTAACCAAATGACCTTACGCGATATGCGTTATTGGTCTGTTGGTTCGATTATGGGCCAATCATATATTGAAGACAGTGGGGACTTCGGTATCGATTTGGAAGTCGCAAATGAAAAAATTATCGGAACCATTCAAAACAATTTTCCATTTGCAGTCGAAAGTGTTTCAATTTGGACTGGCACACGTCTTATAGACATTGGCAAGTTAAATCCAGGGGAAGAGTTAGTTGTAGATGAAACAGTTCAATCCGCTATTTTGTCACCAGCTGCGCCAATTGGTCAGTCTTATAGTTATCAGCCAATCGCGGATTTAAAAGAGTTAGAAAAAGCACGTCGTCAAACATTACTTTCAACGTCTTATGAGCAATTGTCACAAAATGGAAAAACACCGTATGTAATCGGATACACACAAGATGCAATCGTTCCAATTACGCTTGAAAACCAACGGGCATCTGTTGAATCAGTTCATCTTATTGCGCAAAGCTTTACACCAAAACTAAGCTTGAGTGGTGCGATTACTTTAAATACAGATGTTTTCTCGATGAACCTTGCATCGGCGAATAACAATAGCTATTTCGAAAATATACCAAACGATCCTTACTTGTATTACCTAGAGCCAGGGGAGTACGAACTGACATATACATTGCCAGAAGATGTGGAGCTAAAAAAAGCTGCTTGGGATGAATTATCAGTGACCAAGTCTGCGACAAATTTGACTGTTAGTATATTCAATTATGAAAGTGAAGAATATGATGAAATTACCGAGTCTAATCAAAAATTCACCGACAATGCAAAAGATTATTTGAATGCAGAAGGCGCTATTAAACTAAAGTTAAACATGACTGAAAATAATTCTGGAATTCCTGAAGTGGTTGTGCCAAAAGTTAAATTGAAAGGAGTGATTGCTCCGTGATTGAAACAATCGGATTAACAAAAAAATACGGTTCGTTTTACGCACTTCAGGATTTGAATTTGGTTGTAGAAGATAGCACAGTTTTTGGTTTTGTTGGTGCAAACGGAGCAGGAAAATCAACGACTTTTTCGATTTTGGCAACACTTCTTCAACCTACAGCAGGAGATGCTTTTATCAATGGGATGAGTGTTACTAAAAATCCTCAAGAAGTACGTAAACAAATTGGCTATGTGCCCGATTTTTTTGGTGTTTACGATCAACTAAAAACAGATGAATATTTAGATTTTTACGGTGCGAGTTATGGTATTAAACCAAAAGAGCGTGCTGTATTAATTCCAAAGCTTTTAGAGTTGGTCAACTTAGAGAACAAACGATATGAATATGTCGATTTATTATCTCGAGGGATGAAACAACGGCTCTGTCTAGCGCGTGCGTTAATTCACGATCCGAAAATATTGATTTTAGATGAACCGGCATCAGGACTAGATCCACGTGCACGTGTGGAAATGAGAGATATTTTAAGAGAGCTAAAAGCAATGGGGAAAACCATTTTAATCTCGTCTCACATACTTCCAGAACTTGCGGAGATGTGTGACAGTATTGGAGTAATTGATAATGGTAAATTGATTGCACAAGGCTCCGTTGCTGACATTCAAGCGCAATTACAAAGTGAAAAAGTGCTTCGTGTCAAAATTGTTGGAGATATGCAATCAGTTGTTTCGTTTTTTGAAATGGATCCATTTGTTTCTCAAATTGTGGAACTGCAAGGTAAAAACACACTTCAATTTTTCTATCGCGGTAGTGAAGAAGATCAACTGCAATTGTTGCAACGCGCAATTCAACAAAAATTGCCGATTCTATCATTTTCAGAAGAAGAAACAGATTTGGAAGATGTCTTTATGGCGATTACAAAAGGAGTGGAAATTGGATGAAAACCCTATTTACCAATCCAGTACTGGTCAAAGAACTTAAATTGCGCTTCCGTAACTTGAAAAGTTTTACGGGTATTTTGTTTTACTTAATCGCGATGAGCGTATTTGTTTTTGGTTTTATCTTTCTAGCCACATCTTTAACTGGCAATGGATTTTTCCGTCCAGATGAAAGTTTTATGCTATTTACCATGATGACGTATATTCAGTTAGGATTGATTTTATTCATTACGCCCGCCTTGACAGCAGGTACGATTAGTACGGAACGTGAAAAACAAACTTTGAATATTTTACTAACGACATCGCAAACATCTTTCCAAATCATATTTGGTAAAATGACATCATCGATCGCATTTTTATTGTTGATGATTGTGTCTGGTTTACCTATTTACAGTTTAGTCTTCTTATACGGAGGCGTTTCTCCAAGCCAATTATTATATATTTTCCTATTTTATATGCTGACGTTACTCGCAATTGCGAGCATTGGGGTCATGTTTTCGACATTGATCCGAAAAACCATAGTTGCTATCATCGCAACTTATGGAGCCATGATTTTTCTTGCGGGTGTCACCGCATTCTTTCTATTAATCTCAGTTCAAGTTTCTCAAATGGGCATGACTTCACCTGCGACAACCATGTCGCCAATGGCTCATTTTTGGGCAACGATTAATCCACCGGCAGTTTTGCTGACCTTATTACAGCCACCGATGGAGGAGCAATTGCAAACTGTGACGATGGTAACCATTCCATTATGGATAGGGTACACCATTTTTTATATTTTACTAACAGCTGGTAGTCTATTGTTAGCTGTGAAAAAATTACGCGTGAATATGAATAAATACAAATAAGGAGGGACTCTTATGAACAATCGTGATATTCGCAACTATGTCAAGAAAGTAGAGCGCATTTTGAAGATGCTTCATATCGGACGTAGTTTTCAGTTTGCTTTCTTTACAGGGCTAATGTTAGCGGTAGCATTGCTTTTCGTATCACGGTTGTTCGTGCTTCCTTATTATGAATTTTATGCATATGCAGCAGGAACAACCGTATTAATTGGTTGGCTATTATTGTCTTTAAAAGGACTTCCAACTGTGCAACAAGCAGTACAAGAATTAGATCGCTTCACACCGCATAATCAGTTATTGACGGTGTGGAAGCTGACAGAGCACAATAAACTGGCAGAAGAATTGACTTCTAAGACAGCGCAAACTATTCCATACAGCTATCAATTATTTCGGAAAGAACGCAAAGTGTGGTTACGTCCTAAATGGTTGATAGGTGCTGTAATCAGTGCTGCTCTAATGCTTTTGCTTTTAGTTTTTCCAAGTAATTTACAAAATCAAGCAAATGATGTGGAAAAAGAACTTGAATTAGTTGAAGAGCTTAAAAAAGAAATTGATGATATTAAAAAGCAAGCAGAATCAGAAATGGTAAAAAAAGAAGTAGAAGCATTAAATGCAACGATAGAAGAAAAAGAAAACCCAGAAGATATTTTAAAAGAAATTGTGAAAAAACAAAAAGAATTGGAATTGAAAAAACGACAATTAGCGGGAGACAAAAATGCTGATGCTAAAAAGACGAGTGAGAACTTAGAAAAAGCAGCCGATCAATTAGCTGAACAAGCGGGTAAGACTCAAACGACTTTAAGCAATATGGGAAAACGCGTAGCATTTCCGTTGCAACAAACAATTGCCAACCGTGAACAATCGAACGAAAGTAAACAAGACGGTTCTAATGAAGGCGAATCATCTGAAACTACCGGTGAATCTGGTACGAGTGGACAAGCATCAGAAACAAAAGAAAACGAATCAACTGATCAAGAAGGTTCACAAAATAGCGAGTCTCAAGGAGAAAGTCAGGGGCAAGGACAAGCTCAAGGTCAAGGTCAAGGTCAAGGCCAAGGCCAAGGCCAAGGCCAAGGCCAAGGCCAAGGCCAAGGTCAAGGTCAAGGACAGGGCCAAGGTGGTAGTGGAGCTGGTACAGGAAAAGGCAGCCGTGATTTATTGACGGTACCTACTCGAATCGGTGGCCAAGGACAAACAACAGTCGACAGTGGAGAAGTTGGAGAAGGCGGAGCAGCTGGTGAACAAACTGGAATTGTTTCCGCAACAAAAGGAACTGTTCGCCCCTATGCAGATATAGTAGGAGATTATTCAGCATCGTATTTTTCAAGTGCTGATCGTCTGCAATTGCCACCTGACTTGCAAACCATTGTAGAACAATACTTTACAGATATTGAAACCGACAATTAGAAAAGAGGGTTTTCATGACATACACAACGGATCAATTTACAGAGATGAGTCAGTTGCTTCAAGAAGTAAAAACGGAAATCGGGCGTTTTATCGTCGGACAAGAAAGCGCAGTTGAGTTTTCTTTATACGCCATTTTAGCAGATGGTCACGCCTTACTAGAAGGGCTTCCGGGTCTTGGTAAAACAATGTTAATACGAACTATTTCGGATGTGCTTGATTTGTCGTTTTCAAGAATTCAGTTTACACCCGATTTAATGCCTTCGGATATTACCGGAACCAGCCTGATCGAACGAGACGCGCAAGGACGCCAGCAATTTACGTTTAGAGAAGGACCGATTTTTCATCAAATGGTATTAGCGGATGAAATTAACCGTGCAACTCCTAAAACTCAAAGTGCGTTGCTTGAAGCAATGGGAGAAAAGACGGTGACGATTCTAGGAGACACGAAAGAAATGGCACGACCATTTTTTGTTTTGGCTACTCAAAACCCCATTGAGATGGAAGGAACTTATCCATTGCCTGAAGCCCAAATGGACCGTTTTTTATGTAAAATTCTTGTTTCTTATCCAAGTCGCAATGAACTTGCTGAAATTAGTCGACGAACAACAGGAGCACAATCCATTAACCTCAGTAAAAAAATGAATACCTTTAGTTTGATCGAGGCGCAGCAGATGGTGAAAGAAGTGTTGATGGCAGAAGATATTTTAATGGTCGCTGTCGACATCATTCAAAATACGCACCCGGAGCATTCAGAACATCAAGAAATTCAACAATTTGTTCAATATGGTAGCGGTCCTCGTGGGTTGCAAAGCTTAATCCGTTTAGCTAAAGCACGTGCTTTAATGGAAGGACGTTATCATGTATCTATTGGTGATTTAAAGCATGTGGCAAAACCGGTATTGCGCCATCGTTTGTTATTAAATTATGAAGCAGAAGCCATTGGCAAACAAGCGGACGAATTAATCGACAAAGTGCTGAGCACAGCAGGTAAAGGCGTTTTGAAATGACTTTATTAAACCTCCCAGCTGATTGGGGTTCACGTCTCAGCCGCTACTCTATAGGAACAAAAGCGAAAATTAGGGGCCATCATAAAGGGTCTCATCGCTCCATGCGCTTTGGTAGTTCGCTAGATTTCTCTGACTTTCGTGAATACCATCCCGGAGATGATGTCCGCCACATTGATTGGAACGTTTACGCAAGGACCGAAAGAGTATACATTAAACGCTTTTTGGACGAACAAGAAATGCGCATTCACATTTTGCTCGATAGCTCAAAATCGATGAATAATAAATGGCTGTTTGCTAAGCAATTGGTTTTCTCACTTGGATTAATGGTATTAGGAAGTGATGACCGATTAACGGTTTCTGCTGGGCTAAAAGAAGTCGTCCCTTTTCGGAAAAAAGGAAAGTCAGCTAAAAAGTTGTTAGAGCATTTTATCTCAACAATGCCAGAACCTCAAAGTTTGTCGTTTGCAAAGCAAGCAAGCTTTCATGCAGCAAAAGATTCTACAGTTTTATTTATTGTCTCAGATGGTTTGGAACCGCTAGAAGAATGGAACTTGTTTTTCAGACAAGCTCCTGCCTATGCGCACGATATTCGGTTTATCCATATGAATACTGAAGAAGAACGGTTGCCTTCTTATAAAGGAGATCTTCGGTTTATCGATGAAGAGACGCAACAAGTGACGAGTGTGACGGTTACAGAAGAAGCGCTTCGTGCCTATAAAAAACAAAGCGAGCTTCATAGCAAAGGCTTAGAATCACTTTGTCGAACGTACGGAATCGCATATATGGCTTTACGTGTAGAAGATGGAATCGAGCAAGTATTATTCCATCAAATGATACGGAAAAATTGGATCGGATGAGGTGAAGCGGCATGAGAGCATCAAATTGGGGAATGATCTGGACAGCAGTTATGCCGCTAGCCGTTATTCTCTATTATTTTTTTAGAAAAAAATACAAAGACCAGCAGGTGTCTTCAACGTTATTCTGGCAAGAACGTATGAGAGAACTGCAAGCTTCTCCGTATTTAAAAAAACTGCAGCATCATCTATTGTTTTATTTACAATTGGCGGCGCTGCTCTTTTGTGTGTTAGCGTTAATCGAACCTTTTAGTGAATCAGAAACTTTAGCGGGCAATGATTTCATTTTTGTGGTAGATACGTCAGCGACGATGCTTGCGGGTGCACCTACTCATTTTGAACAACAGCAACAAAACATGAAAAACTTAGCTGCACAAGCTGGTGGAAAACCAGTGACAATTGTTACAACTGGTATCAGTCCGAAAGTGGTCATTCGTAATGAGCAAGATCTTGAGCAAGTCGATAAAGCCATCGATCAATTAGCGGTAAGCTTTGAAAAAGCTGAAATCGAGCAGACGATTTTATTTGCGGATACATTGGCGGTTAATGATTCCACGATTATTCATATATTTACAGATAGCTTAGACCGCTCTGTGTTCGCCAATAAAACCGGTCAAAGCTATCACATACATGGTTTTACGGAAACTTTGCGAAATGTGTCAATCCGTCAATTTGGTCTTTCAAAAATGGATAATGGAACACGCGGAATTGTTCAGTTAGTAAATAATAGTGAAGAAGCTTTACCTGCAACTGTACGTCTATCAAGTGGTAGTGTGGAAAAAGAGGTCGATGTAGAGCTGGCAGCTTCTGAAGAACGGCTTGTGCCATTTGAAGATTTACCAGATGATATGCTATGGCAAGCGACAGTAGAAGTGGCAGATGACTATTCCACTGACAACACGATGGCGACTTATTTAGCCCCACCTGTACGAGAAGTCGCGATTGAGTCGGCGTTACATGAGTTAATCGCAAGTGGTTTTCGTTCATTATCTCTAGATGTTACGTTGTTAGAGTCGAGCCAATTAAAGCCCGATTCAGGAGTGCCACTCGTGACAAATCAACGTGATTTACTCGAGGGGCCAACACCGATTTTATTGTTTGGTCGTAATGATGAAAATCCATTTAAAGTAGCAGGACAAATCGAAACAAAGGGACATCCGCTTTTTACTTA
The DNA here is from genome assembly GCF_001687585.2 of Planococcus halocryophilus. Lineage (GTDB taxonomy): Bacteria > Bacillota > Bacilli > Bacillales_A > Planococcaceae > Planococcus > Planococcus halocryophilus. The sequence goes on along the minus strand of NZ_CP016537.2, from coordinate 2,328,755 downwards.
TGCTTCTTTAGATGAGATTTATGTATCACAACTATATCCTCCTTTTGAAAGCTATGAAACGATCGCGACGATTGACGACCACCCGTTTATTCAAGTTTCTCCCAAAGGTGATATTGTCGTGCTGACAGATGTCCAGTTGACAGACTGGCCACTATCTCCATCATTTCCTTTGTTTTTATGGAGTGCGATGGAAAGTTTATCCGGAGATGCGGAATTTCTCGGATATTTCCAACCTAATGAACACCGGTCTGTCTCGTTAGCTTCAAAAACAGGAGAATGGGAAATCTTTCGGGAGGGCATGTACAGTCATTCTTACATAGAAGGAAGTGGCCCATTTATCGCACCAGCTGAGCCTGGCATTTATAAAGTAGTGGGTGATGAAAAAGAGATGACGATGATTGTACAGCTAAATTCTCAAGAAAAGACGCTTTCTGCTGGTTCGACTTATAAAATGGGACAAGTAGAAGCTGTGCAAGATATGGTTCGCTTTTCTTTTGTGCCGTTTCTAATCGGACTGATTTTGCTGTTAGTTGTTGTGGAATGGGAGGTGTACCGCCGTGGAATTACAACTCGGTAATCCAATTTGGCTATTATTACTCATCCCGGCCATCATCTATTTTGGCTGGTTTGCCCTCAGAAATTTTTCTGCTAGCTCTAAACTAGTGAAAATTATTTTTTTCCTTAGAACTGCGGCAGTCGTTTTACTGATCTTTGCTTTAGCTACACCATCGCTATTTAGTCCGGTAAAAGAAGAGCAAGTTATTTTCTTATTGGATCGATCGGCTTCTCTTGAAGGACTTGAAACTGAGATGGCAGCAGCAGTAGAAGACGCATTAAGCGCAAAAAAAGAGCATCAATCAGTTGCGGTTTATACGTTTGCAGAAGATTTTCAAAGTCTTTTACCAATGACAAAAAATCCTCAAACTTTGCCTGCAGAAGTAAGTGTTAGTCAAAATAGCAACACCAATATTGCACGTGCGTTAGAGCTCGCTTCAAATAGTGGAGATACCGACTTGGCGACACGATTAGTCATTTTAACGGATGGCAATGAAACACAATCATCTGCAATTGAAAGTTTAAATCGCTTGCAGTCTGATCGACTTCAAGTAGATATATGGCCAATTGAACAAATTACCAAAAATGATATGGCGATCAGTCGTTTTGAAACACCGTCTCGTGCATTTTTAGGAGAAGCTCAATCTTTTACAATTGCTGTGGATTCAGATAAAGAAGCCAAGGCAAAATTAATTTTCTCCGCTAATGATGTAGATTTAGATGTTCAAGAAATCGACGTGCTCGAAGGTCAGAATGTTTATAGTTATTCGTATCCTGCGAACGTTGAAGGCCTTCAAAAATACGAAGTGCGTTTAGAGACGGAAAAAGACTCGTATCTTGAAAACAATACATTGTTTAGTATTACAGAAGTTGCTGGGAATCCAGAAGTTTTAGTAGTGAATGGTGGCGAACCGAGTCCAATTCCGACGTTATTAGATACAGAAAATTTACGTGTAACAGAACTCACTTCAACGCAATTGCCGAGTAGTCTTTCTGCTATGCTCCGCTATGACTCAATTATTTTTGATAATGTATCAGGAACAGCTATTGGGGAGCAGCAAATGGCGATTATTGAACAAGCAGTAAGGCAATTTGGTGTTGGTTTTATGATGGTCGGTGGGGATCAAAGTTTTGGTCTTGGTGGTTATTTTAAAACACCAATCGAACGTTTATTGCCAGTAGAAATGGAAGTGAAAGGCAAGCACGAATTGCCTTCGCTTGGTTTAATGATTGTCATGGATCGGTCAGGAAGCATGATGGGGTTGAAGATGGAGCTAGCTAAAGAAGCAGCTGCTAGGTCTGTTGAGCTTTTGCGTCCCGATGATACGTTAGGAGTCATCGCTTTTGACGACCAACCGTGGGAAATTTTACCGACTGGAAAAGTGGACGACCCGAAAAAAGCTGCAGATAAAATTTTAAGTATTACACCAGGTGGGGGTACTGAAATTTACCGGTCGTTAGAACAAGCCTATAGTGAACTTGAGGATTTGGAATTGCAACGAAAACATATTATCCTGTTAACAGATGGTCAATCTTCAACGTCTAATGATTATGATGCATTAATCGAAAATGGAAAAGACCATAACATTACATTGTCGACCGTTTCTATTGGTCAAGATGCAGATCGAAACTTACTCGAACAATTAGCAGCTACTGGTAACGGTCGATTTTACGATGTAACAGATGCCACGACAATTCCGGCAATTTTATCAAGAGAGACCATTATGATGTCACGAACTTATATCGTCGACGAACCGTTTTACCCTATTGTTTATGATAGTCAATGGAATAATTTATTTGCAAATGGTGTCCCCCAATTAAATACGTATATTGCAACAACTGCAAAAAGCACAGCATCCGTTGCTCTTGAAAGTGAGGAAGAAGATCCAATACTTGCGAGCTGGAACTACGGACTCGGCAAAACAATTGCCTATACATCTGGAAGCGGAGCATGGAGCGGAGATTTTCAAAGCTGGTCGAACTGGTCCGATTTTTGGAACCAAAGCGCTGCTGAATTATTGCCATCATTTGAAGAAATTCCTTTTTCAGTAGTTCGCAAAGAACAAGGCGTTTATTCGATTGAAGATCCTACAAATAGCTCAGCAATTTTGACGGTTACTGCAGTTGATGAACAAGGTAACGAGATCCCGCTACAAACGGAACCTGTAGCTCCAGGACAAGTAGATGTGAAAATAGATACTCCACCAGGATTGATCTTTTTTAGCATTAGTAATGAAACTGGAGCAGCTTACAAAATAGGCCTGACCATCCCTTATGGCGATGAATTTAAAGTCGCAGATGCAAACATATCTTTAATGACAACGCTAACTGAGCGTACAGGTGGACAGCTATTAGAGACACTTGATGAGTCATTCCGCGATATGTCTTATACTAGTGGTTCTATTCGTTCGATTCAGCTGCTGTTGTTATTTATTGCAATGCTACTATTCTTTACCGACATCACACTCAGACGATTTGGTTTGACAGTTCCTAGGTTGAAACAAAATGCCATAAAAGAAGAGTCCGATTCACACGGAGCGATTGATCAATTAATAAAAGCGAAAAAGAAGAAATAACGTTCTTAAGTAGCTATTATCTTATTTTAACTAAAAAAGTAGCTCAGACCTTTTGGTCTGAGCTACTTTTTTGTCTAGTTCTTAACTCCGGCTTGTAGCCAAAAGTTGTTGTTTTCTCATGGACCATGTGTTGGCGATAAAGAAACATGTGATTAAAATAGCTGTTCCTAAAATATAAGGATAACTCATGTCGATATCGAAAAGAATCCCTGCGAGTGCAGGTCCAAACATATTCCCAAGACTCATATAGGCATTGTTCATACCAGCTGCAAAACCTTGTTCGTCTCCTGCTAATTTCGAAATCAAGGTATTAATGGCTGGACGTAACAACGAAGCTGCTGTGAAAAATACCGCAGATACTAAAAGAATTGCCCAAAACGAACTAACAAATAAGATACCAATCATCCCAGCAGCTGAGATTAAGAGATTAACAAGAATCACTTTCATCTCGCCAAAACGCTTGAAGAGCTTGTCGATGACAAAGGTTTGAACAACAACTCCTACAAACCCGCCGACTGTGATTAATACCGCAATTTCTTTTGGTGTAAAACCGAATTTCTTATCGGCATACAAAGCGATTGTCGATTGGAAGTTGGATAATCCAAATGCGAAAATGAACATCACCAATAACATGACAAAGTATGGGGTATAAGTCGATCTTTTCATCTGTTGAAGCAGGTTTTCAGACTTTGCATCGGCTGCTTGTATAGTAGGTACGACATTTGGCAACACTGCAAAAGAGATAAAAGCTGCGATTAATGCCACAGAAGTCGCGATATAAAATGGAAACTGAATACTAACTTCGGCTAAAAATCCACCGATACCAGGTCCAATCATAAAACCTAAAGACATTGAAGCACCGAGAAGGCCCATGCCTTTGCCTCGTTCTTCATAAGTCGTGATATCTGCAACAAATGCCATCATAGGAGGGATTAAGAAAGCGGCACCTATGCCACTAAAAAAGCGAGCAACGTAGAGTATCCATAAATGAGAAGCTAATCCGAATGCTAGCTGTGATAAACCAAAAACAATTAACCCGAAAATGATTAATTTTTTTCGTCCATGTTTATCCGAAAGTTTACCGGAAAGAGGAGAGAATAAGAATTGAGCTAAGGCAAATGTGGCAATTAAGGTACCAAGAGCTTGACCAGCAACTCCAAATGTATCTAAGTAGGCAGGCATAATTGGAATGATTAATCCAATCCCACTCATGGCGATGAACATATTGAACATCAACACATAAAGAGCATATTTATTTGATTTTATGGCCATTAAGAGACCTTCTTTCGTAATTATTTCGCTTCACTAAATTTTAGCGTATAGAATCTACATACTATACCTTAAAACAAATAAAAAAAACAGGCAAACGTTCTGCCTGTCAGTTGTCCATGTCCATTTTAAATTCTAAAAATAATTCGTTATAAGTCCCCAGCATCTCAAGACCTAAATTCTCATATACTTCTAAACGCTCTCGGAGTTCTACTGGCGGATAAAAACGCTCATCTTCAGTTACTTCAGGATCCATTAAGGTGACGGCTTTTTCATTAGGTGTAGAGTAACCTACATAATCTGCATTTTGAGCTGCAACTTCTGGGTCTAACATGAAATTAATGAAAGCATGAGCACCTTCAATATTTCCTGCTGTCTTCGGAATAATCATATTATCAAACCATAAATTTGATCCTTCTTTAGGTACAGAGTAATCGATGTCTTCATTGATCCACATCATATCGGCTGCTTGCCCAGACCAAGTAACCGCAACGGCAGCTTCCTCACGACGCATCAGTTCAACAATTTCATCGCCGATAATGGCCTTAACATTAGGACCCATAGTTTTTAACTTATCTGTTGCTTCTCGCAACTCATCCACATTAGTCGAGTTTAATGAATAACCAAGACTATTTAAGCCAAGACCAATAATTTCACGCGCACTATCGACGAGAATAACTTCTTGTTCCAGTGAAGGGTTCCATAAATCGTCCCAGCTCTCAAAAGTTTGACCTTCAAGTAAAGTTGGATTGAACGCAATTCCAACCGTTCCCCAGAAATAAGGAATCGAGTATTCATTGCCTGGATCAAATGGCAGATCAAGAAAATAAGGATCGATATTTGTTAAATTTGGAACGAGTGAATGGTCAATTGGATGCAATAAGTCATTATTTTTCATTTTTTCGATGGCGTATTCAGAAGGCATGGCCACATCGTAAGTCGTGCCACCTTGCTCAATTTTAGTCATCATCGATTCATTTGAATCGAAGGTTTCATAAACGACCGAAATATTGGTTTCTTTTTCAAATTGGTCAATTAGTTCAGGATCAATATATTCACCCCAGTTGTAAACGGAAATAGTGCCGCCACCAGAAGTTGTTGAGCTTTTTTCCAAGACGTTGACGACATACAGTAATATGCCTGATATCAAGAGTATGGCTATTGCTGCTCTAGTAATTTCTTTCATAGCTTTGCACCTCTAGTTCCAGGGGATTGACCTGTACGTTGAGTAAAGAAGTAATAGCCAAGAACCAGTCCAAGAGTAACAACGAATATTAAAGCGGAAAGTGCATTAATCGTTAGTGTAATACCGGCTCTTGCCATTGAGTAAATTTCAATCGACAACGTCGAGAACCCGTTACCTGTAACAAAGAACGTCACCGCAAAATCATCTAATGAGTAAGTTAATGCAAGGAAAAATCCAGCGAAAATCCCAGGCTTAATATACGGAATAATGACGCGTGTTAAAATATCTCGTTTTGATGCGCCTAAGTCAGTTGCCGCATCAATCAATGACGTACTCATTTCTTGCAACTTTGGCAATACCATAATAACCACAATCGGAATACTAAAAGCGATGTGGGAGATTAAGACAGATGCAAAGCCAAGTTTAATGCCAATCATTGTGAACAAAATAAGGAACGATGCACCAATGATAACATCGGGACTCACTATCAAAATCGTATTCAGTGACAAAACTGCATTGCGTGTTTGACGATTTCTCAAAAATACGATTCCAATAGCACCTAACACCCCGATAGCCGTTGAAAAGAGAGACGACAATAACGCAATAATCACAGTGTTCATTAAAATAATTAATAAACGTGTGTCATTAAAGACCGCTCCGTAATGTTCTAACGTAAAACCCTCAAAGCTAGACATAGTTCCGCCGCTATTAAACGAATAAAAAATCAGATAGAAAATCGGCGCATACAAAATAGCAAAGACAAGTGCCAAGTAGATTTTTGCTAGTTTACTTAGTTTTGCCATTAAGAGAGCCTCCTTTTTCTTTCTGACCGGTTAGCATCATGATAATAACCATAAACAAAATCAAAAATACAGCAATGGTGGACCCCATGCCCCAATTTTGCGTTACGAGAAATTGCTGCTCAATCGCTGTGCCAAGCGTAATAACCTTATTTCCCGCAATTAAACGCGTGATAACAAATAGCGAAAGGGCCGGGATGAATACAGCTTGTACGCCTGATTTAACGCCGTTGATCGCTAACGGGAAAATCACACGTCTAAATGTAGTGAAAGAAGAAGCGCCTAAATCACGGGATGCATCGACTAATGCTGGATTGATTTTGTCTAGTGAATTGAAAATCGGCAATACCATAAATGGAATGAAAATATAAACAGCAACAAAGATAAAACTAAAGTCAGTAAACAAAATTTGCCAAGGACCTGCTCCTATCGCATGCAATAGTTTATTAGCAGGGCCGTATAAGCCGAATATCCCGATAAATGCATAAGCCTTCAATAATAGATTAATCCACGAAGGAATAATGATTAACAATAGCCATAGCTGTTTATGTTTGGTCTTTGTTAACCAATAAGCTGTCGGATAAGCAATGATGATGGTAATTAATGTAATCAAAAATGCGTACCAGAAAGAACTTAAAGTCATACGCAAATAAACAGAGGAAAAGAAGTTTTTATAATTTTCTAATGTAAAAGTTCCTGTCAAATCTAAAAAAGAAAAATAAAAAATCAACGCAATTGGTGTGATTACAAATAAAGCAATCCATAAATAATAAGGAACGAGATATAATGGGCGCGATGGGTTATCTTTCATGAATTGTCGCTCCGTAGGACTCCAAACGTGCGTCAAAAGCTTCTTCTGATTCATTCAAACGCATAACGTGAATTGCTTCAGGTGAAAAGTCTAGTCCGATTTGAGAACCTACTTCAACTTTTTTCGTAGAGTGAACGAGCCATTCATTGCCGACTTCGTCAATTGTTGAGATTTCAAAATGTACGCCTCTAAACAATTGCGTATTAACGGTTACGGTCATTTGACCAGCGCCTTGTGAAGTGATTTCTAAGTCTTCTGGACGGATTACAATTTCTACTTGCTCGTTTGGGTTTAGACCAGCATCGACACAAACAAAGTTTTTATTCGCAAAATGTACTTGGTAATCCGCAATCATTTCTCCACTAACAATATTCGATTCTCCAATAAAATCAGCTACAAAGCGGTTAATCGGTTCATCATAAATATCCATGGGTGTACCACTTTGTTGAATTTGTCCCGCATTCATAACAAAAATCTCATCAGACATGGCGAGTGCCTCTTCCTGATCGTGGGTCACAAAAACAAAGGTTTTACCGAGACGTTGCTGAAGCTCGCGTAATTCATATTGCATTTCTGTTCTAAGTTTTAAATCAAGAGCGGATAATGGTTCATCGAGCAAAATAACTTCAGGGTCATTGATAATTGCTCGTGCGATTGCGACACGTTGTCGCTGCCCGCCGGACATCTCCGGAATTTCACGTTTTTCATATCCTTGCAAATTAACAAATGCAAGTGCTTCTTTTACACGTCGCTCAATTTCAGCACTTTTTACTTTTTTAATGCGTAAGCCGAATGCAATATTTTCAAAGACATTTAAATGAGGAAAAAGCGCATAATCTTGAAATACTGTGTTTACTTGGCGCTGGTTGGCAGGAATGCTGTTCACTTTTTTTCCTTCAATGTAAATATCACCTTTAGTGGGGATAGCAAACCCAGCTATTAAGCGAAGAATTGTCGTTTTACCACAACCTGATGGACCTAAAAGTGTATAAAATTTACCTTTTTCAAGTTCAAAGCTGACATTGTTTAAAACATTGCCGGCTCCTTCGTATGTTTGTGTAACATTTTCAAAGCGTATGATGGGTTTTTCCGTCATAAGATCCCTCCTGAGTTATAAATAAGATTGCGTTGTCACAATAATCATTTCCGTTATTCCGTTGTGATCATTGATGAGTTGATGGTGATTGGAAGCTTCATAGTAAATCGAGTCGCCGGTTGTTGCCGTATAACTATGTTCTCCAATTTGAAGCCGAACTTTACCTTCTAAAACGTATATAAATGTTTCAGCAGAAGAAGGCTCGAACTTCTTAAATGAACCTTGTGATTGCAAGGTTAAAAAAACTGGTTCTATTTCTTTCTCGTTAGAAGTAGGTATCAACCATTCGACTTCATAACCTGCTATAGAATCAATATGAGCAGTATGGTCGGCTGTAGAGTAAACCACTTTTACATTATGCTCGTCAGCGAAAAATTCTTTCGGTGTAGTCCCGAGCACTTCTAGCAATGTAAAAAAAGTCTCAATGGAAGGGGAGTTCATATCTCGTTCCAATTGAGAGATAAAACCTTTGCTTAAATCCGTTCGTTTTCCAAGTTCTTCTTGTGTCAATCCGTTTTTTAATCTGAGACGTTTAATTTTAGTTCCGATATTCATTAGAAATCTCCTCAATCCCATAAAAAGTTTAGAGAAAGTTTAGTTAAAATATACTTTTAGTTTACTAATAGAATATATTCATTATACGAGACGATTGATATTTTTCAAGAAGAAATTTATTTTCAATATGAGGTTTTATCTATTGCAATTTACAAGAGAATTTTACTATCATAGAGAAAGTGTGATTTTGCAACGTGGTGAAGAAATAATGATAAGATAGAACAAGACCAAATAACTTATTTTATTAAACCAATTTAGCTCTTATTATAAGGATGCTTGTGCATCGTTAAAAAAGATGGAGCAGCATAATTACTTGAAATGATTTATGTAACTCAACTCATATAGTAAACAAATATAAACCAACTCAAAAAGCTTGACCAAAACTCTAGGAGTGATAAATGTGAACGGAAAAATGAATTTCTTTCTTGACCCTAAAAACCGAGTTATTCAAAAACCCTCGATTATGAACTACAAGCAAGATCAACAAGGGTTATACCTTGTGGCTAACAAACGATTCATCAACTGGATGGATGTTCATACGTATTGTCATACTTGCTTAGACGCATTAACATTTGATGATGAGTTTGACGCAAGTTATTGCGCAAGTTGCAACGAATGGCGAGAAGAACCTTGCACGGATATTAGCTGCGAATATTGTGAAAATCGTCCAAAACGCCCATTAGATCCCCGCCGATAAGCGGGTTTTTTTATTAGTTTTATAACTTTAGAACAACTCATTTTGCATAAGATTTTCAAAAAAATGACTAGCGAAGATTTAGTATGGATGATATATGGTAAAATAAAGCTACTAGAACATTTGGAGGATGGATATGAAAAAGGAATTTGTAGTCATTGGACTGGGCCGTTTTGGCGGTAGTATTGTACGTGAATTGATTGAACAAGATGCTGATGTTATGGCAATTGATAAAGATTCTGAACGAGTGGATGAATTTTCTTCTATTGCGACTCAAGCTGTAGTGGCAGATACGACTGACGAGTCAGTATTAAAGTCGTTAGGAATTCGTAACTTTGAACATGTTATTGTGGCGATTGGTGAAAATATTCAAGCCAGTATTTTAACAACTTTGATGTTAAAAGAAATAGGTGTGAAAAAAATTACAGTAAAAGCGCAAAATGACTACCATGCTAAAGTGTTGAGTAAAATTGGCGCAGATAAAGTTGTTCACCCTGAACGTGATATGGGTATACGAATCGCCCATAATATTCTGTCGAATAACGTACTGGATTATTTAGAGCTATCAGATGAGCACTCGATTATGGAGATTAAAGCAAATCAGAAATTAGCTGGGTATACATTGATAGGTCTCGATATTCGAGCGCGTTACGGGATTAACATTGTGGCCATCAAAAGGGGAGATGATATTATTGTTTCCCCGCAAGCTGATATGGAAATTGAACAAGAAGACATTTTAATCATCATTGGCTCAGATGCAGACATCAATCGTTTCGAGAAGAAAATGATGAACTAGTAAAAAACTGTAGCGGATATTCTTCCGCTACAGTTTTTTGTATTAGAAAAAGGTGTATGGGATTTGCTCCCATACACCTTTTAAATGTCTTTAATTAAACTTCCATGATGACTGGTAAAATCATCGGACGACGTTTTGTTTTCTCGTATAAATACGGTCCAAGCACGTCTGAGATATCATTTTTCAATTCTGCCCAATCGGTATTTTTGCTATGGATTTTTTTGTTTAAATGGCGATTCAGCATTTGCTGTGCTTCATAAATCATCGTACCTGACTCACGCATATAAACAAATCCACGTGAAATGATGTCAGGACCTGAAACCATTTTGTTCTTTTCCATATCAACACTTACAACTACGATGACTAAGCCTTCTTCAGAAAGAACGCGGCGATCACGCAATACGATATTGCCAATATCACCGATTCCGCTACCGTCGATATAAACATCGCCAGAAGGAATGCGACCTGCAATAGAAGCTTCATCTTGACCTAAAGCAAGAACTTCACCATTTTCCATGATAAATGTGTTTTCCATAGGAACATCACATTCTACAGCTAATCCTGCATGCGTTTTTAACATGCGAAATTCACCGTGGATTGGCATAAAGTATTTAGGTTTGATCAAACGCAACATCAATTTATTTTCAGGTTCTGACCCGTGCCCAGATGTATGGATGTTGTTAAGCGATCCGTGAATAACATCTGCTCCAGCGCGGAATAATAAATTGATTGTACGGTTAACGCTGCTCGTGTTACCTGGAATTGGAGAAGACGAGAAGACAACCGTATCATTTGGCTGAATTTGAATTTGACGGTGTGTACCGCTAGCAATTCGTGAAAGAGCTGCCATTGGCTCACCTTGAGAACCTGTACAAAGAATTAGTACTTCATTTGCAGGTAAGCGGTTCAAAGTTTGCGTATCCACAAATGCATCTTCCGGAGCGTTAATATAGCCTAACTCGCGACCAATTGTCATGGCGTTATCCATACTACGACCGAAAACGGCAATTTTACGACCTTGTGCAACTGCTTCGTCAGTTACTTGTTGAAGACGGTAAATATTTGAAGCGAAAGTAGCAAAGATTAAGCGACCATCGACTTTCCTCATAATTTCTTTAATGGATTCGCCGACTTTACGTTCGGACATTGTAAAATCAGGGACTTCTGCATTTGTGCTGTCAGATAAAAGACATAAAACACCTTCACTACCGATTTGAGCCATTTTCAATAAATTGGCAGGCTCTCCAACTGGCGTGAAATCAAATTTGAAATCGCCTGTATGAACAATGTTGCCGGGGGGTGTTTTGACAACAACACCGAAAGCATCAGGGATACTATGGGTTGTACTGAAAAAACTAACGGCAGTTTTACGGAATTTGATGATATCGTCTTCGCCGATTTCAGTCATTTTCGTTTGACGCAATAAACCATGTTCTTCTAATTTTTTACGCAATAAACCTAGCGCTAATTTTCCGCCATAGACGGGAATATTAATTTTTTTAAGTAAATAGGGAATACCGCCGATGTGATCTTCATGACCATGTGTAATAAAAAGGCCTTTAATCTTATCAACGTTTTTTACTAAGTATGTGTAATCCGGAATAACGTAATCGATTCCGAGCAAATCGTCTTCCGGAAATTTAATGCCGGCATCAATAAGGATAATTTCATCCTGAAATTGGACACCATACGTATTTTTACCGATTTCACCCAGTCCGCCGAGTGCAAATACAGCTGTTTGATCATTTTTAACAAATTTCATTGTTATTCGATGCTCTCAACTTCATAATTTTGGCTCGACTGTTCATACTCTAGATGGTTTCCTTCAAGTAATTGAACAAGTTCAATATTATAATTGCGGTCTTTTAGGTGGTGTCGGACTTCGCGCTCGGATGCTGCTTCCACATAAAGGCTTTGTGTGTTCTCTCGAACAGGTACTTCGAATCGGTTTTCTTGGTAGTATACTTTAAAAATCATAGTTTGCTCTCCTTTTTCCACGCTCAAATAAATGCACTTCCTTTATATTATCATGACATTAGACTAAAATAAAGAATAGCCCTCCTTATTTATAAAGAAGGGCTAAAACGTTTATGCTATTTTCTTTTTATTCATGATGCCATTGAGTTGTCTGAGAAGTTTTCTCTTCAAACGTTTCAGCATGGCTAATCACTCCTCAAAGCAATTATAACTCTTTTTCTGATTATTGCAAATAATAAAGAGCTTTAAATTTACTACTAAACATTTGAGAATGGAGACTTAATAATGCCTAAATTATTATTGCTAGATATTGATGGAACGCTATTAGACTCACATAAGAAACTTCCGGATTCTGCAAAAAAAGCATTACAACAAGCCCGTTTAAATGGGCATGATTTGGCAATAGCCACAGGTAGAGGACCGTTCATGATTAACAAAATTTTGGAGGAACTCGAGATTGATACATATATTACTTTTAATGGTCAATACATTTCGCATAAAGGTAAAACGGTTCATAAAGAAGCAATCGATACAGAAATGCTAAAAGAAATCTATGCGTATGCAGAACAACAAAATCATCCCATTGTTTTCATGAATGAAGAAAAAATGATTTCTTCTATTGATTACCATCCTGATATTGATGAAAGCATTAAGACGTTAAAAATACCGCATCCTGAGATGGAGAAAGATTTTCATCTTGATAATGAAATTTATCAAGCTCTCGTTTTTTGTGAAAAAGATGAAGAACAGCAATACCATGATACGTTCAAAGAAGTCGACTTTGTTCGTTGGCACCGAGTATCTTGTGACATCACACCTAAAGGTGGGTCAAAGGCAAGCGGGATTAAGCATTTGATCAAAGTAACTGGCCATGCAATTGAAGACACGATTGCATTTGGTGATGGCTTGAATGATCTTTTAATGATGGACGTAGCCGGATTTAGCGTCGCAATGGAGAATGGACACGAAGAAACAAAAAAGCGTGCATCGTATGTAACAGATCACGTAGACAATGACGGACTAGCGAAAGCATTCAAACACTTGAAGTTGATATAAGAAAAAGAGACTCAGCTTATTCAGCTGAGTCTCTTTCGATTGGAATTGCGTTTTCAATTTCAGCAAATGGGTTTTTTGAATCAATGTGATCAAAGAACATCACACCGTTCAAGTGATCTAGTTCGTGTTGAAATGCGATGGCAGGAAGACCTTTTAAACGCATTTTAATTTCTTCGCCTTCAAAATTAAGGGCTTTGATGGTGATACGGGCATATCTTGGCACATACCCAGAAACTGCACGGTCCACGGACAAACAACCTTCACCAGCTGCTAAATAAGTTTTTTCAACAGAGTGGCTAACAATCTTAGGGTTGAACACAACAAGGCTAAGGTTTTCACCCGTGCTGTCATCAAAATGCAAAGCAAAAATGCGCTTTGCCTGATTTACTTGAGGGGCTGCAATTCCCACACCTGGACGTAAATCGTACTTTTCAGCCAATTCATCATCCTGACTATTTACTACATATTCTAAAAGATCTTCACCCAGCTTACGGTCTTCTTCAGAAAGTGGGAATTTCACTTCTTCTGCACGTTCTCTGAGTGTTGGATGACCTTCACGTATAATGTCTTTCATTCGTATCAAGTGGTTTCATCCTTTCAAATGGCTTGCTCTATATACTAGTATAACGTAAATCAGCTGTTTTGAAAAAGGAAAAGCCGATAGATAGTGTTGTCTTTTATATGGTCACAGACTATAGTTAATTCATGGGAAATAAGGGGTGAATTAGATGAGGAAAACACGTATGGCGCTTAGCTTTTCTGTACTGCTCTTGTTGGGGGCGTGCACTGATTCGGGAATTCGCGGGGATTTGGATCAAGTGCTCAATGGTACCTTCGAAGCGGAAGAAGAATATCGCGAAGTGCAGGACGATTTGGAAAAAAGAGAAAAAGCAGAACAGAAATTGTTTGCAGACATTATGTCTTTAACTCAAGAGCAACATGAGAAAGTAGCAGAACAGGCTCAAGAAGCGCTTGATTCGGCAGATGAGCGTCTAGATTTTTTAAATACCGAAAAAGAGTCAATGCAGTCGGCTGAAAAAAAATTAGCTGAAATTGATCAAGTGATTGAAGATGCTGAAGAGGAATCAGTGAAATCAGATGTACAAGCACTGAAAACAAAAATGCAAGAACGCTTTGCAGCTCATTCTAACTTTGTGACAGCCTATGAAAAGCTAATAGGACTTCAGAAAGAATTATATGAAATGTTAAAAGATGAAGATAGTAAATTGCAGATGCTCCAAGAAAAAGCTACAGAAGTGAATGAACAAAATAACTTGGTGCAACAAGCTGTTACAGATTTTAATGAGTTAACGCAACAGGTTAATGAATTAAAAGATAACACATTAAAAAAATTAACTGAAAGCTAGTGGAAAGCAGCCTTTACGGCTGCTTTTTCTGTGCTATAAAAGATGTGTAAGCATTCAACTGTATTATAATACAGAGTTGAAATTAGACTGATACAGTTTCAAAAGACAGAATTTTCTTTGTGTTAGTATTGCACGAAAATGTCAGGTCCTCTATGATTGACCGAGTTATTATCGTAACGTATACTAAGAAGGAATGCGAAATTGTATCATAAATTGTATGAAATTATTTTAATACAGATAAAAAAGGAGAGTTGCTTTTATGGCTGCGAAAAAATCACAGCAGTTCGATGCAGTAGAAACGCTTAATGCAATCGAAGAAAAGTTTGAAATGGTTCAAATTTTGAACGAAGAAGGCGAAATCGTTAACAAAGAGGCAGATCCAAAACTTTCAGATGAAGAACTTACAGAATTGATGAATCGCATGGTTTACACACGTATTCTCGATCAACGTTCAATTTCATTAAACCGTCAAGGACGTCTTGGGTTCTATGCTCCTACAGCGGGGCAAGAAGCTTCTCAATTGGCATCTCATTTTGCGTTATCAAAAGAAGATTTCATTTTGCCGGGTTACCGTGACGTTCCACAATTGATTTGGCACGGGTGGCCACTTCACCAAGCATTCTTATTCTCACGTGGACATTTCATGGGGAACCAAATGCCTGAAGGATTGAATATTTTGCCACCGCAAATCATTATTGGTGCTCAGATTGTACAAGCAGCGGGAGTTGCGCTTGGTATGCAAAAACGTAAAAAAGAAGCTGTTGCAGTTACTTATACAGGCGATGGTGGTTCATCACAAGGCGATTTCTATGAAGGACTTAACTTTGCAGGCGCATTCCGTGCACCGGCTATTTTCATTGTGCAAAATAACCAGTACGCGATTTCGACGCCTCGTGAACTTCAAACTTCAGCGAAAACAATTGCTCAAAAAGCAGTGGCAGCTGGAATTCCAGGCGTACTTGTAGATGGAATGGATCCACTAGCAGTGTACGCTGTAACGCGCGAAGCACGTGAACGCGCAGTTAAAGGCGATGGTCCAACATTAATCGAAACACTTTGCTACCGTTACGGACCACATACAATGGCTGGTGATGACCCAACTCGCTACCGTACTTCAGATATCGACAGCGAATGGGAAAAGAAAGATCCGCTTGTTCGTTTCCGTAAATATCTAGAAGCAAAAGGCATTTGGGATGAAGCAAAAGAAAATGAAGTAATCGATAAAGCTAAAGAAGAAATCAAAGCAGCAATTAAAAAAGCTGACGGCGCTCCGAAACAAAAAGTATCAGATCTCTTAGAGCTTATGTACGAAGAAGTGCCGTTTAATGTTCAGGAACAGTTGGATATTTATAAAGCAAAGGAGTCGAAGTAAGCCATGGCACAATTAACAATGATCCAAGCAATTACCGACGCTCTGAAAACAGAGATGAAGAACGATGAAAACGTTCTTGTTTTCGGTGAAGATGTAGGAAATAACGGCGGTGTATTCCGCGCAACTGAAGGTCTACAAAAAGAATTCGGGGAAGACCGTGTTTTTGATACACCTTTAGCTGAATCAGGTATTGGCGGTTTGGCTATCGGTTTGGCTTTGCAAGGATATCGTCCAGTTCCAGAAATTCAATTTTTTGGATTTGTTTTTGAAGTAATGGATTCTATTAGCGGACAAATGACGCGTATGCGTTTCCGCAGTGGTGGAAGTTTAACTTCTCCTGTAACAATCCGTTCGCCATTTGGCGGTGGGGTTCATACACCTGAAATGCACGCGGATTCTTTAGAAGGATTAATGGCAGCTCAGCCAGGTTTAAAAGTAGTTATTCCTTCTACACCATACGATGCTAAGGGCTTATTAATTTCAGCAATTCGCGATAACGATCCAGTTATTTTCTTAGAGCACATGAAACTATACCGTTCATTCCGTCAAGAAGTACCTGAAGAAGAATATACAATTCCTTTAGGGAAAGCGGATGTGAAACGTGAAGGTAAAGATTTAACAATTATTGCTTATGGTGCGATGGTACAAGAAAGTATCAAAGCAGCAGAACAGCTTGAAAAAGAAGACTATTCGGTTGAAGTGGTCGATCTTCGTACAATCCAACCGCTTGATATTGAAACAATTATTGCTTCAGTTGAAAAAACTGGACGTGCAATGGTTGTTCAAGAAGCACAGAAACAAGCTGGAATTGCAGCGAGTGTTGTAGCAGAAATTACAGATCGTGCCATTCTTACATTAGAAGCACCTGTTTTACGTGTTACTGCGCCAGACTCAATCTTCCCATTCTCGCAAGCGGAAGAAGTTTGGTTGCCGAATTCGAAGGATATAATAGAAACAGCGAAGAAAGTACTTACTTTTTAATTAGACAGAACCGAAAGGGTGATATGCATGGCTTTTGAATTTCGTTTGCCGGATATCGGAGAAGGTATCCATGAAGGTGAAATCGTAAAATGGTTCGTAAAAGCAGGAGATACAATTGAAGAAGACGATATTCTTGTTGAAGTACAAAATGACAAGGCAGTAGTCGAAATTCCTTCGCCTGTTTCAGGAACGGTTGAAGAAGTATTGGTATCAGAAGGAACAGTTGCAGTAGTGGGCGATGTATTAGTTCGCATCGATGCACCAGATGCTGAAGAAATGAGCTTTAAAGGCGGTCGTGATGATAAGAAAGAAGCTGAACCTGAAGTAAAAGAAGAAACTGAAGAGCAAGTACAATCAGGTACAGCTGAATCAGGCGAAGAGGTTGATAAAGCACCTACTAAAGAAGACGCGCCAAAAGAAGAAACAGGTGCTGGGGAACAGCCTAAAGAAACAAAAGAAGCTGATTCAACTGCTCGTGTAATCTCAATGCCGTCTGTTCGCAAATTTGCGCGTGACAATGATGTAGAGATTAAACAAGTAACAGGTTCAGGCAATAACGGTCGTGTTTTAAAAGAAGATGTTGAAGCGTTTATGAACGGTGATCAAAAAGCAGCTACAACTGAAACTTCTGAAGCATCGGCAGAAACAACAGAAGAAAACACTGAAAAAGAAGCAGCGCCAAAAGCAGCAGTGGCTCCAGAAGGTGAATTCCCTGAAACACGTGAGAAAATGTCTGGAATTCGTAAAGCGATTGCGA
The DNA here is from genome assembly GCF_001687585.2 of Planococcus halocryophilus. GTDB lineage: Bacteria > Bacillota > Bacilli > Bacillales_A > Planococcaceae > Planococcus > Planococcus halocryophilus. The sequence continues at coordinate 2,310,907 of NZ_CP016537.2, read as the reverse complement.
AAGCAATGGTTCATTCGAAACAAACCGCTCCTCATGTAACGTTAATGGACGAAGTGGATGTTACAGAACTTGTAGCGCATCGCAAAAAGTTCAAAGACATTGCAGCAGAAAAAGAAATCAAGTTAACGTATTTACCATATGTAGTAAAAGCGTTAGTGAGCACATTGCGTGAATTCCCAGCTTTAAACACATCATTTGATGATGAAACAAGCGAAGTTATTCAAAAGCATTATTTCAATATCGGTATTGCTGCAGATACAGAAAAAGGCTTGATGGTTCCTGTTATTAAAAATGCAGATCGTAAATCAGTATTCGCAATCTCTGATGAAATTAATGGTTTAGCTACAAAAGCACGTGATGGTAAATTATCAGCTGCTGAAATGAAAGGCGCATCATGTTCAATCACAAATATCGGTTCAGCGGGTGGACAATGGTTTACACCGGTTATTAACCATCCAGAAGTGGCGATTCTTGGAATTGGCCGTATTGCAGAGAAACCTGTAATTAAAAATGGTGAAATTGTAGCTGCACCTGTGTTAGCATTGTCATTGAGCTTTGATCATAGAATGATCGATGGCGCAACAGCGCAGCATGCTTTAAATCATATTAAACGTTTATTAAGTGAACCTGAATTACTATTAATGGAGGCGTAAAACTTATGGTAGTAGGAGATTTCCCAATCGAAACAGACACACTCGTAATTGGCTCTGGCCCTGGCGGTTATGTTGCAGCTATTCGTGCAGCACAAACTGGCCAAAAAGTAACAATCGTTGAAAAAGAATATATTGGTGGCGTTTGTTTAAACGTTGGCTGTATCCCTTCTAAAGCAATGATTTCTGTTGGACACCGTTTTGAAGAAGCTCAACACTCAGATGATATGGGTATTGTGGCTAAAGAAGTTTCAATTAACTTTGAAAAAGCACAAGCTTTCAAAGATGGCGTAGTTAAGAAATTAACAGGCGGCGTTGAATCTCTTCTTAAAGGGAACAAAGTTGAAATTTTACGTGGTGAAGCTTATTTCGTAGACGAAAACACAGTTCGTATTATGGATAAAGATTCAGCACAAACGTATAAATTTAAAAACGCAATTATTGCTACAGGATCTCGTCCAGTAGAAATCCCGACTTTCAAATTTACGGATCGTGTCATTAATTCTACGGGAGCATTAGCTCTTAAAGAAATTCCAGGCAAGCTTATCGTTATTGGCGGTGGCTATATTGGGACTGAGCTTGGAACTGCTTACGCTAACCTTGGATCTGAAGTAACAATCCTTGAAGGCGCACCTGATATCCTTGCTGGATTTGAAAAACAAATGACAGCAATCGTTAAAAAAGGATTGAAGAAAAAAGGCGTTGAAGTTATCACAAAAGCATCTGCTAAAGGTGTAGAAGAAACTGATTCTGGCGTTACAGTAACATACGAAGCAGGCGGAGAAGAAAAAACGCTTGAAGCTGATTATGTTCTTGTAACAGTTGGCCGTCGTCCAAATACAGACGAAATGGGTCTCGAAGAATTGAACTTGAAAATGTCTGACCGTGGCTTGATTGAAGTCGACAAGCAATGCCGTACAAATATCCCGAATATCTATGCAATCGGTGATGTTGTGGCAGGTTTGCAGTTGGCTCATAAAGCTTCATATGAAGGCAAAATTGCTGCTGAAGCAATCGCTGGCGAAAAATCAGAGGTTGATTACTTAGCAATTCCTGCAGTTTGCTTTACAGATCCTGAACTTGCAAGCGTAGGTTTAACTGAAGAGCAAGCGAAAACTGAAGGATTTGAAGTAACAGCTGCTAAGTTCCCATTCGGAGCTAACGGCCGTGCACTTGCACTAAACGCTTCTGAAGGATTTGTGAAACTTGTTTCACGTAAATCTGACGGCTTGCTATTAGGTGGACAAATTGTTGGAGCTGGCGCATCAGACATGATCGCTGAAATTGGACTGGCAATCGAAGCGGGTATGACCGTGGAAGATATCGCAATGACAATCCACGCTCACCCAACACTTTCTGAAATCACGATGGAAGCTGCAGAAGTAGCTCTTGGAACACCAATTCACATCATTAAATAAACAATAGAGAAGCCGCTTTTGCGGCTTCTTTTTTTTGGAACAAAGTAGATTCTCATGGTAAGATTTGTTTATTGAAGGGGTGTTTTGAAATGATACATAAAAAATGGATAGCTATCGCAGCAGTATCTTTTTTACTAACAGCATGTGGAGATGATACAAACACCTCTACGAGTGAAGAAAAAGAAACAAAAAACGTGGAGGGAAATACTGAAACAGAAAAACAAGAAGAAAATGTAGAAAAAGAAGAAGTAGAAGAAGTAGAAGAAGTCGAGGAACAGGTCGAGGAACCTCAATACAAAGTTAATCCAGCCAATTGGTCTGTGCAGCCGATTTTGGATGCTGATGAAAAAGTGGTGCTCGTGACAATAGATGATGCACCGGACAAGCATTCATTGGAAATGGCTGAAACCTTGAAAAGCCAGAACATTCCAGCTATTTTCTTTGTGAATGGTCATTTTTTAGAGTCAGATGAAAAAAAACAACAACTAAAGAAAATTCATGAAATGGGTTTTATGATTGGGAATCACGCTTACAGTCATCAAGATTTAAAAGGGTTAGCTGAGCAACAACAGCAAGAGGAAATTTTGAAAGTCAGTGAAATGGTAGAGGAAATCACGGGTGAAAAACCTAAGTTTTTCCGCGCTCCATTTGGTTCTAATACAGATTTCAGCAAGCAGTTGGTCGCAGACGAAAAAATGGTATTGATGAACTGGACATACGGTTATGATTGGGAAAAACAATATCAAGATGCTCAAACATTAACAGATATCATGGTTAATACTGAGTATTTGAATAATGGAGCTAACTTGTTGATGCACGATCGTGATTGGACAGTCGAAGCGTTGCCTGGGATTATTCAAGGGTTAGAAGATAAGGGTTATGGCTTTGTTGATCCGAAAGAAATCGAAGAAATGTAAAAACGATCCACAGAATTTTTTCTGTGGATCGTTTTCAGGTTTTATGAAGTTGTAAAAGTCGGAGCTGACCAGGCACTTTCACTTTTCGTTGTCTAGACTCCAGCAGCCAGATTCTCGGGACATAAGCCACTCTGGCTGTGTGGCTGAAAACACGCCAATTCGCCAGTGCGTCTTATGCCTGTCGAATCTACATGGCTGCTTACGCTTTTCTATTTACCTAATAGCTTGTTGTTCTTTTATTACGCGTAGCATTTGCAGTGTATCGTCTTCTGGTCCTTGTACTGGCAACCCGGCAGCGACGTTCATGTGAATATAGTTGATGTTTTCTTCAGTAATAATTTCACCTGGGATGAAAATAGGGATACCTGGTGGATAAACCATGATAAATTCTGCAGAAATGCGTCCAACAGCGTCATTAATCGAAATAACTTCTGTCGTTGCATAGAAAGCGTCTCGTGGTGTCATGGCAAGCCTTGGGATATCTGGAATCATCACAACAGGTTCCACGACGGCAGCGTCGCTATCTAATGTTTCGCTCATACGTTGAAGAGCATTGATCAGTAAATTCACTTCTTTGCGGCTATCGCCAATTGTAACGAGACAAAGAATATTGTATAAATCGGAAAGTTCGATTTCGATATTAGCGTTTTCTCTTAGCCATTCCTCGGCTTGATGACCGGTGATGCCTAAATTTTTGACGCTAATCAATAATTTTGTCGGATCCAAATCAAAAGTGGCTGACGAATTTAATACTTCTTTTCCAACACAATACAAATGAGGCATTTTATTAATTCGTTTGCGCGCATCTTGAGCTAATCGAATAGTCCGGTCAATCAAATCGTAGCCGTGAACCGCTAATTGACGACGTGCTGTGTCAAGAGAAGCTAAAATTGGATAAGAAGTTGATGTCGTGGTTAGCATCGATAGTGTAGACTGTACGCGTTTTGGTGATACTAGACCTTCGCGTACATTCAGTACAGAACTTTGTGTCATAGAACCACCTAGTTTATGGACAGAAGTTGCAGCCATATCTGCACCTGCCGCCATTGCAGAAACCGGTAGTGATTTATGGAAATGAATATGAACACCGTGTGCTTCATCAACTAAAACTGGAACATTGCGCTCATGGGCAATATCCACAATTCGTTTTAAATCAGCAGCTACACCGAAATAAGTTGGATTGATAACCAATACAGCTTTAGCATCTGGATATTCAATCAATGCTTTTTCTACAGCTTCTGCTGAAATACCGTGAGAAATACCAAGCACAGTATCCACTTCTGGATGAATAAAAATCGGAATAGCTCCAGCAAAAACGATCGCAGACATAATCGATTTATGAACATTTCTTGGAACCAAAATTTTATCATTTGGTCCAACAACACTTAAAATCATAGTCATAATTGCACCACTTGTACCTTGTACAGAAAAGAATGTATGATCTGCTCCAAAAGCTTTGGCAGCTAGTTCTTGTGCTTCTTTAATAGCTCCTTTTGGAGAATGTAAATCGTCCAAAGGTGCAATATTGATCAAATCAATGGAAAGAATATTATCGCCGACAAATTCCCGGAATGCGGGATCGACGCCTTGTCCTTTTTTATGACCAGGAATATGGAATTGGATCGGGTGCCGATTTCGATGCTTTAAAAGTGCATCAAATAACGGAGTTTCTAATTGAGACAATGATAAGCCCACCTCACTAAATAAAATGAAAACAAAAAGAATTATAGCATGATGTACCCTACTATAGTATAAATAAAAGGATTTTCCAATATGGAAGCGAATACATTTGGTATAGAGAGAAAAGGAGTGAGTTAATGGAATTCAAAACAAAGGTAACTGAGCTACTTGGAATCCGCTACCCGATAATACAGGGGGGCTTAGCTTATTTAGCTTATGCAGAATTAGCAGCAGCTGTTTCAAACGCTGGCGGTCTGGGTCAAATTACAGCGATGAGTCTTTCTACGCCAGAAGAATTGAGAGCTGAAATTAAAAAAGTTAGAAAGTTGACGGACAAGCCTTTTGGCGTTAATTTTGCGATTGGCGATCATGGCCGTGCATTTTCTCATATGCTTGATGTGGCAATCGAGGAAAAAGTACCAGTCGTTTCCATGACGGGGGGGAACCCAACGCCAATATTTGAACAGTTAAAAGGAACCGATATAAAAAAATTAGTGCTGGTTGCTGCCAGAAGACAAGCTGAAAAAGCAGAAAGTCTAGGTGCTGATGCTGTAATGGTCGTCGGGCAAGAAGGGGGCGGCCATCTAGGGCGTGACGACATTGGTACGATGGTGTTGATTCCTCAAGTAGTAGATGCTGTGAAGATTCCTGTTATTGCGTCAGGTGGTATTGGTGATGGACGAGGTTGGATGGCAGCCCATGCCTTAGGTGCAGAAGGGATTGAGATGGGAACGCGTTTTATCGCAACAAAAGAATGTGTTCATGCATCTAGTGCGTATAAACAACAATTAATCGATAGCTCCGAGAACGATACGGTGATTATTAAGCGCAGCATTGGGGCTCCCGCGCGTACTTTACAAAATAGCTGGACGGACAAAATTTTGGAGATTGAAAGTCAAACACCGACCTATGAGGCCTTAAAAGAATATATTAGTGGTGAAGCCAACAAACGTTTCATCTATAATGGAGATAAAGACCAAGGATTTGGCTGGGCTGGACAAGTAACCGGATTGATCAAGAATGTGCCAACAGTTCAGGAACTGATTGAAGGTATGGTCAAGCAAGCTGGAGCAATCCGTGAAAAATGGTCAATCACTAGATGAAAAGAGGGATGAAAAATGGATTATTCTTATCCATTTTCAATTGAATGGTCAACAGAAGAAATTATTGACGTTGTCAGTTTTTTTGAAGCAATTGAAATGGCCTACGAAAGTGGCATCAACAGACAAGAGTTGTTAACGCGATACCGTAAATTTAAACAGGTAGTTCCTGCTATATCAGAAGAAAAAACGTATTTTCGTGAATTTGAAGAAGAAAGTGGCTATGCTAGTTTTCCGGTTATTAAAGAAATGAAAGCTGGAACAGATGACCAAAAAATCAAATTGAACAAGAAGTAAGAGTACAAAAGAACCTGCAGCCTAACGGCTGACAGGTTCTTTTGTAGCTTGAAGCAACGTATTGTAAACGGGGAGCAACTCCTCGAACGTTTCTTCAGCAAATTGATAAAATTGTTCTTTAGTAAAAAATGCAGCCTGTTCTCGAGTTAAATGGCGTCCGATGACAAATTCACCTTTTTTCACATCGCGCAAACGGATAAGTAATTTCTCAAGACCTTGGTCACCTAATTCGTTTAATGCATTAGATTGTGGTTTCATATGATCTCCGGAAACAACGAATTCACCAGACAAACTTTCAAGAACTTCTGAATGTAATAAATTTTCGGCCATGGCTGTTTTATTTGGTGCTTCGTAAATAACAGCTAATATAACAAATACGTGACTTTCCCACATACCAATTTGGAAATGAGGAACAGCTTTATATCCTCTTTTATACGGAGCAAAAGCTACCCAGCTATCATTTGGCGGATTTACAGTTCTGCGCATATGTTTAGCAACATGCGGGAAGAATTCATCTCCTGTTTTCCCAGAAAAAAATGATGAAAATTCAGTGCCAAGTTCCGCAAATTTTGGGCGGATAAGTTCAGTTAATGCAGCCATCCGTGCCTCCAATCCTGGAGTGTTGAAAACATCAAAATCTTGTTCAGTCCAATAAGGTTTCAAAAAAAATCCTCCCTTAATTTAAGTAATCAGGTTTCATTTTAACGAAGTTTGGGAAAAAAGAATATAAATACGTTTCTGATGATGGATTTTGTAATAAAAAAGTGGTATTATTGAGTTGTAACAAAAATAGTCAGAATTTTCGGAGTTCGGCAAGAAAGGGGTGCTCACTATGAAACAGATGGTTCAGATAATCCGGAAAGCGGATGTAGAGAAGGAATATATTCATGTGCTGAAATTGGAATTAGATTATGAGCTTGCTTCACTGTTCGATGCAATGCAGCAAAAAGATGAACATCAAATGTCAAAAAGCAAGCAGCGGCTCCATGAAATACACGTTGAACTGGAGGCCCTCCATGCGCTCTAATCCATCTATACACTAAAGGCATCTGCTAGAGTAAGACAGCAGATGCCTTTTTCGTTATACTAATACTAATAGGGAGGCGTTTATAAATGGATTTACACGCTATGGATAGATACATAAAATCATTAATTAAAGAAGCAGGACATCGAATTCGCAATTCCTTTTTAACGGATATCACAATTGAATCAAAATCTAATGTCAATGATTTGGTAACCAATATGGATAAAGAAATTGAACAATTTTTTATTGAGCGGATTCGCAGAGATTTTCCGGAGCATCGAATTTTCGGAGAAGAGGGCTTTGGGGACGATATTCAAAATACAAAGGGAATCATTTGGTTGCTCGATCCAATTGATGGCACCATGAATTTTGTTCATCAAAAAAGAAACTTTGCTATCTCTCTTGGAATATATGAAGAAGGAGTAGGCAAACTTGGCTATATTTACGATGTTGTAAATGATGATTTGTATCATGGAGTAAAAGATGGAGGAGCGTATTACAACAATGAAAAGCTAAGACCGCTTATGGAAACGGAGATATCCGAATCCATCGTGGCGATGAATGCGACATGGGCAATCCCAAATCGTTATTTAGATCATGAAGCTATTATCCAGTTAATTCGCGATGTACGTGGTACACGCTCTTTTGGCTCAGCTGCACTCGAGCTTGCTTATGTTGCATGCGGACGTTTCGACGCGTATATTTCAATGAGGTTATCACCGTGGGATATTGCTGGTGGTATGGTCATTGCCCATGAAGTAGGCGCAATAACAACGAACTTCAAAGGTGACCCAGCAAACCTTTTAAAACAAGACACTTTTATTGCGGCTAATCCAGCGATTCACCAAGAACTATTAGAAAAATATATAAAATTCAAGTAAAAAAAGATGCGGAATTCCGCATCTTTTTTTATAATTATAGTAATCCGGCTTCCCGCATTTCCTTTTTCTTTTTGAAGCCCATACCCATGACAAAAACGAGCATTAGAATCGCTGCAAATATGCCTAACACACTGCGTAAGCCAATAGCCAAGCCGATTAAGACCATCGCTACGATTGCTGCCAAGGAATACAAAACAAATATCCATTTTATGTTTTTTATTAGATTTATCACTGGATTTTCCTCCTGTAGCTTACCGCCTGAAATAAAATCTTAGGGTTTTACACCTATATGTGCTATACTAGCACAGTTATAGGCATGAAAAAAGAATATTGGAGTGAAAATATGACTAACTTACGTAACGACTTAAGAAACATTGCAATTATTGCCCACGTTGACCATGGTAAAACAACTTTGGTGGATCAACTTCTACAACAATCTGGAATTTTCCGTTCAAACGAACACGTTGAAGAACGAGCTATGGATTCTAATGATATAGAGAGAGAACGTGGAATTACGATTCTTGCGAAAAACACTGCTATTCAGTACAAAGACGCTAAAATCAACATTTTAGATACTCCTGGACACGCCGATTTCGGTGGAGAAGTTGAACGTATCATGAAAATGGTTGATGGAGTTCTATTAGTAGTTGATGCTTATGAAGGCTGTATGCCACAAACACGTTTTGTTTTGAAAAAAGCTCTTGAGCAAAATTTAAAACCAATCGTTGTTGTTAACAAAATTGACCGTGACTTTGCACGCCCTGAAGAAGTGGTTGACGAAGTCATCGAATTGTTTATCGAGCTTGAAGCTAACGACGAGCAATTGGAATTCCCGGTTATCTTTGCATCAGGTATGAATGGTACGGCAAGTCTTTCTTCAGATCCATCTGATCAGGAAGAAAACATGCAAGTTATTTATGATGCAATCATGGAACACGTTCCAGCGCCAATCGATAACAGAGATGAGCCACTTCAATTCCAGGTAGCTCTTCTTGATTACAGTGACTATGTTGGACGTATCGGTATTGGCCGCGTATTCCGCGGAACAATTGAAGTTGGACAATCAGTTTCATTGATGAAGCTTGATGGTTCGTACAAAAACTTCCGTGTTACGAAAATTCATGGTTTCATGGGACTTAAACGAGTGGAAATCCAAAAAGCAGAAGCTGGCGATTTAATTGCTATTTCTGGTATGGAAGACATCAACGTAGGAGAAACGGTTTGTCCTGCAGAACATCGCGAAGCATTACCGATTCTACGCATCGATGAACCAACTCTACAAATGACTTTCTTAGTTAACAACAGCCCATTTGCAGGTAAAGAAGGTAAATGGATTACTTCTAGAAAAATTCAAGAACGTTTAGATGCTCAATTGCAAACAGACGTATCATTGCGCGTAGATAATACAGATTCACCAGATGCTTGGGTAGTTTCTGGACGCGGAGAATTGCATTTGTCGATTTTAATCGAGAACATGCGCCGTGAAGGGTTTGAAATTCAAGTTTCAAAACCTGAAGTTATTGTACGTATGGTTGACGGAGTTCGCTGCGAACCAGTAGAACGCGTTCAAGTTGACGTACCTGAAGAATACACAGGTAACATCATTGAATCATTAGGTGAACGTAAAGGCGAAATGTTGGATATGATAAACAACGGTAGTGGACAAGTCCGTATGGTGTTTAACGTACCAGCTCGTGGATTGATCGGTTACACAACTGAATTCTTGACACAAACTCGTGGATACGGAATCATCAACCACACATTTGATAGCTACCAACCAGTTGCTTCTGGCCGTGTTGGCGGACGTCGCGAAGGTGTATTGGTATCTATGGAGCGCGGAAAAGTTTCGACTTACGGCTTAATGGGCATCGAAGACCGCGGGACTTCGTTTGTTGAAGTAGGCGCTGAAATTTACGAAGGCATGATCGTTGGACAGCATAACCGCGATAGCGATCTTACAGTAAACATCGTAAAAATCAAAGCTGCAACAAACATCCGTTCAGCTAACAAAGACCAAACAACAACGATGAAAAAAGCGCGTTTGATGAGTCTTGAAGAAGCACTTGAATACTTGAATGATGATGAGTATTGTGAAATTACACCACAAACGATTCGTTTACGTAAAAAGATTCTTGATAAAAACGAACGTGAACGTATGGCTAAGAAAAAGAAAGTTGCCATCGAAGAATAAGTGAATAGGAAGGATGTATAATACGTGGACGAACAAGCTTTTGTCTATGACAGTATGTATCCGGTAGCCCGAATTTTATATCAAAATTTGCCGAGTTTTGAAATGGCAGGATACGCATTATTTGCGGTAATTTTCCTGCTTTCGGCTTTTGTTTATAAGTTAGGGTTTGCTAAAAAGTTATCACTTGGAAAAAATGCAGCAATTGGCCTATTTTTAGCAATTGGTGGTTTAGGGCTTACGTTTTTAGCCTTTTTCTTACCGGTTGTTGAGGGGCTTGTTATTGCAGCGCTCATACTGATTCTTTATAAAGTTCGCTTATGGCGCGAAAAACGCGAAAACGCTGTATCTCATTGAGATACAGCGTTTTTGCGTTCAAATGTTTTGTATAGTATTGGTAATAATAATGAATAGGTTAAATGGCCAAATACCCAGTACAGAAATGCACTCCAGTCATTAACTGCTGGCACATCCGCATTGATGGCAAGGTCAGCAAGTAAAAAGTAAAGGAACGGGAAAGGGATAGACATAAGTAAACTAAGAATCACCAATTGGCCAAATGTGTATTTCCGTCGTTTCGCTAAAAATACAAAAACAATGCCGATAACTAAAGAAATACTCATGTGAAAAATAAATTCTGTGACTTCTGACCACTGTACATCACCGATTACCGGAATAAAATCAACATTCAACAAGAGCGTATATACTTGTTCCCCAGTAACTGATTGAACCCATTTTAGTAAAACTCCTAAAATCAACCCACTCCAAAATCCAATCCAGAGACCCTTTAAGAGCTTCATCAGAAGTCGTCCTCAATACTGCGGGAACTTCGGTAAAAGCGGAATGAACCAGTTGCTAAGCGTTCTTTCGTTCGTTCTGTTATACGATCATGGCATTCGTCACACATATGGGTATGAATAGGTCTGTTACGCAGGCGTTTGGCCTGGAGTGTATCATCGACTAATTCTTCAATTTTATCGCAGATTACGCATTTTACTCGCATGCTTTATCACTCCTATTCGACTCGGATGGCTTGGATATCGGTAATGGGATTTTCTTGATTAGATCCATCCGGAAGAAGCACATGGACGGGGCCATCTTCTTTCAATGGTTTACCGTGATCACTAAATTTAAATATTAATTGTTCAGCGTGATCAATCGGAAACTCGAACTCACCGTGCAATGTTTCAAAGACAACACGTTTTGCATGTTCAAAAGGTTCTGCATTTAAAAGAAATGGCTTAAACAAAATACCGAAAGTTCCTGTTAGCATTTCTTTTTTTTCTTTACTCTTATACGTTTTTTCTGAATTCAAGGTAGGGGGTACGGTACTGCCTTCCATAATTTCACGAGACCAATGTTCACCCATTCCGCGTTTGTAATCTTCAAGCTCATCTTTCTCAATCCGCTCTTCTTGAAAATACGTCTCTAAATTCAATTTGCGGTCATCAAAAATCCATACAGTTGGATCCAGAATCAATTTAAATTTCACTTCACCTTTAAAAGGTACGATAAATTCCATGGGTAAACCCTCCATTTAGATAGTTACTCTTTTTATAGTATACCTTTTCATGTCAAGTTCCTAAAGGGATTCATCTCTTTCATCTAAGAGGCTTGCATTTTCCCTGTGTAAAAGATACACTTTAAACAGGAAAATAGAGAAGAAAACTCATGAAAATGGGGGGAGTCCTCATGGAACATACAGAAGAACAAACATACCATTTGAAGGCTTTAGAACTCCTCAAAGCGGATGCAGAGAAAATCGAGCAATTAATCAAGGTGCAAATGGATCACTTAACGTTACCATCTTGCCCTTTATATGAAGAGGTGCTGGACACCCAAATGTTCGGTCTATCACGCGAAATTGATTTTGCGGTTAAGCTGGGGCTAATCGAACGTGAGGCTGGAAAAAATTTAATGGATACGCTAGAAAAGAAACTTTCGATTCTTCACGATGCGTATACAAATAAATGATCTAAAACTCAAACGAATCCTGTTTGAGTTTTTTTGAAATTTAAGGGAAGTAGTTAAACTTACTGGTTTACTTAAAACGAATTTACACGGCAGCCTACGCTTTTCTTGTTGTCTAGCTCTGGCTGCCAGATTCTAGGGTCATAAGTCACTCTAGCTGTGCGGCAAAGAACGCCGCTTCGCCAGCGCATCTTATGCCCGTCGAATCTACACGGCAGCCTACGCTTTTCTTGTTGTCTAGCTCTGGCTGCCAGATTCTAGGGTCATAAGTCACTCTGGCTGTGCGGCAAAGAACGCCGCTTCGCCAGCGCATCTTATGCCCGTCGAATCTACACGGCAGCCTACGCTTTTCTTGTTATTCTATTAAATTAAAAGAGGTATAAAAATGAAATCTTACATCAAGAAGTACGCAAAATACTTTGACTATCCTTTATTTTTTACTTATTTAGCGTTAACTATATTTGGGCTGATTATGATTTACAGCTCCAGTATGGCGTGGTCGGTCAATTACTATGGTTCTGAGCCCAATCGATTTTACATACAACAACTAATAAACTTAGCAATTGCGTTTCCGGTTTTTGCAATAGCGGCTGTTTTTCCGTATAAGCATTTTAAGAAACGCTGGATGATGAAAATCATCTTAATCGTTGTCTTTACCGGATTGATCGCTGTTCATTTTATCGGTTTTGCAGCTGGGGGAGCACGTAGTTGGATTAGTTTAGGTTTTGCGAATATCCAACCGTCTGAAGTAGCAAAGGTCGGAATAATTCTTTATTTATCTGGCGTGTTTGCTAACAAATACCATAACGGCACCATTAATAAATTAAATGAGGCAATTATACCTCCAGTTATCATCTTAACACTTGTGCTATTTTCTGTATTTCTTGAACCCGATCTTGGATCTATGTTGATTATTGGAGCAGTCGGCCTATCGGTCATGTCCGCAAGTGGTGTTCGTTTAAAGCCGTTTATTCGACTTTCTGCAGTCTTTGTAGCAGCAGCCTCCCTTATCATTATTCCTTTTATGATTTTTGCAGGAGACCGGATTTTTACTGAAAAACGTCTAGGTCGATTAGATGCTTTCTTCAACCCATTTTCGGATGAGCTAGGATTTGGTTTCCAAATCGTTAATGGCTATTTAGCAATCGGTTCTGGTGGCCTAAGTGGTTTAGGGCTGGGGCAATCGATTCAGAAGCTAGGATACCTTCCAGAACCTCATACTGACTTTATAATGTCAGTCATAGCTGAGGAGCTAGGAGTATTAGGGGTGGTCTTTGTTTTAGGTGGTTTAGGATTTGTCGTATTGCGAGGTCTTTGGATAGCTATGACGACACATGATCCTTTAGCTAGAATGTTAGCGACGGGTGTTGCAAGCATGATTGGGATTCAATCTTTTGTGAATTTAGGTGGCTTAACCGGAATTATTCCATTAACTGGAGTAACTCTTCCTTTTATCAGCTATGGCGGAACTTCTGTAATTTTGTTATCTTTATCTATGGGAGTATTAATGAATGTTTCCATGTTCAACAAATACGAAAAAACGAAAAAGTAAAGGGTGTGCTGCGGTGTGAAGAAGATTGACAAAATCTTGGTGGCCAACCGCGGAGAAATCGCTATTCGGGTTTTCCGCGCTTGTACAGAACTGAAAATTCAAACAGTTGCGATTTATTCTCAAGAAGATAGTGGTTCATTTCACCGCTATAAGGCCGATGAATCCTATTTAGTAGGCAAGGGTAAAAAGCCGATCGATGCATATTTGGATATTGAAGATATTATCCGTATAGCAAAAGATTCGAATGTAGATGCAATTCATCCTGGCTACGGCTTTTTATCGGAAAATGTCCATTTTGCAAGACGTTGTGAAGAAGAAGAGATTGTTTTTATCGGTCCGACTTCGCAACATTTGGATATGTTCGGTGATAAAGTTAAAGCACGTACTCAAGCAATTGCGGCTGGTATTCCGGTTATTCCAGGTACAGATGGCCCAGTTGAGTCTTTAGAGGAAGTTGAAGAATTCAGTAAAACAGCAGGTTTTCCATTAATGATTAAAGCATCTCTTGGCGGCGGTGGCCGCGGAATGCGTATTGTCAGATCTCATGAAGAATTAGCATCCTCTTACGAACGTGCAAAATCTGAAGCAAAAGCTGCTTTTGGTTCAGATGAAATGTATGTTGAAAAATTCGTCGAAAAACCTAAACATATTGAAGTTCAAATTTTAGGCGATTCAGAAGGAAACGTCATCCATTTGTATGAAAGAGATTGTTCAATTCAACGCCGTCATCAAAAAGTTGTAGAAATTGCCCCTTCAAACTCAATTAGTAACGAATTGCGCAACGAAATTTGTGATGCCGCAGTTAAATTAATGAAAAATATCGACTACATAAATGCCGGCACTGTCGAATTTCTTGTAGCCAACAACGAATTTTACTTTATTGAAGTAAATCCACGTATTCAAGTCGAACACACGATTACAGAAATGATTACCGGAATTGATATTGTCCATGCACAAATCCATATTGCTAGAGGACATATGATTCACAGTGAAGAAATAGGGATCCCACAACAAAGTGAAATTCCATTATTTGGTTTCGCAATTCAGTCGCGTGTAACTACTGAAGATCCATTAAATGATTTTATGCCTGATGCTGGAAAGCTAATGGTTTATCGTTCAGGTGGTGGATTTGGCGTACGTTTGGATGCAGGAAATGGTTTCCAAGGAGCAATAATCTCACCTTATTATGATTCACTATTAGTGAAAGTTTCAACTTGGGCATTAACGTTCAAGGAAGCTGCAGCTAAGATGGACCGTAACTTGCAAGAATTCCGAATCCGTGGGATTAAAACAAATATTCCATTTTTAGAAAATGTGGTAAAACATAAGAACTTTATAAAAGGCGAATTTGATACAAGCTTTATCGATACAACGCCAGAATTGTTTATATTCCCAGTGAGACAAGACCGTGGGACTAAGTTATTGAGCTATATCGGTAACGTAACGGTCAACGGTTTCCCGGGAATTGAGAAGAAAAACAAACCAATCCATACGGCTCCACGTAAACCAGAAGTGGATTTATTAGCTCCGGCACCAAATGGTACGAAGCAGATTTTCGATTCACAAGGAGCAGAAGGATTAACTAAATGGATTCACGAACAAAAAGAGGTATTGATCACAGACACTACATTCCGCGATGCGCATCAATCGTTGCTTGCTACACGGGTTCGCTCGCATGATTTGTTTGAAATTGCGAAAGAAACTGCACGTTTGCAACATGATTTGTTTTCTCTTGAAATGTGGGGAGGCGCCACTTTTGACGTGTCTTACAGATTCTTAAAAGAAGACCCTTGGGAACGTTTGATCAAACTTCGAAAAGATATTCCAAATGTGTTGTTCCAAATGTTGTTCCGCGGTGCAAATGCGGTAGGTTATAAAAATTATCCAGATAATGTCATTCGTGAATTTGTCCGTAAATCGGGAGATGCAGGAATCGATGTATTCCGTATTTTCGATAGTTTAAACTGGATCAAAGGTATGGAAGTGGCGATTGATGAAGTTCGTCAATCTGGCAAAATCGCAGAAGCAGCGATTTGTTACACAGGAGATATATTAGATCCGAGTCGAGACAAATACACGGTGCAATATTATAAAGATATGGCAAAAGAATTAGAAGCAGCAGGCGCACATATTTTAGCGATTAAAGATATGGCAGGTCTGTTAAAACCAGAAGCGGCTTATCGTTTAGTATCTGAACTTAAAGATACCGTGTCATTGCCAATTCACCTTCATACACATGATACAAGTGGTAACGGAATTTATATGTACTCGAAAGCGATTGAAGCAGGAGTGGATATCGTTGATACAGCTCTTGGGTCGATGGCAGGTCTTACATCACAACCAAGTGCAAGTTCCCTTCATTACGCGATGAGTGGTGGAAACCGTGAAATTCGATCAGATGTGAAAAACCTCGAAAAAATGTCTCATTATTGGGAAGATGTTCGTAAATACTATGTTGATTTTGAAAGCGGCATGAATAGCCCGCATTCAGAGATTTATGAACATGAAATGCCAGGTGGACAGTACAGCAATCTCCAACAACAAGCAAAAGCTGTAGGGTTAGGATTGCGCTGGGAAGAAGTTAAATCGATGTATTCTCGCGTTAACATGTTATTCGGAGATGTTGTGAAAGTAACACCTTCTTCAAAAGTAGTCGGAGACATGGCATTGTTCATGGTGCAAAATGAGCTAGATGAAGAAACGGTCATTTCTCGTGGGAAAACAATTGACTTCCCAGAATCCGTTATCGAATTCTTTGAAGGATATATCGGCCAGCCACATGGTGGATTCCCAGAAGAGTTGCAGAAAGTCATCTTGAAAGAACGTGAGCCAATTACCGTTCGTCCAGGTGAACTCTTAGAGCCAGCAGATTTCGATGAAATCAAAAAGACTTTGTACGATAAATTAGAACGTCCTTTAACAAGCCATGAAATTTTAGCTTACGCGCTATATCCGAAAGTATTCGATGAATATACAGCTACCAATATTCAATTTGGTAATGTGTCCGTTTTAGATACATTGACATTCTTATACGGAATGAGATTAGGCGAAGAAATCGAAGTTGAAATTGAAAAAGGCAAAACTTTGATGGTTAAGATGGTTTCCATAGGTGAACCGCAAAAAGACGGAACGCGCATCATCTACTTCGAGCTAAACGGTCAACCTCGTGAAGTAAGCATTCAAGATATGACAGTAGAAGCGGATAGCACGGCTAAACCGAAAGCAAATCCGACAAACGAAAGTCATATTGCGGCAACCATGCCAGGTACTGTGTTAAAAGTGCTCACAGAAAAAGGAACCAAAGTAAAACGTGGCGATCATTTACTCGTGACAGAAGCCATGAAAATGGAAACGACTGTTCAAGCGCCATTTGATGGAACGATTCAAGATATCCATGTAGTTGCCAGTGATGGCATTTCAACAGGTGATCTGTTGATAGAAATGGAGAAAAAATAAAAACAAGGTAGGCGCATTATGCGCCTACCTTGT
Source organism: Planococcus halocryophilus (assembly GCF_001687585.2). GTDB lineage: Bacteria > Bacillota > Bacilli > Bacillales_A > Planococcaceae > Planococcus > Planococcus halocryophilus. The sequence goes on along the minus strand of NZ_CP016537.2, from coordinate 2,293,740 downwards.
TCTTATTTAGAATTTTTTTTTATTCGACTTCGAGATACCAACAATACCATATAACATAACAAGCCAAACAGCATTGAAATTAGCAACGAATGGAGTAGCGCGACAACTAAGTTTAGTTTTGTCAATACAACTAGCATACCTGTTGTTGCTTGAAGAAGAACGATTATGAAAGCTATTGTCCAACCCCAGTAAATAACACGTTGATCTTTATAATGCTTAATAGCGTGCCAAGCAATATAGCCTAGCCAAATGACGATCAAACCGGCTGCTGCACGGTGACCCATTTGCACCCATTCGTACATATTGCTAGGCAATGCAAAATCGTCGTTTCGACATAATGGCCAATCAGAACAAATCAGACTGGAATCCGTATGCCGAACTAATGCGCCCGTATAAACCACAATGTAAGAATATAAAGCGACACCAATTGTATGGAAACGTAATTTTTTACCGATTTGCAAACGATCTGCATCAAACTTCCGGTCTACTTCAAAAATTAGAAGTGTCAATAATAATATAGAGGCAAACGATAGTAAGGAAATACCGAAGTGAAGGGCGAGGATAAAGTCACCTTGTCCCCATAGCACCTGCGCTGCCCCTATTAATGCTTGTAAGACTAAAAAGAATACAGCCATAATAGCAAGGAATTTTGTTTCTCGAACATGTCCGAACTTTCTCCAAGCCCATACAGCCAGAATCACGATTAATAGACCAACGACGCCAGTGACCAGACGATGAGAAAATTCGATTAACACTTCCGTTGTAATATTGTCTGGAATTAATTTCCCATTACAATCTGGCCAATTTCGTCCACATCCCATACCGCTGTCGGTCTTAGTAACAAGGGCTCCACCAAGAAGTATTAACAACATGCCTATAGTAGCCGCAACGGCAAACCATTTTATATATCTATTTTGCTGCAAAATACCACCTACTTTTTCTATAGAAAACTTTTCAACGTCCATATACCTGCATACTCGATAATAGCGAATATTTCCTCATAATACAACGAGAAATCAACAATAGTAGAAACTTTCAAGATTTGGACATAATAACTGGAGCTTCACAAACTGTTCAAAAACTATTTTTTTTCTATCTTAAAATAGTGTAAGTGTTAGGGTATGATAGGAGATGTATAGAGTGAGACCAATTACGTGAAAATCATCTCTTTTATCAGGAAATTTCAGTTATATGTAGAAAAACAACTGGAATTTAGATATAGTTATGGTTAGCGGAATATGCTTACAACTTTGAAAGGAGGGACTTATATGTCAAATGGCCGGGCAATGTCTGCAGATGCACACGAAGAACCGGAAGCGTCAACATTTCTTAAAGACTTTTTGGCACTTATCAAAATTGGAATTGTCAATTCTAATTTAATTACAGTCTTTACAGGTTTGTGGCTCGCATTTCAGTTTTCCAACAGACATTTTCTTAACGAGCTGGATATCCTTGTCTACACCATTTTCGGTTCAGCGCTGATTATTGCAGGATCTGCAGCGATGAATAACTATATTGATACGGATATAGATCCTTTAATGGAAAGTAAGAAAGGGCGTCCGACAGTAACAGGAAGATTCAAGCCATCAGCTGTCCTGGCACTAGCTATTTCTTTCATCGTTATAGGCGAAATATTTTTGTTCTCCGCTTCTGTATCGGCTGGTGTATTAGGGATTGCTGGAGTTTTTGCTTATGTTATTTTATATTCCATGTGGTCAAAAAGACGTTATGTCAGCAATACGATTGTTGGAAGCATCTCTGGTGCAATACCACCACTAATCGGATGGGCTGCAGTGGAACCGACACTTGGAGTGGGTGCTTGGGCATTATTCCTTATTATGTTCATTTGGCAGCCACCGCATTTTTATGCTTTGGCTATGAAGAGAACGGAAGAGTATCGGGCAGCGAATATTCCTATGCTACCGGTAATAAAAGGTTTTCACAGAACAAAGAAATCGATGCTTGCATGGGTTGTAATGCTTTTCCCTCTGCCATTCTTATTAATGGAACTTGGGACAGGCTTCATCATCTTAGCTACACTTTTAAATATCGGGTGGTTAGTATTGGCTATTCGAGGATTTAAAGCGAAAGATGATTTGAAATGGGCGAAGACAATGTTTATTTATTCATTGAACTATATGACCATTCTATTTGTTTCGATGATCATTTTTGCTGTTTTCATCTAAAAACCATTTCTAAAAAGAAACTATTTAAATGAGAGAGGGGTATGACAAGCTATGATGAAAGGAATTAAAAAATGGCGACTTTTCGCATTGATGTCCACGTTATTAGTATTTCTTGCGGGATGTGGACGTGAAGAGATTTCGACATTAATACCAGCAGGTAGAGTAGCTCAAGATCAATTTAACTTATTGATCTTATCATCAATTATAATGACGTTTGTTATCGTTGTTGTATTGATCATATTTATTTTAGCTATTGTTAAATTCCGCCGTTCAAAAGTGGGAGAAGACATGATTCCTGAACAAGTTGAAGGAAGTGCGAAATTAGAATTTATCTGGACGGCAATTCCAATCGTCCTTCTATTAATCCTTGCAGTTCCAACAGTTTATTCAACATTTGACTTGGCTGACGTTTCAACAATGGACGTTGAGGCGGAAGATGGTAACTCGTCTCATCTAACAGTTAACGTAACTGGTAACCTTTACTGGTGGGAATTTGAATATCCTGAACAAGGAATTGTAACTGCTCAAGAGTTGGTTGTACCGACGAATGAACGCGTATACTTTAACTTGATTTCCGCGGATATTAAACATTCATTCTGGATTCCGTCTATCGGTGGTAAATTGGATGTAAACCCTGAAAACGTCAACACTTTCTATTTAGAATTTGACCAAGAATCTTCAGAACTTGAAGATGGCGTATTCTACGGTAAATGTGCTGAGCTTTGTGGACCTTCTCACGCATTGATGGATTTCAAAGTGAAGTCAGTTGATCGTGAAGAGTTTGACCAATGGGTAACAGCAATGCAGGCAGAAGCTAAACCTGCTGAAGACGCTTTAGCTCAAGAGGGTCAAGAATTATTCGAACAAAGCTGTATCGCTTGTCACGCTACTTCGGGTGCAGGAACTACTGGAGGCGTTGGTCCTAACTTGGCAACATTTGGTGACCGTAACCGCGTTGCAGGATACTTAGAGCATAACGAAGAAAATGTTAAAAAATGGATTTCAGATCCACAAGAATACAAACCTGGTAACTTAATGCCAGATCCTGAAGCATTAAATAACGGTGAACCGTTTTCTGAACAACAGCTCGATTCTCTTGCAGCTTATTTAATGGGCTTATCAGTAGAAGAGTAGAATAAAAGTTAAAAAAGGGAGGTTAACAGTGTGAGTTCTATTGCTCAAAAAAAGGGCTTCGGCGCTACAATATGGGACTTCATGACAACGGTCGACCATAAGAAAATTGCGATTCTTTATCTCATGTCAGGAGGTTTCTTCTTCCTAGTCGGTGGTATTGAAGCAATGTTGATCCGTATCCAGTTAGTTAAAGCAGGGAATGATTTCCTAAGTGCTGGAACATTTAACGAAGTTATAACAATGCACGGTACGACTATGATTTTCTTGGCATCAATGCCGATATTATTAGCTTTCATGAACGCCGTTATGCCATTGCAAATTGGCGCACGTGATGTAGCTTTTCCATTCTTAAACTCACTTGGATTTTGGTTATTCTTCTTTGGTGGAATTTTCTTAAACCTATCTTGGTTTATGGGTGGCGCACCAGATGCAGGTTGGACGAACTACGCTTCGCTAGCACTGGCATCAGAAGGTCATGGTATTGATTTTTATGCACTAGGATTAACGATATCTGGTTTTGGTACATTAATCGCAGGGATTAACTTTCTTGTAACGATTATTAATATGCGTGCGCCAGGTATGACTTACATGAGAATGCCATTGTTCACATGGACAACTTTTGTTGCTTCCGCTTTGATCTTATTGGCATTCCCACCACTTACAGTGGGACTTTTCTTCATGATCTTTGATCGTTTGTTCGGTGCAAGTTTCTTTGCAGTTGAAATGGGCGGTAACACGATTATTTGGGAACATTTATTCTGGATTTTCGGTCACCCTGAAGTTTACATTTTGATTTTACCAGCTTTCGGTATTTTCTCTGAAATCTTTGCAATCTTCTCTCGTAAACGTCTTTTCGGATACACTGCACTTGTTTTCGCTACAATCCTAATCGGTTTTTACGGATTCATGGTTTGGGCTCACCATATGTTCACAGTCGGCTTAGGGCCAACAGCTAACGCAGTATTTGCTTTAGCGACAATGATCATTGCTGTTCCAACAGGTATTAAGATCTTTAACTGGTTATTAACTATTTGGGGTGGGAACATCTCGTTTTCAGTACCAATGATTTATGCTGTAGCTTTCATTCCTACTTTCGTAGCGGGTGGGGTAACAGGGGTTATGCAAGCAATCGCACCTTTGGATTATCAATTGCATGATTCTTACTTTATCGTAGCTCACTTCCATTACGTTATTGTCGGTGGTGTTGTATTGGCGATTTTAGCAGGTACACATTTATACTGGCCAAAAATGTTTGGAACGATGCTTAGTGAAAAATTAGGGAAATGGACATTCTGGTTCTTCTTCCTTGGATTCCATTTAACATTCTTTATTCAGCATTTCTTGGGCTTAATGGGTATGCCACGTCGCGTTTATACGTTCGGAGCTGACCAAGGTTGGGATTTATTCAACGCAATCAGTTCGTCTGGTGCAGTATTGATGGCGACTGGTGTCATTATTCTTCTTGTAAACGTTGTGATGACAATCGTTAAAAATGAGCGTGTCGGCAATGACCCATGGGGCGATGGCCGTACATTAGAATGGGCAATTCCATCTCCCCCGCCATTTTATAACTTTGCACAAACACCATTAGTTCGTGGACTTGACACGTACTGGATCGAAAAAATGGATGGCAATAAAAAAGGTATGATCTTCGCTGAACCTCTTGGCGATATTCACATGCCAAATGGTTCAATTATTCCTTTCGTAATTTCGCTAGGAATGTTTATCGCATCATTCGGAGCACTATATTTCTTAGACGGCAAGCCTTGGGCATTAGCAGTATTGATCGGCGGATTAGTATTAATGTTCGGTTCAATGCTACTACGTTCGTTGAAAGATGACTTAGGCTTTCACATTACAAAAGAAGAATTACTAGAAGATGCGAAAGGAGGCAACACAGATGGACATTAATCAAAAATATACTCCTCAATCTTGGCCTGATCATCCTGAGACGGCTACGTTAGAAGGTAAAAATAAGTTTATTGGTTTCTGGTTGCTTCTAGCTGCAGAGACAGTAACGTTTGCTTCACTTTTTGCAACATACCTTGCATTAAAAGATAAAGGGCCAAGCGGCATGGAATTTTCTGCCGCTGGACTTTTTGAACTACCACTTGTTTTTGCAATGACGATGATTCTTTTAACTTCTTCACTAACTAGTGTTTATGCAATGTACCATATGAAAAACTATAATTTTAAAGCCATGCAAGCTTGGCTAGCGATTACCGTAATGCTTGGTTTAACTTTCTTAGGCTTAGAGATTTATGAGTTTAACCACTATGTCCACTTAGGATTCGGCTATACGAATAGTGCATTCAGTTCAGCGTTCTTTACACTTGTTGGAACACACGGTGCTCACGTATTGTTTGGTCTTAGCTGGTTTATTGCATTAATGCTTCGTAACGCAAAACGTGGACTAAACATGTATAATGCACCAAAATTCTATCTTGCTTCTTTATACTGGCATTTCATTGACGTAGTTTGGGTATTCATCTTTACTGTCGTCTATTTGATGGGAGTGATCGGATAATGGCACACGATACACACGTACATGTAAGATCGCAGGCAGAATTTGAATATGTTAAGAAAAAAAGAGCAGATGAAATGAGAGGCAATTTGGCTACTTTCGCAATTATGATTTTCTTAACATTAATTGCATTTACAATGGTTGCTGCTGGATTCTCAGTTTACTTGATCGTACCTATCATCCTATTATTGGCAGGTATTCAAGTAGTTCTTCAACTTTACTACTTCATGCATATGAGTGGTAAAGGACACGGTATGATCGCGTTCTTTATGTTCTCTGGTATGTTTGTAGCTTTTATCACGGTTCTAACTTTTGTTACAATCATTTGGTGGTAGGCTTTCGTTTAAACCCCTTACCTTAAAAGGTAAGGGGTTTTTGCGTGAATATAGTTGCACCGTTGAGATAGGGGTTCAAACGATTTTAAAGGCAAGCTAAAGAGAAATTATAGATGAGGTTCAAACGTTCATACATTTAATTGTTCATAGTTCGTTCATTGATATAGTTTGCTAGCAGCTATATAATGAGGGTACTTGAGGAAAAGGAGGTACCATAACATGCCGATTAGTATCTTCGGATTTCAAGCTTTATGGAGTCCCGTTTACTTAGCAGTCCTCGTTTTGGTAACGATTTTATATTTCTTAATCACTGTAAAGTGGCGTGGTAAGTTTAAAGAAAATCAACCACTTACCGCTAAAGAAGCTACTTTTTTTGTTTCGGGAATGGTTTTGCTTTACATCATAAAAGGTTCACCAGTCGATTTATATGGACATATTCTATTTACCATGCATATGGTTCAGATGGCGTTATTGTTGCTATTAGCAGTGCCGTTATTAATCATGGGCATTCCAACTTATATTTGGAAAACTTTTATCGTTCTTCCGGTTATTAAACCATTGTTCAATTTCTTTGCAAACCCAATGTTAGCTTTAATTTTGTTTGGCATGGTTTTCTCGTTCTATCATATTCCAATGGTTTTTGATTTTGTTAAAAAAGATATGTGGCTCCATGGCGCGGTCAATATTGTATTGTTCATGTCTGCTTTTTTTTATTGGTGGCCAGTGGTCAATAATGTTGAAGGAATGCATAAGTTTCATGGCTTGAAAAAATTGGGTTATTTGTTTGGCTTGAGTGTATTAGTAACTCCAGCATGTGCAATGATAATCTTTAGTGGTACTCCTTTCTACGCCACTTATACAGATGGTGAAGCGTGGTTACAAGCTATGGCATTATGTGTGCCAGCAGGAACATTATCTCAGCTGAATTTGTCTGGTCCAGAGTTATTTTCAAACATGTCAACGCTTGAAGATCAACGTACAGGCGGAATTACAATGAAAATTATTCAAGAACTTGTTTTCACAGCTTTCATTTGGATGGTTTTCCATGAGTGGCTACGAAATGAGACAGATAACGCAGATGAAATTACTGCGAAAACGTTGCAAGATCGCAAAAACATGGATTACCATAGACATAACGCATAACGAACCATAAAGGAGAATAACTTATAATGAATTTGCCGCTTTTGCCAACGATTAGTACGTTTTTTATTGTATTAAGCGCAATTTTAGTAGCGATTGGATGGAATTTAGTTCGTCGTCGTAAAATTGAAGCTCATAAGAAAGTCATGGTGGCAGCAGGTGTTGCTGCATTAACGTTTTTTATCATATACATGTCTCGAACAATATTCATCGGAAATACTGCGTTTGGTGGACCTGATGAGTTAAAAGTGTTTTATACAGTATTCCTAATATTCCACATCACATTGGCGACAACAGGCGGCATTATGGGCTTGATCACGATTTACTGGGGATGGAAAAACCAATTGGCTAAACACCGTAAAATTGGACCATTCACGAGTATCGTGTGGTTCTCGACAGCTATAACAGGTGTTATGGTCTATTTACTACTTTATGTATTTTACGAAGGTGGCCATACTACTTCAGTATTTAAAGCCATTTTAGGTGGATAAAAAAAAGAACCCTCAAGGTAGTGCACCACAAAAGTTAGAGTTCAAATCTAACTTTAAGGGGTCACTACCCAAGGGGGTTCTTTTTTTATACTTTGAAATCTATTTTTATCATTCCTGCTTCGCGTGCTGACGTAAAGAGAATCACAATTAACGGTCCAATAAAGAACCCGAGAAATCCTAGAAGCTGAAGTCCAATGAACATGGCGATTAAAGTTGCCAGAGGAGACAGTCCAATTTGCGTACCCATAACTTTCGGTTCCACCGTTCGTCTAATAACTAACAGTACGAGTGCTAAGACAGCTAATTGGGTTCCGAACACAACATCACCCATGATGAATTCATAAGCAAACCAAGGCGTTAAAACGATGATTGAGCCCAAAATAGGAATGAAATCAACAATCCAGATGATCAGCGACATAACAAGTGCGTATTCTGGTACGATAAACGCTAATGTTATAAGTGAAACGATAAAAATGATACAACTTACAAGAAATTGAGCTTTTAAAAAACCAAAAATCACTTTATTTAAGCGAGCAAACATAAAGCGGACTTTTTCCGCAGTTGAATCTTTCAACCGTTTGAAAAGCAAAGTTTTTAAATCAGGCAAGTCGAGCATGAATAAAAATAATGCAATTAAAAATACGATAAAGCTAACAAGAAATGATGGAATACCTGTCAATAAATTAGAGACAGTGTCGTAATTAATAATAGACAACACCCAATTACGGATTCCTTCCATGAAACTTACTAGTTCAGTTTCAAAGGAAGAAACAACTTCAACAGGCATATCTTCTGTCGAACGGAAGAAAAAGCGTTGAAATTCGTCCCACATGATAGACAATGAGTTAGTATATTCCGGTACCATTTTAGTAAATTGTATAATTCTTCCTATTAATTGCGTGACAATCCAGTAAAGTAGAGCCGATGCAACTAATAAAAACAATATAAATACGGATATAACAGCAGATTTTCTATGCCACTTGAATCTCTTATGTATGAAATTTACAAAAGGTTCTAGAAATATAGCAGTAATCAATGCCACAATTAATGGGATCGAAACGGGTAATATGTATACTGATATTAAGATTAGGACTGCTAAGACAATAGCAATCGTTACTGTTTTTTTCGTTAACCACTTCACTTATTGAAATCCTCCTTATGAAGTTGAAATAATGATAGATTGTTTAAAAAAACCGCAGTTCAAATGCTGAACTGCGGACTTTTTTATACGCTGATTTCGAAAGCTTTGACTTCTTTTTTAATAGAATCCAAAATTCCGATACAAGTTTTAACCAAGTGTTCTGGGAAATGTTCGTCTTCACCATACTCTACACCATGTGGATAATAGTGCTTGCCAAGTACGGGTTTCATAACTCGCATTGTCGCATCATTTGAATCGACATCTCCATCAGTAGCATAAGCAAATACACGTAAATAATAAGTGCCTTCGCGTACGATGAACTTGCGGTCATAAGTGACACGCTCGTAATCCCATTGGCCTTCTTTAGTCAAGGCGTGGTTGTTCATGATGCTTTCTAGTAAAGCAATATCTACGTGAATGTTTTCAAGTCCTGTATTTTCAAAATACATAGGATCACTCCTCCTCTATAACAAAAAAGACTACATACTCCTTTAATAATAGATCATAATTTAAGTTGTTGCAATGGCTAGATTGTGTCAGTGTAGAGGCGACTGGTATAATGGAGAAGATACAATAGTAAAGGAGCTGCTCGATTGAAAGACTTGATGCGTATTATGATATTTCTATCGATAGTTCTTATCGGTTTGTTTTACTTGGATCCATCGATAAATGAAAATGATATTCTTGAAGCTCCCCACAAAGCAGACCCATTGCCTAGTGACCAAATTACAGATGAATCTTTAGATGTAGATCGTCCTGTAAAAGGGATTTCAAGTTTTATAGGAAAAACTAGCGACAAATGGATTGAGCAATATGGACAACCTGAACGGATAGAACCATCGGCATACGGATATGATTGGTGGGTATACAATGCGAGTTACGCCCATTATACGATGGCAGGGATAAAAAACGGTAGGGTAATTCAAGTGTATACAACAGGAGCTGCGATAGATGCAACGCCATATAAAATAGGGCAAAGTCTTGATGATCTATATCGATTTACTATTTTAGAAAACGAAGTAACTGTTAAATACGACACGAGTATTTACACATTTAATGTCACTGCTGAAGATATGGACAAACGTATTTTAGTGAAGTTTGATGATGTTTATGCACAGTTATACATTGATTCCATCGACCGTGTGTTAGAGGCGGTTCGGTTTATGGATGCGGAAACCTTGATTCGACATATGCCATACGACATGATGTTCTCTGGCGAGTTGCTACCGGTGCAAACACCATCATCCGAAATGCAACAATCAATAGATGAAGCAAACGCTAGGCAGGTGATGGACCTTGTAAATATATATCGCCTTAAACATCAAATACAATCGCTAACTTTTAATCCGCAAGTAAGCATGGTGGCAAGTGCAAACAGTGAAGACATGGCTAGACAAAATTTTACCTCAGAAGAAACAGAGTTCAAAGATTTGCACGCCCGACTCCAAGAAAGTGATATCAATTTTAAACAGGCAGCTGTCAATACAGCTGCAAGATATTATGATCCAGCAGAAACTGTTCATGGCTGGATGAATTCAGATGTTCATCGCAAAACTTTACTCAGCGATCAATACGACCAGACTGGAGTCGGCGTGTTTGGCAAGTACTACACTCAAATTTTTCTTGAAGAAAAGCCTGTTACTGCCTCTGAGCAATAACAGGCTATTTTTTTGGAACAATAAAAAACGAGCCGGTAGCTGTAGCTATATGCTTGCCATCTTCTTGCAAAATATTGCCTTCTATGACCATAGTATGTCTACCATTGCGGATAATACGTGCATGAGCGCTTATAGAGGCTTCATCTGCCACCGATAGATAATGGATGGCTAAATTGGTTGTTACAGCGCTAAACCCCTCAGGACACGTGCTGTTTGCCAAAGTCCCCATTGCTGTATCAATTAGTACTGCAAGGATGCCGCCGTGAGGTATTGCCATATTATTGTGTATAAAAGGGGTATTCGGTATTGAAACAACAGATGACTGGTCATCTAAGGTGCGTGTCATATTTAAACTTGCACTTAAATAGGTAGAAAATTCACCTTGCTGCTTTTTTTCGAAATTTCTTAAGTAGTCGGTCAAAATGTTAATATCTTCATCGCTGCTTTGTTCAATTATGCGTGCAAATTGCTCGGGGAGTGTACTCATCTTGACAATCCTTTCAAGTCTGTAGTGAAATGCAAAAATATCTGCTATGATTAAAGCGTAAAGGAGGAAATGCTATGATTATGACTTACGAATGGGCTAAAATAACTGACTTTGCAGACGAGTTAAGCCAAATGATCCTACAATCAGAGCAAGCTGACCTTTATCGAGAAGCTCATGCATCTGTCTATAACGATAAAAATCTGGCGAATGAAATTCTTGCTTTCGCCAGATTAAAAGACCAATACGAAGAAGTTCAGCGTTTTGGAAAATACCACCCTGAATATTCTCGGGTAATGAAGCAAATCCGTGTGGATAAGCGTCGCTTAGACTTAAATGAAAAAGTGGCCAACCTGCGGTTGATGGAAAACGAATTACAAGATTTAATCGATCAAGTAAGCTTCATCATTGGTAGATCAGTATCCGAGGCAGTCAAAATCCCGTCCACAAACCCATTCTTCTCATCAGATTCTTCTTGTGGTGGAAGCTGTGGTACTGGCGGCGGTTGTTCTTGTTCCGCTTAATTATGAATAGTTACATAAAAAAAGTGCAACGCTTGCGTTGCACTTTTTTTTACCAATTAAACTTCAAGTTCTGAAATAAGTGACAAAGCTAGATCAGGTCGATCGGTAATAATGCCTTTCGCTCCTGAAGCGATTAACGCTCTCATCGCTTCAGGCTCATCTATAATCCAATAATGTACTGGAATATTCAAGTTTTCAAGAAACGCAATAAATCGAGCAGAATCCAATCGGAATACAGAAGACTTCGTAGGAATTTGGAACACATCTGCGCGAGGCTGATATAAATGACCGAACTGACTAGTAAAAGCTGTATAAGCTTTTCTAATCTCATTTTCACCTGCACCAATCGCTATGCGGTTTTGGGCATACAAATTGAAGCGATCGATTTGTTCATCATAAAAAGAAGTTACAACTACTCGGTCATGTACTCCAAGCGAGTCAATCAAGCGCCACAATTTGGAAGGCACTAAACTACCTTCGTACGTTTCAGGAGCATCTTTAATATCAATATTAATGTACATTTGCGGAAATTTTTCAAACAGTTCACGTAGCAATACAACTTTTTCGTTTTTTTCACGATAAGAATGTTGACCTTCTAAATCAATAAAGTGATATCCCAAATCAAAAGCTCTTAACTGGTCGAGAGACAAATCAGCCACTCTACCTGCACCATCTGTTGTCCGATCGATGTATTCATCATGGAAAACGAGGATTTCTTCGTCATTAGTCATACGAATATCAACTTCAAAGCCATTAACGCCGAGCTCGGCTGAACGGTTAAATGCAGCGAGTGTGTTTTCGGGTGCTAATTTAGAGCCGCCACGATGCGCAAGAACAATTGGTCGGTCGTAATTTAAAACTTCTTTTGCGGGACGTTGATTAGGATTAGCCAAAACTTTAGAGCCAGCCCAAGCTGCTGCTCCAACAGCTGCAGCTGCTAAACCGATTTTTGTCTTTTTTCCCATACTGTAGATTCCCTCCCTGGATTTCTATCATAAAAACAGTATAGCGAATAGAGGGCTATGCTGTCAGTTTATTCGGTTGCGGCTTTTTTCTTTCATATGGTATTCTAGAAGCTAAGAAAAGAGGGATAGTTATGCATGATCGCCAAGGTCTCATTGTCTATGTGCATCATTTGAAACAAGCTAAATCGTTAAGAAAGTTCGGGCATGTTCATTTTATCTCCCGAAAATTAAAATACGTGGTTCTTTATATGGATCAAGAAGTCATCGAAGCGACTAAAACAAAATTAAATAAATTACCTTATGTCAAACAAGTGTTAGAATCTTATCGCCCATTCTTAAAAACCGAATATGAAAATGCCAAGCCTGATAAAGCAAAAGAATACGATTACAAAATCGGTCTTTGATTATTGCATCGGCGGAATATAATGATTTAATCTTAAAACTGAAATTAAATGGTTATGATAGAATTTTTTATCTGCATACACGGATGAGTGCTTAACTTCCATTTTGATCGGCTTATGTCCCAAACTGGAAACAGTTTGTTCAAAGACTGCTAAGCGCTTAGAATCCATTGGAATTCCTTCGCGGCAAAGATAGATTGGCATGAAGTTTCCTTCTGATGCGGGTTTGAATGCCGCTGCAATTGATAAGACCTCTTGACCTTGTGGATTGGTCGCAATAAATACAAATCCATGCATAAAGCGTTGTTGATTACTTGTGATAAGTTCACGGAGTTCATAGATATCTCCGTACCCTTCACCTAACTCAATAAAACGTTGAATCATCATTTCACGTCCTTTCCAATTTTCATTTTACCATTAGGTGATTAAAATGCATCAAGAAAATCAATAAAGTTAGAGGCGATAGTATGCGAGTTGTAGCAGGCTCTGTAAAAGGAATACCATTGAAAGCGGTACCTGGCAATTCGACCAGGCCGACAACTGACAAAGTAAAAGAGTCTATTTTCAATATGATTGGTCCTTTTTTTGACGGTGGATACGCATTAGATTTATTTGCAGGAAGTGGTGGACTCGGCATCGAAGCACTAAGTCGAGGAATTGACCATGTTATTTTCACTGATAAAGATAAACGTGCTGTTGAAACAATCCACGCTAATCTAGAAAAGGTTCGGTTGACCGATCGTGCTGAAGTCCACCGGGCAGATGCAGAGCGTGCGGTAAAAGCAATCAAAAAAAACGGAGTTCAAGCGAGATTGTTATTTTTAGATCCACCTTATCATATGAAGAAATCTTATGAACTGATGGACAAAGCAGGAGAATTAGGCATTGTGACAAAAGATGCGATTGTTGTTTGTGAACATGATCGAGATGTAGAGTTGCCGGATCGTACGAAGTATTTTGAACGGTATAAGAAAGAGCTTTACGGGAGTACAATTATTTCAATTTACCGTTACCAAGGGGAAGAGGGAGAACGTATTGACTAAAATCGCTGTAGTTCCAGGTAGCTTCGATCCAATTACAATGGGACACCTGGATATTATTAAAAGAGCGTCTACTATTTTCGATGAAGTAAAAGTGGTTGTTATGAACAATTCTTCAAAAAATCCTTTATTCGATGTGAATGAACGAATGAATTTAATTGCGGAAGTGACGCAGTCTATTCCAAACGTCAAAGTAGATTCCTTTTCTGGCCTTTTAATCGATTATTCGGTTGAAGTAAAAGCAAATGCGATTATTCGTGGATTGCGTGCAGTCAGTGATTTTGAATACGAAATGCAAATTACATCTATGAACCGATTTTTAAATGAAAATATTGAAACTTTGTTCATGATTTCAAACAATCAATATTCATTCCTAAGTTCGAGTATCGTAAAAGAAGTAGCGAAATACCAAGGCAATATTACGGGCTTAGTGCCAGAAGCTGTCGAAAAAGCTCTTCATTTAAAATTTCAATGAGTCACGAATTTCGTGGCTTTTTCTAATTTCAAAAAATAAGTAAGTGGATGGATCTCTGAAGGGTGGAACAATATGAAAAACAAACGATTACTCATTTTTGTCATCGTGATGGCGCTTGTCGTTTATTTATCCTCTTATCAGCTAGATTCTTATGTAACAAGACCGGGCGGAGCTTATGAGTTATCGCCATTAGTTGAAGTTGTAGGTGGAGATGAAGACGACGAAGGAACGCTCAGTTTGATGACCGTATCAATGTTGACAGCAACCCCTGCTTTATACGTCTGGGCGAAAATCCGTGAGGGATATAAAGTATTGCAACCTGAGCAGGTACGTAGTCCACACGAAAGCGATGAAGAATACAACGTACGTCAATTGAAGCTGATGTCTGACTCACAAGTAAATGCATTGCAAGTAGCCTTTGAACAAGCAGAATTACCTTTTGAAATTAGCAATAATGGAGTTTTTGTTTTAAATGTCCTAAAAGGTGGGGCAGCGGATGAAGTTTTAGCACCAGGCGATCGAGTGCTTGAAATTGATGGCAATAAATACACAGAGATGCAACAGCTAATTGATTACTTAAGTGATAAGGAAAATGGAGAAACAGTAAAAGTTCTTTACGAAAGAGAGCAGCGAGAAATTAGCACGGACATCAAATTGGCACCATTGCCAACTGATCCGGAACGTATTGGCTTAGGGATTTCGTTTGTAGAAGATAAGAGCATCCAAACGACTCCTGAAGTTGAAATTGATTCGGAGAAGATTGGAGGTCCGTCAGCTGGGTTAATGTTCACACTCGAAATTCTCAATCAGTTGGTAGATGAGGACATTACAAAAGGTTATGACATTGCGGGCACTGGAACAATGGAAAGTGACGGCTCTGTCGGAAGAATCGGAGGCATTGACCAAAAAATCATGGCAGCCGATTCTGCAGATATCGATATTTTCTTTGCACCAAACGAACCGGTAGAAGGTGGTGGCGATAGCAATTATACAATAGCTGTCGAAACTGCAGAGAAAATCGGCACAGACATGAAAATTATTCCTGTAGACACAATTGAAGATGCTATAGGATTTTTGGAGGAGCTTCAGCCTCGATAAATCGGAGGAGTCGTAAATTCTTTCTTCAAATGGACAGATTCCATTCCTTGTAAATACATTGTAGTAGCGTGAATATCTAGTTTTCCCATTGAGTCGCTCAGATCAGCTGCGCGACTAATAAGGGGAAGCGAGATGTTCTTTTTTTTGTGATTTAAATAGCTTTTTCCGATTTCCGACATGCCAAGAAGTCTGATATAGCTAGGTAACTGAAAAGAATGCAAGGTTTGCCACGTGAAGCCTGTATAGATATGCGTTAGCATCCGCTGTATTCGTGTACGGGTATAGCGCTTTGATTTGACAAGAGACATGAAAATTTCAAAGCTGTCTGCTGTTTTTGCTGATTGGTAGATTAAGTTTTCAATACCTTCTGTTACTTCGGCATAAAGTTTCAAGTTTTCGGGACCTTCACGTAGAATCGTAAAGCGAAGTAACGGGTAAAATTGCTCCCAGCTGCCAAATTTGCCGTATTCTTTTTCTGCTTTTTTTAATGAGGAAATTGAACTTTCCGGCATATACGTGGACAGTTCTTCTACTGAATTTCCTTTAAAGAAAGCTTCACGGATGCCAGTAGCACTTGCAATCGGCAGTCCTACTGTAATTGGGTCATGGAAATTAGCACCAATCCGTTGAATAGTCAGTGGTTTGATAGAAGAACTTAGGCGTTGAGCCGCTTCAAGGTAATGAAACCCTAAAATATTATTAGGTTGTGTCAAATCGGCAAAGCCAGGCTGCCCACCTGTCAGCGCAAGATAGGCATTGTTCAAGGATTTTGGATAGCTAATTCCAGTTTGGATAGCTTCGTGGATAAACGCTTGGTATTCAGCCGCATGCTCAGTTAATAGCTGCAGCGAATTCAGGAAAGGAGCTATTTGACCTTGTTCACTTCCGAAGCAAAAAGATTCGCAACCAATTGCGTCAAGTAATGCGACACCGCCTTTAGCAAAATCAGAAGCTTGAGCGGTTGCATAAATATAAGGAAGTTCAATGACCAAGTCGATACCAGCATCAAGTGCCATTTGAGTACGTGTCCATTTATCGACAAATGCCGGTTCTCCGCGCTGAAGAAACTGCCCGCTCATAACAGCAACGACAAGGTCAGCCCCAGACTCAGCACGCGCTTGTTGGGCATGGTGAAGATGACCATTATGTAAAGGATTGTATTCAACAATAATTCCTACAGCTTTCATTTTACTCACCTCTTTGGTAGAATTAACTTTAGTATACCGATGTTTGAAATAGAGTGACAAGATTTTTTCTTGACATCTTTTTCTGTGCATTATATAATCAACTTTGTTGTCTTGAGGTGATTACTTATGAAAATAGCGATTCAACAGCTACAAAAGCATCGCAAAGACGGACTGCCAATTGACCAAATGGTTCATTTGGATGCAGTGAAATCACGGAATAGCGATATTCGGGAAGTTTCACCTGTACATGTTACAGGACATTGCACAATTGGTTCGCAACAATTAACGTGCCAACTCCATCTCGAAGGCATGCTCACGCTACCTTGTGCTCGAACTTGGGAGGATGTTGAGTTTCCGATAAATGTTGATACGGTTGAAGTCTTCGATTGGTCTGGAACTGGTCAAGAAGACAAGCTGAGTGATGTTCATTTTGTAGAAACTGAAGTTATAAACCTTCAGCCAATACTAGAAGAACTCGTTTTGCTAGAGATTCCGATTCAAGTGTTTAAGGAAAACGCTGATCAAGACGTTATTAAAGGCGGAAATGATTGGTCGTATTCAACAGACGAAGAGTATGAAGCAGAGAAAGAAGCGGCACCACCAAAACCGGATCCAAGACTTGCTGATTTAGCAAAGTATTTTGATCAGTCAGATGAATAGAATTAGTGTAAGGAGGTGTCACCAATGGCTGTACCAGCTAGAAGAACGTCCAAAACCGCTAAAAGAAAGCGCCGTACACATTTTAAATTGTCAGTGCCGGGCATGGTAATTTGCCCAAGCTGTGGCGAAAGTAAATTGGCTCACCACGTCTGCAAAGCATGTGGATCATACAAAGGGAAAGAAGTAGTAGCAAGCAAATAAAACAGTATTTGCTGCTGAAAGGCTATTGAGAGGCCATGGCTCTCAATAGCCTTTTTCTCTATACATAAGTAAGTATATTTGTTAGAAAACTGGCAGGAGAGAGAGGGATTTTATTGTCTTATACGATAAACCTAATGGACGGCATTATGACATTTACTATTGACCGTCCTGAAATTCGCAACGCCATTAATACTGAAGTAACTGAAGGTCTTGAAAAATTGGTAGAAAAAGCAAAACATCCTTCTGTACGAATGGTCATCATTACGGCTTCAGGTAACCAGGCTTTTTGTTCAGGAGGAGATCTTTCCGTTTTTCATGCCCTTCGAACAGAACAACAAGCATATAGTATGCTAAAACGAGTGAGCGATGTACTGTATTCGATCAAAACGCTTCCTGTACCGGTAGTTGCCATAGTTAATGGTGTTGCCGTTGGTGGAGGATGCGAAATCGCTACAGCGTGCGATTATAGGCTCGTGTGGGATCACGCGAAATGCGGCTTTATCCAAGGGACGCTTGCCATCACTAGTGGCTGGGGCGGCGGAACTTATCTTTTTGAAACTTTGCAGCATGACAAAGCATTAAAAATGCTCAGTGAAGCTAAAGTTTACACGGCAAATGAACTAAAAGAATTTGGTTGGGCAACGACCATTATTCAAGAAGATCAGGACATTCAAGTGTTTTTTGAACGGATGAAAAACATTCATCCGGATGTTCACCGAGCTTATAAAGAAATGGCTATTCGTAAATGGCAAAAAACGGATTTACAAGAACGCGTTGAACAAGAAGTCCGGAAATGTGCCGTTCTGTGGGAAAAAGACCCTCATCATGAAGCTGTCGACCGTTTTTTGAATAAAACGAAAAAATGAAACCTTGCTTTATAGAAGGTTTCTTTTTTTTACGAAAGTAAAGAGAGTTTCTCCAGTTCGCCTTGTTCAATTTATAAATTAAAACCAATTAAATTACAAAATAAAAGAAATATTTCAGCGAATAGTTGAAATCGCTTACAAAATTCGTATATGCTATAGAAGGGAGAAAACATAGGGGGTATTTCAAATATGAAAAAAATCCTAATCGCGAACCGAGGAGAGATTGCACGTCGAATTATTCGTACATGTAATCGCCTTGGAATCGAAACAGTTGCTATTCACTCTGAGGCTGATGGGGATCTGCCTTACGTTAGTGAAGCAACTGAAGCTGTACTGATCGGTCCAAACCCGGTCGTACAGTCTTATTTACAAGTTGAAAAAATCATTGAAGAAGCAAAAAAACGTGGGGTCGATGGAATTCACCCTGGATATGGTTTGTTGTCCGAAAACGCCGATTTTGCTCGTAAAGTCGCAGTAGCCGGTATGACTTTTATCGGACCTTCAAGCGATATTATTGAAAAGATGGGCGATAAAATTGAGTCGCGTAGAACGATGATTCAAGCGGGAGTACCGGTAGTTCCAGGTACAGAAGAAGGCGTAAAGTCGCTCGAAGAAGCTTTGCAAGAAGCAGAAGTAATCGGTTATCCACTCATGTTAAAAGCGAGTGCAGGTGGCGGTGGAATCGGTATGGTTCGTTGTGAAAGTGAGCAAGCGCTCACTCAACAGTTTGAATCAGTTAAAAACCGTGCCAAAGCTTATTTTGGTGACGATGTCATCTATCTTGAAAAATTTATTGCTGATGCACGTCATATCGAAGTGCAAATTTTTGGAGATCACCATGGCAACCTTGTTCATCTATATGAACGAAATTGTTCTGTTCAGCGTCGTAATCAGAAAGTGATTGAAGAATCACCTTCACCGAATTTGCCACAAGAAGTGCGTGAGCGACTTTGTGAAGCAGCATTACAGGCCGGAAAAGCAGTGAATTATACAAATGCAGGTACTGTCGAGTTTATCGTTGATCCGAATAACGAGTTCTATTTTTTAGAAATGAATACACGCCTGCAAGTTGAACACCCAGTTACAGAAGAAGTAACAGGACTCGATTTGGTTGAATGGCAATTAAATGTCGCTGACGGAGGAGAACTCCCAGCTCAAGACACGATACAAACTCATGGCCATGCGATAGAATACCGCGTGTATGCGGAAGATCCTAAAACTTTTTTCCCGTCACCAGGCAAGCTTGAAAAGCTTCAGTGGGGTGAAGGGGCACGTATTGAAACGGGTTATGAAGAAGGCAATTTAGTCACACCTTTTTATGATCCGATGATTTCTAAAGTTATTATTCACGGAGCAGATCGTGACGAAGCCTTATCGAAGTCACAAGCGTTTTTTAATAATGTTACAATTAATGGTGTAAAAACCAATATTTCTTTATTTAAAGAATTTGTTGGGTCGGAACAATTTGTTTCAGGCGACTATGCTACAGCGGTATTGCCGCAATGGATGGAAAAAACTAAGGAGGAACATACATTATGAAAGAACTAAAAGCGTCAATGGCAGGAACAGTATTAAACGTATTAGCAGCTGAAGGACAAGCAATCACTCCAGGACAAGCTGTTTTAACGATCGAATCAATGAAAATGGAAATTCCAGTAGAAGCTGAAATTGGCGGAACTGTAGAGAAAATTCATGTTGAAATTGGCGGTTTCGTTAACGAAGGCGATTTGTTAATCACAGTAGGCGAGTAATCGTTTTAAGCAAAGGGGACAGTGCAATGACAAAAACGACTGAAACAACAGGATATAATGACCGTTTAGAGCAAAAGCTTGCAAAGATTTTTGCTGGGGGGCAGCAAAAATACCACGATAAAATGAAAGAAAGCAATAAATTATTTGTTCGTGATCGTTTGAAATTATTATTTGATGATGAAAACTACGCAGAAGACGGACGTTTTGCCAATGTAGAAGCAGACGACCTTCCAGCGGATGGTGTTGTCACAGCTATTGGTAAAGTGAATGGTGAAACGGTTTGTGTAATGGCGAATGATTCTACTGTTAAAGCAGGTTCGTGGGGCTCGCGTACAGTCGAAAAAATTATTCGTATTCAAGAAACTGCAGAAAAAATGCAAGTACCGATGTTGTACTTAGTAGATTCTGCTGGTGCGCGTATCACAGATCAACTAGATATGTTCCCGAACCGACGCGGTGCAGGTAAAATATTCCACAATCAAGTAAGAATGTCTGGAATGGTTCCACAAGTCTGTCTACTATTCGGTCCGTCTGCTGCAGGTGGAGCTTATATCCCTGCTTTTTGTGACATCGTTATCATGGTAGATGGTAATGCTTCTATGTATCTTGGCTCGCCACGCATGGCTGAAAAAGTTATCGGTGAAAAAGTGACGCTAGAAGAAATGGGCGGGGCTCGTATGCATTGTACAGTGAGTGGTGTTGGTGATGTTTTAGTAGCTACAGAAGAAGAAGCCATTTCAGAAGCGCGCCGCTACTTGACGAACTTCCCAGCTAACTTTGCAATGAAGCCTGAAAAGATTGAGGCAAAAGCGGCAAAAGCAGGACGTTCGCTAGAAGCAATGATTCCAGAAAACCAAAATGCACCTTTTGATATGTATGAATTGATCGATCAATTGGTTGACGAAGGCAGCTTTTTTGATATTAAAAAGCTATTTGCTGGTGAATTAATTACTGGAATTGCACGCATTGATGGCCAAGTTGTAGGTATTCTTGCGAACCAACCGAAAGTGAAAGGCGGCGTATTGTTTGGTGATTCGGCCGATAAAGGCGCGAAATTTATCAATCTTTGTGATGCCTTTTCAATTCCGTTACTGTTCCTTGCCGATGTTCCAGGATTTATGATTGGAACGAAAGTAGAACGTGCTGGTATTATTCGTCATGGTGCTAAGTTTATTGCTGCGATGAGTTCTGCAACTGTGCCGAAAATTTCTGTGATTGTCCGCAAAGCTTATGGTGCTGGATTATACGCGATGGCAGGCCCTGCATTTGAGCCGGATGTTTGTATTGCATTGCCCACAGCACAAATTGCCGTAATGGGCCCTGAGGCGGCTGTAAATGCTGTTTACTCTAATAAAATAGAAGCGATTGAAGATCCGAAAGAACGTCTTCAATATGTGCAACAAAAACATCAAGAGTATAAAGAAGAAATCGATATTTATCGCTTGGCATCTGAACTAATTGTTGACGAAATTGTAGCACCACATCAATTGCGTTCAGTACTGTCTCAGCGCTTATCATTTTATGAAACAAAAGATTTACCATTGCCATATCGAAAACATCCGATTTATCCTGTATAATAAATTATTATTAGAAGTCTGCCTAATATGGGCAGGCTTCTTTTTTAAGAAAAAATTGTGGCACTGTAAGGAGTGATTCCGTGAAATATGCAATTATCGGAGCTGGAGTCAGTGGATTGTTACCAGCTTATCTACTGAAAAAAGCGGGCCATGAAGTGCAAGTAATTACACAGCATGAAGAGCAAGCCGCGTTGATTAACGAGCAAGGAATTATAAATGGTGAAAATCGTCAACAAGTAGATGCCTATACAGACTTTGAACAAATCGATTCAGATGCTTTTGTTATTGTGACGGTGAATCAGGAAGAACTGCAACCTATATTAAGGTTGTTGAAAATTCGTCGCCCAAGCAATAAAATCATTTTTTTGCAGCAGGGGATGCTTTTTTTAGAAAAAGCCACTGCATTATCTCATCGCCATATTGCTGCAGGTATATTAGGTACAGATTGCATCAAGTTGAGTGATACAGAAATCAGCTTTAGTAAAAACCCTCAATTTATATTTGGATTGGTCAAAGGGCAGGCGGAAGAATTCCAACCACTTCTTAAGACCACTGCGTGGCAAAGTGAATGGGTAGAGGATATTGAAAAAGTGCTTTTTGAAAACGTATTGCTTAGCAGTTTAATCGATCCTTTAACTGCAATGATGAAAATACGTAATGGCGAGCTAATTACGAATCCCCATGCTTATGAATTGTTCCGAAATCTATATAGTGAACTGTATTTGGCATTTCCAGAAATTGAATGGTTGCAACCGATTGAAAATGTGGCAACGTTATGTGCCGCAGAACCCGAAAGAATATCGAGGATGCTTGCTGACCGTTTAGCTAATGATCCAATGGAGGTTGATGGTCTTATGGTATACGTATTAAATCAATCTAAGCTAGAATTGCCGTTATTCAAGGCACTTTATCATCTTTTGAAAACGGTTGAGGTAGCGAAATGACAATATTGTATACAATTGCAACAGTCTTTCTGTATATTCCTTTTCTTCTCTTTGTTATTGTTTATCTCTTTTCACTAAAAAGAAAAAAACAAAAAGCATTGGTTTTAGCGTCAGATGTTACGACATTTTTGTTATTCTTTTCTGTCCCAGCTAGTGTGGAATTTCTATGGGGACTTTCCATTTCTGCGTATATTTATTTCGTCGCGCTTGTGTTAGCGATTATTATGTTAGTCATTGAATGGAGAAACACAAAAGAACTCGAAATCATTCCGTTTTTCCGTAAGCTATGGAGAACTTACTTTTTACTATTGGCTTCTCTTTATGCTCTTGTATGGATAGTTGGTCTTGTTTCCATCATTGTTAAATCAATTTAGTAGGCGTATTTTTTTTCTTTGAGAGATGCGTTTGCTATAGTAGATTTTGAATGTAAACGGAAAAGGGGACTTTTTTTATGAAAGTAGAGGAACGGTACGTAGAACCAGCCAGTAAACTGATGAGTGATTATATAAATGGCAAACCGGTACTCCGCCAGTATTTTTCATATGATCCGCAACTAGAGTCATTTGAAAAACGGTTGAAAAACCTTCAAAATCATCCTGTTGATCGGTCAAAGTTAGCAGGCATAATTCGTGATTATATGAAGCCTGAAAAATTGTCCGAAGCGGCACAGCAGAATTTAGCTGATTTTGAAGCAGGTGCACCGGTGGTTGTCACAGGTCAACAAGCGGGTATTTTAACAGGACCATTATATACGGTACATAAAGCAATATCTGTCATCATCCTTGCGAGACAAGCTTCTGAGCAACTGCAGACACCCGTTGTGCCAGTTTTTTGGATTGCTGGAGAAGATCATGATTTAGCTGAAGTTAGCCACCTTTATCGAGAAATAAATGGACGGATGGACAAATTGAATATCCCTTACGCTGAATACGGCAAAAACTCAGCTTCTACTGCAAATCTCAATAAACCTAAAACAGCTTCTTTTTTAGAAGAATACTTCCGCAGTCTTCCAGAAACGGAACACTCTAAAGAAATTCAAGAACTGGCATTTGGTTTGTTGGAAAACTCTCAATCGTTCACAGACTTTTTCGCAGCACTTATCCATTATTTCTTTCAGGAAGAAGGACTTCTGTATATAGATGCTGCTGACGAAGCGTTTCGAAAGTATGAATCACCTTACTTTGTGGAAATGATTGAACGTTCGGCTAATATAGCAAAAACAGTCACTGCTACTGAGAGTTCCCTTGTAGAAGATGGCTATAGCGCGGTGATTGGAGCAGAAGAAACTGCTGCAAATCTATTTATTACGGTAAAAGGAGAACGTCTATTACTAGAGCGTGAAGGTCAAGAGTTTGTAGCGAACAACGGTTCAATCCGATATACAAAACAGCAACTGCTAGCTATTGCAGAAAAAACGCCGGAATTATTGAGTAATAATGTAGTAACGCGTCCATTAATGCAGGAAATGGTTTTTCCTGTATTAGCTTTTGTTGGAGGTCCTGGTGAAATTGCATATTGGGCAGCTTTAAAAGGAGCTTTTGAGTTATTCAATATGGAATTGCCAGTCATTATGCCTCGCCTAAGTTTGACTTTGGTAAACCGCAAAACACAGCGTTTGCTAAATAAATACGAATTGGATTTTTCATCTGTTGTCAACGGTCGTCAAGTATCGGCGATGAAAAATCAATTAATGGAGACGATTCGGGATCAAGAAGCCGAAATGCTACTTACGAATTTAGAAGTTGAATTAGAAAAAACCTATGAGCAAATCAATCAACAATTTTCTTCAATAAGTAAAGGGTTAACACCTATTGTCGAGAAGAATTTGCAATTGCATGTGAAGCAACTAAAGTTTTTGGGAAATAAATTGCAAGATGAAATAGTACTGCAAAACAGCATTGAGTTCGGACATTACGCTGCTATTGAAAATGAGCTATTACCAAATGGTGGTTTCCAAGAAAGAATTTATAGTCCGTTTACTTATATGAATCAGTATGGGACAGAGCTTGTAAAAGATCTTTTAGCACTTCCGCTCAGTTATGACAAAAATCATAAAATTATTTATTTTTAAGCTGAAAAGCCTGCATATGCAGGCTTTTTTTATGTCAAAATAACTTGTTGAAATATTTTGCTGTAACAAACATGAAATATTTCAAAAACAAGTGGTGACAAGTGGGGGATTGTGGTACATTTATTACAATAAGTGGGGTGAAGGATATGTTCATGGGCGAATATCAACATAGCGTTGATGCAAAAGGACGGTTAATCATACCGGCTAAATTCCGTGAACTCTTGGGGGATTGTTTTGTGATCACTCGAGGTCTGGATCAGTGCTTATTTGGCTACACTATGGACGAATGGCAGAAAATTGAAGAAAAGCTCAAGGAACTGCCGGTCACTAAAAAAGACGCACGTGCTTTTACACGCTTTTTTTTCTCAGGTGCCTCAGAAGTGGAACTTGATAAGCAGGGGCGCGTCAATATACCGATGACATTAATTTCTTACGCGAAACTTGAAAAAGAATGCATTATCTTAGGTGTTTCCAACCGTTTTGAAATATGGGCAAAAGATTCATGGGAAAGCTATTTTGCAGCATCCGAGGATTCCTTTAGTGAAATCGCGGAAAATTTAACTGATTTTGACTTTTAAAAGTGAACGGGGGGAATGGATTGTTCAATCACACCACGGTTTTACTGCATGAAACTGTCGATGGTCTGAACGTTCGTCCTGATGGCATATATGTTGATTGTACACTGGGCGGAGCAGGACACAGCGAATATTTGGTTCAGCAATTATCTGACCAAGGTCATTTATATTGTTTCGATCAAGACGCAACGGCGATAGCTCATGCAAAAGAAAAACTACAAGAGTACTTACATAGAATTACATTTATCCATGCCAACTTTAAATTTTTAAAAGAAGAATTGGAAATGCGTGGAGTAGAAAAAGTTGACGGCATACTATATGACTTAGGCGTTTCTTCTCCACAATTGGATACACCAGAACGAGGATTTAGTTATCACAATGATGCACCATTAGACATGCGAATGGACCAAAGCGCTGAGCTTAGCGCATATCATGTGGTAAATGAATGGTCTTTTGAAGATTTAGTAAGAATTTTTTATCGTTATGGCGAAGAGAAATTTTCTAAGCAAATTGCACGCAAAATTGAGGCTGCAAGAGATAAGCAGCCGATTGAAACAACTGGACAATTAGTCGAATGCATCAAAGATGGAATT
Organism: Planococcus halocryophilus; assembly: GCF_001687585.2. Classification (GTDB taxonomy): domain Bacteria; phylum Bacillota; class Bacilli; order Bacillales_A; family Planococcaceae; genus Planococcus; species Planococcus halocryophilus. The sequence goes on along the minus strand of NZ_CP016537.2, from coordinate 2,267,719 downwards.
CCTGCCTTTGCACGCCGAAAAGGTGGTCATCCTGCGAAAAGAGTATTCCAAGCCATTCGAATCGCAGTGAATGATGAACTAGGTGCAGCGGAAACGTCTTTGCAAGACGCTGTTAGCCTGTTAGCGATCGGTGGAAGAATTAGTGTTATCACTTTCCATTCGTTAGAAGATCGGCTTTGTAAAGCGATTTTAAAAGAAGCTTCTTCATTACCTGAATTGCCACCAAATTTACCGGTAATTCCTGATGGAATGGAACCAATCTTAAAATTAATTACAAGAAAACCAATATTACCTTCAGAAGAAGAGCTAGAACATAACAATCGATCACGCTCCGCTAAATTGCGGATTGCAGAAAAAATAAACGAGTAAGGACGTGTTCAGATGGCACTGAATGCAAGAACAGACGATTACATCCAACAGCCGGCCGCACCTCAAAATCCGAGCCAGCAACAATCGATTAGAAAAAAAGGCTTAATCACCAAAGGTGAAAAAATTCTGTATACAACTTTTGTAGCAGTCTGTATTATGTGTGCATTGCTGGTTTTGCAGAATCAGGCAACGATTCAAGCATCAACTCAGGAAATTCAAAAAATTGAACAATCAGTCAATGAAACTACGAAGCAAAATACAGATTTGTCCGTACAGGTAAGTGAACTCTCTTCATATTCGCGCATTTGGTCTAAAGCAAAAGAACTTGGCCTTAAATTAAATGAGCAAAATGTAAAGGTAGTGCCTGGGCAATGAAAAAAAAGTTTCGATTTCAAGGAGGAGCCTTTCTGCTATTTTTGTTATTCGCAGGGCTCTTTTTCCTTTTATTGGCGAGAATTGTAACCATACAAGCCACGGGGAAAGTGGAAGGACAAGAACTTGCTGCTAAAGCTGCGGCAAAATACAGTCAAGAAGAAGTGTTGACTGCTGAACGTGGACGCATTGTTGATCGCAATGGTGAAGTGATAGCTGAAGATACACTGACCTATAAACTAGTCGCAGTAGTTGATGAATCAGTTACTCAAAAAGCTAGTGATCCGCAACATGTGGTAGATGTTGAAGAAACCGCTAAGAAATTAGCGGGATATTTGAATGCTTCTGAAGAAAAAATTCTAGAAATATTAAAGAGCGGTGTCGAAAAAGACCGGTATCAAGTAGAATTTGGTTCCGCTGGTCGTGAAATTAGTCACACGCAGATGCTCGAAATGAAAGAAGAAGACATTCCAGGCTTGTTGTTTGTTCGAGATTTAAAAAGATTATACCCTAACGGCGTTTTTGCTTCTCATTTGATTGGCTATGCGATGAAAGAAGAGCTAGAAAATGGAGAAACAAAAACTACGGGCAGAATGGGTCTTGAATCGATTCATAATGATGTGTTAACAGGGAAAAATGGCAAAATGGAGTTTGATACGGATAAATGGGGCTTTTTACTGCCAAATAATGAATCCGCGATCACTCCTGCAGTAAACGGGGCGGACGTCCAACTTACATTGGACAAAACTTTGCAAAATTTCTTAGAGGATGCAATGACGGGCGTACAAGAAGAGTACGATCCTACACGAATGATTGCAGTAATTGCTGATCCTAAAACAGGTGAAATTTTGGCAATGTCTCAACGCCCAACATTTGATCCGAATACGCGAGAAGGATTATCAGATAACTGGCTAAATGAAAGTATCGAACTAACAATTGAACCCGGTTCACCGATGAAGATGTTCACATTAGCCGCAGCTATCGAAGAAGGTAAATGGGATCCAAATGCTACTTATAAATCGGGTACTTACACTTTACTAGATAGTAAAATCGGAGATCATAACAGTGGTCGAGGTTGGGGAACGATTTCATTTTTAGAAGGCTTCCAACGTTCATCTAACGTTTCGATGGCTTATTTGCTAGAACGCCTTGGAGCAGACACTTTCATGAATTATGTGGATGCTTTTGGTTTCGGTGATCAAACAGGGATTGACTTGCCAAAAGAGGCATCGGGTAAAATCCTTAACCAATGGCCAATAAATAAATTAACGACAGCATACGGACAAGGGTCAACCGTTACGCCTATTCAAATGATTCAAGCAGCGTCTGCCATTGCCAATGACGGGGTCATGATGAAACCGTATGTGATCGATCAAATTAAAAATTCCGATACAGGAAAAGTTACAGTTAAAAGCAAACCGCAAGAAGCAGGACAGCCAATTTCTGCTGAAACTGCAAATAAAGTCAAAGAAGTATTGGCTTCAACAGTTACGTCTGATGTAGGTTCAGCGCGAGGTTTTGCGTTAAAAGATTATACGATCGCTGGAAAAACAGGGACAGCACAAGTACCAAAAGAAGGTGGCGGTTATCTAACGGGTAGAAATAATTACTTGTTCTCCTTTTTAGGTATGGCTCCTGCTGATGATCCGGAATTGCTAATCTATATAGGTGTTCAACAACCTAATGTGCCAGCTAACGAGTATGGTTCTGTGCCAGTAGCGAAAATCTTTACTTCCGTAATGGAGAATAGTCTAAAGTATTTAAACATCGAACCAGAAAATATGGCTGAAGCAGCGACGGTTCCTATGGAAGAATATACAGGTAAAACAGTGACACAAGCGACTGAAGCTTTGCAAGAATTGGGTATTGAAGTTGAAGTGATAGGAAATACCGAAGAGATTATCTCTCAGTACCCAGAAGCCGGAAATGCTGTCTTAAAGGGTGGACGAGTAATCCTGGAAACAGCTGGAGACACAACGCTACCTGATTTTACTGGATGGTCTAAGAGAGAATTGCTTGCTTATCAATCTTTAAGTGGTTTGGCGCTAGAAATTGCTGGACAAGGTTATGCAATGACACAAAGCATTGAATCAGGACAGCTTGTGGTGGGGAATGCCCCTGTAATTATTGAACTTGTTCCACCTGAGATTTTTTATCCTGCACAAGCAAAAGCACAAGAAGAAAATCCAGGAGAAGATCAAATTCAGTCTGAACAAGAAGTTTTAGAGGACACCGGTTCCGAAACCATAGTAGAAGAAACGGAAGTTGAAATACAAACAGAAACAGAAACAGAAACACAACCAAATACAGAAGCACAAGCAAATATAGAATCACAAACAGACGAATCTACTGAGTAGTCTTGTGTTTAAAGGAGTTATACCAATGAGTACTTTTACACTAATGAGCCTCGGAATCACTTTGTTACTAACGGTTATCCTAATGCCGGTATTTATCCCGTTATTAAAAAGAATGAAATTTGGACAAAGCATCCGAGAAGAAGGACCTGAATCACATATGAAGAAAACAGGCACTCCCACTATGGGAGGACTTGTTTTCTTAATCGCTATTATTATTACGGTGTTAGTCGTTACTTTTATTGCTGGATTATTAACCGCTAAAGTATGGATTTTACTTTTGGTTCTTTTCGGTTATGGATTAATCGGTTTTTTGGATGACTTTATCAAAGTAGTATTAAAAAGAAATCTTGGCTTAACATCTTTACAAAAACTAATCGCACAAATCATTATCGCTGTTATATCCTTCTTTGTGTTAAGTGGTAGTGACTTTGAGACAGGGGTCAATATCCCCTTTACAAACATTTCCATTGAGTTATCATGGCTATATGTGTTCTTTATCATATTTTGGTTAGTTGGATTTTCAAATGCCGTTAACTTAACTGATGGACTTGATGGTTTAGTAGCAGGTACTGCTTCTATTGCTTTTGCGGCATTTGGTGTATTAGCGATTTATCAAGGTGAAATGGCTATCGCAATTTTCACTTTTTCCGTAACAGGAGGCTTGCTAGGTTTCTTGATCTTCAATAAATACCCAGCAAAAGTTTTCATGGGAGATACAGGCTCATTAGCGCTAGGTGGCGCATTAGCCATGGTATCAATCTTGCTAAAACAAGAATTGTTATTGCTATTAATCGGACTTGTGTTTGTTGTAGAAACAGCTTCAGTAATTTTACAAGTTGGTAGTTTTAAATTGCGTCAAAAACGAATTTTTAAAATGAGTCCTATTCACCATCATTTTGAATTGAGCGGATGGTCGGAATGGAAAGTAGTTATTGTATTCTGGTCAGTCGGTCTTATCAGTGCGGCAATTGCCGTCTTTTTGGAGGTAATGTAAATGAAAGAAGCTCCACAATTATATCAAAAGAAAGTTCTGGTTTTAGGATTAGCGAAAAGCGGATTTACAGCAGCCCGAATTTTAAATAAGTTAGGTGCATTTGTCACTGTTAATGATTCCAAGCCTTTTGAAGAGAATCCTGAAGCTCAAGAATTATTAAATATGGGGGTTACCGTTATTTGCGGGAGACACCCAGAAGACCTTCTAGAAGAAGGTTTTGAATTGGTTGTTAAAAACCCAGGTATTCCGTATACAAATATTTTAATTCAATCCGCTATGCAAAAGAAAATTCCAGTATGGACGGAAATTGAATTGGCTTATTTGATTAGTGAAGCACCATTTATTGGGATCACCGGTTCGAACGGGAAAACAACGACAACTACGTTATTGTTCCATATGTTAAACCAAGACAATAAAAATCCATTAATTGCTGGGAATATCGGAACAGTAGCGAGCGGCGTTGCAGAAAAAGCAAAAGCAAGTAATGTCATTGTGACGGAATTGTCTTCCTTCCAGTTAAAAGGAACGGTAGCTTTCCGACCGACAATCGCAATTATTACGAACATATATGAAGCGCATTTGGATTATCATGGAACAATCGAAGATTACCGTACTTCTAAAATGAAGCTCACTTCAAACCAAACAACGGATGACTATTTTATTTATAACGCTGACCAACCTCTACTAGTAGAGCATGCAAAGAGTTGCAAAGCGAAATTGGTGCCTTTTACACTTAAAGGACGAACTGAAGAAAGTGTTAGCGCAGACGATAACTATGTATATTGGCAAGGTGAAAAGCTAATTGAACGTTCGAAAATCATGTTGGCAGGACAACATAATTTAGAAAACATTTTAGCGGCGGCAGCAGCAACGTTAATTCAAGGTGGAACAAAAGAAACCATTATACGCGTTCTTACTTCGTTTACAGGTGTAAAGCACCGATCACAATTTATTAAAGAATGGCAAGGCCGTAAATTTTACAACGATTCAAAAGCCACCAATGCTTTGGCGACAAAAAGTGCATTAGAAGCTTTTCCAGAGAATATTATTTTATTGGCTGGTGGCTTAGAGCGTAATCATTCATTGGATGAAATCCGTCCGTTTATGGACCGCGTCAAGGTATTGGTGACTTTTGGAGAGACAGCTCAGCGATTTACTGCATTTGCAGAAGAAAGCGGCGTGCAGACCATTATCCAAGCGGATAAAATGGACGATGCAGTCAAAAAAGCTATCCAAGCGTCAGCAGATGGCGATACCATCTTATTGTCACCCGCATGTGCTAGTTGGGATCAGTACGATAGTTTTGAAATCCGAGGAGATGCATTCATTTCCGCAGTCCACCAAATGACGGAAGCAAACGAATAAAAGATAAGGGGCAGCAATTATGGACAAAGTGATTGACATCGAAGAACGCATCCCATCGCTCCGCGATCGACGGAAAAAAAGAACCAATCGCAAGTTCGTGGCGCTGTTGCTCATTTTTCTCACTTTGCTTGCCGTACTTTTATACAGCCAGTCGAAGTACAGTGAAATTCAGACCATCACTATAGAAGGTGCTGTTCTTTTTAATCAGAAAAGCTATCAGGCAGCAAGTGGATTAGTAATCGGTGATTCAATGTGGTCTTTCGATACGCGAGCTGTTGCGCAACAGCTCGAAAAGTTGGAATGGGTGGAAAAAGCATCGGTCAAAAGGAATTGGTTGACCGGCGTTGAAATTGATCTAAAAGAATATGTTCAAATGGGATATTTAGACCGTGGCAACAGTTACCAGATCGTTTTATCAAATAATCTAGCGCTAAAGCAGCCAGTCACGGTTATCGATGGTCCAATTTATTCGAATTTTGATGACGAGAAAAAAAGAGGGAAGTTGATAGATCAATTAGCGGAGATAAATCCGGAAGTTCTACAATTGATTTCTCAAATCATTTTAGATTCTAAAGAAAAAGATGCAGATTTTGTTACTTTGTATATGAATGACGGAAACGAAATTCATGGAATACTAAGTACATTGGCTGAGAAGATAAATTATTATCCATCTGTTATCGCGCAACTAGAGGAAGATCAAAAAGGGATAATTGATATGGAAGTCGGAATATATTTCCGCTCTTATGCAGATGCTTATGGTTTTGCAGAGGAGGCTCCGGAAGATGAAACCGCCGAAGAGGAATAGCCGCAAAAATATTAGTAAATCAATTGTCTTTTCATTGGTATTCTTAGTTCTTGGATTTATCATGGCCTATTCCTATAGTCTTTCCAACGCCAACAAAGAGACGGAAGGCTATACGGGTGGTGCCTTTTTTGAACAAGAAGAACGGTATCGGAAAGAGTTAATTAATCAGCAAGAGCGCAATAAAGCCTTACGAGATGAATTGCAAGAAAAGCAAAGCGAAGTTCAGGAGTATGAAAAATCCTTTGCGGATGGAGAAAACCGCTATACGGAATATGCGAAAGAAGCAGAAGAACTCCGAAGATATCTAGGTGTCGTGCCGGTTCAAGGAAGTGGCTTAAAAGTAACGCTAAAAGATGGTGATTACAACCCTAACTCGGTGAACCCTAATGATTACATTGTTCATGAAAGTCATGTTTTCCAAGTGATTAATGAATTGTATATTTCGGGTGCAGAAGCGATTTCAATTAACGGTCAGCGCATTCACGCCAATTCTTATATTGTTTGTACCGGCCCGGTTATTACTGTAGACGGCGTACAATATCCAGCTCCTTTTGTGATTGAAGCAATCGGGGAGCCTAAAGTATTGTCTTCTTCAATGAAATTAAGCGGAGGAATTATGGATCAATTAGTAAATGATAATATTATCGTTACATTGGATGAGGGGTTAATCATCAAAATGCCTGCTTTACTTACGGAATCATGAGTAAGGAGGGAATTTTGTGAAGAAAAAGATTTTTACTCGATTTACGGCGATACTGTTTTTAATCGGCTTAATGACCGCCATACAATATAATACAATCAATGAACCTGACAGACGCGATACGCGAGATGTATGGGAAGTAAGGCAAGAGTTATCGAGAGAAAAAAAGTTGCATTCACAACTACTTTCAGAAATAGGTACTCTTGATGAAACATTAGACAAATACAATACAGCAGCAGATGAAAGCCCTGAACAAGCATTACGTGAAACCGCTGGAGAACTAAGAAATGCTGTTGGCTTAACAGAAACGACTGGACCTGGTTTTGAGGTTTTAGTTGAGCCATCGATGGAAGCGGTTGCGTTAGGATTGGAAATCGAAGGAATTTCACCAGACTTACTAATTCGACTCGTCAATGAAATCAATCGGTATGATGCTCTCTACGTATCGATAGATGGAAAACGAATCATTAACACGACTTCGATACGAGACATAAACGGTCAGACATCAGTAAATGCCAAACCGGTTGAAACACCCCCATTTTCAATAAAAATTATTTCAAAGTCGGTTGATGACTCAGAAAAGCTGTATAATCATTTATTGGCATCACGTATTCTAGATGATTTTTATATCGATAATATGTCACTAACGGTTTCAGTGCCACAAAGCGATATGGTGATCGAAGCATATGATGGTACTATAGACACCAAATATTTACAGGCAATAGAGGGGGAATAGCGATGTGGCTATCCATTTTAGGTTTATTACTCGGTATTTCTCTTGGTCTTCTGACGGATATGCAAATACCTCCAGAATATGCCAATTATTTATCCATAGCCGTATTAGCGTCTCTTGATACACTATTTGGCGGAATACGTGCTCATTTACAGCAAGTGTATGATGATAAAGTGTTTGTTTCTGGGTTCTTTTTCAACATTGCATTAGCTGCTGGTCTTGCTTTTCTCGGTGTTCACTTAGGAGTCGATTTGTATTTAGCTGCAATTTTCGCATTTGGTGTTCGGCTATTTCAAAATATTGCAGTCATTCGACGCATTATTTTAGCAAAATGGGCTGAAAAAAAAGAAGTTAGAGAAACAATTTGAATAATTCAAGGAAATTTATTTAAGTTTTGCGATTTTCTTAGACAAGGTGCACGATATGCAATAGAATATAAGTACAGCAGTTTAATAAGGAGGTGCCACGAATTGAGTCAATCAGAATTATATGTAAGTTTAGATATCGGTTCGTCATCCGTTAAAGTTTTAATCGGAGAAATGGCTAACAAGTCATTGAACGTAATCGGTGTCGGAAATGTAAAATCTAATGGGATTAAAAAAGGTGCGATTGTTGACATAGATGCAACGGTGCAGTCCATTAAAAAAGCTGTCGATCAGGCAGAGCGCATGATCGGCAAATCGATTCACGAAGTGGTATTAGGAATTCCAGCAAATAAGGCAGTATTACAACCTGTTAAAGGGATTGTTGCAGTAAACAGTGAAAATCGTGAAATTACCGATGAAGACTTGGATCGTGTATTAGAAGCGGCACAAGTTATGTCGATTCCCCCAGAACGGGAGTTAGTCAACATCATTCCTGAACAATACATTGTGGATCATCTAGGTGAAATTAAAGATCCACGGGGCATGATTGGTATCCGCCTTGAAATGGATGGTACAATGGTGACAACTTCAAAAACTATTTTACACAATGTACTTCGCTGTGTAGAAAGAGCAGGACTTGAAATTCGTGATATTTATGTCCAGCCGCTTGCAGCAGGAAGTTATGCATTAACTGAAGATGAGAAAAATCATGGCACAGCGTGTATCGATATCGGTGGAGGATCTACTTCTATTTCCATCTTTCAAGAAGGCCACTTGACTGCTTCTTCCGTAATTCCGGTTGGAGGAGACCACGTTACAAAAGATTTGTCCATCATTTTAAAGACACCGACAGATCAAGCTGAAAAAATTAAACTTGAATATGGTCATGCGTTTTTCGAAGATGCTTCAGAAGATGAAGTTTTTGAAGTCCCAGTTATTGGATCTGATTCAACAGAACAGTATAATCAAAAATACATATCTGAAATAATCGGAGTTCGCCTGGAAGAACTTTTCGAACTGATTTTAGATGAGTTTTACCGCTTGGGCGTTCAAGACTTGCCAGGAGGAGTCGTTTTAACAGGCGGCATGGCTAAATTGGATGGACTGCCAGAACTTGCACGTAATATCCTGCAAACTCGAGTTCGTTTATTCACACCAGAATTTATTGGCGTTCGAGAACCACAGTACACGACAGCAGTTGGCTTAATTCAATATGCATACATGGAAGATGTCTTTTATGGTCGTATTGGAAATGGTGGAGCTGTTGCCGGAGCTGCGAAAGCTGAACAGCAAGAAGTGCAACAACCTAAAAAGCAAAAGCAGCCAAAACAAAACTCTGAAGGTGTCGTAACGAAAGCCAAAAAGATGTTTGATCGATTCTTTGAATAAAATCAATGTTGCATCTAGCTTGCAACTATAAAAGCTAAGCAATCTTAGGAGGAAAAAGAATGTTGGAATTTGATACAAATATTGATGCACTGGCCGTAATTAAAGTTATTGGGGTAGGTGGCGGTGGTAACAATGCCGTAAACCGTATGATCGAACATGGAGTACAAGGTGTAGAATTTATAGCAGTAAACACAGATGCACAAGCTTTAAACTTATCTAAAGCAGAAGTGCGCCTTCAAATTGGTGGTAAATTAACACGCGGTCTTGGTGCCGGAGCGAACCCTGATGTTGGTAAAAAAGCAGCAGAAGAAAGCAAAGAACAAATCGAAGAAGCTTTACGCGGAGCAGACATGGTATTCGTAACTGCAGGAATGGGTGGCGGAACAGGTACGGGTGCAGCACCTGTTATTGCTGGAATCGCTAAAGAACTTGGCGCATTGACTGTTGGTGTTGTTACGCGTCCATTTACTTTCGAAGGCCGTAAACGTTCAACACAAGCAATCGGTGGTATTGCAACGATGAAAGAATCAGTTGACACGTTGATTGTTATTCCAAACGATCGTTTACTTGAAATTGTCGACAAAAATACACCAATGCTTGAAGCATTCCGCGAAGCGGATAATGTTTTACGTCAAGGTGTATCAGGGATCTCTGACTTGATCGCTGTTCCTGGATTGATCAACTTGGATTTCGCCGACGTTAAAACTATTATGTCTAACAAAGGTTCTGCATTAATGGGTATCGGTGTATCTTCAGGAGAAAATCGCGCGTCTGAAGCGGCTAAAAAAGCTGTTTCAAGTCCATTGCTTGAAGTTTCAGTTGACGGTGCAAAAGGTGTCTTAATGAACATTACAGGCGGATCTAACCTTAGCCTTTATGAAGTTCAAGAAGCAGCTGATATTGTAGCATCGGCTTCTGATGAAGAAGTTAACATGATTTTCGGTTCTGTTATTAACGATAACTTGAAAGATGAAATTATCGTGACAGTTATCGCGACTGGCTTTAATGAAGAACAACTTCAACCAAGAACGCCAAGAGGATCTGGATTGAATTCAAACCGTGTCCAGTCGATTCAACAACAGGCTCCAGCGCCATCGATTCGTGATGCGCGCCGTGAAGATCAACGTCGCGACGAGCAACGTCGTGAAGAGCAGCCACCTTATTATAACCAAGAACCACAAAGACAAGAAAAACATAGCGACGATGCACTAGATATTCCGACTTTCTTACGCAATCGTCAAAAGAGACGTTAATCCAAACAGCTGCCGGTTGGGCAGCTGTTTTTTTATAGAGAAAGAGCTTAATTGATAAATCAATTAAAACTTGGTACAATATATTGGACTTCTATAAGAAAAGTTGTGACTAAATGAAACCGATTAAACCTATATTTGAAGAGATTTCTGAACAATTATCTGCTGTAAATGACACGATAAAGATTATTGCTGTAACAAAACAAGTTGGCATAGAACGCACGAAAGAAGCGATTCAAGCAGGAGTTCAGCATCTAGGTGAAAACCGTCCAGAAGGATTATCCCGAAAACTTGAAGCAATTGACGAAAATGTGTCTTGGCACTATATAGGCAATCTACAAACGAGAAAAGTAAAAGATGTTATTAATGAAATCGATTATTTACATTCATTAGATCGATTAAGTTTGGCCAAAGAAATTCAAAAGCGTGCAACTCGACCTGTAAACTGTTTTGTTCAAGTAAATGTGTCGGGAGAAGAGTCAAAAAGTGGTATAGGACCTGAAGATACAATAAACTTTATCGAATCACTCAAAGCTTATGACAAAATAAAAGTGGTCGGATTGATGACAATGGCACCAAATACGTCCGATGAAAGTGTAATCCGTGAAGCATTTAAAGGGTTAAAATCACTCCAACTTCAAGTGTCTGAGAAAAATTGGGCACATGCACCATGCACAGAATGTTCGATGGGCATGTCTAACGACTACTTAATTGCTGCTCAAGAAGGAGCTAGTTTTGTCCGAATTGGCACAGCATTGGTTGGGGCAGAAAGTGAGGAAAAATGATGGGCGTGAAAGACAAATTTAAAAATTTCTTTTATTTAGATGAATATGAAGAAGAAGAACAACAAGTGCGTGAGCAAACCGTAAAACAACAAAAACCTGCTCCGCGATACGAAAAACCTGCTGTCATGCAAGAGCCGAAAAAAGCACCGAAAGAACGGCGCCAGAAAGTGGAGGAGACCAATGTGTCTAATTTAGTCAGTATGCAAGGAGCTTCAAAAGCTTCAAAAGTTAGCTTGGCAGAACCAAGAGTTTATGCCGAAGCACAAGATATCGCAGAAAGCCTAAAAAACAAGCAAGCAGTAGTTGTGAACCTTCAACGCATTGAAAAAGATCAAGGTCTACGGATTATCGACTTTTTAAGTGGAACTGTTTATGCTCTTGGTGGAGACATTCAACGCATTGGAACGGATATTTTCTTATGCGTACCAGACACTGTAGAAGTGGATGGCGCCATTTCAGATTATTATTACGACGAGCAACAATAAGAGGGGTGCCATAAAAAAGTATGTCAGTTATATTAAATTTGATACTTTCAGCAATTAACATCTATTTCTATATTCTGATTGTTAGTGTATTCATGAGTTGGGTACCGAGCATTAAAGAATCTAGTTTTGGCCAAATGATTTCTAAAATCACAGATCCTTATTTGGATATTTTCAGACGCTTTATCCCACCAATCGGCATGATTGATATCTCACCGATTGTTGCAATTTTCACTTTGAATTTAGCAAGCCAAGGGATTATCGTATTATATAATTTCTTTGTTTAACTTAAAACCTCACGTGATGTGAGGTTTTTTTCTTGAAAAACTGTTCTGAAGGAGCATTGATATGGAAGAGATATTTCAGCATTTCAGAAAAGAAGAGCAACAATTTATCGAGCAAGTTTCGGGTTGGCTACGTGAAGTTGAAGACCGCTATTCACCAAAGTTAACGGACTTTCTTGATCCACGGCAGCGATTTATCGTGGAATCAGTGATGGGGTCGACCGATGTAAATATGATGACTTCAGGGATTTTTAAAGATGCAGAACGACAACGTGTATTGCTATATCCTTCTTATTTTGAGCCACAACAAGAAGATTTTAATATTACAGTTTTTGAATTAAAATACCCGTCGAAATTTGTTAATTTGCGTCACCCTGATATATTGGGATCAATAATGTCGCTTGGGCTTGACCGAAGTAAATTTGGTGATATTCGTATTGATAACGAACGCGTTCAGCTTGCTGTTATGAATGAAATTAGCTCTTATTTGCAAAGTAATTTTGTGAGTGCTGCAAAAGTGAAAGTTCAATTGAATGAAGTTACAGACCTAACAGAAATGATTGAAACAAGTGAAGAATGGACGGAAGAATCCTATACTGTTAGTTCGATGAGATTAGATACAGTAATGAGTTCTGTCTATAATATTTCTCGACAAAAAGCTGCAGCTCTTATTCACGGTGGAAAAGTGAAAGTTAATTGGACTTTGCAAGAACAACCTTCATTTGAGTTGCATGAATCGGACATGATTTCTTCAAGAGGATTTGGTAGAGTTCGTTTGATTATGATCGAAGGGCGTACGAAAAAAGACAAAGTTCGCTTGCAAATTGGTCGTTTAGAAACAAAAAGCTAGCCGTCTTGGAAAAATTACGAAATAATACTGAAATTTAAAGTTATGAACGGTATAATAGAAAGATAAGATTACAAGTTAAGGAGAGGTTTACTCAATGCCATTATCCCCGTTAGATATACATAACAAAGAATTCAGCCGTGCATTCCGTGGATATCAGGAAGATGAAGTAAATGAATTCCTGGAACAGATAATGAGAGATTATGAAATTTTGCTAAAAGACAAGGCAGCTCTTGAAGAACGGTTACGTACAACCGACGAACGAGTTGGTCATTTCAATACAATTGAGTCGACATTACAAAAATCGATTTTTGTAGCTCAAGAAGCTTCAGAAGAAGTTCGTCGTAACTCACAAAAAGAAGCAGAATTGATTATTAAAGAAGCAGAAAAAAATGCGGATCGCATTGTCAATGAATCATTGACGAAAGCACGTCGCATTGCAACAGAAATTGAAGAACTGAAAAAACAATCTCGTATTTTCAAAAATCGTTTCAAAATGCTTGTTGAAGCTCAATTAGACTTGATCGAAACAGATGATTGGGAAACATTATTAGAATACGATATCGACACACAAAATTTAGAGAAGATTGAGAAGGACAAAGAAGAGACGAACTCTTGACTCTGAGACTTTCTGAATCTATAATTACGACATACAAAAAAAAGCGCTGATAGAGACAGTAGTTTATATAGAATGCTAAAGCGAATCAGGGACAGTGAAAGCCTGATGCGGACATATAGATGAAAATCACTCTTGAGCAGAATTGGTGAATAACTAGTATCCAATTTCGTCTACGCCACGTTACGGCGATCGAGTGGCAGCTATCTAGCTGCAACAAGGGTGGTACCGCGAGTTTAAGCTTCTCGTCCCTTTACCAGGGATGGGGGGCTTTTTATTATGTCTACAGGAGGAATAGAAATGGAATACAAAGATACGTTATTAATGCCGAAAACCGATTTTCCAATGCGTGGCAATTTGCCGAATCGCGAACCAGAAATGCAACAAAAATGGGAAGACATGAACATTTATAAACAAGTGCAAGATCGTACTGCGGGTCGTCCGTTTTTCGTTCTTCATGATGGACCTCCATACGCGAATGGGGATTTGCATATGGGCCATGCACTTAACAAAGTACTAAAAGATATGATTGTTCGTTCGCGTTCGATGATGGGCTTCCATGCACCATACGTTCCAGGTTGGGACACGCACGGTTTGCCGATTGAACAAGCTTTAACAAACAAAGGCGTAAACCGCAAAGAAATGTCTTTAGCGGAATTCCGCAAGCTTTGTGAAGAATATGCTTTCCAACAAATCGATAATCAACGCTCTCAATTCAAGCGTATTGGTGTTCGTGGCGATTGGGAAAATCCTTATGTGACATTAAAACCGGCATACGAAGCACGTCAAATTGAAGTGTTTGGGAAAATGGCCAACAAAGGTTATATCTATAAAGGGTTGAAACCTGTTTATTGGTCGCCATCAAGTGAATCATCACTTGCTGAAGCTGAAATTGAGTATCACGACAAAAAATCTCCTTCTATTTACGTTTCTTTCCCTGTAACGGATGGCAAAGGCGTTTTAGCAGAAGGAACAAATTTTGTTATCTGGACTACTACACCTTGGACAATTCCAGCGAACCTAGGAATTTCCGTGCACGCTAAATTGGATTATGCAGAAGTCTCTGCCAATGGTTCTCTTTACATCGTTGCACAAGAGCTATTAAAAGAAGTATCTGAAGAATTAGGCTGGACAGATGCAGAAGTTGTTCGTCTTATAAAAGGTGAAGAACTAGAACATATTCTTACAAAGCATCCTCTTTATGATCGTACTTCATTAGTGATGCTTGGCGAACACGTCACAACGGATTCAGGTACGGGTTGTGTTCACACAGCACCTGGCCATGGTGAAGATGACTTCTTAATCGGTAAAAAATACGGACTGGACGTTTTATGCCCAGTAGATGAGCGCGGAGTTATGACAGCTGAAGCACCTGGATTTGAAGGCGAGTTTTATGACAAAGCCAATAAATCGATAACAGAAGCATTAGATAAAGTAGGTGCACTTGAAAAGCTAACATTTATCACGCACTCATATCCACATGACTGGCGGACAAAAAAACCGGTAATTTACCGTGCAACAGCTCAATGGTTTGTATCGATTGACGCATTCCGTGATCAAATCTTAAAAGCGATTAAAGAAACTTCGTTTACTCCAGCTTGGGGCGAAACACGTTTATTTAATATGCTACGTGATCGTGGAGATTGGAATATTTCACGTCAGCGTGTGTGGGGCGTTCCAATTCCAGTGTTTTATGCTGAAAATGGTGACCCGGTTATCACGGAAGAAACAATTGCGCACATTGCAAAATTGTTCCGAGAAAACGGTTCAAACGTTTGGTTTGAACGTTCAACAGCAGAATTATTACCGCCAGGATTTACTCACCCAAGTAGCCCGAACGGTGAATTTACAAAAGAAATGGATATTATGGATGTTTGGTTTGACTCAGGATCATCTCACCAAGGTGTTCTTGTTGAACGGGAAGATCTTCAATACCCAGCAGATCTTTACTTAGAAGGATCTGACCAATACCGTGGTTGGTTCAACTCGTCGCTAACGACAAGTGTTGCAATCAATGGCCACGCACCTTATAAAGGCATTTTGAGCCACGGTTTTACACTTGATGGCAATGGGCGTAAAATGAGTAAATCGCTTGGTAACGTTATTGTTCCTTCAAAAGTTATGAACCAAATGGGCGCAGATATTCTTCGTCTATGGGTTGCATCTGTAGACTATACAGCTGATGTTCGTGTTTCTGATGAAAACTTTAAACAAGTATCAGAAGTTTACCGAAAAATCCGCAACACGCTGAAATTCCTTCACGGGAACTTAGCTGATTTCAACGAAAAAGAGCACCGTGTCGCATTTGAAGATATGCGTGAAATGGATCAATACATGGCAATGAAATTACAGAAGATGATAGAAACTGTGCGTAAAGGCTATGAAACGTATGAGTTTTCGACAATCTATCATGCATTAAACAATTATTGCGCTAACGATTTAAGCTCGTTCTACTTGGATGTAGCAAAAGATGTTGTTTATATTGAAAATGCAGATCACCCACATCGTCGTGCGATGCAAACCGTTATGTTTGATTCGTTAATGGCGATCTTGAAACTAGCAGCACCAATCATCCCTCATACAGCGGATGAATTATGGTCTTACTTGAGCTTTGTTGAAGAAGATAGTGTCCAATTGACAGATTTCCCGGAAGTTGTTTCAAACCCAGCGTTTGAAGGATTAAATGATAAGTGGAGCCGATTTATGGATGTTCGCGATGATGTGTTAAAAGCATTAGAAGAAGCACGTGCAGCTAAAACAATCGGTAAGTCGCTAGAAGCGAAAGTAACGGTCTTTGGTGACGAAGAACTTGCTACATTATTAGCTTCTACTGACGAAAATCTTGCTCAATTGTTCATCGTATCGAAATACGAATATGGTGGAACACAAGATCAAGCACCAGAACATGCTGTAAAACTAAATGAAGTTTCAGTAACAGTTGAAAAAGCAACTGGTGAAAAATGTGAACGTTGCTGGACAATTTCTGAAGAAATTGGTCAAAGCGATGAGCATCCAACATTATGCCCTCGTTGTGCAAGTGTTGTAGAAACACAGTTTGCTTAATCAATAACAACAAATTTAAAAAGGGTTTGGAGAGCCGAACTTCGGTTGCTTCAGGCCCTTTACTTTTATTGCTGTCAGTGTGTTAAAATAGATTGACTGCTGAATTGACGGAGGATACAGATGTTTATTTATTATGGACTTGCATTATTCATAATCGTATTAGATCAATGGACAAAATGGCTAGTATTGAAAAATATGGAATTGGGTGAACGAATTTCGGTCATTGACCCTTACCTTGGTTGGTTGTCGCATCGTAATAGTGGCGCTGCTTGGGGTATGTTAGAAGGACAGATGTGGCTGTTTGCCATTATTACTGTGGCGGTTATCATCGGAATACTTTACTATTTTCATAAACATGCAAAAGGGCAACCTTTATTTCAGTTAAGCTTGATGGTTCTCTTAGGAGGCGCAGTTGGTAATTTTATCGATCGGATGTATCGCGGGGAAGTCGTTGATTTTGTTGACGTACTAATTCCTGTGATTGGGTATGATTTCCCGATATTTAATGTTGCAGATGCCGCGTTGACGATTGGTGTCGTGTTGATGGTTATTTATATTATTTATGACGAAAAACAACAAAAGAAAAAGGTGTCTTAATGGAAGATTTAACGATTGAAATCACAAAAGAAATGGCCGGCGAACGAGTAGATAAAGCTGTGTCATCAATAGATGGAGACTGGTCACGTTCACAGATCAGCAATTGGGTCAAAGAAGGCGCAGTAAAAGTAAACGGTGAAACCGTAAAACCGAATTACAAAGTACGGCTGCAAGATATTATTATTGTTACTCCACCTGAGTTGGAAGAATTAGATGTAGTGCCTGAAGATTTGAATTTGGAGATTATTTATGAAGATGAAGATGTTTTAGTGGTTAACAAACCTAAAGGCATGGTAGTTCATCCAGCTCCAGGACACGCTAAAGGAACATTAGTGAATGGGTTAATGCATCATTGCACAGACCTTTCAGGCATTAATGGTATCGTCCGTCCAGGAATTGTTCATCGCATTGATAAAGATACTTCGGGCTTGTTGATGGTAGCGAAAAATGATGCTGCTCATACATCACTTGTTGATCAATTAGTGAAAAAGACAGTAACGCGTAAATACGTTGCTTTGGTTCATGGCCATATTCCTCATGATAAAGGAACAATCCAAGCACCGATTGCACGTGATCCGAAAGAACGTCAAAATATGGCGATTGTTGATAAAGGAAAGCATGCCGTAACACATTTCCGTGTACTTGAACGTTTCGGAAACTTTACGCTTGTTGAATGCCGTTTAGAAACAGGAAGAACGCATCAAATCCGTGTTCACATGAAATACATTGGTTTTCCGCTTGTAGGGGATCCGAAATATGGACCGAAAAAAACAATGGATGTTGGCGGTCAAGCACTTCACGCTGAAGTGATTGGTTTTATTCATCCGAGAACGAACGAATACATGGAGTTTTCTGCAGAGCCACCAGCTGAATTTGCAGAACTTCTAGAATCTCTTCGCGATAAGGATTGACAAACCCGTTTCTCTTTCTTTATACTTAAAAAAACAAATCGAATAATAACACCTTTAACTACAGTCCAGAGAGGCTGAGAAGGTATTTACGCAAGCCGGAAGTTTGTCTTCCGTGCTGAGTTTTTCTGCGCATCTAACCTCTTGCCTCTATGGCAAGAGGTTTTTTATTTGCAGAAAAGGAGCGGGTCTCATGGTGGAAAAAGCAGATATTTTGGATGAACAGGCGATAAGCCGAGCGATTACTCGCATTGCACACGAAATTATCGAACGCAATAAAGGCATAGATGATTGCATACTAGTCGGCATTAAAACACGCGGTGCTTTTATCGCAAAGCGCTTAGCAGAAAAAATTGAAAAAATCGAAGGACGTCCTATTTTAAAAGGTGAACTCGATATCACGCTTTACAGAGATGACTTGAGCGTCAAAACAAAAAATCAAGAACCATTAGTTCAGCAAGTTGATATTGAGCACAGCATACTCGATAAAAAAGTGATTCTTGTAGACGATGTGCTTTACACAGGAAGAACGGTACGTGCTGCAATGGATGCCGTGATGGACCTTGGACGGCCAGCACAAATTCAACTGGCTGTGTTGATCGACAGAGGTCATCGCGAATTGCCCATCCGAGCTGACTTTGTTGGAAAAAATATTCCGACTTCAAGCGATGAACGCATTATCGTCCAAATGGTTGAAAGCGATCAAGTGGATCGAGTAGCCATTCACGAGTAGAGAGATAGAGACAGGAGAGAATGGAAATTGAGTGAAGCAATTTTAGACGTACAAGACAAACCAAAAGCAGGTCAGTGGATCTCGCTAAGCTTACAGCATATGTTTGCTATGTTTGGTGCAACGATATTAGTACCACAACTGGTCGGGTTAAGCCCAGCCATCGCATTGTTAACAAGTGGAATTGCAACAATCATCTTTATCCTCATTACACAATTTAAAGTACCAGCTTACTTAGGCTCTTCATTCGCCTTTATCGTGCCAATTACGATTGCGACAGAAACAGGTGGGATTGGCTCAGCGATGATCGGTGCCATGTTTGTATCACTGGTTTACGCCATTGTCGCATTGATCATTTGGAAAACCGGTTATCATTGGCTAATGAAACTACTACCACCGATTGTGGTAGGGCCTGTTATCATCGTTATCGGACTTGCATTATCAGGAACGGCGGTAAATATGGCAATGACTATTCCAGCTGAAGGCGGGTCGGAGTACAGCCTACTGCATTTCTCAGCTGCGATTGTGACGTTACTAACTGCAATCATCTGTAACATTTATTTTAAAAACATCATTTCATTAATGCCAATTTTGATCGGAATTATTGTAGGCTATGGCTACTCGGCAGCTATCGGAATTATCGACTTTACGGCAATTGGCGAAGCAAGTTGGTTCGCAGTTCCAGAATTTCTGATTCCTGGAGTGGATTATTCGTTTCAAGTTACGCCAACCTTATTGTTTGTCATGGTACCAATCGCTATCGTCACAATTTCTGAACACATCGGACACCAGCTTGTGTTAGGAAAAATTGTTGATAGAAATTACATAAAAGACCCTGGTTTACACCGCTCGATTTTAGGAGACGGCATTGGAACTTTCATTTCTTCGCTAGTCGGCGGTCCACCAAAGACCACTTACGGTGAAAATATCGGAGTACTCGCCATAACAAAAGTGTTCTCCGTGTATGTCATCCTGGGTGCTGCAGTGTTCGCCATCGCTTTTTCTTTCTTTGGTAAATTGATGGCAGTTATTGAAACAATCCCAACAGCTGTTCTTGGCGGAATTTCTATCCTGCTGTTCGGAATAATCGCTTCTTCTGGGTTACGGATGTTAGTGGACAACAACATCGACTTTGGCAACAACCGCAACTTGGTCATCTCATCAGTTATCTTGGTGATCGGGATTGGTGGAGCGAAGCTTGAATTTAGCGAATCCTTCTCGATCGAGGGAATGGCACTTGCTGCGATTGTCGGTGTCATCTTGAACTTAGTGCTTCCCGGAATGAACAAAAAAGAAGTAGACGACGGAACTAAATAATTACCTTTTAATGAATGTCCAGAGAGGCATGGAAAGGGTCGAAGAATGGGTAAACATTACCCTTTTTTCCTCACACCTTCCTGCCTCTGGGAAGGTGTTTTTTTGTCTGACGAATGAGAGGATGAGTCAATTTTGCCAAACTTACTATCTATGAACAACTTAGAAAATGACACGATTATGAGTTTGCTTAAGCGTGCTGGAGAATTTCAGCAAGGTGAGAGAGCGCCAATTGATGGCACGGTCGTCAACTTGTTTTTCGAACCAAGCACAAGAACAAAAATGAGTTTTGAAATGGCAGAGCATCATATGGGACTCGCTGTGCTACCTTTTGAAACAGCTTTTTCTAGCATTTTAAAAGGTGAAACACTTTACGATACAGTAAAAACGATGGAAGCAATTGGCGTAGGTGCAGTGATTATACGTCATGAAGAAGAAGAATATTACCAACAATTAGAAGGTTGCAAGGTTGCTGTCATCAATGGTGGAGATGGCTCGGGTCAACATCCAACACAATCTCTTTTAGACTTAATGACCATTTATCAAGAGTTCGGACGGATCGAAGGCATTCACGTCACCATCGTCGGAGACATCGCTCATAGCCGTGTGGCAAAATCAAACGCATCGGCACTCAAAAAATTAGGAGCTATAGTAAGCTTTATCTGCCCGGAAGAATGGAGCGGAGACTATGAATCTTCAGAGCATCTAGATGAGTTTATTGAAACAACGGATGTGGTCATGATGCTCCGCGTCCAGCATGAGCGCCATGCTGTCTCTGCGCTTTTTTCAAAAGAAAACTACCATGAGCAATACGGATTGACTGTAGCACGAGAAAAGAAAATGAAAGACGGAGCAATTATTATGCACCCAGCTCCAATCAACCGTGGTGTGGAAATAGCAGATTGTCTCGTTGAGTGTGAACGGTCAAGAATTTTTAAACAAATGGCTAACGGCGTCTATATCCGGATGGCAGTACTTGAATACGCATTGAAAGGGAGAGATTGACTTGAATTTATTCATTAAAAACGTAAACATGCTGCAAAATGGAGAACTAACACCTACCAACATCCGCATTAAAGAAGGAAAAATTGAAGAAATCAGTAAAGAGTTAGTAGCGAATAACGAAACCCAAATTGACGGCAAAGGCCGGATGATTGCACCAGGATTTGTTGATGTCCATGTTCATTTGCGTGAACCAGGTGGCGAACAGAAAGAAACGATCGAAAGCGGGACAAAATCTGCGGCAAAAGGCGGTTACACAACAATATGTGCAATGCCGAATACACGCCCAGTACCTGATACGAAAGAAAATCTGCAGCTGGTTAACGAATTGATCGAAAAAAATGCGCTTATCCGAGTTTTGCCGTATGCTTCGATCACGATAAGAGAAGCAGGGAAAGAACGCACGAATTTGCAAGAACTAAAAGAAAATGGCGCATTTGCTTTCACTGATGACGGTGTAGGCATTCAAGAAGCGGGCATGATGTACGAAACAATGCAAGACGCAGCGAAAATTGATATGGCAGTTGTCGCGCATTGTGAAGACAACAGCTTGATTTACGATGGAGTGATGCACGAAGGCAAGCGCAGCAAAGAACTAGGATTAAAAGGCATCCCAGGGATCGCAGAATCTGTGCATATCGCACGTGACATTTTACTTGCTGAAGCAGCAGGCGCACATTACCACGTATGCCACGTCAGCACGAAAGAATCGGTTCGCGTCATTCGAGACGCAAAACGTGCAGGAGTTCGCGTAACAGCTGAAGTTACACCTCACCACTTGTTGTTGACGGAAGATGATATCCCGTCAGACGATGCCAACTACAAAATGAACCCACCGCTTCGTGCGAAAGAAGATTGGGAAGCGTTACACGAAGGATTGCTTGACGGTACCCTAGACTTTATCGCGACAGACCATGCACCACACACAGAAGCAGAAAAAACAAATGGCATGAATGGCTCGATGTTCGGGATTGTCGGATTTGAAACTTCGTTTCCACTGCTTTATAGCAAGTTTGTCAAAACCGGCACATGGACGTTACAACAATTAATCGACTGGTTAACCATCAAACCAAGCCAAACATTCAACTTGCCATATGGCACTTTAGAAATTGGACAAACAGCGGATCTTGTATTATTGGATCTTGAAAAAGAACAGCCAATTCAAGTAGAAGAATTTTTATCAAAAGGTAAAAACACACCATTTAATGGTTGGAATTGTACAGGGTGGCCAGTAACAACCATCTTTGGTGGCGAAATTGTATGGCAGGAGGAGACAAATTGATGAAACGTTATTTAATCTTAGAAGACGGTACGGTATTTGAAGGAACAGCATTCGGTGGCGATGATGCCTCAGTCGGGGAAATCGTATTTAATACCAGCATGACCGGTTATCAAGAAATTTTATCAGATCCTTCTTATTGCGGACAGATTGTTACCATGACGTACCCTTTAATCGGTAACTACGGCATCAATAGCGATGATTTTGAATCAATCGAACCCGCAGTAAAAGGCATGGTCGTTCGTGAAATTGCGGAGTTTCCATCAAACTTTAGAAATAAATCAACAGTAGATGAATTGTTTAAAACTAAAAATATTCCAGGAATTTCAGGTATTGATACACGTAAATTAACGCGCTTAATACGCTCGAAAGGGGCCATTAAAGGTGTGTTAACCGCAGCGGGGGAAGAAGTACTAATAGACGAAGTTGTCAAGACGCTACAAGATACCGTATTACCAAGCGACCAAGTGGCACAAGTTTCAACAGGTCGACCTTACCCAAGTCCAGGGCGTGGAAAACGTGTCATATTAATCGACTATGGCATGAAACACGGCATTTTGCGCGAACTTAATAATCGAGACTGTGATGTAATCGTTGTACCTTATAACACTTCAGCAACAGAAATATTAGCTTGGGGACCAGATGGTGTCATGCTATCAAACGGACCAGGAGATCCGAAAGATGTAGAAGAGTGCGTAGAAGTAGTACGTGAATTACTTGGACAAGTTCCAATTTTCGGTATCTGCCTCGGCCACCAATTGTTCGCAAGAGCTTGCGGAGCTGACACCTTCAAATTGAAATTCGGTCATCGCGGAGGAAATCATCCAGTACGCGATTTAGTAACAGGCAAAATCGAAATCACTTCACAAAATCATGGCTACGCAGTAGATGAAGATACGTTACAAGGGACGCGTTTAAAAGTTACGCATAGCGCATTAAACGACGGGACAAACGAAGGGTTGACTCATTTGGATTATCCAGCCTTCACGGTTCAATACCATCCAGAATCATCTCCGGGACCAGAAGACTCAAACTACTTATTTGATCGCTTTATTGATGTAATGAACGCAACTCGAAAGGAGCAACAACATGCCTAAAAGACAAGATATTCAAAGTATACTCGTAATCGGATCAGGACCAATCGTAATCGGACAAGCAGCCGAGTTTGACTATGCAGGAACACAAGCATGTCTTGCATTAAAAGAAGAAGGTTACCGCGTAATCTTGATCAACTCAAACCCTGCAACCATCATGACGGATACGGAAATCGCTGATAAAGTGTATATCGAACCGATCACACTTGAATTTGTTAGCCGAATTTTGCGCAAAGAGCGTCCGGATGCACTTCTACCGACATTAGGTGGCCAAACAGGGTTGAATATGGCGATTGAACTGGACGAATCGGGAATTTTAGACGAATTGAATATCGAAATTTTAGGCACAAAACTCGAAGCGATTCATAAAGCAGAAGACCGTGATTTGTTTAGAACCTTAATGAACGAGTTAGGCGAACCGGTTCCGGATTCAGATATTATTCACAACATGACCGAAGCTGAAAACTTTATAGACCGTGTAGGTTACCCAGTTATTGTTCGTCCAGCCTTTACATTAGGTGGAACAGGCGGCGGAATTTGCCACAACTACGAACAGTTAAAAGAAATTGTGGCGAGTGGCTTAAAATACAGCCCCGTTACACAATGTTTACTAGAAAAATCAATCGCAGGTTTTAAAGAAATTGAATACGAAGTAATGCGCGATAAGAACGATACTGCAATCGTAGTTTGTAACATGGAAAACATCGATCCAGTCGGCATTCATACTGGAGACTCGATTGTGGTCGCACCTAGCCAAACTTTGTCAGACCGTGAATACCAAATGCTACGAAATGTATCGCTGAAAATTATTCGCGCTTTGAAAATTGAAGGGGGCTGTAACGTACAGCTTGCATTAGATCCATTTAGCTTTAACTACTACATCATTGAGGTAAATCCACGGGTTAGTCGATCTTCTGCACTAGCATCTAAAGCGACAGGTTATCCTATTGCGAAACTAGCGGCGAAAATTGCAGTCGGTTTAACGTTAGATGAAATGATGAATCCAGTAACAGGGCGCACATATGCTGCTTTCGAGCCAGCACTGGACTATGTCGTCACGAAAATTCCACGCTGGCCTTTTGATAAATTCGAAGCAGCAAAACGTAATTTAGGAACGCAAATGAAAGCAACCGGCGAAGTAATGGCAATGGGACGTACATTCGAAGAATCTATCCTGAAAGCTGTTCGTTCATTAGAAACAGGGCAATTCCACTTAGAGCTAAAAAATGCGGATAGCATGAGTGATGAATGGATTCAAAAACGTATTTGTCGAGCGGGAGATGAGCGTTTGTTCTTTATCGGCGAAGCACTTCGCCGCGGTGTAACAATCGAAACCATTAACGAATGGAGCCAAATCGATTTATTCTTCTTGAAGAAATTCGAAAACATCGTAAAATACGAAGAGGATTTGAAAAACGCAGCGTTTGACTACGACGTAGCAAAACGTGCAAAACGTTTAGGCTTTGCAGACCGGACAATCGCCAAACTTTGGAACACAACAGAGCAGCAAGTTTACAACTGGCGTAAAGAACAAAAGCTAATGCCAGTATACAAAATGGTGGATACTTGTGCGGCTGAGTTTGAATCCGAAACGCCTTATTTCTACGGAACGTATGAAGATGAAAATGAATCAGTGAAAACGGATAAAGAATCCGTCATTGTTCTTGGTTCAGGTCCGATTCGCATCGGTCAAGGTGTCGAATTTGATTACGCAACGGTGCATTCAGTATGGGCTATTAAAGAAGCAGGCTATGAAGCTATTATCGTCAACAACAACCCAGAAACGGTTTCAACAGACTTTTCGATCTCGGATAAATTGTATTTTGAGCCACTGACGATTGAAGATGTTATGCACATCGTTGATCTTGAGCAGCCAAAAGGTGTCGTCGTTCAATTTGGTGGGCAAACAGCAATCAACTTAGCTGAAAAACTCGAACAAAATGGCGTGAAGATTCTCGGCACATCGTTAGAAGATACAGACCGTGCAGAAAACCGCAATAAGTTCGAAGCTGCGCTACACGAAATCGGTATTCCGCAGCCACTGGGCAAAACAGCGGTGAACACAGAAGAAGCCATTATCATCGCGACAGACATTGGTTATCCGGTATTGGTTCGTCCGTCTTATGTACTAGGTGGACGCGCAATGGAAATCGTTTATAACGAAGAAGACTTAAAACATTATATGGAGCACGCAGTAGAAGCGAGTCCAGAACACCCCGTCCTAGTCGATCGCTACTTAACGGGAATTGAAATAGAAGTTGATGCGATATCAGATGGTGAAAATGTCTTGATCCCTGGAATTATGGAACATATTGAACGCGCAGGTGTTCATTCGGGCGACTCGATTGCGGTTTATCCAACACAAAACATCTCGAATGAGTTACTAGAAACTTTAGTCGACTATACGACGCGACTAGCAAAAGGATTAAACATTATCGGTTTGCTCAATATCCAGTACGTCATCTCAAAAGGCGAAGTGTTTGTTATCGAAGTAAACCCGCGTTCAAGTCGAACAGTGCCATTTATGAGTAAAATCACATCGATTCCAATGGCGAACATTGCCACAAAAGCAATTCTTGGTCAAAGCATAGTCGACCAAGGCTTTACACCAGGTCTTGCGCCGATTTCAAAAGGCGTCTTTGTCAAAGTACCGGTATTCTCTTTCGCGAAGTTACGCCGCGTAGACATTACGCTTGGACCAGAAATGAAATCAACTGGAGAAGTAATGGGCAAAGACACAACACTCGAAAAAGCTTTGTATAAAGGTTTAGCAGCAGCTGGCATGGAAGTAAAAGATCATGGCACAGTGCTACTAACCGTCGCAGATAAAGACAAAGAAGAAGCGGTTGGGTTAGCAAAACGCTTTAAAGCAATCGGTTATCAAATCATGGCTACAGGGGGAACTGCCAAAGCATTCGAGGAAGCTGGCATAGTAGTAGCACCAATCGGTAAAATTGGTTCAGAAGGCAAAACTTTGCTAGATGTTATTCAAAATGGCGATACGCAAATTGTCATCAACACCTTAACAAAGGGCAAACAGCCACAACGTGACGGATTCCGCATTCGCCGTGAATCGGTTGAAAACGGCATTCCTTGCTTAACTTCACTTGATACAGCAGAAGCTATGCTTCGTGTCATCGAATCCATGACATTTTCAGCTGAAGCAATGGGGGCAAATATATGATCAAACAAGAGCGTATGCAAGTCATTAACCAACAAGAAATAGCCCATTGTATTTTTGAACTAACTGTCCAAGGAGCTCTTGCCAATGAAATGGCAGAGCCCGGGCAATTTGTTCACATAAGAGTCGCAGACAGCTTTGAACCATTGTTGCGTCGTCCAATATCTGTCGCATCCATTGATTTAGAAGCTTCGCAATTTACGATGATTTACCGAGCTGAAGGACGCGGTACTGGTCTATTAGCTGAAAAAAAACCAGGTGACACAATAGATGTGCTAGGTCCACTTGGGCATGGTTTTCCTGTCGAAGAAGCCGAGAAAAAAGCGTATTTAATTGGCGGAGGAATTGGTGTACCGCCTTTGTATGAACTGGCGAAACAATTAAACGCGTGCGGCATTGAAACAGTTCATATTTTAGGATTTGAAAGCAAACAAGCCGTTTTCTATGAAGATAAATTCCGTAAACTTGGCGAAACGCATATTGCGACAGTAGATGGATCTCATGGTACGCAAGGGTTTGTCACGCATATCTTAAATGAATTGCCAACGGATTTTGATACGTATTATAGCTGTGGCCCAACACCAATGCTTGAAGCGGTTCAATGGGCTTATCCACAGAAAAAAGGATTCTTATCTTATGAGCAGCGAATGGGCTGCGGTATCGGTGCATGTTTTGCTTGTGTATGCCGGACAACGAAAAGTGAAACGGATTACATCAAAGTGTGTTCAGATGGTCCGGTATTTCCAGCAGGAGTGGTGATTTCATGAGCGATTTGACAGTAAAACTACCAGGACTCAACTTGAAAAATCCAATCATGCCTGCATCTGGATGCTTTGGTTTTGGGAAAGAATATGCGCAACTGTATGATTTATCGCAACTTGGTGCCATTATGATTAAAGCAACAACCGTCGAAACACGTCTCGGCAACCCAACGCCACGTGTGGCAGAAACTGCATCTGGGATGTTAAACGCAATCGGCTTACAAAACCCAGGACTTGAAAAAGTTACAGAGCAAGAATTGCCGTGGTTGGAAAAATACGATGTGCCGATTATCGCAAACGTTGCCGGTACAACAACTGAAGATTATGTAGAAGTCGCAAAAAAGATTTCACAATCTCCAAACGTTCACGCACTCGAAATTAATATTTCGTGCCCAAACGTTAAACAAGGTGGCATCACATTCGGTACTGACCCAGATGTAGCGCGTGAATTGACACGTGCTGTAAAAGAAGTGTCTGCTGTACCGGTTTATATTAAGCTGTCTCCAAACGTGACGAACATTGTCTCAATCGCAAAAGCTGTTGAAGAAGGTGGTGCTGACGGCATCACGATGATCAATACATTACTCGGCATGCGTATGGATACGAAAACAGGGAGACCGATTATCGCTAATATTACGGGTGGCTTGTCTGGACCTGCTATTAAGCCTGTTGCTTTGCGTATGGTTTATGAAGTAAGTCAACACACGAAACTGCCAATCATTGGTATGGGTGGTGTAACAAATGTAGATGACGTCATCGACTTTTTATCAGCCGGAGCAAGTGCTGTAGCTGTCGGAACAGCAAATTTTGTTAATCCATTTGTGTGTCCAGAAATCATTGGACAACTTCCTGAACGATTGCATGAACTTGGATTTGATTCGGTAGAACAGCTTGTCGGAAGGAGCCACCGTCTGTGAATAAACCCATTATCGCTTTAGATTTTGCATCCAAACAACAAGTAGAAGAATTTTTAGCACAATTTTCTGAGCCGCTTTTTGTTAAAGTAGGCATGGAGCTTTATTTTCAAGAAGGACCTGAATTGGTTCGTTTTATAAAATCACAAGGTCATGACATTTTCTTGGATTTAAAACTGCATGACATTCCCAATACAGTAGAGTCCGCTATGCGAGGCTTGGCCAAATTGAAAGTAGATTTAGTCAATGTCCATGCTGCTGGTGGGCTTGAAATGATGCAAGCAGCAAAACGTGGGTTGGCAGGTAGTGAGACGAAATTGATTGCAGTGACCCAATTAACTTCGACAAGTGAAGAAGATATGCATGAGGATCAATTGGTTTATGTCAGTTTAGAAGAGTCTGTCTTACATTACGCAAAGCGAGCGATGCAAGCAGGATTAGATGGTGTTGTTTGTTCGGTGCTTGAGGCAGAGGCTATTGGCGAAGCATGCGGACAAGACTTTCTACGTGTAACACCAGGCATTCGTCCGGCTTCGGTGTCGGCTGATGATCAAAAACGCGTCGCAACTCCAGCACAGGCACGAATAAAAGGATCGACTCATATCGTAGTTGGCCGAGCGATTACCAAAGCTGAAAATCCGGCAGAAAGTTACGCACAAATCCAAGCAGAATGGAGTGGGAAATCTTGAAATACGAAATAGCAAATCATTTATTATCGATCGGTGCAGTTGAATTGCGCCCGCAAGATCCGTTTACTTGGGCATCTGGTGTTAAATCTCCGATTTATTGCGATAATCGATTAACAATGTCCTACCCGGCAGTGCGGAAAGACATTGCCAAAGGTTTAGCAGAGACAATTAACGAATATTATCCTGATTGTGAAGTGGTAGCAGGAACAGCGACAGCTGGTATTCCACATGCTGCATGGGTTAGTGATTTGCTGGAATTACCAATGGTTTATGTGCGGTCGAAAGCAAAAGAACATGGTCAAACGAATATGATTGAAGGTAAAATCGAAACCGGTAAAAAAGTGGTTGTTGTTGAAGATTTAATCTCTAAAGGTGGATCCGTCTTGCAAGCAGCGCAAGCACTTGAAGCAGTAGGGTTTGAAGTTCTAGGAATCGTAGCTATTTTCACTTACGATTTGCCTCAGTCAATCGAAGCTATCACAGGAGCAGGTTATACGTTCCATACGCTAACGAATTTCCCAGCACTTGTCGAACAAGCATTGAACACGAAAGCAATCAACGAAGCGGATATGCCTATGCTTGCAGATTGGCACGAAAAATTAAAAGCAGGAACTTTGTAGAGCCGGCCTTTTGGTCGGTTTTTTTAAATAGAAAATAGTAATCGTTGATAATTGGAAAAAGATTGAATATAATGAAATTAACTAGTTGGTGATACAAGATAGATTTTTTTAAATAGCTATCTTGTAATGCCAAATACCTTGAGGAGGAAAAGTAATGGCTCTTAGAAGTCAGTTATTGAAAGGGGTTTTGGATGCATGTGTCATGGCCATAATAGAAGAACAACCAGTTTACGGCTACGAATTGTCCCAAAAACTTCAGCAGATAGGATTGCCTGATATTAGCGATGGTACGATTTATCCTGTGTTGTTAAGGCTTCAAAAAAACGGCTTTATCCGTGGAGAAATGAGACCTTCTGCAACTGGTCCTAATCGTAAATATTATTTTTTAACCGATGAAGGAAATGCGGAACTTGAACAAATCTCTTCTGAATGGATGCAAATTGCTCAACCGGTTAGTCAATTGCTAAAAAGGAGTGATAAAAATGAGGGGAACAAAATAACTAATTAAAGAAAACAATCACAAACGAGAGTTGCTAAATTCAAAAATGAGAAAATTTATGAGGGTTTATTGCTGTATATTCGAACAGATTTGAGAGTCGACGAACACGTAGCAGAAGAATTACTAATGGATGTACTAGATCATTTAATCGAAGCGCAAGAAGATGGCAAAGACGCTCGAGATTTCTTTGTTGATTCATTAGAAGCATATGCTGATGAACTGATCGCCAATATGCCAACAGAAAACAAACGCAATATCATTTTGTTTTTTACTACATTCGTTCTTCTGTTTTCAAACCTGAAATCAAAGAATGGAAAGTATATGTATTATCGGGATTGTTCGGCATGGTCGGATTTGCTTTTATCATGGGAGTTGGATTTTTCTTTGATGGCATAGGCCCAGTCATCCGAATTCAGTGGTGGGTACCCTTATTAATTGGACTGGTTTTACTAGGGATTAATAAAGGTGTCAGTCGACTTTCAATAAATTAACTGACAAAATATAGGGAGTGAAATTATTGGGTTGCTTCTGTATGATGAAATTAATAAATGATTCGAACGGAAGGGGATTTGTATGAACGTAGAACAACGGCAATTAAAAGAATGGATTTCAACCTATCCTTTGTTACAACCAATCATGAACTTAAAGCCAGTTGTTTGGCTAAACCCGAAACTTAAAAAAATGGCTGATATGAACAACTTACCAGTTTCTTTAGCAGATATGGAAAAAGCAGAGCAGCTTTGGCAACGCTTTGCTCCATTTTTAGCATCAGAATTTCCTGACACGGCAGAAGCAAATGGTATTGTCGAATCACCTTTGCGTGAAATCCCTAACATGAAAACTCAATTAAACGATCGATTTACAGATAATATTGAGGGATTGCTGTTTTTAAAATGCGATAATGAATTACCAATTGCGGGGTCTATTAAAGCGCGTGGTGGTGTTTACGAAGTATTGCATCATGCAGAAAAATTAGCAATAGATGCCGGTATCATTTCAACTGAGCAATCGTACGAGCAGTTTTCATCCGGAAAGTTTAAAGAGTTTTTTAGCCAATATTCCATAGGGGTAGGGTCTACAGGGAATCTTGGTCTAAGTATTGGCATTATTAGCGCGAAACTTGGGTTCCAAGTTTTTGTTTACATGTCTGCAGACGCAAAACAATGGAAAAAAGAGTTACTGCGTGAAAAAGGGGCTACCGTCGTCGAATTTAAAGGCGATTTTAGTGAAGCTATTTTAGCTGGACGTAACGAAACATTGGCCAAGCCAAATGCCTATTTTGTTGATGATGAAAAATCCAAGCATTTGTTTTTAGGGTATAGTGTGGCTGCTTTTCGTCTCAAGCAACAATTGAATGATGCGGGCGTACAAGTTGATGCCGAACATCCACTATTTGTTTATTTACCTTGTGGAGTAGGCGGTGCACCGGGGGGCATTGCGTTCGGCCTCAAGCAAGTTTTCGGTGATGAAGTTCATTGTTTTTTTGTGGAACCCACACATTCGCCAGCTGTTTTAATTGGGTTAATGACCGGTGCAAAAAATAAAGTTTGTGTTCAAGACTTTGGCATCGACAATATGACAGAAGGTGACGGCTTAGCAGTTGGACGACCATCTAGTTTTGCTTCAGGTATTAGCGAAAAAACAGTGAGTGGCATTTATACCATCGAAGATCAACAATTGTTTTCGTTATTAACACTGTTAGCCTCAAGTGAAGGCATTTTCGTGGAACCTTCTGCTACGGCAGGTTTACTCGGGCCATTGAAAATTCAAGCAAGTGATTACGCACAAGTAAATAAAATTCCAATGAACACGGCTACGCATATTGTTTGGGCAACCGGAGGTGCGTTAGTGCCAAAAGAAGAAATGGATGGATTTTATCAACGTGGAAATGAAGATTTAGGAGTGTAGCAAATGGATTTATTTTGGGTATTCATCATTACGGGCACAGTGTTGATGTATGGATATTTAATCTATACAGCTTCAGAAAAAAGATCAATGCATTAGAGAAAAAAGTGAGGCAACTTGAGAAACAGCTAACACAAATACAGCAAGGGGAAGAATGGATTGAACCGGAAATAAATGACGAACTGCGAGAACTTTTACAAAAAGTAAAAATAGTTGAAGCGATGAAACGAACACGTGAAGAGTTTGGCTGGTCTCTCCTAGACGCAAAACAATATGTTGATAGATTAAAGGAAGATCATTAATGGAGAGATGTGAAGTTTGTCGTATGCCATTCACATGGGAACAAGTCAGTAAATCGTTGTTGGCAGCATATAAACTGATTACGTGCCGCACTTGTAGTGAACGCTATAAAGTTCAGTTTTTATCCCGTGTTTTGGCTTCTCTTTTAGTCATTGGGCCGATATTCCCGGCCATTTTGCTTTCACCATCCATAAGCACACAAATGTTGATCTTTGTTGCGTTTATAGTTCTTCCATCTGTTTTTGTAGCATTGTCATATTTGATTCATTATCGAATCGCTTGAAAGATCCTTTCTAGGGTCTTTTTTTTGCAGGAAAAGGGGAGTATTCGTCGAATGATGAAGATAACATTATTTTCAAAAAGGAGGAACAATCAATGTCTATCCAATCGAGTCACATCTTCGTCAATTTGCCGGTGAAAAACTTGGAGAAATCTGTTTCTTTTTTTCAGGAACTCGGATTTGAATTTGAAAACAAGATGACCAATGACGATGGGGCAGCTTTGATTATTGGCCCCACTAGTTATGTGATGCTCCTGACTGAATCATATTTTAAAGGGTTTACAAAAAAAGGAATTACAGATACCTCTAGCCATTCAGAAGTTATTCTCACTATTTCAGCTTCAAGCAAAGCAAAAGTAGACGAGTTAATCAGTAAGGCATTAAAGGCTGGAGCTCAACCAGCAAATGAAAAAGTAGATGACGAATTCATGTATTATGCTAGCTTTATAGACTTGGATGGTCATATGTGGGAAGTTCTCTACATGGAGGAAATGTAAATGCGATCAATCAAAAAAGCATCCAAGAGAACAAGCTCTGGATGCTTTTTAAATATAATCCGCGTATTTTTTTTCAAGGTAGTTTTGTAAAATCGTCATGATCGAACAAATCGCCCAGTAAATAAGAGCTACTAAAATTAACATAGTTAACAAATCATATTCACGTGCACCAACAATTCGCGCCTTTTGGAAAATTTCTGGAACCGTAATCATGGCAGCTAACGAAGAAGCTTTAATTAAATCTAAATAGACGTTTGATAACGGTGGTAGCGCAATTCGAATGGATTGCGGCAAAATAATTCGACGCATGGATTGCCAATACGTTAACCCGAGTGCCTTAGATGATTCCCATTGTCCTTTATCTACCGATGCCAATGAAGAACGGAAAACTTCCGCAATATAAGCAGCACTATTGATCGAGAAACCAATCAACGCTGCTTGTACAGCTGTAAATTCAATTCCGACAACAGGCATTGCGAAATAAAGTAAAAACAAAATAACAAGAATTGGCACACCTCTCATAAAAGAGATATACAGGCGTGCGGGAAATTGTAAAATTTTTAGTGGGGACGTTCTAGCAAGCGATAGGAAAAAACCGATGATTACCCCTACAATCATACTGACTATTGAAATTAGCAAGGTATAGCCAATCCCTTCAAGTACGTAAGGCAACGATTCTATCGCTAAGGCCGGGTCAAATAATAATCCCCATTCAATGTCGTTCATGAGACAACCTCCTGCTTAGTTTTCTTCTATATCCGGTTTAACAGAAACATCTGCGCCACCAAAAAACTCTTTCGAAATTTCGGTTATCGTACCGTCTTCAAGCATATCTTCTAAGGTTTTGTTGACGTTTTCAGCAAGTTCTTTATTGTCTTTGTTCATTACAAGACCCACTTCTGACGGTGCATATTTAATATCTGGGTGAATCGTAATATTCATTTCTGGGAAAGCTGCAACACCAAACGTTGATAAATAATAATCATTCAAAATGACATCTGTCCGCCCAATCGAAACATCACGCAAATACACTTCGTTCGAAGCATTATCATACGTAACTTCTTCTGCACCATATTCACGCGCAATTTCCATATAGATAGAAGTAGATGCACCAGCTGCTTTTTTACCCGGTAAATCTTCTAAACTAGAAATGCCTGATAAATCATCTTTTCGAACAACCGCTGTACCATAGGAATACTTGATAGGTGTTGAAAAAATAAACTCTTCAGCGCGAGCTTCCGTAATTTCAATATCATTTGCGGCAAGATCAATTTGACCTGTATTCACACTTGTCAGCATTTCATCAAAGCCAAGCTCTTTAAATTCGATATCAAGTTCTAAACGTTCACCTAACTCACGAACGACTTCAACTTCAAATCCTGTTAACTCATCAGATTCTTCATCACGGAAGGAAGTAGCCAACAGCGTTCCAGAAGTAGCAACTGTTAAAGATCCTTCTTCTTGTATTTCATCCCATTTCGTTTTTGTTTCTTCATTATTACTTTCTTCACTACTGCATCCTGCTAATAACAATGTTGCAATCGCACCAGTAGTTACGAGTGTTTTATTCTTGGTAAAGCTGCTTTTCATTTATAAATCCTCCTTAAAATTAAATCCTTTAAGAACATAGCATTTACTCTAAACTAGGGCAATGCTTTGAACTTTATTTACCATAAATTCTGGTATTGACAATATTTTAATTATGTAAACTAAAGAATTGTCATACTATTAATAACGAAATTAGGTCTAGCAAATCTCTAAGCGCCGGAGCGTCCCCGCTCTAGGCGAAGTAATAAGACGGGGATTTTCCGGCTTATAGCGGGGCCATACCTAAAGCTTCCGAAGCGATTGTGTAAATAATACGCTTACTTCTTACGACAATAGAAAAGCCGAAAAGCAATAAGCTTTTCGGCCAAACACTATTTTTTTAACTTAATAACTAGTTCTTCATCAGGCGTCACAAACACGGTTTTTTGTTCGAAATAAATAACAAAGCCAGGCTTAGAACCATTTGGCTTTTTAACTTGTCTAGCTTCCGTATAATCAACAGGAACAGAAGACGACTCTCGTGCCTTACTGAAATAAGCAGCAATCGTTGCCGCTTCTAAAATCGTCGCTTCATCTGGGTCATTATTGTGAATAATGACATGAGATCCAGGAATATCTTTCGTATGCAACCATGTATCAGATTTGGCTGCAACTTTGAATGTCACATAATCGTTTTGTTTGTTGTTTTTACCAACTGAAATTGGCGTTCCATTAGATGAAACATAGGACTCTACAGTAGGTTTCGTAGGTTTTTTCTTTTTCTTCGATTTCTGCGCTTTCATAAAGCCTTGTTCAGCTAATTCTTCGCGAATTTCTTCAATGTCGGAAATACCGGCTTGCTGAACTTGTGACATCAGAGTTTCAAAATACTCAATATCTTCGACAGTTTTGTTGATTTGTTCTTGCGTTTTCACGACGGCAATTTTAGCTTTTTGGTAACGTGAATAATAACGCTGCGAATTGTCAATAGGTGTTTTACGTGGATCTAAGGTAATCATGACTTTTTCATCATTGTAATAATTGTCTACTTCAATTTCCTTCATGCCTTTTTTTATGCGGTGAAGGTTGGCCATGATCAATTCACCATGTAATTGAAGAACGTCACGTTTTTCAGCTTGATCTTGTTCTTTCTTCAATTTCTTCAATTTGAGTTTTAATTTGGAAATTTCGTTTTGTAGCCATCTTTCTAAATCACCCGCTTGTTGTTTAACGCGGTCTCGTTCAGCTTTTGCATAATACATTCTATCAAGCAATTCACCGAGCGTTGGAAATTGCAAACTGTTTTCGCCAATATGTGTCAGTGAGGAAGCGGAGAAAAAGCTTTTTCCTTCGTGCTCTATATAGTAGCCCGTCGGTTCCGCATTTGAAAAGTCAGCTAAAAATGCTTTTGTTGTTTCTATGTTACTGTCAGCAGTTGCTAAACGATATGCCAGTTCACGAGCATTTAATGGAGAAAAGCCGGAAAATTGGCTAACGATTTCGCTTGGATCTGTTTGAGCTAACTCTTCAATCGATGCGTACGGATCTTTTTTCTCTTGAGCAGGTGGGAAAATATAAGGTTGTCCTGGTAAAATTGTTCGGTAAGAATTGACGCTCGGTGGCAAATGCTTCAAGCTGTCAAGAATCATAGTGCGTTCAGCATCAATTAAAATAACATTAGAATGCCGTCCCATCATTTCAACGTGCAATTCGCGTTCAATATCATCGCCGATTTCATTTTTTGCTTTTATCTTCAACATAATAAGACGGTCCATTCCGTACTGGGAGATTTCTGTTATGACGCCGCCTTCAATATGCTTACGTAGTAACATACAAAACATCGGTGGCTCAGAAGGGTTGACATTCGCTTCTGCCGTCAAATGAATGCGTGAATACGATGGGTGAATAGAAATAAGTAGTTTATGGTTTTTTCCTTGAGCACGTATGTGTAAAAGCAGTTCAAGCTGGTTGGGCTGATGAACTTTTGAAATCCTACCGGTAACTAGCTGTTGCAATTCACCAGTCATCGATTTTGTGAATAATCCATCAAATGCCATTAAATATCCCTCTTTCAAATCGTTTTGTTCCATCTTATCATTTTCTCGGTGTATTATGATATAATAAGACAGTTAGTTAGAAAACGAAGAATAATGGTTGGTGACAAATGACGATTTAAAGTTTAGTAGAGAATGTCGTATATTCTCCTGTTAGTAGCTACGCTATAATTGGGTCAGCCGAATTATAGAAGTTATACTGATTTTTATATGGTGTGTAAGCTGATCAAGAAAATTCGCAGCGATAGGCTGTTGGGTAATACCAGTAATAGATGAGGTCGCTTTTAAAAAAGCGAACAGTTATATTTATTCTTTGGTATTTACAGCGGATACGCTTTTGCGGTTAGAAGAAAAGATGATAAGGCAAATGAGGGATAAAATGAGAAACCAACGTGGACTGCTGATAGTCCTATCAGGGCCTTCGGGTGTTGGCAAAGGCACGGTACGAAAAGAGCTGTTCTCACAGCCGAATACAAATTATGAATACTCTATCTCGATGACGACTCGTTCACCACGAGAAGGAGAAGTCGATGAAGTCGACTATTTCTTTAAAACACGTAGCGAGTTCGAAACCTTGATCGAGCAAGATCAACTGCTTGAATACGCCGAATTTGTAGAGAATTATTACGGTACGCCGCTTGAGTATGTCAACAAAATGCGCGATGCGGGTCGTGATGTGTTCCTAGAAATAGAAGTACAAGGTGCAGCGCAAGTTCGTTCGAAAGTTCCAGATGGCTTGTTTATTTTCTTAGCACCCCCAAGCTTATCGGAATTAGAAGAACGACTTGTCGGTCGAGGTACTGAGTCGGATGATGTCATTGCATCCCGATTGCGGGCCGCTCGCCAAGAGTTAGAAATGATGAACTTATACGATTACGTTGTAGAAAACGATGAAGTTGAAAATGCTTGTGACCGAATCAATGCCATCATTATTGCAGAACATTGCAAGCGTGAACGTGTTGAAAAACGATATTTCGATATGCTAAAGGAGAATGTCTAATGTTATACCCATCCGTTGATAAACTAAAAAGCCGAATTGATTCAAAATACTCGTTGGTGGCACTTGCTTCAAAACGTGCTCGCCAATTACATGAACATGGTGATGAAAAATTAGATTCATATATTTCTGTTAAATCGGTCGGTAAAGCACTTGAAGAAGTAGCAGCTGGCGTATTAGTACCAGAAAAACAAGATGAATTTGCAATCTACGAAGACGAAATTTAACCATTAAT
Source organism: Planococcus halocryophilus (assembly GCF_001687585.2). Lineage (GTDB taxonomy): Bacteria > Bacillota > Bacilli > Bacillales_A > Planococcaceae > Planococcus > Planococcus halocryophilus. Next base: position 2,229,560 of record NZ_CP016537.2, on the reverse strand, counting down.
CGCAACAGACGACTCCCAGAGCAAATTTGTTCTTTGGGAGTTTGTTGTTTAGAAAGGGTGTTTGAGTTGTTGGAGAATCGTAAAATTCTACTATGTGTCAGTGGGGGAATTGCTGTCTATAAAGCTGTTGCTCTCGTAAGTAAACTGTCACAAGCCGGTGCGTCCGTAAAGGTAATTATGACTGAGTCAGCGCAGCAATTTGTGCAACCGCTAACGTTTCAAGTGATGTCTAGAAACGATGTCTATACGGATACATTTGATGAAAAGGATTCTTCTGTCATTGCGCATATTGACCTTGCGGATTGGGCAGACCTGATTATTGTCGCTCCTGGAACCGCTAATGTGATCGGAAAGCTAGCAAATGGCATTGGTGATGATATGGTGACAACAACCTTACTTGCGGCAACCGCACCGATTTGGATTGCACCAGCAATGAATGTTCATATGTACGACCACGCTGCAGTAAAACGTAACCTTCAACAGCTTCATGAAGATGGCATTCGTTTTATCGAACCATCTGAAGGGTTTCTTGCCTGTGGATATGTCGGTAAAGGACGTTTAGAGGAACCGGAAAAAATTACAGAACTAGTTAAAGACTATTTTACGCGCGAACATAAACTAAGTGGTAAAAAGGTAGTCGTGACAGCGGGACCAACACGTGAACGTATTGATCCTGTTCGATTTTTAACCAATTTTTCAAGCGGGAAAATGGGGTATGCGATGGCGGGTGCGGCTGCTGAAATGGGAGCTGAAACAATTTTAATTAGTGGCCCTGTTTCATTACCGGTACCGAGTGGTGTCACTCGTATTCAAGTCGAAAGTGCAGAAGACATGCTAAAAGCCGTCGAAGCGCATTTTGATACGGCAAATTATGTTGTTAAAACAGCGGCAGTGGCTGATTATCGACCAAAAGCAATCGCGAATCAAAAAATGAAAAAACAAGAAGGCGGTTCAACCATCGAATTGGAGCGGACTGTCGATATTCTTAAACAATTGGGTCAACAGAAGAAAAATCAAGTATTAATTGGTTTTGCAGCTGAAACCAACGATGTGAGTAAGTACGCAAAAGAAAAATTAACGCGCAAAAATGCCGATTACATTATCGCCAATGATGTTAGCGAAGCGCAAGCAGGGTTTGAATCAGATACCAACCGCGTGACGGTATTTGGTAAAAACGATTTTGAACAAGCTTTTGATATGATGCCGAAACAACAATTGGCGCGTCAATTGTTCGAAATGATTACAGATAAGGAAGAGTCCTATGATAGCTGAAGTTATTGTGGACGTTGCTGCACATCCAATAGATCGGCCATTTGATTACGCCATTCCAAAAGCAGTGGAAGTTTTGGCAGAGCCGGGAATGCGTGTGAAAGTGCCGTTTGGCAATCGCAAAGTGCTTGGATTTATAACGAACATTAAACAATCTTCTGATTTTGATCCAAAACGCTTAAAACCGATTCATGAACTGATGGACGTAACGCCAGTTTTAAATGAAGAGTTACTACAAATGGCACAGTGGATGAAAAAACAAACCGTTTGCTTTGAAATTGATGCCTTACAAGTGATGGTGCCCGCAGCTTTACGTGCGAAATACGAAAAACGGTTCGTGCTAAATGCAGAATTAGAAGAAATCTTGCCGCCTTTGCGTCCTTATTTTGAGAATCGTTCTTTTATTCGGTTGCAAGATGCCGTTGAAGTTTATGCATTACTAAAAAAAGAGATGGATAAAGGAACAATTATTGCCGATACGGACATTCAGCAACAAACAGCTGTTAAAAAGGTCAGAATGATTCATGTCGCTGACACAATAGAAGTACTTGAAACGATAGAAATACGTGCAAACGCCAAACAGCAATTAAAGCTAATGGAGTATTTTTTAAAAAATACGGGACAATCGATTGAATCGTCTCAACTTCAAAAAATAGCAGGTGTTTCATTGCCTACGATTTATAGCTTAGTTGATAAAGGTGCTGCACAAATTTCGAATATGGAATCTTACCGAGACCCTAAATTATTATCCAACATTGAACATAAAGCATCTTTAAAGCTAACAGGAGCGCAACAAATTGCTTTCGATCGGATTGAAGCGGCATTAAATACTCCGAAAACTTTCTTGTTGCATGGCATCACAGGCAGTGGGAAAACGGAGATTTATCTGCAAACAATCGATCAAGTGTTAAAACAAGGCAAAGAAGCCATCATGTTAGTACCCGAAATATCCTTAACCCCTCAAATGACAATTCGTTTTAAAGAACGCTTCGGGGATCAAGTCGCCGTTTTACACAGTGGCTTATCGGCAGGTGAAAAATATGACGAATGGCGTAAAATTCAACGAGCAGAAGTAAAAGTGGTCGTTGGAGCACGCTCCGCTATTTTTGCGCCTTTCCAAAATTTGGGGCTTATTATTCTCGATGAAGAACACGAATCGAGTTATAAGCAAGATGACTCTCCTCGTTACCATGCGCGTGATATGGCCATATGGCGTAGTGAATATCATAAGTGTCCGGTTATTTTAGGGAGTGCAACACCTTCTCTTGAATCATATGCCCGTGCGCAAAAAGGAGTTTATGAGTTATTGGTGTTAGAAAAACGCGCGAAAAATCAACCGTTGCCAGATGTTCATATTGTCGATATGCGAGAAGAACTGCGAAACGGCAACCGCTCAATGTTTTCAGTGCAATTAGCTGATGCGATTCGCGATCGGCTGGAGAAAAAACAACAAACGGTATTGTTTTTAAATAAACGCGGATATTCATCTTTTGTGCTATGCCGAGATTGCGGAACAGTTATGCAATGTCCAAATTGCGATATTTCTCTGACCTATCACCGGTCGAGTGAAATGATGAAATGTCATTATTGCGGTTACGACGAGCGTGTACCAACGACATGCCCAGAATGCGAAAGTGAACATATTCGCTTTTTCGGAACAGGTACTCAAAAAGTCGAAGAAGAACTTGCAAAAGTAGTGCCAGAAGCCCGTGTTTTGCGGATGGATGTGGACACGACACGTACCAAAGGAGCACATGAAAAAATCCTTTCTGCTTTTGGTGAAGGCAAAGCAGATATTTTGCTTGGAACACAAATGATTGCGAAAGGACTGGATTTTCCAAATATCACGTTAGTAGGTGTGTTGTCAGCGGATACGACACTTCACTTACCGGATTTTCGAGCGGCAGAAAAGACGTATCAATTGCTAACACAAGTAAGTGGTCGAGCAGGACGAGATGTCTTACCTGGCACAGTATTTGTTCAATCTTATACGCCGGAACATTATGCGATTACGCTCGCCAAAGACCAATTATACGAACCCTTTTACGATCGAGAAATGACGATGCGGAGAGCAAGTGGTTACCCACCTTATTATTTTGTCGTCAATATCCAATTTACACATGAAGATTTAATGACAGTGGCAGAATACGCAGATCAGACCGTTCGTTATTTAAAAGGTCAATTGTCACCAAATACCTTAATTATTGGACCTTCAGCGTCGTTGATCTCTCGTGTCAATAATAGATATCGCTATCAATGTTTGATAAAATACAAAAAAGAATCAAAACTGATCGACACGATGCAACAATTGATCAAAATTCATCGGACAGAGTGGCTGAAAAAAGGGGCGACCCTGTCGATTGATATGAATCCTACATCGGTCATGTAAAAGAAAAGAGGACATAATTATGGCAATTCGAACAATCGTAAAACATCCCAATAAAGTACTAGAAACAAATTGTGAGGCGGTAACAGTTTTTGATAAAAATTTATCGGTTCTTTTAGATGATATGCACGAAACAATGGTGGAATCAGATGGTGTCGGAATTGCTGCGCCTCAAGTAGGAGAAGCGGTTCGCGTAGCCATCGTTGACTTTAGAGAAGGCCAAGAGCCAATCGAAATGATCAATCCAGAATTGGTGTTATTTGAAGGCGCTGAAACGGATATTGAAGGGTGCTTAAGTTTCCCGGGAGTTTTCGGGGAAGTGGAACGTTACGACCATATTAAAATTAAAGCACAAGAACGAGACGGTTCTTGGTACGAGTTAGAGGCAGAAGACTATGAAGCTCGTGCGATTCTGCATGAAATGGACCATTTAGATGGTGTGTTGTTTACGAGTAAAATCACGAAATACGTGACGCAGGAAGAATTAGATGAAATGATTCGCCAGCAGGAAGAAGAAGAGGAGGAGCAGGCTTGACCAAAATTATCTTTATGGGCACACCTGCCTTTTCGGCACCGATTTTACGTATGTTAGTCGAAGAAGGCTATGAAGTGATTTCTGTCGTAACACAGCCAGACCGTCCTGTAGGACGTAAAAAAGTCATGACGGCAACTCCTGTTAAAGAAGAAGCATTGCGTCTCGGGTTGCCTATTTATCAACCGGAAAAGTTGAAAAACAAAGATGAACTCCAACATGTACTTGATATGGGTGCAGATTTAATCGTAACTGCAGCATTTGGTCAAATTTTACCAAGTGAATTGTTAGAAGCACCGAATCTAGGGGCGGTCAACGTTCATGCGTCACTTCTTCCAGCATATCGCGGAGGTGCACCGATTCATCAATCGATTATTGATGGACAGGATGAAACAGGTGTCACGATTATGTATATGGTAGACCGCTTAGATGCAGGTGATATTATCTCACAAGTAACGGTGCCGATCGAAGAACAGGACCATACCGGTAGTATGTTCGAAAAATTGAGCATTGCAGGTCGCGATTTGTTAAAATCCACGTTGCCATCAATCATTGAAGGCACCAACAAACGCATTCCACAAGATGAGCAATTGGTGACGTATGCGCGCAATATTTCGCGGGAGCAAGAACGGATTGATTGGTCACAATCAGTGACAGCGATTTACAACCAAGTTCGTGGATTGCATCCGTGGCCAGTCGCGTATACAAGTTTTAATGATGCCACTATGAAAATTTGGTGGACGGAAAAAACGTCCTCTAGTGCTAAAGGTCAAGCTGGAGAAGTTGTCGAGCTGACTGAGGATGCCATTTTAGTGCAAACTGGCGATGGCGTTTTAGCAATTACCGAATTGCAACCAGCTGGAAAAAAACGCATGACAGCGAAAGATTATTTAAAAGGACCTAAAATCCAGGTGGGAGATTTATTCGAATGAAAAACAAAAAATTACAAGGTAATGTTCGCGATGCAGCATTTTCGATTCTATGGGCGGTTGAAAACAAACAAGCTTACAGCAACCTATTACTTCACCAAACCATTGAGAGTTATGGGATTGCAGCTAAAAATAGAGGTTTGCTAACGGAAATTACGTATGGTACTTTGCAGCATCAAATGACGCTGGATTATTATTTAGAACCTTATTTAAAAGGGAAAATCGAACCATGGGTCAAAATTCTGTTGAGATTATCTCTTTATCAAATTGTTTATTTAGACCGAATTCCTGCACACGCAGTTGTTCACGAAGCAGTCGAGATTGCTAAGCGTCGTGGGCACGGTGGTGTGGCTTCTGTTGTAAACGGCGTTTTACGTTCGGTTCAGCGCAACGGTGTGCGTTCATTTAATACGATTAGCGATCCATACGAAAAAATTTCAATTGAGACGAGTCACCCAGAGTGGATGATCCGACGTTGGGCAGAGCAATTTGGTTTGGAGAAAACGCGGGAAATGGCGTTGGAAAACAACAAAACACCATTGCAAACGGTTCGTGTAAATACAGTTCGTGCGACAGTTGAAGAAGCTATTGAAATGCTCGAGTCAGAAGAGTTAGAAGCGGTACCAAGTAAAATGATTCCCGAATGTTTAGTTGTTACGAATGGTCAGCCTGCTCGTACAACTACTTTCGAAAAAGGCTTTATTACGATTCAAGATGAAAGTTCTATGCTTCCAGCCTATGCATTGCAAGTAGAGCCAGGAATGACGGTTCTCGATATGTGTGCGGCACCAGGTGGGAAAACCACTCATATTGCTGAAAAAATGAAAAACAGTGGAACATTATATGCACTTGATTTACACCAGCATAAAGTGAAGCTTATTGATGAAAATGCCGAGCGATTAGGACATACTGTAATCGAATCTACTGTTGGTGACGGCAAACAAAGTGTAGAGCGTTTTGGTGAAGAGAAATTCGATCGTATTTTAGTAGATGCTCCTTGCAGTGGATTAGGTGTAATCAAGCGGAAGCCAGATATTAAATACACGAAAAAAGAGCAAGATTTTGCTCGTTTGCAGGAAATTCAAATTGAATTATTGGACCAGGCAGCTCGCCTATTAAAAGAAGATGGCATACTCGTTTACAGCACTTGTACCGTAGATGCTGTTGAAAATAGAGGGACTGCAGAGCGCTTTTTAAAAGAGCATCCTGAAATGGAAAAAATTCAGGCAGCACTACCTGCAACGATGGGCATTAAACACACAGGTTTTGTTCAAGTTTTCCCGCAAGATTATGGAAGTGACGGCTTTTTCATCGCTGCTTTTAAAAAGACTCAAAAGACAGCAACAGCTTAAAGAGGATCGGGGTGTCATGATTTGTTTCAGTATGTGATCGAAAGTGATACGGGTAAAATTCGTTTAGTAAACGAAGATAGTGTAGCGGTACTTAAACGAACTGATGGATTAATGTTAGCGATAGTTGCAGATGGAATGGGTGGTCATAAAGCTGGAGACGTCGCTAGTAAAATGACGGTTGATCAATTGAGTCAATTTTTTTTAGAAGATGAGGACGAAGCATTTTTGACGCTCGACAGCAAGCGGAAATGGCTTTCAGAGCGCATCAAAACGATTAATCGCTCAGTGTATGATCATGCATCGGCAAATCCTGAATGCAAAGGCATGGGAACTACTTTAATTGCGGCATTGATTAAAGGCTTTGAAGGTGTTTTATGCCATATTGGCGATAGCAGAGCTTATCTCATTGGTGATTCCATCAAACAGTTAACTCGCGACCATTCTTATGTCAATGTGCTCGTTGATAGTGGTGAAATCAGTCAAGAAGAGGCTGAAGAGCATCCAAAGAAAAATTGGATTGTTCGTGCGCTTGGTACTGAATCTCGAATTGAAAGAGAAATAATCGATTTTTCGTTAGCAGATGATCCATATTTATTGATGTGCTCAGATGGGCTAAGCAATAAAATTCCAAAAGAAGAAATTGCCTCCGTTGTGCGCTCTGCGTCACCTTTATCTCAAAAGGGTCAGGAACTAGTAAATCTGGCTAATGACCTTGGAGGAGAAGATAATATTTCATTAATTCTTCTATCCTCTATGGATAAGGAGGTATAACTATGTTGATTGGAAAAAGTATCAACGGCCGCTATAAGATCAAGGAATTGATCGGTGGTGGTGGAATGTCTAATGTCTATTTGGCGCATGATATGATTTTGGATCGAGATATCGCGATTAAGATTTTGCGATATGATTTTTCTAATGAAGAAGAGTTGCGTAGGCGTTTCCAAAGAGAAGCATTATCCACTACCAGTTTGGCACATCCGAATATTGTTAACATTTTCGATGTAGGCGAAGACGGTTCTATCCATTATTTGGTGATGGAGTATGTTCCGGGGAAAACGCTGAAAGATTACATAATCGAACATTCACCGGTCTCGCCTGAGCGGGCAGTGGAGATTATGAAGCAGTTAGCATCGGCTTTAGCACATGCCCATCACAACCAAATTGTCCACCGAGATATTAAACCACAAAACATTTTAATGGATGATCATGGCAATGTGAAAATATCTGATTTTGGGATTGCAATGGCATTAAGTGCGACATCCTATACACAAACAAATTCCGTGTTGGGAACGGTTCATTATTTATCTCCAGAGCAGGCTCGAGGCGGGACAGCCAATAAAAAATCTGATATTTACTCTCTCGGTATCGTAATGTATGAATTAATCACAGGTAAGCTGCCATTTTCAGGTGAATCGGCTGTTTCGATTGCGTTAAAGCATCTGCAGACAGAAACACCATCTTTGCGTGATACAGTTCCTTCACTGCCACAAAGTTTAGAAAATGTCGTTTTAAAGGCTACTGCAAAAAAATTAGAGCATCGTTATCAGTCGGCTGATGAAATGGAAGAAGATCTTAGCACGGTATTATTACCTGAACGACTAAATGAACCAAAGTTTATGGTGCCTGTCGACCAAGATGAAACGCGTGCAATGCCCGCTATTAAAGACACAGCGGCCTATGCCAATGTCGAAGCTTCCAAAACAATGCCGTTACCGGTAAATGAAACGGCAAATGAACAAAAAACTCCTATGAAAAAGAAAAGAAAGAAATGGCCGTGGATTATCGGCGTGTTATCGTTCTTATTGATAGCGGGTCTAGTGCAAGCCATTGCATTTCCGGGTCTATTTGAACCAAGACAAGTAGCAGTACCGGATGTTTCAGGAATGGAACATACAGAAGCGGTAGAAGAGCTGCAAGCTAATGGATTTATCGTTGGAGAAGAAACAGAGGAATTTTCAGAAGAAATAGCAGGCAACCATATAATTCGAACCATTCCAGAAGCAGGGAAAATGAGAGATCGTGAATCAGCAATTCAGCTTTTCGTCAGCAAAGGAAAAGAAAAAGTTGAAATGAAAGATTTTGTCGGTACAATGCTTGAAGACGCGACAAGCGAGTTGGACTCCCAAAAATTTGCGCCAGCTAAATCTACAGAAGAGTTTTCCGAAGAACCTGCAGGGACGATTTTAAATCAGCGACCAGCAGCTGGAGAAGAAGTGATTATTAGTGAAACTGAAGTTGAGTTTATTGTCAGCAAAGGAAAAGACTTGCGCAAGGTAGAAGATTTAGCCGGATTTACTGAGGAAAATCTCAATGATTATGCCCGTTCTTCAGGCTTTAATATTCGAATTGTGTCTGAACAAGCATCAAGTGAGGTAGAAGCTGGAAAAGTTATGTCTCAAACACCTGCTGCAGGAGAACAACTAGAAGCAGGGAGTACAATTGAAGTAACCTTGTCTTCAGGGGTAGCTGAACAACCGATGAAAACATATATTCATACAATCACTATTCCATATGAACCAGATGAGCCGACTGAAGAAGGCGAAGAGCCAGTTGAGCAGACCATTCAAGTGTATATACAAGACAATACCAATACCATGGTAGAGCCTGTAGAGGAATTTAAAATTACCGAAAATAAATCTCACCAGATTGAAATGCAAATTGCAGAAGGTGATAGTGCATCTTACCGAATTGTGCGAGATTCAACGATTATACTAGAAGAAACTTTTGAGTACGCTAGTGTGGAATAAGCGATGAAAGGAGTGAAACGATGCCGAAAGGTCAAATCAGAAAAGCGTTAAGCGGATTTTATTATGTATTAGATGATAACGGGGAACGATATACGCAATGTCGTGGTCGGGGCGTTTTTCGTAACCGCCAAATCACACCATTAGTTGGAGATTATGTCGACTACAAAGCAGATAATGAACTCGAAGGCACAATTTTACATGTATACGAACGGAAAAATGAATTGGTGCGTCCGCCAATTGCAAATGTGGATCAAGCAATTTTGGTGTTTTCAGTAAAGCAACCGGATTTTCACCCTTTGCTTTTAGACCGCTTTTTAACAGCGATTGAATCGCATTCAATCCAACCTATCATTTGTTTGACGAAAATGGATTTATTAAAAGAAGAAGAAAAAGAAAAAATTCAACACTATATTGCAGATTACGAAAAAATTGGCTATGAAGTCATTCCAACGTTTATTGATGACCCTGCATTAAAAAATCGGTTAATGCCGGTACTCGAAGGGAAAATCAGTGTGCTAGCTGGTCAATCGGGAGTTGGGAAATCAACGATGCTCAACACTATTTTGCCATCGTTAGAATTAAAAACAGATGACATTTCAAAAGCTTTAAATCGAGGCAAACATACGACGCGCCACGTGGAGTTAATCGCCGTCAATAATGGTTTACTAGCTGATACGCCTGGCTTTAGTTCGTTTGACTTTGAAACGATGGAACGAGAAGAGTTGTCTGCTTGTTTCCCTGAATTTGCAGCACGATCAAACGCATGCAAGTTCCGAGAATGTTTGCACATGAATGAACCGAAATGTGCCATTAAAGCAGCAGTAGAAGCAAAAGAAATTCCAGCATATCGTTACAAGCATTACTTGAAGTTTTTAGAAGAAATTATGAGTCGAAAGCCGAGGTATTCAAATGATTAAAATTGCACCGTCTATTTTAGCAGCAGATTTCGCAAAACTTGGAGAAGAAGTGTTAGAAGTAGAAAAAGCAGGAGCAGATTGGATTCATGTAGATGTCATGGATGGTCATTTTGTTCCAAATATTTCATTTGGAGCTGTCGTGTTAAATGCAATACGTCCCTTAACTAAATTACCAATGGATGTTCATTTAATGATTGAAAATCCAGATCTTTATATCGAGGAATTTGCAAAAGCAGGGGCTGACTACATTACAGTCCACGTAGAAGCATGCCCTCATTTACACCGTACGATTCAATTGATACGTTCGTTTGGTGTAAAGCCAGGTGTTGTGTTAAACCCACATACGCCAATCGAGACGATTCAACATATTCTTGAAGATATCGACCTTGTGTTATTTATGACGGTCAACCCAGGCTTTGGCGGACAGAAATTTATTCATTCGGTGGTTCCGAAGGTCAAACAACTGTCTGACATCATTAAAGAAAAAGAATTAACGATTGAAATCGAGATTGATGGCGGCATTAACGAAGAAACCATCGTAGCTTGCGCTGAAGCCGGTGCAACAGTTTTTGTAGCGGGTTCAGCTATCTACAGTAAAAAAGACCGTGCGCAAGCTCTTCAAGCAATTAGGAAAGCAGGAGAAGAGGCGATTTCGTGAATGTCATTTTAATCGCAGGAGGTCCGGCAGTTGAACTGCCGGATTTCTCTTTATTTCCAAACGCTATTTATATAGGGGTCGATTCGGGCACACTCACGTTGCTTGAAAGAGACATTCATCCAAATGCTGCTGTTGGAGATTTCGACTCAGTAACAGCGGGTGACTATGAAAAAATCCGAATGGCTTTTCCTGATTTGGCACGCTTGCCTTCAGAAAAAGATCAATCGGATACAGAGCTAGGACTTGAAAGAGCGATGACATATCATCCACAACAAGTGATACTTGCAGGTGTAACGGGTGGCCGTCTGGATCATTATATGAGCGTATTGCACATCGTCTACCATTATCAACAAAAATTTCCTGAAACCCGCTTTCTCATAATAAACAACCAGAACCAAATCCGTTTTTTAAGCCCAGGTATTCATGAGCTTGTAAAAGACGCACGTTACCGGTACGTGTCTTTTTATCCTTTTGCAGAAGAAGTTCAAGGTTTAACGTTATCAGGTTTTAAATACCCTGTAACAAATGAAAATCTTCCTTTTGGCACGACGCGCTTTGTTAGCAATGAACTCGTAGGTTGTGGAAGTGTTGAGATAACTAGTGGCTATTGTTTAATGGTTGAGAGCTCAGATGCATAGAGATGGCTTAAACAGTATTTAAAATAAAAAGAGCACAGAAAAACAACTTGTTTTTCTGTGCTCTTTTTATAGAGGCGTTTTTGTTCCAGCCTCATCTTTTTAACCAACGAAAAAATGCCAGGCTGATTAAATCAGCACTGGCATTATCCATGAACGATTATACGCGTTCAACTTTTCCTGATTTCATGGCTCTTGCAGAAACCCATACACGTTTCGGTTTACCGTCTACAAGGATGCGAACTTTTTGAAGGTTTGCTCCCCATGTACGTTTTGTCGAATTCATAGCGTGCGAACGGGCATTTCCGGCGCGAGCTTTACGTCCACTAACTGCACATACTTTAGGCATGTAAGTCCCTCCTCACAAGTGAAGCTGAAAATTATAATAGAATTTCAGTTCGTTTTTCGTTTCACATACTTTAATAATTTACCACAGACATATCGGGTTTGCAACTATATTTGAGGGTCTTTAAAGAAAAAAACCTTTACACCTTAAAACGGTGGCTTTTCATCTATAAGTCTTTAAGGTAGAATGGTAAGAGTGAAATAGGACTCAAGGAGGAATTTCCATGTCGATTGAATTAAAGAACGAATATGGTCAAATCGATATTTCCAATGATGTAGTTGCTCAAATAGCAGGCGGCGCAGCGATTGAATGTTACGGTATTGTAGGCATGGCGACGAAACACCAAATACGTGATGGCCTGACAGATATACTCCGCAAAGAAAATTTTGCAAAAGGAGTTATTGTGCGTCAGGAAGATGAAAATTTGGTAATTGATATGTATGTCATTATCAGCTACGGAACGAAAATTTCTGAAGTAGCTTATCAAGTCCAGTCCAAAGTGAAATATACGATCACACAAACATTGGGTATGTCAGTAAAAGCAGTAAATATTTTTGTCCAGGGAGTTCGTGTAACGAACCCGTAGGAGGAGGAAGAAACGGATATGAAGTCATTAAATGGCGAGAAATTCGCAGAAATGGTTCAGATGGGATCTCACCATCTTTTTCAAAATGCGGATTATGTAGATGCATTAAATGTTTTTCCGGTACCTGATGGCGATACAGGGACCAATATGAATTTGTCGATGACTTCTGGAGCGAAAGAAACAACTGCTCAAGCAGACGCTCATATTGGCAAAACAGCAAGTGCTTTATCTAAAGGACTATTAATGGGCGCGCGCGGAAACTCAGGCGTTATTTTGTCGCAGCTTTTTAGAGGTTTCGGTAAATACATCGCTTCAGAATCGGAATTGACTGCCCTTAAATTTGCAGAAGCTCTTCAACATGGTGTGGAAACAGCTTATAAAGCCGTTATGAAACCAGTTGAAGGTACAATTTTGACAGTTGCAAAAGATGCGGCTGCTAAAGGCATGGAAGTAGCTAAAACTGAAGAAGATATTATTGCTTTTTTTGAAGCTGTAGTAGTTGAAGCGCAAGCTTCTTTAGAGCGGACGCCTGATCTATTGCCAGTATTAAAAGAAGTAGGAGTAGTCGATAGTGGCGGACAAGGTCTTGTTTATGTGTATGAAGGATTCCTCGCATCATTAAAAGGCGAAGAACTTCCAGAAAAGCATGCACATCATTCGATGACGGATTTAGTGAGTGCTGAGCACCATAAAAATATCGCTGGTTTCATGGATACTGCTGATATCGAATTTGGCTATTGCACAGAATTCATGGTGAAGTTTGAAGAAGGCAAAAAAGAGTTTAACGAAGCTATGTTCCGTTCAGACTTGAGTGGTTACGGAGATTCGCTTCTAGTCATTGCTGATGATGAAGTTGCCAAAATCCACATCCATTCAGAAGAGCCCGGAAAAGTGCTTACATATGGACAAGATTACGGAAGCTTGATCAGCATGAAAATTGAAAATATGCGTCAACAGCATATCGATATTGTAGGCGAAGACTTCCAAAAAAACGCACCAAAAAAACAAGCCACACACCCTTATGCAGTCGTAACAATTGCGATGGGCGAAGGTATTGCTGAACTATTGCGCAGTATCGGAGCTTCGTATGTAATCGAAGGTGGACAAACAATGAATCCTTCAACGGAAGATATTGTGAACGCTGTTAAGTCGATTGGTGCAGAACGTGTGCTTATTTTACCTAACAATAAGAACATCATTATGGCTGCAGAGCAGGCAGCCGAACTTCTAGAAATTGAAGCGGCTGTTGTTCCGACAACAAATGTACCTCAAGGAATGTCAGCATTACTTGCCTTTAATTCAGGGGCATCAGTAGAAGACAATCAAGCTGCAATGGCAAGTGCTTCGAAACATGTAAAATCAGGTTCTGTCACATTTGCAGTACGTGATACCTCAATCGATGGTATTGAGATTAAAAAAGATGATTTCATGGGTATTTCTGAAGGGAAAATTATTGTTTCTGACAGCAAACTTGAATACGTTACGGAAGAACTAGCTAAAAAATTAGTGGATAGTGAAGCGGAAATCGTCACGATCCTTTACGGAGAAGACACGACAGAAGCCGATGCTCAAAAATTAGGCGAATTCATCGAGTCTTTAAATAGCGATGTTGAAGTTGAAATTCATAACGGTAAGCAACCTTTGTATCCATTTATACTAGCGGTAGAATAAATTTCTTTTTGTTATTGGAATATCGTCAAAAGCTAAGGCGCATACGAATGTATGCGCTTTTTTATTTTTGTGAAATATGTCAAAATCATGTACACTAACAGTATACGTAACTGAAAGAGAGGGGTTTGAGCCATGAAGTTCAAATCTGTTTTTGATATAATCGGCCCGGTTATGATCGGGCCATCTTCTTCGCATACTGCGGGAGCAGCCCGTATCGGAAGAGTAGCGAGGGATTTGTTTGGGAGACAACCGGATTGGGCAAAAGTGCACCTATATGGTTCTTTTGCAGAAACCTATAAAGGTCATAGTACAGATGTTGCGATTATCGGTGGTTTATTGGATTACGATACCTTTGATGAACGCATTAAAACTTCTTTTGAAGAAGCCAAAAATGCAGGAATGACGTTTGAGTTTATTCCGGAAACAGGTCATGTAGATCACCCAAATACTGCACGTATCGTCATTGGAGATAAAGATTCTGAAATGTCGATGATGGGCATTTCAATTGGTGGCGGTAAAATTGAAATAACAGAGCTTAACGGATTTCCTCTTCGGTTGTCGGGGAATCATCCGGCGATTCTGGTCGTCCATGAAGATCGTTCAGGGTGTATCGCAAATGTCGCTAACTGCCTGTATAAATACGATATCAACATCGGTCATATGGAAGTTTCTCGAAAAGAACGAGGACATATGGCATTGATGGTTATTGAAGTCGATCAAAATGTGGACAAAGAAGTGATGGAAGATTTACGAAAACTACCGAATATCACGCAAGTGACAAGAATCGCCGATTAAATTGGAGGGTATAACTTATGGAAGCTTTATTCCGTAATGTAAGAGAATTGGTTGAACGAGCTGAAAAAGAAGAAAAACTGATTTCAGAAATCATGATTGAGCAGGAAATGCTTATGACCGATCGTTCACGTGAAGATATAATGATTCAAATGGACCGTAATTTAACGGTCATGGAAGAAGCGGTAGAAAAAGGATTAAAAGGTGTTCATTCCGTATCTGGATTAACAGGTGGAGATGCGGTATTATTGCAAAAATACCGTGACACTGGGAATGCGCTTTCAGGAGATTTATTGCTTGATGCAGTAAGTAAAGCGGTTGCGACAAATGAAGTTAACGCAGCAATGGGCACGATTTGTGCAACGCCAACAGCTGGCTCTGCAGGAGTTGTACCGGGTACATTATTTGCTGTGCAAAACAAGTTAAATCCGACGCGTGAGCAAATGATTCGTTATTTATTTACGGCAGGAGCTTTTGGGTTTGTTGTGGCTAACAATGCTTCGATTTCAGGCGCAGCTGGCGGATGCCAAGCAGAAGTTGGATCGGCAGCAGGTATGGCTTCAGCAGCGATTATTGAAATGGCAGGAGGCACTCCGCAACAATGTTCGGAAGCTTTCGCAATCACGATGAAAAATATGCTTGGCCTCGTTTGCGATCCAGTGGCGGGATTAGTAGAAGTGCCTTGTGTAAAACGCAATGCAATGGGAGCGGCAAATGCAGTCGTAGCTGCTGACATGGCATTAGCGGGTGTAACGAGCCGTATTCCATGTGATGAAGTAATTGGTGCGATGTTTGAAATCGGCCAATCAATGCCGAGTGCGCTAAGAGAAACCGCTAAAGGTGGACTTGCCGCAACTCCTACTGGAAAATGGCTCGAGTCTAAAATTTTCGGAGGAGCAGTTGTCGGTAGTGGGCAGTAACGATTCCGTCGCCACATTAAAAGGGGTAGGCAAACAAGCAGCTGACACCTTGCGGGAAATGAAAATTGAAACGCTCCATGATTTAATCATGACATTTCCGTATCGCCATGAAGATTTTCAATTAAAAGATTTGGCAGATACACCTCATAATGAACGCGTTACAGTGGAGGGAAGGGTCGAAAGTGAACCTTCCGTCCTTTTTTTAGGTAAGAACAAATCGCGAACGCAAGTCCGTGTGCTGGTAGGACGTCATTTAGTAAAAGCGATTTTCTTTAATCAGCCGTATGTAAAAGCTAAATTGCATTTAGGGGAAATCATTACAGTGACTGGTAAATGGGATCGTGGAAGACAAGTAATTACCGTCTCTAGTCATACTATCGGCCCGCGTACAAATGGTGCGGATTTTGAACCGGTGTATAGCTTGAAAGGCAGTATTCATCAAAAAACTTTTCGCAAACTAATGCGCCAAGCGTTAGATTTAGTGAAAGAAGATATTGAAGATTGTTTACCAAAGTCGTTAGTTGATACGTATCAATTAGCGCCAATTCAAGATGCCTTAGAATGGGTTCATTTTCCACCAGATGGTGAAAAAGTGAAACAAGCACGGAGGCGTTTTGTTTATGAAGAATTATTGGTATTTCAGTTAAAAATGCAAGCCTTGCGTAAGAAGAACCGTGAAGAAGAAGGCGGTTCTTTTATCGACTATGACTTAGAGCAACTTAAGAAGTTTATCGAGTCTTTGCCATTTGATTTAACAGCCGCTCAAAAACGAGTGGTCAATGAAATTTGCAAAGATATGAAAGAGCCGTTCCGAATGAACCGACTTTTACAAGGGGATGTAGGATCCGGAAAAACGGTAGTAGCGGCAATTGCCTTATATGCTGCTTACACTGCTGGATTACAAGGTGCGTTAATGGCGCCTACTGAAATATTAGCGGAACAACATGCTAATACATTAGAACAATGGTTTCGACCGTTTTCAATGAATATCGCGCTTTTAACAGGATCGGTTAAAGGCAAGAAGCGTCAGTTAATATTGGAACAATTAGCGGCAGGCGAAATTGACTTGTTAATTGGGACTCATGCCTTAATCCAACCAGAAGTACGATTTGATAAATTAGGGCTCGTTATTACAGATGAGCAGCACCGCTTTGGAGTAGATCAGCGACGCGTGTTAAAAGACAAAGGCTATAATCCAGACGTCTTGTTTATGACAGCAACGCCAATTCCACGTACATTAGCGATTTCTGCTTTTGGTGAAATGGATGTTTCGATTATCGATGAAATGCCAGTTGGGCGAAAAGAAATTGAAACGTATTGGATGAAAAAAGAGATGTTTGGCAAAATTGTCGGGCGCATGGAAAAAGAGTTGGCAGCTGGCCGGCAAGCATATGTCATATGTCCGCTGATTGAGGAGTCAGATAAACTCGATTATCAAAACGCGGTAGATTTGTTTCAGCAACTAACGATGTATTTCAAAGATCGTTTCTCGGTGGGTTTGATGCATGGTCGTTTGCATCCTGACGAAAAAGAACAAACCATGCGTGAGTTTTCAGAAGGTCAAGTGGATGTGTTGGTATCCACAACCGTAGTAGAAGTTGGCGTGAACGTGCCAAACGCATCGTTTATGCTTATTTATGATGCAGAACGTTTTGGTTTGTCTCAGTTGCATCAATTGCGTGGACGTGTCGGGCGTGGCAGTGAGCAGTCTTATTGTGTGCTACTGGCAGATCCGAAAACAGAAATTGGTAAAGAGCGAATGACAACCATGACAGAAACGAACGACGGCTTTGTGTTAGCTGAAAAAGATTTGCAGTTGAGAGGACCGGGTGACTTTTTCGGTCGTAAGCAAAGTGGCATACCGGAATTTAAAATGGCGGATTTAATCCATGATTATCGTGCGCTTGAAGCAGCAAGAAAAGATGCTGAAAAACTAATTAGCAGCGAAGAATTTTGGCGCGCAGAAGACATGGCTTGCTTGCGTCTGCAAATTGAACGCTCAGGTGTATTATCAGGAGGAAGACTCGATTAGGAATGCAAGGTATTAATTTTCCTTGCATTCTTTTTTTGTTATTTATATACTCATATTAGTACCAAGTGCTAATAGCGGGCGGTGACATAGTGAAAAGACCAAAAAAACAGCGACAACAAGCGTTAAAAGACTCGATTAAAGAAAATCCTTTTGTGACTGATGAAGAACTATCGGTGACATTTAACGTGAGTGTGCAAACAATTCGACTAGACCGAATGGAACTTGCCATTCCGGAATTGAGAGAGCGCATTAAACATGTTGCTGTAAAAACGTTTGAAGACGAAGTGAAATCATTGCCAATCGATGAAGTGATTGGTGAGATCATTGATATTGAATTAGATAAAAAAGCAATTTCAATTTTCGATGTGAAACCAGAGCATGTTTTTCAGCGCAACCAAATTGCCAGAGGCCATCATTTATTTGCACAAGCTAACTCGTTAGCGGTAGCAGTAATGAATGAAGAATTGGCATTGACGGTAAAGTCGGAACTGCAATTTTTGCGGCCGGTAACTGCTGGGCAACGGATTGTTGCAAAAGCGGAAGTGATTGACAGTCACCCTGAAAAAAACAGGGCGTTTGTAAAAGTTACTTCTTCTGTCGAACAACAAACGGTTTTTATTGGCACATTTGAAATGTATCGAATGACAGAACAAAGTGAAGGTGACGTAAAGTGAGAATAGCAGTAGATGCAATGGGTGGAGACAATGCCCCAAAAGAAATTATCGCGGGTGTGTACAAAGCGTTAGAAGAATTTAAGGATATTGAAATTCAATTGTATGGTCATGAAGATAAAATGAAAGAATTTCTGAAGGAACATGATCGTTTAACAATCGTCCATTGTGAAGAAGTGATTACATCAGAAGATGATCCTGTCCGATCGGTTAAGCGGAAAAAAGATGCCTCAATGGTTCGAATGGCGCAAGCAGTAAAAGACGGGAATGCGGATGGTTGTGTATCTGCTGGTAATACAGGAGCGCTTATGTCAGCGGGATTGTTTATTGTCGGTCGTATCGACGGTGTAGATCGCCCAGCGTTAGCTCCGACATTGCCAACAATTGATAGCAAAGGGTTTGTTATGCTTGATTTAGGTGCAAATGCTGAAGCTAAGCCAGAACATCTTGTGCAATATGCGATCATGGGCAGCATTTATGCTGAAAAAGTTCGTGGCATTAAGAATCCGACAGTTGGGTTGTTGAATATCGGAACTGAAGAGAAAAAAGGCAATGATTTAACAAAAGCTGCTTTTCCATTATTAAAAGAAGCCCCAGTTAATTTTATTGGCAACGTGGAGTCACGGGATTTATTAAATGGCGTGGCGGACGTAGTTGTAACCGATGGCTTTACCGGAAATATGGTGTTAAAAACCATTGAAGGCACCGCAATGAACGTTTTTGCGATGATGAAAGATGTCTTTATGAGCTCGGCTAAAACAAAAGTTGCAGCTTTTCTTGTGAAAGATGACTTGAAAGGGTTAAAAGGCATGTTGGATTACAGTGAATATGGCGGTGCTGGACTATTCGGCTTAAAAGCACCTGTGATAAAAGCACACGGCTCATCAAATGCTAATGCCTTATTCAATGCGATACGCCAAACGCGTACGATGGTTGAATTTGATGTAACGGGCACAATTTATAGTACGTTGAAAAAGGAGACATTACATGAAGACTAAGATTGCATTTATCTATCCAGGTCAAGGTTCGCAAACTGTTGGTATGGGCGAGAGCTTTTTAACAGACGACACGAGCCGTAATTTCTTTGAAAGTGCTAACCAAGCGCTTGATTTAGATTTATCTAAGTTAATGCTAGAAGGCCCACAAGAAGAGTTGACGTTAACGTATCATGCGCAACCAGCTCTTCTAACAGTTAGTTCGATGATTACAGAACGGTTGATTCGTGCAGGGATAAGACCGGATTATACAGCAGGTCATAGTCTTGGCGAATACAGCGCACTCGTAACTTCGAATGTGTTAGAATTTCCAACAGCGGTTAACATTGTACATAAGCGTGGATTATTTATGAATACGGCATTCCCAGCAGGAGAAGGGACTATGGCCGCTATTCTTGGTATGGAAAGCGATGAACTGGAAAAAGTAACAAATGAAGTAACAGATACGACAGGTGTTGTTCAGCTAGCGAATTTAAATTGTCCCGGACAAATTGTTATTTCAGGTACGAAAGCCGGAGTAGAGCAAGCGTGTATCGTTGCTAAAGAACGCGGAGCTAAGCGTGCCATTCCACTTGATGTGAGTGGGCCCTTCCATTCGGAATTAATGCGTTCAGCGTCACAAGATTTAGCAAAAGAACTTAGCTTGTCGTTCTTGTTAGATGCGAAAGTGCCAGTAATTTCAAACGTGACGGCAAAAGCGGAGAAAAATGCGACACAAATTCAAGATCTCCTTGTTCGTCAATTGTATTCTCCAGTGCTGTGGGAACAATCAGTACGCGAAATGATCGATCTTGGTGTCACGGTATTTATTGAAATTGGTCCAGGAAAAGTATTGAGTGGATTAGTGAAAAAAATTGACCGTTCAGTTAAAACTTTGCCTGTCTATGACTTGGAGTCATTTGAAAAAGCGGTAGAGGAGTTGGCGAAATGAATAAACTTGCAGGGAAAACAGCGATCATTACTGGCGGATCTCGTGGAATTGGAGCAGAAATAGCTCGGAAATTTGCGGCAGACGGTGCAAAAGTAGTTGTCAATTATAGTGGTAGTCAAGAAAAAGCAGAAGCGGTAGTTGCGGATATCGAGGCAAATGGCGGCACTGCAATTGCGGTGAAAGCCAATGTAGCGGATGCTGAATCGGTTAAAGCAATGGTTGATGAAACGATGAAAACGTTTGGTTCTGTTGATATTTTAGTAAATAATGCAGGCATCACACGGGATAATTTGATGATGCGCATGAAAGATGATGAATGGGACGATGTCATCAACATCAACTTAAAAGGTGTGTTTATTTGCACAAAAGCAGTAACGCGCCAAATGATGAAACAGCGTTCTGGACGAATAGTCAATATCGCATCAATCGTAGGCGTGATGGGCAATGCTGGACAAGCAAACTATGTTGCAGCAAAAGCGGGTGTTATCGGCTTAACAAAAACGACAGCGCGTGAACTAGCGAGTCGTGGAATTACAGCGAATGCTGTGGCTCCTGGCTTTATCACGACCGATATGACCGGAAAATTGAGTGAAGACGTTCAAAAAGCGATGATGGGACAAATTCCATTAGGCCGTTTTGGTGCACCAGAAGATGTTGCAAAAGCTGCGCTGTTCTTAGCTTCGGACGATGCATCATATATGACGGGGCAAACGCTTCATCTTGATGGCGGCATGGTCATGTAGGTAATTTTTTTGTATACTGATTTGAGGGGAGGTGACGACATTGTCAACAGTATTAGATAGAGTAACTAAAGTAATCGTGGATCGTCTAGGTGTAGAAGAAAGCGAAGTGAAACTTGAAGCTTCTTTCACAGGTGACCTAGGTGCAGATTCATTGGACGTAGTAGAACTTGTTATGGAACTTGAAGATGAGTTCGATATGGAAATTTCTGACGAAGACGCTGAAAACATGACTACAGTAGGCGACGCAGTAACGTATATCGAAAAGAAACAATAATACGTAATAACTATTGACGCACGATTGCTGTTATACTAAGCGATTGTGCGTCAATTCTCTTTTGCACATTAGTAAAAAAAAAGGTAAAATTGAAAGAAGTACACAAAGGAAGGCAGATAAAAATGGCGATAAATAGAAAAACAAATCATCACAAGCCTGGCATCTTAAAAGAAAGCGCTAAAGCAGCATTTGAACAATTGCAAAAAGAGCTGAATATCACATTCAATAAGCCTACATTGCTGTATCAAGCTTTCACCCATTCATCTTATGTGAATGAGCATCGAAGAAAACAATTTACCGATAACGAACGCCTGGAATTTCTAGGAGATGCAGTACTGGAATTATCCGTTTCGCATTACCTATACATGAAATATCCTGAAATGAGCGAAGGCGAATTGACGAAGTTGCGTGCAGCCATCGTTTGTGAACCTTCACTGGTTTTATTTGCTAATGAACTCGGATTTGGCAAATACATCCTTTTGGGCAAAGGAGAAGAGTTGACTGGTGGCCGAACGCGTCCTGCGCTACTAGCTGATGTTTTCGAATCGTATATCGGTGCGCTTTATCTAGACCAAGGGTTAGAGCCTGTGGTTGCATTTTTGGAAATGGTGTTATTTCCAAAAGTAGATATCGGTGCTTTTTCGCATGTGATGGATTATAAGAGCCAATTGCAAGAATTGGTTCAGCAAAAGAATACAGGCACATTGAGTTATGAAATTATAGACGAAATCGGTCCGGCGCATAGCCGTCTATTTGTGACCCGTGTGTCTCTAGCAGATAGAGAACTTGGCGTTGGTAATGGCCGATCGAAAAAAGAAGCGGAACAGCAAGCAGCTCAGCTGGCAATCCGTAAATTGCAGGAAGCGGCGGAGGAGTAATAATGTTTTTGAAAAGATTGGAAGTCATGGGGTTCAAGTCGTTTGCTGATCGTATTGGCATCGACTTTGTTCCGGGAGTAACAGCGGTTGTTGGACCAAACGGTAGCGGGAAAAGTAATGTTACCGATGCCATCCGTTGGGTGCTTGGAGAACAATCAGCAAAATCACTGCGCGGGGCTAAAATGGAAGATGTTATTTTTGCCGGAAGTGATTCGAGAAAGCCGTTAAACTTTGCGGAAGTAACATTAATTTTAGATAATACAGATGGTCGAGTCCCTCTTGATTACAGCGAAGTCAGCGTAACAAGAAGGGTTTTTCGTAGTGGTGAAAGTGCATACTTATTAAACAAGCAAAATTGCCGTTTAAAAGATATTACGGACTTGTTCATGGATTCTGGTCTTGGGAAAGAAGCCTTTTCGATAATATCTCAAGGACGAGTAGATGAAATTCTGAATTCAAAAGCAGAAGAGCGTAGGTCAATTTTTGAAGAAGCAGCAGGCGTTTTAAAATACAAGCAACGCAAGAAAAAAGCGGAGATCAAATTAAATGAAACCGATGAAAACTTGAATCGTGTGCTTGATATTTTGCATGAATTAGACGGCCGAATGGAACCGCTTCAAATTCAAGCTTCAACTGCAAGAGACTTTTTAGATATGAACGAACAGCTAAAAGATGCGGATATTGCTTTACTGGCATATGATGCAAGCAACCTTGAAAAAGAGCTAAGCCAATTGGCAGATGAAGCTGCATCTCATTCAAAAAAAGAGCAGCAATTATCAACAGAAATTAATGACAAAGAGCGTCTTGTCGCTAAAATACGGAAGGCGCTCTTTGACATGGACAACAAAATAGATGGAGCGCAAAATGCTTTAGTCGAGGCTAGTGCTGAGACGGAAAAATGGCAAGGGCGTAAATTATTAATGTCTGAGAAAAAGAGCAATGCTGATCGTCAGGCATTGCAATTACAAGAAAATTTAGAGGTAGAAAAACAAGAAAATGAACTATTAAAGAAAAAACATAGTGAGCAGCTGGCTTTGTTAGAAGAACGTAAAACTGAGCGTCACTCAATTCGGACTGCGATTCAGCAACTTGAAGAACAGCTAAATCGAACACCAGCGGATATCGACAACGAAATCGAAAATTGCAAGTCAATCTATATTGACTTGATGAACGAACAAGCAACAGTGAAAAATGAATTAAAAAATATTGGCTTACAAGAACAACAATTAACGGAGTCTACCGGACGCATTAGCACGCAGCGAACCGATTTTACCGCTGAACTTTCAAAGCTGAAAGCTGAAAAAGCTCGAGCTGGAAAAGATGTTCAAGAAGTCAGGTTCTCATTAGACAATAAGCGTAAGCAATATAAAGAAAGTGAAGCAGCTTATCAGCAGCAAAAACAAGCTTTCGAGCAAAAACAATCGATGCTATTCCAGGCGTATCAGTCGCAAAAGCAATTGGCAGCCCGTATCGAGACACTTCAAGAATTAGAAGCTGATTTTTCGGGCTTTTTCCAAGGAGTACGAGAAGTATTAGTAGCTCGTGAAAAAGGTCAATTGCAAGGGATTAGAGGAGCAGTTGCTGAAATCGCACAAGTAGAGAAAAACTATGCCAAAGCGATTGAAACGGCTTTAGGCGCATCGAGCCAGCACATTGTAACTGAAAATGAACAACACGCTCGTGAAGCAATTGATTTCCTTCGAAAGAAAAGAGCCGGCCGTTCTACATTCCTGCCAATGACAGTTATGAAGCCAAGAGTGATTCCTGAACACACTTTAGCAACGGTTAGTAAGCATCCGTCGTACATTAATATGGCATTTGAATTGGTTAGCTATGATCCGCAATATGGCATGATTATTGAAAATTTATTAGGTAACGTAATTATTGCTGAGGATCTAAAAGGGGCAACAGCAATTGCCAAAGCAACGGGTAACCGTTTCCGTGTAGTGACACTTGAAGGCGATATCGTCAATGCAGGTGGATCAATGACCGGGGGTGCTAACAAAACACAAGCTTCTTTCTTTACGCGAAAAGCCGAACTTGAGCAATTGCTTGTTCAGGCAACAGAATTAGAAGAAACCATCTTAACTGCTGAAAAAACAGTTCGCAAAGAACAAGAGATAGTTAAAACTGCTGAAGAAGCGATTCGGATTTTGCAAACTGAAGGCGAAAAATACCGTGATTTAGAAGCGGAAAGCTCTATTCTTTTACGAGAAATAGAAGCTGTATTAAAAACCACTTTAGAACGATTTGATATTTTTGAAGCCGAGCAGAAAAACAAAGAGTACGATTTAACAGCGATAACCAAACGCAAAGAAACAGCGTCTACGCGTCTTGATAGCATTGTCGGAGAACTTAACGACATTACAGTGAAAATCGACGAATTAACTTTGTTTAAGCAGCAAAACGAATCGGCACGTGATCAAGTTCTAGCGAAGTTGGCGGAACAGAAATCACTTTATGCTGTAACAAAAGAACGTGTGGCACAATTGACTGCTAGCGAAGCGGAGCTTTTTGAACGACTCGAAAAAAGCAATCAAAAATTGCAAGATCACCAGAAAGAGTTGGAATGGATTCAATCAGAGGAAGCGGCAAAAGTGTATTCTGATGAAGAAATTTTGCTCGAAATAAAAACGTGGTCTGCGAAAAAACTTCAAATTCAAGAAACGGTCAATGAAACAAAAGAACAACGCGTAAAAGAGCAAAGCAGCTTGAATGATTTAGAAGAAAAGTTAAGAGAACAGCAACGCGTTTATAAAGGCTATGTAGAAGCGATTCGAATCTATGAAGTCAAATCGACACGTCTAGAAGTTCAAATCCAAAGCTTTATCACTCAACTTGAAACCAATTACCAGCTGACACTTGAGCAAGCAAAACAGTTTGAAATGATGGACGAAGAAACAGCGGTCCGCAGAAAAGTAAAGCTACTCAAGCAGTCTATTGAAGAATTGGGTCCTGTACATGTTGGCGCGATCGAGGAATTTGAACATGTTTCGGATCGCCATGCCTTTTTAACAGAGCAACGCGACGATTTAAACGAAGCAAAAGAAACCTTACGTACGTTGATTCGCGAAATGGATGGAGAAATGACCAGTCGTTTTGATGATACTTTTCATGCGATTCGTATACAGTTCCAGCGTGTCTTTAAAGAATTATTCGGCGGTGGGTCAGCAGATTTAGTATTAACAGACCCTAAAGATATGTTAATGACAGGTGTGGAAATTATTGCACAACCACCTGGTAAAAAACTGCAGAATTTGAGTTTGCTATCAGGAGGAGAACGCGCACTCACAGCTATCGCTTTATTGTTCGCGATTTTGAACGTACGCCCTGTCCCGTTTTGTGTATTAGATGAAGTCGAAGCAGCGCTTGATGAATCGAATGTCGTGCGGTACAGTCAATACTTGAAGAAATTCAGTGAAGATACGCAATTCATCGTCATTACACACCGAAAAGGAACGATGGAAGGTGCCGATGTTTTATATGGCATCACCATGCAAGAATCCGGAATTTCTAAATTAGTATCAGTCAAGCTCGAAGAAAAAACCTGAAAAAGGAGTGTTTACCTGTGAGTTTCTTCAAAAAATTAAAAGATAAATTTGCCCACAATGCCGAAGCTGAAGAATCAACTGAAAAATACAAAGAAGGCTTAGCCAAAACCCGAATTGGTTTTACGTCTAAGATCAATGATTTGGTAGCGAAATACCGTAAGGTTGATGAAGATTTCTTTGAAGAATTAGAAGAAATTTTACTGCAAGCTGATGTTGGATTTGAAACCGTTATTGAATTAATGGATGATTTGCGTTTTGAAGTTCAACGAAAAAATGTCAAAGATACTTCAAATGTTCAATCCGTTATTTCAGAAAAACTGGTAGAAATTTATGAAGCTGGCGAAGCAGAAATCAACGAAATTAATTTTGTTGAAGGATTAACGGTTATTTTAATGGTAGGTGTCAACGGCGTTGGAAAAACGACAACGATTGGTAAACTGGCTCACCGCTTTAAAAATGAAGGCAAAACCGTTATGCTTGCTGCTGGTGATACTTTCCGTGCAGGAGCAATTGAACAATTAGATGTTTGGAGCAAGCGTGTGGGCGTTGATGTCATCAAACAAAGTGAAGGGTCAGACCCTGCAGCCGTTATGTATGATGCTGTACGTTCAGCTAAGTCTCGTGGAGTAGATGTATTAATCTGTGATACAGCAGGACGTTTACAAAACAAAGTCAATTTGATGAATGAACTTCAAAAAGTTCATCGCGTCATTTCGCGTGAAATTCCAGGTGCTCCACATGAAGTGCTTTTAGCACTTGATGCGACAACAGGACAAAATGCCATGTTGCAGGCGCAAACATTTAAAGAAGTTACAGATGTAACAGGTATTGTTCTAACAAAACTTGATGGAACGGCAAAAGGCGGAATTGTTTTAGCAATCCGTAATAAGTTGAAGATTCCTGTTAAATTTGTAGGCCTAGGCGAAAAAATGGATGATTTGCAACCATTTGACGCACAAAAATACGTTTATGGCTTATTTGCTGAAGGATTGGATAAAGAGCAACAATTAGAAGATGAAGAAGCAGACAAGTAAAAATACTTGACAGCACTATCGTTATTCAGTATTCTAAGCAAGAGAATGAGTGGGGTGAGTGTCAATGATGGGACTAGAAAAAACAACACGTATGAATTATTTGTTTGATTTCTATCAGGAACTACTGACACCTAAACAGCGCAGCTATATGATGCTGTATTATTTAGATGACCATTCACTGGGTGAAATTGCCGAAGAATATGACATTACACGTCAAGCAGTATACGATAATATTCGCCGGACGGAAGCAATGCTAGAAGAATATGAACGCAAATTGCAGCTTTTCGAGAAATTCCAGAAACGGCAGCAATTGGTTTCGTCATTTGAAAAACAGCCATTCACAGAAGAGCGTATCCAGCAATTTTTGGACGAACTAAAGGAATGGGATTAGGAGGCGGAAAGAATGGCATTTGAAGGTTTATCCGAACGCCTGCAAGGCACGATGACTAAGATTAAAGGCAAAGGTAAAGTCAACGAAGCAGACGTTAAGGAAATGATGCGTGAAGTTCGTTTCGCCTTGATCGAAGCGGATGTCAATTTAAAAGTCGTGAAAGAATTCGTCAAGAAAATCAGTGAACGAGCGATTGGGCAAGATGTTATGGACAGTTTAACGCCAGGACAGCAAGTCGTTAAAATCGTTAAAGATGAGCTAACTGAATTGATGGGCGGCGAAGAACGGAAAATCGAGTTTTCAACAAAACAGCCGACAGTTATTATGATGGTTGGTTTACAAGGTGCTGGTAAAACGACAACTACTGGAAAACTCGCTAATTTATTGCGTAGAAAACACAATCGTAAACCGCTATTAGTAGCGGCCGATGTGTATCGTCCAGCTGCAATTCAGCAGTTAGAGACGATTGGTAAGCAATTATCTCTTCCAGTTTTCTCTAAAGGGACAGACATGTCTCCAGTGGAGATTGCGCGTCAAGCGATCGAACATGCGAAAGCTGAGCATTTAGATACGGTTATCATTGATACAGCAGGACGTTTACATGTAGATGAAGCGTTAATGCAAGAATTGAAGGATATTCGTGCGCTTAAAGAGCCGGATGAGATCTTCTTAGTCGTTGATTCGATGACAGGTCAAGATGCTGTCAATGTTGCTCAAAATTTTGATGCAGCGATTGGTATCACTGGAGTCGTTTTAACGAAGCTTGATGGCGACACACGAGGCGGTGCGGCATTATCCATTCGTGCTGTTACTCAAAAACCGATTAAATTTGTCGGGATGGGTGAAAAAATGGATGCGCTAGAGGCGTTCCACCCAGAACGAATGGCGTCACGAATACTTGGCATGGGCGACATGTTGTCTTTGATTGAAAAAGCACAGTCGAATGTCGATGAGGTAAAAGCAAAAGAATTAGAAGAGAAATTCAGAACTTCGACATTTACTTTTGATGATTTCCTTGAACAAATGTCACAAGTAAAACAAATGGGACCGTTGGATGAAATTTTGAAAATGCTCCCAGGCGCCAATAAAATTAAAGGGCTCGAAAACGCAAAAGTCGATGAGGGCCAAATGGATCGTGTAGAAGCGATTATTTATTCAATGACGAAAAAAGAAAAAACAACCCCTGAAATTATTAATGCCAATCGTAAAAAACGAATTGCTAAAGGTTCAGGAACAAATATTCAAGATGTCAACAGACTCTTGAAACAATTTGAAGATATGAAGAAAATGATGAAACAAATGTCTGGTATGAACACGAAAAAAGGTAGAAAAAAAATGGGAATGCCAGGTCTAGACTCACTTTTTAAGTAAAATTTTAAGGTGTTAAGAAAAAATACTTTACAAACTATTTAAAGCTTGCTAATATAATATCTTGTGTGAAACTATTCGGAGGTGCTTTAAGAAATGGCAGTAAAAATTCGCTTGAAACGTATGGGAGCTAAAAAATCTCCTTTTTACCGTATTGTAGTAGCTGACTCACGTGCTCCACGTGACGGCCGTCAAATTCAAACAGTAGGTACTTACAACCCACTGACAGTTCCAGCTGAAGTTAAAATCGACGAAGAGCAAGTGTTGAAATGGCTTCATGATGGCGCTAAACCATCTGACACAGTACGTAACTTGTTTTCTCAAAAAGGCATTATGGAGAAATTCCATAACGAAAAACTAAACAAGTAAGGGAGAGTTTCTTATGAAGCAGCTGATTGAGACCATTGTGAAACCGTTAGTTGATTATCCGGAAGAAGTTCGTGTCGATATCGACGAAAACGCAAGCCGAATTGTCTACAAGCTTTCTGTGCATCCAGAGGATACAGGGAAAGTCATCGGGAAGCAGGGACGTGTAGCGAAAGCTGTTCGTTCAATTGTGTACTCAGCAGCAGGCGGTTATCATAAGAAAAAAACTTATCTCGATATTGTGGATTAAGAAAAAGAAGGAGCCCCGGTTCCTTCTTTTTTTTTCAGGAAAATAACCTAGAAAGGATGTTTGCTTGTGCAATGGTTTAACGTAGGGAAGATTGTTAACACACACGGGATCCGTGGAGAAGTACGTGTTTTGTCACGTACCGATTTTCCAGAAGAACGATTTGCCGTAGGGACAAAGCTTGGGCTTTTCACTCCGGATGCAAAAAAACCAATCATGGTGAAAATCGCCAGTTATCGTCAACATAAAAACTTTGAGTTGTTAACTTTCGAAGGCTATCCAAACATTAATGATGTGGAGCCTTTTAAAGAGTCGTACTTAAGAATTGCTGAACACGATTTGACGGAACTCGAAGAAAACGCTTTTTATCATCATGAAATTCTTGGATGTGCGGTTTTTTCAATTGAAGGTCAAGAACTTGGAAAAATCACCGAGATTTTAGAGACTGGTGCCAATGATGTATGGGAAGTAACGCCTGAAAAAGGCAAAAAACATTACATTCCTTATACAGAAGAAATTGTCAAAGAAGTTGATATCGATGAAAAGAAAGTAATCATCGAAGTGATTGAAGGTTTATTGTCTTGATGTACATCCATGTGCTATCTTTGTTTCCGCCAATGTTTGAAGGTGTTTTTCAACATTCGATTATGAGAAAAGCGCAAGATAAAAATGCCGTTAGTTTGAACGTTATCGATATTCGTGAATTTGCTGATAACAAAAGGCAAGTTGATGACTATCCATTTGGTGGAGGGGCCGGAATGGTTTTAAAACCAGAGCCGATTTTTAATGCGGTTGAAAGTCTTACGCCCAAAAGTAAACGACGCGTCATTTTATTGTGCCCGCAAGGCGAACGCTTTACACAGCAAAAAGCTGAAGAGTTAGCTACTGAAGAAGAGTTGGTATTTATATGTGGTCATTATGAAGGGTATGACGAGCGAATTCGAGAGCATTTGGTAACCGATGAAATCT
This sequence comes from Planococcus halocryophilus, assembly GCF_001687585.2. Lineage (GTDB taxonomy): Bacteria > Bacillota > Bacilli > Bacillales_A > Planococcaceae > Planococcus > Planococcus halocryophilus. The sequence continues at coordinate 2,199,370 of NZ_CP016537.2, read as the reverse complement.
CGATTGGCGATTTTGTGCTGACGGGTGGAGAGTTAGCCGCCATGACGGTCATTGATAGTGTCGTCAGACTGCTTCCAGGGGTGCTAGGTAACGCTGACTCCCCGATACGCGACTCATTCTCTACGGGACTACTAGAACATCCACAATATACGCGTCCAGCTGATTTTAGAGGGTGGAAAGTACCGGATGTTCTAACTTCCGGAAACCACGGGAAAGTCGATCAATGGCGCGAAGAACAAACATTAAAACGGACGCTCGAAAGACGTCCCGACTTGCTCGAAAAAATCGAGTTAAGCGATAAACAAAAGAAAATAATTGAGAAGCTAAAGAAATAAAAATAGAATTTAAGTAGCTCTTGCACGAGTTAATAATCAGTGGTATCATGGACAATGTACTTCTATGTGAAGTACAGGATCACGATGTTCCGCTGCAACAGTTGATATGGTGTAAGAGCGTCTGTAGAAGGAGAGAAAAATAATGCAAAACATTATTACAGAAATCACTAAAGAACAGCTTCGTACGGACTTACCTAAGTTCCGTCCTGGAGACACTGTTCGTGTCCACGTTAAAGTTGTCGAGGGTACACGCGAACGTGTTCAGGTATACGAAGGAGTCGTAATTAGCCGTCGCGGAGGCGGAATCAGTGAATCATTCACTGTTCGCAAAATCTCTTACGGTGTTGGTGTTGAGCGTACATTCCCTGTACACACACCAAAAATTGCACAGCTTGAAGTTCTGCGTCGTGGTAAAGTACGTCGTGCGAAATTGTACTACTTGCGTGACCTACGCGGTAAAGCAGCTCGTATTAAAGAAATTCGATAAGATTGCATGGATGAAAGAGGGCGCTTGCGCCCTCTTTCTTTTTGCTAAAAAGTGTATTTCCTTGTACAATTAAAACAGTAAGTTTGGGGAGGAACACGCATGGAGACTGAAGTGAAGAAGAAAAATGAAATGTGGGAATGGTCCAAAGCTTTATTGATTGCCTTCGGCTTGGCAGCAATTATTCGTTTCTTTTTATTCACGCCGATTGTAGTAGATGGAGAGTCAATGATGCCTACCCTAGAAAATGGAGATCGCATGATTGTCAACAAGATTGGTTATTCAGTCGGAGAGCCTGACCGCTTCGATATCGTTGTTTTTCATGCCCCAGAAAAGAAAGATTATATTAAACGTATAATCGGGTTACCGGGCGATCACATCGCTTACGAAGATGACCAGCTGTATATAAATGGAAAAGCGATAGAAGAACCTTATTTAGATGTTTATAAAGAAGGCATTACAGGTACGCTAACAGAAGATTTTGATTTGGTAGATGTTACGGGGGAGAGTACAATCCCTGATGGATCTATTTTTGTTATGGGCGATAATCGCCGAGCGAGCAAGGACAGCCGACATATCGGTTTGGTTTCAACCGACGAAGTGATAGGCGACACAAATTTCGTATTTTGGCCACTGGCTGAAGCGGGAATTGTAAAATAAGGAGTGGTTTTATGACGATACAATGGTTCCCTGGACATATGGCAAAAGCACGTAGACAAGTTACTGAAAAATTGAAGTTAGTGGATATTATTTTTGAACTTGTTGACGCCAGGTTACCTTTATCTTCACGAAATCCGATGATCGATCAAGTGATTCAACAAAAACCACGTCTAATTATTTTAAACAAAATGGACATGGCCGATGAAGTTGAAACGAAAAAATGGATTCGTTATTTCGAGGATCAAGGTACGCGTGCAGTTGCAATCAACTCACTTGAAGGTAGAGGATTGCAACTAGTTACAAAAGCATCAAAAGAAATACTAGAAGAAAAATGGGACCGAATGATAGCAAAAGGTATAAAGCCTCGCGCCATTCGTGCGATGATCGTTGGAATCCCGAATGTCGGAAAATCAACGCTAATTAACCGCCTATCGAAAAAAAGTTTAGCGAAAACGGGTAATATGCCTGGAGTCACGAAAGCCCAACAATGGATTAAAGTCGGCAAAGAAATTGAATTATTGGATACACCCGGTATTCTATGGCCGAAGTTTGAAGATCCAGAAACAGGCTTGAAATTGGCAGTCACAGGTGCAATAAAAGATTCAGTTATCCAAATGCAAGAACTAGCTATTTACGCTCTAAAATTCTTGGAAGAGCGTTATCCAGATCGCATGAAAGAGCGTTATGGCATTGATCATGTCGATGAGGAAATCGTCAATACATTTGATCATATTGGCAACAAGCGACGTTGTTTAGATCAGCATGGCGAGGTCGATTATGAAATGACAGCTGAAGTGATTATACGAGATATCCGCAATCAGCATTTAGGCAAAGTAACGTTTGATTATAGAGATGAAATGATTGAAGAAGAGTGAGCGTTCGCTCTTTTTAACAAGAGCTGCTCCTCGATTTTGAGGAGCAGCTTTTTACATATTGATAGAAAAAATGAAAGAAGTTGAATTGATGCAAACTAGCGCTGTAATAAAAGAAAAGTTAAAAACAACAAAAGAATGGCAACCGTGGATGGATGAAATTGAAACCGATTCTCGAAAAAGTGTTCAAACTTTATTGGCGTCATGGCGGCGAAAGCAAGTGCAAAAGAAAAAAATACAGGATAATCATGATGCGAAATTAGCATTTGATGATGTGTTCAGAAAAGACAGCTTCGATTTGGTGGCAGGAATTGATGAAGCGGGGAGGGGGCCTCTTGCGGGTCCGGTCGTAACGGCTGCTGTTATTTTGCCAGAAGACTGTTCGAGTCTGGTTGGCTTAGACGATTCCAAACAGTTAAGTAAAGCAAAGCGCGATGAATTTGCTGAAACAATTAAAAGAATTGCTATAAGTTACTCTGTTCATGTTCAATCGCCTGAAGAAATTGACCGACTGAATATTTATCAAGCGACAAGAAGTTCGATGACAAAAGCTGCGCTAGCCTTAACTCCGGCACCTAGTATTGTATTGGCTGATGCGATGATGCTTGATCTCCCGACGCCTTGTGAGTCTATCATTAAAGGTGATGCTCAAAGCTTGAGTATAGCGGCAGCTTCCATTTTAGCGAAAACAGGGCGAGACGCATTAATGGTTGATTACGCTGTTCAGTATCCTCACTATGGATTCGAAAAACATGCTGGTTATGGCACGAAAGAACATGTTGCAGCACTTGAAAAATATGGACCTTGTGAAATTCACCGCAAGACCTTCGAACCAGTAAAAACTCTTTTGACGCAAAATTCACTGTTTTAAGCACACGAAGTTTTGTCAGAATAACGAACAACGGTGGACATTCTAAGACAACTTTAATACAATGGTATAGGCAATAAAATTACGATAGAGATGTTTGATTGGAGGATGACAGATGAATATCCATGAATATCAAGGTAAAGAACTCCTCAGACAATATGGAGTAGCAGTTTCATACGGCACCGTTGCTTTTTCTCCAGAAGAAGCAGTTAAGGCAGCTAAAGAACTGAGTACGGATGTTGTCGTGGTAAAAGCTCAAATCCACGCAGGTGGACGAGGCAAAGCTGGCGGGGTTAAAATCGCTAAAAATCTGGATGAAGTCCGTACATATGCGAAAGAACTTTTAGGTAAAGTTCTTGTGACTCACCAGACAGGTCCAGAAGGTAAAGAAATCAAACGCCTTTTGATCGAAGAAGGATCTGACATTAAGAAGGAGTACTATATCGGATTGGTGCTTGACCGCCAAACTGCTCGTGTCACTCTTATGGGCTCTGAAGAGGGCGGAGTAGATATCGAAGAAGTTTCTGAAAACACTCCTGAAAAAATCTTTAAAGAAGTAATCGATCCAGTAATCGGTTTGACTGGTTTCCAGGCACGCCGTATGGCTTTCAACATGAATATTCCGCCAAAGCTTGTTAACAAAGCGGCGAAATTTATGCTTGGACTATACACTGTATTTATCGAAAAAGATGCTTCTATCGTTGAGATTAACCCGTTAGTTGAAACTGGCGACGGCAATATTTTAGCGCTTGATGCGAAATTCGATTTCGATGAAAACGCTCTTTACCGCCACAAAGACATTGTGGAACTTCGCGATTTCGACGAAGAAGATCCAAAAGAAATTGAAGCTTCTAAGTATGACTTGAGCTACATTTCTTTAGATGGGAACATCGGCTGTATGGTTAACGGCGCCGGACTTGCTATGGCAACAATGGACACGATCAACTATTACGGCGGAACACCCGCTAACTTTCTTGACGTTGGGGGCGGTGCCACTGCTGAGAAAGTAACGGAAGCTTTCAAAATCATTCTTTCTGATAAGAATGTAAAAGGAATTTTCGTTAACATTTTCGGCGGTATTATGAAGTGTGACATTATTGCGGAAGGCGTTATTCAAGCTGCTAAAGAAGTAAGCCTTGAAGTGCCGTTAGTAGTCCGTCTTGAAGGAACAAACGTAGAACTTGGTAAAAAACTGCTTAATGAATCAGGTCTTAATATCGTAGCTGCTGGAACAATGGCAGACGGTGCTAAACAGATCGTAGAACTTGTAGGCTAAAGAAGGGCAGGGACAAAAATGAGTGTATACATTAATAAAGACACAAAAGTGCTTGTACAAGGAATTACAGGGTCAACTGCCCTTTTCCATACAAAGCAAATGCTTGAATACGGAACGAAAATCGTTGCGGGTGTAACACCAGGTAAAGGCGGAACTGAAGCTGAAGGCGTACCTGTCTTCAATACTGTTGAAGAAGCAGTAAAAGCTACAGGAGCTAACGTATCTGTAATTTACGTACCGGCACCTTTCGCTGCAGACGCAATTCTTGAAGCTGTTGAAGCTGAGCTTGACATGGCAATTTGTATCACTGAGCACATTCCAGTGTTGGATATGGTGAAAGTGAACCGTTACATGGAAGGCAAGAAAACACGTCTTGTTGGACCTAACTGCCCGGGCGTTATTACTCCGGACGAATGTAAAATCGGCATCATGCCTGGATACATTCACAAAAAAGGACATGTTGGCGTTGTTTCACGTTCAGGTACACTGACGTATGAAGCGACTCACCAATTGTCTGAAGAGGGAATTGGCCAATCGACAGCTGTCGGTATCGGTGGAGACCCAGTAAACGGTACAAACTTTATCGATGTGTTGAAAGAATTCAACGAAGATGAAGATACGTACGCAGTTGTAATGATCGGTGAAATCGGCGGAACAGCTGAAGAAGAAGCTGCTGAGTGGGTTAAAGCGAACATGACAAAACCTGTTGTAGGATTTATCGGTGGACAAACTGCACCTGAAGGAAAACGTATGGGCCATGCCGGTGCGATTATTTCTGGCGGTAAAGGAACAGCTGCTGATAAGATCAAAGCTATGAACGAAGCTGGAATCGAAGTTGCAGACACTCCATCAGTAATCGGAGAAACTTTGATCAAAGTGATTAAAGAAAAAGGTTTATACGACAAGTGTAAAACTCATTAATAAATAAAAGACTCAAAACCTTGGTCAACCAAGGTTTTGAGTCTTTTTTTGTTTTCGTATGTATGTAAATAATAAACGCGTTATTCTACTGAAAAACATCTGTCATCATCAAAAAAATATCGACTAAAATCCAAATGCCAAAAGCAATATAAAAAAAGAAAATCCATAAGTTTAGTTTAGTAAACGGTTTTTGGCTAATGATGATAATAAGGAATAAGACCAAGCTAGTATAAAGTGGAAGATCCCAGTAGCCCGCATTTAACGAATATTTATAAATTAAATAACTGGCGGAGATTAACCACAAAACAACAGCGGTAAAGTGAATTGTTTTTCTAACCCTCATGTGAGAACTCCCTTTTGGTAATAGTAAGAAACTAAATAGCAAAGTACAAGTGTTTGCATTAAAAACATTGTCATGACTCTTTAAGCTTACCATTGAAAACAAGTAAACAACAAAAAAATAAGGTGATAGACATTCCTGTTCAGTTGAGGAAAAAGGATGACTGCAGGCGCAATTTGAAAGTTTACGCCAATAGAAAAAACGATTAAAATGAAGTGAAGGTGGATCTGAGTCGAACCATCTTAATAGATTTCAAAAAAGAACAGGAGGAACAACATGAACAAAGAGTTTACTGAACGTTTATTGGCATTGCATTATGTTTATCCGAAAAGTTTGCAAAAGCTATTACCGCTATTAGCTGATGATCCAGACCTGACAAAGCTCGAACGAAAATCTCCAAATGAACTAATGTGGCTACTGAATATTAAATTAGAGCAAGCAGTCCAACTGAAAGCTTCTTACCGACAATCACTGACATTCCCCTTAGCCGAAACCTACGCCAAATATAAGATACTCCCCATATCTTATCAACATCCACTATATCCCAAGAGTTTACTCGAATTGTTTGATCCACCAGCTGTTCTTTATGCCAAAGGAGATCTCACATTGTTAGCTAATTCTCGAAAAATAGCCATAATTGGATCACGTAAAGCCACATCCTATTCTCAAAAAGCTCTGCAAAAAATCGTTCCCCCACTTGTTGAAAAAGACTATGTGATTGTCAGCGGCCTAGCAAAAGGGGCGGATGCCATGGCTCATCAAAAAGCGATTGATTTAGGGGGTCGGACGATAGCTGTTACGGGCAGTGGTTTTTTGCATCCTTACCCAAAAGAAAACGCAAACTTAAACCATATAATAGAAGAAAGACATCTTGTTTTAACCGAATATCCGCCGTATATAAAGCCTGAAAAATGGAATTTTCCGATGAGAAATCGCATTATCAGTGGATTGTCTAAAGGAATTATCGTGACAGAAGCGCAAGTGAAAAGTGGCACATTAAGCACAATTGAACATGCATTGGATCATGGGAAAGATATTTTCGCCGTGCCAGGAAGTATAGACTCTCTGTTATCTGAAGGACCCAATAAATTGATACTAGAAGGCGCAAAACCGGTATGGAACGGTTGGCAAGTGCTAGAGGAATACCAACATATGCCAGTTTGAAAAGAATGAAAAAAACGAAAACCCTTGCATTAAGCTAAAAACTGTTATACATTTTGCAACAGGTAATTCTTTTAAGCAGTTTTGAGAAACCTCTATGAGGAGGAAATAATTATGGCGGATTTTTTAGTGACTGTGGAGTCGCCTGCAAAGGCTAAAACAATCGAACGGTATTTGGGTAAGAAATATAAAGTCCGTGCTTCACTTGGACATTTACGCGATTTGCCCCGGAGTCAAATGGGTGTAGACGTGGAAAACAATTACGAACCTCGTTATATTACGATCAGAGGTAAAGGACCAATCTTACAAGATCTTAAAAAAGAAGCGAAAAAAGCAAAGAAAGTCTTTCTCGCGGCTGACCCCGACAGAGAAGGAGAAGCAATTGCGTGGCATTTAGCTACGGCACTCGGCATTGACCAAACTTCAGATTGTCGTGTCGTCTTTAACGAAATCACGAAAGATGCGATTAAAGAATCATTTAAGCATCCACGCAAAATTGATATGGACTTAGTCGATGCACAACAAGCACGCCGAATTCTAGATCGTCTTGTTGGGTATAGCATTAGTCCATTACTTTGGAAAAAAGTGAAAAAAGGATTGTCAGCTGGACGCGTTCAATCAGTGGCTTTGCGTTTAGTCATTGATCGTGAAAACGAAATCAAAGTTTTTGAACCGGAAGAATACTGGTCTATTACTGGCGAGTTCGAAAAATCGAAGAAAAAATTTGAAGCGCAATTTTATGGCAACACAAAAGAGAAAATGAAATTGCATAATGAAGCCGATGTCAAAGAAGTAATGTCTTCAATGTCAGGAAAAGATTTCAAAGTAAATCGTGTTGTAAAAAAAGAGAGAAAAAGAAATCCTTCCCCTTCTTTTACAACTTCTTCACTCCAACAAGAAGCTGCCCGCAAGTTAAACTTCCGAGCTAAAAAGACAATGATGCTAGCGCAACAATTGTATGAAGGTATTGCAGTAGGGAAAGAAGGCATCACAGGATTAATCACCTATATGCGTACAGATTCAACGCGGATTTCAGATACGGCGAAAAAAGATACAATCGATTTTATCGTTGAAAACTACGGTGAGCAGTACGTTACACAAAAAGTCGCTGCCAAGCAGTCGGCAAAATCACAAGATGCCCACGAAGCTGTGCGTCCAACAAGTGTAATGCGGACACCAGAGTCGATGAAGAGCATTCTTTCGCGTGATCTTTACCGACTGTATAAACTCATTTGGGACCGTTTTGTGGCAAGTCAGATGTCGTCGGCTGTATTGGATACAGTTATGGCAGAATTGCAAAATGGTGAAGCAGTATTTCGTGCAAATGGTTCTCAAGTTAAATTTCCAGGTTTCATGAAGCTTTATATTGAAGGTACGGATGATCAAAAAGAAGAAAAAGATAATATCTTACCGGAAATGGCTGAAGGGGACGTAGTAGAAGCGGTTGATATTACACCAAATCAGCATTTTACGCAGCCGCCTCCACGTTTTACAGAGGCCCGTTTAGTACGAGCGCTTGAAGAGCTTGGAATTGGACGTCCGTCAACCTACGCACCAACATTGGATACCATCCAAAAACGTGGGTATGTCACACTAGATGCAAAACGCTTTATCCCAACAGAGTTGGGTGAAATTGTTCATCAGCTAGTGCTTGAATTTTTCCCGGATATATTAAACATTGAATTTACAGCTAAAATGGAGCATGACTTGGATACTGTCGAAGAAGGCGAAATCGAATGGCGCTCTATTATCGACGCATTTTATCGGAAATTCGAAAAAAATGTTGAAGTAGCAGAAAATGAAATGGAAAAAGTGCAGATCAAAGATGAGCCGGCTGGCGAAGATTGTGAACTATGTGGGTCGCCTATGGTTTACAAATTGGGTCGCTACGGAAAATTCATGGCATGCAGTAACTTCCCTGAATGCCGAAATACGAAAGCGATTGTGAAGCATATAGGGGTTACATGCCCAACGTGTAAGCAAGGTGAAATTGTCGAAAGAAAAAGTAAAAAACGCCGCATATTCTACGGTTGCGAACGTTATCCAGAATGCGAATTTGTCTCATGGGATAAACCAATTGAGCGACCGTGTCCAAAATGTAGCGAGTTATTAGTAGAGAAAAAAGTGAAAAAAGGTGTACAAATTAGTTGTACGAGCTGTGATTATAAAGAAGAAGTTCAATAATAATATAGAGGTGTTTAGAAATGACGAAATATGTAAACGTAATTGGAGCAGGGTTAGCTGGTAGTGAAGCGGCATGGCAAATCGCAAAACGCGGAGTGAACGTCCGTTTATTTGAAATGCGACCAGTTCAACAAACTGCTGCACATCACACAGATAAATTTGCCGAACTGGTTTGCAGTAATTCCTTGCGCGCAAATTCATTAACCAACGCTGTTGGTGTGATCAAAGAAGAAATGCGCAAATTGGATTCTGTCATTATCGAATCAGCAGATGGTGCATCAGTACCAGCGGGTGGTGCACTAGCAGTTGACCGTCACGAATTTGCCGCGGCAGTTACTGATAAAGTGAAAAACCATCCATTAGTAGAAGTGATCAATGAAGAAGTAACTGAAATCCCAGAAGGCATCACGATTATTGCGACCGGTCCATTAACTTCTCCAGCACTTGCTGAGAAGATTCGTAAATTGACGGGTGAAGAATATTTGTATTTCTATGATGCAGCAGCACCAATCGTTGAAAAAGACAGCATTGATATGGATAAAGTATATTTGAAATCCCGTTACGACAAAGGGGAAGCAGCTTATTTAAACTGTCCAATGACAGAAGAAGAGTTTAAGCGATTCCATACAGCGCTTGTTGAAGCTGAAGTAGTACCTTTGAAAGAATTCGAAAAAGAAATTTACTTTGAAGGTTGTATGCCTGTTGAAGTTATGGCAGCTAGAGGCGAGAAAACTTTAACATTCGGACCGATGAAGCCAGTTGGATTGGAAGATCCGAAAACAGGAGAACGTCCGTATGCAGTTGTTCAACTTCGTCAAGATGATGCAGCTGGAACACTTTACAATATCGTTGGTTTCCAAACACATCTTAAATGGGGACCTCAAAAAGAAGTGTTGAAATTGATCCCAGGCTTGGAAAATGTTGAAATTGTGCGTTATGGTGTGATGCACCGCAACACGTTTATCAACTCGCCGCGTGTGCTGAAACCGACTTATCAATTAAAAGCAGATGAAAACATTTTCTTTGCTGGTCAAATGACGGGGGTCGAAGGTTATGTTGAATCTGCAGGAAGTGGGTTATTAGCGGGCATTAACGCTGCGAAATTGGCATTGGGTGAAGAATTATTGATATTCCCAGCTGAAACAGCATTAGGTAGTATGGCTCGATACATTACCGAAGCAGACAGCAAGAATTTCCAACCAATGAACGTTAACTTCGGATTGTTCCCTGATTTAGGAGAACGTATCCGTTCAAAACAAGAGCGTGCGGAAAGACACGCAAACCGCGCTCTCGAATCAATTCAAAATTATATGAATACAATAACTGTTTAATTGATAAAAGCCTCTAAATGTTGTTATAATTTAGAGGCTTTTCTATTTGCTGAAAGGTGGAGCGCGTATGGAAAAAGAAAAGATGCTGGAATCTTTTATGAGTTATATCCAATTGGAAAAAAATTATTCTGAACATACCGTCCACCATTATGAACATGATTTGGCGGATTTTTTTCAGTTTCTGAATGCTGAAGGTGTACCAGACATTAGAGAAGTCGAATATATACATGCTAGAAATTATGTCACGAAATTATATGATGCTAAACTATCGAGAACAACGGTTTCTAGAAAAATTTCTGCAATTCGGTCTTTTTTCCGTTATGCTAATCGGGAGTATGGGTTGGATGAAGCTGCGTTTAGATCGTTGTATCATCCTAAAAAAGAAGAGCGGCTACCGCAATTTTTTTATGAAGAGGAATTAGCACAGCTGTTTAAATCAGTACTGGGTGAAGATAAATTGTCGGTTCGTAATACAGCATTACTTGAATTACTGTATGCAACCGGTATGCGAGTCGGCGAATGTGTATCTATTCGATTGAATGATTTAGACCAAACGATGCAAATTGTAAAAGTGATGGGGAAAGGAAGAAAAGAACGTTATATTCCTTATGGCCAGTTTGCACAAGATGCATTGGAACATTACCTCGAAGATGCACGTCCTAAATTGATGAAGAAGCAAGAACATGATTATTTATTTGTAAATAGTCGAGGAGAAGCGGTTACCGATCGAGGCGTTCGTCATATTTTAAGCGAGTGCATGAAAAAGGCTTCTGTCAATTCTTCTATTTATCCACATATGATTCGTCATACTTTTGCAACTCACCTGATCAATAACGGAGCCGATATTCGGACTGTCCAGGAATTATTGGGACATTCTCATTTAAGTTCTACGCAGGTATATACGCACGTTACGAAAGAACATTTACGGAATACGTATTTGAACTCACATCCAAGAGCTTAGAAAGGGGCATTTTACGATGCAAGAATTTCATGCAACCACAATATTCGCGGTTCGACATAATGGTCAATGTGCGATGTCAGGCGATGGGCAAGTGACATTTGGCAATGCTGTAGTGATGAAGCATACAGCAAGAAAAGTGCGTAAATTATATAATGGGCAAGTGTTAACTGGGTTTGCAGGCTCAGTTGCAGATGCTTTTACATTGTTTGAAATGTTCGAAGGAAAGTTAACTGAGTATAACGGCAACCTTCAAAGAGCGGCTGTGGAACTGGCTAAGCAATGGCGTGGAGACAAAATGCTTCGCCAATTAGAAGCCATGCTTATTATCATGAACAAAGATGAACTATTGCTTGTTTCAGGAACTGGCGAAGTGATTGAACCGGATGATGGCATTTTAGCTATTGGATCTGGTGGTAACTATGCGTTAGCAGCTGGACGTGCATTAAAGAAATTCGCAGGAGATCATTTTACAGCCGCAGAGATTGCGAAATCAGCTTTAGAAACTGCAGCAGATATTTGTGTTTATACAAATCACCAAATTGTTGTGGAGGAATTATCCTAATGAAAAATCAAACGGATTTAACGCCAAGACAAATTACTAATCACTTAGATCGTTACATTGTCGGACAAAAAGATGCAAAACGTTCGATTGCTATCGCTTTGCGAAATCGCTACCGTAGAAGTCGGTTGGACGAAGAAATGCGCGGAGAAGTAATTCCGAAAAACATTTTAATGATTGGTCCGACTGGAGTCGGTAAAACAGAAATCGCTCGTCGTATTGCTAAATTGACGGGTGCGCCATTCATTAAAGTAGAAGCGACAAAGTTCACAGAAGTCGGATATGTGGGTCGTGATGTTGAATCGATGGTACGCGATTTAGTCGAATCAGCTGTGCGGATCGTTAAAGAAGAAAAATACGAAGCGGTTAAATTCCAAGCGGAGACGGCAGCGAATGAACGAATCGTTAAATTATTGGCGCCTTCTCTACGTAAAAAACAAACAAACCAAAACCCGCTAGAAATGTTTTTCGGACAAAAACTCGAGCAGGAAGAAGAAGAACCAACTGCAGAAGTTGAAGTTCGAGTGAAGAGAAGAGAGATCGCTGCTGACTTAAAAGCAGGTAAATTAGAAGAAGAGTGGGTTACGGTTGAAGTGGCTGAAAATTCACTTTCTATGTTTGACGCTCTACAAGGTTCGGGAATGGAACAAATGGGAGCTAATATGCAGGATGCATTTTCTTCTCTTATGCCAAAGAAAAAGAAAAAGCGGCGTTTACGAGTAAAAGAAGCTCGTCGTGTGTTAACGACAGAAGAAGCGGCTAAGTTAGTAGACGATGAAGAAGTAGGAATGGAAGCCATTGAACGAGCTGAGCAGCATGGCATTATCTTTATCGATGAGATGGACAAAATAGCGAGTAAAAGCAATTCGTCTTCAGCTGATGTGTCACGAGAAGGTGTACAGCGCGATATCTTACCGATTGTGGAAGGATCTACTGTTTCGACTAAATACGGAGCGGTCAAAACGGATTATATGTTGTTTGTAGCTGCCGGAGCATTTCATATGTCGAAACCATCTGATTTGATCCCTGAATTGCAAGGTCGCTTTCCAATTCGAGTAGAATTACAGAAGCTAGAAGTAGAAGATTTTGTAAAAATATTAACAGAACCAAAACATTCTTTAATAAATCAGTATAAAGCCCTTCTCGAAACAGAGGGAATTGTGGTACACTTCAGTGATGCCTCAATAATCAGACTTGCAGAAATTGCATATGAAGTAAATCAAGATACAGATAACATCGGTGCGCGCAGGCTACATACCATCCTGGAGCGCCTTTTGGAAGATTTGTCTTTTGAAGCTTCCGAGATTTCTCCAGCGCAAATTGACATTACTGTCCAATATGTGAATGAAAAACTCGAAAATGTGGCAAAAAACAAAGACTTGTCACAATTTATTCTGTAAAACAAGGCGTAATAGTTCCATTGAGGTGTAAAAACCTTTAGAATATTGAATAAACAAGGTACGAATACTGTAGGAGGTTCATTTAAATGAATTTATTAGGAAAAACAAGACGAATTAACTCTATGCTGGAAGCAGCAGGCGGAAAAAAAGTAAACTTTAAAGATATGGCTGAAACATTGAGCGAAGTTATTGAATGTAACGCGTTCGTAGTAAGCCGTAAAGGTAAAGTGTTAGGCTATGCAATCAACCAACAAATCGAAAACGATCGTATGAAAGGTATGCTTGAAGATCGTCAATTCCCAGCTGAGTATACTCAAAAACTTTCAAACATCACAGAAACAACTGAAAACTTAGACGTAAACAGCGAACACACAATCTTCCCAGTTGAAGAACGTGAGTTGTTTAAAGACGGTCTTACAACAATCGTCCCAATTAACGGTGGTGGCGAACGTCTTGGAACATTGCTTCTTGGACGTGTAGAAGCAGAATTCCATGACGATGATTTAATTCTTGGAGAATACGGCGCAACAGTAGTAGGGATGGAAATCCTTCGCGAAAAAGGCGACCGCATTGAAGAGGAAGCTCGTAGCAAAGCTGTTGTTCAAATGGCGATTTCTTCACTTTCATACAGTGAACTTGAAGCAATTGAACACATCTTCGAAGAATTAGATGGCAACGAAGGATTACTAGTTGCTTCTAAAATTGCTGACCGCGTTGGTATTACACGTTCAGTAATCGTTAATGCACTTCGTAAACTTGAAAGTGCTGGCGTTATCGAATCACGTTCTCTAGGAATGAAAGGGACATACATTAAAGTATTGAACACGAAATTCCTTGCAGAACTTGAACAATTAAAAATGAACTAATTTTGTTTTGAAAAGATGCCGGGGAATTTCCGGCATCTTTTTTTGTCTATCTCAACTAAATGATAGAAACTTGTTGCGTTCTTGAACGGTAGCGTGATATAATTTCAAATGGTGTTAAATACACACGCATTTCGATTTGAGTCGTAGGTGCCCAATCGGGTAACGGTTCAGAGAAGAAAAATGCGGAGGGAAAAAATAACCTATCAGGAGGAAACATATCATGGCAGTAATCTCAATGAAACAATTGTTAGAAGCTGGTGTACACTTCGGTCACCAGACTCGTCGTTGGAACCCGAAAATGAAAAAATATATTTTCGTGGAGCGTAACGGTATCTACATCATCGATTTACAAAAAACAGTTCGCAAACTTGAAGAAGCTTATAGCTTCATGAAACAAGTTGGCGAAGAAGGCGGAAAAGTTCTTTTCGTTGGTACGAAAAAACAAGCTCAAGACGCTATTAAAGAAGAAGCAGAACGCTCTGGTAACTACTACATCAACCAACGTTGGTTGGGTGGAACACTTACTAACTTCGGTACAATCCAAAAACGTGTGAACCGTTTGAAACAAATCGAACGCATGGAAGAAGATGGAACTTTCGAAGTTCTACCGAAAAAAGAAGTTGTTCAGTTGAAAAAACAACACGAACGTCTTGTTAAATTCCTAGGCGGTATCCGTGACATGAGTTCACTACCGGACGTAATGTTCGTAGTTGACCCACGTAAAGAACGTATTGCAGTTGCAGAAGCAATGAAATTGAACATCCCGATCGTTGGTATCGTTGATACTAACTGTGATCCAGATGAAATCGATTATGTTATTCCTGCAAACGACGATGCAATTCGCGCAGTTAAATTATTAACTGGTAAAATGGCGGATGCATTGCTTGAGTCAAAACCGGAAGAAGATGAAGAAACTCAAGCTGAATCTGCTGAGTAATTCACGATTACACAGGTGATAAGCGGCCAACCCCTCTTATCACCTTTTTTTGAGAAAATAGCTACAAATTATGAAGGAGGAATTTAATCATGGCAGTAACAGCACAAATGGTAAAAGAATTACGCGCTAAAACAGGCGCAGGTATGATGGATTGCAAAAAAGCTTTAGTACAAACAGACGGTGATATGGAAGCGGCAATCGATTTCCTACGTGAAAAAGGTCTTTCAAGCGCTTCTAAAAAAGCAGACCGTATTGCAGCTGAAGGGATCACTTCGATTCTTGTAAAAGAAAACGAAGCAATTATCTTCGAAGTAAACGCAGAAACTGACTTTGTTGCGAAAAACGAAGGCTTCCAAACATTAGTAAAAGAATTGGGCGATCACTTGATCACAACTAAACCAGCTACTGTTGAAGAAGCTAACGCTTCTACAATGTCTAACGGTTTGACAGTTGCAGACCACATTTCAAACGCTATCGCTAAAATTGGTGAAAAAATTACTTTGCGTCGCTTTGAAATCCGCACGAAAACAGATGCTGATGCATTTGGACCATACCTACACATGGGCGGAAGAATTTCAGTATTAGTAGTTCTTGAGAACTCTACAGATTCAGATGCTGCTCGCGATATCGCTATGCACATTGCTGCATTAAACCCTAAATACATTTCTCGTGATGAAGTTTCTGCTGACGAAGTAGAACACGAGCGCAAAATTTTGACTGAGCAAGCATTAAACGAAGGCAAACCTGAAAAAATCGTTGCTAAAATGGTTGAAGGCCGTCTTGGTAAATATTTCGAAGATATTTGCTTGCTTGACCAAGCATTCGTTAAGAACTCAGATCAAAAAGTTCGTGATTTCGCAACTTCAACTGGTGGAACTGTTAAAGAATTCATCCGTTACGAAGTTGGAGAAGGAATCGAAAAACGTGAAGACAACTTTGCTGATGAAGTTATGAGCCAAGTTAACAAAAAATAAGATTGTTTATCATATGGTTTAACTTAGGGAACACGAGAATGTGTTCCCTATTTTTCAATAAAAGTGTAACGGAGGGTACCGATGAGTGTTCAGCAATATAAACGCATTGTATTAAAACTAAGTGGTGAAGCAATGGCAGGAGGACAGGGTTTCGGATTGTCCCCTGAGATTATCAAATCAGTAGCAAGCCAAGTAAAAGAAGTGGTAGAACTCGGAGTAGAAGTCGCAGTAGTTGTAGGCGGCGGTAACATTTGGAGAGGTAAAGTCGGTTCTGAAATGGGTATGGATCGTGCGACAGCTGATTATATGGGCATGTTGGCGACAGTTATGAACTCATTGGCTTTACAAGATTCATTAGAAAAACAGGACGTAGAAACACGCGTGCTGTCATCTATTGAAATGCGCCAAGTAGCTGAACCATATATCCGCAGAAGAGCCATTCGTCATTTAGAGAAAAAACGGGTTGTCATCTTTGCAGCAGGTACAGGAAATCCTTACTTCTCAACTGATACAACAGCAGCATTGCGTGCGGCAGAAATTGAAGCCGATGTCATTTTAATGGCAAAAAACAATGTTGATGGTGTATACTCAGCTGATCCGAAGACGGATTCAACTGCAGTAAAATATGATGAACTTTCTTATTTCGACGTGATTCAACAAGGTTTGCAAGTGATGGATTCAACTGCTTCTACGCTTTGTATGGACAATGACATCCCACTCGTAGTATTCTCTATTATGGAAAAAGGAAATATAAAAAGAGCTGTACTTGGAGAGAAAATCGGTACAGTAGTGAGGAGAACAATCTAATGCCGAAATCAGTAATGAATGAAACCGAAACTAAAATGTCTAGTGCAATCCAAGCTTTTTCACGCGATTTAGCATCAATTCGTGCTGGCCGTGCAACTCCATCAATTTTGGATAAATTGTCCATCGATTATTACGGTTCTCCAACACCGGTCAACCAAGTCGCAGGAATTTCAATTCCTGAAGCTCGTTTGATCATGATCCAACCGTATGACAAATCGGTTCTTGGTGATATTGAAAAAGCGATTCTTAAATCTGACTTAGGTTTAAGTCCATCAAATGATGGCTCTGTTATTCGCTTAGCTGTACCCGCTTTGACTGAAGAACGTCGTAAAGACCTTGTTAAGCAAGTGAAAAAAGAAGCAGAAGAAGCGAAAATTGGAATCCGCAATATTCGCCGCGATGCTAATGACGAGTTTAAAAAACTTGAGAAGAAAAGTGAAATTACAGTAGATGACTTGCGTGGATATTCCGATGATGTTCAGAAATTGACAGATGACAACATTGCGAAAATCGATGAAATGGCTAAAGATAAAGAAAAAGGAATTATGGAAGTTTAAATCGAACTTCATCTTATGTTGAGCGTCCTGTTAAACAGGACGCTTTTTCATGCCAAAAATTATAGCTCTATTCTGAAAGAAGCGCACAATGCTATTTTTTTTGATATGATAAGCAATAGACATGCCGATTTGTAATAGGTGGAGGATTAACTATGTTTAATAAACTATTAAAAAGAAATACTGATGTGGTCATGGAAAATAAAGATCGCTCAGTTTTGATTCCAAATGAAGAAGTTCCAGCGCATATTGCAATCATTATGGACGGAAATGGCCGTTGGGCAAAAAAACGTTCATTGCCAAGAGTTGCTGGGCATCATGAAGGAATGAAGACAGTTCGCAAAGTGACAAAGCTTGCCAACGAACTAGGGGTAAGTGTATTAACTTTGTATGCATTTTCCACAGAAAACTGGAAACGTCCAAAAATTGAAGTGGATTTTTTGATGCGTTTGCCTGAAGAGTTCTTAACGACCTTTCTGCCCGAGTTAGTAAAAGAAAATGTGCGCGTAGAAATGATGGGGTACCATGAGAATTTGCCAACGCATACACTTAAAGCTATAAATAAGGCAAAAGAAGCGACAAAAAATAATACAGGACTTATATTAAATTTCGCATTAAATTATGGAAGTCGCGCAGAAATTGTTGATGCAGTTAAAGACATTGCAGCACAAGTAGCTGAAGGCACGTTAACGCTTGACGACATAAACGAAGACCTCATTACAGGAGGGCTAATGACAAAAGGCTTGCCTGAACCTGATTTATTGATTCGTACAAGTGGTGAAGTGCGTTTAAGTAATTTCATGCTTTGGCAATTGGCTTATACCGAGTTTTGGTTTACGGAAACCTTGTGGCCCGATTTTAATGAAGATTCCTTACTTGAAGCGATTCAAATTTACCAAAATCGTAATCGTCGGTATGGAGGGTTGAAAGGGGACGAAGTGAAATGAAACAACGGATCATAACAGGTGTTATCGCAGCGGCTTTTTTCATCCCTTTTGTTATTTATGGTGGTATTCCGTTTATTTTACTTGTGTATATGTTAGGAACTATAGCCTTGCAAGAACTTTTAAAAATGAAAGGCCGGAGCTTACGGAGTATTCCTGGCCTTATTTCTCTGATTGCATTATATGCATTTATGCTTCCTACTCAATGGGCGCAGCAAGTGTTTGAATGGACTGGCTACGAAAAAATTGAATTTGCCTTTTTAGCCGTCATTTTACTTTTGATACATACAGTAATTGTGAAAAACAGTTTTACTTTTGATGATGCAGCATTTGCTATTATGGGTACTTTATATGTAGGTATTGGCTTCTTTTACTTTATCGAAACGCGTGAAGCAAGCCTTAGTTACCTAATATTTGCTTTGTTAATTGTCTGGTTTACTGATTCAGGCGCTTATTTTACAGGACGTAAAATCGGCAAGCGGAAACTGTGGCCGGAAATTTCGCCAAATAAAACGGTTGAAGGATTTGTTGGTGGAATTATTTGGGCGATTGGAATTGCATTGATCTTTAATTATTTTATCCCATTAAACCATTCCGTTATATTAATCGTAGTAGTGACTATAATTGCCTCTGTTTTTGGTCAAATGGGTGATTTAGTAGAATCTGCGTTGAAGAGACATTTTAACGTGAAAGACTCAGGAACGATTTTACCAGGACACGGCGGAATATTGGATCGCTTTGATAGTATTTTGTTTGTGATGCCTTTGCTTCACTTTTTACATTTCATCTAAGAGAGGAAATTGCTGAATGGTTAAGAAAATTATTTTGCTGGGTGCTACAGGGTCGATTGGTGTGCAAACAGCTGACATTATCCGAGAACATCCGCATGAATTTACTTTAGTTGGATTTGCTGCTGGAAAAAACATGGACATTACACGTAAACTGATCGCGGAATTCAAACCTGAAATTGTTTGTATTCAACAACCAGAAGACGCAAAAACACTAGCAGCTGAATACCCGAGTGTGTCGTTTGTGAGCGGTGCCAAAGGTCTGATCGAAATCGCTGTTTACGATGCGGATGTCCTTGTCAATGCAGTACTTGGTAGTGTTGGTCTCGAGCCTACATTAGAAGCAATCAAGCTTGGCCGGACCATCGCTATTGCAAATAAAGAAACGCTCGTAACAGCAGGTCATTTAGTTATGGATAGCGCTAGAGATTATGGTGCAGATATATTGCCGGTTGACAGTGAACACTCGGCACTTTTTCAAGCGTTAAACGGCGAAAAGAAAGAGCAAGCCAGTCGATTAATCTTAACGGCCTCTGGTGGTAGCTTCCGTGATTTAACACGTGAACAATTGAAAAACGTCTCTGTTCAAGATGCATTAAATCACCCAAACTGGTCGATGGGGTCGAAAATTACGATTGATTCAGCCACTATGGTCAACAAAGGATTAGAAGTCATCGAAGCTCATGTGCTATTTGATTTTGCATATGCGGATATTGATGTTGTACTTCACCGAGAAAGTATTATTCATTCGATGGTCGAATTCCAAGATACAAGCGTTATGGCGCAACTTGGCACTCCGGATATGCGTGTACCGATTCAATATGCTTTGTCTTATCCGGATCGCTTTCCGCGTCCTGAGGCAAAACGACTAAACTTAGCAGAAATTGGTCAATTGAATTTCAAAGAAATGGACTATAAACGCTTCCGTGCATTGCAATTGGCATTTGATGCTGGAAATGCAGGTGGAACCATGACGACAGTATTAAATGCTGCGAACGAACAAGCCGTAGCATTATTCCTTAATGAAGAAATTACGTTTTTGCAAATTGAGGAAATGATTGAACGTGCAATGGATCAACATGAAGTTTTAGCTAATCCAGATTTAGAAACGATTTTGCATGTAGATGCTGAAACAAGAAAATTCGTTAAAAAAATGCTAAAATAACTAAAGATCAAAACCGAATAAGTTTATAAAGGTGGGTTCAAAATGGAAACGGTTATCTCGTTTATAATAATTTTCGGTGCTTTAGTATTTTTCCATGAATTTGGTCATTTTCTTTTCGCAAAACGGGCGGGCATTTTAGTTCGTGAATTTGCAATTGGGATGGGTCCGAAAATTTTGGGCATTACCAAAGGAGAAACGCTTTACACATTACGGTTGTTGCCAATAGGCGGCTATGTGCGCATGGCAGGCGAAGATATGGACACCATCCATATTCAGGCAGGCCATCGCATCGGTATTTTATTGAACAAAGAAGGATTAGCTAAAAAAATAATCATGAATCAAAAGAATGTTTATCCTGAAATTCTGTTTTTAGAAGTAGAAGAAGCAGATTTGGAAAAAGAGCTTTGGATTAAAGGTTATGACGAAGAAGAAAAATTAATGCGTATTGATGTAGCACGTGACGCTGTTGTCGAGGAAAATGGCAGAGAAATTATTTTAGCTCCATATGATCGACAATTTGATTCGAAAACAGTAGGCAAGCGATTTATGACGATTTTTGCAGGTCCGCTTTTCAATTTCATTTTAGCGTTTCTTATTTTTACAGCACTTGGCATGATGCAAGGCATCCCTACTTTTGAACCTGTGATAACTGAAGTGACAGAAGAAAGTCCGGCAGCTGAAGCGGGAATGCAAAATGGTGATTTGGTAACCTCAATCGAAGGAGATGCAATTGCTACATGGGACGAGTTAGTTGAATCTGTTCAAAACAATGCGGGAAATCCGCTAGCTTTTGAAGTAGAACGCGACGGTGAGCCGTTAGACTTTACCATTACTCCTGAAGTTGCAGAGCAATCTGCTGAAGAGGTTGGTGTTATTGGTGTTCTATACCAAAGCCCGATGGAAAAAGATTTTCTTGGTTCATTCGCATATGGTGCTGAACGAACCATCTTTTGGTTCAAAGAAATATTCCGTCTATTAGGAATGCTTGTAACAGGGCAATTTACAATTGATGCCTTGTCAGGTCCTGTAGGGATTTACAAAACGACTGAAGAAGTTGCCAAATATGGTTTCTTCACGTTGATGAGCTGGGCTGGTATGTTGAGTATCAATCTTGGTATTATGAACTTGCTTCCATTACCAGCACTTGATGGTGGACGTTTAATGTTCTTTATCGTTGAAGCATTACGTGGCAAACCGGTAGATCGGCAAAAAGAAGGAATGGTCCATTTTGTCGGGATTATGCTACTTATGCTACTCATGCTCGTTGTCACTTGGAATGATATTCAAAAATATTTCTTTTAAAATAAGCAATTGAGCAACAGTGGACAGGCGATTTATTGCCTGTCCTGAACTTTTAATACTTTACTAAAAATTTTATAGTCAGTTGAGGTGTATTCTGGAATGAAACAAACAGCAACGTTTATCCCGACTTTACGCGAAACTCCAGCCGATGCAGAAGTAAGATCGCATCAGTTATTATTACGCGCAGGCTTTATCCGTCAAAACACGAGTGGTATTTACTCGTTTTTACCACTTGGCAAACGTGTACTTCAAAAAGTTGAAACCGTGATTCGCGAAGAAATGGAAGCTGCTAATAGCGTCGAAATCTTCATGCCTGCACTTCAACAAGCTGAATTATGGCAAGAATCTGGTCGTTGGTATTCTTATGGCGACGAATTGATGCGTTTGAAAGATCGCAATGATCGTGAATTTGCACTAGGTGCAACTCATGAAGAAGTCATTACGAGCTTATTGCGTGATGAGATTAAATCTTACAAAAAATTACCTTTGAATTTGTTCCAAATTCAATCGAAATTTAGAGATGAAAAACGTCCCCGCTTTGGCTTGTTACGTGGCCGTGAATTCTTAATGAAAGATGCTTATTCGTTCCATGCGACGACTGAAAGTTTAGATGAAACGTATGACGTAATGATGCAAGCATATACGAATATCTTTACACGTCTTGGACTAAATTTCCGCGCAGTTATTGCGGATTCAGGTGCGATTGGTGGAAAAGACAACCATGAGTTTATGGTGTTGTCGGAAATTGGCGAAGATACAATTGCTTATTCGGACACTTCTTCATATGCAGCGAATATCGAAATGGCTGCAGTTAACGTAAATTATCCAGTTTCAGACGAAACTCCTGAAACGATGGAAAAAGTTGCAACTCCAGGCAAGAATACGATTACAGATGTTGCAGAGTTTTTTGAAACGACTGCTGATAAGTGTATTAAAACAATGGTCTTTAAAGCGGATGATGAATTGGTCATCGTTTTAGCAAGAGGTGATCATGAAGTCAACGACGTTAAAGTGAAGCACGCAACAGGCGCTAAAATTATTGAGATGGCAACAGCTGAAGACGTACAGCAATTATTAAGTTGTGATATTGGTTCACTTGGTCCTGTAAATTTACCTGCGGATATTCGTTTATTTGCTGATCACGCAGTGGAAAACATCGTTAATGGAATTGCTGGAGCTAACGAAAGCGGCTATCATTATAAAAATGTTACACCAGGAAAAGATTTTACAGTTCCTGCTTTCCACGACTTACGCTTTATCCAAGAAGGAGATGCCTCTCCAGACGGACAAGGAACAATTCAATTTGCTAAAGGCATTGAAGTAGGTCACATTTTCAAATTGGGCACAACATACAGTATTCCGTTAAAAGGTACGTTCTTAAACGATCAAGGCAAATCGATGCCTTATATTATGGGATGTTACGGAATCGGTGTATCGCGTGTGCTGGCTGCAGTTGCAGAACAATTCCAAGACGAAAATGGTTTTACATGGCCAGATGTTGTTGCTCCTTATGAAGTTCATTTAGTACCGGTTAATGTTAAAGACGACACGCAGCGTGAGCTTGGCGAAGAACTGTATTCGTTATTAAAAGAAAACCGTTACGAAGTATTACTTGATGACCGCAAAGAACGGGCGGGTGTGAAATTTGCAGATGCAGACTTGATCGGATTACCAATCCGTATCACAATTGGTAAAAAAGCTGCAGAAGGCATTTTAGAAGTTAAAATACGTCGTACAGGTGAAACATTTGAATGGACGCGTGACGAAGTACTTGAGAAAATACAGCAGTTTTTTAAAAAATAATAACGAAATCTGATATGATGAAAGGAAAGTACATTATGTACTTTCCTTTCTTTTTCTGCCTGCTTCAGAAGATCCTGAAAGAACTTAAGCTAGCACTTTTCTTAAATCACTACCATGAAGGGGATAATTATGACAAACGAGCAAGACTCTAAGATGCGATTCAAATTGCTGCTTCAGCATCTCGAACTAACGGACGATGTACACATGCCCTTTTTCGAAGAGGCTGAATTGACACGGATGACCGTCCATAAAAAAGAGCGATCGTGGAAATTTATTGTGAAATTGAAGAATATCTTGCCGATTGACTTGTATTTATTATTAAAAGAACGTCTATATAGCACATTTTCTCCAATTGCTCGAGTTCAATTAAACATTGAAACGGCACAAGAAACGGCACAGGAAAACTTAGTATTATCTTATTGGAAGTACGCTGTTGAAGAATTGGCAGACATGGCACCGCCACTACGTGAGCGGTTATTGTCGCAAGCTCCAGTCTGGAACGGCAATAAATTATTATTACAATGCAGTCATGAACACGAAATGATGGCATTAAAATCAAAATACAGTGATAAATTAGCGGGAGTTTACCGTCAGTTTGGATTTCCACACGTAGCCATTGATTTCCAACTATCAGACGAAAATCAAGAAGCCGCTCATGCAGCTTTCATGGCAGAACGTTTGCGCGAAGAAGAAGAAATGGCGAAAAAAGCATTGTCGGATATGAAAAAGCGAGAAACCAGCCAGAAAGAAAATGGAGCTCCTTCAGGACCATTCCAAATGGGTTCTGCGATCAAACCGGATGAAAATATCGTTGATATTAAATCTATTGTTGATGAAGAGCGCCGAGTGACTATCGAAGGTTATGTCTTTGATGCTGAAGTTCGTGAACTACGAAGCGGACGTTCATTATTAACGGTTAAAATAACCGATTATACCGATTCGATTCTTGTGAAAATGTTCTCGCGTGATAAAGAAGATGCTGAATTAATGGCCAATGCGAAAAAAGGCATGTGGCTAAAAGCACGTGGCTCGATTCAAACGGATACTTTTGTTCGAGATTTGGTCATGATGGCGCAAGATATGGTGGAAATCAAACCAGAACTTCGACGAGATACGGCTGAAGAAAAACGTGTTGAATTGCATTTGCACACACCAATGAGTCAAATGGACGCTGTTTCGTCTGTTGATTCTTTAGTAAGTCAAGCCGCCAAATGGGGTCATCCTGCTATCGCCATTACCGATCATGCTGGTGTGCAATCATTTCCGGATGCTTACGCAGCCAGTAAAAAACATGGCATTAAAGCAATTTTTGGATTAGAAGCGAATTTAGTAGATGATGGTGTACCGATTGCGTATGAAGAGCGCCATGCACTATTAGAAGAAGAAACCTTCGTGGTGTTTGACTTAGAAACCACAGGTTTATCAGCTGTTTACGATACCATCATTGAGCTAGCTGCTGTAAAGATTAAAGGCGGTCAAATCATCGATAAGTTCGAAAGTTTTGCAAACCCGCATCATGAATTGTCATCGACGACTATTGATTTAACTGGGATTACGGATGACATGGTGAAGAATGCACCGGAAGTGGAAGAAGTTATTCGCAAATACCATGACTGGGCAGGAGACCATATTATGGTTGCTCATAACGCATCATTTGATATGGGCTTCTTGTATGTTTGCTACAAAAAATACGGCATTGATACCGTACATGCTACAATCGATACCTTAGAATTAGCGCGTATGCTTCACCCTGAATTGAAAAATCATCGTCTAAATACATTAGCTAAAAAGTTTGGTATTGAGCTAACACAGCATCACAGAGCCATCTACGATACAGAAGCTACTTCGTATTTGCTGACACATCTTTTAAAAGAAGCTGATCAAAAAGGCATTTTGTATCACGATCAATTAAATGATTATGTAGGTAGTGGCGATGCGTATAAACGATCGCGTCCGACTCACTGTACACTGCTCGCGCAAAACGACGAAGGATTGAAAAACCTTTTTAAACTGGTATCTGCTTCGCATATCAATTATTTCTACCGAGTGCCGCGTATTCCACGTTCATTATTGCAAAAGCATCGAAAAGGACTGCTAGTAGGTTCAGGGTGCGATAAAGGCGAAGTATTTGAAGCAGTTATGCAAAAATCGATGGAAGAAGTCGAAAAGACTGCTCAATTTTATGATTATTTAGAAGTTCATCCGAAAGAAGTTTATTCACATTTAATCGAACGAGAAATGATTCGAGATGAATGGAATTTAGAAGACATTATCCGCAAACTCGTAAAAATTAGTCGCAAATTAGAGATTCCGTTAGTGGCGACTGGCAATGTTCATTACCTTGATGAGACAGATGCCATTTTCCGTCAAGTATTAATTGGATCTCAAGGTGGCGCGAATCCATTGAACCGTACGAAATTGCCAAAAGTACATTTTAGAACAACAAATGAAATGCTAGACGCGTTTGATTTTCTTGGCAGTGAAACGGCACATGAACTTGTGGTAGCCAATTCTTTGAAAATTTCTGACATGATTGATGTCGTGAAACCGATCAAAGATGAACTATATACACCGAAAATTGAAGGCGCTGATGAGGAAGTCCGGGAGCTTAGCTATAATATGGCTCGACAAATTTATGGCTTACCGTTACCTGAAATTGTAGAAGCGCGGATTGAAAAAGAACTTAAATCCATTATCGGTCACGGATTTGCGGTTATTTACTTGATTTCACACAAACTTGTTAAAAAATCGTTAGATGACGGCTACTTAGTTGGTTCGCGTGGTTCGGTTGGGTCTTCTTTAGTTGCGACATTAACTGAAATCACAGAAGTAAACCCGTTGCCGCCGCATTATATTTGTAGAAAATGCAAAAAATCTGAGTTTTTTGATGATGGGTCAGTCAGTTCAGGATTTGATTTGAAAGATAAAAACTGTCCAGACTGTGATATTCCGTATCAAAAAGAAGGTCAAGATATTCCGTTTGAAACGTTTTTAGGATTTAAAGGAGATAAAGTTCCCGATATCGATTTAAACTTTAGTGGTGAGTATCAGTCCAAAGCTCACAACTATACAAAAGAGTTATTTGGTGAAGGTAATGTTTTCCGTGCCGGAACGATTGGGACAGTTGCAGAAAAGACGGCTTATGGTTATGTCCGTGGCTATGCAAACGACCGAGATATGACAATTCGTGGCGCAGAAATCGATCGACTTGTGCAAGGTTGTTCAGGCGTTAAACGGAGCACTGGTCAGCACCCAGGGGGAATTATTGTTGTTCCAGATTATATGGACATTTATGATTTCTCGCCGATTCAATTCCCTGCAGATGCACAGGATTCCGAATGGAAGACGACTCATTTTGACTTCCATTCGATTCACGATAATTTATTAAAACTGGATATTCTCGGACATGATGATCCGACAGTAATTCGTATGCTGCAAGATTTATCTGGAATAGACCCGAAAACCATCCCTACCGACGATCCGGAAGTCATGAAGATTTTCGCCGGACCGGAAACGCTTGGCGTAACGAAAGAACAAATTGGCTGCAAGACCGGTACACTAGGTATTCCTGAGTTTGGTACGCGTTTTGTCCGTCAAATGCTTGAAGAAACAAAGCCGAATACGTTTTCGGAGCTGGTTCAGATTTCGGGACTGTCTCACGGGACGGATGTTTGGTTAAGTAACGCGCAGGAATTGATTCAAAATGGTACTTGTCAGCTGTCAGATGTAATTGGTTGTCGAGATGACATTATGGTTTACTTGATTTATCAAGGATTAGAGTCTTCACTAGCATTTAAAATTATGGAATCCGTTCGAAAAGGGAAAGGCTTAACACCTGAATTTGAAGAAGCGATGAAAAAAGAAGGTGTACCAAACTGGTATATCGAATCTTGTAAAAAGATTAAGTACATGTTCCCGAAAGCCCATGCGGCTGCCTATGTATTAATGGCTGTTCGTATTGCTTATTTCAAAGTTCATTTCCCGATTCTTTATTACGCAGCATACTTTACCGTTCGGGCTGAAGATTTTGATGTCAATGCAATGTCCAAAGGGTCGCAATCGATTCGTTCAGTAATTGACGACATCAATTCCAAAGGTCTAGAAGCTTCAACCAAAGAGAAAAACTTATTAACGGTTATGGAACTAACGCTTGAAATGGTAGAGCGGGGCTATACTTTCCAGAAAGTAGATTTATATAAATCTTCTGCTGATCAATTTATTATTGAAGGAAAGAGTTTGATTCCGCCGTTTAATGCTATCCCAGGATTAGGAACTAATGCAGCGAAATCAATCGTAGCTGCACGGGAGCATGGAGAATTTTTATCGAAAGAAGATCTGCAACAACGTGGTCGTGTTTCAAAAACAATCATCGAATACATGGATGATCACGGGTGCTTAGAAGGTATGCCAGATGCGAATCAGCTGTCACTGTTCTAGTCAGTTGCACCATGGCGCGGTTTATGGTATTATTGTAGTAACATTTACTGAATAGCTCTGTCGCAGAAGAGTGGGTTCTCCCGCTCTTTTCTGTTTGTTATGGCGAAAAAATAGCGGGAGGCATGTATGAGCAAAATCACAGAACAAATCGAGCAGATAGCACAACCAATTACGAGTGAACTAGGACTAGAACTTGTGGACGTGGAATTTTTAAAAGAAGGCCGCGATTGGTTTTTACGAGTGTTTGTAGACAATCCAGAAGCACCAATTGATATTGAACAATGTGCTTTAGTAAGTGAAAAACTAAGTGGGATTTTGGATGAATTAGATCCAATTGAACAAAACTATTTCTTGGAAGTTTCATCTCCAGGAGCAGAACGTCCGTTGAAGAAAGAAAAAGATTTTGAAAAAGCGATCGGTAAATTCATTTACATCAAGACGTATGAACCTGTTGAAGATGCAAAAGAGTTTGAAGGTTATTTGAAATCTTTCGATGATGAACAAGTAGAAATTGAAATTAAAATCAAAACACGCAGAAAAATAATCAGCATTGCAAAAAACAAAATTGCAGTTATCCGTTTGGCCATTGATTTTTCTGTAAAACCTGATTGAAGAACCTGGGAGTGAATAAAATGAGCAGTGAGTTATTGGATGCTTTTGAAGTATTGGAAAAACAAAAAGGAATTTCGCGTGAAGTTTTAATTGAAGCGATTGAAGCAGCTTTAGTAACAGCATACAAACGAAATTTTAACCAAGCACAAAATGTTCGTGTGGATTTAAATTTAAACACGGGAACGATGCTAGTGTATTCTCGTAAAGATGTTGTAGAGGAAGTTGAAGATGAGCGTCTTCACATTTCGTTGGAAGATGCAAAAGTCATCAACCCTGCATATGAACTTGGAGATGTAGTAGAGGAAGAAGTAACACCTCGTAACTTCGGTCGTATTGCGGCTCAAACAGCAAAACAAGTTGTGACTCAGCGCGTACGTGAAGCTGAACGTGGCTTGATCTTTGAAGAGTTTGTTGATCGCGCAGATGATATCGTTAATGGTATTGTCGAACGCATGGACGCTCGCAATTTATACGTTGGACTTGGCAAAGTTGAGGCTGTGCTTCCTCAGACAGAACAAATGCCAAATGAACATTACAAACCACATGATCGCATTAAAGTCTACATCACTAAAGTAGAACGCACGACACGCGGACCACAAGTGTTTGTTTCACGCACACATCCAGGACTACTGCGCCGTTTATTCGAAAACGAAGTGCCTGAAATTTATGATGGCATTGTTGAGATCAAGTCAATCGCACGTGAAGCAGGAGACCGCTCAAAAATCTCGGTTTTTGCTCATCGCGATGATATCGATCCAGTAGGTTCATGTGTTGGATCTAAAGGTGGCCGTGTTCAAACAATCGTTAACGAGTTAAGCGGAGAAAAAATTGATATCGTAGAATGGTCAGAAGAACCAGTTGTATTTGTAGCTAATGCACTTAGCCCATCTAAAGTATTAGATGTACAAGTAAACGAAGAAGCAAAATCGACAACTGTTGTTGTGCCTGATTATCAACTATCTCTTGCTATCGGTAAACGTGGACAAAATGCTCGTTTAGCAGCAAAATTAACAGGCTGGAAAATCGACATTAAGAGTGAAACAGATGCACGTGAACTTGGGATTTATCCAAACGAGAATTCTAGCATCGAATTAGTAGAATCTGGTGAAGAACTGGATGACTTTGATTTTTACGAAGATAAAGAATAACGTAGAAAAGGTGATGTCCGTTGGCTCTACAAAAGAAAATTCCATTACGGAAGTGTGTAGCTACAGGCGAGATGCATCCTAAAAAAGAAATGACCCGCGTTGTCCGTTCAAAAGAAGGCGAAGTATCCGTCGATTTGACAGGCAAAAAGTCAGGACGCGGCGCATATCTTTCGAAATCGGAAGATGCCATCGCGACTGCGCGCAAAAAGAAAGTGCTGGACAAGCAATTAGAAGTTAAGGTTCCAGACGAAATTTATGATGAGTTAATTCGCGTCGTTCTTAGAGAGCAGTTGAAATAATGACCAAAGAAAAAGTCCTTCAATTACTGGGATTAGCTACACGTGCAAGAATGACCATTTCTGGTGAAGAAATGTCCGTGAGCGAAGTTCGAAAAGGTAAAGCAAAATTAGTGATTCTTTCTGAAGATGCTTCAGACAATACAAGTAAGAAATTGCATGATAAATGCAAATCGAACGGTGTAGAAATCCGTGTTTTTGGATCCCGTTACGAGTTGGGACATGCGATAGGTAAGGAAGAGCGAGTAGTGATTGCAATCACAGATTCAGGATTTGCAAAAAAACTAATCAGCTTGATTGAAGAAATTAATCGGGGGCGAGCAGATGACCAAAATTCGAGTACATGAATACGCGAAAAAAGTAGATAAGCCAAGTAAAGAAATCATCAATGAATTGTCAAAACTAAATGTCAAAGTTCAAAACCATATGGCAACATTAGAAGATTCAGATGTAACAAAATTAGACGGCATTTATAAAAATGCTGGAGCTGGGCAACGTCCAACAGCACAATCACGTCCAGCAAGCCAGTCACGTCCAGCGCAAGGCCAACGTCCATCAGGACAAGGAAGCCAGTCACGACCAGCGCAAGGCCAACGTCCATCAGGACAAGGAAGCCAGTCACGACCGTCACAAGGCCAACGCCCATCAGGACAAGGAAGCCAGTCGCGTCCAGCAGCAGCTCCAAGTCAAGGACAATCCCGTTCACAAGGGAATGGTCAACGTCCAACGACACCAGCAAAATCTGGTTCGAACTTTACACCAAAAGCAGCGAAGCCATCAGCGGGACCGGGTCAGCGTTCTTCAGGACGTCCAGGCGGCGGAAACCGTAACGGATTCCAAAACCGCAAAGGGAAAGGCAAACAGCAACAACCAGTAAATCCATTGCCGCCTATGCCTAAAAAAGAAAAGGAACTGCCGGCTAAAATCACGTTTAGTGAGTCATTAACGGTAGCTGAACTTGCAAAAAAATTAGGACGCGAGCCGTCTGAAATTATCAAAAAATTATTCATGCTTGGTGCAATGGCTACCATTAACCAAGAATTAGATAAAGATACAATTGAATTGATTTGTGCTGAATATGAGGTTGAAGTGGAAGAAGAGATCTTAGTTGATAAAACAGATCTTGAAGTTTACTTTGAGCCAGAAGATGAAAGCCTAAACGAAGAGCGTCCGCCAGTTGTTACGATCATGGGTCACGTTGACCACGGTAAAACAACTTTGCTAGATTCTATTCGTCACACAAAAGTTACTGCTGGCGAAGCAGGCGGAATCACACAACATATTGGTGCTTACCAAGTTGTCGATAACGGCAAAAAAATCACGTTCCTAGATACTCCTGGTCACGCAGCGTTTACAACAATGCGCGCACGAGGAGCTAAAGTAACAGATCTTGCGATTATCGTTGTAGCAGCTGATGACGGCGTTATGCCACAAACAGTTGAAGCAATTAACCATGCAAAAGCAGCAGAAGTTCCAATCATTATTGCAGTTAACAAAATGGATAAGCCAAGTGCAAATCCGGATCGTGTTATGCAAGAATTGACTGAACATGGACTTGTTGCAGAAGCATGGGGCGGCGACACAATTTTCGTTCCGATTTCTGCTTTGTCTGGAGACGGTATCGATTCACTACTTGAAATGGTTCTTCTCGTGTCAGAAGTTGGCGAACTAAAAGCGAACCCTGCACGTCGTGCGATTGGTACAGTAATTGAAGCAGAGCTGGATAAAGGCCGCGGTTCAGTAGCTACGCTTCTAGTACAAGATGGAACATTAAAAATTGGAGATCCGATTGTTGTCGGAAATACATTTGGTCGTGTTCGTGCGATGGTATCTGATACAGGTCGCCGTGCTAAAGAAGCAGGCCCTTCTACACCAGTTGAAATTACGGGATTGAACGATGTACCTCAAGCTGGAGACCGTTTTGTTGTCTTTGAAGATGAGAAAACAGCTCGCCAAGTTGGAGAAACACGTGCAACTTCAGCACTTCAAGTTCAACGTTCTGAGAAAACACGTGTGACACTTGATAACTTGTTTGATCAATTAAAACAAGGCGAAATGAAAGAACTTAACTTAATCGTCAAAGCTGACGTTCAAGGGGCAGTTGAAGCAATGGCTGCATCTCTTCTGAAACTTGATGTTGAAGGCGTTAATGTGAAAATCATTCATACAGGCGCTGGTGCGATTACAGAATCTGATATTTCATTGGCAGCTGCGTCAAATGCCATTGTTATCGGCTTTAACGTTCGTCCTGATGCAAACGCTAAACGCGCTGCTGAAGCTGAAGGTGTAGATATTCGCTTACACCGTATCATTTATAAAGTTATCGAAGAAATTGAATTTGCCATGAAAGGATTGCTTGATCCTGAATTTGAAGAAAAAATTATTGGACAAGTAGAAATCCGTAGCACGTTTAAAGTTTCTAAAGTTGGAACAATTGCCGGAAGTTATGTAACAGAAGGTAAAATCACTCGCGATAGTGGAGTCCGTGTTATTCGTGATGGTATCGTCGTATTTGAAGGCGAAATCGACACGTTGAAACGTTTTAAAGACGATGCTAAAGAAGTAGCAAAAGGATACGAATGTGGGATTACGATTAAAAACTTCAATGATGTCAAGGAATTGGACATTATCGAAGCTTACGTTATGGAAGAAATCAAACGTAAATGATCCTTTACATGGAATGCGAATTTTTCATTCCAACGGCACATTCGTTAAAAGATAAGCGGGCAGTTGTTAAAAGCATGCTGACCCGTAGTAGACAAAAATTCAATGTTTCTGCTGCAGAGATTGATCACCAAAATGTATGGCAGCGAACCCGTCTCGCTTTTGTTCTTGTCTCTTCATCGAAAGAAGTGGCAGATAAGGAAATGGCACAGGTTCTCTACTATTTGGAAAGCAATCCTGCGTGGGAATGCTTAGAGATTGAAAAAGAATATTTGTAAGAACGAGGTGGACTATCAATGACAATGCGCGCGAATCGTGTAGCTGAGCAGATGAAAAAAGAGCTTAGTGATATCATCAGTCGAAAACTGAAAGATCCACGTATCGGATTTGTCACTGTAACAGATGTTGAAGTTACAGGAGATCTCCAGCAGGCAACTGTATATATCAGCGTATTAGGCGAAGATCATGCAAAAGAACAGACATTGCTTGGGTTAACGAAGTCAAAAGGATTTATCCGTTCTGAAATTGGACAACGAATCCGTCTCCGTAAAACTCCTGAACTGTCTTTTGAAATCGACTCATCGGTTGCATATGGCAATCGGATTGATACATTATTGCGTGATATTCAAGAACCAAAAGAAGATTAAAAAAAAGCCCGCTGTCTATAATAGATAGTGGGCTTTTTTTGCATCAAGCAAAGGGGTTAAAATGATATGGCGTTAAACGGAATTTTACCGTTATGGAAAGAAAAAGGAATGACTTCACACGACTGTGTTTTTAAATTGAGAAAAATTTTGCAAACAAAAAAGGTAGGACATACAGGCACTCTAGATCCTGAAGTAGACGGCGTGTTGCCAATTTGTATCGGTAGCACCACAAAAGTAGCGGAGTATATTACCGACCAAGGAAAGACCTATGAAGCGGAAGTGACGATTGGGTATTCAACTGAAACAGAAGACGCTACGGGCGAAACTGTGGATACAGACCCATCAGAAAAAGTCATCACACGCGAACAAGTAGAAGAGGTGTTGCTTCAATTAACAGGGAACATTAAGCAAATTCCACCCATGTATTCGGCCGTTAAGGTAAATGGCAAAAAATTATACGAATATGCACGTCAAGGAATTCCTGTTGAGCGACCAGAGCGAACAGTCCGAATCGACTCAATCGAATTGATGGATGACGATAGTCAGTGGTCTGGTCAGCAAATCAAATTCAATATTCGCATACGTTGTGGAAAAGGAACTTATATCCGCACCTTGGCTGTGCAAATAGGGCAAGCTTTAGGATACCCTGCGCATATGTCTAGACTGACACGGACAGAATCGGGGAAATTCAGCCAACAGGATTGCATAACACTTGCTGAAGTGGCTGAACTTGCTCAAAATGGACATATCGGTGATGTTTTGAAACCGCTAAGTTATGGCTTAAGTCTGTTTCCTTTCATGGAAATTGAATCTAAACAGATTTTTGCTGTGAAAAATGGACAAGTACTTGCACGGCACTCTATACTCGACCAAATGGGATTTGTCGTATTGACGTATAAAGGACAGCCTGTAGCACTTTACAAAAATCATCCTGAAAAAGCGGACAAAATGAAACCTGAAAAAATGTTCGGTTTTCCGACAGCAGACGAGGTGTAGTATGGAAATTATTCATTTAAACTATCCGAATCATGTGAAACCTGATTTTGAAACGGGTCCTTTATCATTGGCACTTGGATTTTTTGATGGGGTACATAAAGGTCACCAGCGCGTTATAGGTGAAGCCATTAAAAAAGCTGAACAACAAGGGATTAAATCAGCAGTGATGACTTTTGATCCGCATCCTTCACTGGTTCTCGGTGGAAGAAAAGAAGAAGTTTTCTATATAACTCCTATGCAGCAAAAAATGGATATTTTAGAAGACATGAATGTAGATTATTGCTTTATCATTCGATTTACTTCGGAGTTTGCCAAATTGACGCCAGAAGAATTTATCGAGTTTTTTATTACAGGTTTAAATGCAAAACATGTCACAGCTGGTTTTGACTTTTCATTTGGCTGTAAAGGAAAAGGCGATATGGGATTGATGAAACAGATGAGCGAAGGTCGTTATGGCGTTACGGTAGCTGATAAGTTAGAAGAAGGCGATGAAAAAATTAGCTCGACCCGCATTCGTGAATTGTTAAAGCAAGGCGAAACCGGGAAAGTATGTCAGTTGCTCGGACGACCTTTCCGAGTTTTAGGCACGGTTGTAAATGGTGACAAACGAGGACGGACAATTGGATTTCCAACAGCTAACGTAGAACCTGAACTTGGTGCAGTCGTGCCAAGTCGGGGCGTTTATGCGGTGAAAATTCGAGTGCAAGGCGACGTGTATAACGGAGTCTGCAATATTGGCTACAAACCAACATTTAATAATCCAGATGTCAAAAAACAAGTGATTGAAGTTCATATTCTTGAGTTTGACAAGTCAATTTACGGAGAAATGGTTGAAGTTGAATGGCATGACCGCATCCGCGATGAGCAAAAATTTTCAGGAATTGACGAGTTGAAACAACAAATACAGCGCGATAAAGTAACGGCTGAACAAATATTCAGTCGGACAAATTAACCTGTGCAGTTGATTTTAAAAATGCCTTATGCTATTATTTATGAGTACTAAAAGTACAAACCGTTGCTTGGCAAATCGAATCACCAACGTTTGCTCGGTAATTGGGGATATCAGAAATTAGGAGGTGGAAACAGTATGGCAATCACACAAGAACGCAAAAATGAATTGATTAGCGAATACAAAGTGCACGACACTGATACTGGGTCTGCAGAGATTCAAATCGCTATTCTTACAGAAGACATCAACAACTTGAATGAGCACTTACGTACTCACAAAAAAGATCATCACTCACGTCGTGGTCTATTCAAAATGGTTGGACGCCGTCGTAACTTGCTAAAATACTTACGTGAAAACGAAGTAGCTCGCTACCGTGAGTTAATCGCAAGACTTGGCCTACGCCGTTAATAGTAAACAGTAAAAGCGGGATTCGTCCCGCTTTTTCTTTATGGATAAAACTTTAAACTATCGCATCGCATACTGGATGCTTTTTTGATACACTACTTTATGGATACATATAGTATATAGATACATGGTAATAGAGAGGAGCTCGATATTATGGAGCAAACAAAAAAAGTCTACACACTAGATTGGGCAGGCCGCGAATTACAAGTAGAGGTTGGCCAATTAGCAAAACAAGCAAATGGGGCTGCATTAATCCGTTATGGTGATACAGCAGTCTTATCAACTGCAACAGCATCAAAAACGCCAAAGCCATTAGATTTCTTCCCGTTAACTGTAAACTACGAAGAACGTCTTTATGCAGTTGGTAAAATTCCAGGTGGATTCATTAAACGTGAAGGACGTCCGTCTGAAAAAGCGACGTTAACAAGCCGTTTAATCGATCGTCCAATTCGTCCATTATTCCCAGACGGTTTCCGTAATGAAGTTCAAGTTATTTCGATGGTTATGTCTGTAGATCAAGATTGCCCATCTGAAATGGCTGCAATGTTCGGATCTTCATTAGCTCTTATGATTTCGGATATTCCTTTTGGCGGACCCATTGCTGGCGTAATCGTTGGATTGATCGACGGTCAGTATATTATTAACCCAACAAACGATCAGCTTGAGCAAAGCTCAATCAACTTAATCGTAGCTGGAACAAAAGATGCGATTAACATGGTTGAAGCAGGAGCAAAAGAAGTTTCTGAAGAAATCATTTTAGAAGCAATTATGTTCGGTCACGAAGAGATTAAGAAATTGATCGCTTTCCAAGAACAAATTGCTGAAGAAGTTGGTAAAGCAAAATCTGACATCAAACTATATGAATTGGATGCAGAATTGACATCATCTCTTAAAGACGCTGTTGAAACTGATTTGAACACAGCTGTTCAAATTAACGAAAAACAAGCGCGCAACGAAGCAATTGATGAAGTCAAAGCACGCGCTATGGCAGCATATGAGGAATCTGACGATGCTGTTAAAAAACAAGCAGGTCAAATTTTAGATAAAATGGTGAAAGATGAAGTTCGTCGCTTAATCACAGACGAAAAAATTCGTCCGGATGGCCGTGGACCTTCTGAAATCCGCCCATTGTCTTCTGAAGTTGGCATTTTGAATCGTACGCACGGTTCTGGTCTATTTACGCGTGGGCAAACGCAAGCGATGAGCATTTGTACGCTAGGTGCTTTAGGTGATGTTCAAATCATCGATGGTCTTGGGATTGAAGATACAAAACGCTTTATGCACCATTACAACTTCCCATTGTTCTCGGTTGGTGAAACTGGATTCCTTCGTGGACCAGGACGCCGAGAAATCGGTCACGGGGCACTTGGTGAGCGCGCATTAGAAGCTGTTATTCCAAATGAAAAAGATTTCCCTTACACAATTCGTCTTGTTGCAGAAGTACTTGAATCGAACGGTTCAACTTCACAAGCAAGTATTTGTGCTTCAACACTTGCAATGATGGATGCAGGTGTACCTTTGACAGCTCCAGTTGCAGGTATTGCAATGGGTCTAGTGAAAAAAGGCGATAACTATACTGTATTATCTGATATCCAAGGTATGGAAGATCATCTTGGCGATATGGACTTTAAAGTAGCGGGTACTGCAAAAGGCATTACTGCTCTTCAAATGGACATCAAGATTGACGGTCTTTCTCGTGAAATTTTAGAAGAAGCCTTGACTCAAGCTCAAATTGGCCGTATCCACATTTTAGAATCAATGTTGGCGACAATTGCTGAACCAAGAACAACTCTTTCTAAATACGCACCGAAAATCATTATGGTGAAGATCAACCCAGACAAGATCCGCGATGTTATTGGACCTGGTGGTAAAGTGATCAACAAAATCATTGATGAAACTGGCGTTAAAATTGATACTGAGCAAGACGGTACAATCTTTATTTCATCTGTTGATGAAGAAATGAACGCAAAAGCGAAAGCAATGATTGAAAATATCGTTCGCGAGGCGAAAGTCGGCGAATATTACGAAGGTAAAGTGAAACGTATCGAGAAGTTTGGCGCATTCGTTGAATTGTTCCCAGGTAAAGATGGACTGCTTCACATTTCTGAAATCCAAGAAGAACGGACAAAAGAAGTGGAAGACGTGCTGAAAATGGATCAAATCATCCAAGTCAAAGTAATTGAAATTGACCGTCAAGGCCGTGTAAACTTATCACGTAAAGTTGTTTTGAAAGAACAAAAAGAAGCAGCTGAAAAACAAAACCAAGAATAACGTTAACCATACAAATTGCCGACTTTGTCGGCAATTTTTTACTATGAGGAGGAACATGCACATGGTGACTACACAGACTTGCAAAAATGGATTGCGCATTGTTTCCGAACAAATCCCACATTTTCATTCTGTCGCAATGGGTGTCTTTGTAAACAACGGCTCCCGAGATGAATTGCCAGAAGAAAATGGCATTACCCATTTTATCGAACATATGCTGTTTAAAGGAACAGATTCCCGAACAGCTAAAGAAATCGCTCGTGAATTTGATCGTATTGGCGGCGATATTAATGCTTATACGTCAAAAGAATATACATGCTACTATGCCAAAGTATTAGATCATCATGCAGAACACGCAGTAACAGTGCTTGCAGATATGTTTTTCAATTCTCAAATGGATCCAGAAGAATTTGATAAAGAACGTCAAGTTATTCTTGAAGAAATTAGCATGACGGAAGATATGCCTGATGACGATGTTCATGAACAGCTTTGGCGTGTTATGTATCCGCAAAATTCAATTGGCGCACCGATACTTGGAACTGCTGAAACTTTAGCGGGATTTACACCAGAGAAAATTCGTGATTATATGGACCGCCACTACACGCCAGCAAACACTGTGGTATCAGTAGCAGGGAATATCACTCCGGCGTTATTAGAGAAGATTGAATCGTTATTTGGGGACTTTGAAAAAGAAGAAAGCCCCAAAAAATATGAACTTCCTAATTTCACGTCGGGCTATTCATTAAAAAACAAAGAAACGGAACAAGGTCATTTATGCCTTGGTTATCCCGGCTTATCTTTAAACGATCCAGATATTTATAATGTTACGGTGTTAAACAATATCATTGGGGGCTCTATGTCTTCAAGGTTGTTCCAAGAAATTAGAGAGAAACGAGGTCTAGCTTACTCTATTTTCTCTTATCATTCGGCGTATTCTGACCACGGAACTTTAGCAATATACGGAGGAACTTCAGATGAGCAAATGGCTGAAATGCAACAAGTCATTTTAAGCTTACTAAAAGAACTAAAAAATGGTGGTATAACAGAGCAGGAAATCACAGATTCCAAAGAGCAGTTAAAAGGCAGTTTAATGCTTGGACTTGAAAGTACTAGCGCACGCATGAGCCGCAACGGCAGACATGAATTGCTACTAGGAAAACACCAGTCATATGAAGAAGTATTGACACAAATCGACCAAGTTTCACTCGAAAAAGTAATGGAACTATTAGAAATTCTAGTAGAAACACCAGCTATTTCTATAATCCGACCGAAAGAAGCTTCCTTAGTTTAAGGAAGCTTTTTTGTGTTTTCTATTCCTGTAGCAGACTAAATTATGTTACAATAACTCAAATCATCATAGAGGGAGCGAATATTTTGAAAACATATAACGTGGCAATTATGGGAGCAACAGGAGCAGTTGGTCAGCAAATGAAAGAACAATTGGAGAAACGAAAATTCCCGATAAAAGATATCGTCTTTTTGTCTTCTAGTCGTTCTGCTGGAAAAGAAATTGAATTCAATGGCAAAAGCTATACAGTGCAAGAAGCAAAGCCAGAATCGTTTGAAGGCATCGATATCGCGTTGTTTAGTGCCGGTGGCAGTGTTTCAGAGAAGTTTGCACCGGAAGCTGTTAAACGCGGAGCAATTGTCATTGATAATACGAGCGCATTCCGTATGGACAAAGAAGTACCGCTAGTTGTACCTGAAGTAAACAAAGATGATTTACGTTTGCACAAAGGTATTATTGCTAACCCAAACTGTTCTACGATTCAAATGGTTTGTGCGTTACAGCCATTAAAAGAATTGTACGGTATGACAAAGGTTGTCGTTTCTACCTATCAAGCTGTGTCAGGTGCTGGAATTGATGCGATTAATGAGTTGAAATCGCAAGCTGCTGATTTTGATAATGCAAAAAATGCAGAAGCAAAAGTGTTGCCGGTTAAATCAGCTGAACATCATTACCCGATTGCTTTTAATGTGGTTCCGCAAATCGATCAATTCACTGACAATGGTTATACATTTGAAGAAATGAAAATGATCAATGAAACGAAAAAAATACTGCATGATGATTCTTTAGCAGTGGCAGCAACGTGTGTACGTTTACCGGTAGTCACTGGTCATTCAGAATCTGTCTATGTAGAACTAGAAAAAGCAGCAACTGTCGATCAAGTTAAACAAGCAATGATCGATGCGCCAGGTGTTGAACTAATGGACGACCCTTCAAATCAAATTTACCCGATGCCATTAATGACGGCTGGACTAGATGATGTGTTTGTTGGGCGTATTCGTCAGGATTTAGATAACCCGAATGGCTTCCACCTATGGGTCGTTTCGGATAATTTGGTTAAAGGCGCAGCTTTAAATTCTGTCCAAATTGCTGAAGCGTTAATCGAGGAAAATATTATTTGATCCCGAACAATAGTCGTTAAAAATGACCGGCCAATGTGTCGGTTTATTTTTTCTTTGGACTGTTTCCGGTGATTCCCGTATAATGAAGTCTATGGATGTGTACGGGTGAATTTTAGGAGGAAATAAATTGAGTAAAATTAAAAATGAAGTAATAAGAGTTATCCCTTTAGGCGGCGTCGGCGAAATCGGCAAAGCTATGTATGTAATTGAAATTGACGAAGATTTGTTTGTCGTAGACAGCGGATTGATGTTCCCGGAAGATGAGATGCTTGGCGTGGATATCGTCATTCCGGATATGACTTTCTTAGTAGAAAACAAAGATCGCGTGAAAGGTGTTTTCTTAACACACGGACATGAAGATGCGATTGGATCAATCGCTTATTTATTGAAAAAAATCCAAGTGCCTGTTTATGGATCGAAATTAACAATTGCATTGGCTAAAGAACATATTAAAGAACAAGGTTCTTTAAAACATGTGAAGTTTTTTGAGGTTACGAACAAAAGCCGCATGAACTTTGATAAAACACATGTGACTTTTTTCCATACAACACATAGTATTCCTGACGCATTAGGCATTGTCTTCCACACATCAGAAGGCGCAATTGTGCATACGGGCGAATTTAAATTCGACCAATCAGCTAAAGGTAGCTATAAGCCTGATATCGCAAAAATGGCGAAATTAGGAGAAGATGGCGTCTTGATGCTGTTGTCTGATTCAACAGAAGCAGAACGTCCAGGTTATACAACATCAGAAATTGTTGTGGCTGACCATATTTTGTCTGCTTTTCTAGCAGCTGAAGGCCGTGTACTTGTATCATTGTATTCATCAAACTTTATCCGCATCCAGCAGGTATTTGATATTGCGGCAGCGACAGGTAAAAAGGTTGCAGTAGCAGGTAGAAGTCTTGAGAGCAGCTACGAAGTCGGTTTAAGACTTGGGTATTTGACTGTTGATGAAGACACGGTTATTTCATTGAAGGACTTGGAAAACTATCGAGATGATGAAGTTGTTATTATCGTTACAGGTAACCAAGGTGAACCACTAGAAGCACTGGATAAAATGGTTCGCAAGCAACACAAAGACGTTAAGATCAAAGCAACGGACACAGTATTAATCACATTCACACCATCACCCGGTATGGAAGTTCCGATGTTCCAAACAATGAACAAATTGGCGAAAGCTGGAGCAAACGTGTTGACTTCAAGTAAAAAAGTTCACGTTTCGGGCCATGGCAGTCAAGAAGATTTGAAAATGATGCTGAATATGATGAAGCCAAAGTATTTCATTCCAATTCAAGGTGAATACAAAATGCTCATTGCGCATTCTAAATTAGCCCAACAAGTTGGTTTGAACAAGTCTGAAATTTTTATCGCAGATAAAGGCGATATCGTAGAATATAAAGGTGGCAAAGTTCGCATGAGCGGACGTGTTACAGCTGGAAATGTGTTAATTGATGGAATTGGTATA
The DNA here is from genome assembly GCF_001687585.2 of Planococcus halocryophilus. GTDB lineage: Bacteria > Bacillota > Bacilli > Bacillales_A > Planococcaceae > Planococcus > Planococcus halocryophilus. Next base: position 2,157,579 of record NZ_CP016537.2, on the reverse strand, counting down.
GGCGATGTCGGAAATATCGTACTTCGCGATCGTAAATTACTATCACAAGATGGTATTTTCATTGTCGTAGTTACATTAAACCGTAAAGAGAAGAAGATTGCATCTGGTCCGGAAATGATTTCACGCGGGTTCGTCTATGTTCGTGAATCAGAGGAACTTATGGAAGAATCGACGCGTCTTGTTCGTAAAGTCGTTGAAAAATACGTCACTAGAGATGCATTTGAGTGGAACAATATTAAACAAGAAATTCGTGACACATTGAATTCTTATTTGTTCCAACAAACAAAACGTCGTCCAATGATTATCCCAATTATTATGGAATACTAAGAAAAAAGTAAAAGGATTTCCATACCGATTTTATCGGAGGAAATCCTTTTTCGATTATGGAAGAAGTGAGGGATAGGTATGAATAGGGCTCGTGAAACCGCGAAGAAAAAGTCACAAGCGAGAGCAAGAGCAAGAACAAAATCGAAACCGAAAGCAAAGCCGAAAAACAAAAAAAGACAACCCATGCCAATGATTGCATATGAAGTTATCGGTTTAATATTATTAGGGATTGCAGTTTTGATGACTTTTCAACTCGGCGTTATTGGCAAAATGTTTTACAATATAGCTGAATATGTAGCAGGATATTTGGCTTTCTTAATCCCAGTGTCACTCGTTTTTGTGGCGATATTTGTCATGGTAAAGCGAGAATGGCCAAAACCTAAAATGAAAGTGGCATTCGGATCCACATTTGTGTTGATTGGCATTTTGCTAATTTGCCATTTAATTTGGGCGGCAAATAGCATTTTACCAATCACTTCTTCAAACGTTATTGCCGAAACAATTCGCACAACAAAAATGACAGGAACTATTTGGAATAGTTATTTAGCAACAGGAGGCGGAATTTTAGGTGCTTTACTATACTCGCTACTGCACGTTCTTTTTGACACGGCAGGAACATGGATCGTCGCCATTATTTTATTGTCGATTGGCGCTATTATTTTAACAGGAAAAGCCGCTGCTCCTTTTATTGCCGAAAAAATACCAAGTATGCGTCCGATTATTGATTCGTTAATGAGTCGCTTTAAACAAAGCAAGCCGAAAAAAACAAGTACTTCTCGTAAGAAATCAGAATCGGAACAAGTTTTGGAAATCAATGAATCATTATCTTATGATGAAGATGACGACCAAGAAGGAAATCTTTTATACGAGTCAAAACAAGAAGCGCCGATTATTTCGGCATTTACGGAAAATGTTAAACCGAAACAAGCAGCGCCTCCACAAGTAGCTGTAGAAGAACCACAAGAGACAGCTGACGTCCAATTATTATCAACTGCTGAAGAGCTAGAGAATGAGGAATATCAATTGCCACCACTAAGTTTGTTGACTCTGCCGCCACATCACGATCAAAGCGGAGAATATTCCGGCATTCAAAAAAACGCCAAAAAACTTGAAAAAACGTTCCAAAGCTTTGGCGTAAGAGCAAAAGTAACGCAAGTTCATTTAGGTCCTGCGGTTACAAAATACGAAGTATTGCCAGATACAGGTGTAAAAGTAAGTAAAATTGTTAGTTTACATGATGATTTAGCTTTAGCTTTAGCAGCACGTGATATCCGTATCGAAGCACCCATTCCAGGGAAATCTGCAATCGGGATTGAAGTGCCAAACTCGGAAGTTTCAATTGTTAGCTTACGTGAAGTGTTGGAGTCAGAAGAAAACAACCAGCCCGACGCTAAATTATTATTTGCACTCGGTAGAGATGTTACCGGTCAGGCTGTCATGACCCAATTAAATAAAATGCCACATCTTTTAGTTGCTGGTTCGACGGGTAGCGGGAAATCAGTCTGTATTAACGGCATTATTACTAGCATTATTATGCGTGCTAAACCGCATGAAGTGAAGATGATGATGATTGACCCGAAAATGGTCGAGTTAAACGTCTATAACGGCATACCACATCTTTTAGCACCCGTTGTTACAGATCCGCGTAAAGCAGCACAAGCATTAAAGAAAATTGTTTCAGAGATGGAAAGAAGATACGAACTTTTCTCTCATACAGGTACACGAAATATTGAAGGTTATAACGAATATGTCCGTGTTTTCAACGAAGAAAACGAAGACAAGCATCCGAAGTTACCATTTATCGTAGTCATCGTAGATGAGTTGGCTGATTTAATGATGGTTGCATCAAACGAAGTAGAAGATGCCATTACGCGTTTAGCTCAGATGGCGCGTGCAGCAGGAATTCACTTGATTATTGCGACACAGCGTCCAAGTGTTAACGTCATCACAGGAGTGATCAAAGCGAATATTCCGTCTCGAATAGCTTTTGCCGTTTCATCATCTATCGATTCGCGCACAATACTAGATATGGGTGGCGCTGAAAAATTACTTGGTCGTGGAGACATGTTGTTCTTAGGTGCTGGTCAATCAAAACCGGTGCGTGTCCAAGGAGCGTTCTTGTCTGATTCAGAAGTCGAAAAAATTGTAGACTTTGTAATCGAACAACAAAAAGCGCAATATCAGGAAGATATGATTCCGAGTGAAATTGATGAAACCAAAATAGACGAAGAAACAGATGAAATTTACGATGAAGCGGTAAAGCTAGTTACAGAAATGCAAACAGCCTCCGTTTCGATGTTACAGCGCCGATTCCGTGTGGGGTATTCACGTGCGGCTCGAATTATTGATCAAATGGAACAACGTGGTGTCGTTGGACCTTATGAAGGCAGTAAACCTCGTACCGTACTAGTTCCAAAGCAGGAGGATTATTGAGTAATTTGAAGTTAAGTGTGATAAATTAATCACTAGTTTATTTATTCGAGAACCGAAAATTCGCTGAATTCGACAAATTACTATTTATTTCGTTTCTAATAAGTGTTATAGTAATTCTGATTAGTAGGAATGTTTTACATCAGATGTCTGATCTCTGTCATGGGTGGTGAATCGTATGACAATTAAATCGGATCATCGTGCTTTGTACCTTCAAGTAATCGATCGAATGAAACAGGATATTGCTGCGGGCGTCTACAAAGAGAAAGAGAAGTTGCCGTCCGAATTCGAATTATCGAAAACACTTGGAGTCAGTCGAGCGACTTTACGAGAAGCGCTTCGGTTGTTGGAAGAAGATAATATTATCGTCAGACGCCACGGAGTTGGGACATTCGTCAATTCAAAACCTTTGTTTTCATCAGGAATTGAGCAATTGACAAGTGTATCCGATATGATCCGACAGGCAGGAATGGAACCCGGTGCTATTTACTTAAGCACGTCAGAGGGCCTTTCTTCTGAAGAAGATATAAAACGCTTTCATTGCACTGGCGATGATACCATTATTACTATTGAACGCGTTCGTACGGCAAACAGCGACCCTGTAGTTTATTGTATCGACAAGGTTCCTTCCGCGTATTTGCCTACAGATTTTTTGAAACGCACAGAAAGCTCCATTTTTAAAGCGATTGAAGAATCTGGAGACATTCATATCTCCTATGCGGTGACATTTATTGATCCGACTGGTTATCATGAGGATGCTTCGCCAATCCTGGAGTGTGAACCGGAAACAGCATTACTTGTTTTAAAACAGCTCCATTACGATGAAGACGATCGATTGGTGCTTTATTCAAAGAATTACTTTAGAGCTGATAAATTTAGCTTTCATGTGGTTCGCAAACGTATGTAAAACATCAAATTCCTGCTAATATCAAAAAACCTTGGGGGTTATTACATTGACAAAACGTAAATTTGGTCTAGGTTTATCATTAATGCTTGCTGCTGGAACTATGCTTGCTGCATGCGGTAGCGACGAAGATACTTCAAACGGTGAAACTGGTGGGGGAGAAGGCGGAGAAGAAACTTCAGATTTTTCTGCAGCCATGGTTACTGATGTTGGAGGAGTAGATGATAAATCCTTTAACCAATCTGCATGGGAAGGTCTTCAGCAATTTGGTAAAGACAATGGTCTTGAAAAAGGCGATGGCGGCTATGACTATCTTCAATCTGTATCAGATGCGGATTACAACACAAACCTGAACAACTTGATCCGTCGCGATTTCGATGTTGTATTCGGAATTGGTTTCTTGATGGAAGGCGCTGTATCAGAAATTGCTGAACAACAGCCTGAAGCACAAATTGCTATTATTGATGCAGTAGTTGATGCTCCAAACGTTGCAAGTGTTCTTTTTAAAGAGCAAGAAGGTGCATTCCTTGCGGGTGTAGCAGCGGCTTTAATGTCTGAAACGAAGAAAATTGGTTTTGTTGGTGGAATGGAAATTCCAGTAATTGAACGTTTTGAAGCAGGATTCCTTGCAGGAGTTGCAGCTGTAGATGAGTCAGTTGAAGTTGATGTTCAATACACAGGTGCTTTTGATAAAGCGGAATTAGGTAAAACAACTGCGAACCGTATGTATTCTGCTGGAGCAGATATCATTTTCCACGCAGCTGGTGGTACTGGTAACGGTGTTTTCACTGAAGCTAAAGAACGTAAAGAGTCGAATCCAGAAGCAAATATTTGGGTTATTGGTGTAGATTCGGATCAATACGATGAAGGTGCAACGGGTGACACTAACGTTACTTTGACTTCAGTATTGAAGCGCGTAGATACAGCTGTAATCAATATTTCTGAACAAGCTATGGCAGGCGAATTCCCAGGTGGCGAAACAGTTACTTACGGTTTGTCTGATGATGGCGTAGATTTAGCTGATTCACGTGGAGCAATTCCTGAAGACGTGATGGCGAAAATTGAAGAATTTAAACAACAAGTAATCAATGGTGACATTGAAGTTCCTGAAACTGTAGAGTAATAGAAAGTTTTAAGACGGTCATCATAAAGGCCGGTTTAACCGGTCTTTATGATTTTTTTTGTCTATTTGATAGAAATTAATAGATGAAAGGTTTTTGGAAACGGAAGCCTTTCCTGTATTAATTAATTTTTTTAAAAAAGTTAGCAGTCTTGAGGGAGTGACAACAGTGGAGTATGTAATTGAAATGCTGAATATCCGTAAAGAGTTCGGTACATTTGTCGCTAATGACAATATTACGCTGCAACTGAAAAAGGGAGAAATTCACGCATTACTAGGGGAAAACGGCGCTGGAAAATCGACATTAATGAACATTTTGTTTGGTTTGTATCAGCCAGAAGGCGGAGAAATCCGAGTTCGCGGAAAAAAAGTAGACATTTCTAATCCAAATATAGCGAATGATCTTGGTATCGGAATGGTTCACCAGCATTTCATGTTGGTCGAAAATTTTTCAGTTACAGAAAATATCATTTTGGGAACCGAGCCAACAAAATATGGTGTTACAAATAAAAAAGACGCTGCTAAAAAAGTACAGGCACTGTCTGAACAATACGGCCTAAACGTTGATCCGAATGCTATCATTCAAGATATATCGGTAGGTATGCAACAGCGTGTAGAGATATTGAAAACTTTGTATCGCGGCGCTGAAATTTTGATCTTTGACGAACCAACGGCTTCATTAACCCCACAGGAAATTGTCGAATTGATTCAAATTATGAAGCGTTTAATCGCTGAAGGAAAATCTATTATTTTAATTACGCATAAACTAAAAGAAATTATGGATGTTTCTGACCGCGTAACAGTTATTCGAAAAGGACAAGGAATTGGAACGGTTATTACAGCAGAAACCAATCCGAACGATCTGGCATCCTTGATGGTTGGACGCCAAGTCGAATTTACTACTGTAAAAGGGGAATCGTTCCCAGGAGAAGAAATTTTGGATATTAAAGATTTAGTCGTCCTTGATTATCGTGGCATTGAAAAAGTGAAACACTTGAATTTGAATGTCCGTAAAGGCGAAATTGTCGGAATTGCAGGAATTGATGGAAATGGACAGTCTGAATTAATCGAAGCGATTACAGGGCTTCGAAAAGTAAAGAGCGGAACCATTTCAATTAATGGAAAAAATGTTACCAACATGAAACCCCGTAAAGTAATAGAGTCAGGCGTTGGACATATTCCTCAAGACAGACATAAGCATGGACTGGTACTGGATTTTCCAATTGGTCATAATATTTCGCTTCAAACCTACTATATGAAGCCGATTTCTAAATCTGGCATCATCGATTACAACAAAATCAATGAAAAAGCTTTGCAAATTATTAAAGATTTTGACGTTCGAACACAAGGTCCATCAGAGTTAGCTCGTTCACTATCTGGTGGGAATCAACAAAAAGCGATTATTGGCCGAGAAGTTGACCGAAATCCTGATTTATTGATTGCTGCCTTACCAACTAGGGGATTAGATGTTGGGGCTATCGAATTTATTCATAGTCGTTTAATTGAACAGCGCGATAATGGAAAAGCCGTATTGTTGATTTCGTTTGAATTAGACGAGGTTATGAACGTTTCAGATCGCATTGCCGTTATTCATGATGGAGAAATAGTGGATATTGTGACGCCAGAAACGACGACCGAGCAAGAGCTAGGTTTATTGATGGCAGGACATACTGATCAGAAAAAAACACAGGATTTAACACAGAAAGGTGAGGATCAGCATGTCGAATAGAGCGACCAATCTCTTGGTCCCCATCATTTCCGTTATTTTAGGATTGTTGGTCGGCGCAGTTATTATGCTGGTCAGCGGCTATGACCCACTTAAAGGCTATGCCGCTCTTTGGAACGGAATTTTTGGAGACTTATATACTATCGGTGAAACAATTCGCCAAATCACCCCTTATTTATTAGCTGGTCTTGCGGTAGCTTTTGCATTCCGCTCAGGTCTATTTAATATCGGTGTTGAAGGACAATTAATTGTAGGTTGGTTTGCTGCAGCTTACGTTGGAGTAGCTGTAGAATTACCAAAAATTATCCACTTGCCTTTAGCAATTTTGGCTGCAGCTGTAGCCGGTGCAATATGGGGCTTCGTTCCAGGTCTTTTAAAAGCGAAATTCCGTGTACACGAAGTTATCGTTACAATTATGATGAACTATATTGCATTACACGTAACAAATGCATTAATTCGTACAGTTTCTGACGGTGGAGATCGCACAGGCAATATTTACGCAAGTGCTTCTCTACGTTCTGAGTTTTTACAAAACTTAACCGAATTTTCACGACTGCATTTCGGGATTATTATTGCATTAGTGATGGTTGGTGTGATGTGGCTTATTTTAGAAAAAACGACGCTTGGATTTGAGTTGAAAGCAGTTGGGTTTAACCAAAACGCTTCTCAATATGCAGGTATGAACGTTAATAAAAACATCATATTAGCCATGGTTATTTCTGGTGCATTTGCCGGTCTTGGTGGCGCAATGGAAGCCCTTGGAACTTTCGAGTATGTGTCTTCTAAAGGTGGATTTACTGGTATCGGATTTGATGGAATCGCGGTAGCCTTATTGGGCATGAACACACCTCTTGGTGTTGTGTTTGGTGCTACATTATTTGGTTCATTAAAGTACGGAGCATTAAATATGCCGAATGCTGCCGGTATTCCAATTGAAATTGTTGAAATTGTTATCGCAGTTATTATCTTCTTTGTAGCTTCAGGCTACATCATTCGCTTGCTGCTGCTCCGTGCATCAGCTAAGAAGAAGGAGGCGAAGTAATATGAGTTTCCTAGAAGTATTATATTTCATCGTTCCTTCAGCGATCTTTTATGCTGCACCACTTATTTTAGTTGCAATTGGCGGTGTCTTCTCAGAAAGATCTGGTGTTATCAACATTGGACTTGAAGGATTAATGGTTATCGGTGCTTTTGTTGGTATCTTGTTCAACTTATTGTATGCTGATACATTTGGATCAGCTACACCTTGGGTAGCATTAGTTGCAGCTATGTTTGCAGCTCTTCTATTATCACTATTGCATGCGGTAGCTTCTATTACATTCCGTGCAGATCAAGTAGTTTCCGGAGTTGCGATCAATTTACTAGCAGCTGCGCTATCGATTTACTTGGTAAAACGAATTTTTGATAAAGGGCAGACGGATTTTATCACTGAACGTTTCTCGCGTTACAATGTTCCGTTCTTATCTGATATTCCAGTTATCGGGCCTTTGCTATTTAAATCAGTTTACAATACCTCGTTCTTTGCAATCGGTATTGCCGTACTAGCATGGTTCGTTATTTACAAAACTCCATTTGGTCTTCGTCTACGTGCTGTCGGGGAACATCCGATGGCTGCAGATACAATGGGAATCAATGTAACGAGAATGCGTTACATCGCCGTTATGATTTCTGGTAGTTTAGCTGGTATGGGTGGCGCGATTTATGCACAGACCATTACAAATGATTTTGGTCATGCCACAATCAATGGTCAAGGCTTTATGGCATTGGCTGCTATGATTTTTGGTAAATGGCATCCGCTTGGTGCGATGGGAGCAGCCTTATTCTTCGGATTTGCACAGTCGTTGAGTATTGTCGGATCGTCTATTCCGTATATCTCGGAAATTCCAAACGTCTTCTTGTTGATTTTGCCATACGTATTAACGATTCTTGCACTTGCTGGTTTTATTGGTCGCGCTCATGCTCCACTAGCGATCGGAAAACCTTATATCAAAGGTCAACGATAAGATTTTTAAAAGAGCCGTCGCAAATGACGGCTCTTTTCATTTGCCCAGCTCAAACGGCCAGATTCTCGGGTCATAAGCCACCCTGACTGTGTGGCAAAGAGCGCCACTTCGCCACTTCGCCAGGTCGTCTTATGCCCGTCGAATCTAAACGGCCGCTTTCGCTTTTCTATTGTCTAGCTCCGGTGCCCAGTCCCTCGAGGTCGCTTCGGACTTGCGGATAATGGCAAAGAGCGCCATTATCAACAAGTCCTACAGCGCTTGTCGGGACTAAAACGGGCACCTACGCTTTTCTTTATTTGCAATTAACGGAAAAGGTTCGGTATAGTTAGAGCATGAACGACGAGAGGGGATTTTACATGTTTGAAACAATTAATATTGCTAAAGGTGTAAATGTGCATGTCAATGAGACAACGCAATTTAAAACGATAAATTTTTCAATTAAATTTAAGGATAAACTAACGAAAGAAAAGGCATCTGCCCGTTCGATTTTGGCTAACGTATTGCAACACAGTAACGAGGTTTATCCGTCACATACAGCACTTCGTATGGTGCTTGATGACTTATATGGTACTTCTCTTTACATAGATTCATCAAAGCGTGGAAATGAGCACGTGGTTACGTTGAATGTCGAAACAGTCAACGATCAATACCTTTCTGAGAAAGGTGTGCTAGAAAAAGTATTAAACTTAATGTATATCGTTTTGTTCAAACCGAATTTTGAAAATGGTTTGTTCAAAGAATCCATATTCACGCGGGAAAAACATTCTATTGTTCAACGTATCGAATCTGTATTTGATGAAAAAACACGTTATGCACAGCAGCGGATGATGGAGTTGGCTTTACCGAACCATCCAGCTTCTATTACATCAAATGGCACAATTGAAATCGTTGAAAACGTGACGAATGAACAATTAGTGGCCGAATACAACGAAATGATTTCACAAAATGAAATTGAAATTTATGCGGTGGGTGATGTGAAACCAGAAATGATCGCTTCGTACATCCGTGAATTTTTCCATTTTAAAGATCGTGAAAAAGCGATTGCAGTGCCGCCTATGGAATTGGTAAAGCCAGAGCAACCACGCGTGCTTGAATTTGAAGACATGAAACAAGGAAAGCTACATATGGCATTTTTTACGCCGATTACATTCCGCGATGAGAAGTTCCCAATCATGCAGCTGATGAACGGCGTTTTTGGTGGCTATGCGCATTCTAAATTATTTGTAAACATTCGTGAAAAAGAAAGCATGGCATATTACGTATCTAGTTCTTTTGCTTCGCAATTTGGGTTAATGTTCGTTCTTGCAGGCATTGATTCCAAACTAGAAGAAAAAGCGGTGACTTTAGTTTTAGAACAATTAGAAGAAGTGAAAAAAGGGAATATTTCAGATATAGAGCTTGATCAAACAAAAGCGTTGTTGGTCAATCAATTAAAAGAAGCTCTCGATTCGGCGCGTGGACAAATTGATATTTATGATCAATACATGGAATTGACCGATCGTTTCGAACCTGAATACATGATCAACAAATGGAAGAACGTGACGAAAGAAGATATCGCGTTAGTTGCTAAGGAATTGTCGTTAGAAATGACATACTTCCTATCCGGCAAGGAGGATGAAACAAATGCATAAAGTAGAATTTGAACAATTAGAAGAAACACTATTTCATGAAAAGCTTGATAACGGCTTAACGGTTTATATTTTACCGAAAAAAGGATTTTCTAAAACATTTGCCACGTTTACTACTAAATACGGTTCTATCGATAACCATTTTGTGCCTCAAGGTGGGTCAGAACCAATCAAAGTTCCAGATGGCATCGCCCACTTTTTAGAACATAAAATGTTTGAAAAAGAAGAAGGGGACGTGTTTCAAGAGTTCAGTAAACAAGGAGCTGCAGCCAACGCGTTTACATCATTTACGCGAACGGCTTATTTGTTTTCTGCAACAGGGGAAATTGATAAAAATGTCAAAACCTTACTAGATTTTGTGCAAAGTCCTTACTTCACTGAGAAAACCGTGGAAAAAGAAAAAGGCATTATCGCACAAGAAATTACAATGTACGACGATCAACCTGATTGGCGCTTGTATTTCGGAATTATTGAAAACATGTACAAAAATCATCCTGTGAAAATTGACATCGCGGGTACCGTAGAATCGATTCAGGATATTACAGCTGAACATTTATATACGTGCTACAACACGTTCTATCACCCTTCAAATATGGTGTTATTTATAGTAGGAAACGTAGATCCAGATCAAATGATGGCTTTAGTAAAAGAAGACCAAGCACAAAAAACATTTGAAGAACCTACAGAAATTACACGCATTTATCCTGAAGAGCCAAAAGAAGTAGCTATTAAAGAACGCGTGCTAGAAATGAGCGTTCAAAAACCAAAAGTATTTTACGGTATTAAACCAGAAAAACTAGATTTAATCGGTCCAGAAATGCTTAAGCATGAGCTAGCGGCTCAACTTGCTTATGAATTATTATTTGGTCGAACATCTGATTTTTATCACCACGCCTATGAAAACGATTGGATTGATGAGTCTTATTCATTCGACTATTCGTTAGAACAAGGATTTGGTTATGCGTTAGTCGGTTCAGATACGCACAAGCCTGAGGTTTTAATAAAAGAAATCAAACATACCCTTCAAAATGCAGTTGAAAAATGGCCATTTGGTCAAGAAGATCTTGACCGGGTGCGCCGCAAAAAAATTGGTTTTTTCTTAAGAGCGTTGAATTCTCCAGAATACATTGCTAACCAATTCACCAATTATGCATTTAATGAAATGAATTTATTTGATGTTGTTCCGGTATTAGAAGAGCTAGAAGTTGTTGATTTGCAAAATGCATTTGCCTTAGTCAGTCACGAATCCCAGCAATCTGTCTTTACTATTATGCCTCCGAAAAAGGATGAACAGTGAAACGATTTGTTGTCCTGCTCGGGGCGTCTGGTGAAATTGGTGAAAGCATTGCTCATCAGTTAGCAGAAAGTGGTTGGTCTTTGTATTTACACTGGAATGCTAACTCGACAGCAGCACTTGTACAAGAACTCACGAAAAACTATCCTATGCAGGAGTTCATACCGGTCCAAGCTGACTTTACCTATGAAGAGGGTGTAGAGAAGCTTACAAACAATGTATATGATGCGTCGGCCATTGTTGTTGCTAGTGGGCAATCGCTGATGAAGATGCTAATCGATACAACAGAACAAGATATGGAAGCTTTATGGCGTGTACATGTAAAAAACCCAATTTCGGTAATTCGATCATTATCACCATTTTTTCATCGTCACGACAAGTCTTACGTGGTCTTTGTATCCTCAATTTGGGGAGAGATAGGTGCATCTATGGAAACAATGTATTCAGCTGTAAAAGGTGCACAATTGGCGTTTGTTAAAGCTTATGCAAAAGAGATGGCGCCTTTGGGAACGCGTGTTAATGCCATTTCACCTGGCTTTATTCAAACAAAAATGAATGCAGGATTTTCTCAAGAAGAGATACAGGAAATTGAAGAAGAAATTCCACTCGGACTTGGATCTCCTCAAGATATAGCAGATGCTGTAGATTTTCTAATCGGAGGAAAAGCAGATTATATGACAGGGCAAACATTACGCATTAATGGTGGATGGTTGATGTAATCGTATTTCTCTAAGTAAATGCCTCTTTCATGAGCGCGGCAAATCAGCTATCATATTAACTAGAAACCTTTTTAGACAGCTTGTATAGAGAAAGGTCGGATATTGCATGAAAGAATGGTATTTTGAATACGAAATCCAAGTAAACCGTCCTGGTCTTCTTGGCGATATCGCTTCTCTTTTGGGAATGTTACGGGTAAATATCGTGACTATTAATGGTGTAGATCAAGGGCGTCGGGGTATGCTATTGCGTGCAGAACATGATGTCCAACTAGAACGCTTTGAACAAATTCTATCAACGATCGAAACGATTGCTGTCACTAAGTTCCGTGAGCCAAAACTGCGGGATATTTTAGCGGTACGACACGGCAGATATATCCAACGAGACGCTGATGATCGGAAAACATTCCGCTTTGTGCGTGACGAACTAGGCTTGCTTGTAGATTTCATGGCAGAAATTTTCAAACAAGAAGGTCATAAGTTGGTCGGGTTAAGAGGAATGCCACGCGTAGGAAAAACAGAGTCCATTGTTGCTGCAAGTGTAAGTGCGAACAAAAAGTGGATTTTCCTATCTTCAACAATGATTAAACAAACTGTTCGCAACCAGTTAATGGGTGATGAGCACAATGATAACAATATTTTTATTTTAGATGGCATTGTTACCCGCCGCTCGGCCGATGAACGGCATATGCAATTAGTCCGTGAAATGATGCGCATGCCAACGATTAAAGTAGTGGAGCATCCGGATAAGTTTGTAGAGCAATCCGAATACAGCATTGATGATTTTGATTACATTATTGAATTGCGTCATCACCCAGATGAAAAGATTACTTATGAAGTGTTGGAGAAAAATACATTCATGGATGAAGAATCAGAAGGAAATATGTTTGGAGACGGCTTCAACTTTTAAGTAGGCAGGTGATTGGTTTGAGTGAGTTGGGTACAAGGCTGAAACAGGCCAGAATCGCCAAAGATCTTAGTTTGGAAGATTTGCAGGACTTGACCAAGATACAAAAGCGGTACTTGGCTGGTATAGAAGATGGCAATCACAGTATGATGCCAGGTGCGTTTTATGTACGTGCTTTTATTAAGCAGTATGCTGCAGCGGTAGGATTAAATGGTGAAGAATTGCTTAACCAATTTAAAACAGAAATGCCGGCTAGTGACACGGTTGAAAAAAAACAAATGCCGGAAACGTTCACTTCAAGAAGCCGTTCAGTTACACGCACAGCTTCGAATGATACGTATGCCGAAATCATCCCAAAAGTTTTGGTCGCCTTTTTTATTGTTTTAATTCTGGCGGTGTCTTGGTATTTTTATAGTGCATCGACAAACAGAGACACAGCAAATAGACCGGTGGAAGATGAAGGAGTAGGCGTTCCATACGAAGAGCCTGTTCCTGCTACGCCAAAAGAAACAGAAGAAACTGTTGCTGAAGAACCAGTGGACAAACCTGCAGAACCTAGGTCTGTCCTTTCTCTTAAGGAAACAAAAGGCGAAACAACGACTTACACGTGGCAAGGAACGGCAAATCCTCAGCTAGAAATAGTTGCGGATGGTCCATCCTGGGTTGCCGCCACTGATCAGAATCAACAAGAGTTAACTTCGAAAGCGCGTGTTATGCAAGCTGGAGAAAAAGAAACACTCGATTTAGATGAAGTGGACCGTGTAAATGTACGCATTGGTGAATACGCTAATATTACATTGACTATGAATGGTGAAAACATCGAGTATACGCAACCGCTCCAAACCCAAAATATCGTTATTCAATTGACAAACGTCGAATAGCCATCTTGGGATGGTTATTTTTCTTGAAAGTTTGAAAGGGGAAACAACAATGAACATACCAAATCAGATTACCATCTCAAGGATATTATTGATTCCTGTATTTATGGTAGTTATGTTAGCCGGCTTTGACTGGGGAACAATGACGCTTTTTGGCGCTGAAATGCCCGTCACTCACTTTGTTGGGGGATTAATTTTTATCTTTGCATCCTTAACAGATTGGATAGATGGTTACTATGCCCGTAAATTCAATTTAGTTACGACGTTTGGGAAGTTTTTGGATCCTTTAGCGGATAAGCTATTAGTTTCAGCAGCTTTAATCATTTTAGTAGAACTAGAATTTGCAGCTTCGTGGATTGTGATTATCATCATTAGCCGTGAGTTTGCAGTAACCGGATTACGTTTAGTTCTAGCAGGTGAAGGCGAAGTTGTTGCAGCCGGCGGTTTAGGGAAAATAAAAACCACAGCACAAATTTTAGCGATATCTGCATTATTACTACATGATACTATCTTTGTATTAGTTGGTTTACCATTTGGTCAAATTATGCTTTATATCGCATTGATCTTCACAGTATGGTCTGGCTGGGATTATTTCTATGCCAATCGTCGCGCATTAATGACTTCAAAATAAGCGCAAAAAGGGGTTCGAATAAATGAACGCAGAAATTATTGCGGTAGGTTCAGAATTATTATTAGGACAAATCACCAATACCAATGCTCGTTTTTTGTCTAATCATTTGGCGGAACTTGGCATTAATGTGTATTACCATACCGTAGTCGGTGACAATCCGACTCGGTTAGAAGATGCTATCAAGATTGCGGAAAATCGAGCAGATCTTATTTTGTTTACTGGTGGACTAGGTCCCACAAAAGATGATTTGACGAAAGAAGCAATTGCTCGTCATTTAGATACGACACTTGAAATGAATGTGGAAGCGTTAGATTCAATCGTCGCATATTTTGAACGTGCAGGACTTCCAATGACGGAGAATAATAAAAAGCAAGCATTGGTCTTAAAAGACAGTGACGTTCTTGTTAACTATAACGGCATGGCTCCAGGCATGATGTACAAAAAAGATGAACGTGTTTATATTTTGCTACCAGGACCGCCGAAAGAAATGGAGCCAATGTTCCAATTCGAGGCAAAACCTAAACTTGCAAGCTTATTAAACAAAGCGGATATTATTTTGTCACACGTCTTGCGCTTTTATGGTATCGGTGAAGCAGAACTCGAAGACCGTTTACACCATATTCTCGAAAAACAAACAAACCCGACAATTGCACCACTCGCTGCGGATGGGGAAGTAACTATACGCATTACAGCTAAAACCAATACAACAGAAGAAGCGTGGAAGTTGATTGAGGGAACTAAAGAGGAAATTTTAGATGTCGTAGGTAATTATCTGTATGGTTATGATAATGATTCACTCGCCTCTAAAGTAGTTGAGCTCTTGAAACATCAAGGTAAAACAATATCTGCAGCCGAAAGTTTAACTGCAGGACTTTTTCAGTCTGAATTGGCTTCGGTTCCAGGAGCAAGTGCTGTTTTGTCTGGTGGAGTCATTACGTATAATGAAGAAATGAAAGTTCATCAGCTTGGCTTATCAGCTGAGTTACTTGCTGAATACGGCGTTGTTAGTGAGCAAACAGCATTAGCTATGGCAGAAGCTGTACGAGCTAAATTTAAAACCGATATTAGCGTTTCATTAACAGGTGCAGCAGGACCGGACGCGCATGGTGATCAGCCAGCAGGAACTGTTTGGATTGGAATAGCAACAGAGGAAACTTCTAAATCTTATCGCCTTCAATTGTCAGGAATGCGCAATACCAATCGTTTACGAGCGGTTAAACTCGCCTTGTATTATGTTATCCGCACCTTAACAGAAGAAAATGCACGCAAAATTTAATTTTGCGTGTTTTTTTATCGCCAAAATTGGGAAACGCGTGAAATAGGACGTTTAAAAATAATTTTTAAAAATAAATAACCGAATAAACGTTCGCTTTTTTCTTGTGTATTTCTCAATAAGCTAGTATACTAGAAGCAGATAGAAAATAGGTTTTAATTTAGAGGAGGATTTCTTTTGAGCGATCGTAAAGCAGCATTAGATATGGCATTAAAACAAATAGAAAAGCAATTCGGTAAAGGTTCTGTCATGAAATTGGGGGAAAAAACCGACCGTAATATATCATCCGTATCAAGTGGTTCATTGGCATTGGATACAGCATTAGGAATAGGCGGTTATCCACGTGGACGGGTAATAGAAGTTTACGGACCTGAAAGTTCAGGTAAAACGACGGTTTCTCTTCACGCGATTGCAGAAGTTCAAGCAATTGGTGGAACTGCGGCGTTTATCGATGCAGAGCACGCTTTAGATCCAGTTTACGCAAAAAATTTGGGTGTTAATATTGATGAATTATTATTGTCGCAACCGGACACAGGTGAGCAAGCATTGGAAATCGCTGAAGCACTTGTTCGCAGTGGAGCAGTTGATATTGTCGTTGTCGATTCAGTAGCAGCATTAGTACCAAAAGCTGAAATTGAAGGCGAGATGGGCGATTCGCATATGGGATTGCAAGCACGTTTAATGTCACAAGCCCTTCGTAAATTATCTGGTGTTATTAACAAATCTAATACCATTGTTATTTTTATTAACCAAATTCGTGAGAAAATTGGGGTAATGTTTGGTAACCCAGAAACAACACCTGGTGGTCGCGCATTGAAATTCTATTCGTCTGTTCGTTTAGAAGTACGTCGTGCAGAAGCATTAAAATCAGGTACAGAAATTATTGGTAACAGAACGAAGATAAAAGTTGTGAAAAATAAAGTAGCTCCACCATTCCGTACTGCTGAAGTGGATATTATGTACGGAAAAGGGATTTCTCGTGAAGGTGAAATCGTGGATATCGGTTCTGATTTGGAAATTATCCAAAAAAGTGGTTCATGGTACTCATATAACGAAGAACGAATTGGTCAAGGCCGTGAAAATGTTAAGCAATTCTTGCTTAAAAACCCGGAAATCCGTAACGAGATTTCTAATAAAATCCGTGAATCTTACGGGATGGCAGCAGCTACGTATACAATTGCTGCAACTAAAGATGAACCAGAAGACTTTAATCTTCTAATTGATGAAGACGATAAATAAGACTCGCTTTATAAGTCAGAAAAAGCCGCTAAGCAGAAGCTTTGCGGCTTTTTGTTATAACAAATGAAGGGACGTCTGTCCTCATTGGAAACTAGTGTGTCCGTTTACTGGAACTAGTTGCTAAGTTCTCTCTAGCGTTGTACTTCTACATACGCTTTCCTGGGTTGACACGACATAAGTCCATCTATACAATTAAAATTGTATAATTTACTAATTTTAAAATAGTTGTAGTGAAACAAGTTTGATCATTCATCTTTTAAAATGAAAAAAATTCAATAGCAAGAGGAGGTGTCCGAATGGGTATTAATGAGTTCATCTTCGCTTTGCTTGGTATCATCGTCGGTGTAGTTGTTGGTTATTTTGCATTAAAAAAAGCAAACGATTCCAATATTGCAGGCGCTAAAAACTCTGCGGAGCAAATTGTCGAAGATGCAAAACGAGAAGCTGAAGCGCTGAAAAAAGAAGCATTATTGGAAGCGAAAGACGAAAATCATAAATTGCGTACTGAAACAGAATCTGATATTCGGGAACGCCGTTCTGAACTACAAAGACAAGAGAATCGGTTGTTGCAGAGAGAAGAAAATTTGGATCGCAAGGATGATGCATTAAACAAAAGAGAAGCGGGTCTAGAACGTAAAGACGAAGCACTCACAGAAAAACAACAGCATATTGAACAGATGGAGAGCAAAGCCGAAGATTTAGTTCGACAGCAACAATCTGAAATGGAACGAATCTCATCTTTGACACGAGAAGAAGCCAAATCTATTATCTTGCAAGATGTTGAAAAAGAACTTTCAACTGATATTGCGGTAATGATGAAAGAATCTGAAGCTCGTGCAAAAGAAGAATCGGACAAAAAAGCGAAAAATATTTTATCATTGGCGATGCAACGATTTGCGGCAGACCATGTAGCAGAAACTACTGTATCAGTAGTAAATCTGCCAAACGATGAAATGAAAGGTCGTATCATCGGGCGTGAAGGACGTAACATTCGTACGCTTGAAACCTTAACAGGAATCGATTTAATCATCGATGATACACCGGAAGCGGTTATTCTATCAGGATTTGATCCAATCCGTCGTGAAACGGCTCGATTGGCTCTAGAAAAACTGGTATCTGATGGTCGTATCCATCCAGCGCGCATTGAAGAAATGGTTGAGAAGTCTAGACGTGAAGTGGATGAACAAATTCGTGAAATTGGTGAACAAACCACATTTGACGTAGGAGTTCATAATTTGCATCCAGACTTGATCAAAATTCTTGGACGCCTTCGCTACCGTACAAGTTACGGACAAAATGTGCTGAAGCACTCTGTAGAAGTAGCATTCTTGTCAGGCTTAATGGCAGCTGAACTTGGAGAAGACGTTACACTAGCTCGTCGTGCCGGACTACTACATGACATTGGTAAAGCAATCGATCACGAAGTAGAAGGTAGCCACGTTGAAATCGGTGTAGAACTTGGAACTAAATACAAAGAGCATCCTGTAGTGATTAACAGTATTGCTTCCCACCACGGTGACACAGAAGCAACGTCAATCATTTCTGTCATTGTCGCAGCAGCAGATGCATTGTCTGCCGCTCGTCCAGGTGCAAGAAGTGAAACATTGGAAAACTACATTCGTCGCCTAGAAAAACTCGAAGAAATTTCCGAGTCGTATGAAGGCGTAGAGAAATCATTCGCTATTCAAGCGGGACGTGAAATTCGCATCATGGTGCGACCTGAACAAATTGATGATATGACAGCACATCGTTTAGCTCGAGACATCCGGAAGCGGATAGAAGAAGAGTTAGATTATCCAGGTCATATCAAAGTGACGGTTATTAGAGAAACTAGAGCAGTTGAATACGCAAAATAATAAGAGTAAGGCTTCGATGAATGTCTATTCAAAGAAGCCTTTTTCTTATGGGAAAAAGGTGAGTTTGTGAAAATTTTATTTATTGGAGATATTGTCGGATCAATCGGAAGAGATGCACTAGAATCGTATTTACCGAGGTTAAAAAGAAAATATGCACCAGACGTAATTATTGCCAATGGTGAAAACGCAGCAGCAGGTCGCGGTATTACTAAAGCTATTTATCAAGACCTTTTATTCATGGGCGTGGATATGGTAACAATGGGTAACCATACATGGGACCAGAAAGAAATTTTTGATTTTATTGATGAAGTTGATTATTTGATTCGCCCAGCAAACTTTTCAGATGAAGCACCAGGTCGCGGAATGGCTACTGTCACAAAAAATGGCCAAACTTTGTCTGTTATTAATTTGCATGGCCGTGTGTTCTTACCGCCTCATGAAGATCCATTCCAAAAAGCGGATGAGCTTGTAGCCGAAGCTAAAGCCATTTCGCCATTAGTGTTTGTGGATTTCCACGCAGAAGCAACAAGCGAAAAAATTGCGATGGGTTGGCATTTAGATGGCCGTGCTTCAGTGGTTGTTGGAACGCATACACACGTACAAACTGCCGATGCACGTATTTTACCAAATGGCACTGCGTACATTTCTGATGTGGGAATGACGGGACCATATGATGAAATATTAGGGATGAACAAAGAAGCTGTGTTGTATCGTTTCAAAACGAATATGCCAACTCGATTTGAAGTGCCAAAACGTGGTCGTTCAGTGGTGAGTGGATTTTTCACAGAAGTGGATGATCAAACGGGTAAAGCGACAAGCTTTGAACGCGTCTATATCAATGAAGATTATCCGTTCCAAGGATAAATCTACCGCTTCGTGACGAAACTTCGACAATTAGAGCAGAGACCTTGAAGTGCAAGCCTCATTTTCAGTATAATGAGGGAGTGAGAAGACAAGCTTTTTAGAAGGTGGAAAGATCTATTTCTTTACAAACTTCGAACAGGTCGTGAAATTTCAAAAAAGATTAAAGTGCTATCAAAAGGTATAGACCCTGCTGGTTGTAAAAACGTACAGTTAGGTTTTGTGCTTAAAATAAAGATGTCAAAGTCCGATTTACCGAAACTAAAACATGGTCGCAATGCAGTGAACAACTAGAAGCTGTCGCTGGCCAAGAAATGGGTGTTTAAAAATGACATACACAAAACAAGAAATCGTAGACAAAGCACGCGAAGTCGCAGATATGATCGCAGCAACAGAAGAAGTGGATTTCTTTAAACGTGCAGAAGCACAAATTAACGAAAACCAACAAATTCGTGAAAAAATTGCTAGCCTGAAAAGTTTACAAAAACAAGCAGTAAACTTCCAAGCATACGGCAAAGAACGTGCATTGAATTTAATCGAAGGTAAAATTTCGAAGATCGAAGAAGAAATTGACGCAGTGCCAATCGTTCAAGAATTCAAGCAATCGCAAAGCGATGTCAACTCGTTATTGCAAATGGTATCAACAGCCATTGCTAACCAAGTAACGAACAACATCATTACTGAAACAGGTGGCGACTTGTTACGTGGCGAAACAGGATCAAAAGTCCAAAACGACAAACCAGGAAGCTGCGGGTAACAAGAAAAGCGTAAACGACCGTTTAGCTCCGACGGCATAAGACGATCTGGCGAAGCGGCGTTACCCTAGCCGCACAGCCAGAGTGGCTTATGACCCGAGGGGCTGGTCGTTGGAGCTAGCCAAATTAAGAAAAGCGTAAGTAGCCCGTCTAGTCCCGACAGGCTTAAGGCAGACAGGGCATGTGGCGTGTTTATGCCACTTGACCGGGCTAACTTAAGACCCCGAGGGACTGTGCACTAGAGCTAGCCAAAGAAAAGCGTAAACGACCGTTTAGCCTCGACGGCATAAGACGATCTGGTCTTTATAACCGAATACAAGCGAGAATTGAAACGCATTTAAACAGAATTAAACTGAAAGAGCCAAAGCTCTTTCAGTTTTTTCTTTTCCGCCTTTATTTTTGGTATAATGGAGAAACGACGAATCGATTTGAAAGAGGTTTTAAAATGGCACCGACACCAATGATGCAACAATATTTTCAAGTGAAATCCGAATACTTGGATGCTTTTTTGTTTTTCCGTTTAGGCGATTTTTACGAATTGTTTTATGATGATGCAATTAAAGCATCACAACTACTAGAAATCACATTAACCGCACGTGGAGGAAATGGCGATGACCGGATTCCGATGTGTGGCGTGCCTCACCATGCGGCCAAAAACTATATTGATCAGCTAATCTTAAAAGGCCATAAAGTGGCCATTTGTGAACAAGTAGAAGACCCGAAAACAACAAAAGGCGTTGTGAAGCGCGAGGTCGTCCGTTTAATAACACCCGGAACACACACTGAAGGAAAAAGTGTTGATTCTAAATCTAATGTTTTTTTAGCTGCTGCTGATGAACTAACAGATGGTTTCGCTTTGTCATATGTGGATATTAGTACGGGTGAAGCGACAGCGACGTACATAATGGGAACTGAAAAAGCGTTATTACAGGAACTGCGCTCTTTAAGCATTCGTGAATTAGTCGTCTCAGAGCAATTGTTTGTCTTGTTGACTGAAGAAGAACAAGATTTAGTCTTGTCGATTGAGACGATGGAAGATGCTTATCAGATGAATACATCTTTGACAGTAGATTGTCCGGAAGATTTACAAACTAGTTGTCACCGGTTGATGACGTATATTGCGCGTACACAAAAACAATCTTTAGACCATATCCAAGCGTTTGCTTATAAAGAAAATAACCAATTACTAAGCATAGATTTTCACTCCAAACGAAATTTAGAATTACTGCAGTCTATTCGCGGCAATGAAACAAAAGGCACTTTACTGTGGCTGTTAGATGAAACAATGACAGCGATGGGAAGCCGGAAATTAAAGCAATGGTTGCATCAACCCTTAGCAAATAAACGAATGATCGAAGAACGCCAACAAATGGTAGCGGCATTGATCGAGCAGTATTTCGTGCGTGTAGAGCTTCAAGGCTTGTTAAAAGAAGTTTATGACCTAGAACGTCTATCTGGACGAATCGCCTTTGGTAGCGCTAGTGGGAGAGATTTAGCGCAGCTTCGCAGCTCTCTGGAGAAAGTTCCAATGTTAATCGATGAATTGGCGAAGTCTGGTAATCCAGCTTTACTGGAATTCGGTGAGAAATTGGATCGCTGCATTGAAGTTTGTGAATTACTGCAAGCCATTAGTGAAAATCCCCCACTGTCATCAAAAGAAGGTGGAGTGATTCGCGATGGGTTCCATGAGCGACTGGATGAATTCCGAGATGCTTCACGTAATGGTAAAGACTGGATTGCTGAACTTGAGCAAAAAGAACGCAAATTAACTGGCATCAAATCATTAAAAATTGGCTATAACCGTATTTTTGGTTATTATATTGAAATCTCAAAAGCTAATATGCATTTAGCGGATTTAGAGCGCTATGACCGAAAGCAAACATTAGCAAACGCTGAACGGTATACCACGCCTGAACTAAAAGAAAAAGAAGCGTTAATCCTAACGGCTGAAGAAGAAAGTTTAGCACTTGAATATGAGTTGTTTGTAGCGATTCGAGACGAAGTGAAACAGTATATTTCACGCATTCAACGCTTAGCTTCTTCACTTAGTGGATTAGATGTCTTTTTAAGCTTTGCCAATGTGGCAGAAAAATACCGTTTTGTAAAACCTGATTTTAATGATTCCAATGAAATCTCCATTATCGAAGGGCGTCACCCAGTTGTCGAAAAAATGCTCAACAAACAGCATTATGTACCAAACGACTGCGTTCTTGCGGAAGATCAAAACATGCTACTTATTACAGGACCAAACATGTCAGGTAAAAGTACGTATATGCGACAAGTTGCGTTAACAATCGTCTTAGCTCAAATCGGAAGTTACGTACCTGCTGAATCTGCTAACTTACCAATTGTCGATCAAATTTTCACCCGTATTGGAGCAGCTGATGACTTGGTTTCTGGACAAAGTACATTTATGGTTGAAATGCTGGAATCGCAATACGCCATTACCCATGCAACCAAAAACAGCTTATTGCTGTTTGATGAAATTGGGCGTGGTACGTCGACTTATGACGGAATGGCCCTAGCTCAATCAATGATTGAATATATTCATAGAGAAATCGGTGCCAATACACTGTTTTCGACGCATTATCATGAGTTGACAGCGTTGGAAAGTTCACTTGAGAAATTACACAATGTTCACGTGGCAGCTATGGAGCAGTCGGGCAAAGTAGTATTTCTTCATAAAGTAAAAAAAGGACCTGCTGACAAAAGCTATGGAATTCACGTTGCAGAGTTGGCGAATTTACCTGAAGCCATTCTTGCGCGTGCACGAGAATTGTTAAAAACTTTTGAACAAGATAAAAAACAACAGCCCAAAACGATCGAACAATTATCTTTTTTTGATGAAGCGGATACAGAAAAGGACGAAATTCTACAAACCATTAAAGATGTACAAGTGTCGGCGATGACGCCGCTTCAAGCATTGCAAATGATTAATGACCTACAAGAGAAGTTAAACCAATAAGGAGTGAGCGCATGGGCATCATTCGATTGATGGACGAACCTCTATCCAATAAAATAGCTGCTGGTGAAGTAGTAGAGCGGCCGACTTCTGTCGTTAAAGAGCTAGTGGAAAATGCTATAGATGCGGGGAGTACGGCCATTGAAGTATTGCTTGTTGAAGCAGGACTGACTTCTATTCAAATAATCGATAACGGGGCTGGTATGGATTCGGAAGATGCGTTATTGTCATTTTCTCGCCACGCAACTAGTAAAATAGCGAACGAACATGATTTGTTCAGAATTCGGACACTGGGATTCCGTGGTGAAGCATTGGCTAGTATTGCATCGGTATCCAAAGTAACATTGCATACATCAAACGGGGAAAGTGGTACTTTTGTTCATATGGAAGGCGGCCGTTTGACAGAACATCGCGCGGGATCTCTTAGAAAAGGAACGGACATAAAAATTGATCAATTGTTTTTCAATACACCTGCTCGTTTAAAATATATGAAAACCTTGCAGACAGAATTGGGTCATTCAATTGATTTGTTAAACCGCTTTGCACTGAGTTACCCGGGAATTGCTTTTAAGCTGGTGCATGATAGCAGAATTATTCTTCAAACCTCAGGCAGTGGAGAAATCAAACGTGTGTTGGCGGATATATACGGCGTAGCGATTGCTAAGAAAATGATTCCATTTGAAGGTCAATCTCATGATTACAAAATATCGGGTTATGCATCGCTTCCTGAAATTACGCGGGCCAATAAAAATTACATTTCTTTATTTGTAAATGGGCGTTGGGTTAAGCATTACGCGATTGCCAATACAGTTCATAAAGCATATCACACGTTTTTGCCACTTGAGAGACAACCAATAGTTGTTATGAACATTGAAGGAGATCCTTATTTAACAGATGTCAATGTACATCCAGCGAAACAACAAATTCGTTTAAGTAAAGAAAAAGAACTAATGGAATTGATCCATGAAACGCTTCGTCGAACAATTAGTACGGTAGTACGAGCACCCGTAATAGATAAACCAAAACCGGTTAAACAAGCGCCAACAAGACAATTAGATTTGTGGAAAAGCTCGTTTACAGTTCAAGAAGCAAAAGAAGAGCCTGTTCAGGAATGGTCAAAACTTTCGGTAGGAAAAGAAAAAGTATTTGTGCAACAAGAAAAAGAGCCTGTTCAACAGCATTACCCATCAGTTGAGGAAATACCACCTGTTCAAGAGTACGAGGAAGAAAGAGAAGAAGGTCCTCAATTTCCAGAACTTGAAGTCGTTGGTCAAATTCATGGAACATATATCGTAGCGCAAAGTAACGATGGCTTTTATTTGATCGATCAACATGCAGCACAAGAACGTATTAAATACGAATACTTCCGTGAAAAAGTCGGAGATATTGATAGTAACGAACGACAAGCTTTGTTGTTGCCGTTAACATTCCACTATAGTCGAGATGAAGCTTTAAGGTTAAAAGATCATTTACCTATTCTTTCAGACAGTGGTGTTTTTCTAGAAGAGTTTGGAGATACATCGTTTATTGTCCGGGAATACCCAACGTGGTTTCCAAAAGGCTTTGAACAAGAAGTCATCGAAGATTTAATCGAACAAATTTTGACGGAACGCAAAGTTGACGTGAAAAAACTGCGTGAAGATGCCGCAATCATGATGAGTTGTAAACGGTCGATTAAAGCAAATCATTTTCTGCAAAAACACGAAATGGAACGTTTGTTAGTGGATTTGAAAAAAGCTGAACAGCCTTTTACATGTCCGCATGGACGACCGGTTATTATTCATTTTAAAACCTATGATGTTGAAAAAATGTTCAAACGTGTAATGAATTAAAATTTGCTGTCTTTATGGACAGACTTTAGGGTATAGGATATGAGAAAGGGTGTAGAAAATGCAAATAACGAAAGACTATATGCGCGTTTCTGATGGTCATGAACTATATTATGAGTGTTACGAACCAATAAGCCCGATTGGTCATGTCCATATTATTCATGGCATGGCGGAGCACATAGAACGTTACCGAGAATTTGCGGAATATTTAGTGTCACGCGGATTTATAGTATCTGCACACGACCAACGGGGCCACGGAAAAACTGTCGAACGTAATGGCATACAAGGATATTTTGCAGATCATAATGGCTTTGAACGCGTTGTGGAAGATGCGCATACAGTTATACAAGAAGTGCAACAAGCAACTGGAAGACTGCCGCTTGTATTGTTTGGCCATAGCATGGGCTCATTTGTGACTCGTCGTTATATTCAATTATATAGTGAGTCGGTTCACCGTGTCGTATTGTCTGCTACAGGTGGTGATCCAGGTGTTTCTGGAAAACTTGGCAAAGTTATAGCAGCTGCATTGGCAAAAATGTATGGCAAGCAAGAACAAAGTGAAGCGCTCGGAAAACTAACGTTTGGTAGATTTAATAAACCATTTGAACATGAAGGTTCCGCATACGCTTGGTTAAGTCGAGATAAAGAAATGGTTGCGAAATACGAAGAGGATCCACTCTGTGGTTTTGAATCGACCAATCAATTTTATCGGGATCTGTTCTCGGGAATAACTACTGTGAACAATCCGTCAGCAATCGCTCACGTACGCAAAGATTTGCCGATTTTACTAATTAGCGGAGCGGTAGACCCTGTAGGCGATAATGGCAAAGGTGTTTTCGATGCAGCCAAACAATTCAGTGATGCAGGTGTGAGTAAAGTTAAAGTATATCTTGCTGAAGGTGCGAGACATGAACTACTAAACGAGCTTGATCGTCACGATTACTTTAGTGTAATTGGAGATTGGATGTGCGGAAATGATTGATGTATTGGCCGTAGTTGGACCAACAGCGTCTGGTAAGACTGCACTAAGTCTAGAGTTAGCAAAACACTTAAACGGGGAAATCATTAACGGAGACTCTATGCAGATTTACCGTGATATGACAATTGGCACAGCAAAAATTTTGCCGGAAGAAATGGCGGGCATTACTCATCATTTAATCGATATTAAAGAACCCGATGAAAGTTTTTCGGTGGCTGAATATCAACAATTGGTGCGGGAAAAAATTGCTGAAATTCAATCGCGTGGCAAGTTGCCGATTATTGTTGGGGGTTCAGGTCTTTACGTTCAAGCGGTATTATTTGATTATCGTTTTTCAAAAGAAGCTGTTGATCAAGAGCTACGCGAGCGCCTAAATAAGGAGTTAGAGCAATTCGGTATTGAATGGATGCATGAAAAATTGCTGAAATTGGATCCGCAAAGTGATATTCATCCAAATAACACGCGCCGTGTTTTGCGAGCCATAGAAATACTCATGAGTGGTCAGCAAAAAGAAGACCGCAATTTAGCTTTGTCCCCAATGTATAACGAAGTCATTATTGGACTAGATATGCCGAGAAGCATACTATATGAGCGTATCAACCAACGGGTGGACATAATGCTAGACCGAGGCTTAGTCGAAGAAGTGGAAGCGTTAAAGCAAAGAGGTATTCGAGATGTTCAATCCATCCAAGCAATTGGTTATAAAGAAATCTATAGCTATTTAGATGGACAATGGAGTCTAGAGTTAGCAGTTGAAAAGCTCAAGCAAAACTCACGTAAATATGCTAAAAGACAATTTACGTATTTTAAAAACAAGTTACCGATTTTCTGGATTGATGCATTGGAAAAGCCAGAAAAAAATCTCCAGGAAATAATTGCTTTTATGCAGGGAAATGACAGAAACTGTCGAATTGATAAACTTACGGCAAACCAAATGCCAACAGAGAAATAGGGGGATTCACATGAAACCGATCAATATTCAGGATGTCTATTTAAATCAGCTTCGTAAAAATAATATTTATGTTACCGTATTTTTACTTAATGGCTTCCAACTAAAAGGAATCATTAAATCTTATGATAATTTTACGGTGTTGGTCGAAACAGACGGCAAACAGCAATTAATCTACAAACATGCAATCTCAACATTCTCACCAGCAAAAGCTGTAGCAATTGAACACGAAGAATAACAAAGGTTCCGGACTGTCGATGCAGTCCGGTATTTTTTTAGATTTCCCTTGTTAGAGCTACACGGCTGCCTGCGCTTTTCTGATTGACAGCTTGCTTTTTGGGGTTTAGGATTTTTGTGTGAGTAAGATTTAAATTCAGGAGGGGTATTGATGAAAACCATTACAACAGATGAGTTGCAAAAACGTGTAGAAGCAGGCGAAGAGTTGAATATCATTGACGTTCGTGAAGATGATGAAGTGGCAACAGGAATGATTCCTGGAGCAAAGCACATTCCTCTTGGTGAAATGGAAGAACGTGTCGGAGAATTAGATGCGCAAAAAGAGTATTATATGATTTGTCGTTCAGGTCGCCGTAGTGAAATGGCTGGCGGGATTTTAGAAACCAGTGATATCGACGCAACTAACGTCGAAGGTGGCATGCTAGCTTGGAATGGTGAAACAATCGCATAAGGAAAATTTAAACGGGCCACTCGGGTTTACTGCCGAGGGGCCTGTTTTCTTAAATTATATGAATTTTACGAGCGGGTAATCTCCATTTAAACGTATACGACAAAACACGCAAAATTGTTATGAAGACAAACAATGAATACAGCATCAAGTCGGTGTTGGCTGAATCAAAGCTTATAAACAAGCCTGCCAATGCCGCCCAAACGGCGTAGATTTCAGATTTTAAAACGAGTGGCTTTCTTCCAGCTAACATATCCCGTATGATCCCTCCGCCTGACCCAGTCAGAACGGCGGCCACGATAACCGCAAACAGCGGCAATTCTAATTCAACTGCATAAATGGCTCCTTGAACAGCGAAAGCTGACAATCCGATGGCATCAAAAAAGTAACCCCAGCGGTTCCAATGACCGAGTAATTTATGTGGAAATAAGAAAACAATCGTTATCGAGACAAAAGCCAATTGAAACATAAATTCCTGTTCCCACAATGCCGAAACAGGCACTCCTATTAATAAATTCCGTATAGCACCACCGCCAAAGGCTGTGACAACACCAAGAAGATATACGCCAAAAATATCATATTCTTCTTCCATGGCGATAATTGCGCCGGATACTGCAAAGGCAATCGTGCCGATTGCGCTCAGTACTTCCCAAGCCATAGCCTTTTTCCTCCTCAACATACAACTCTATGAATTGTAGCAGAATTTGACGCTATTTCAAGTCATGCCGCATAATAGAAAGAGAAATTCAAGAGAATGGAGAATTACATGTTAACAACTATTAAAAATATAGAAGAAACGATTCAAAAACAACTTCAACTGGCTGATGAAACGGCTTATATAAACCAAGAGAAAGTATTGACGGCTTTTCATAACCAACGTGTTAGTGACCATCATTTTAATCCGTCAACGGGCTACGGATATGATGATGAAGGACGGGATACATTAGAACGCGTTTATGCCGATGTATTTAAAGCAGAAGCAGCTCTTGTGCGACCGCAAATCATTTCAGGAACTCACGCTATTACAATTTCTTTGTTTGGTGTATTACGTCCGGGAGATGAATTATTGTATCTTACTGGTAAACCATACGATACATTAGATTCGATAGTTTCTGGAGGAGAAAAAGATACCGGTTCATTAAAAGACTTTGGAATAAGCTATCAGCACGTAGAACTAAACGCGGAGAACAAAATTGATTGGGATGCAGCTGAAAAAGCCATCAATAGCAAGACGAAAGTAATTGCCATTCAACGCTCGAGAGGTTATGACACACGTCCTTCTTTTACTATGGAAGAAATTGAAGGAATGATTGTCCATATCCGACGCATAAAACCAGAAGCGATTGTTTTTGTTGATAATTGCTATGGGGAATTTGTAGAAACGCAAGAACCGATTGAAATAGGAGCGGATTTGATCGCGGGTTCTCTCATCAAAAATCCTGGTGGAGGACTAGCTAAAATTGGCGGATATATAGCTGGAAGAAAAGATTTAATCGAAAAATGCGGTTATCGTATGACTTCACCGGGTATAGGTGGAGAGGCTGGAGCGTCACTCAATGCCTTGCCTGATATGTATCAAGGGTTTTTTATGGCACCTCACGTTGTTTCACAAGCTTTAAAAGGGGCAATTTTCACCTCTGCGTTATTAGAAGATGCGGGCATGATAACAACGCCTCATTGGAGCGACAAACGCACAGATTTAATCCAATCGGTATCATTTCAAACTGCTGAACAAATGATTGCTTTTTGCCAAACAATACAAGCTAGTTCACCGGTAAACGCACAATTCAAGCCTGAACCTGCATATATGCCTGGTTATGAAGACGATGTCATTATGGCGGCAGGGACATTTGTACAAGGTTCTAGCATTGAACTAACAGCAGATGGTCCGATTCGACCGCCGTATACAGCATTTGTTCAAGGCGGACTTACATACGAGCATGTGAAAATTGCTGTATTAAATTCTGTAGATGCATTAAAAAAACAACAACTAATTTAAATGATACTTAATAAATAAACATGCAGAAAATTTACATGTTAGAAAACGTAACATTTCGTTGACAACTAATATGACGTGATGTATGATTTAGAAGTAGTAATTATTTGAAATGAGTGAATCTTATGACGAACCGGGTCAGACGGACGATGCCGCTACTTTCGATCAGTATAGTTATGCAGCTGACGGAATTGACAGCGAGACAAATTCGTTATTACGAAGAGCACGAGCTAATCAGCCCTGCCCGTACAGAAGGCAACAAGCGTATGTTTTCACTAAATGATGTCGATGCTTTACTTGAGATTAAAGATTATTTAGATCAAGGGCTTAATATCGCGGGCATTAAAAAACTTTACGATTTAAAAGAAACGCCTAAAAACGAAAAAGCTGAGCCGAAAAGTTTAAGCGATGCAGAATTGCGAAAGTTGCTGCATGAAGAACTGAAACACCAAGCCCGTCCATTTGAAAAAGGCGGTTTTAGACAAAGTGATTTATCCCGTTTCTTTAACTGAAATGGGCTTACATATAACATTCATAGGAGAGTGAAGAGAACATGGGCAAGTATTCAAAAGAAGACATTCAACGATTAGTAAAAGAAGAGAACGTTAATTTTATTCGTCTGCAATTTACCGACATTCTTGGGGTCATTAAAAACGTTGAAATACCGACATCCCAATTGGACAAAGCACTCGATAACAAAATGATGTTTGATGGGTCTTCAATCGATGGTTTCGTACGCATTGAAGAATCTGATATGTATTTATTCCCGGATCTTGATACTTGGGTTGTTTTCCCATGGATCACAGGTAAAGGAAAAGTAGCACGTTTAATCTGTGATATCTACAGTGCAGACGGTACGCCATTTGCTGGAGATCCACGTACAAACTTAAAACGTGTATTAAAAGAAATGGAAGAGCTAGGATTCACACACTTCAACCTTGGACCTGAACCAGAATTCTTCTTGTTCAAACTTGACGAACGTGGCGAACCATCATT
This sequence comes from Planococcus halocryophilus, assembly GCF_001687585.2. Classification (GTDB taxonomy): domain Bacteria; phylum Bacillota; class Bacilli; order Bacillales_A; family Planococcaceae; genus Planococcus; species Planococcus halocryophilus. The sequence goes on along the minus strand of NZ_CP016537.2, from coordinate 2,126,635 downwards.
AGAACTAAATGACCACGGTGGTTATTTTGACTTAGCACCTATGGACCTTGGCGAAAACTGCCGACGTGACATCGTGCTTGAGTTAGAAGAAATGGGCTTTGAAATTGAAGCATCTCACCACGAAGTGGCACCTGGGCAACACGAAATTGACTTTAAATATGCTGATGCTGTAAAAGCATGTGACGATATCCAAACGTTTAAACTTGTTGTTAAAACGATCGCTCGTAAACACGGACTTCATGCGACATTTATGCCGAAGCCATTATTTGGTGTAAACGGTTCTGGTATGCATATGAACGTTTCGTTGTTTGATGGAGACCGCAATACATTCCTTGATGAAGACGGCGAAATGAAGCTAAGTGAAACAGCTTACCAATTCCTTGCAGGTATTTTAGAGCACGCTGAAGGATTTACAGCTATTACAAACCCACTAGTAAACTCATATAAGCGTCTAGTTCCTGGATACGAAGCGCCTTGTTACATCGCTTGGTCAGGACAAAACAGAAGCCCGTTAATCCGTATTCCAGCATCACGTGGCTTGTCTACACGTGTTGAAGTACGTTCAGTCGATCCAGCTGCTAACCCTTACTTAGCAATGGCAGTACTACTAGGTGCAGGTCTTGACGGCATCCGTAGAAAATTGACTCCACCAAACCCAGTAGATCGCAATATCTACGCTATGAACAAAAAAGAGCGCGAAGCAGTCGGCATTAAAGATCTACCGGCTACATTGTACGCTGCTCTACAAGAGTTGCAAAGCAACGAAGTAATGACTAAAGCATTAGGCGAACACATTTTAAACAACTTCGTCGAAGCAAAAGAAATCGAGTGGGACATGTTCCGCACATCTGTACACCCATGGGAACGCGAGCAATACTTGAAAATGTATTAATAGTTAAACCGTTGGGGCTCTAAGGCTCCAACGGTTTTTTTATTTCTTATAAAAGTAACCAATTGGGCAACTTTTTTTATTTGCCCAATTTTTGCCCAACTTTTTTTAAAAAGTGCTCATATAGTCGTCAAATTTCTCAATTGAACGTTCTTCCATCTTCTTCGACACATGGCTATAAACGTCTGCAGTGATTTGGTAATTTTGATGGCCCAATCGTTCCTGGACATATTTCATGTCGGCACCGGCTTCCAGTAACATAACCGCATGTGTGTGCCGGGTCGAGTGAATCGGAAGGGGAGGAGCATCAATTTTAGCCAAGCAGGATTTAAAGACATTGTACAATGTTGATTTAGGAAGGGGAGAACCATCTTCCCGACAAAAGATCAAATTCAAATCATGGCGATAGGCTTCACCCAAATGAAGCTTTCGTTGATTCTGATACTTCAGATGCTCCTGTAACTCTTTCATAAAGCTCTTTCGCATCTTCAGTGAGCGGACAGAGCCTTCTTTCTTTGTTGGCCCGAATAACTCATCTGGATGATCAGGCTGAAAGTCGAGGGTTTCTTCTATATAGATAATATCGTTTTTCCAATCTACTCTCGGCCATTTCAATGCAGCAGCTTCTCCTTTGCGCACACCACTTTCAAAAAGGAACTTAAAGAAAACGCCATAGACGTGACCTCGCCTATAGATTTCTGGATACAAAGAGTTTAAAAATGTAGGCTCCAGGTACTTTAGTTTTTGGACTTGTTTCTTACGTATCTGCACATTCTCGGCTGGATTCTTTTCAATGTAGTTATTGATCACGGCTCTTTTTAAAGCTTGATAGCAGACATTGTGGACACGCCTAGAAGATTCAGTTGATAAATTCTTCTCACTCAAGCTATCGATAAACTTCTGATACATCATCGGTTTGATTTCATGGATGCTTATGCCGCCAAAATAGGGAATGGCATGATTCTCCAAGGCGGTCCGATACGTTTTATAAGTGTTTGGCCGCAGTTTATCTTTGACGTATTGTTCCAACCACTCCCGGACATAAGCAGCAAAAGCGAATTCACCCTTGCCATACCCTTGAAGCACACTTTTTTCTTTTTTTGCTGCGGCCAACTGAGCTTCTTTTTTTGACGAAAATCCACTCTCGGTATATTCTCTTTTCTTTTCGGAAAAGGGGTCTATTACGACCACTCGATACTGCCACGTTTTCCCTCGTTTACGAAATGATGCCATTGCAATCCCTCCTTCTAACTTATCGTTATCCAATTTCCCGTATAGTTCAATCCTTTCGGAAATACATTTAATGAAGATTTTGCTTGTTACCTAAATTCTTCTCTAAACGGTTTCCATATTCGTCACTGTATGCTTGAACTTCACCAATCAACTCGCCATCGACACGGCGAATCTTTTTAAAGACAGGGAAAACACCAGGAAGCTCTTTCTGTCTTTGGCCCAGTTCATTTAAAGGGATGTATTCTTCTTTTTTCATCAAATTTCACTCCTATCCATATAAAAAATTAGAAAGATACTGGCGCAGTCGTTTCTCTGCAAACCATCGCTCTACTCCAAACGTCTCCATGATCATCCACACAGCTTCTTTTTCATGGTTAGGCAGCTCCATTTTATCCAGCATGAAAGTAGGAATACAAAGATGCTGGGAGAAATTCTCTGCTTTCCATTCTTGGTATTCACGCATGGACAAGGGAATGAGTGCCTGGTCACCGGCGTGCCATAGTGCATGACACAGTTCATGCCCGAAATCTTGCCATTGATAAGCATCAGTTTTTCGATTGTCCAAAAATATAATGCCTTCTATGGCCATTGAATCTTGAGGAATGTGATAAACAGTTAAACCAAGTCTGGGATATATATTTTCCATCGTCAGCTGATGCGGATGGAAAATGTCGATACGGTGCAGCAATTTTGTAATGTAGTCTTCTAAGTTATTGTATGTATTCGCCATTTTATCACCCCTTTAAGAACGTATGTTCTAATTAAGTTTATAAGAAAACCCCACTAATTGGAAGTGGGGTTTTAAATTTACCTTTTTATTTTCCAACTACCTAGAATTCCAGTAGTAGCCACGATGTCCTCATTAATATTGCTATAGACATCGTAAAATAGTGTCTCATCAATTTCATTTTCCAAGACAGTACTTAAAGATGTAACGAAACTCATTTTTTGACTTTCTGTTGAATTAGCCCAAATTGATTCATCAACTATAATTTTAATCTGATAATAACTAGGATCTTTGGCTATATCCATATCGACTACACCTGATCCCTGGTTAATCATTTCCGTTCGAATAGCATTGAAAGAATCTAACACAGCTGCATCTTTTTCAACTTCTTTTTCCTCAGCTAATGCTTTTTCTTCAGCAGCAGCAGCGTCTTTTTCTGCTTGTTTCTTTTCTTCAGCTGCAGCTATTTCTTCAATTCTTTTTAATTCAGCTTCTTTTTCTTCTGCTGATGCTTCGGTTTCTTCCGATGCAACTTCTGTTGATGCTGCCGGTTCATCTTCAGCTGCCACTTCGGCTTCCTCTTCACCAAAAAAGAAGGAGCCGATAAACCCGAATATAAGCAGATATGCAATAACGGCTGTGATCTTCTTCCAGTGAGTGCCTGATCGGAAGCCGAGAATCTTTTGGTGCCACTTACGGTCTACTTTTTCAACTTTCGCTTCACTCTTCTCTTGAGCTAAAGCAAAAATCTTTTTCCCTTCATTCACTAACCGGTAGTTTTGACCGTTTAAGGTAAGATTCGTCCGCATGGCCAAATAATCAACTTTAATTTCTTTCACATTTTCCCAAAGGACATGATCTAGTGGCTGCAGCTTTTCATTTTTAAACAAGTAGAAAAACAAGCCAGTGTCAGTAGCGATAGCATATTCTGTAGCGTTTTTACTTCCTTCTATTGTTCCAGTCGTAATATACCGGAAATCTTGGTGTTCGGCCTGAGCAATGCGCTTAACCTTATCAAGCGTCGCTTCTTTTTTTGCTTCTGTTTTATCAGTCATCTTCCAACCCCCTATAAAAAGTAGTGTACATATAACCAAAACAGTAAAAATTTTCTTAACAAATTATAATAAAACCCTGCTAGTGGCAGGGATACACGTTTTAAATTAACAAGGTTATTATACTATAGTTTATTAATTAAATACTTTTTAAATTTATTTCCCTTGCGTTTTTAATATCTCCCAAACGGCCATTAAAGCCTTCTTGCGCTCTTCTGGACTGTCCTTAAACTCTTTATAGAACTTGTGCACGGATGGATCATTGACCCAAGCTTCAAATTCTGCTTCATCGCCCCAGGAAGGATTGCCTTTGCTGTCTTTTTTATTATTTAATGAATCAGGATTATCTGTGCGGCCGAGGAGGTAATCAGTTGAAACATCTAAGGCATCTGACAAAGCCAAAAGCATATCATTAGAAGGAGTACTATGTCCGTTTTCATAATTACTTATAGTTGCTTTTGTAGTACTCACTCGTTTAGCCAGGCCTTCTTGGGTAAGCTTTGCAGATTTACGAGCAGCTTTGAGGCGCATAGTTAACATAAATATCCCTCCTATCTTAATAGTACAACTATATTGTACATCAAAGGTATAGTATTAAATTTAAAGTACAAGAAATTTGTATTTAATCGTTGACATATGAATTACTTGTACTTATACTAAAGGTACAAGTTAATTATACTTTGGAGGTGAGGACATGAAGAACACAAACTTGACTAAAGCCAGAGAGAAGAAAAATCTCACTCAAGAACAACTTGCAAAAATGCTTGGAAAAGCCGGTAAGCAATCAGTTTCAAACTGGGAGAATGGCCATAATAAACCGCCACTGCCAATTGCTTTTCGCATTGCAGAAATACTTGAAGAAGATATCAGCTTTTTATTTAGTTTAGAAGTACAAGATTCTCATACTAAAAGACTGTCTGAAAAAAATCGAGTCGCCGTCTGAGAAAGGAGGCAACTAACTAAACACATCTAGCCACACTCTCCAATGAGTATTTGAACCGAGCAGAGTACGCCAAGACCTTCTTAAGAAGCGAGCGACGCCGAAAGGCCATGCCACGACGTTTGAATGCTGATTGGAGAGTGTGCAGGCATAACAGGAAATATTAAACTCATAAAACTTTCGTTATCAGTTTTTAATTAGAAAATTTCGAATAAAAACTAGGAGGAATTGGAATGGAGAAAAAAGTTGAATTAAGAACGCCTCTACTCGCAGAAGAAGTTACCGTGATTCACGTAGTTGCAAGTAGAGGCGATGGGTCACCAGAAAACATTGTGAGAAATGTAGATCAGTATTGGTCTAAAGATGGTGAGTTATTGGCTGAAAAGGATGAATTTCCTATAACAATTTTGAAAGACTAATCAACTAATTCGGCTGCATCTTCAGCAACTTTTTCAGCAACTATTAGATGAGATAGAGAAAGAATAAATCTCTTCATGTCGGAAACATCATAGTTTAAGTGCTTTCTAGTGAAATGGCCTTCATCATTTCCTAACCATGTTGCAGCAGTAGCTAATTTTTGAATAATAGGGTACTCAATCCGTTTAATTGATTTACCTAAAAATTCGTTTCTAATTTCTTCTTCATCGGACGGCGATTTTGTAATCAGATAAAGCTTTACTAAATACTCTAGCGACTTTCTGAATGCAATACCAGTAATCAAATGTAACCCATTAGATTCGGCGGACAATGCTTGCACATATATTTCTTCGAAGTCAGGAAATAAATCTTTCATTTCCTCTGGTAAGTGACTTTCTACTTTCTGAAGAGGAAAAGTTTCCTTTAGCACAACCTGAACTGGGTTGTTGAAGTGACTAAATTTTTCCCTAGGAGTGACAACGTCGTATTTAGCAAAAAATATTTCATAGCACATAGTGCATTCGAGAGTGATAGAAACAACATAATCTTCTTGATTAATATTTTTCCCTAATAAGGAATGATCTCCAGATTGTTTGCAAATAGGACAAACATTCGGCTTGTCAATTTCAAAGGTTATGCGACTGCTATCCGATTTAAGGACTATATCAGTTTTAATGTTCATATTCTCACCTCCCATCTATTTTAGATAGGAAAATTATAACAAAGAAAAGAGGAAGAAAAATGAAAAATCTGTTATTTATGCACAATCAGCAGGCGGTAACCAGTTCATCAAGTATCGCGGAAACATTCAATAAGCAACATGCTCACATTTTACGTGATGTGGATGTATTGAAAAAAGATGTCTCCAATTTTGGAGAGATGTTTTTTGAAACCATAGAACCCGATAGCTATGGTCGTAATCGTCGAATCTACTTAATGAACAGAAATGGCTTTACATTACTTGCAATGGGTTTTACCGGATCCAAAGCGTTGCACTTCAAACTGGAATACATCAACGCCTTTAATGAAATGGAAAAGGCGCTTACTCAACCGAGACAATTGTCAGAAAAAGAACAGCTAATGGCTTCAATGAAACTGAGTCTAGAAACAGCGGGTGAAATTGAAGTTGTAAAGAAGGAAATTGCTGAGGTGCGAGATATCGCAGAGAACCAAGTCACTTTAGATCATGGAGAACAACGCAGGCTACAAAAGGCAGTTGCAATTAAAGTATACGAAATCGAATCGGATCCAGCTGGCCAACGCCGCATGTTCAAAGAGTTGTATAGAGAAATCAAAGATCGTTTCGCTGTTGCTTCATACAAGGATGTTAAGCGCAAGGATTTACAGAATGCAATTCGTTATGTGGATGCTTGGCTGCCAAGAAAGGTTTCATAAAAAAAGAGGGCGCGAGGAACGCCCAGGAGGAGGGAAAGCGATGGGACAGTTATTGCAATTGAATGAAGCCCAATTGGAAGGGATGATTCGCGAGGAATTGCGACAGCGCTTGAATCATTTGGAGCACAGACACACGTTTTGGGACTTACCTGAATTAGAGAGGCAGACCTGCATGAGCAGATCCTTCATTTTAGATCAATTTTTCTACGATGATCGATTCAAGAAAATTAGATTCAAAATTGGAGCGAAATGGTACATGCCAGCTAAAGAAACTGAGGAATTTCTATTAACTTGGTTGAGGGAGAGGCAAGAGAGATAAGCGAGGGCTTTTCTCTCCATATAACAATCATACAACGGCTTGATGTATATAAAAATACCGTGTGCCATACAAAAAAGGAGTGGAAGACATGAAGTTGAAACGTTCCGCAAATGCTGGACAGGCAATTAATCGATTGATTGAGGGAGAAGAAATGACTGGCGAACAAATCGCCATGGACTTGAATATTTCAGCGCAATTAGTGAGTCACATCAAAAAGGAAAGACGCACCATGCAGGCAGATATTGCACAAGAGTCAATCACGCTTTACGACAATCCGGAATACACAATGGATATTTTATATGAATTTTCCGGAGGAATGACTTCACCAGTCTTGCGAGGTAAGAATATGGAGCAGCACCGGTTGGCATTCAGTGCCCACGCGAAACGCGAAATTGAAGAGAGTTTAGAGATGATTCAAAAGGTTTGCTTAGCAAAACCACCAAGTTCACTGGACGTAAACGAGAAAGAGTCGGTTAAGAACTTGATGGATGAATTACTGGAAGCGCGGATCCACATCGATAATTTGCTGAGACAAGTTCAGGTCGAATACAAAATTTCCATTAAAGAAAGGATCAAATCCCTAATCCCAAGATGGAAAGCGAAAGGATGGTTGGCCTAATGGAATTCGGAGATCCGGTACACATGGTAGGAATTGCAATTTTTATCACTTTTATCAGCTTGATGATTGGCTCACAAATTTTAGCTCCTGAAAAAGAACATAAAAAAACCGACTGACTGCTAGGTCAGACGGCAATTACTACTCTGTAACTCAAGTATAAACGAGAGCCTTGGCTCTCGTCAATAAGCTCAGGAGCGATATTCCCTTTTCGTTCCTGGTCTTATTGATGGGACTCACTCCATCAGAAAGAAGGTGAATACATGGCGCCAACAGGTAAGGCATCTGATGATCTCAGAGCTTTTGATAAATCCGAAAAGATGATGAAAATTCGAAACATCATGAGAGTGTCGGCAAATGAAGGGAATCTGTCGACCGTCATTTCTTTTGAAAATCTCGGAACGAACAGAGAAGCAATTTTCATTGTGACATTGCTCAGACAGCACGGCTACAACGTGGAATATGGCGATGACGTAATCATCGTGAAATGACGAAAGGGGATAAAGAAATGGTGAAAAAAGTAGAAGACTTGCAGGAATATCGGGACGCAAAAGATTTGGAGGTACGCATGCACGGGCTGCCAAGTGAGGCACAAACAGTCATTATCCAGAACATTATCAACCAAACATGCTGGCACGGTCCGGTTACTCGTGAATGGATGGAGAACGAAATCGCTTCACAGGAGCTACTGGATAATGAGTCGCTAAAGCTTGTCACTGATCATCCGGTCGAGGATCATTTCGGTTCGGAAATTCACGTAGGAGATAAGTGGTTTGAAGATGGAGCTGGCCGCGTGGTCTTGGAAGATAATGTTGAGGATTATCTGATTGAAGTAGCAAATGTTGAATTTTGTCGGGCAATAGAATAAGCCGGCTGCAGAAGCAACCGGCTCACCGTCCCATGTGGCGTGGGGCGTCGTTTAAAGAAAACTATGTGCTAAGTATAGCACGATTCTTAGGAGGAGACTACATGAAACAAATCCACATCAACCGACTCACGTTAACTAATTTCAAAGGCGTGAAAAACTTTTCAATAGAAATGAATGGGTCGAATGCAATGGTTTACGGTGACAACGCAACAGGAAAGACAAGTCTCTTCGACGCTTTCTTGTGGTTGTTGTTCGATAAAGACAGCCAGAACAAAAAGGATTTTGAAATCAAAACACTTCAAGACGGGAAAGCGATTCCGATGTTGGATCACGAAGTGGAGTGCGAACTATCCATTGACCATCAACCAATGACGCTTCGCAAAGTGTACCGCGAAAAATACACCAAGACACGCGGATCAACTACAAAAGAGTTTTCGGGACATGAAACAGACTACTTTGTAAACGAAACGCCGTTGAAGAAATCCGAATTCAACAAGCGTATTCAATCATTGGTGGAAGAAGAAGTGTTTAAGTTATTGACTTCGCCGACATATTTCAATGAACAAGTGAAATGGCAAGACCGTCGAAACATCTTACTTTCCGTTTGTGGCGATGTTTCAGAAGAAGAAGTATTTGAATCGAACAATGAATTAAAAGGCTTGCGTGTCATTTTACGCGGTAAGAGCTTGGATGACTTCAAAGCAACAATTAATAGCCGTCGTAAGAAAATTAACGAAGAGCTGGAACGGATTCCAATTCGCATCAACGAGATTGAGAAATCGATTCCAGAAGATGAAGGAAACTTCACGGAACTTCAGGCAGAAGTAGACAAGCTGGACTCAGGTATTGAGGAGCTGCAAACGCAGGTTAGTGCCATTAAAAATGGAAACGCTATTCTAACAAAAGAAGCAGAATTACAACGCATCGATATGAGCTTGCATAACATCAAGCGTGACATTGAACAGGACTCAAAAGAAGAAATTTATCGGTTACGCGCGAAGCTGCAGGAAGAGCAAGCAAATCTGCAAGCATTCCAGTCGCAGAAGCGGTCAAAAGAAAATGAGAACAAGTATGTTACAGACCAGATTCAGCAAACAGAGCTTTCCTTGATGTATCTTCGTCGCCGTTGGACAGAGTTGAATAACCAAAAATATGTTCACGAAGTGGAATGTGAATGTCCAACATGTGGTCAGGAATTACCAGAAGAAAAAGTAGAATCAGCTAAAGAAAAAGCATTGGCTCAATTTAATGCCTGGAAATCGGAAGAGCTTCGCAAAATCAAACGCGAAGGTGAACAGGGTGCCACGAAAAATAAACAACAACAAGACAAACACGGTCAGATTCTCGATGAAATCGCGAAGCTAAGAGCTCAGATTGAATCAAAAGACAATGTTGTTGCAGAACTATCCGAAAAGCTTAAAACAGCTGAGTCCAACGTTCAAGACGTAAAAAAGAATGATGAATATAACAAGCTGATTGAAGAAAAACAAGCAGTCAGCTCGAGCATTCAAACCATGAAAGAAAATGCAGAAGAGTCCATCTCATCAATTCAATCCGACATTCAAGAGAACAAGGCTAAACGTACAGAATTGAATGCTGAAATCGCGAAGTATGCAAATGTAGCGTCCTTACGTGAGCGGATTCAGGAGTTGATGGACCAAGAAGAACAACTAGCAGCAGAGTATGAAAAGCTAGAACATCACTTGTTCCTATCAGAAGAATTTATCCGAGCGAAAGTCAACATCTTAGAAGAGAAAATAAACGCCAAATTCAAGTACGCACGCTTCAGACTTTTCGAAACCCAAATTAATGGTGGGTTGCAAGAAGTATGCGAAACCACGTTCCAGGGTGTGCCTTATGGATCTGGCTTGAACAATGCAGCCAAAATCAACATTGGACTCGACATCATTAACACATTATCCGAGTTCCACGGCATTCAAGCACCAATCTTCGTAGATAACGCAGAAGCGGTTACACAACTGGCAGAGACTGATTCACAACTAATCAGTTTAATTGTTTCGGAGAAAGACAAGTCACTACGCATTGAAACACCAAATTTAGAGGAGGCAATTTAATATGACAAATCAACTACAACAACAGGGTAATGTTCCTGCTGAATCAAATAAACAAAACGCAATGGTGACGAGAGTCGCCGAGAAGGTTCAAAGCATGGTTGAAAACAATCAAATCAACATTCCAGAAAATTACTCGATTGTTAATGCTGTTCAAGCGGCCTATTTCAAATTGACAGAGGTGGATTTTAAGAAGAAAACTTCGTTGATCGACAGCGCGACAAAAGAGAGTGTCGCCTTCTCGTTGCAAGACATGGCCATTCAAGCACTGAGCGTTGCAAAGAATCAAGGCTACTTCATTGTTTACGGCGACAAAATGCAGTTCACAAGATCTTATCACGGTACCCAAGCCGTAATTAAAAGGATGACAGGCGTTAAAGATATTTGGGCTAACGTCATCTGGAAAGGTGAAAAATTCGACGTCGAGTACAACCAACGTGGGCAACTGGCTTTTAAATCGCACGAAGTGGATTGGAAAGCGGCAACCGGAAATAAAGACGACATCGAAGGCGCTTATTGCATCATCGAGCGTGATGACGGGGTGCAGTTCTTGACCGTTATGACTATCGAAGAAATTAAAACGTCGTGGTCTCAATCAAGCATGGCCACAGTGCAAAACAAGTACCCGCAAGAAATGGCGAAACGTACCGTGATCAATCGTGCTGCTAAAGCGTTTATCAATACTTCGGATGACAGCGACTTATTTATTGGAGCTATAAATCGTACTACTGAAAACGAGTTTGATAATGAGAGAAAAGAAATCAACCCAGAGTATGAAATTAATAAAAATGCTAACAAAGAAGAACTAGATATCACATCACCGGTAATTGAACAGCCGAAAGCAACTAAACAAAATGGTGAGATTTCGCAAGAGAAAGAACATGAGCCAGCCGGAACTGCTACTGCAGAAGACGACGCTCCACCGTTCTAATGATTGAAATCAAAACACTTGCAACCGGTTCGAAGGGGAACTGCTACTACATCACAGATGGCTATACGCCCCTTCTCCTGGAAGCAGGAATCAAGTTTCGCGACATTCAACGGAAGTTAAACTTCCAGACACGGGATATTAAAGGCTGTTTGATAACACACGAACATAAAGATCACTGTATGGGTGTTCCTGACGTTTTAAAAGCTGGCATCACCTGTTACTTATCTAAAGGCACAAAAGACGAATTAGGCATTGAACATCATCGATTAAAAGTTGTTGAAAACAAGAAACAGTTTCAAATCGGAACGTGGACCATCTTGCCATTTGATGTACAGCATGACGTGTCAGAACCGTTTGGCTTTTTGCTAGTGAATAGTGCAGGAGATAAATTACTTTTCGCTACAGACACCTATTACATTAAATATCGGTTTAAAGACATCACGCATTTAATGGTCGAGTGCAACTACTCACAAAAGATATTGGACGAAAACATTCTATCGGGAAGAACGCCAAAAGTTTTGAGGAAACGATTGATGCGATCCCACTTCTCTTTAGAGAACGTAAAAGAGTTTTTAAAAGCAAATGACTTATCGAAGCTGCAGGAAATATGGCTGCTTCACTTATCGGATTCCAACAGTAACGAGGAACAGTTTCGCCAAGAGGTGGCAGAACTGACTGGGAAGATGATTTATATACCGTAAGCAAACTGAGGAGTGACAGAGGATGAGCAAGTATAGACAAGTGCAAGTAAGTTTTTGGCAAGACGCTTTTGTATTGGATTTAACGCCAGAGGAAAAGTACTTCTATATCTACTTAATGACAAATAGTAAGTCTTCACAGATTGGCATCTATGAATTACCTAAACGTATTATCGAAACGGAAACGGGTTACAACCGCGAAACAGTTGATAAACTTTTGCAACGATTTGTGGAGTACGGAAAAATTGAATACCACGAACCGACAAAGGAAATTTACATTAAAAATTGGGCGAAATACAACTGGAACAACAGTCCGAAAGTTGTTGCTAGAGTCCAGGTTGAATTGAAAGACGTTAAATACGAACCCTTTGTTGAAAAATACCTGAATGTAGCCAATAACATCAAATCAGATACTGTATCGATACTGTATGCAAGGGCTATTGATAGTCCCGAGATACTTGTACGTAAAGATAAAGAGAAAGATAAGGATAAGGAGAATGATAAAGAACAACAACAAACAGAAAAAGAAACAAAAAAAGTTGTTGATGCTGATGCTCCTGGAAAAGCATTTCGCTTCTATGAACAAAACATCAGTTACTTAGTACCACATATTGCTGAACGAATTTCCATCATGATTGATGAATCATCTGAGGAGTTGGTTCATGAGGCATTGAAACGTTCAGTCGAAGCGAATGCACGGAACAAAATGAATTTTGCTGACAGTATCCTGTCATCTTGGAAAAGACAGAAGATCGTGAAGCTGGCTGATGTGGTAGCTGCAGACAAAGAATTCGAAAGACGAAAGCGAGGGAGCTTGAATGGAACCACTTCAAAACATCATGCAGAATCTAGTGACGAAGAATGGGACGGACTCTCACTCTGAAGGGGTTGAATGTCCACATTGCAAAGAGATTGTCCCACCACTAGAAATTGAAGTCTTGGGACATACGCGATGGGTACAGCCCGTTTGTAAATGTGAAGCGGATGTTCAGAAAGCCGAGCTTGAGATCTATAAGAATGCACAGCGTGAACGTGAAGTGCGAGAGTTGTTTTCGATTAGCGAATTGGGCGAACGGTTTGAGGAATCTGATTTCGCCAACTTTTCTACACGTCCAGGTGCTGAAAAAGCTGAAAAGATTACACGCTACTACGCAGATCACTTTAAAGAGTTTGGGCTTGAATCCATCTTGTTATGGGGTGTGCCAGGGAATGGGAAATCTCACTTAGCTGCAGCTGTTCATAATCAATTGCACAAAGAGGGAAAAGTTGTTGTGTTCGTTTCGATGCCGGATCTGTTAAAGAAAATCAAGAATACCTTCGACAAAGGCAATACCGACAGCGAAGAGAAAATCTTGAAGGCTTTGAACATCTGCGATTTGCTTATCATTGACGACATCGGCGCAGAAAAAACAAGCGATTGGGTGCAGGAAATCGTGTTTCTGATTATCGACAATCGATACCGCCGCAACAAACCGATTATGGCCACTTCCAACTTGGAGCCCAAATTTTTAGAAGGACAGATTGGTAAACGATCTTATGACCGCATCTTAGAAATTTCACAGCCTATTGAAAACAAGGCTACTAGTTACCGTAGACAAGTAGCAAAAGGGCGATTGTCCAAGTTTGATCATCTACTCATCAATTAGGAGGAAAACCAATGGATAAATTACTGAATCAACTCATATTGATTGCCGGTGCTTGGTCGGAAACAGAAGACAAAGTCATCGAGCAACAGTTCAGCATTCTATTTGAAGAACTGAAACAGCTCACTGGATTGAATCATGCAGCTGCAGAAGGTTTGTTGCACAGACACATTAGTGGGGAGATGGCAGCTTGATCAACCGAGTAATAATGGTCGGAAGACTAACAAAAGATCCAGACTTAAAGTACACCGCTTCAGGAGCTGCAGTAGCCAGGTTCACATTGGCAGTCAATCGAAACTTCTCCAATACAAACGGAGAAAAGGAAACAGACTTCATCAATTGCACGGTCTGGCGAAAACAAGCCGAAAACACAGCAAACTTCTTAAAAAAAGGAAGTCTTGCTGGCGTCGAAGGCAGGATTCAAACCGGCAGCTATGAAGGACAGGATGGCAAGCGGGTTTATACGACTGAAGTTGTTTGTGACAGCGTGCAATTCCTTGAACCTAAAAACACACAGGCGGCTAGAAATGAAGCTTCTCCAGCTACTGGCGATAAAGAACCGGTCAATGCGCCGGAAGAGCACACAGGCAATCCAGAGGACGATTTGCCGTTCTAATTTTTTTTACCCTTTCAATACCAATTTTTTCTTAAAAGTGAGGATTTAACGGAATTAGATTGGAAAACAATTGAAGGAGGACGGGATATGAAGTATTGGCATAAACACATGGGCTTTTGGGTTGAGGAACTGAAAGGTTACAGCATCTATTACGGGCCAAATGGTGAGGCGCTCGAAGAAATGGATTATCACGATCTCAAAGCCTATATGGTGAAAGTTCATCTACAGCGTGACATCGAAGTGAAAGCGAGTCCGTGGTTCTGATGGCTGGGGGCAGAGTGCTTTGGTTCTATCGCTTTGAAAACGGGCAGAGAATTTGGCAATACGGCCGTTATCGTCCGACGGGAGTTAATTGGATGTTGAGAAACGGCTGGAGATTGTTTGAGTGGGAGGATAAAAAATGATTTTTACACCCGAAACGAAAGCATTGTTCGATGTACGCAAAAAGGATTTATCAGTGGTGGGGTGAAGGATGCGAATTATGAGATGTGAATTAAGAAGACAAAAAAAAGACCGATTAAGGTCTTTTGATTAGATAAATTCAATTTCTGAATCGTCAATTTTAGCTAAGAGTTTATTTGCTGCTGTCATAACTCTTTGAAAGTCATCACTTCCAAAGGGATATGAGGGACTACGTCTTCCAGCAATTTCTCCCTCATAAACCATTTGTACTTTTAGAACCGGATGTTGATCACCACCCCATGCTTCTTCACCAATCGACACCTTATATTCAGTATTGGGGGGTGTGGATTGCTTGCAGGAACCATTATAAACATTTTCGGGAAAAATGTTTTTGCCATCAATATCACTCTCTTTTCCTTTGGAATACCTTTAGTATACCTTTGATAATTCCAAAGGTAAAGTAAAGTGTTTTTTTAAAAATTTCATTCATTTAGCTAATCGATAAAGGAGGGGCAATATGCTAAATCTCTTAATTGCTGCAGTGATAAGTTTCTGGATTTGTGTTCCAGTGCTGTTTCTAAATAGTTATCGTATATTTCTGAAAGAGGAAAGCGTACAGGCTTCTGAAGCTGTGCGCAAAGGATAAATCAAAAGGGGGTTCAAGTTATGCGTATGGAAGAACGCTTGCGGCTTGTTGAGGAAATGATTGCCGAAAGACCAGATAGTTTATCTGTAGCAGTTCCCACCCATGCACTGAAGGCACTATTGAAACATTGCCGGGATCGTGATGAAATTCAATACAAGTACCTCAAGCAACGTGAAAAAGCCAAGTACTACCAGGAGCACACTCATAGCTTGCGAGTTGCATTGAAAAGGATTCAGAAGAAAGAGGGTGTTCCAGGATGACGAAAGATAAAAAATCCACTCTGCCCGCTGAAGTGTTCTCTGATATGGAAAAACAGAAACTTGTAGCAACTGTTCAATATGACGTCTTAGTTGAAAGAGGAAGACAGAACAATAAGTGGGGATGGCAGAGACACGCGCATGGTGACTGGCTGATGATTCTCACTGAGGAAGTGGGAGAAGTCGCGGAAGCCATGCAGCAAGCAAAAGGTTGGGGCAAGGATACGGATGCTGACAATCTGTATGAAGAGTTGATTCATGTGGCTGCAGTGGCTTCTGCGATTGCCGAACAGGTGTTAGAAGAAAAAAGAAAAAGAAATATTTTATAAGCGAGGGAGCAGGCGCAATGAAACCAGAAGATCGCGAAGGCATGATTATTACATTGGCCTTCAGAACAGGCAAAAGCGAAAGCTATTTTGAGGGGATGGAAACACGCGACCTCATTGCTGAATATGACCGGGTTATGAAATTGGATTGAGGGGTGAGTCATTGGAGACAATCAGCTTTGAAATCATGGGAGATCCAGTAGCCCAGGGGAGACCGAGAGCCGGAAAGAGTTTTTCCGGCAAGACGGTTCTCTACGATCCGGCGAAGTCTAGGGACTTCAAACAATATGTGAAGGTCGTAGCATCGCAATATAAACCAAAGGAGCTTATTACAGGGCCGATACACTTAGAACTGACCTTTTATCAGCCGACACCAAAGAAATATCATACTAAGCCCAAACAGGCGTTAATTGAAGCCGGGTTGTTGCTGCCGGTTACGAAACCCGACGTTGATAATCTAGCCAAAGGTGTGAAGGATGGCCTCACGAAGATTATTTGGCAGGATGATAGCCAGGTGGTCAGCATGATGGTCCGGAAGCTTTATAGCATGACGCCGAGGGTTGAAGTGAACGTTATTTATTAAGGCGAAGGAGGGCTCGCCATGAATTATTTTCTTTTCGAAGCAGACGATCACGATTTAAACCTAATCTTTTCAGAAGAGGAACTGGAAGTGTTTCGGGAATTGTGGAGTGAGAACATCAGTGTGCGAGGTATTGCCGAGAAGATGTCCAGAAAGACCAGCGAAGTGGCGCTCCTCGTCTTTGATCACGCTGAACGGGGATTGATTAAGCAAAGAGATAGAAGCTTGCACAGGCTATGAGGAGGGGTAATTTTGAGGATGGAACCGGTAGAAATTTCCGAGACAGGGGAGCTAAAGTTGGATATAATGGAATTACCCATAAATTGTGTGTTAATCATCTCGGAGGGTAAAGCGAAAATAGCTGCACTTCCCTCACATGCCGAAACTAGCATTGTGACTTACAAAGGGAAAGTTAAGCGTGTGAATTTTGATGAGGGGGAAGATTTTTGAAAGAAGTAACGAATGCGAAAGATTTTATAATAGGAGCGTTGATTCTTATTACTTTTTCTCTTTCGCTCGCATTGATTAATGCTGATATAAATCTTTTTCCAAATTGGCTGTTAAGGAGTTTTGTTACTGGTTTATTTACAATAATAGGGGTCGCGTTAGGAGCAAATTTTGCTGCGAAGAATGCTTTGAAAGTAATTTCCATTAATAAAAGTAATGAAGATGAGAAGCTTAAAGAATTACACATTAGAAACCAGAAAATAATTATCGAACATGGTGATGAACTGATTTCTTATTTAGATGATCACAATAGAGCTTTAGATGCTTTGTTTGATGAGAAAAAAGCAAGTGAATTACCAGGAAATCTTCACTATCTTAATGCAATTAGTTATAATATTCGAGTCTTACTTGAAGAATTATTGAGTATTGACTCTGTTGATCTGCATGATAATCATGATTATTATTTTAGAAAGCTGAGAAAGACCTGTAAAATTCTAAAATTTAATCCTTTTCTATCTTCTGCGTTAAAAAAAGACTTTAAAGCCGATTACATTGAAAATGAAAATATGCTCCACCACAATAATATAAGTATAGGATTAGAGCAGATCAAAATTATGGTTAGACAAATAAGGGCAATTTCAATCTAATATAGTCCACACCATCAAAATTGAGGACATCAATACAGTATTATGCTGTTTTGATTAGGGGGAAGAATTTTGAATTGGTTTGAAATTTTAAAAGAATTCCAAGGCATTATCGGTGCGATAACAGGCGTTATTGCCACAATGGTTGTTAGTCAAATGTTAAGAAATGCAGGAACAGTTAAAATACATTCTGAAGGACTAAGAATAACTTCTTCTTCAAGCGGTCCAGAACCCGGAGAAGAAGTATTTAATTCGAATAGCGATCGATTCACAGCATTTGAAATCAGAGGATTGGTTTTATTTGAAAATACTTCGGAAAACACTAAAGCCATTCATAATGTGAAGTTAGAAATTCATACTAACGGAAATATAAAAGAACAGGACTTGCAAGATGCAACAAAACCAGAAAAAACTAAATTTGGAGTGTATTTTAAGGAAATAACACATTTCAATATACCGCCTAAACAGCTACAATCGATTGTTGCAAAAATGAGTTCAAATCCGGCACTCATGGGTTATCAACATGGAATTAGTGAAATTTTCTTGTCATATGAGATAGCAGATAAAAAAATCTTTAAAAAGAAAAAAGTTAAAATGAAAATTCTATAGTCCCGCCATTCGACTGGTGGACACTATTACTGCATCAAGCTGTTGAGGGGGAAGATTTTTGAAGATGTTCAATGTGGTTTTAAGAGAATCAAACAAAATTTCCGATAAAGTTTTCGATGAGTTTCAGGGTAGAGCAGACAATAATGAATTTGAGCTACATGATGGTGTCATAATCGGTTTATTTGAAGATTTGATAGCAAAAATTAATTCTTTAAAGGTATTAATTGATGCCAAGTGCTATGATTCTCATGATATTATTTCCCGTTCTATATTTGAAGCCCATGTTTACTTAAAATATATATTGAGTCAGGACACTAAAGAAAGAGGGAGTGCATATGCTAAGTCCGCTAAATTAAGCGAATTTAAGTTATATGATAAATTAATTGAAGAATCCAAAGTTGGCAAGGACCTTAGAGAATCATTGGGTATGTCAATTGATGATTTAAAAAATGGTGATTTGTCTGTTTCAGATGAAGCTCATCGCTCCGAAGTTACCAATGACTACTTGAATCTTTTAAACACTTCTAGTGCTAAAACATTATGGTATAACGCAGATGGAAAAACAGGCAGTTTCGAGCAACTATGCATTAAGCAAGGCCTTAGAAATGAATATGAAATACTATATAGAATCTTCTCTAGAGACGTTCATTCAAATAATGCATTATCGCGTTTAAAAATTTCTAATAATATGGTGCAGGTCGGAAATTTTAATATCGATCCTAAATTGAACACTAATATGTCTGCAATATTTCTCGTGGAAAGCTCAAGGTCAGTAATGGAATATTACAAATTAAAACAACCTTTAAGGTCTTTTAATACAATGCTTAAAATCAATCATCTAATCTAAATAGTCCGCACCAGCAAACTGGAGGACACCGTTACAGCTTAATCGCTGTTTTGGTGTCCTCTTTTTTTATTTCAAAAAAACAAGAGGAGGTCCATCCATGACCGTTTGGGCAGATGAGCTATTACACGAGTACGGTATTCACAAGAAAGACCTGGAGCGTCGTCGTGACCGGATTGATCGCACCGACTTCCATCAGAAACAGGATCTTACACAGATCAACAGCATGATTGAAAGCATGACCTTCTCAATGGATTGGATGGAGATTGGGAGACAGCCCGGGACGTATAAGGGTGCAGACAAGCGGAACATTTATCAGCGGCAATCCTTTGCAAGTATGGACTTTATTCCTGACATTACCGTGCAGTTAGAGGAAGGTCCAAAGCAACTGTATATGACAGCTGAAGAGAAGATTATTCTTGCAGATATTTTTGCTGCTTTATCGTTCCGTGAAAGACAATGTTTCATTTTGCATGAAGCTAGTGGTTTAAGCATGGGCAAAATTGCAGATGAAGTGGGTTTAAAAAGAAGGACAGTACAACAATACATCGAAAGAGCGCGCGAGAAAATAAAAATCAAAGTAGGATGAAACTCTTGGGTCAAAGGAACGTATAAAATGTATCCTAAATAATGAAGGGGGCGCAATCATACGTGAATATTGATTTATATGAAACACTGTTTCCGAATATCATTGAAGTTTTTTCAGCTTTAGCCACAGAACTTTTACCGATTCTTATATGGATTTTAGTACCAGCTATTATTTTAAATCGACTTTTCGGTAATAAAGAAGCATGGAATTTAGGAGCTTTGCTTGGTCTAATGGCTTATTTTACTCTTGGGCGAGATATAGCATTCAATTTCTTGTGACGTACAAAAGACGTACAGAATTGTCATGTGTGAAGGGGAGAATAAAAGAGGGGATGCGTTCGAGGACGTAAATCCCTCACTAACGCCCCGCTTATTACGAGTAATAAAAAAACTCCCCCCTTTACAGGAGGAAGCTCGTTGCTATGGCGCACAGTAGTCTAACGACTGCCGGCGACAACTCTAGAGTTATCGACACCTTCACAACTATCACCCTCTCTAACCGATGAGGACACCGGCTCCAAGGCTGGAAATCCAACCTCGGAATTAAAGATCAAGTGAGTACTATAAGTATAGCAGATACCAAATAGTTCGAAAACGACAAACCTACAGCAAATAGCGCGTAAGGAGGGATACATGGTGAAGTTTACCGAAAAACAGCAACGATTCATTGATGAGTATCTAGTGGACTTGAATGCTACTCAGTCAGCGATTCGAGCAGGCTACAGTGAGCGAACAGCAAGTGCTCAAGCAAGTCGATTGTTAACGAATGTTAATATCCGCGCACGTATTGAGGAACTCAAGAAAACACGTGCAGATCGATTAAATTTAGATGCTTATTGGGTACTAAAAAGGTTAATGGATATCTCAGATAGATCAATGCAAGCTGAACCAGTCATGCAATGGGATTACGAAGAGCAGCAGTTAGTTCCATCAGGAGAATATCAATTCGACAGCAGCGGAGCCAATAGATCCACTGAATTAATCGGCAAGCATCTTGGCATGTTCAAAGAAACCATTAAACACGAGGGTGAATTGAACGTGACGTTTGTTGATGACATTGGACGTGAAGAAGATGCAACGTAAACTATCGGAATTCATTCCGCAACATTTTCATCCGGTTTGGAGAGCGTCATTAGCAAAAGAGATACTAAACATCGTCTGTAAAGGTGGACGTGGTTCTGGAAAGTCTTCGGACATTGCACATGCAATTATTCAACTCCTTATGAGAATGGCTGTAAATGCTGTGGGCATCCGGAAGGTAGACAATACATTGGAGCTTTCCGTGTTTGAACAAATGAAGTGGGCCATTGAAGAACAAGGAGTTTCGTATCTTTTTAAAATCAATAAGTCTCCGATGCGGATCACTTACATACCTAGAGGCAATTACATGGTATTCAGAGGCGCCCAGGAACCAGAACGGATTAAAGGATTAAAGTCAGCGAACTTTCCTTTTGCGCTTGTTTGGATTGAAGAGTTGGCTGAGTTTAAAACAGAAGAAGAAGTGACGACCATCACCAACTCCTTATTACGGGGAGAATTGGCAGATGGTCTTTTTTATAAGTTCTTCTTCAGTTACAACCCGCCAAAACGCAAACAATCTTGGGTCAATAAGAAATACGAATCGCAGTTTCAGCCCGCAAATACATTCGTACATCATTCAACTTACCTGGACAACCCGTTCATTTCCAAACAGTTTATCGACGAAGCCCAGAACACTAAGAATAAGAATCAAAGGCGTTATGAATGGGAGTATGAAGGCAAAGCTGTAGGTTCTGGGGTAGTGCCGTTTGATAATCTTCAATTCCGTAAAATCACTGATGATGAAATAAAGCAGTTCGACAATATCCGGCAAGGGATTGACTGGGGATATGCAACAGATCCGTTTGCTTTTGTGCGTCTGCATTATGACAAGAAAAGACGAACGCTTTACCTCCTTGATGAACTGTACAAAGTAAAAATGTCAAATCGGGAAGCAGCTGAATGGATTAAAGCAAAACGATATACAGATGTCGAAATCGTTGCCGATAGTTCAGAGCCAAAATCGATTAGTGAAATGAAAAACGATAATGGAATACGGCGCATCCGGGGAGCTAAGAAGGGTCCTGGCAGTGTGGAGTATGGGGAAAAATGGCTGGACGACTTAGATGCCATCGTCATTGATCCGTCACGTACACCGAATGCAGCAAGAGAGTTTGAAAGCATCGACTACCAAACGGATCGCGACGGAAATCCAAAGCCGAAGCTTGAAGACAAAGACAATCACATTATTGACTGTATCCGTTATGCGCAAGAATCGGATATGGAAAACAAAAGAGCGGGTATCAGCGGATCCACCGCATGGTGAAAGGAGTGAACAGATGACAATCAAGTGGAAACAATTCGATAAAAGCATTATTGAAAAAACGCACGGCAAACTTTACTATTACCGCGATTTGTACGAAGGCAATCATTCGACGCTCTTTTCCCGTGCAAAGGATCTCATTGCTAAAGGAGAAATCGTTGATAACATTACTGAAGGTTCTGCACAGGCACAAAATGTTCAGACGCCTTATATCATTGCAAACATCTCTAAGTTGATTCCGGAGATTCCAGCAATGCTTGTCAGCCGCTCCATTGGGAAGCTCGGCACATCACTTACCCAAGACGATGCTCAAGTGGCTGCTGTGAACAAAAAGACGGATAGCTTAATTGATGGCACCGATGATGAAACCGTAAACGGTACGATTCTTGATGTGCAGCAGGAATTGATCAAGCAAATCGGATTGAATTCGAATCTGCAATTTGAGCATCGCAGCAATATTCTGCAGCATCAACTGGATGGCGGCCTTGTCGGTGTTCCCTGGATGGATGAGCGGGGATTGCGCCTTGAGTTCAAGTCGCGCGATGTCTATTATCCTCATGTTGATGGATTAGGCGCTGACTTAGCGTACACGCGTGAGTTTGAGGAAGGCGAAGAATACCTTCAGGTCTACCGAGAACGCATCGAAAACGGCAACCTGCGTACGACTAATTTGTTGTATGCACTGAATGGTTCGAGCCAGGCAAGACCACTTGAAGAAGAGGAAACAAAAGAGCTGCTTGGCATTGACGAACTTGAAACAGTTTACGTCGGTCGCGGTCGTCCATTCATTTCCTATTGGGCCAATGAAAAGACGTTCATGAATCCACTCGGTGTTTCCTGCCTGAAAAATCAGGGGCCCAAACAGGATGAAATTAACTGGACGCTTACTCGCAGTGCCATTACATTTGAGCGGAATGGCAAGCCGCGTATCGCTGTCAGCAAGGATATCTTCCAAGCATTAAGTGACAGAGCTTTCGAACGTTATGGGGACGAAGGAAAAATTGATCACCGCGATTTAGAAATTACTACTTTCGATGATGCTGGTAAAGCCATGGAAATCATTCAGGTGGATATTACGAAAATTGGCGATATTCAATGGGTCAAGGACTTGATGAAACTCATGTTCATCGAGACAAAGACTTCTGAGAAAGCAGTCGATTTCTACATGGATGGCGGCAGTGCTGCTCAATCCGGTGTCGCTAAGTTCTATGATCTATTCCTTTCTTTGGTTAAGGCAGAGCAAATCCAGACAGAGTATGTCGCTTTCTTGAAGCAACTGGTTGAAAGTGCATTGTGGTTAGCGAACCAAGAAGATCCCGCTGTTGTGATTGAAGAGCCAGAGATTCAGCTGCTCGGTATGATTCCGATATCGCACAAAGAACTGGTCGAAGAAAACGTGCTGGCATTCGAAAAGAATGCGCAATCGCTTGAAACGACAGTAAGAAGGAACAACCCACAAGCTTCTGAAGAATGGATTGAGGAAGAATTGGCGCGTATTGAGTCAGCTGGTCAATCAGATGATACGACCACGTTGACCGCTGGGCGCAGTAAGTTGCTCAATTATATGGATAACCGTGATGCTAATGGTCAGCCCGTAGAGGAGTGATTCCATGAATGAAGAACAGCTTCTAAAATACTTTGAAGAAATCATCTTGGAACTCTCGATAGCCATTGCAGAAAAGGATTTAACAGAAGAAGAGCAGCAAGCTGAATTGGCTGAAGAAATTCAACTGTTATTTGAAAGCTATGGAGCGGCCATCCTAGAAGCGATTCCTCAACTAATTATCGAGAAGTATTTCGGTGGTGTAGACCAGGCGACAGGGCTTCTGGTGAATGCCGGCGTGGCTGTCCAGGCAACTGCCGCTCTGACTGTTGGCGGACTGGTCGCTAAGGAATATCAGAAGAAAATCCATTTGGATGCTGTTGCGGAGATACTGGATGAAACTTTGTCTGACTTGCAAGCTGCTTTTCGAACCGCTGAATTGAATGCCATCAGCAACATTAACGAAACGGTCGCGAACGTCAAAGGGGATATTGCCAAAGGATTGATTCTGGGTGATCCACGCAAGGTTATGCAGGCGAAGGTAGTGAAGTCCTTCTCAGAAGGCGGCCTTACATCTTTTGTTACGAAAGACAATAAGGAATTACCGCTCGATTTCTATGCGATGACTGTTACCCGGACAAAGATGCGTGATGCCGCTGTCAAAGGTTCTGCTGACCGTTATACAGAATCGGGACAGGACTTGGTGAAGATAGTGGGCAATAGCGATTTGTGCGGCGTGTGTGCGAAATACCGCAATCTTGTTGTCAGTTTATCCGGCAATACGCCGGGCTACCCAAAGGTCGGAGACAACGGAGTAAAGCTTCCTCCATTTCATCCGAATGATCGCTGTGGTATTCAACCTTTTGTAGCGCGCTTTAAAACTACTGATGAAATAGCAGAAGTCAAAGAGCGCAATGCTCAATACGATCCCGAAAAGGATAATCGTACAGCTGCTCAAAAACGAGCGTATGAGAAAGAGCAGACAGCTCGGCGCCAGGCTAATGCAGAAAAGAAACAGTTCATGCGCTGGCAATCGGCTTTAGGAGCGGATGCGCCGAAGACACTCGGAGCCTTCCGAAGAATGAAACGGTCGAACAGTCCGAAGTTCCAAGAGCTGCAGTCGAATTACCGTAGTTTAATGCAGACGAAAACAGTGGAGTAGCCAATTGGCTGCTTCTTTTTCATGTCTTTGAAAGGGGTGATGATCTTGATTTCAGCAAGTCAAATTCGAGAATGAAAGGT
This sequence comes from Planococcus halocryophilus, assembly GCF_001687585.2. Lineage (GTDB taxonomy): Bacteria > Bacillota > Bacilli > Bacillales_A > Planococcaceae > Planococcus > Planococcus halocryophilus. Next base: position 2,101,750 of record NZ_CP016537.2, on the reverse strand, counting down.
GGTCCCCCTGTCTCCTTTGGTCGTTGGGTAACGACTGGCCCTGGAGGACGGCATTAAAAGCCTCATGCTGACCGCGTGCGTTATCGCGGAATCCTACCGCAGAGAAACTGCGTAATCAAACGTTAGGAGAATGAAAATGAAAAGAGAATTTCTGAAAGCAATGGGTCTGACTGACGAGCAGATAGATAAAATCATGAGCGAGCATGGCACGACCGTGAATACGATCAAAGGCGAACGCGATAATTTGGCAACGGAACGTGACAGTCTGAAAGACGAAATCAAAAACCGCGATGGTCAGATTACAGCGCTTGAAAAAACGGCAGGCAGTGCAGAAGACGTGCAGAAGGAACTGCAGCGTGTGAAAGATGAAAACGCTAAGTGGGAATCGAAGTACGCCGGAACATTGCTCGATGCGAAGATCCAGTTGGCGGTTGCCAAAGATGCGAATGACGCGAATGATATTCTGTTTTTCATCAAGAAGGACGGCCTAAAGCTTGCTGAGGACGGATCAGTTGAAGGGCTAGGTGACCAATTGAAGTCTTTAAAAGAAACCAAGCCTTATTTATTCAACGCTTCCGCTCAACAGCAAGAAACACCATCACCTGGCGGAGATCAAACCCCGCCACCGCCAGCAGGATTCACGCCAGGCGCCCAGCAACGCGGCAACAACCCGAAAGACCCGGACCCTGCGGCACTGGCTCTTGCAGACATTGAACGCAGACACGGAAAACAGAAGGAGGAATCGCAATGAATTTAGAACAGCGCACTGAACAAGTGGCCGGAGACGGACGCGAATTTTTGAAGACCACTGTTGGTCTTGAATACAAAGCAGCAGGCATCACATTGAAAGGCTCGGCATTCACGGGAGACGTCGTAAAAGGCGGGACAGCTGTTTACCGAGATACAGACGGACTTTTCATTCCAGTAGCAGCAGAAGCGACAGCGCCATTTGCAGGTGCATGCCTTACAGCTCATGCCGTTAAACGTTCGGCGACAGGCAATCCAATTGTAGGCGTTATTGTAGCCGCATCTGCTGACCGTACGCGTTGCACAGGTGTTACTGACGCTTTTGCAGAATACGTTCGCAACCGCATCAACTTTGACCTATAAAACACGAATTGAGGGAGGAAAATAAAAATGGTAGTACAAGCACCTGAGTTTCAACCTGCACGCTTGCAGGCATACGTAGAAAATTTACCACCAGCACGCAAATATTTACTTGAGGCGTTAATGCCGGATCAACCCGTGAATGACCTGAATTTCTCATGGAAGGTTATCAATGGCGCTTATGCACCAGCCGCATCCATTACTGGATTTAACGCTGCCGCTCCATTGCGCGATAAAAAAGCGCAAGAAAAAGCATTCGGATCAGTAGCAAAACTGCAGCATTCTTACTTCTTCGATGAAGTAGAATTGTTCGCATACCAAAAGCCACGTACCCCGGAAGAACAAGCTCAGATCGTGGACGACGGTTTGAATTACACGGATGAACTGGTAAACGGCGTTCGAGATACAAAAGAATTCCTTCGCGCTCAAGCGATTTATAAGGGCCGCATCGAATACCACAATGAAAAAGATGACATTCATTTGGATATCGAACTGCCGGTGCCTGCAGGAAATCGCACGACAGCAACTACAGGCTGGGATGATGCAGCTGCTGAGCCGCTAACTGATTTGAAAGCGATGGTGAAGCAATACCAGGCAACGAATCAGCGTCGCCGTCCAACCGGTATGCACATTACTACTGAAACTGAAGCATTGCTTTTGGCCAATCCTCAAGTACGCATCCAAGTGTACGGAACAAATTCGGTAGGTGGACAGATCGTAACTTCAGCGCAATTGCAAAATGTTCTAGCAGCTAACAATATTCCAAATTACGAGATTCAGGATGACGTTATGGAAGTAAATGGTGAGGCTGTTCAGCTTCTAGAAGATGGAATGGTCGTAATGTTTGGAGCGGGCCTTGGCTTTACTGCAATTGGACCAGCTGCCGAGCGCGGATTCACTCCTGGCATCTTTGCATATACACAAGAAAAAATGAACCCGCCAAGCGAAGAAATCATCGTCGGACAATTGGCATTCCCTGCTTTCCAGCGTCCGTCATCAGTTGTAACACTAAGCGTCTAATCTAGGCGCTTTTTTCTATTCTCAAAAAACAAGGAGGAAACATAATGCCGATGTTTACAGCTAATTCATACCTATCTCACAAAGGGTCTCTAGTAGAACCCGGAGCGGATGTCGAGCTAACAGAAGAGCAAGCCAAACACCTGGGCGATAAAGTGACGCCGCATGCAGCTGCTCCAGAGAAACCGTTAGAAGAAAAGACGGTCGCTGAATTGAAAGCCGAAGCGAAGCAACTCGAAATCGAAGGCTACAACGATCTGAAAAAAGACGAGCTCGTTAAGGCAATCTCTGAATCACAAAAGTAAGGAAGTGGTCTGAATGAACTTCCAATCCGTAAATGCCTACTTGAATAAGATGCGTAAAACAGCTGGATATTTCGACTTAGATGTGACCGACCAGGAAAAAGAAGTGTTTGAAGCTACTGAATTGTTGAAAGATAATTTCGAGGCGTCAAAGCTGACTGATCGGGCGGTGGCGTTGCAAGTCGTTTATACACTGGAAGGCGAAGATGAAGAATACGCCAAGTTGAAAAGGCATGGCGTTACGTCTTATTCCGTGAAAGGCGTCTCCGTTTCGTTTGAAGGCACGGGAATTTCTCCAGATGTCATTAGTCTATTGCTGCCGAAAGAATCCAAAGCGAGAGTAGGAAGGCTAGTATGATGCCGTCAATGAAGCAGCGAGTCATTGCCCTGCTCCCTGTCTTTGATTCGAATGGGAAAGTTGTTCGTGATGAGTTTGGCCGTCCATTAAACCCTCGTAAAGTTGAATCAAAAGCCCGTGTGCAGTTTAAATCGCAATTGGTCCAGGATGCACAAGGTCAAGAACATCGGGTGGCACTTGAAATCGATATTCCACCAGATTTTAATCCGGATGCAGGTATCGAAATTGAGTACCAGATGATTGATGGTCGGACTGCAAAAGGAGTTATTCGGGCGAAGGATGAAGCGGTCAATCTAACAGGGTCCAAGGTTTATTATCGGACGGTGTTTGTTGATGGTTAGTCGGGGTTTGAATTTCAGCTTTAACTTAGATGGCTTGGCAGCCTTTGAAAAAAGCCTGAAAGACATGGAGAAAGATTTTAAGCGTAATGCTCAGGCAGGAATGGTTGAATACTCCACATTGGCAGAAGAAGGCTCGAAATCTTTGGCGCCACGAGATAGCGGCGACCTGGAAACTTCCATTCAATCGCAACCGGTTGCTTGGAAAGGTGATGTGATTGAGGGCAGTGTAGGTTCTAATCTCAGTTACGCTTTGCGCCGCCACGAAGCTCCTGAAAGACTGGAAGAACGTGATAAATACGACAACGGGATAAGAGAAGCGGACTACTATAAGGACGGCAAAGGGCGAAGAACGAGGCAAAAGGCAACGTGGCGCGGTCAGATGCCCGGACGTAAATACATTGAACGAGCTGTCGTAGCCACCGAAGAAGAGTTCGAACAGATCATGGCCGAAGCACTCGAAAAAACATTAGGAGGGAATTAATGATACAGACATTCTTAAAAGATAAGCTGAAAGAATTGCTTCCCGACCTTGTGTGGACCGCGAGCTTTCGGACAACTGATGTTAATGCCGGCACTGTTTATTACGAGGGCGGCGGACAACCCGCTCAATATGACGTGCCTACGCGTTATCCACGGTATATGGTCTATGTCTCATCTTCAGACTGGAAGTTTGCTGAGTATGCTGCAGAAGAGGTATATCAATCGCTTCATAAGTTCGAGAACGAAATTGTAGAAGTTCAATTTTATAAAGATGGAAACGTGGTGGCTGTGAAAAGCTACCGCGTTTTTTTGATCACCGCAGCAGGTGAGCCAAATGATCTCGGCGTCAGCAATGACGTGCGGGATTTCAGCATCAATTTTGATGTGACATTAACAGAAATCAAAGGAGGCAACATTATATGAATCCAGAAGTGCGAAAGATTCCGTTCGGCCAATCCAACTTTATTATTGGTGAGGGCGAAAACATCATGAAATTTGATGGTAAAGAGCAACTGCAGGCAGAGGGTGGAGAAGTTACACTCACGCCAGTATTCGAGGATGTTAATATCGCCGATTACGGTCCTGCTGTATATGACAAGCGTTTTGTTGGTATGGAAACGTCAGTCACAATTGTTGCCGCTGAAGAAACCATTAACATCATGGAATTAGCTATGGGTGCAACTACCGCTATTACTGCTACTGATGGCGGCGCAACGGTCGGTCTAATGGATGCAGCTATTGGTACAAGCATGCGAGCGAAAGGTAAGCGCGTATTCATTCACCCTCGTCAGTACGCAGATACTTACACTGACTTGGATATCACAATCTACAAGATGATTGCAGATGGCGAATACACTCGTTCTGCTGCCAATGAGCAAGGAAATGTCACGGTTACATTGACTGGCCTTCCGCGTGATGGCATGGATCCATCTAAGCCAGGTAACTTCTACTACATCGGCGGCACTGACCCGAATGCAGAAGTTGTAGCTTAACAATTAATGGATTTGAGAGAACTACGGTTCTCTCTTTTTTTGTACTCAAAAATTAGGAGGAAAAGAAAAATGACAAAAGTAACTTTGAAGATGAAAAAAGGGGAAACCGTAGAAAAATCACAACACGAAATCGAGTCACTGACCATCGAACAATTCCAAGAATCAATGGGTGTGATCAAAGAAGTATTTGAAATCGTGCAATCAAACGATGCTTTGAAAGACATGTTCAATCAGTTTTATAAAGAAGAGGAATTGGATGATAAAGAATTGTCAATTGAGCTCATTTTTCAATATGCAATTGGCGCATATGATTTATTGCTAATCAATTTGCCGGACCAAGCGATCCGCCTTGTTTCCGCTATGTCAGGCATTAGTTTGGATGTGCTGAAGAAACAGAAGCTAGAAGATTTCTATGATTTCTACGATGCAGTCCTTGAAGAAAACGATATTGAAAAGTTGTTTAAGCGGGGGAAGTTGTCTTTAGCTACAACCAAGATCAAGCTCAGCTTCGCGAAGAAACTCAAGAAAGCGACAGCCTAATCAGTCCAACCATTGCAGAAGCATTTGTTTTCAAACTCGGAAAGGTACTGGGCGGTCGCAAGGAAGTCGTGACCGCTCCTGCTGTGGAGTTGCTTCAGTTTATGGACATGGAGTTGAAGAAAGAAAACCAACAGGCAGAGCGGGAACGCGCACGGGTCTGGCTGAATTATTTGGTCAACGTCTTCACTCAACCCTCTATGGGGAAAGAAGATCCGAAATTCGCAATGGCCAAGAAAGAATTTATTGAATCGATCAAGCCTGAGCAGAAAAAAGGGCAGGCTAAAGTTTACGAATATGACTTTGAATTAATGAAACGACTGAAAGCGTCACAGGAAGGAGGAGGATGAATGGCAACAGTCAGAGAATTAAAGGCGATGTTCTCCGCAGAAACTAAAGGCATTAGAGCGGCCTTTAAACAGATTCAGCAGGAAGCAGCCAAATTAAGCGGCACCACAAAAAAGACAACCGATGATGTAAACAAGCACTACAACAGCCTAACTCAATCAACGGACAAGCTAAAACGTGCGTTAGAAGAGACAAATAACGTCGAAGCTTTCTCCGAGCTAACAGAAGCCTCTGAACGAGCGCAAGAAGAACTTCGAGAGACAGGCAAAGTTAGTGAGCAAACCATGAATGATATGGAATCTGCTGTAGAGGATGCCGCTCGACGATTCAATTCATTGGGCCCGGATGCTCGCTCCAGCTTCGATGTGGTCGGCCGAGCCATTGAGGATATTAACGGAGACCTCATTTCTTTACGTGATACTGCCGGCAATAGTTTGGATACGTTAGTCGATGCCCAAGCAGACGCTGCGCAAGGATTTGAAAACTTGGGGCAATCAGCAGGACGTATGAGAGATTCTATACAAGCTGCCGGCCAGACAGATACCTTTTCTGAATTAACGGAAGCCGCAGACAGAGCGCAGCGTGAAATTGAAGAAACGGGATCTGTTACTACGGATACGATGCAAGTATTGAGAAATGCTGTCGATGGGTCGAGCTCGCACTTCAATTCCCTTAGCACAGAAGCGCGTTCAAGTTTATCTGAAGTTGAAAATGCGATTAACTGGGTCAATGATGATTTGGCACGCTTGGAGCTGTCTTCACAAAATAGCTTAAATGGATTGAGCGGAGCTTCTCAGAATGCTCAACAGGATTTAAATAATGTTGGCGATGAGGTTAACGAATTAGACAATGAATTACAAAATCTCGGTGACGATAACGGCTTGCAAGACGTGTCAGAAGATGCGGAAGAATTAGGCGATGCTCTTGGTAGCTTAGGTGGTGCTGGAGGGGTAATTGCCGGAGTTGGTGGAGCCTTTGTAGCTGCTGCAGGAGGGATACTTGGATTTGTTGCTGCAGGAGCCGGAGTATTTGCTTTTGTAAACTCCAGTGATGAATTAAAAAGAGCTGTTAACGGGCTTGAAGCTTCCACCGGGGCCACCAATGAAGAAATGGATGTCATGCGTCAATCACTAATAGATATACATGGCAATAATTACGGCGAAGGTTTTGAAGATGTAGCCACTTCATTAGGAGAAGTCAGAAAGGCGTTAGGATTAACTGGAGATGAGTTAGAACAGGCAACAACCATGGCACTTTTATTGCGTGATTCTCTAGGGTGGGAAGTACCCGAAACCATGGTGGCCGTAAGAAGCATGATGGTTAATTTCGGATATGATGCAGAAACGGCCATGAACCTGTTAGTTCAAGGCGAACAGGACGGAATAAACGTTGCTGGTGATTTATTGGATGTCTTCAATGAATTTTCAGGAGCATTTAATGATCTTGGCTTCAATGGCGAAGATGCAATGAATATGATTCGTAGTGCCATGGACAATGGAGCAAAGGACGCAAGTATTGCAGCTGATTCAGTAAATGAATTTGCTACATTGATTCGTGATGGATCTGAAGCAACAAAAGAAGCATTAACTGATGCAGGGTTAGATGCTAATGCGGTTCTAAAGGAATTTGATAAAGGTGGTCCAGCAGCGGCTGCGGCTTTCCAAAAAGTTACTGAAGCTGTAGGCGGTATTGGTAGCCAAGCCAAGCAAGAGCAAGTGGCGGTATCGTTATTCGGTTCAATGGCTGAAGATGCCGGCGTACAAGCTGTCTTGGCATTAGGTGATGCTACTGGCAAAGTAGATATAGCTAGAGATGCTTTAGCTGCAATGGATGCAGTCAAGTACGACACTATAGGAGAGGCAATTGCGGGAGTTGGCAATAGACTTACGTCTAGTATTTTAATCCCTTTGCAAGACAAAATAATGCCAGGCGTAAGTAATTTTGCAAATAATTTCGTATCTACAATTGGTGGAGCAATAAAATCTATTGGTTCATTAATAAGCGGAGGCGAGTCAGCAAAAGATATTTTAAAAAGTTATGGTCTTGATCCGAAAGAATTCCAAGGTGTCCTTGATGCCATGAACCTGATTCCTCACGCTTTATCTCGTATACGAAGTGGATTCACAACTGTTGGAGACGTAGCGAAAGCGGTATTCGCTTTATTCCGCAACCAAGATGGTACAGCGATTGAATTGCTGGCAGGACTCGGTCTAGATCCACCACAGATACAGGCAGTCATGAATGCGGTGGACACGGTGAAGAACGCTTTCACTGGATTCCTTTCGTTCGTTGGGAACAATGTTGACCGAATGAAGTTGCTATGGAACTCGGGTGGCTCTGAAATATTTGCAACAATTAAGCACGTCTTTGTAGATTCGTGGCCGGTTGTAAAAGAAGCACTATCGGCTGTGGTTTTATTTATAGGTTCGCAGATTGCTAAAATTCTTCAATTCTGGAATGAAAATGGCACAACCATTATGGCAGCTGTTTCAAATGTTTTCAATGGCATCATGGCAGTAATCAATTTTGTCATGCCGCTTGTACTAGCGATTATCAAAACGGTATGGGGTAATATCAAATGCGTTATATCGGGCGCACTCGATGTCATTATGGGAGCGGTCAAAGTTTTCTCCGGACTTTTCACTGGTGACTTCGCGAAAATGTGGGAAGGACTCAAGCAAATGTTCCTCGGAGCGGTCACGTTCTTATGGAATTTTGTGCAGCTAACCTTCTTCGGGAAAATCCTTGGAGGGCTTAAAGTTTTCATTTTGAGCTTCCGTACGTTCTTCGACGATTTATGGAAAGGCATAATTTCGCTATTTAGAGGGCAAACAACTTCGGCTATGACCACAATCCAAGTGGCATGGCAAACAATTTTGCGCGAAACGAAGTCAATCTTCGGAAAAGTGTATTCGTTCTTTAAGGATATTTTTCTGTTTATAAAAAATGTCATAAGTGCAGCGGTTTCTGGTTATCTCAGAATTTTAACCACTTCTTGGTCGACCATTTTTAACGTAACTCGAACAACCTTTACCAAAGTGTATGATTTTTTTAGGTCCATCTTTTCCAAAATGCGTGATTTCGTGTCAGGTTCAGCTTCCGGAATTTATAACAAACTCCGCGATACTTGGTCAGCTTTACGCACGAATACGTCGAATGCCTTCCGCGATATTTTCAACGGCATCAAGTCTCGGTTTACGAACATTGTAGATCTGGCGAAATCTTTGCCACGGCGTATCGGTGACGGCATCGGATCAATGGCTTCGAAAGTAACTTCAGGGGTCACAAAAGTCATTAACAAACTGGCTTCAACACTTGGAAAAGGCGTAAATGGTGTCATCGGCGGGATCAACTGGGTGCTCGACAAAATCGGCGTAGATACAGACATTCCGAAATGGACAGTTCCGCAATATGCACAAGGGACTAAAGGCAATGGAGCTCATCCAGGCGGTCCTATGATTGTCGGAGACGGGACAGGCAGCAACAGAGGGCCAGAAATGATTGAGACTCCCGACGGCAAACAAGCACTGTCTCCATCTAAACCAACATTGACAACAGCACCAAAAGGAACAAAGGTCTGGTCAGCAACGGAAACGAAAAAGATATTGAAGATGGTTCCACATTACGCTTGGGGCGACGATATCAAGTCTGGACTCCGCACCGCTGGGAACTGGGCAAAAGATACGTACAACGCCGGAAAAGATAAAGTTATGGCTGTTGGCTCTAAAATCAAAGATGTAGCAGTCAATGCTTTTGACTACATCAAGTCCCCTGGCAAGTTCTTGGACTTGGCACTCGAAACGCTAGGCATCGAGAAACCAAAAGGCGGCGACTTTATCGGCAACATGGCTGTCGGTGGTTGGAACAAAGTAAAAGAAGAAGCGATTGATTTCGTGAAGTCGAAACTCACGACATTCGGCGCTTCTCAGAGTGGCATTGCTTTGACAGGTGGCAGCGGCGGTGGTTTTGGTGCACCATTCCGATTTACCTCGGGACCTGGACCACGTAACACAGGTATTCCAGGCGCATCCAGAATGCACGAAGGATGGGACTGGGCAGCACCAATCGGAACGCCAATTCCTTCTGTCACAGACGGCGTAGGGCATCGCGTAGGCTATCATCATCTCAGCGGTAACTTCGTTGAGGTACGCGACGCTTCTGGGAAAGTTCACCGCTATCAGCACAACAGCAAGAACATTATGCGCGTTGGGCAGCAGGTTAAAAAAGGGCAGACAGTCGCGCTTGTCGGGAACACCGGCGTAGGCTCTGGCGCTCACCTTCATTATCAAGTCAACGGCTATGAAGATGGCGGCATTGTCGATGGACGTATGGGCGCACAACTGGCTTGGCTTACAGAAGGCGGTTGGTCTGAATCAGTTATCAGCCACGATCCATCGAAGAAGACGAGCCAGAAAGCGATTTGGGAAAAGACAGGTCGAGAGCTTGGATTTGATTCCGGAAGCGGCATTATTGAATGGCTAATGAAGATTGCAGATACTAATCAAGATATCGCAAATGTGACTGCGGAAATGCTGTATAAAGGGATACCACATGGACATGATATTGTGGTGAACTCAAGAACTTTCGCCAATGCAGTCACTGATGACATCACAAAGAGACAAGAGTTGAAAAAAGCAGTGAAAAATGAGTTTAAACGTTAGGAGGTGGTAATTTTGGAAGGTTTAGGATTAACTTTTGGCGAAAGAAGACCTCCATTTGATTTAAGGGTTATAGAAAAACAAATAGGGCGCATTGCGCCTATCAGAAGAAAGTCACTCGTTATTCCAGGTCGTCCAGGAGCGGTATCGAATGGCTATGATACTGACATAAGACTAATTAAAGTTGTCTTAGATTTTGAAGCTGAATCAAAAATAGAATGGCTCGAGAAACTTGAAGTGTTGGCAGCTTGGTTTATTCGTGAAGATCCGGAACCATTAATCTTTGAACAGGAACCAGGTCGGATGTACATGGCTGAGATGGATGGAGAAATTGAAACAAAAGAAATTGGAATCTATGGCCAAGTCACCATCAACTTTATTTGCAACGATCCATATGTTTACAAAGGGCAGTTTGCCACGAGTTTCGTTGAAGGGGTCGCTATTGTTCGAAATAACGGGAAGGTAGAGACTCCACCAATCTACGAAATCGAAGTTTTAGACAGCATTACGCACTTGGATATTTTTACGGATAAAAACTATTTGAGGTTTGGAGAACCGGCGCCGATTGAAAATGTGGTTTATCAACGCCAAACACTTATTCTAAATGACACGATGAAGTCTCTGAATAATTGGACCACTCCAACAGAAATCGATAATGGTTATATTGGCGGAACCATAGTTGCCACACAGGCGGGATTCGAAGCCACTTCATTCGGTGCAGCTATTCAACCTTTAAAGTGGCAAGGTCCGGCAAAACAGCGTTCTCTACCTGAGACAGTTCAAAATTTCCGTGCTGATATTCCAATTGAGTTATTAAATGTCACTAAGGAAACTGGAATGATTGAGATTTATTTTTTAGATGCATTAGGAAACACAATCGCAAAGATTGGCATGGAAGACGTGTGGCCAACTCTTAAAAAGAATCAAGGAAAGTTTCAACTTGGAAATGTCGATAAACGGAAAATAGAATACCACCGCCAAGCAGACTATGCTCCTGCCTGGAATGATTTTAAAGGAATGCTTCGCGTGCATCGTGACGGCAACTTATTTCGACCTTACTTTGCACAAATTCAACCAGACGGAAAGCATGTGTGGGTATCCCAACAATGGAGTTATCGAGATGAAGCCCTGCAATATATGGCTCCTATTGCTCAAGTGAAGGTTGCTATTCGCAAATGGCCCGGAACGAGTACAAGTCAGGCGAATATGAGAATCAAAGGCATTAAATTTTGGCGATACAACGACCCAGCAGAAGGGATTCCTTACATCGCAAACCAAGGTGACAAGTTCGTTATCGATACCGGAACAGGAATCGTCACGTTGAATGGGGAAGAACGCGACGATATGAAAGATTTCTTCAGTGATTTTTTTGATATCGAACCAGGAATGAACACCTTGCTTTTGCAACCCTTTGACAAATTATCCGGAAAAGTAATCATTCGGGAGCGATCGCGATGAAAATATTAGCCCTCAATCCGCAAACAGATATGTTGTTAGGTGAATTAAATAATCGAGGAAATAAAATATTTACTGAAGATAAGCATATTAAAGAAATCGATGGTGAAAATTCTTTTCAATTCATCACACCGATAGGAATTAAAGAAGCAAAGTTCTTTGATCAAAGAAGTCGAATCTTAATCCCGTCTGAAACTGGATCATTCGAAGAATTCATCGTCTTCCATACGAATGAATCAATGGATGACAAGAAGCAAGTTGTTTCTACAGCAGCTTACACTGAGATGGACAAAGAGTATGTCATTTCACCAGGCACTTATGTTGGGACTCTAGCGGAGTTAGCTAATGAGGCTTTGGAATTCACAACATATGACTTAGGTATTTATGAGAGCATACAAAGAAAAACCATCGTCGTAACAGAACACGTCGGAGTTTATACCTATCTTTCTCGAGTAGCTAAAGAGTTTGAATTAGAAATGCCAATCCGTACAGAAACTTCAGGGACACGCTTCACTGGTCGCTTTGTCGACTTTGTAAAACGAATCGGACCGGATTTAAAAAAGGAAGTTATCTATGGTCGGGATTTAACCGGTATTGACAAAACAGTATATAGTGATCGGATTGTCACTGAACTTTTGTGCATTGGTCCAGAGCGCGAAGATGGTAGTCGTTTGACTACGGTTGTGAGAGATGAGGATGCGTTCCAGCGGTGGAATCGCAATGGTAAACCGATTATCGGTATTTATATACCAGAATCCGCTGAGCAGGATATGACATTAGATCAACTACAACAATATGGGCGGACGGAGTTAAACAAACGAATTGCTTCGGTTGTTGAATATGTCATAACAGCAGCTTCTATGGAAAAAGCATTCCCAAATCAGAAAGTAGTACTTGGTTGTTCTTTACGAATCAAGAATCCTGAGTTCGATCCACCCTTATATGCAGAAGCAAGAGTTATTCGCGTAGAACGTTCAATCTATGATGAAACTCAGAAGATTTATCACATCGGCGAGGTCAAAACCTATTCAGAAGAGGATATCTACAAAACCTTCCGGCAACTGCAGAAACAATATAACTTAAGGGTTATTCGTTCTGCAGAAAAGCCTCCAGGCAGTGCGAACAAAATCTGGATCCAGATCACTCCAGACAGTTCATTAGAAATTCCTTACATTTGGAGCACCGAACTGAATGACTGGATAAAAATTGCCCCTTCGACTGCAGCTGAAATTGGCGCAGAGACGCCGCAAGGGGCACAGGATAAAGCAGATGAAGCGTTGCGATTGGCGCGAGAAGACATATCAGGGGTTCAAAATGCTTTGGATTCGTTGGAAGTGGGGATCAATACCACTTTTGCGGACGGCATTATCGAGGAAGCGGAAGCAAAGGCCATCGAGACGTATTTGAATACAATCGGCACAGAGAAAGTCAGCGTGGACAATCGCTACACCTCGATTTACAGTGATGTGCTTTTGACGGGAACCGTAAAATCAACACTAGCCGAAGCGAAAACCCTGTTCAACATCGCACATGCCGATTTGACCGGATCCATCCGGATGGCCATTTCAGATGGCCGGACCACTGCAACCGAGAAAGCAGATGTGGAAGTGAAGTTCACGGCTTACCGCACACGGCTGGCGACACTGGCCACGGCCTTTGAAACGGCCGGCAACGCAATCGCTTCAGCCAAAGCGGCAGTGGCCACGGAAGAGGCCAAAGATTATACCGATGATCAACTGAGCAGTTTTGTTCCATTTATTGAGTACACCAATAAGCTTGCTGAGCTGCAGTCCCAGATTGATGGATCGGTCATGACCTGGTTTGAATTCGGACAGCCAACCGCTCAGAATTATCCAGCTTTGGAGTGGACGACAGAGGAAATGCGGAATATCCATCTCGGAGACGTCTACTACGATAAAGACACCGGATTCGCGTATCGCTACACCATTGAACAGGGAGTCCATACATGGACGGACCTCAAGGACAGCGATGTGACGAAAGCGCTCCAAGATGCCGCAGAGGCAAAGGATACAGCCGATGGAAAACGACGCGTCTTTATTGCACCACCAATCCCCCCATACGATCCAGGTGATTTATGGACGCAAGGTGCAGGCGGGGATATTTTGCGTTGCGTAAAACAGAAAATCATTGGCCAAGTCTATGCAGCCAGTGACTGGCAAAAAGCCGCGAAATATACAGACGACACACGTGCGGTCCAAGCGGAAGAAAATGCCAAGAATCATGCAGACCAGCGGAGCACGGAGATTGCAGCAGAGATCAATCAGACCATCCAGCAAACCCGTATTAACCTGGAAACCGAACTCGCGGCCAAAGCAGGACTCAATTATGTCGATGGTCAATTCAATCTAGTTGATAGTGAATTGAACAGCATGCTCGGTAACATCAACTTAATCACCGGCGACGTTTCTGGAATTACTTCTCGAATCGATGGCCTGCAAGCCACTTCAAGTAATCTGCAGTCGCGTGTTGCCCTGAATGAAGATGCGCTATTAGCCAGCAATGGCCGCATGACGACGTTTGAAACCGATGTGAATGAGCTTGCGGGTACCATGTCGACCACAATCACGCAGCTGTCGAACATTGAGGGCACAATTACCAATCAGCAGGCGCAAATTGAGGCGAATGCCACGGCAATCACCTTGAAAGCGAGCCAAGCTTCGCTGGATACGCTGACTGGCGAAGTCAGCGACATCGGTGCGGAACTGAGTGTTCAGGCAGGGAAGATTACCTTAAAAGCGGAATCTTCTGCTTTGGCGACGGTGGACAGCAAAGTGACCGGTGTCCGGAACGACTTGGCGACGCTTGAGGTTGGTGTATCCGGTATATCCTCAAAAGTAACTTCTCTAGCAACCGAGATGAGTGAACTGGAAATTGGCGGGCGCAACTTAGCAACCAACAGCTCAAAGTTCACCAAAATAGATGGGTTTGGTACCTATACCGGAATTACGAGCGTTGTCTTAGATGAAGGATTGATCAAAGTGGTCGTGAATAGTAGCACGGGTCGCTTGTATTTGGTGGTGCCTCCCGGATTACCTTTTAAAGCAGGAGATCAATTTACAACATCCGTTGTCTACAAAACGGATTCTGTGGCGCCCAATAATTTGGGGGTCGGGGGCAAGTTTTTCAAACCGCCGGCCTCTGGGGAAACTGGAACTATGCCGACCGGTCGAGTTTCACAAACAGAAGATTTGGGTGATGGATGGCGAAAAGGCGTGGTCACTTTAACCATGCCAGTACGCGCGGATGTGGGGGAAACAATTCGTCTTTATGCCTACTTCAAAGATAGTACGGACACAACCGATGTGATCGTTTTTATCAAATCGGTAAAGATTGAACGCGGCAATAAAGCGACCGATTATACCCCTGCACCGGAAGAAGTAGACGTATCGATCAACAATGTGCAGCAGTATGCATCCAGTGTCAATCAGAAAGCCGACTCCATTAGTACCAATGTTTCAGCTCTAACCCAGACGGTTAGCGGTCATACGACTTCCATTTCAAATGCCCAAAGCAGTATTACGCAGCTTAGTAGCAGTGTTGCTTTGAAAGCTGAACAGACGCAAGTTAATACAATTGCTGGACAAATAACTTCTGTTAACAATCAGCTGGCTACTCTGAAAGTGGATGTTGGTGGCATCTCAACCCATGTCAGTTCCTTGCAAAGCGAATTGGGAGCTTTGGAAATAGGTGGAACTAACCGCTTACTTGATAGCGAAAGCCTTTTTGTTTCAGGTCTCGAGGGAGGCTACCGACTTGAGTACAGATCTCTCAATGTAGGGAAAAGCTACATGGATATTGAAGATGGTACAGACATCACCATTTCATTTGATGTGGAAATGGTCGTGGGAACCGCGAACCCACGCATGCAGGTTTATAACTCCAACAATCCTGGACCTAAGTACTTCACATCAAAAACGATAGCCTTTACAGGAGCCGTTGGGGATACCATAAAAGGCAGATTTAGTGTGGAAACTAAAATGTTCGATCGCGCAAATCCTACAAGAGCAGATAACTATTTAGAGTTTTACACGACTTATGATACCGGCAATTTCTTCAAAATCACAAAAATAAAAGTAGAAAGAGGCAATAAAACAACCGATTGGTCACCGGCACCAGAAGATGTGAATGCAGCAGTTGCGGCCGTGGGTTCCCGAGTTTCTTCCGCAGAGTCTTCTATCACGCAGCTGTCGAATTCAATATCGCTCAAGGCGGCCCAGACACAGGTGGATACGCTTGTAGGAAATGTCTCCAGTGTCAGCACTCAACTGGCATCGCTTGAAGTCAGTGTTTCCGGAATCAGCACGGTGGTTAGCTCCAAAGTATCTCAAGCAGAAATTGACGATTCAATCGCCATTGCGAAATCGGCAAAAGATACGCGGGATGCAAATGAAGAGCCGCAATTTTACTGGTCCAACTACAAACGCCAAACGGTGGAAGAGTTCAAAAGGAGAACGGTCTTAGGTGTGACGGGTACGGCAACTTATGGTTATCTGACCACTGAAGTTCCTTGGAGCGACAGCAGCGGTGGAGCCATCATTCAACGATTCTCCAGTACGGATGGAACGTTCGAGCGGAGAAGTATTTCAACCACAAGTTGGAGTCCTTGGATTCAAGTGGAAACCACAGCGGGTGCACAGGCAAAAGTGAATGGATTGAAGACGGCTGAAATAGATCCTCTCAAAACAAGGATGACCTCTTCCGAATCATCCATTACGCAGCTCTCGAATTCCATTGCGTTAAAAGCAAGCCAAAGCAGTATGGATAGCTTAACTGGAAGAATGAATTCTGCAGAATCTGCGTTGACTGTACAGGCCGGACAAATCTCATCAAAGGTGAGCACAACGGATTTTAACGGAAACAAGCTTGTTTCGCTAATCAATCAAACGGCCACAACTGTTGATATTGACGCCAGTCGAATTAACTTGATAGGAGCGGTTACGGTATTATCCGATATTACTGGTCAACTAGGAAATATCACCGCTGGAACGATTGATGGAGTTACATTCAAATCTGGCACAGGCACTTCTCGTAGTTTCACATTAGCTAGTGGCATGGCCGAATTTATAGAAAAGGATAGCCAAAGTGGAGTAGAAGTCCTCACGCGTACCACGTTGAACGATAATGCCTTAGCTATTACAAATAGTATTAGCGGAGAGGTTTACTACGCGATGCAGCTTCGTGCAGACAGTTTACTATTCGATACACAAGGTGGAATTGCGGAATATGCACACGACAGAATTTTACTTCATCGTGGGAAGGAATCAGAAATAGCGATGTACGCCAATACATTTGCAAGCTCAATTATTTCGACCAATACCCTGCAGTTAAGCGGGAAGGGGCAGACATTATCTATCGAAGATGAAACCTTGCGTTACAATGGCTCACCAATTGGTTTTTCAGGTTCTGATTTACTTTGGTCCGGTGGTGTCTTTATGCAGGCTTCCCAAAGTATTGCACCAAGCCGATCACTACCCGACTGTCCAAATGGCTGGCTATTAATTTGGGGAAGATATGTCAATGGAAGTGTTTCAAATAGTGACTGGAATTTCACCATGATTCCAAAGCGGTACGGTATATTAAATGGCGGATCTTGGCATATCCTGGGAGCTGCAAATGTAAACGATGCAGTCCCACCTGTCGCCTATAAATACTTGTATGCCACAAACACCACGATATCCGGGCACGACCGGAACAAGAGTGGAACAGAATCTGGGCAAGTTTTAAGATATGTTGTCGCTTATTAAAAAGGAGGAAATAAGATGCAAGTCAAAATCCAATATTCTCAGTTAGCTAATATCATAAATCTGTTGTCGGAAATGCCTTTGAAAGGGCTCAAATCGATTCATCGTACGCGGTTCCAGAACTTGTTGCAGGAGCGTCTAAACCAAGTCGCCGAAGAAGAGATGGCCATCATTAAAGAACATACCGGAACCGCTATGGTAAATGGGAAAGAGGAACCTAAGCGCAAAGAAAATGGTGAATTTGACATTGAAGATGTGGCTGCCTTCAAGCAGCAGCAGGAAGAGTATTTTAAAGAGCATTATGTAATTGATGATGGCGATTCGCTCGTGATGTTGCTGTCTTTGAAAAATGCAATTGATGACTATGAAGGCGAGCTGGCTGGAAAACAAGCTATTGCTTACGAGCATTTATATACTGCATTTGAACAGGTTGTCGAGCCAAAGACTATAGAAGGAGAGGATGATAAATGATGGAGAAGTTAAAAATCGCAGTCAGTAACATTCGTTTTACGGAACAGGAGGAGGAACCGATGGTACAGATTCATTTCAATACTATGGGTGGCCAAATCAATATTAATGGCCATGTGGTCGTTACACAAGCCGATTTTTTTACGAATAGTGGATCAACCGAAGCAATGACTGAAATGGTTCGTGTGGAATTAACGGAACTATTAACACCAATGCCTTCTTAAAAGGATTTCTCATTCTCCTTGTCGAATAACGATATTGGGGAAAGGGGAAATAGAGATGAATCTTAATTTTAAAGAAGGCATGACGTATCTTGATTGGCCAAAAAGACGAGCGATTGTTCACTACAGATCAGAGGGCGTCATGGTAGTCCGTCTGGTGTTCAATTTTCAAAAAGGGGTGCCAGATGAACTGGATGAGGCGCTAAAGTTTTTTATGCGCTTCAGAAGCCAAGAAGAGGAAGATGAATACTTGAAAGAAAAGCGAAAGGATGTCTGGGATAAGCTGTGTAAATCCAGAGAGAGATTAGTATGAGGCAGAATAATCTTTGTACAAAACTGCTAAATAAGATAAAAATGATGAAGTTGCAAATTTATAGTAGCAAAAGTGATTTTTATGAGATTGCTATGACAGAACATGGTGAACCTGTACTGTTAGGGATAGCGGAATCAGATGAAAATAGCCTTACTATTCAATTGTTATATACCGATACAACTAAATTTTATAGGTCCACTTTGTTAGGGAGTTTCGTTAATGATCAAATGGTAATTGGAGATATTAAGGTTTTGTATAAACCCAGCTATTCTCCAAAATTAACTAAACCATTCCGAAGAGGTTACGGGACTTTATTGATGAACCAAGCTTTAGAAATAGCTAAACAAAGGGGCATAAAAAAAGTCACTGGCAATATGGTTTCATTTGATGAGGAAGAGAGAAAGCGACAAATCAATTTCTATACTAAGTGTGGCTTTACGATTGACTCACAGAACCAATTATTAAAAATACTATGATGAGAAGTGTTTCTTAATAGAATATATTAATCAAAGAGTGGCCACCCGGGCGCTCTTTTTGTTTTGCTCAAATTAGAAATAAATCAAGTAGCATCGAGGGGAAACCTGCTATGTATAAGGAACAAGCGGTGCGGGAAGTGAATTGGAAAAGGCGCCCACTGATGCGGGCGCCTCTCTTTTTAGCACTTGTTCGGTTTTGTCATCCATCGGGAATCTTTCGGCGAACGATATAAAAACTTGCCTTGGTAGAAGATTTCCGACTTTGAGTTCACCTTGCATTTTGGACACAGGTAGTAGTGAAACGAGTAATCATCACGTTGTGAAACGTCATATAAAACCGGTGAGCAGTTAATACAGAAAAACATGCTTATCATTCCTTTGGTTTGGGATACCTTACGTTAACCCCTTCATGAGAAATTACAAGCTTTTTTTAGTTTGTTTAGCTAAGACCATTTCATTTGAATGTTTCGCTCCTGCCAGCTGTAGGATAAAACATTCAAATGAAATGGGGTGAGGCTATGCAGGAGATATATTTGTACCTTATCGGGTGTATTACGATTTGGTTATGGAACAGAAAGTAAGCGATGAGGAGTGCCCTACTGGCACTCTTTTTTTTATACAGAGAAAAGCTTAAAAGGGGGTTTGAGATATGAGGGAGGATGAGGGATATGCACAGATGGGAGGTTGCGGGGGTGAAGAGTTTCTTGGCAGCATTGACAAGTTTTGCGGTATATTTGGCGGGCTTGATCAATGAGGCAACCGTCGTATTATTATTTTTTATGTTTCTCGATATGATCACTGGGCTACTTCGCGCTTGGATGACCAAATCATTAAATAGCACACTTGGCATGGCTGGGCTCATAAAGAAATTCGCAGTATTCGTTGTATTGGCTATGACAGCCGGCATCGAATACTTTTTTATTCATATGGGTCAAGATACAAACGGCATCATCATTATGGGAGTTGCTAGTTTTTTTATTGTAAATGAGGGTCTTTCCATTTTAGAAAATTGTGCACAGATGGGTTTGCCAATTCCACCGATTCTATACAATGCATTGGATAAATTAAATAAGGATCCAGGGGGCAAAGAACAGAAATTACTTCGTGATCCCATGCTTGAAACGATTGATAAAGCTGTATTGATTAAAGAGATTCAGCAAGTTCAGCAAGAAAAAATTGTGCAAGACAATAAAAAGGAGGAATAAGAATGGCAGCAGTATTAATATTTGCAGGGATTCTTACGCCAATCATCACAGCATTAGTGGAAATGATTAAAAAGGCAATGAACATGCCCATCAACTTTATCCCAGTACTGGCTTTACTGGTCGGTCTATTAATTGGCTTTGCAGCACAACCATTCACCGATTTAGATTACGTCAATCGATTATGGGCAGGTGGTTTGGCAGGTCTTGCAGCTACTGGCCTTTTCGAATGCGTGAAGCAGCGTGAAGGACAACCGAAAGAGGGGGAATTTTTAAATGGCAAAATTATTGAATGACAAAGGGCACGGTTCAAATACCTATCCACCATCCAAAGGAATTGCGGCAGCTGGAGGTGTCCCGGCGATGGCCGAGCACTCGTTTAATGCAGCAGTCGGTGATGAAGTGGAACGCTTGTTGAAAGGGAAGTTGACAACTTATGGTGCTCAACCTTCTAACCGGGCAGACGTTTTACTTGCTAGTCGCATCGCTAATTATAATGCGCAGTACCGTTCAGATAAAAACTCAATTGGGATGTCGCATCACGGAAACGCCGGAGCCTCTTCTGTACGGGGCTTTGGTGTTTTTTATTGGCATACTTCAGCAAATGGGAAGAAGCTGGCTCAAATGGTACTGGCTGAATACAAAAAAGAATTCCCAGGCTATCCGATTTGGGGAACGGGCTTATTTCCATGCGTCCCTGGCACTTGGACCGACTTCTATTTGGTACGTGAAACGGTAGCACCTTTTGTATTGATCGAATGGGAGTTCTTCACGAACCATGCAGCACGGAAATTAATGTTGACATCCGATTACCGCATGCGTTGCGGTAAAGTGGCAGCGAAGGTGGCTTGCGATTGGTACGGCATTAAGTTCGACGATAGCAAACTAGTCGTTGCTACGAAACCGGTTGTGAAACCAGCTGCACCAAAACCCAATCCAGTTACAAAGCCAAAGGAGGGACATAAAGTGGACAAACCGACACCAGCATGGAAAGTTGAGTATGATCGTCAATCAACCCTCGCAAAAAAACTTGGCTTCACAGATGGAACTAAACCGACAGAAAACACTTCAAGAGAAGAGAGTGGCGTCATTGCAGCTAGAGTTTACGAAGCTGTATTAAATGAATTGAAGAAATAATATTAATCCTGTTGATCTGAAAATGGTTAGCAGGATTTTTTATTTGGCCAAACAGGATTGCACACTCAAATTCCATGGTAATATAAGAACATATGTTCTTATATTAGTGAGGAGTTGGTCAGAGTGAGAGTAAATAAACACTTGAAACAAATAGGGGGCATTAAGGACCGTGGGTTGATAAAGTGGCAGGGAATGATGCTGACCGAGCATGTGGATTTAATACGTGCTTGGTACGATGAGGATAAGTATGATGCAAAACCGGAATTGGATGAATATGACCTGCAACTGCTACAGAAAGAATTGATCTTGGCTGCACAGCGAAAATGTCAGGTGAAAATGGAGTCGTGGAAGGACAAAAAGTTTCATTATCACATCGGGATTATTCAAGAACTAAATGCACATCGAAATTTAATTGTCTATGAAGATCCTGCGGGAATGCACCGGTTGTCAATGAATGAATTGACAGCTCTTCAAATGATTGATTAATAGGCTCATTTTTGAAGTCAACTTAATGATATTTTCGGTTTTTAAAACCATTCATTTTCTGGTTTCATTTTAGCGTTAATTACTGTTTCATTATTAACATTGTTACAAGATGATACAAAATGACACACAAATTTGTTGACTCTTCAAGTTGAAGAGTTTATTATAAGGTTAACAAACCAAGTAGGCCATCGAATTTGGCTAGGAAAAACCTCTAACTCTGTTAGAGGTTTTTTTCTGCCATTTTTTTTCATTATAGAGTATGATAGAAGCTACACAAACATGCTGAAACGAGTTGAAGTTATGGATGATTTTAATGGAGACAAGCCTTTTATCCCTGTAAACTTGCAAGTTGAAAAGCTGATTTCGCGAGGATTGGTAGTAAGCGATTTAAGAAAAGCCGAAAAACAGCTTCTCCGAACTAGCTATTATGATTTGATAAACGGTTACAAAGATATGTTTCTTATGCCAAAAGAAAAAAAAACAGATGAAGACCAGTTTATAAGAGGGACTTCTTTTGAAGACATACGAGAATTATATGAATTCGACCGAAAATTACGTCAAAGTATTTTAGAAATGACTTTAGATATCGAGTGTGCTTTTTATTCGAGTATGGCTTACAGTATGGCGTTGGTCTACGGTGAGAAGCAGGAAGATTATCTCGATATAAAAAATTATAAATGGGGAAGAAAGCAAACAAACGGAAGAACTGAACGTGAGAACTTATTTAAGCGAATTAATAGGAAAGTTGGTAATCCGGAAATACAACCGTTGCTCTATTATAAGGAAACCTATAATAATATTCCGCCTTGGATTTTAGTAAAGGATTTGACTTTCGGCGAGTTAGTTATTATGTATAAGTTATCAAAAGATAGTGTGAAAACAGAAGTCATTAAAAATATTATTGGAAAGAATCCGACAGAGCAAGACAAAGAGTTCTTCTTTAAAGTTATGGAATTGTTTAATAAATTCCGGAACTGGGCAGCCCATGGTGGAAGAATGTACAATCATTACACTAATATCGAACTTCCATATTTAGAGGAGTTACATACTATCTTTGGGTTAACTAAGTTGGATCATAATAGAGGTAATGGAAGGAATGACTTTGCAGCCTTTCTTATTGGAATTATATATTTCTTCATAGATAATCCACGTGGGACCTTTGAGTTTTTTGTGAACATTCAACAAGCAGTTGAAAGACATATTAAGACTAAGCCTCCTTTGTTCGAAGGAGTATTAGGAGCTCTGGGAGTACCTATTGATTTTTATACAATAGCCTTGGAAGAAATGTTTAATTTTCATAAAGAAGCAATGATGGCAGCGAACAATGAAAAATAAAAAGAAGAGATATTTAAAATAAGTAGAGAGAATTGATACGCGCTTTGGTATTCATTTTCTAATTAAACAATCTTAAAAAAAGTGGTCAAAGCTGTTGACCACTCAATGACCACGATAATTATACAAACTGATACATTACTTATAGAAGAAACTCGTTTTTTACTTCTTGAGATAAAGTGGTCGAAAGTCAGTCGTGGTATGTGATATTTGCTCATAAATGGGTAGCATATAAGAACGTAAAATACGGTCTGTAGGAGAAAGTCGAACACTTCTAATTGGAATTTTAAGAATAGTTTAACTACCTAGTTTAAGTAGTATAATAGTCTATGCTAGAATCAATTATTAAATAACAGACTTGTTATAAACGTACGTTATTAATCATTGTGAGAAACTCTTTTAGCAACTTGTAAGCTTTAGAGAGGATGTATATGATGAGTAAAAATCGAGAGTCTCAGAATGATACTGAACAAAGGTGCTTAGATTTTGTGAAAAATGAGATGAAGGAAAAAGATTGTTTTGGATTATCTAAAGAACATTTCACTGAATTGAAAAAATGGTTAAATAATTCTGAGCCTAATTCTAATAATAATAATTTTCCCGATTTTGTTTTCGGCAGCGGCTTCATAGAACACTTTGCAGTCACTTCCTCATTAGTGGATAAAAAAGGTGCAAAACAGACAAGGGAATCATATGTTTTCAAAAAAAAGAGTGAAACTAATTTCTTGAAACATCTCGATAGTAGTGAAGAAGAGATACTGGTAAGTCATTCGTTTGGTCGCAATTTTGAAAAACACACACATTTAAATATTGTAAACTCAATAAAAAAAAGTTGGATTAAGCATATAGAAAGTTACGATAAAAATACTTCCGAATTTACACATAGGATTTTCCTAATTGAGTATACAGATATTATTTTGCAAACTGCGGTTTCTAGGAGAAATGAGCCTACAGAAGTTTTTGATACATATAGAATAAGCGTTGATGAGCATCTATTAGATTGGATATATACATACAAAGAAAAAATTGATTATTTAATTCTTGTTAATCTTCTCTCACCCTCTATTGAGGTAATAAGAATAAATCACATTCCGGATCTTATAAAGGAAATTCCGGAAATTGGGTGTGCGCCTGTCATAGGAATAGAATCTCATAAATTTATGGGATTTAAAATTAAAGAAGAAAATATTTAATAGCACTCTAAAAAATAAGAAAACGAGCCCATTGCTCGACTGCTGAATGAACGTGCATAAACTGAAGAGATTATTCCACCAAGGCTTAAAACATGTAATCAAATCAAAAAATTTAGTAACTTAAAATACATTTGGACACACTTTAGGCATACTACTCAAAAAGAACATAATAAAAGGCTGTTGTACCAAGATTTCAAGGAGTGTTATAAAAAATGATTCCTACTGGGCTCGAATCAGCTACCTTTATCCTGATTAAGTACTTGCACACGTCATAAAAAGATTACACAAATTTATGGAGTATAGGTTCGACTACTATATATAGTAGGAACTCGTTTAGTCGTATATTTTTTTGCCCAATAAGCATTTTATAACTTGCCCAACTTTTGCCCAACTGTCCAACTACAAATAAACACAAATAAACAGAATAGATTTATAGGAACATTGATTTATCAACACTTCGTCACACGCAAATACACATAAAAACACCAGGTATATAATCCGCACATCTGTACACCCATGGGAACGCGAGCAATACTTGAAAATGTATTAATAGGAAAACCGTTGGAGCTTATAGCTCCAACGGTTTTTTTTGTTTTATGGGAAGACCACCTGTGTAACTATACTTGTATGCCTCTTTGGAAAAGAAGGATATTAGCAGCAATAACCATTCCTAGAAAAATGAAAAAGGTTATGGGAAAGCGAAAAGTATCGCAATTGGCTTTCAATAGACAATAAAGAGCTGCGATAATAAGTTCCGAGTGCAAATATATATCGTATAAGTTATGTGGCAAAGATAGTAAAATATGCATTTTTTCAAAAAAAATAACCAGTTATAAGGAGAAATATGAATGGCATATCCAGTGTTGAATTCAGGTAGGGACAATTTTAGTGTTTTTATCAATAGTTATAGTGTGTGAAGTTTCGCTTTTTGCAAAACTAGTTCTTTTCTTTATCGGGATGTTGATTGCTTTTTTGTTTATTAATTCTCTTCTTACAAAAGAATCTATTAGTAAACAAGCAAAAATAGCTTTATACAGTCCATTGGCTGTTATTGCTTTCTTTTATTTCATGGCCTTTTTTTAGCAGAATCTGTTTCCATTGCAAGTTTTTTTCGGATGATTCCCTTTCTGTGGGTTATGCTCTTTTTGTATTCACATTTTTTTGGTATTTTCTTTATGTTTTACAGATCTCACTATTTATCCATTTCTTAATTGAGCACTTTTCTTTACCGTTTTATGTTTCAGTCTTTTTTTATGTGGCATTTGGACTTGCTTGGTTCCCTGTGGCTACTTACCTCCCAGTGATTAGCTTATTCGTTTATTTTTTCATTGAAGAAAATATGCGTTGGCGATTACCCAAAAAAGAGATACGTCAATAAATTTGGCCATTATTTTTTTGATACTCAAAAATTTTAAAGTTCACTATAGAAATATATATAAATGATAAAAAAATGTCTTTTTACGATAACAATCTATTTATTTGTTATCCATTTTTGTATTAGAATATATTAGAAAGGTTTAAAGTCCTTGTTTTATGGTTATACTATAGAGTAGCCTACAAATTTAATAACTCGTACTGAATTTTCCTTTGTTTGTACAAAAGGAGGATTTTGTGGGAGGGGATTAAATTGAGGAAGATTCAAGGGCTTTCAAAGTTAGTAAGTTATTTGGAGTCAGTAGGTTACCCAATGACTGCTGAAGAGATTACAGATTTGATGTTAAAAAGAAAGATACCGCATCGCAAAGCTTACCAAGATATCATTATATTTAATTTAGAACATATTGATTGGTGGATTGCTGAGCAGCGGAAACAACAATCAAACGAGTATACGTAATGACAGAGAGCCTCGAATTCCTTTTTAATGGGATTTGAGGCTTTTTTGGAAACTTTATACACTTTGGCATATTTCCTGTTATAATAATAAAAAAAAAGGGGAGATTGACGATGCGCTTTTTAAAGATAATCATCATTTTTTTGATATTCTTTTCATTTGCCGGTATTGGCGTATATGTCATCGGACCTGATTTGTCGGCAGAACGTTTTGTTTTAGAGACAACTGAAAAATTAAAAGACAGTGGTCAAATGGAAAAAGTAGTGGAGTATGTAGAGAATGATCCACAAACGATTAACTACATAGAAGCAGTTCAAGTATCAGAGCAACAAGAGCAAGCGCATACTACTAATAAGAACTTGCCCTTTGAAACGCCAGAAGATGCCGCTCAAACATTGGTTGAAAAAGTAGGGATAAAAAATTTGATTAAAATGAAGTCCGAAGTGGGAGATGGAACAATGTCTCCCGAGGAAGTTATCAAAAAATTAGAAGAAGATTTGAATGAAGAAGAGCTGTTGGCGCTGAAACTCATTATCCTTAAAGAATTCTCCAAACAGCAATAGAATCTTAACTATGTTAGACTGATTCAGAAAGAAAAGATGTAACGTTATTAGATTAGAGGAGGCCATAACATGAAGATGTTTCGAGTAGAATTTAATTTTGATAAAGAAAACACATTCATTCATCATGTTCAAGCTGCGGATAAAGAATCGGCATTGAGTCAAATTCCGTCGAATGGTACTTACGAAGTTTCAGACAAAGAAACAGGGAATATTTTCCGTATTACAATTAACTTAGTTAATTATATAAGAGTCAGCGAGTTGTAGAAGAGTTTTTCTATTGTGAGCTGCCCAAAAGGTGTTGCTCAAGCAGCATCTTTTTTTGCGCCAAAAAGTAATAAGAATTCAAACAATGAGGGGGGAATCGTATTGGAATTTAAAGGTTCAAGTGCTTATGAAGAAACGGATTTTTTATCGAATTATTTACAAAGAAGAAATCGAGTGGATAGCCCGAATAATAGTATTGAAAAACCCGTGATGTATGATTTATTAGGTAATATTCAAGGTCAACGTATATTAGATTTGGGTTGTGGAGATGCACAGTTTGGAAAAGAGTTATTGCAGCTAGGCGCTCTTTACTACCATGGGGTAGAAGGGGCTGAACAAATGAGCAAATTGGCGTCTCAAAATTTACATGGCTTTCAAGGTAAGATCACAAAGTCCACGATGGAAGCATACGATTTCCCACAAGAAGACATAGATATTGTTACTTCCCGCTTGGCAATTCACTATTTGACAGATGTGGAGGAATTATTCCGCAAAATTCACGATAATTTAAAGGGGGATGGGAAGTTTGTCTTTAGTGTTCAACATCCTTTAACAACTTCTTCTTTTGAAAGCAAAAAGACAGGTGAAAGAAGAGGGAATTGGATTGTTGATGACTACTTTGAAGAAGGCGAACGACATGAGCCGTGGATAGATAAAATAGTAGTTAAGCATCATCGTACGATTGAAAGCTACTTTGCCTCTTTAACGAAGGTAGGATTTACAATTACCGGACTTCGCGAAGGAATGCCGAGACGTCAAGATTTCCAAGACATAGAAGAATATGAACGAAGAAAAAGAATACCAGTCATTTTAGCATTTAGTTGTAGTAAGCAATAAAACATCTTGTTTACATAATAATAATATTAGGGATAATGGACGGAAGTTCATTTTATAGCTTAAACAAAAGAAGCGTTGGAATAAGTTTATCCAACGCTTCTTTTGTTTATTAATCGATGTATGTTTCATGAAGACGTGTACGTGGGATAGGTTAGCCACAAGGATCTGGAGAGAACCATCCTTAAAGCGATTAGAGCAACCTGGTTACACCAAAAAACTGTAGACAAACTCAAACGACTCGAGTTTGTCTACAGTTTAATCAAAAATTTAGATTAATGCTTTTCTTTAATGAATTTGACGATAAACACCAACAACTTTACCTAAAATAGAAACTTGATCAACAATGATTGGGTCCATTGAAGAGTTTTCTGGCTGCAAGCGGAAATAGTTTTCTTCACGGAAAAAACGTTTAACTGTTGCTTCGTCTTCTGCTGTCATAGCCACAACAATATCGCCGTTATTGGCTGTTTGTTGTTGCTTTACTATCACATAATCTCCGTTTAAAATTCCAGCTTCAATCATACTTTCTCCCATGATTTCAAGCATGAAAATATGATCATCTTCCGTACCATAGCTTTGAGGTAGCGGGAAATACTCTTCAACATTTTCAATGGCTGTAATTGGCATACCTGCTGTTACTTTACCGATTAACGGAACATGCAATACCGGGCTTTTATCAATTAATGCGTCTTCGGTGCTGATCACTTCAATTGCTCTAGGTTTTGTAGGATCACGGCGGATAAGGCCTTTGCTTTCAAGGCGTGCCAAGTGACCGTGAACGGTCGAACTAGATGCTAGGCCAACTGCTTCTCCAATTTCACGAACGGAAGGTGGATAGCCTTTTAGGCGGACTTCTTCTTTTATGAATGTCAGTATATCTTCTTGACGTTTAGATACTTTTTTCAACCGTTTCACCTCATTTGAGTAGTTCTACTAGATTTCTACCAATAGTATACCAACTTGGGTAATGAAATGCAAACATAGGTTCGAATTTTATCGTTGACAAAAACACCTGTTCGCATTATTATGAGAACATACATTCCGAACACTTATTCTCAGGAGGCGATTTAGATGACAATCATCCGACAAAATTCTTACCTAATCTTATTCTTTGCTTTAATTATGGTATTTACTTTTTACGTAATTTTGACCCATAATACAAATAGTGTACAAACAAGCCAAGTAAAAATAGAAAAAGGGGATACGCTCTGGACATTAGCTGAATCTTTCAGCGGTTCGACTCCCCATCATGAATGGATTGAGGAAATTATGAAAGAAAATAATCTTTCTACCGCAAAAATTATCGCAGGGCAATCTCTTAAGATACCCAGTGAACAACTAAATTTTTTACCAGATGAAACAAGAACATTTGCAGGTGATTCTGAATGAAGAAAAATGCATTTATTTATTGCCGTGTCAGTACAACGAAAGACACGCAAGAATCTTCACTAGAAAGACAAGAAGAAGAATTGATGAAGTTTGCATTTCAGCAATCTTATAAAGTAGATGGTGTGTTCACTGATCAACATAGTGGGTACGAAATGGACCGGGATGGATTATTGGAAATGCTCAACAGCATTAAAACTGAAAAAGTAGAAGCAGTGTTTATACAAGATGAAACACGCTTAGGTAGAGGACACGCACGTATAGCACTTTTACATGTGATGAAAAAGTACGATGTGAAAGTTTATACATTATCAGATCAAGGACCAATTGCATTAAACGATATGGACGACATGGTTCTAGAAATACTAGCGATTGTCGAAGAATATCAGCGTAAAATACATAATGCCAAAATAAAACGTGGCATGAAACGCGCTGTAGACAATGGCTACAAACCAGAAAAGAATTTAAAAGGCAAAGGAAATCCTGATGGACGGGAACGCCTAGATTTACCTATTGATCAAATTGTGAGCTTAAAGACCAACGGCTTAACGTTTAGTGAAATTGCTGTAACGCTTCAAGGCTTCGGCTATCAGGCAAGCAAAGCTACAGTGCATCGCCGGTTCAAAGAATACGAAAGACTTATGGAAGACTAAACCATTGCAGAAACCCGACTTTTTTTGTACGATATGAAAAGAAGAAAGGTGGATGTGTATGTTATCACCAGACAAATTAAACCGCATTAATCAATTGTCACGTAAGTCGAAAACAGAAGGTTTGTCAAAAGAAGAGGCAAAAGAACAATCTGCTTTGCGCCAAGAGTATTTGCAAACTTTCCGCAAGACAATGCGCGGTACAATTGAAAACGTAAAAGTAATTGACCCTGAAGGAAACGATGTAACACCTGAAAAGGTCAAAAATATTCGAGAGAATAAGTATTTGAATTAAATACTTATTCTCTTTTTCATTGTATTCTTTCCTATAGTTGACTAAACTATAATAGGATTAAATTTTTGTTTGAGAGAGGATGTTACTATGTCAACCCACGCAGATCAACTTGCAGTAACAACAATTCGTACGCTTTCCATCGATGCTATTGAAAAAGCAAATTCTGGTCATCCAGGATTGCCAATGGGCGCAGCTCCAATGGCGTATACATTGTGGACGAAACACATGAACCATAACCCGAAAAATCCGGATTGGTTTAACCGTGACCGTTTTGTGTTATCGGCAGGACATGGTTCCATGCTTTTATATAGCTTGCTTCACTTGAGCGGTTATGGCTTGGAAATGGATGAAATTAAAAACTTCCGTCAATGGGATTCAAAAACACCGGGTCACCCGGAATTTGGTCACACTGTAGGCGTTGAAGCAACAACCGGACCACTTGGCCAAGGAATTGGTATGGCAGTTGGTATGGCTATGGCTGAACGTCACTTATCAGCTACATACAATAAAGAAGGCATGAACATCGTCGATCACAACACATTCGCTTTATGCGGAGATGGTGATTTGATGGAAGGTGTTGCGGGAGAAGCAATCTCTCTTGCAGGTCATTTGAAATTAAATAAATTAGTAGTACTTTACGATAGCAATGACATTTCATTGGATGGACCGCTGGGCAAAAGTTTTTCTGAAAACGTTCAAAAACGTTTTGAGTCATACGGCTGGAACTACTTGCGCGTAGATGATGGCAACGAAATGGATGATTTATCTGAAAAAATTGCACAAGCGAAGAAGTCTTCAGACAAACCAACATTAATCGAAGTTAAAACAGTAATTGGTTACGGTTCTCCAAACAAATCTGGTAAAGCAGATTCACACGGAGCACCACTTGGTGAAGCTGAAATGAAGTTAACAAAAGAAAATTACGAGTGGACATTTGAAGAATCTTTCTACGTACCAGAAGAAGTTTATGAAACTTTTGAACAAGCTACTCAAGAATTGGGAGCAAAAGCTGAATCTGAATGGAACGAATTGTACGCTCAATACGAATCAGCACACCCAGAACTAGCTGGGCAATTGCAAATGGCTATTCGTGGGGAACTCCCAGAAAACTTTGATGCGGAATTCCCAACATACGAAGCTGGTAAAAAACAAGCAACGCGTGCTTCTTCTGGAGATATGATCAATGCAATCGCTAAAACAGTTCCTTCATTCTTCGGCGGTAGTGCTGACCTTGCTGGATCTAACAAAACTAACATCAAGGGTGGAGGCGACTTTGACGCTGAACATCCTGAAGGCCGTAACATTTGGTTTGGTGTTCGTGAATTCGCGATGGGTTCTGCATTAAACGGTATGGCACTTCACGGCGGACTTCATGTCTTTGGTGGAACGTTCTTCGTCTTCAGTGACTATGTTCGCCCAGCAATTCGTTTAGCTGCTTTAATGGGGCTTCCTGTAACATACGTATTCACACATGACAGTGTAGCTGTTGGGGAAGATGGTCCAACTCATGAGCCAGTGGAACATTTAGCTTCTCTTCGTGCAATGCCAAACTTGAGCGTTGTCCGCCCAGCAGATGCAAACGAAACAAAAGCAGCGTGGCGTTTAGCATTAACAGCTAAAACAACACCGACTCTTTTAGTTTTATCTCGTCAAGATTTACCGATCTTGGAAAACAGCGGAGAATTAGCTGAAGCTGGCGTTGAAAAAGGCGCTTATGTGGTATCACCTGTTGAAAACCCACAAGCATTGTTATTAGCGACTGGATCTGAAGTTGGTTTAGCTGTTGCAGCACAAAAGCAATTAGCTGAAGAAGGCATCAACGTATCTGTTGTTTCAATGCCGTCTTGGGATCGTTTCGAAAAACAAGACAAAGAATACAAGCAATCTGTTATTCCGAAAACTGTTAAAAAACGTCTAGCGATTGAAGTAGGTACTTCATTCGGATGGGATCGTTATACAGGTGACGAAGGCGATATTCTAGCGATCGATCGTTTTGGCGCAAGTGCACCAGGCGAACGCATTATGGATGAGCTTGGATTTACTGTTGAAAACGTAGCAAACAAAGTGAAAAACTTAATTAACGAACAGTAAAATGAGGAATGGGAGCAGTTATGGCTCCCATTTTTTTATTATTTTTCTACTTATGGTCACAATACTTTTTTTATAGTATAATCCATTGTGGTGCACTACTTATTTACGCAACACGAAGGAGGTAACAAGAATGGATACATGGATCTGGATCGTAATCGTTATCGTGGCTTTACTCGCAGGTGTTGCACTAGGATTCTATATCGCTCGTCGATATATGATGAAATATTTGCAAGATAACCCACCAATCAATGAAGAAATGCTGCGAATCATGATGATGCAAATGGGACAAAAACCGTCTCAGAAAAAAATCAATCAAATGATGTCTCAAATGAATAAAGCATCAACTAAACCAGAAAAAAAAGTTAAAAAATAAAAAGTACTCTCCGGAGTGCTTTTTTTATTTTGTCGTAATTTGCAATTAGATTTAACGATATCGGGTATTGTGGCAATAAGTCCCCATGTTCGCGTTAAAACTAAAGGAGGAATGCAAAATGGCAGAAAATGAAGAGTTAAAGTTTTATTTGCCTGTTATTGAAGAAGATAAAAAAGAAGCTGGGAAATTTCATTTAGAAAACGATAGTATCAAAAAGGCTTTTCCAGTTTCTTTAGATAAGATTCAAGAATTGGTACAAGATATGACGGATTACAATTTGGATACAATCGAACTTCATGTTACAGGAATTGTTAAAAGTGGACCAATTACTGAATTATTTATTGGTATAGAGGGACAGGCTGGTATGAAGTTAGTTTTAAACCGAAACAAAAAAACATAAAAAAAGCACTCCGTGGAGTGCTTCAGCTTGTAGACAAAAGAGATATTGGGATGAACTTGATCCAATTCCTCTTTCCTTATATACACATCTTCGTAGTCTTAGATATGCTTATTAAAAGGCATTCGCGATGGCGCGTCTACGGGGTAGACGAAGCAAGAAGACAGGTGGTTTTCCTGGCTTCTTGTGGGAGTCATCCTCAAAGCGACTAGCGCGGTTTTATGCCTTGACACACAGTGTAAAGGGGCTTTGTCTACAGCATCAACTACTCAGTTTTAATTATATTTTATGTGATGACAAAGTATTTAAAGGCGATACAAGAATATCCTCCAGCTTAGGTGTTAAAAGTCCGAATTTCATTAAAAATTCAGCGACGGTTTCTTCGTATTCTTCTGGGTTTTTATTGAACGACTGTGCATGTGCACCTTCTGAAAACAGCTTTAATTCTTTTGGGCCTTGTTTTAAGGCAAATAGTTCTTCACTCATTTTAGGTAAAACAAAATCATCATTGATGCTGTGTATAAAAAGTACGGGATTCTTAATGTTTTTTACGGTTTCTCGTGGTGATACCGTAGCGATTGAATAACCATCACGCATTTTCATAAAAAGACTTGCGAGTCTTAATGCTAAAGTCGTGCGTAAGGGCGTCGTTGTTCGCATGACATGAAGAATTTGTTCGGATATATCGGAATATGCACAATCGGAAATATAGAAATCTGCGGTATCTTCCATACCGCCGTATAAAAGAGTGGTCGCAGCGCCCATTGATTCACCGTGTATACCGAAAAACAAATCGGGGCCAACGTGCAGCTGGAGTGCTTTTACAACCGCTTTTAAATCCAATTTTTCAAAATGACCAAAACTGGTTGTTTTTCCACCGGAATCGCCGTGTCTCCGGTGATCATAAACAACCGAGTTAAATCCTAAATGCTCGAACATCCGAGCAAACCGAAAGGAGTTAACCTTTGATTCGGTCACACCATGACAAATGATGACGTAACGATTGGTATCATGAGGTTCTAAGAAAATAGCTTTAATCGGATAACCGTTTTCTGATTCAATCCACTGTTCGCTTTTTGGCACGTTTGCGTACCATACTTCGTCATAGCGTTTCGCCGTGATTTCTCTTTCCAAAATTAATTGATCATCTTTTTTCTTTACATACATAATCCGATTACTGGCGATGATTCCTACGACAGTTGCAGATGCTGTTAAAACACTAGAAACAATTGCTGAAGTCCAGATTAATCCTTTCTTCATCGCGTTAGCTCCTTAAAGTCGATTTTTGTATAACGTGTACATGCCGGTTGTAACCGGATTTGTCACATACGGTTCTATTTTTTCGATAGCTGTACAAAGAAGGTCTATATCAATGCCCGTTTGGATATCCATCCGGTGAAGCATATTAACAACATCTTCCGTCGCCACATTGCCTGTTGCTCCCGGAGCAAAAGGACAACCGCCTAAACCACCTGCAGAGGTATCAAAACGGGTAACGCCTGCTTGCAAGGCTGAAACGATATTAGCTAAAGCCATTCTTCGTGTATCGTGAAAATGAGCGGTCATCAGCACTTCTGGAAATTCATTAATGAGTTTTGTAAATAAGTCATAACTTTCTTTTGGACTAGCCATCCCAATGGTGTCTGCCACACTCAATTCGTCGATACCCCAATCGACAAATTCACGACAAAGATCAATTGTCGCTTCAGGCGAAATAGCGCCTTCAAAAGGACAGTAAAATGCCGTAGAAATGCAAGCGCGAACAAAAACATTTTGTTTTTTCAAATCAAGAACAAGCGGCTTTAAGGCGGCCATACTTTCTTGTGTCGTTTTATTAATATTTTTTTGATTGAATGTATTAGAAACGCCTACAAAAACAGCAAGTGATTGTGCGCCGGATTCTAGAGCGGCATTAATGCCACGCTCGTTTGGCGTTAAGACAAACTGGCGACCCATCTTTTCTGTGCCGGCAACGATATCTTTAGAATCTGCCATTTGAGGTACCCATTTTGGAGAAACAAATGAAGTTAGCTCCATTTCTTGGAATCCTGCTTTTTGTAAAGCGCTAATAAATTGAAGTTTATCCTCTGTTTGAACAAGTTTCCCTTCGTTTTGAAGACCATCTCGTGGCCCAACCTCGATAATCGTTGCATTTTTTGGTAAACTGAACATAGTATCCCCCTACTATCCATTGTATAGAGGAGTGGGATGAAAGAGCAACTAGCAAACAATCATTCAAGGGGGAAAATTCATGTCACAAGAAATCGTTATTGTAAGCGCTGTCCGAACAGCGGTAGGTTCATTTCAAGGGTCTCTTAAAGATGTCCCAGCTACAAAATTAGGGGAAATCGTTATTAAAGAGGTACTAAAGCGTGCAAGCATTCAACCAGACCAGGTATCAGAAGTGATTATGGGAAATGTACTCCAAGCAGGACTTGGTCAAAACCCGGCTCGTCAAGCGTCGATTAATGCAGGTCTACCGGAAACTGTCCCAGCAATGACCATCAATAAAGTGTGTGGCTCTGGATTAAAGTCCATTCAATTAGCGTATCAAGCAATTTATGCAGGGGATGCAGAAATTGTAGTAGCTGGCGGTATGGAAAACATGAGCCGTGCGCCTTATTTAATGGAAAATGCGCGCAGCGGTTTCCGCATGGGAGATCAAAAAATAGTCGACAGCATGCTTGTTGATGGATTGACATGTGCGTTCAATGACTATCACATGGGCGTTACAGCAGAAAATTTGTGTAGCCGATATGATATTACACGAGAAGAACAAGATAAGTTTGCAGCGCGTTCACAGGCACGTGCATCAGCTGCAATTGAATCAGGTCGCTTTGATGATGAAATCGTACCGGTGGAAATTCCGCAACGTAAAGGCGATCCGATCATCTTTAAAACAGATGAGTACGTGAAGAGTAGCTCGAACGAAGATAAATTAGCCAAGTTGCGCCCAGCGTTCAAAAAAGATGGTAGTGTAACGGCGGGGAACTCATCGGGCATTAACGACGGCGCAGCAGCAGTTGTTGTGATGTCGAAAGCAAAAGCAGAGGAACTGGGATTAACACCGCTTGCGACAATCGTATCAAGTGGAACAGCAGGAGTGGATCCAGCTATTATGGGGATTGGTCCTGTACAAGCAGTGAAAAATGCGTTGGCTAAAGCGAATATGTCACTAGGTGATATTGAGTTGATCGAAGCGAACGAGGCATTTGCGGCTCAGTCAATTTCAGTTGACCGTGAACTAGAATTTAACCATGATATTTTAAATGTTAATGGTGGAGCGATTGCGATTGGTCATCCGATTGGTGCAAGTGGTACACGCATCTTTGTTACGTTATTGCACGAAATGATTAAACGTGATGCGAAAACAGGT
Source organism: Planococcus halocryophilus (assembly GCF_001687585.2). GTDB lineage: Bacteria > Bacillota > Bacilli > Bacillales_A > Planococcaceae > Planococcus > Planococcus halocryophilus. The sequence continues at coordinate 2,065,502 of NZ_CP016537.2, read as the reverse complement.
CTTGCGACTTTATGCATTGGTGGCGGCCAAGGAATCGCAACAGTCATTAAACGTTCTTAAGGAGAGAAAACCTGTGGCTAAAAGAAAAGAAGAAACTAACGGTTTATTTTCAGAAGACATGTTGTCGAAGTTGAAAGAAACAAAAAAAGAACTACTTAAAGAAGAGCAAAAGTTAGAAGAAGAAAAAGAATCACAGCGCTTATTCGAGCGCAAGGAACGTGAGAAGAATTTGTCGTTCGCAGAATTGCTAGAGCGTCACGGGGATAAAGGAAATAAGTTTTAATGTGAATGATTAATATAAAGCATAAGAAAGGAGCCTGCATTTGCAGGCTCCCTTTTTTATTGCTTATTAGTGTAAGTCAATGCTCTGTCCATAAATACAGCGAACTCGGCTCTAGTGACATCCGCTTTTGGATTGAATTTCCCATCAGGCGAACCGACAGTAATTCCTGCGGCGTATAATGCATCAATATATGGATCGGACCATCCGTTTGGATCAACGTCTGGGAATTTGTGAGACCCTTTTGCATTGATATCAAATGCCACTACGAGTACTTTCGCCATTTCTTGGCGTGTAAGCATACCGGCAGGGCGGAATTTGTTGTCGTATCCTTCAACAATTCCAGCTTGTTGGGTTGCCATAATCGGTTCGAAATATTTATAACCTACAGGTACATCGCTAAACAATTTGTATGGTGGTTTGCTTTTCAGTTCGGGTAAAGCACGTGTAAACATTAGTGAAACGTGTTGTCTTTCAATGCTATTTCTCCATTGGAACGTTTTGTCTGGATAACCTTCAATGATGCCTTTGCCGGCCATACGTTCAATTGCTTCATAAGCCCAGCTAGGTTTTTCAGGTGTAACGTCTGAGAATGTGGGTTTAGTTGGCTCTGGCTCAGGTTCTGGTTCAGGCTCAGGTTCTTTTACTCCTGTAGTAAACTGGTAAACTGGGGATTTTTCATTTTCTCCAGCAGCATTAATCATAGTTATATACCATTGATAATTTGTTTTTTCGCTAAGATCTTTCCAGTGGACAGAGGCTTTATCGCCTGATTTCACATTTTTAACTTGGCCAATCGCTTGATCCGTGTAAATATTGACAGCTAAATAATCAGTTTCGATTTGTCTTGGATTTGGTTTAGCTTCGACATCAGCTAAATCAAAATTAGCAGTAAAGCTTTCTTTCGCTGGGTCAAACTGGTCGAAATCATAATCGTTTAAATAAGGAGAGTACGTAATGAAATCCAATGTTTCGTCAGTTGGATCGAATGTTAACAAACGTAAATAACCTTGTCCGCGGTCAGGAGCAGTGTTGCCTTGGTAATTACCTAGCACTTCTAATACTTCCCGTTTAGAACCGTCTTCATTTGTCACATCTTTTACTCGGTAATTTGAACCGTGATGATGGCCACTTAACACCATTTTGACGTTTTTGTTCGGATTGACAATTTCTCGGCTTACAGTTCTGGCTTCATCTGTTACATATTGGGCTGCAGAGTTGATGTTTTCGTGCATACCAAGAATAGCGTTTCGATTTTCGTATTGTTTAAGCACTTTATTTGCCCATGCGACAGTTTCAGCAGAACCGTTAGTGCCGAAACCGAGATAAAGGAAGATGAAATCATGGTCTCCAAATGAGAACAAATCATAATGGTTTTGATTTTTATCATTCATAGATTCACCGAACCAAGGCTTGTCTTGGAAGCGATACAACCCAACATATCTTTCGAAAATTGTATAATCGTAAATGTTGTTAAGCGTGTCGATAGAAACATCATGGTTTCCAGCGAGAACACCATAGGGAATATTAGCTTCATCTAATCGGTCGAAGTTTTTGTTGGCAACTTCCCATTGATCTGGTTTATCCACTTGGTTAACTACGTCACCAGTGTGCATCGCGTATTCATATGTTTTGTTTTTAAACTCTTTAATCATCCAGTCAGTCATAGAAGTCCAAACATCAGGAAAGTCTTCCGCGTAATATTGGGTGTCAGAAAACCATAACATCGTAAAGTCTTCATCTTTAGAATTCGTTACAGTGCCTGAGTCATGAACCATTGCTTGGACTTTTCCATCCTTAACAAATCTTTCTTTATCGATTTCAGCTGACAGGACTATTTCGTTACCTTTTGAATTTCCTTCTTTTTGGCTCAAAGCAATCCAGCTATTGGCTTTGTAGTCCCATGCAGATAAGTTTGCTAGTCCATTTGCTAGCGTTTTACCTTCCCAGTAAATCTCGATTGCATTTCCTGCAGCCATGTCCTTAGAGACGTCAACGACGAAGCGTTGAGATGGGAAACCATTACTACTTTTAGTAATTGCGGTTTTGTTATCATTTTGAGCAATTGCATCAATTTTTTGAGCTGTTAAAGGAGTAGAATTTGTCGGAACATCTGAAGAAAGTGGGTTCTCAGCATCATCATTTTCAAATCCCGTCATGTCTTTGTTACTAGCGAAGTCATATTTGACTCCTTTTTTAAAGTCGACAGTGTTAATAACTGCTCCTGTAGAATCTTTAACGATCGCTTCTAACGTTGGATTCAAACTGACATCTGTTGCATAGTCAGCTGGTTTTACATTGCTTGGTTCTTCAAAAGTAGGAGCTGCTAATGGTGCCAAACTGGCATTTGTTAATACTAAAGTTAATACAGCAGCAGTAGTAAAAATCTTCTTTATCATTTTTCATCCTCCTTTAATGGGTATTGCATCCAATCTGTAAAAACTTTTCTCCTTACGTTAATGAGTGCATTAATACCTATATAATTCCTTTCTTTTTTTATTTTTTCACTTAATAGTGATTCTATCTATTCATAATAACAAAGAAAATTTAAAAAACAACTTATTTTTCCATATTTTTAGAATATTTAGTGTTCTTTTTTTATTTTACTCACATAGACTATTGTCACTACTGGGTTTCAAGGGTTTTTTAAATATATCTTAATTGGAAATTCCAGATGATTATCACTTCGCTCTTTAAGCTCACACAAATAGGCACGGAGCTCCAACGGAGCTCCGTGCCTAATATAAATTTCGTTAAAATATGTCGACAAAAGGTTTAGTTTCTATGCTCTTTATAGACATCTTGACGTGTTATTGCTTTTGCTTGCTCTATTTGATCTTGGGTCACAGTGGTTTCATAAGCTTTAATGGTTGATTTGATTTGTTCTGGAGAGCTAGCACCTGTTACCACTGATCCAATTGCTTTGTGCTGCAAGACACTATGCAGTGACAAGGCGTGGAGATTGTTGTGAGTGCTCATAAGCTTTTGCAATGTGTTCTTTAGTTCATCTGACTCGTAATTTAAATATCCACCGGTTTTATTTGCTCGCTCCATACCTTCAGCAGTTAGCAGACCTTTTGCTAATGTCCCACGAGTCACTACAGATCGACCGGATTGATGAATAATGTCAAGCAACTCTTCTGGGCGGCGGTCTAGTAAACTGTATTGCATCATAATAGACGCAATTTCACTTTCCCTTAAAAAGCGGTCGATAACATTTGGGCGGATTGATGAAATGCCATAAGCGCGTATTAAACCTTCTTTTTTTAATTCTTCAAAGGCTTCAATGGTTTCTATAGAGTTATCGGTGATCATACCACCGTGCAATTGATACAAATCGATATAATCTGTCTGTAATCGTTTTAAACTTGTGTGAATTTGTTTTTTAATATAGTCCTTACTTGGATTCCACTGGACTTCATCTGAGTTGGTTTGCCACTGGTTGCCTACTTTAGTGGCGAGGATAATATCGTTACGGTGATGCTTTAATGCTTTGCCAACAACTTTTTCGTTTTCTCCTTTGTCGTATAAATCTGCAGTATCAAAATAATTAATACCATGAGCAATTGCTTCGTCAACAATACGCAATGCATCTTTTTCGTCAGTCGGTAGAGACATGCAGCCAAAGCCGATTTCACTTACTTCAAGTTCACTTGTACCTAATTGTCTTTTCTTCATCTTTTTCCACCTCATTTAGTCTGTCGTTTCTAATATGGTATACTTTTTGTCAGAGAAATCACAAATGAAAAGAGGATTCTAATGAAAAAGTTTGAAGAAAAAACAATCCATTCCAATCGGTTATACGAAGGTAAGGTCATCAATCTTAAGGTTGATGATGTTTCGTTACCGAATGGTCATACGTCAAAACGTGAATTGGTTGAGCACCCAGGGGCAGTTGCGATTATTGCGATTACACCTGACAATAAAATAATTCTTGTAGAGCAGTACCGTAAAGCGCTAGAGCGATCTCTAGTAGAAATTCCAGCTGGTAAGCTTGAACCAGGAGAAGCTCCTGAAACGACTGCTATGCGTGAATTAGAAGAAGAAACAGGGTATACAGCAGAAAAATTAATAAAACTTCAAACTTTTGCGACTTCACCTGGATTTGCGGATGAAGTGGTTCATTTATTCGTAGCAGAAGGTTTGAGCAAAGCGACAAATGGAGCAGTACTGGATGATGATGAGTTTGTTGAGCTAATGGAAGTCACGTTAGAAGAAGCAGAGCGAATGGTAGTAGAAGAACGAATTTATGATGCCAAAACAGCGTTCGCTGTATTGTGGGCAAAGCACCGGTTATCAATTGAGAATTGAAACGATTATCACTTTATAACGATTATTAACAAACAATGAATAGTATTCTTGTAATTGAGAACTCCCTTTTGATATAATAAAGGCAGTTTGAGGGAGGGCGTCGCATGGAAACTAGAATCGACCGCATAAAAAAACAATTACACGCTGCGAGTTACAAATTGACGCCACAGCGTGAAGCAACAGTTCGAGTTTTGTTGGACCATGAAGAAGACCATTTGAGTGCTGAAGACGTCTATCTTTTAGTGAAAGACATTGCACCAGAAATCGGATTGGCAACAGTATACCGGACATTAGAACTTTTAACGGAATTGAAAATTGTCGACAAAATAAATTTCGGTGATGGTGTGTCACGTTATGATCTGCGTCAAGAAGGTGCGGCACATTTCCATCATCATCTTGTTTGTTTGGAATGTGGAGCAGTAGATGAAATACAAGAAGACCTTTTAGAAGATGTGGAGAACATAGTAGAGAAACGCTGGAATTTCCAAATTAAAGACCACCGTCTTACTTTCCATGGCATCTGCTGGCGCTGCAACGACAGCAATTCTCAAAATCCATCAGAATAACTGATGCCAAAAAGGACGGCCCATACAGGCCGTCCTTTTATTGTGGGAAAACCCATATGTAAACGTAGTAGGTTAAGGAGGCAGAGACATGAATTTTGGCAAAGATGCACTCGATGATTATATACATTTTCTGCGTGTTGAAAGACAGCTTGCGGACAATACTTTATCGTCTTATGAACGCGACTTAAAAGTCTATTTACAGTATTTAAAAGAAGTAGAGCAGCTAGAATCTTTAAAAAAAGTTGAACGTGTGCATATATTAAATCATTTACGTCACTTGAAAGAAACGACAAAAACGCCACGAACAGTAGCTCGTCATATATCCTCCATTCGTTCTTTTCATCAATTTATGATTCGTGAACGTATTGTCGAAACAGATCCAACCGTTCACTTGGAAATGCCTCAAATGGACAAGAAATTACCGAACATTTTATCTATTGAAGAGGTTGATGCCTTAATACAAGCGCCTGCTACCAACAAAGCAAACGGATTGCGTGATCAAGCAATGTTGGAATTATTGTATGCTAGTGGTATGCGTGTTAGTGAATGTATTAATCTTGATATAGAAGATGTACATTTAACGATGGGATTTGTTCGCTGTACAGGAAAAGGCGGCAAAGAACGAATTATTCCTTTAGGGAAATCTGCTTTAAAGTCTTGTCAAACCTACCTTGAGCAAGGACGGATTGATTTAGTGAAGAGTGGAGAAAAGACGGATGCCTTGTTCATTAATCAACGGGGAAAACGGTTAACTCGTCAAGGGTTTTGGAAACTTCTAAAACAACACGCCCAAAAAGCGGGTATTCAAAAAGAGTTAACACCGCATACACTGCGCCATTCTTTTGCTACACACCTACTAGAAAATGGAGCAGATATTCGCGCGGTTCAAGAAATGTTGGGCCATGCAGATATTTCTACAACTCAAATTTATACGCACGTGAGTAAAACACGATTAAAAGACGTTTATTCTCAATTCCATCCACGTGCATAATAAAGGTCTGACTTCCGACGAGGGTAGTGAATGTGGTAAACTAGAAGCAAAATAAGGAGGAATACTTATGACGACAAAACCATTTAAACGCGTTCATTTAGTAGTATTAGATTCAGTAGGCATTGGAGAAGCGCCAGATGCTGAAGCTTACGGGGACATAGGATCAGATACTCTCGGACATATCGCTGAATCAGTAGGCGGTTTAACAATGCCAAATATGGAGAATTTAGGACTTGGCAATATCGTCCCTGTGAAAGGGCTTGCAAATGTAGATTCACCATCCGCTTATTACGGGAAATTACAAGAAGCTTCAGTTGGAAAAGATACAATGACTGGGCATTGGGAGATTATGGGCCTGAATATTGATACTCCTTTCAAAGTGTATCCAGATGGCTTCCCAAAAGAATTAATCGAACAACTTGAAGAAAAAACGGGTCGTAAAGTGATTGGTAACAAACCAGCAAGTGGTACTGAAATTTTAGATGAGCTTGGCCAACAGCATATGGAAACAGGCGCAATTATCGTCTATACTTCTGCTGATCCTGTATTGCAAATTGCGGCTCACGAGGAAATCATCCCGTTAGAAGAACTTTACCGTATTTGTGAAATCGCTCGTGAATTGACGTTAGCACCCGAATATTTAGTAGGTCGTATTATTGCACGTCCATTTCTTGGGGAGCCTGGAGCGTTTAAACGGACATCAAACCGTCACGACTATGCTTTAGCGCCATTTGACCGCACTGTTATGAACGAATTAAAAGACGGTGGAAAAGATGTTATCGCTATCGGTAAAATCGATGATATTTATAACGGAGCAGGTGTGACGAAAGCGATTCGTACAAAAGATAATATGGATGGCATGGACAAACTAGTGCAAGTTATAAAAGAAGATTTTAACGGACTAAGCTTTTTGAATTTGGTAGACTTTGATGCACTTTATGGTCACAGAAGAAATCCACAAGGGTACGGCGATGCGTTAGAAGCATTTGATGCTCGTCTTCCAGAAGTGTTGGAAAAAATGCAGCAAGATGATTTGTTAATCATTACAGCTGATCACGGGAACGATCCGACATTCCCTGGGACAGACCATACGCGTGAATATGTACCACTTTTAACTTATTCTCCTCGTTTCACGGGTGGACATGAGCTGGAAACCGGTAAAACTTTTGCTGACATCGGTGCTACTATCGCTGAAAACTTCTCGGTAGAAATGCCTAAATTCGGTAAGAGCTTTTTATCTCACATAAATCAATAAGTAGATATTTAAAGCGTAGTTTAACTGTTCAAAATTAAATGGAGAAGGCGGTAGTGTGTATGAGAATGGTAGATGTAATCGAGAAGAAAAGAGATGGCAATGAGTTATCGACAGAAGAAATTAAATTTGTTATTACAGGATATACAAATGGTGATATTTCTGATTATCAAATGAGTGCTTTTCTAATGGCAGTTTATTTTCAAAATATGACAGAGCGTGAACGCGCGGATTTAACAATGGCGATGGCAGAATCGGGCGACCAAATTGACTTGTCAGCAATTGAAGGCATTAAAGTCGACAAACATTCTACAGGTGGCGTAGGCGATACAACGACTTTGGTTTTAGGACCGTTAGTCGCTGCATGTGGCGTTCCAGTTGCGAAAATGAGTGGACGTGGACTTGGTCATACTGGTGGAACGATTGATAAGTTAGAAGCAATCGATGGCTTCCACGTTGAACTTTCAACGGAAGATTTTATCAAACAAGTAAATGATCATAAATTAGCGGTAATCGGACAAAGTGGCAACTTGACGCCTGCAGATAAAAAAATGTATGCACTTCGTGATGTCACGGGTACTGTAAACAGCATTCCGTTAATTGCAAGCTCGATTATGAGCAAAAAAATTGCAGCTGGAGCAGATGCAATCGTTTTAGACGTGAAAACTGGCGAAGGGGCATTCATGAAAACACCGGAAGACGCTAAAGAATTAGCGCATGCAATGGTTGGAATTGGCAATGCAACTGGTAGAAAAACTATGGCGATTATTTCTGATATGAGCCAGCCCCTTGGATTTGCTATTGGTAATGCATTAGAAGTTAAAGAAGCCATTGAAACTTTACAAGGTAATGGTCCAGAAGATTTGACTGAATTGTGCATGGTTCTTGGTAGTCAAATGGTTGTAGTTGGTGGAAAAGCAGAAACGCTTGAAGAAGCGCGAACAATGTTAGAAGAAGTAATCCGAAATGGACAGGCTTTAGAAATGTTCAAGCAATTTATCGCAGATCAAGGTGGCAATCCAGCTGTTGTGGATGATGTCACATTATTGCCACAAGCTAAATTCGTAACTGAAGTTCCTTCAAAAGAAGACGGTTATATTTCATTTATGGAAGCGGATGAAATTGGTACTGCTGCAATGGTGCTAGGTGCAGGACGGGCAACAAAAGAATCAGAAATTGATTTAGCTGTTGGAATTGTTCTCCGCAAAAAAGTGGGAGACTTCGTTAAAGCGGGAGAGTCGATTGCTACGATTTATTCGAATACAGAAGAGCTCGCAGAATGTTCTAAAATGATATATAATAGTATCGAATATACAAGTGAACCGGTTGAAAAAATCAAACTGATTTCAGCTTTGATAACCGATTGACACTAAATCTTGCTGGGTAATTGCTCAGCAAGATTTTTCTTATAAAGCTATTATCAGGAGGGATTTCAATTGCATTTATATGGCACACAAACAATTAATGACCAAGGTCATTTAACAATCGGTGGAACTGATTCAGTAGAGTTGGCGGAAAAATACGGTACGCCTCTTTATGTTTACGATATTCAATTATTTCGCGACCGAGCTAGAGCTTTTCAAGAAACGTTTGAAAAAGCAGGAATTGGCTATCAAGTGGCTTATGCTAGTAAAGCTTTTTCGACGATTGCGATTTATCAAGTAGCAGCAGAAGAAAAGCTGTCGTTAGATGTGGTTTCTGCTGGTGAACTTTATACAGCTGTTAAAGCTGGATTTCCAGTTGAAAAAATCCATTTTCATGGCAATAACAAAAGTGTAGAAGAATTACAGATGGCTTTTGAAGTGGGGATTGGCTGCATTGTAGTCGATAATTTTTATGAAATCGACTTATTGAAGAAACTTTCCGAGCGATTAGAGCAACCAATGAATATCTTATTGCGTGTAACTCCGGGCATTGAAGCTCATACACATGACTATATTACAACAGGCCAAGAAGATTCGAAGTTCGGTTTTGATTTGAAAAATGGTCAAGCAGATCGTGCATTTGAACAAACCTTTGACAACGACTATTTGAATTTATTAGGTCTGCATTGCCATATCGGCTCGCAAATTTTTGATACGGGTGCATTTCAATTGGCTTCTGAAAAACTAATGCAAAAAATGGCGAGTTGGAAAGAACAATTTGATTATACTTGTCCGGTATTAAACCTTGGTGGAGGCTTTGGAATTCGTTATACAGAAGAAGACAAGCCACTTGAACCAGCTGTTTATGTAGAACAGATGATTGAAACGGTGAAACAAACGGCCAATGCTTCTGGATACCCAATTCCTGAAATTTGGATCGAACCAGGTCGTTCGTTAATTGGTGACGCCGGAACGACACTATATACAATTGGATCTACAAAAGAAGTTCCAGGAACTAGGAAGTATGCTGCCGTTGACGGAGGGATGTCTGATAATATTCGTCCTGCTTTGTACGGAGCAAAATACAGTTCGGTAATCGCAAATAATGCAAATGCCGGATTGACTGAACAATATACAATTGCAGGGAAATGCTGTGAGTCTGGAGACAAACTAATTGAACAAGCAGACCTTCCTGTTGTAGCGGCAGGAGATATTTTGGGCATTTTCTGTACCGGAGCATATGGCTATTCAATGGCGAGCAATTACAATCGTATTGCACGACCAGCTGTTATTTTTGTCGAAAATGGTGTTTCTCAGCTTGTAGTTAAACGTGAAACAAACGACGATTTAATCAAACAAGACTTACCTTATTCGCAAAAGGCTGCGCAAGAATGAAAAAAGAAAACGTAGTTTTGCTATTATTTATATTAGCGATGGCTATTGGTTGGGGAATTGTTTACTGGCTCTTCTTTGCAGAAAATGTCATTAGCGGCTAAAAAAGGCTCTCTTGAGTTATCAAGTGATTTATAGTAGTATGGTAAAAGCCGCTTTAAGACGAAAATGAGGGATTTAAATATGTTATTCAGATATAAGAAATCATTCGAAAAGATTGCGATGGGGCTAATGTCGTTCATGCCAAAAGAACGAGAACTGAAAAAACTTCAGCAAACCATGCATATTTATGAAGAAAATCCGGATTGGCAATTGTTCCTTTGGAAAAAAGAAGATGATTTTGTTGGGTTATTAGGACTGCAAGTAGAAGAAGAGTCTTATACTATCCACCACATATCAGTAAACCCTTCACATCGTGGAGAAGGAATCGGTCATGAGATGATCGGTAAAATCCAAAATATGATGCAAGAACGAGAAATGCGTGCAACGGAAGAAACCGATGCCTTTCTAAAAAAATGCCCAGTAAAAAAAGGCGACCTTTAAGTTAAAGGTTTCGCCTTTTTTTTTGTTCACGTAAACTAATAATTGAAGATCGATCTCGAAGTCTATGTTTGTGCATAAGGAAATAAGGGTCTTGTTGAGGTAAAGGGTTATCAGAACAGTATGCTTCTACTGCTTTTATCAACTCTTCTGAAACAACAGGAATTTCCTGTACAACAAAAGGCTTGCGTTCTGTAACAGCTTTTATCGAATAAGTTAAAATGCCGATCACTTTTTCGTGATCAATCCCTTCGACCCAAACGCCTCCTGCCGTTAACTTAACTTTGGCGCGGATAAACGAGCGCAATGCACCGGGATAATTGCTTCTTCTCCAATGGTACATGCCAACAGCTAATTGAATCCAACCGGTAAGGGGGTGCATTTTATCTTTCGGTGCAACTAACTTCCAGTAGTCCTCGCCAACTTCATGACATTCAAAAAAATCTTTTTCTAGATTAAAATTAACGATGTACTGGATAAACAGTGGATGTTGAAGTGGATGCATTTTGATCCCCTTTCTACTATAATAAAGAATAATTGCCCATTAATCGGGATAAATGAGTATTTTAACAGTCAGGTGGTACAGTCATGTCTTATGAAGTGAAAGTAGAGGCCTTTGAAGGTCCTCTTGATTTATTATTGCATTTAATCCACCGTTTGGAAATTGATATTTACGATATTCCAGTTTCACAGATTACTTCACAGTATATGGAACACATACGTGCGATGCAAGTCCTTGAATTAAATGAAGCGAGCGAGTACCTTGTTATGGCGGCTACTTTACTAGCGATAAAAAGCAAAACACTTTTGCCAGTTCATGAAGGTGAATTAGATGAAATCGAATATGAATTTGATGAGCAGGATCCACGAGAAGAATTAGTGACTCGACTCGTAGAGTACCGTAAGTTCAAAGATGCTTCAGAAAATTTAAGAGAACTTGAAAGCAATCGTTCCATAATTTATACAAAAGCACCGATGGATTTATCAGATCTGCAAATAGCTTTACCCGATGACCAAGTCAATCTTGAAGTAAATGCTTACGATATGCTTGGTGCTTTTCAAAAAATGCTTCGTCGCAAGCAATTAAAAGCGCCTTTATCTGCGAGAATTGCTAGACAAGAAATTTCTATAAAGCAGCAAATGACTTCCATAGTGGATCAGTTGAAGTTGTCAAAAGGTCGAACAGCTTTTAGTGATTTATTTCCTTCAGATGATAATTCTGTGCTCGTTGTCTCGTTTTTATCGATTTTGGAATTGATGAAACGACAAGTGGTTGCTGTAGAGCAGCAAAAGAATTTTACTGATTTGATGGTGGAACTCAGAAAGGAAAAGTGGGAATATGAAGACGAATCTTTCGAGTAAAATAGAAGCTTTACTTTTTGTGGCAGGAGACGATGGTCTCACATTAAAACAGCTTCAATTTTTAACAGAAGTTAGCGTAGAAGAATTACAAGAAAGTATTCATGAATTAGATGAAAGATACAGTTCGTCAGTTAGTGGCATTGCACTTAAAGAATTAGCAGGTGTATTACAATTGGTCACCAAGCAGGAAGTTGCTGAAACAATTCAGAAACTGGTGGAAAATCCGACTGTACAAGCGTTGTCACAGGCGTCTTTAGAAGTGCTAGCAATTATTGCCTACAAGCAGCCAATTACACGAGTAGAAGTAGAAGATTTACGCGGAGTGAAAAGTGAAAAAGCGCTCCAAACATTAACTGCTAAAGGATTAGTTCAAGAAGCGGGACGTGTTGAAGGAACTGGGCGTGCTATTTTATACGGCACAACAAAGGAGTTTCTAAATTATTTTGGTTTGAAGAATCTAGAGGAACTGCCCCCTTTACCGGAAGAGGCTGCAAATGATTTGGATGAAGATACCGATCTTTTTATGACGAGTTTTCAACAAACCTTTAAAGAAGAAGTGAAAGTGTAAAGCTTTACAAGAAGGCTGTGTTATTGACAGTCTTCTTTTCTTTTGAGCTTAGTGCTTCCGCTTTTCAGAGAAATGTGACATAATTCCGAGAGGAACGAACGGCATATCAAGTTATTGTAATATATTTGCAGTACTCGGCTAGATAAGGTGAAACACGTTTTAAAATACCTAGTTGTAGCATCTGTTCCACTCAGGTGCGTACGCTTTTCGAAAAAATACTAATGAGGTGAACTTATTTATGGAAAGATTACAAAAAGTACTTGCACATGCAGGCGTAGCATCAAGACGTAAATCGGAACAATTGATTTTGGACGGCAAAGTAAGAGTGAACGGAAAAACAATAAAAGAGCTTGGTGTGAAAGTTTCAAACTCAGATAAAATCGAAGTAGAAGGCGTTCAGCTTGAAAAAGAGCAGAAAGTCTATCATTTATTATATAAACCACGTGGCGTCATTTCCGCTGTTTCAGATGATAAAAACCGAAAAGTGGTAACAGACTTTTTTGAAGGAATTGAAAAACGTATTTATCCAGTTGGTCGTTTAGATTATGATACGTCTGGATTGTTAATCATGACAAACGATGGTGAATTTGCCAATATGCTTACACACCCGAAATTTGAAATTGATAAAACCTATGTTGCACGTTTAAAAGGAATTCCCGAAAAAGACGATTTAAGAAAATTAGAGCGTGGCATCAAGCTCGAAGATGGCATGACAGCACCTGCAAAAGTAAAGCTTTTGTCTGGCGATAAAAAGACAGGTAAAGCGATTGTGCAAATTACCATCCATGAAGGAAGAAATCGTCAAGTTCGAAGAATGTTCGAGGCAATTGGCTATCCAGTTCAAAAATTGAGCCGTGAACAATTTGCTTTTCTAACATTGCATGGCTTGAATGCTGGCGAATCACGTGAACTATCTGCTCATGAAGTTAAATTATTGCGTGTGTTAGCAGAAACGGGCAAGCGCGTCTAATTGTCTAACGTTCACAAACCCTTCAAAACTCCGAATTTGTGACGGTTTAAAATTTGTTATAATTAGGTTTACGTAAGATACCTCGAAGGGGGGAACGATTATGGATAAAGAAGAAAAACAAACAAAGAATAGTAAAAAGAAAAAAAGAGCAGTAATGCGAACGACCATCTTAGCGATTTTAATAGCTGCAATCGGCTATACCATTTATAACAGTGCTACAGCAGAAGATGTGACGGTGCTAAAAGTTGGTGACAAGGCACCTAATTTCACCTTAGTAGATCTTGAAGGCAAGGATCACAAATTATCAGATTACGAAGGACAAGGTGTCTTTTTAAATTTCTGGGGTACATGGTGTAAGCCTTGTGCGAAAGAAATGCCGGCGATGGATCGGCAATACGAGGTCTTTTCAAACGAAGGAGTTCAAGTTCTTGCAGTAAACATTGCTCAATCCGATTTTGAAGTCCAATCTTTTGCTGATCAATACGGCTTGTCTTTTCCAGTAGTGATTGATAAAACAAAAAGTGTGATGACGGCTTACAACATAAGGCCATTGCCAACCACAGTGCTTGTGAATCCGGAAGGAAACATTCAGCGTATCATTACAGGTGAAATGACAGAACAGGATATTGAAGGCTTTATGGAAGAAATCAAACCTGACTAAGGAGATTTTTTGGATGGAAAAATTGCAATGTCAATGCGGTCATATAAATCCGCCTGGTACGATACTTTGTGAATCGTGTGGGCGGTCTTTGACTGAAAAAGAACAAAATAGCAAAATGGTCGACATGCGTTATGAAGGAACTGCAAGGCGTTCACAAACTTATAATAAATCTATGATTGATAAGATTTGGAACTTTTTCTCAAGTGTTAAAGTCGGTGTCGGGATTATTGTTTTACTGCTAATAGCTGCGGCGATAGGAACAATCTTGCCACAGAAAGCATTTGTTCCTGCTAATACAGAAGCAACGATTAAAGATTATTACGCTGATACGTATGGTATAGTTGGTCAAATTTATCATGCACTTGGTTTCCATGATTTATACAGTTCGTCTTGGTTTATTATTTTAGTTGGAATGTTAGCTATTTCGTTAATTATTGCCAGCTTAGATCGTTTTGTGCCTCTTTATAAATCATTAAAAAATCAACGTGTTTTGCGTCATCCAAGCTTTATGGACAAGCAGCGAATTTACGCTGAAGGGTCAGGAGCAGAAGACAACACGCTGAAAAAAGCAGAAGAAAAATTATCCGAGTTGAAATACAAAATCCGCACAGATAAAAATGGCTTATTAGCTGAAAAAGGTCGTTTTTCTAGATGGGGTCCTTATGTCAATCACATCGGACTGATCATCTTTTTATTCGGAGTTATGTTACGTATGATGCCAGGATTTTATATTGATGAGAGTCTTTGGATTCGCGAAGGTGAAACAAGAGCAATACCGGAAGTACCTGGTTATTACTTGGAAAACAAAAACTTCGAACTTGAAAATTATTCAGGTGAAGGCGGAGAAGAAATTTTCGGTGAAGCTTTGGATCGTGTCGGTACAGTAGCTAAAAACTATCAAACAGACATTGTTTTGTATAAAAAGAAAGAAGATGCACTACCTGGAGCAGTTGATGGCCAAGAAGTTGTGAAAGAATATCCAATTCGTGTAAATCAACCATTAAAATTTGACGGATATGCTATTTATCAAATGGATTTCCGTCTAGATGAGCTTAAAACAATGACGTTTTCGTTTATTAATAAAGAGACAGAAGACTCTTTTGGTGAATTGACCATTGATTTGATCGATCCGAAAAAAGATTATGAACTTGATAATGGAGCTTCTGTTCAATTGATTGGTTATTATCCGGATTTCTCAGGATTTGAAAATGGTGAACCGCAAACGGCTACACCATTACCGAACAATCCTGGCTTTTTAGTGAAATTATTTACACCTGATACGCCAGAAGGGGAAACAAGCTTTATTACGATTAAAAATACTGTTGAGCCTTTAGGGGAAAATGAGTATAAATTAGCCTTCCAAAGTGTTGAAACACGCGATGTTTCAGGTTTAACAGTTCGTAAAGACAGCACCTTGCCGATTCTTGGCCTTGGCGGTTTAATCTTTATGATTGGTGTAGCTCAGGGGATGTATTTTAATCATCGTCGATTCTGGATTCAGCAAAAAACTGACGGCACTATTTTACTAGCCGGTCATACCAACAAAAACTGGTTCGGCTTGAAAAAAGATTTAGACCAAGTTGTTGAATATGCATCATTGCCCGCTTACACAGATCAGCAAGATGAAATCGACAAACAAGAGAAAGCGGAAAAGGAAGGTGAAGTATTGTCATGACGTTAGCTGAAATAAGTTCAAGTTTATTATATGTAGCCTTTGTCGCTTATCTTATTGCAACATTTGTTTTCGGCGGAGCAGTTAAAGGAAATAAAGAAGGTACCTTCAGATCAGAATCACGATGGGGTATGGTGGCAATTACCATCACGCTTATCGGTTTTGCTGCCAACCTTGGCTACTTCTTCACGAGATGGGGAGCTACAGGTCATGCGCCATTAAGTAATATGTTCGAATTCACAACGGCGTTCGGAATGACTTTAGTGGGTGGATTTATCATTTTATACTTCTTGTATAAAACCCCTGTTTTGGGCATGATCGTATTGCCTGTAGCATTATTGATCATCGCATTCGCTAGTATGTTCCCAAGCGAAGTCAGCCCGCTTATTCCGGCGCTTCAAACAAACTGGTTGGCGATTCATGTCAGCACAGTTGTTATTGCAGAAGGAATTTTGGCAATTAGTGCAGCTGCGGGCTTGATTTATTTATTGAAAGTTGTAGATCTTACGAAAAAATCCAAGCAACGAATGGGCTTAGAAGCCATTATGTATTCGCTTGTATTGGTTCTTGGGTTTGTAATCGCTAGTAGTTTCTTCTCGTTAACAGGCTATGAAGCAGAATTTACTTATGTGGATAAAGAAAGTAAAGATGCGGTTGTGACTTACACAATGCCACCGATTTTTGGCATGAATGACTATGTCGCGTTAACAGACGACGCCATGACACCACTTTTAGAGATGCCTGCGATTGTCCATGCAGGAAAATTGACGACTGTTGTATGGTCAATTCTGTTCGGTACGGTTTTATATTGGCTAATTCGTTTAGTTTTCAGAAAACGTATAGCGGCGATTTTAAAACCATTTGTTAAAAATGTTAACATACAATTGATGGATGAAATTGGTTATCGTGCCGTAATTATTGGATTCCCAGTATTTACATTAGGTGCATTAATCTTCGCCATGATTTGGGCGCAAATTGCTTGGTCTCGTTTCTGGGGCTGGGACCCAAAAGAAGTATGGGCTTTGATTACGTGGTTATTCTATGCTGCTTACTTGCATTTGCGTTTAGGCAAAGGTTGGCAAGGTGAAAAATCTGCATGGCTAGCTGTGCTTGGGTTTATTATCATCATGTTTAACTTAGTCGCAGTAAACTTAATAATCGCCGGGTTGCATTCTTACGCATAACAAGCAGGCCTTTTCCGGTAACGGAAGAGGCCTTTTATTTTGGACGAGACTTCAACGTACGCTTACACTTTTCTTTATTTTTAATAAGGTTATCGGTACAATGAGACATAACAGTAGAAAGTTGGAGGGGTTAGTATGTCAGAGGAAATTACGGTTTTAGTAGTAGACGATGAGGAACGAATTCGACGATTGTTAAAAATGTATTTAGAGCGTGAAGGATATGCAGTAGAAGAAGCTGAAAATGGCGTTCAAGCATTAGAGATGGCACTAGAAAAAGATTATCATTGTATCTTACTCGATTTGATGATGCCTGAAAAAGATGGTGTCGCTGTAGCTACAGAATTACGTGAAACTAAAATGACTCCTATTATCATGCTTACTGCAAAAGGAGAAGAAGCTAACCGAGTGGAAGGCTTTGAAGCTGGAGTAGATGATTATATTGTCAAGCCTTTTAGTCCAAGAGAAGTAGTGTTGCGTGTTAAAGCAATATTACGTCGTTCGTCTGCCTATTCGCCGATTTCCAATTCAACAGCATCAAAAGATTTGGTTGTTTTCCCTCATTTGACCATTGATCATGATGCTCATCGTGTTACGGCTGATGGTGTAGAAGTGAATTTAACACCAAAGGAATATGAATTATTGTACTTTTTAGCAAAAGCACCCGATAAAGTTTTTGACCGTGAGCATTTACTAAAAGAAGTATGGCATTACGACTTTTTCGGTGACCTACGTACAGTAGATACGCACGTTAAACGGTTGCGTGAAAAACTGAACCGCGTATCAGAATCTGCTGCGAAAATGATTGTCACTGTATGGGGCGTTGGCTATAAATTTGAGGTTGGCAATGAATAGAATATGGAATAGTGTTGTCGGGAAGCTTTGGATTACGATCCTGCTTCTCGTTTCCTTTGTCCTTTTTATAGTGACCGTTCTGCTTTTGGAGTTTCTAGGGAACTATCATAGTCAAACTGTGGAAGAAGCGTTGAATAGTGAAGCAAATATGATTGCGAATATTTTTAATGAGCATGAAGAAGTAGTGAATTCGTTAGAAATCATTGGTGATATTATAGGTGCTGAGACAAATGCAGTGATCGCTGAAGAACCGTATGAAAGTAGCTATTACATTCATGATGGATTGAATGGTACAAAGACACGTGAAGAAATATTAAATGAAAAAGCGTTTCAGAAAGTGTTTGAAACAAATGAAACTGTGATGAAAGAAATGCTTTTGCCTTCTTTAACAGAAAAGAATCGTCTCGAGTCTTATATTGTCCTAGCCAGTCCATTGAAAACCGGAGAAGAAAAGCATGGTGTTGTGTTTATTTATCAATCATTGGAAGTAATGGACCGCACTGCGGAACGAACGACCAATATTGTTTTCTTGTCGGCGTTTATCGCACTATTATTAACAACATTTTTTGCTTTCTTTTTATCATCACGAATCACTTCGCCTCTCCGGAAAATGCGTGAAGGCGCATTTGAGTTAGCAAAAGGCAATTTTGACACGAAAGTTAAAGCGACTTCTAGTGATGAAATTGGCCAATTGGCCACAGCATTTAACCAAATGGGCCGTCAATTAAAACATCATGTTGAAGTGATTAATCAAGAAAAAGAACAATTATCAAGTATTTTGACGTCGATGGCAGACGCTGTTATCACGTTTAATCAGGATAAAACCATTTTACTAAGTAATCCGCCAGCTGAAAAATTATTGAAATATTGGACTTATAAAAATGGTTCCACAGAAGCACAAACGTTGCCTGCAGAAATGCTTCATATGCTCGATCATGTAATAGGGTTTCAAGAAGAGATTGAAGAAGAATTGGAAATTGAAGGTGCATATTACGCCATTAATTTTAGTCCGCTGTATAGTGGCGAATCGATTCGCGGAGCTGTCGCAGTTTTGCATAATATGACAGAGCAGCATCGCTTAGAGAAGCTGAGGGAAGATTTTATCGCCAATGTGTCACATGAGTTGCGGACACCAATTGCTATGCTTCAAGGCTATAGTGAAGCGATTTTAGATGATGTTGGTGCAACAGAAGAAGAGCGTCGTGAAATGACGAAAATCATCTACGAAGAATCACAACGGATGGGTCGTTTAGTCACTGACTTATTAAATCTTGCGCGTTTAGAATCAGGATATATGCGACTCTATAAAGAAATAGTTCAATTAAACAGCTCTATCGAACGGATGACACTTAAGTTTTCTCAAATTGCGAAAGAAAACGGAGTTCAATTGTCTTTCGAAACGACTGTCGATGATTGGGCGGCAACGGAGATTGATGAAGATCGCATTGAACAAGTTATGACGAATCTAATCGATAATGCCATACGCCATACGCCTAAAGAAGGGCAAGTTGTTGTTCGTGTCGAACAACAAAAAGAGTATGCAAAGATTTCAATCAATGATAACGGAGTCGGTATTTCAAAAGAAGATTTGGAATTTGTATTTGAGCGATTTTATAAGGCGAATAAGGCAAGGACGCTTGGAAAAGGTGGAACTGGTCTTGGTTTAGCAATAGCGAGCAATATTATCCAAGCTCATGAAGGTGAGATTTATGCGGAAAGTAATGTAGGACAAGGCACTTCTTTTGTTTTCTTATTGCCTTTAAAAGACATGTAACTTTTTAGTTTCAGTGACGACTAATCTAAAGAACGGAGGGAGTATATTGAAGGACTCCGTTTTCCACCGGCTGTACGATGAGTATCACCAGGATGTTTTTCAATTTTTAATTTATCTGGTGAAAAACCGGCATCTAGCAGAAGATTTGATGCAAGAAGTTTATATTCGTGCTTTTCGTGCTTATGAGCGATTTGAAGGAAGAAGTTCTGAGAAAACATGGCTTTTTTCAATTGCTAAAAATGTAGCAATTGATCATTTTCGAAAAGCGGCAGTTCGCTCAAAACATTCGATGGAATATTTTGATTGGGAAACACAGCAATTAGTTTCGTCGGAAAAACTTCCAGAAGAAATTTCATTGTTAAATGAAGATAAAATATTTTTATACAAGGCATTAGACACTTGTACAGGAGATCAAAAGATGGTCGTTATTATGCGATTCTTTCAGGACTTGTCAATTGCGGAAACTGCTGAAGTACTAGGCTGGACTGAAGGAAAAGTAAAAACAACCCAGCACCGTGCAATTAAAGCCTTGCGCGAAAAATTAATCGCTAGGGAAGGGGGAGATGGAAATGCCGAATAACAAATGGACCGATGAATCTATCGAAGATTTGTTGAAGGATTTCCCTGCGATAAAAGATAACCGGCCAAAAGAAAAAGTCTACAATCAGTTGGTTCAAAAAGAGCCGGTTCATAAGCGGCCAAATAGATGGTTACCGCTTCTTGTCGCAGCATTGGCGTTTATCGCTGTTGGACTGTTGGTCTCCTCCATTATCAATCAAAATGGCATCGATTCTGCTCAAAATAGAGACAGTTCTAGTGATGGGGCAGAGATGAAGACTCAGGAAAGTTTAGAAGAACAAGAAAGTTTACCTGCAGCCGAAGAATCTCCCAATGAAAGTTCAGATTCATATTCAACGGCTCAAGTAGATGGGATATTACGAACAGCAGTTTATGAAGAAACAATAGGTGATCAAACTTTGATGACTATTGGGATGACTCAGAATGCATTCGTTATACCAGTGTCTTTTCTAATTCCGAATGAAGAAATAATGAAGACTTTTGAAGGTTCTATGCCGACATCGTTAGATTTATATAAAGAATATGCAGAGGACCTAGATGAAGTCGCACTAGGGTTTGATAATTATCATCCGTACGTTGGAACTTTGGAGAAAACGGCAACAGGCATTCGCCATTTGCTTCCGCAAGACCATCAATATGATTTGGCATCAGCAAGTATTGGTGTATACATGGATACCATTACAGAGACATTTAAAGATGTAACAGAAATTAGTGTTGTGAATGAAGATGGTTCTAGTGCAGAGTTTTCTCAAGTTGGACCGGTAGAAAAATTAGTTCCGGGAGTAGAGAATCTCGCATACTACGCTTATCAAACGGAGCATGGTGAAATTTACCTTGCACCAGGATACAATATGCCGTTTGATTCAGTGACAGAAGCCATTACAGCACTTGGTGAAAATCCGAATGATATATACAAGGCAACAATTCCACAAGAGTGGGAATTTCAAGTGTCAGAAACCGATAAACTTGTTCAAATTGAATTTACGAACAATGTCGACCTAGAGTCATTAGACAAAATAGAGGTGGTTCGTATGCTTGAAAGTTTTGTTTTGACAGCTAATACTTTTGATAAAGAAGTAGTAGTGAAAGGGATGCAGCAAGAGAATTGGAACGGTTTTGATTTTAATGAGGCATTACCAATCCCGGTAGCGCCTAATTTAATAGCGTGGCCATTACAGTAAGCAAAAGAAGGGTTGTAAACAAATTTGTTTACAACCCTTCTTTTTTATACTAATATTAGGGCATAACAAAATATCGATTCATCTTCGGGGCAGGGTGCAATTCCCTACCGGCGGTAATTGAACTCTGTTCATAAGCCCGCGAGCCGTAAAACGCAGGATTTGGTGAGATTCCAAAGCCGACAGTATAGTCTGGATGGGAGAAGGTGAAGGTGCGGACGTTTGTCGTTTACATGTAGACGGAACGCTTTTAAGTGTGCCTTTTCTCCCTTAAGTAGTTATTACTTAAGGGTTTTTATATGTAAATACGGAGTCCGAACCTTTCTTCTGGTGAATCACGACAAGGAGAGAGGAACATGAAGAACAAAAAGTTACAAACAATGATCGTGATTGGGATGTTAAGCAGTATTTCGTTTATATTGATGCTTTTTAACTTTCCACTACCTGCACTACCTGCTTTTTTGAAAGTAGATTTTAGTGATGTACCTGCATTAATCGCCGCTGTTACAATGGGGCCAGTCGCAGGGATTTTAGTAGCCTTCTTTAAAAATGTGTTAGATTGGCTTTTCTCAGGTAGCCCAACAGGAGTTCCAGTTGGCCACATGGCAAATTTCGTAACGAGCTTGTTGTTTATTTTGCCAGTGTATTTTATCTATCAAAAAGTGGCAACTAAAAAAGGAATGGCTTTTGGATTAACAATAGGAACATTGTCGATGGCAATCGGTATGAGTATTTTAAATTATTTTGTTTTTCTACCGATGTACACGTATTTCCTTAACGTGCCACCAACAACTGGTGACGCATTATTCGGAATGATCGTTTTAGGAATACTCCCTTTTAACTTAATCAAAGGCGTTCTTTTAACCGCAGTAGTCTTGCTAATGTTCAGCAGCATGCACACGTGGATTGAAAAACAAAGAACCTACTATTTATCATAAATGATATAGAAAAGCGAAAGTGCCTGGTCAGCTCTGACAGGCATAAGGAGACCCAGCAGTGTGGCGTTCTTTGCCACTCTGTTGGGTTGACTTATGTCCCGAAGAGCTAGGCACTGGAGTCTAGACAAAGAAAAGCGAAAGTGCCTGGTCAGCTCTGACAGGCATATAAAAAAGAAGGCGTTGTGGGATATCCCACAACGCCTTCTTTTTTTAATCAATCTTCGTATTTTAAAGGATCGCCTTCGAAAGATGTATCTGCAACTTTGATAGAATCTGTTGGACAGCCTTCAAATGCATCTTCCATGTCTTCTTCGAGTTCATCTGGAACTTGTTCTGTTCCCATGTTATTATCTAAAATAACAAACGCGATTCCTTCATCATCGTAATCGTAAATGTCGGGTGCAGCAGCACCACAAGCACCACAAGCGATGCAAGTATCCTTATCAACAATGGTATACTTAGCCATATTGTTTTCCACTCCTTTATCTCCGAACAAGTTCAGTTATACTATCGTATTTATTCTAAAGGTGTTTGAGAAGTTTTTCAACCTAAAACCGCTAGGGGGTCCAAGCTTGTTATTTAGTGATTTGATATTGGCCATTATGAAGCCTTTAAATCGGCAACGTACCATCTCTTCTCCTTATCATTTAATAAAAGGAAAGAAGTCCGGACAAACAATACAGGATATTGGCTATTTCGGCCTTTATCCTTATTTTGGCATTTTCCCTAAATTGGATAAGAAAGCCTATGACCAAGTGGTTCAAAGCTTATTTTTACAAGGTTATTTACTGGCCAATGAACAAGTAATCGAACTCACTGAAAAAGCGATAAACACAAGTGACTTCGACACACCTTTAAATGGCTGGAAATACCGTGGTAATGAAAATCTCTTTTTTAACCGATTGTCACTAATTGTTCAAACTTTATCCCATATGAGTCAGTCCGTAAAAACTTTTGACCCGATTGTTAATAATGAAGAAATACAAATGTGGGTAAAAAAATATTTACAACAAATTCAATTTAGAGATATAGCAGTAGTTCAGGCGTTTAAAAAAGAACTCTTCACTACTTTAACCGATTCGGCTATTTCTGAAACACATAAAATGATTCTCACGGAACGACTAACGGGTCTTGCTTTAAGTGGGTTAACATGGCAACAAATTGCCACTTCTAAGAAATTGTCCGTTTTAGATGTACAATTGATGACTGTAGAAGCTCTGCACGGCTGGATGGCAGAAATAGAAAAGTCTAACCCTCCGCTGCTCCTAGGTTTAATGGAAGGTGTTATACAGCAGTCCTCATTAACAGCAACTGCACAACGTACAGAAAAATTATTTGAAAGAGGCTTTACGTTAGAACAAATTGCTTCCTTACGTCAGTTGAAAACCAGTACGATTGAAGATCATGTTGTTGAACTTGCCATGAATGATCCGTATTTTAATTTTAAGCCATTTATGAGCCTAGAATTGTATAAAGCAATCATTACCGAAAGTCGACGTCAGCAATCGAAAAGGTTGCGTGACATCAAAGTGCATTTACCCAATGCGAGCTATTTTCAAATACGCCTTGCGTTATCGATAAAGGAGGAAAATCAATGAATCTGGAGGAGTTACTATATTCGACTTATGGGTTTTCTTCTTTTCGTCCAGGGCAAAAAGAAATTATCGAACAGGTAATAGCTGGGGAAGACGTGATTGCGTTATTGCCAACTGGCATGGGAAAATCCATTTGTTATCAATTGCCAGCGAAAATTTTGCCGGACAGTGTCTTGATTGTTTCACCGTTATTGTCTTTAATGCAGGATCAAGTAGCGCAACTAAAGAAAATGGGCGAAAAATCAGTTGTTGCTATTAACTCTTTTTTAAAACCGGAAGATAAAGATAGAATTATGACCAATCTCGGCTCGTATAAATTTATTTTTATATCACCGGAAATGCTAGTTCAGCCGTTCATCAAAAAAAAGTTACAAGAAATACGCGTTTCATTATTAGTCGCCGATGAAGCCCATTGCATTTCTCAATGGGGGTTTGATTTTAGGCCAGATTATTTACGAATCTCTGAAGTATTGCCGATTTTAAAATTCCCGCAAGTTTTGGCATTAACCGCAACTGCTACTGACAAAGTTACTGAAGAAATAAAAGAATATTTGGCGCTTATCAAACCATACGTCTATTGTCATCCGATGGATAGAAAAAACATTGTCTACGATATAAAGAAATTTGAAGATAGCCATGACAAGCTTGAGTTTTTAAAAGCTTTTATTCAAAAGTTTAATGGTCCTGGAATTATTTATGCGGGAACCAGAAAAAAGTCCCAAGAACTGTCTATGCTTTTAACGGAACAAGGAATTTCATCTGCATATTATCATGGGGGCATGGACCATCAAGATCGGGTTTTCGTTCAGCAGCAATTTCAAAATGGGGAAGTAGAGTGGATTTGCTCCACAAATGCTTTTGGTATGGGGGTACATATCCCAAATATTCGACAAGTCATTCATTTTCAAGTACCAACTTCTATCGAAGGGTATGTCCAGGAAGTAGGAAGAGCGGGAAGAGATGGTCTACCGGCTTTAGCCACGCTGCTCTATGCCCAAGGAGATGAGGCTTTACTTGAAAGTTTAGTAATGGATGATTTGCCGACACTACATGAAATAGAGGCAGTATTTAATGGTGGACCATCAGCAACGTATTTAATCGATCAAGGAATTGTCCGAGAGACTGCGTTTCGTGTCATCACTTACTGGATGACTAAATTACCTTTAGCAGGTGTTAAGAGTCAAATTGAACTACTTAGAAAAGGCAAGAGGCAGCAAGCATCGAAAGTTCGCGAACTGATTTCAAGAGACAGTTGTTTACGAGGTTATATTATTAGCTGTTTTGATCAGCAAGTTATAAACAAACCTGACAATTGTTGTGTGAATGACGGAATTGATTATAGTGTTTTTGAGGTATTTTCTTGTTATGAAAAAAAGCCAAAACCGCTTGATTGGCAAGCTCGTTTAAGTGTAATATTACCTATATAAGGATTTCATTAACTGTCATTTACAAATGAGCCTTTTTTCGTCATAATAGATATATTAGTACAGATAGGGGTAGTCATGTATGGGGAATAATAGTTATCATGAGTCGATTGAAAAGAATCGGCAAGAAATATCAATAGACGATCAATCAGCATTGTCTAGAGCAGCTCAGAGACAAGCCCAAAAGCCTAAAGCTAAAAAAAGCAAAAGTCTTTTGATGCCTGCGTTATTTTTTATCTTTATATTAATTCCAGTTTCTTTGTTGATTTATGTAGCTTTCTTTTTTGAACCCGACGATTCTTTGACAGCCAAACCTACAGAAAATGAAGTGAGTTTTGAAATGAATTCCCAACCTTCTAGTGCTGCTGTCGCTGCAGCTGAAAAAGAAGAAAAAGAAAAGGCTGCAGCTGAAAAAGCAAAAGCCGATGCAGAAGCTAAAGCTGAAAAAGAAAAACTAGACGCTCAAGCCCAAGTAGACAAAGAGAAATCTGATGCACAAGCAGAAGAGGATGCAAAAGCAAAAGCAGAAACAAAAGCAGAAACCGATGCAAAAGCTGCAGCTGATGCTCAAGCTAAAAAAGAAGCGGACGCCAAAGCCAAAGCAGATGCCGACGCGAAAGCTAAAGAAGAAGCAGAGAAAAAAGAAGAAGTGCCAAGTGCTTCTGGCAAAACTTATGTGGTGAAACCAGGTGAAACGCTTTACCGAATCGCTGTTAATAATTACGGGGCAGCAGGAGCAGCTGCGGCTGTAGAAAAAATCAAACAAGCAAATGGTTTAGGTTCAAATAGCATAAGCCCAGGGCAAAGCTTAACATTGCCATAAATTTCAGGGGGAAGAAATAGATACGACCAGAGTGGAAAATAGAAAGTGGGGCGAATGAATGTTTGTTAAAAGCGTAATGGTGAAAAGAGAAAAATGTTATACGGTGAAATTAGAGGATTCAGTACAAGTAGGTTTTGACTTGCTAGAAAAACACACAATTGATGCTTTGCCAGTAGTAGATGGAACGGAATACAAAGGAATCTTTACTTGGTATCATGCATATCG
Source organism: Planococcus halocryophilus (assembly GCF_001687585.2). Lineage (GTDB taxonomy): Bacteria > Bacillota > Bacilli > Bacillales_A > Planococcaceae > Planococcus > Planococcus halocryophilus. The sequence goes on along the minus strand of NZ_CP016537.2, from coordinate 2,039,001 downwards.
TGCATTTTTCTATTCAGGGAAAACAAAAGAAGAGTTTATCCGCACAACTAAAGTCAGTGACGTAATTGTCAATCAAGATGTCTACTTAACGATAAATGATGTTTATGAAAAGGCATTAGTTGAACTAAATGATTTTCCGATTATCGCAGTAGTGGAGAAAGGACAATTTTTAGGGATCGTTACTCGCTTTGATATCGTTAACCAATTGCAAAGTGCATTTGGGATCGACAAACCAGGATACCGAATTACTTTTACTTCAGTTGAATCAGAAGGTCGCATTGGCCGCCTAGGAGAAATTATTGAGAAATACAAAGAATCTGTAATCTCCTTAGTTACTTTTGATGAAACGAACAAAATGGTTCGACGTATCGTATTAAAAGTTGAAAAGAAAGACAATATTGATCGCTTTGTAAAAGAACTTGAGAAATCAGGCTTCCGAGTATTGGATATTGCGGAAGACGAATAGTAGAATGAAAAAAACATAAGCCTGGCTTATGTTTTTTCTTCTTTTATGAAAGGAAACGCCACATGAACTATTTAATGCGAATTGGATTTATAGCAATAACAATGCTCTTGTATATGACACGTAATGCCTTTTCAGAAAACCTTATCAAAAAAACGATCAAACTGCCTTCGGCAAAAGCATTTAAGCCATTCAATCTGCTTTTTATTGCTGACATTCACCGGAGAAACATAAAAGCAGACTTAATCAATTTTCCTGTAGATATCATCGTCATTGGTGGAGATCTAGTTGAAAAAGGCGTGCCACTGGAACGAGTAGCCGAAAATATTGAAAACTTACGATCTCATGCACCTGTTTACTTTGTCTGGGGAAATAATGACCGAGAAGTAAATGAGGACGCACTCCGAAAGATTTTTAACCAATATGGCGTGATTGTGTTAGATGATAAATCCGTTTCGTTATTTGGAAATCCTCAACTGAAGTTGGTAGGGATTGACCATTTCGCCTATAAACCTGATGGATTGAAAAATGCATTCAGCGAAGTGAACGAACAAGATACGGTAGTGTTTGTAACTCATACGCCATTTGATTTTTGGAAGATCAAAGGACCGTATGCAGCCGATTTGCTGCTTGCTGGCCACACACATGGTGGTCAAATTCGTTTTGGTCCGTTTGGAATGTTCAAAAAAGGTTCGATAAAATATAAAAACGGTCGAGTTGAACTGATTACGAATGGATTTGGTACCACAACATTACATTTACGGCTTGGCGCACCGGCAGAATATCATTTGCTAACCATTGTTCCAGAAACAGAAATAGGAGAATAAAATTTGGCAAATAAAGTGGAAGTCCTTTATGCTTATAAAAGGATTAAATACAGGAGATGTTTTAAATGGAATATGTAGATGCTCTTATTATCGGAGGCGGTCCTTGCGGTTTGTCGGCTGCGATTGAATTGGAGAAAAAGGGATTGCAAACGACCGTAATTGAGAAAGGCAATATCGTCAATGCTATTTTCAATTACCCAACACATCAAATTTTTTTCAGTACAAGTGAAAAACTATCGATAGGTGACGTGCCTTTTATTATTGAAGGTCGTAAGCCAAAAAGAAACCAAGCTCTAGTGTATTACCGAGAAGTTGTTAAAAGAAGTGGCATTCAAGTGCGACCTTTCGAAACGGTTGAACAGGTTGAAAAGGACGACCTTTTTAAAATCACAACGTCAAAAGGGCAATATCAAGCAAAATATGTTATCGCTGCGACAGGGTATTATGATCAACCGAATAAACTTGAAGTAGAAGGTGCAAATTTACCGAAAGTGATGCATTATTTTAAGGAAGGACACCCTTATTTTGATCAGGATGTCTTAGTGATCGGTGGCAAAAATTCGGCTGTAGATGCTGCACTAGCCTTACACAAAGCTGGAAGCAGAGTGACAGTGTCTTATCATGGTACGAGCTATTCTAAAAGCATTAAACCATGGATTTTACCGGAATTTGATGGTTTAGTGAGAAACGGCGAAATTACAATGTTATTCGATTCAATGGTCGATCGAATTACAGATGACAATGTTGAGTTAACAGTCAATGATCAAAAAGAAACGATTCCCAATCAGTTTGTTTTTGCGATGATTGGTTATCACCCAGATTATAAGTTTTTAACGTCTATGGGTATTACTATTGATCAGGCATCGGGTAGACCAACTTTTGATGAGCAAACAATGGAAACCAATGTAGATAATTTATACATTGCTGGTGTTATAGCAGCAGGAAATAATGCTAACGAAATTTTTATTGAAAATGGGCGCTTTCATGGACAGCAAATTGCGGAAGCTATTGCAAAAAAAGAAGGCACAGCATAATTGTGCCTTCTTTTTATGGTCTTACATAAATGTACTATCTTTTAATCTAGAAGGGGAGTTTGGTTATGAAGAAAAAAGTATCACTAATCACGACAGGTGGAACAATTGCCAGTCGAGAAATTTCAAATGGGCTGTTAAAGTCGGGAGCGATTTCAGGAGAAGAATTAGCTGAGCTTTGTCAGCTTCCAGAAGAAATCGAAGTAAAAGTAGTCGATGTCTTCCAGTTGCCGAGTATGCATATTGGTTTTGAACAAATGATGGAAATTAGACAAGCTATTCTTACAGAATTACAAGACCCAGAAGTTGAAGGAGTCGTTGTCACGCACGGAACAGATACGTTAGAAGAAACAGCGTACTTTTTGGATTTAACAATTGATGATGATCGTTCAGTGGTTATTACAGGGTCTCAGCGATCTCCAGAAGAAGTTGGTACAGATGTTTACTCGAACCTACAGAACTCCATATATGTAGCGGTAGACCCAAATCTGCGAGGAATTGGAGCTGTTGTCGTATTCAATGAACGTATATATAGCGCTAAATACGTTAAAAAAGTTCATTCAAGTAATTTGCAAGGTTTTGATTCGTTTGGGCATGGTTATCTTGGTATTATTGATAACGATACGGTGCGTATTTATCAGAAACCGGTGATGCATGAAGTACATATAGTGAAAGACCAATTGCCGCGTGTTGATATTATTAAATGTCATTCGGGACAAGATGGGTTTTTAATTGATCAATTAGTAACAGGACCTTCAAAAGGAATTGTTTTAGAAGCTGCGGGTAGAGGGCAAGTATCTCCACATATGGTAGACGCAATTGATCATGCGATAAAGCAGGGCATTCCAGTGGTGTTAACAACTAGTGCTGAAGAAGGAAATGCGTATCCGGCATATAGTTATCCAGGCAGTGCTCATGATTTATTGACTCGTGGCGTGATTCTTGGTAGTGATTACGACAGCAAAAAAGCACGTATAAAGCTTGCTGTATTGTTATCCGCTCAAAACGTAATTCAAGCAAATGCTTTTGAAAGATAAAATTGGAATAAGTGTTAAGTGCGAATTGAAAAATACATACATGTGTATGAGTAAACAGTGTAATCCAATTAAAGGGGTACGCGTATGATTATTTTACTAACGGTAGCAATAGCCCCAGGTCTAGCGCTTTTTAGTTATTTTTATTTGCGTGATCAATTTTCTGGTGAACCATCGAAGCTGCTGTTTCAAAGCTTTGTATATGGGGCAGTTTTAACATTTCCAATTCTCTTTGTTCAATATGTGTTTGATGCTGAAGGTGTTTTTGCGAATAGCTTTATACAAAATGTTGTATTTTCCAGTATTATTGAAGAATTTTTCAAATGGTTAGTATTATTAATAGCTGTTTATCGCCACGTTGATTTCGAAGATCCATATGACGGGATTTTGTACGGCGCTAGCGTTTCTCTCGGGTTTGCAACAATTGAGAATATATTATACTTATTGGAATTCGGATTGCAAACTGCATTTATACGGGCTTTTTTGCCGGTATCGAGTCATGCGTTATTCGGGGTAGTCATGGGTTATTATTTTGGGAAAGCCAAATTTAGCAAAAGCGACACGCGGAGACGATGGATTGGTTGGGCGATTGTTAGCACAGTAATTCTTCATCTTGCGTATAATACGAGTTTGTATATGTACGATAATATTGTGTACGGAGCAATTCCGTTCATGCTTTTCTTATGGTGGTTTGGCCTTCGAAAAGCAAAGCAAGCTCATCAACTTTCGTTGTCGCACTATAGCGATCAAAATTCGTCGGGGCAGTCAGAAGATTAAAGTAAATACTAAAAAAGTCTTACACATGAAGACTTTTTTTTTATGTTAAAATATGATGAATACTTAGGATGAGGTGACTATTTTGATGAAACCGATACAAATAGCAATCGATGGCCCGGCCGCAGCTGGAAAAAGCACGATCGCAAAAATTGTAGCAGAAAAATTGGGCTATGTTTACATCGATACCGGTGCTATGTACCGTGCTATTACTATGAAAGCTTTGGCAGAAGGCATTAATATGGCCAGCAATGAAGAAGCTGGAAAATTATTGGCGGAAACTGAAATTGACTTGCAACCGTCTGAAGGTGGCCAATTAGTCTTTCTCGATAAAAATAATGTAACTGAAGCAATTCGTTCACAAAATGTAACGAAAGCGGTGTCAGAAATGGCAGCGCATGAATTGGTGCGTATGCGTATGGTCGAACTGCAGCAACAATTGGCTGAAGGCCGTGGAGTTGTCATGGACGGACGAGATATTGGAACGCACGTCCTTCCGGATGCTGCATTAAAAGTTTTTATGTCTGCATCAGTGGAAGAACGAGCGAGAAGACGATTTGTGGAAAATCAAAAAAGAGATATTTTGACATCGCTTGAAGAACTTCAAGCCGAAATTGCCAAGCGAGATAAAATGGACAGTGAACGTGAAGTGGCACCATTGCGGCAGGCAGATGATGCTATCTATTTGGACACGACGTCTTTGACTATTGAACAAGCTGCACAAGAAATATTGAAATTGGCTGAAGAGAGGTTGATTTAAAGTGAATTTATACGCATTTGGTAAAGGACTTGTAAAAACAGTATTAAGTCCTCTTTACCGGTTTGAAGTAATTGGCAAAGAGAATTTTCCAAAAGATGGTGGTATTCTTCTATGTTCGAATCATATCAATGCTTTAGATCCACCCGTTGTCGGAATGACTGCTCCTCGAACAGTGCATTTTATGGCAAAAGAAGAACTATTCAATGCACCAATTCTCGGATCGATTTTGCCAAAAGTAAATGCTTTTCCTGTAAAGCGTGGCATGAGTGATCGTGAAGCTCTTCGAACTGCATTAAAAATATTGAAAAACGGTGATGTGGTTGGGCTGTTTCCAGAAGGAACACGTTCAACGGATGGTGTATTAAAAAAAGGTCTTAGTGGAGCAGGCTTTTTTGCATTAAGAGGCAATGCGGATGTAATGCCATGTGCGATTATTGGACCTTATAAAGCATTCCGGAAAGTACAAGTTGTTTATGGTGAACCAATCCTCATGGCACCTTTTCGTGAGCGAAAAGCCTCGGCAGAAGAAGTGACTGAAGTCATTATGGCAAGTATTCAAAAGATATTAGATGACTATTCAGTCAATAAGTGATAATTTTTGTTTTTATTAGAGAATTCGAATAAAATAGAAGATGGATAGTTTGTGAAGGAGGGCTACTTATGTCAGAGGAAACGAATAAGATGGAAAACCGTGACTTCCAAACAGGAGATCGCGTTAAAGGGGTAGTAGCAAAAATAGAAGAAAAAGCAGTTACGGTAACGATTGAAGGGGCGCCATTTGATGGCATCATACCAATTAGTGAGTTATCTAGCTTACACATTGAAAAAGCCTCAGATTCAGTTCAAGTTGGAGATGAATTAGAGTTAATCATTACTAAAGTAGAAGATGAAAATTTTGTTTTATCTAAACGTAAAGTGGATGCAGAACAAGCATGGGATGATTTGGAAACGAAATTTGAATCAGGCGAAATTATCGAAGCCGAAGTAAAAGATGTTGTTAAAGGCGGTTTAGTTGTCGACTTAGGCGTGCGCGGATTTGTTCCAGCTTCGCTAGTTGAAGACTATTTTGTCGAGTCTTTTGAAGATTATAAAGGAAAAGAACTGACATTCAAAATCGTCGAAATGGAAAAAGAAAATAATCGATTAATCCTTTCTCATCGTGCAGTTGTTGAGAAGGAAAAAGAATCGCAAAAAGAACAAGTTATGGATAAAATTCATGCCGGTGATGAGTTAAAAGGTAAAGTGCAACGTATTGCTTCATTTGGTGCTTTTGTTGATATTGGAGGAGTAGATGGACTTGTCCATATTTCTCAGCTATCACATGAACACGTTGAAAAAGTTTCTGACGTGGTAACAGAAGGTCAAGAAGTAACTGTGAAAGTTTTATCTGTTGATCGCGATTCTGAACGAATTTCGTTATCGATTAAAGATACACTTCCTGGACCATGGGATGCGATCGACGAAAAAGCGCCAAAAGGATCTGTTCATACAGGGACCGTTAAGCGCTTAGTTAGCTATGGTGCATTTGTGGAAGTTTTACCTGGAGTAGAAGGATTGGTTCATATTTCGCAGATTGCACATAAACACATCGCAACGCCAAATGAAGTATTAACAGAAGGCGAAAAAGTAGAAGTTAAAATTTTAGAAGTCAATAAAGCTGATAAACGCTTGTCTTTAAGCATTAAAGAATTGCAGGAGAAACAAGGCGAGCAAGATTTCTCGAATTACGATATGCCCGAAGAGTCATCTGGTTTCTCAATCAGTGACGTAATTGGTGATAAACTAAAAGGGTTTAAGTCGGAATAAGATGTCGAGAGCTGAACGCAAAATGGATCATATACAGTTTGCTTTATCTACAGGACAAAGCAAAAAGAACATGTTCGATGATATTCGTTTTGTTCACCAAGCGTTGCCCGATTCTGCGGTATCCGATATTTGCATAAAACCAAAAACAGGTGATTTGAATTTAGAATCACCTGTTTTTATTAATGCAATGACTGGTGGAGGCGGACAAGACACTCAAAAGTTAAATGGCCTTTTAGCTCGGGTTGCACGAGAGACAGGTATGGCTATGGCAGTTGGATCTCAAATGGCTGCGCTTAAAAATGCTACTGAGAGACAATCATACGCTGTAGTCCGGAAAGAAAATCCCGATGGTATATTTTTCAGTAACCTTGGAAGTGAAGCAACTGTACAACAGGCAAAGGACGCAGTCGAAATGATTGGAGCCAATGCACTGCAAATTCACTTAAATGTCGTACAAGAGTTAACGATGCCAGAAGGAGACCGTGACTTTCGTGGTGCGCTTGAGCGTATTCAAGCCATTGTGGAAGGAGTGAATGTCCCTGTAATCGTGAAAGAGACTGGATTTGGTATATCGCGTGAAACTGCAGAAAAATTAAGCTGTTGTGACGTTTCAGCAATAGACGTCAGTGGTTTTGGTGGAACAAATTTTGCTTCAATTGAAAACAAGCGTCGCCAAAAAAAGTTGTCTTATTTTGAAGACTGGGGTATTCCGACGGCACCTGCAATTGTTGAAGTAAAGAGTGTTTTTGATAAAACTGTTCTTGCTTCGGGTGGAATACAAGATGCTCGAGACATGATAAAGGCGTTTTTGCTAGGAGCAGATGCGGTAGGTCTAGCAGGCTCATTTTTAAAAATCGCGATGCAAGAAGGCGAAAAGCAGCTGATTACGGAGATTCACTCTTTGTATGAAGATTTGGCTATGATGATGACAGCGCTTGGCGCAAAAAACTTAATGGAACTACAGAAATGTCCTGCAATAATAACTGGAGAATTGGCGCAATATTTAACTGCCAGAGGCTTTAATCCAGCTTCTTATGCATGTGATGCGAAAAACTGAATATTTCACATTTAAAGGGGATGGACATTTAACAGATGACATCACCTTTTTCGTGTATAATAGGCATATCAGAAGTGGAAGGATGAATTTATTATGTCAAAACCGGTAGTAGCAATAGTTGGCCGGCCGAACGTTGGTAAGTCCACGATTTTCAATCGCGTGGTAGGAGAACGGGTTTCAATTGTGGAAGATATTCCAGGAGTGACGCGTGACCGTATTTACAGTTCGGCAGATTGGCTGACACACGAATTCAATATTATAGATACAGGCGGGATCGATCTTCGTGACGAACCGTTTCTTGAACAAATCCGTCAACAAGCAGAAATTGCTATGGACGAAGCAGATGTTATTATTTTTCTTGTAAATGGACGCGATGGCGTCACTACGCAAGACGAACAAGTGGCAAGAATTTTATATAAGACGAAAAAACCAGTTATTTTAGCTGTCAATAAAATTGATAATCCTGATATGCGTCACATGATCTATGATTTTTATACATTAGGAATGGGTGAACCTTTCCCACTTTCTGGGTCTCACGGTTTAGGATTAGGGGATTTGTTGGATGAAGTTGCTAAAAACTTCCCGAAAGACGACGATGAAGAATATCCTGACAATGTCATTAAATTCTCATTAATCGGCCGTCCAAATGTTGGTAAATCTTCTCTTGTAAATTCATTTTTAGGTGAAGAGCGTGTTATTGTCAGTGAAGTGGCAGGAACAACGCGCGATGCTATTGATACGCAATATGAGTACAATGAGCAACCGTACGTTATTATCGATACTGCGGGTATGCGTAAAAAAGGGAAAGTTTATGAAACAACTGAAAAATACAGTGTATTACGAGCTTTGCGCGCTATTGAACGCTCAGACGTTGTTTTAGTGGTCTTGAACGCAGAAGAAGGCATTCAAGAACAAGATAAAAAAATTGCAGGATATGCACATGAAGCGGGTAAAGCTGTCATTATTATTGTCAATAAGTGGGATGCCGTTGAAAAAGACGAAAAAACCATGAATGTCATGACACGTAAAATTCGCGAACATTTCTTGTTTTTAGATTATGCACCAATTATGTTTGTTTCGGCAATCAGCGGCAAGCGCGTGCATAATATTTTAGAAATTGTTAACAAAGTGAACGATAACCATTCAAGACGTATTCAATCGAGTATCTTAAACGAAGTTATTGAAGATGCAGTTGCTATGAACCCAGCACCATCGGATAAAGGTCGTCGTTTGCGTCTTTATTATGCAACACAAGTGGCTATCAAACCACCAACATTTGTTGTCTTCGTGAACGATCCCGAAATGATGCACTTTAGTTATGAACGTTTCTTACAAAACCGAATTCGCGAAAGCTTCGATTTTGAAGGAACTCCTCTTCGTCTAATAACGAGAGCTCGTACTTAAGGTAAAGGTGGTTTTAGCTTATGGAAAAAGTTTCTGTATTTGGAGCAGGAAGCTGGGGTACTGCGCTGAGCTATGTATTGGCTCAAAACGGTCATGATTTATTGCTTTGGACACATCGTCAAGAGCAAGCTGATGAAATCAACCAGCATACAAATAAACGCTATTTAAAAAATACACAACTTCCGGAAAGTTTGAAGGCAACAAGTGATTTGCCGCAGGCGGTTGAACACGGTGATATTTTTGTATTGGCTGTTCCGACAAAAGCTATTCGCGAAGTTTGTCAAGATATTAAAAAAAATCTCAACCGTAAAATTTTGTTTGTGCATGTTTCTAAAGGGATTGAACCAGATTCGTTAAAACGTATTAGTGAAATGATTCGTGAAGAAATTCCGGAACAATGGATTGAGGAAGTAGTCGTATTATCTGGACCAAGCCACGCGGAAGAAGTAGTTCAAGAGCATCCGACAACGGTTACAGCTGCTTGTGAGAATACAGAGGCAGCTGTGCGAATTCAGGATCTGTTTATGAATAATTATTTCCGTGTTTACACAAATACTGATGTAATAGGTGTTGAGATTGGTGGAGCCTTAAAAAATATCATCGCATTAGCTGTCGGAATTACAGACGGACTAGAGTTTGGTGACAATGCAAAGGCAGCTATTATGACACGTGGGCTAGCGGAAATCGCCCGTCTCGGTGTCAAAATGGGAGCGACTCCTCTAACATTCTCGGGCTTAACTGGTGTAGGTGATTTGATTGTGACGTGCACAAGTGTGCATTCACGCAATTGGCGAGCAGGGAATATGTTAGGCAAAGGAAAATCATTAGACGAAGTGCTTGAAGAAATGGGCATGGTTGTCGAAGGAATCCGGACGACGAAAGCTGCTTATCAGCTTTCAGAAGCGTATGATGTGCCTATGCCAATTACAGCTGCTCTTTATTCGGTGCTTTTTGATAATGTGTCGACAGATGATGCAGTTGGAAAATTGATGGGACGCACGAAAAAGAACGAAATGGAAGATTTAGTCGACTTGCTATAATTGTCACAAAAGAAGAGGATGCTTAAGGCAGACTCTTCTTTTTTTATGCTATACTATGGACTGAAACACTACGAAAGGCGGGCAATTATGAGTGCTTTAGACAAAATGTGGGTATCATTTGCCGGAATTCTTTTTTTACTACTTTCAATGGGTCTAATCTATTTAAGTAGATACAAATTGCAAAATGGCATTCTTAAATTTATTTTTGCGCTAGTTGCATATATTTTGCTGATTCTTGGATTTTTCATCATGATATTCACGGTATTCAGCGGACCGACTGGTGGTGCTTGAGGTGAAAAAAATGAAAAAAATAGTAATGTTGTTTTTGTTGTTGTTAACGATTGGAGTTCTGACGGCTTGTGGTTATCCGCAAAGCGAGAGAGCTGAAAATCAAGTTCCATATGAAGACCAATTAATCACTGTGCAAAATGCTGTAAATCAGTATAGAAATGCGACAGGTGGTTTGTTGCCGATTAAAACTCGGGATATGGATATAGATCAATATATTAAATATCCTATCGATTTTTCGAAAATTGTTCCTGCATATACAGCAGAAATACCGACCAATGCATTTGAAATGGGTGGGATTTTTCAATATGTATTAGTTGATGTTGAAGAGAATCCAACGGTGAAACTGGTTGATTTAAAAGCTGCAGATGCGATTCGATCAGTAAACGTACGAAAAAGCGCAAATGGAGGAAAAGCTCCAATCGCTGAAATATTGGCAGATAATGTCTATAAATTCAATCATAAAGCAATGGGATTCTCAGAAGAACCAACTGTAGTTAGCCCTTATAGTGGTAGAAACTTACCAATGGTCATTACGGGAAGTGGAGAGGTCTATATTGATTATGCCATGGACCTTTTTACAGAGCTTCAAGAGTATGAGGGAGAGCTAGAACCTGGTCAGGATATTCGATTTATTTTGTATGAAGACTATCCAGTACTCCCGGCTTATTCACTTCCGTACACCATAAACGAAGAAAATGAACCGATATTTTTAACAGAGTAAAAACCTTGATTTAACGCGTTTTTGATAGAAATAGCTGCTTTTTAGAAAATTTTGTTAGTATTTGCTATGTTTATTGGAAAAGTGGGCTGTTTGTTGTTGCTATGCGATTTTCGATGTGATACTCTTTTTACAGGATTGATGGTTGCATCCCCTTTGAGAGGAGGTGAATAGCATGAACAAAACAGAATTAGTGAACTCTGTTGCTGAAGCAGCTGAACTTTCTCGTAAAGACGCTGCCAAAGCAGTTGACGCTGCATTTGAGACGATTCAAGACGCTTTAACTAAGGGTGAAAAAGTACAGTTGATCGGATTCGGTAACTTTGAAGTACGCGAACGCGCGGCCCGCAAAGGACGTAACCCGCAAACTGGAGCTGAAATCGAGATCGCTGCAAGCAAAGTTCCTGCATTTAAGCCAGGTAAAGCGCTTAAAGACGCAGTGAAGTAAGCTTTAGCCTCTGTACATAGGATGACTTTTGCGAGACACAATCTTGCAAAAGTCATCCTTTTTTTGAGCCAACAATTTTGCGAAACACCCGCGCGTATGCTACGATTCATGTGAGAAAAGCGGAGGGAGCCGTCTCAGCCCTGACAGGCATAAGGCAGGATGACGAAGCGGCGTTTTTTCAGCCGCACAGTCAGCCTGTCTTATGACCCCGAGGGGCTGGCTCCCGTTGCTAGACAGTGAGAAAGCGGAAGCAGTAGTTTTGCTCCGACAGGCATAAGATGGATTGGCGAAACGGCGTTTTTCAGCCGTCAAGCCAAAACGACTTATGACCCGAGGAGTAGACCGCTGAAGCTAGACAGAGAAAAGCGGTGGGAGCCGTCTCAGGCTCTTGAATTTTTAGATTGATACAAATGTACGTAAAAGTAAATCGAGCTAAAAAACATATGAGCAGCCATCTTGCTGCCAAACAAATAACCGATTCGTCTTCAACAGGGGGAAGCAGAGTGATAGATGTGAAAACGCAAAAAGTAGATCTTGATAAAATCGAGCAAGCGGTCTCGATGATTTTAGAAGCAGTTGGAGAAGACACAAGTCGGGAAGGGTTACAAGATACACCGAAAAGGGTAGCTAAGATGTATGCGGAAGTATTTTCTGGATTAAAAGAAGATCCAAAAGAATATTTTAAAACTGTTTTTCATGAAGGTCATGAAGAATTAGTACTTGTCAAAGATATCCCGTTCTATTCGATGTGTGAACATCACCTTGTGCCGTTTTTCGGTAAAGCGCACATTGCTTATATTCCTCGCGATGGAGTCGTAACAGGATTAAGTAAATTAGCTCGTGCGGTAGAAACGGTTTCAAAACGTCCGCAGCTTCAAGAGCGTATTACATCGTCGATTGCTGAGTCTTTAATGGAAACCTTAAATCCACATGGCGTTTATGTCATGGTTGAAGCAGAACATATGTGTATGACGATGAGAGGGATTAAGAAACCAGGAGCGAAAACAGTGACAGCTGTTTCACGAGGGATTCTTGAAACCGATGCAGTTAAGCGTTCAGAAGTAATTACTTACATCAATATGAATTAAAACTATAAAGTAGGTGCGAAAATGGCTCAGACAGAATATATTATTATTCGTGCTCAAGAAGATGGCGTAAACGTTATTGGGTTGACTCGAGGGAACGATACAAAATTTCACCATACTGAAAAATTGGATAAAGGCGAAGTGATGATTGCCCAATTTACTGAACACACTTCAGCTATGAAAATCCGTGGCAAAGCGGAGATTCATTCTGCCCATGGTATCGTTGAAAGCGAAGCTAAAAAATAAACGATATTGATGAAGGCAAGGCTATGCCTGTGATATACTAATGTAGTATGGCTAAATCATGAATGGAGCAAGCAGTATGAAGGGACATCAAATACAATCGAAAATCATCTCAATGGAAATCGAGGTCTTGAATGCTGTGCGACAGCGGACGCTCGATCAATTTACAGAAGGTCCCTCTGTCAAAGAGTCCCGTTTGTTTTTTTTACTATTGCCTTTTTTCAGCGGGAAAACTTGGTCGCCGGATATTGAAGCCTCTGCAAAAACGGTTTCCATTGTTTATGCCGCATTGCATGCCCATGATCAAATAAAAGAGGATGCTCCCATTATTAAAGAACAACAGCTAACCGTATTAGCTGGAGACTTATATAGTGGAATATATTATCAAATGTTAGTGAACGCGAAAAATATTGTGATGGTCCAGCGATTGGCATCAGCTATTATTAAAGTGAGTGAAAGCAAAACCTCCTTTTTTGAAGAGGAATTCCGAACGGTAGAAGAAATTGAAGAAGCTATTACCGTTATTGAAACTGAACTTTTAATGTCTTTTTATACATTCTATGGCTATACCGAATATGCACCACTTGCAAAACAAGCCTTGCTATATATACGTTATGCTGAGGAACTAAAACGACTACAATCTAAAAATTATTCGCATTTTCTACGTGAGCTAAACACAAATCTAGTCCATGAAAATTATACGAAATATTGGCTAACGGAAAAGTTGGATAGCCTGCATGAACAGATTTTGGCGTCGATCGCTGATTGTGCACTAGATTATGAATTGGCACAATTTCTGCTCCATCAAATAACCCCGCACCAGCATAGAGCTGAGCAGCTGACCCGAGAAGGATGACTGATATGCCTAAAACGAAAGAACAGAGAGTCCACGAAGTATTCGAAAAAATATCTGAGAACTACGATCAAATGAATTCGGTGATCAGTTTCCAGCAACATAATAAATGGCGTGAAGATACGATGTCTAAAATGCAGGTACCTAAAGGTGCTGCAGCTATCGATGTTTGCTGTGGAACAGCTGATTGGACCATTGCATTAGGAAAAGCAGTAGGTGATACTGGACAAGTAATCGGACTAGACTTTAGTCAAAATATGCTAAATGTTGGACACGACAAAACAAAAGATATGCCACAAATCGAATTGATCCAAGGTAATGCGATGTCATTGCCATACCCTGACAATTCTTTTGATTTTGCGACAATTGGTTTTGGGTTACGCAATGTGCCAGATTACCGTCAAGTGCTTGCTGAAATGCACCGTGTGTTAAAACCAGGTGGAATGATTGCTTGCCTAGAAACATCTCAACCTGAAAATGTGGTTTTCAAACCATTCTTTAGAATGTATTTCCGTTTTATTATGCCGGTTTTCGGTAAGCTCTTCGCTAAAAGCTACAACGAATATTCATGGTTACAGGAATCAGCAAAAACGTTTCCGGGCATGAAACAATTAGCGAAATTGTTTGCAGAAGTCGGGTTTGAAAAAGTGAAATACAAGCCTTATACAGGAGGCGCCGCCGCCCTCCATTTAGGAATAAAAAAAGTAAACTAGCGGGAGAAGGATTTTAAGTGGAAAAGATGAAGTTGAAATTGCTCTATTCCGATCTTAAACCGGAACTAGAAATGATCGAGAAAGAATTGGAACAGGCAGTGGATTCCGAATCTCTCCTTTTAAATGATGCGTCTCTTCATTTATTGCAGGCCGGAGGGAAACGAATCCGACCTGTTTTTGTTTTGCTTGCAGGAAAATTTGGGAATTATGATATCAATGTGTTGAAAAAAGTCGCTGTACCACTCGAGCTGATTCATATGGCATCGCTCGTCCACGATGACGTTATAGACGATTCGGAAATCCGTAGAGGCCAACCAACCGTTAAATCACAGTGGAACAATAGTGTAGCGATGTACACAGGTGACTTTATTTTAGCGCGAGCATTGGAACACATTACTAAAATTGAATCTCCGCGTGTGCACGAAATTTTATCTAAAACCTTAATTGAAGTTTGTCGAGGCGAAATTATTCAAATCCAAGACAAATACAGACTAGATCAAAATTTGCGCGATTATTTCCGACGCATTAAACGAAAAACAGCATTGTTGATTTCTTCTAGTTGCGAACTAGGAGCTCTTGTTTCCGGAACCGATGAAAAGACCGCAGCACATTTGCGACGTTTTGGTTATTTTATCGGAATGTCATTTCAAATTATTGACGATATTCTGGATTTTACTTCAACAGACGAAGAATTGGGGAAACCCGCAGGCAGCGATTTTATTCAAGGGAATATAACTTTGCCAATTTTATGTGCCCGAAAAGATCCGGAACTTTATGCGATGTTAAAATCGAATTTGAATAAGAATCTTTCTGACGAAGAACGTTTTAAAGTAGTTGAAGCGATCCGCAATAGTTCAGGAATCGAAGAAGCGAAAGCAATGAGTGAACGATACTTGCAAAAGGCTTTGCGTGAACTTTCGTTCTTGCCAAAGGGACAAGGCGTAAAAACGATGCGCAAAATTGCATTCTTTATTGGAAAGCGGAAATTTTAAGTTGCTAGTTGACAAATGACTCGACAATGATAGTATTTTTTAAGGTGGGCAAAAAGCCCGAGCTTTTAATAGAGGAGTGTTTACATTGGAAAAAACATTTTTAATGGTTAAACCAGATGGCGTTCAACGCAACGTAATCGGAGAAATCGTCGCACGTTTCGAGAAAAAAGGATATCATTTAGCAGGTGCTAAATTAATGCAAATTCCTACTGAATTGGCTGAAGAGCATTACGGCGAGCATAAAGAACGTCCTTTCTTTGGTGAATTAGTAGAATTCATCACTTCAAGTCCTGTATTCGCAATGGTTTGGGAAGGCGAAAACGTTATTTTGACTGCACGTCAAATGATGGGCGCTACAAACCCTAAAGATGCAGCTCCAGGAACAATCCGCGGAGACTTCGCAGTAACTGTTGGGAAAAACATGATCCACGGATCAGATTCTGCTGAAAGCGCAGAACGTGAAATTGGCTTGTTCTTCAAAGAAGAAGAATTGGTATCATACGAAAAAACAATCAATAACTGGGTTAACTAATTTACCCTTTAAAAAACCGTCCCTTTTGGGGCGGTTTTTTTGTTGAATATGAAGATTTGATGAAGATAAAAATTTTCAATTGATTGAAGTTTCACTTTATGTGATTTTAATATAGAATTGAAGAAATGCATTATGGTATAGTGATACATAAATACTTTAGCACGTTGAAGGGAGAAAGTGTAAATGCGTTATTTAACAGCAGGAGAATCACACGGTCCACAATTGACTGCCATCATAGAGGGGTTGCCGGCGCAGTTGCCTTTAACGGCAGAAATGATTAATAAAGAATTAAAAAGACGTCAAGGCGGTCATGGACGCGGCAGAAGAATGCAAATCGAGAAAGATACGGTTGAAATTGTTTCTGGCGTTCGACACGGTAAAACATTAGGCTCTCCTGTCGCTTTAGTCGTCAAAAATGACGATTGGAAACATTGGACATCTATTATGGGCATTGAGCCAATTGAAGAAACAGAAGAAGTGAAACGTCAAATAGCACGTCCACGCCCAGGTCACGCCGATTTAAACGGTGGGATGAAATATGGTCACCGTGACCTTCGAAATGTCTTAGAACGTTCGTCAGCGCGTGAAACAACTGTGCGAGTAGCGGTAGGAGCAGTTGCGAAGCAATTACTAGCAGAACTTGGCATCAAAATTGTTTCTCACGTTACGGAAATTGGAGGCATAAAAGTTAATCCTGAAAGTTATATGGGGAAATCAGCAGATGAAATTCGCGAAATTGTTGAAAATGATGCCGTTTATTGTGCTGATCCATCAGTGACAAAAGAAATGACTGATTTAATCGATCAAACGAAAAAAAATGGTGACTCTATCGGTGGCACAGTCGAAGTTATTGTAGAAGGTATGCCAGCAGGCATTGGTAGTTATGTTCATTATGATCGGAAACTAGATGCGAAACTTGCTGCTGCAATTATGAGCATTAACGCTTTTAAAGGTGTCGAGTTCGGCATAGGATTTGAAATGGCGAGAAAACCTGGTAGTGAAGTCCATGATGAAATTTTATGGGACGAAGAAAATGGCTATACACGTAATACAAATAATTTGGGTGGATTCGAAGGTGGTATGACCACGGGTATGCCGATTATTGTAAGAGGTGTGATGAAACCCATTCCAACTTTATACAAACCACTTAAAAGTGTAGATATTGAAACAAAAGAACCCTTCCAAGCAAGCATTGAACGTTCAGATAGTTGTGCAGTTCCGGCAGCATCGATTGTCGCTGAACACGTTGTGGCTTGGGAAGTAGCAAATGCCTTATTAGATCAGTTTGATGCAGACCAAATGCCACGTTTGATTGATAACTTGAAAAATTACATGAAGTACACGAAGGAGTTTTAAGCATGAAGCAATTGCAGGTCGAAGCTGAACATCCTTATCTTGTTCATATAGGTGCCGGAGCATTCGATTTGTTTGCGGATACCTATCGTCCCTTACTGGATGCGGCTGACCAGATTGTGGTGATCGCAGATGAAAAAGTGGCAGAGCTTCATTTACAATATTTGCTGAATTATTTAACGAGTTGGGACGTTCGTATATTAACGATTCCTGCCGGGGAAAGTGCGAAATCTGTGGAGACCTTTATGGCCTGCCACAGCTTTCTACTATCTGAAAGCTGCTCGCGAAATTCATTGTTGTTAGCATTTGGCGGAGGAGCTACTGGAGATGTTGTAGGGTTTGTCGCTTCAACATTTATGCGCGGTATTCCTTTTATTCAACTTCCGACGACGATTTTGGCACATGATAGCGCAGTAGGCGGAAAAACAGCAATCAATCACGAGCTAGGTAAGAATATGATAGGCACATTTTATCAGCCTAAAGCTGTTTTATATGACAGTAAATTATTGACCACTTTACCATCTGGAGAAGTTCGTTCTGGCATGGCCGAAGTGATTAAACATGCTTTTATATCTAATGAACAGTGGCTATCAGAACTATTAGCTATCGAAGATTTTAGTCTTCTGACAGAAGAAGAGTTGAATCTTCATTTAGAAAAAGGAATTGCTGTAAAAGCGGCGATTGTTGAAGAAGATGAATTTGAAGGTGGCGTCCGGAAGTACTTGAATTTTGGCCATACGGTAGCACATGCTCTAGAAGGTCATTTAGGCTACGGTAAAATTACACATGGCGAAGCGGTCGTTCTTGGAATGTCCTATGCATTATTATTATCAGACCATAAGAAATCGGAACAATTTATCCAGTGGGCTAAGGTAAATGGCTATCCGCTTTACTTGTTGAACGAAATTAAGTTTGAAGCATTATTGCCATATATAAAAAAAGACAAAAAATCATCAAAAGGGGAACTGAATTTTGTTCTTCTTGAAGAAACGGGTCATCCTTATGTGGACAAAGTAGATGAACAGCGTGCATTTGCAGCATACGAAAAATTAGTTTCGCAGATAGGAGAAGTGATTTGATGATACGTGGAGTAAGAGGGGCAATTACGGTTTCTGCAGATCAGGCGGAAGAAGTGCTAAAAGAAACAAAACGTCTAGTTTTGGAAATGGCCAAAGAAAACAAAATTGATCCAGAAGATGTCGCATCAGTCATCATTTCAACGACAACTGATATTTCGTCAGCTTTTCCTGCAAAAGCCGTTCGAACTATAGAGGATTGGAATTATGTACCGGTCATGTGTACACATGAAATGGACGTTCCTGGCAGTATGCCTTTATGTATTCGTGTCATGATGCACGTTAATACAGAGCTAGAACAGAAAAAAATTCATCATGTCTATTTAAATGAAGCGACGAAACTGCGTCCGGACCTATCAGCAAAAAGCCAGGTGATTTCAAAGTGACCAAACACATACTAATCATTGGATTAGGCTTGATCGGTGGGTCATTGGCAAAAGCGCTTCAGCGTAACAAGGATATCCACGTGGCAGGCTATGATGCAAGTGCGTTAACAGCGCGAAAAGCTTTTAAGATGGGCATCATACATAGTTCACCGCCATCACTTGAGCAAGCTGCTGCAGAAGCAGATGTCATTGTTTTTGCCACACCAGTTGGTGCAACGATCAAGTTGATGGAGCAAAGTAAGTACTGGAATTTAAAAGACGATGTTATTCTGACGGACACTGGTAGTACTAAATTGCAAATCATGGAAGCTTCTAAAAAGCTAAATCACCTTTTTATTGGCGGTCATCCGATGGCGGGTTCACATAAAAGTGGTGTAGAAGCTGCAAAAGAAGTTTTATTTGAAAATGCATTTTATATTTTAACGCCTGACGAAAAGACAGATGAAAAAAGTCTTCAATTTCTTAAAGATTTATTGTCTGTAACAAAAGCCAAAATCAAAGTGCTAGCAGCTGAAGAGCACGACCATATGACAGCTGTAGTAAGTCACTTCCCGCACTTAATCGCAGCTTCACTTGTTCATCAATTAGATCAAGAAGATAAATTTCCTTTTACGCGTCAATTGGCTGCGGGTGGTTTTCGAGACACTACACGAATTGCCTCGGCAAATCCGGAAATGTGGCGAGATATCACGACTCAAAATAATGCCATGATTGTTCATCAATTAGACAATTGGATGCAACAAATGGAACAGTTAAAAGAGATGCTTCAAACAAATGATCCAGAACCCATTCAACAGTTTTTTAATCATGCTAAAGTTGTGAGAGACGAACTCCCAATTGCTGGTCACGGGGCGATGTTCTCTGTATTTGATTTATACATAGATATACCGGACGTACCGGGTATTATTTCTGAGCTGACTGGTTATTTAGCAGAAGAACAAATCAGCATTGTCAATATTCGGATTTTAGAAACGCGAGAAGATGTATTTGGTATTCTCGTCATTAGTTTTCAAACAAACGAAGACCGTGCGCGTGCACAAAAATGCATTTCAACACGAACAGTTTACGATACATATATTTCCTGAGAGGACGGATAACTCAATGGCATTATCGTTAGCATTTAAAAAACCAAGCTTAAAAGGTAGTATACAAGTTCCGGGAGATAAATCTATTTCACATCGCGCTATCATGTTCGGTTCTATCGCAACAGGTAAAACAACAGTAGAAGGCTTTCTTATGGGCGACGATTGCTTAAGTACAATTTCTTGTTTTAAAAAGCTTGGCGTGCAAATTGATGTTACAGATGATTTAGTAACTATTCAAAGCGAAGGTGAAAAGTATTGGGAAGAGCCTTCCGAAGTGTTGGATACCGGAAATTCTGGAACAACTACCCGCTTAATGCTTGGATTATTGGCCGGTACATCTTTTCATTCAGTAATGGCCGGAGATGAGTCAATCGCTAAACGTCCAATGAAGCGCATTATCAATCCACTTCGTGAAATGGGTGCGGATATTCGTGGGCGCCATGACGGACAGTATACACCGCTAGCGGTTCAAGGAACTCAACTAAAAGCAATTGACTATACATTGCCGGTTGCTAGTGCGCAAGTAAAGTCAGCCATTTTATTAGCAGCTTTAAAAGCGGATGGTCAAACGATCATTCATGAACCTATCGCATCTCGTGATCATACCGAAATTATGTTAGAACATTTTGGTGCTACCGTTAACCGTGAAGATCACGTGATTAAGCTTGAAGGTGGACAAAAGTTGACAGCAGCTCACGTTCAAGTTCCTGGAGACATTTCGTCTGCAGCGTTTATGATTGGAGCGGCATTGATTACGGAAGATAGTAAAGTA
Organism: Planococcus halocryophilus; assembly: GCF_001687585.2. Classification (GTDB taxonomy): domain Bacteria; phylum Bacillota; class Bacilli; order Bacillales_A; family Planococcaceae; genus Planococcus; species Planococcus halocryophilus. The sequence continues at coordinate 2,018,258 of NZ_CP016537.2, read as the reverse complement.
ACGCTAACAAATGTTGGTATTAATCCCACACGTACAGGCATTTTAGATGTAGTCGAAAAAATGGGTGCCGTTATTGAAGTAGAAGAAAAAGAAACGGCAGGTGAGCGTTCAGCTGACTTAACCATTTATTCGAGCGATTTAAAAGGAACGGAAATTAGTGGGGATTTAATTCCGCGATTGATCGATGAAATCCCATTAATTGCTTTGATTGCAACGCAAGCAAAAGGAACAACTGTGATTAAAGATGCTGAAGAGTTACGAGTAAAAGAAACTGATCGTATAGCAGCAGTTGTAACCGAATTGTCGAAAATGGGAGCAAATATTGAAGCAACCGAAGACGGTATGATCATTCATGGTCCAACCGTATTAACAGGTGCTGATATGACTTCTTACGGCGATCATCGTCTTGGCATGATGGCAGCAATTGCTGCTTTAGTAGCATCGAGTGAAGTTGTGATTGACGACCCAGAATGCATTTCGATTTCGTATCCTAACTTTTTTGATCAACTGAATTTACTGACAAATTAACTCTCCATATGGAGAGTTTTTTTATTATGATAATAGATGTCTTTCGTGTAGGATGAATGTAAGAATGTGAAGGAATAGGTGATAGTATGGCGAATATTGAACAAATACAAAAAGCGGTAGAACAAGGAGATCCTAATCTTCTAAACACATTATTAGATGATTATTTGCTAAAAGGTGATCCGGATGAGCAATACGGTTTATCTGAATGGCTAGCAGAAATAGGCTTTGTGGAAGAAGCAATCAAAGTACTCGAACATTTACAGTATATATTCCCAGAAGAAGCACAATTGACAATTGACCGAGCCAATTTGTTAATAGATGCTGACCGGGAAGATGATGCATTAAATGCCTTGATGGAAATCCCAAAAGACGATGAATTGTATGCTCAAGCGCTTGTAACCTTAGCGGACTTGTTCCAATTACAAGGTTTGCTTGAAGCAGCTGAGAATCGTTTAAATGAAGCGATAGACTTAATGCCAGAAGAACCTCTTTTGCAACAAGCGAAAGCGGAATTGTTGTTAGATTCTGGACGTTACCTGGAATCGGCCAAAATTTATCAAGAACTTGAAGCGCAGCAGGTTGAGATAGAAGGAGTCAATATTTCCGAAAGGCTAGCTGAAGTTTATAGTGCAGGAGCGGCTTACGAAGAAGCATTGCCTTATTATGAAAAAGCGCTTGAAGACTTAGCAACTCCAGACGTGCTGTTTGGAGCGGCATTTGCAGCATTTCAAACACGTCAATACGAGATGGCTGTGCGTCGTCTTGATGAATTGATCGGCATTGATCCAGATTATTTTTCTGCTTATTTATTAAAAGCACAAAGCTACAATATGGCTGAAGATTACCAACCTGCTTATAAGGCAATAAGCGAAGGACTCGCTAGAGATGAATTTGATAAGGAATTGTATTTATTCGCAGGTAAGCTCGCTTTAAAACTGGGTAAAGTGGACGAGGGTGTTGAACATCTACGTCAAGCAATAGCATTAGACCCAGAATACATGGAAGCTATTTATACTTTAGTATCTTACTTCCATGCGCAAGAACAAGATGATGAAGTTCTTGAGTTGGCAGAAATGGTGGTCGAAAGTGGTGATGATTGGGCTGGCCTTTATCCGATGGTAGCGGAAGCTTACGAACGCACAGAAAATTACAAGCAGGCGACGGTTTACTATGAAAAAGCTTACTCATCGTTTAAAGACGATGCGGTTTTCTTGAAAAAATATGCCTTATTTTTAATAGAAGAAGGAAAAAGAGAGCGCGCTCTCGAAATAATAAAAGAACTACAAGCGCTAGAACCAGAAAATCCAGAATGGTTTGATTGGCAACAGTCTTTTGAATGAAAGGAGGAAATTTCATGACCGCTTCAATATCAATAGGTGAAAAAAAGCAATTTGTCCGTTGGTTCCTACAATCTTACAAGATGAAAAGACGTGAGTGTATTTGGATTCTGAATTATATGTTGAGCAACGAAGACCTGCTTGAAAAAACCCATTTTGTTGAAGAAGCGCATTATTGTCCGCGCGCAATGGTCATGTCCTCAACAGATTCAAAAGAAACCCCTTTCCGCTTTTATAAAGGAAACTTAATGACGGCAGACGCGGAAAAATCATTTCATGACTTGCGTCTAAATCCGGATGAACATTTGTATATCCAATTGAATTTTCCTAACATTCCTCCTCCGACTTTATATTTGTCGGTGTTGGAAGAAAATCCATATATACCTGAAGATGCATCTATTGATGAACAAGATCGTCAAGTTGCTGAGAAAATATTAAAAGAAAGCATGTCTGTTTTTCATGAGGAAACGATTTACAAACAAATTGATGAAGCATTAGATGCCAACGATCGCGATCGTTTTTTTGAACTGTCAGCAATGTTGCAGGCATTCAAAGCCATTAAAAAAGACGGAGAGTGAAAATACGCTATGCATTTTATCGGTAAAGAAATTGATCAATATTTGAGTCAACAAGATTATATAGATACAGCGGTTGTGCCACTTTTACAGTTAGATTTAAGTGAAAATGGGATGAAATCCAGTGCAGGCGCTTCTGAATACTTACAAAACCTAACTGCTATGTTAGAAAAGCAATTTAAAGGGCGGATACTTTTACTTCCGCCTATTTCTTATGGCAAAATAGCAAATCGGCAGCGAATTGCAGCTGAATTGTTGGAAGAATTACAGCATACGAAGTTTAAACATATCTTTTATTTAACGACAGATTCCGAATGGCGAACAATTGATAGCTTAAAAAATGTTTTATGGCTACCAGCAATTCCGATGGAGGATATGGACCAATCCTTTAAAAATTCAGTAATGGAAGACCAGTTGAGACAAGTTTTGCCGCTATTTACAAAAGAATGGTCACATCATTCATGAAATGTTCACAAACTGCTTGAATAGGCTATATGCGATATTGACCTTAAGATTTGATTGATATATCATTAGGTTGTCCTAGTAATTATATTTGAATGAGTATGTCCATTGGACTGACCTTGAATGTTAGAGGGGGGAAAAGGATGAGTAATAATCGTGTATCACGACGTCAATTTTTAGGCTACACTTTAACAGGTGTAGGTGGTTTCATGGCAGCAGGTATGTTGATGCCAATGGTTCGTTTCGCAGTAGACCCTGTTCTTCAACAAAAAGAAGGCAGCGACTACGTTTTAACTGATCAAGCTGTAGCTGATATTACGGAAGAACCAGTACGTGTCGATTTCACTTACGAACAAACAGACGCATGGTATAAATCTGAAGTAACAAATTCAGCTTGGGTGTATAAAGACGGCGATAAATTAATCGCACTTTCACCAGTTTGTAAACATTTAGGATGTACAGTGAACTGGGCAGGGAGTCCAGATTACCCGACACAATTCTTCTGTCCATGTCACGCAGGCCGTTATGAGAAAAACGGACAGAACATTGCAGGAACACCGCCGCTTGGACCACTCGATGAGTACCAAGTAAAAGAACAAGATGGCTTTGTTGCAATCGGCGCAGTAAGAGAAAACACAATAGTTTAATAGTTAAGGGGGTACGACACCAGTGCTAAACAAGTTATATGATTGGGTTGATGAGCGATTAGACATTACGCCGATCTGGCGTGATATTGCTGACCATGAAGTACCTGAGCACGTAAACCCCGCACACCACTTTTCAGCATTTGTTTATTGTTTTGGAGGACTAACATTTTTCATTACAGTGATTCAGATCTTATCCGGTATGTTCTTAACAATGTATTACGTGCCAGATATTGAAAATGCTTGGCAGTCGGTTTATTATCTTCAAAACGAAGTTGCTTTTGGAGAAATTGTGCGTGGGATGCATCACTGGGGAGCTTCTCTTGTAGTTGTTATGATTTTCCTTCATACACTGCGGGTATTCTTTACAGGGTCTTATAAGAAACCGCGTGAGCTAAACTGGGTAGTAGGCGTTTTACTATTCGGCGTTATCCTTGGATTGAGCTTCACGGGTTACTTGCTTCCATGGGATATGAAAGCTCTATTTGCAACAAAAGTTGGGATTGAAATTGCGGCATCTGTACCGGTCATCGGTGGATCGATCAAACTTCTATTGGCTGGGGATTCAACAATCCTTGGTGCACAGACTTTGACACGATTCTTCGCTATACACGTCTTCTTCTTACCTGCAGCTTTGCTTGGGTTGCTAGCTGCTCACTTTATCATGATCAGAAGACAAGGTATTTCAGGACCGCTATAATTCATTCCGCAACAAGGATTTTTTAAGGAGGGAACACTTATGCATCGCGGAAAAGGGATGAAATTTGTAGGGGATTCGCGTGTTCCAGGTATGGAATACCGTAAGCCGAATGTTCCTAAAGATTACTCCGAATACCCTGGTAAAACAGAAGCTTTCTGGCCAAACTTCCTTTTGAAAGAATGGATGATTGGTTCGGTCTTCTTAATCGGTTATTTGCTTTTGACTGTCGCTCATCCTTCGCCTCTTGAAGGTCAGGCTGATCCAACTGATACAGCATATATTCCTTTACCAGACTGGTATTTCTTGTTCTTATATCAATTACTGAAATACGAATTTGCATCCGGGCCATTTAACGTGGTTGGTGCCATTATCGTTCCAGGACTTGCTTTTGGAGCACTTATGTTGGCACCATTCTTGGATCGAGGACCGGAAAGACGTCCTTCGAAACGCCCATTGCCTACAGGATTTATGATTCTCGGGATTATTTCTATTATATTCCTTACATGGGAATCGGTAGCAAACCATGACTGGGAAGCTGCTGAAGCGCAAGGGAAAATCACTGAAGAAGTGGAAATTGATACAACTGATCCAGGATATGAAGTGTATTCTGCTGCAGCTTGTATTAGTTGCCATGGCGATAATTTAGAAGGAGCAGTTGGACCAACACTTGTTGGAACTGGCTTGTCTCCTGAAGAAATCTCTGACATTGCTGTCAACGGTATCGAAAAAGACGGTGCTCTTGTAATGCCTGCTGCTTGGGACGGAACAGATGAAGATCTGAAAGTACTTGCAGAGTTTATTTCTGGCCTTGAAGCAGAATAATAACTAATAGAAAAAGAGTCGGGAAACCGGCTCTTTTTTTCTATCTTGAAAGGAAGAAAAATGATGCTTTCCTTTGCGATTAAAATCTCAGCTTGGTTAATGTACCGTCCATTTTTAATTTTGTTATTTGTAGTAAACTTGGCGGGTTCGATTTATGGATACATATGGTATGGATGGCAACTAAAAATCACAGAACCAATTTTTCTAATATTTGTTCCAGATAGTCCTACAGCCAGCTTGTTTTTCACCATCGTGCTTGGTTTGTGGATTTTTGGTAAGCGAAATCGATTAATTGAGGCTTTAGCTTTTGTTACTTTGATTAAATATGGTTTATGGGCAGTTATCATGAATTTACTTACGTTGTGGGAGGTAGGGTCAATTGGTTGGATTGGCTGGATGTTAATAGGCTCTCACTTCGCTATGGCATTGCAGGCAGTTCTTTATATCGAACATTATCGTTTTGGATGGCTATCTGTCGCTTTAACAGCTGTTTGGACTTTGCATAATGATGTAATTGATTATGTCTTCGGTCAAATGCCTATTTATAGTAGGTTGAGTGAGTATAGTAGCCAAATCGGTTACTTTACATTTTGGCTTTCCATTGTTTGTGTCGGATTTGCCTTTTATGTAGCACATTTGAATAAAACGCAATCCATTTCAGTTGACCAATATTGACTAATTTAAGTAAAATAAGAGTATCAAATAGAAAGAGGTGTTGATTTAGACATGGGTATAGGCGGTTATATCTTCTATTTTATCCTTTTGCTAATCATCCCACTATGGGCTCAATTTAAATTAAAAAGAACATATGCTAAATACTCTAAAATTCGTTCCACATCTGGTCATACCGGTGCTCAAGTTGCACGTATTATTTTAGATGCCAATGGCTTGCATGATGTTAAAGTAACAGAAAGTCGCGGTATGTTAAGCGATCATTATAATCCGTTAACAAAAATCGTCGCATTAAGCAGTCACAACTATCGTGAAGCTTCTGTAGCAGGTACAGCAGTTGCTGCACACGAAGTAGGGCATGCAATTCAAGATGCGGAAGATTATTCGTTCTTACGCTTGCGTCATCGCCTTGTACCAATCGTTAACGTTTCATCGAATATGTCTTGGATCTTTATTATGATTGGCTTCTTTTCAGCATGGAGTGGTGCATTATTGATTGGTATCATCTTATTGGCTGCTGGAGTAGTATTCCAGCTAATAACTTTGCCAGTCGAATTTAATGCCTCGAGCCGTGCGATGGATCAGCTTTTGTCACATAATATTATCCGTAATGAAGAAGAGCGTGATGCGAAAAAAGTATTAAGCGCAGCAGCGATGACTTATGTTGCAGCTACAGCAGTGGCGGTTCTTGAACTTGCACGATTAATTTTAATCTATACAGGTATGAACCGCTCATAAAAAAACGGCCCGTAAAAGGGCCGTTTTTTTCTATATTATCGTTTTAGATTAACCTATCGGACGTTTTTCTTCATCTAGTGTAAACCCTTCGCCCATCACATCATGAACGTCCATTAAGGAAACGAAGGCATGAGGATCAACAGAGTTAATTATGCTTTTTAGTCGAACAATTTCATTTCGTGCAATAACGCAATACAAAACTTCCCGTTCTTCTTTTGTGAAATGACCGTAGCCACGAAGAATCGTGATGCCACGATCCATTTCGATGGCAATACGGCTGGCGATTTCTTCTTGGGAATTTGAAATGATCAATGCGCCACGGCCAGAATAAGCACCTTCTTGCACAAAATCAATAACACGCGCACCAACAAACACTGCTACAAGTGTATACATCATTGAGCGGTGGTCAAGGAATGTTAACCAAGATAGCATGATGACAGCTGCGTCAAAAAGAAACATTGTTTTCCCCATGCTCCAACCTATGTATTTTTGTGCCAAGCGCGCAATAATATCGACGCCTCCTGTAGTACCTCCAAATCGGAATATGATTCCAAGTCCAATCCCAATAAAGACACCGGCAAACAAGGCGGCTAAAAATAAGTCATCTTGTAAATTGATTTGAATTTCGTAAACCAGAAAAACTTTCAAAAAAGCAGAAACTGCTACAGTCCCGATAATAGTGTAAAGAAAAACTTTTCTACCAAGAAGTTTCCATCCTATAAAAAATAATGGGATATTTAATAACAAGTTCATCAATGCGGGGTCCCAATTAAAGATAAAGTACAAAATCAATGTAATACCAGCGAAACCGCCTTCTCCCAATTCGTTTTGGATATTAAAATGAACAAATCCAAAACTGTAAATGGCAGCACCGAGAAGGATAAATAAGATGTTTTTAATTTTTAACTCTTTCAATTATGCCAAGCCCCTTTCGTAAATGTAGACTTCTGTATTATCGTTGAAATAATGTGTTTTGACAACATCTCAAGTTTTCTTTACGATTGACTGAGGAGTGTGATGTAATGAGCGGGGAAAAAACCATGAAACAGCTTCAGCAAGAGGTTGACACATACATTGGGCAATTCAAAGAAGGCTATTTTCAACCGATGGAAATGATGGCTCGTTTAACAGAAGAACTTGGTGAACTTTCTAGAGAAGTCATGCATGAATACGGTCCGAAAAAAAAGAAAAGTTCAGAGGCTGAAAACAGTATCGAAGAAGAAATGGGCGACGTTCTATTTGTTTTGATCTGTATGGCAAACTCTATGGACATCGATCTTGCGGATGCTCATGACCGAGTAATTGATAAATTTAACAATAGAGATCAAAATCGTTGGACACGAAAGGATGAACAAAAATGACAATTCGCGTAGCAATTGCAGGGGCAAGAGGAAAAATGGGTAAAGAAGCAGTACATACAGTTATGAATCATGCCGAAATGGAACTTGTTTCTGTTTTAGATTATAAAAAAGTCGGCGACACAATAGCTGACACAAAATTATTTCCTTCTAATTTCACTGCTCCTATTTATATCGATCTTGAACAGCTCAACGCTGAAACCAAGCCGGATGTACTTGTCGATTTGACTACGCCAGAATTTGTTTACGAACATACAAAACAGGCATTGGAATTGAATATACGACCTGTTGTTGGCACGACAGGTTTTTCGGATGAGCAACTAGAGGAATTAAAGGCGCTTTCAAAAGAATCAAAAATTGGTTGCATTATTGCACCGAACTTTGCAATTGGGGCGGTATTAATGATGAAGTTTGCAGAACAAGCAGCTAAATATTTACCGGATATTGAGATTATTGAAATGCATCATGATCAAAAACTTGATGCTCCTTCTGGAACAGCGATGAAAACTGCACATTTGATTTCACAGCAACGTCCTATTCATGAGCAAGGGCATGTCCGCGAAAAAGAAATTCTCGAAGGTGCACGTGGTGCAAATTACGATGGTATGCGCATCCATAGTGTTCGTTTGCCTGGATTGGTAGCTCACCAACAAGTATTACTTGGCGGGGAAGGTCAAATGCTAACGCTTCGACATGATTCATTTAATCGAGGCTCATTTATGTCTGGTGTGATTTTATCTATTCAAACCGTGATGGAAAAAGAAGAATTGATTTATGGTTTAGAACACATAATCGACTAAAGGGGACGATAATATGAATATAGCTTTGATTGCCCATGACCGTAAAAAAGATGACCTGATTCAATTTGCATTAGCTTACGAGCCAATTTTAGCTGAACATGGACTTTATGCAACAGGAACGACTGGTCAAAGAATCATTGACGAAACCAATTTATCAGTAACCCGCTTTCGCTCTGGCCCACTTGGTGGAGATCAGCAAATCGGTGCAATGATTGCACAAGATGAAATGGATATGATTATTTTTTTCCGTGATCCATTGACTGCACAACCGCATGAACCTGATGTCACAGCGTTAATCCGCCTGTGTGACGTCTATGGCATACCTTTAGCCACGAACATGGGAACAGCTGAAGTTCTTCTTAAAGGGTTAAAAGAAGGCTTTATAGACTGGCGTCTGCTTGGAGAAAGAAGAGGATAGGAGAGAACAGCGTGCGAAAAATGAAAATCGGCATCACTTGCTATCCAACTGTTGGAGGATCTGGTGTTATTGCCACTGAACTAGGAAAAATGTTGGCGGAAAAAGGACACGAAGTTCATTTTATTACGTCTAGCACTCCTTTCCGTTTGAATAAAACGTATCCAAATATCTTTAATCATCAAGTTGACATCAATACGTATTCCGTCTTTCAATATGCCCCTTACGATATTGCGTTAGCCACAAAAATTTCTGAAGTGATCAAAAATGAAGGGCTGGATCTTCTCCATGTCCATTACGCCATTCCTCATGCTGTATGCGCTATTCTTGGGCGCGATATGGCCGGCTCAAACATTGGCATCGTAACAACACTACACGGCACAGATATTACGGTATTAGGATCGGATTCTTCTTTGAAAGAAGCGATTCGCTACGGTATTGAAAAATCTGATATCGTCACGGCTGTTTCTAATTCACTTAGAGACCAAACTTATGAGCTGATCCAACCGGACAAAACGATTGAGACGGTTTATAATTTTGTCGATGAAAGAGAGTATCACCCTAAAAGTGAAACAAAACTAAAGGAACAACTCGGCATCGATGCTGCTGAGAAAGTGATGATTCACGTTTCAAACTTCCGTAACGTTAAACGCGTTCAAGATGTTATCAAAACTTTTTCACTGGCTCATCAACAAATAAGCTGCAAATTATTACTAGTAGGCGATGGACCTGAAATGGGACGAATCATTCAACAAGTGCGGGATTTAGAAATAGAAGAACATGTATTGTTTCTAGGAAAACGAGACGATCTTGCAGAATTTTATAGCATTAGTGACATTAAACTTTTGCTTTCTGAAAAAGAAGCATTTGGTTTGGTGCTGCTAGAAGCAATGGCGTGTGGAGTTCCGGTCATTGGGACAAACATCGGTGGTATGCCTGAAATTATTAATCCGGGAGTCAATGGGTTTTTGGTCGAACTTGGAGACACAGAGCAGGCGGCTCGATATGTAGTTGACATGTTGAGTGATGAGGTACAATTGCAAAATTTACGTCAAGGCGCATTGGACACGGTGTCCGAGCATTTTCATTCTTCAAAAATCCTAGAGCAATATGAAGGTTTATACGAACAGCTGATGCCAAAGGATGAAGAACAATGAATACGGCCATTAAAGTCATCCACACATTAAAAGCAGCGGGTTTCGAGGCATATATAGTTGGTGGAGCGGTACGTGATTTATTGTTAGGGAAAACGCCGCATGATGTGGATGTGGCTTCATCGGCTTTGCCACAGCAAGTAAAAGTATTATTTGATCGTACTGTCGACACGGGCATTGACCATGGAACAGTTTTAGTATTACTAGACGGAGAAGGTATTGAAGTGACGACGTTTCGTACAGAGAGTAGCTATTCCGATAATCGTAGACCGGATTCAGTCGAGTTTGTTCTTTCGCTTGAAGAAGATTTGCGTCGTCGTGACTTTACGATCAATGCAATGGCGATGACTGAAGATCTCAAAATTATTGATCCATTTGGTGGAAAAGAAGATTTGAAAAATAAAGTGATCCGTGCAGTTGGGGATCCGGATGAACGTTTTGAAGAAGATGCGTTACGAATGTTGCGCGCAATTCGGTTTTCAGGACAGCTAGATTTTATTATCGATATGAAAACACTGCTTTCTATACGACGACATGCACGGTTAATTAGATTTATTGCTGTGGAACGGCTAAAGTCAGAGATTGACAAAATTTTTGTCAATCCAAGCATGCAAAAAAGCATGGCTTACTTGAAAGATTCCGTTTTAACGCGATTTTTGCCGGTTGGTGGTTTATTCGAAGTGGACTGGATAACGTATCATACAGACGGAAACCCTACTTATGGTTGGTTATATTTATTGCATCAGCAAAAACGTCAGTTTACGGATATAAAAGATTATCGTTTTTCTAATGAAGAAAAACGACTCATAGAAAAAAGTTTAGAACTAACCGCGTTAAACACGTGGGATCAATGGACATTTTACAAATACACACTGAAACAATTGGAAATGGCTTCACGCGTAACAGGAAAAAAGAAAGATTTAGCTGCTATAAAGCGACAATTGCCGATTCAATCAAGATCTGAACTTGCGGTCGATGGCTGGGATTTAATCGAGTGGAGTGGGGCGAAATCCGGACCATGGTTAAAAGTATGGATTGAGAAAATTGAAAGACTTATTGTATATGGGATATTAAAAAACGACAAAGAATTGATAAAGGACTGGTTTGAAGATGAATATCACAGTCACACTTAAGATAGCAAAACGATTAATGGAATCGAATGGTGAAGCTGTATCAGGTCAGCAGTTAGCAGATGAATTTGGCATTTCTAGAACAGCTATCTGGAAGCACATAAAAGAGCTTGAAGAAAAAGGCTATGATATTGAATCGGTCAAAAGAAAAGGCTATCGCATTGTCACTGCACCAGACACATTAGAGCCTTTAGGTATTCAAACAGGATTGAAAACAAAACGAATCGGCCAAGAAATCGAATATGTCGAAAGTTGTGCATCCACTCAAATTATTGCTCATCAATTAGCTCAAGAAGGAGCTCAAGATGGCACTGTCGTACTTACAGAAACTCAGACGGCTGGACGTGGCAGAATGGCTCGGAAATGGGATTCTGCTGCTAAAAAAGGCGTATGGATGAGTATTATCCTACGACCAGCTGTGGCACCACAAAAAGCACCTCAATTTACATTAGTAACTGCTGTAGCGATTGTTCGCGCAATCGAAGAAGTCACTAAATTGCAACCGAAAATTAAATGGCCGAATGATATTTTGCTTAATGGCAAAAAATGTACAGGCATTTTAACTGAGCTTCAATCCGACGCAGATGGTATACAAGCACTGATTATTGGAATCGGACTAAACGTCAATCAGGAAAAAGAAGATTTTGACCGTGAAGTACAAGATATCGCGACTTCATTGAAAATGGCGAGTGGAGAAACCGTTAATCGTCAAAAATTAGTGCAGTCTGTGTTGTTTTACATGGAGCTTTATACGCAAATGTATATTGATGAAGGATTTGGCATGCTGAAAATTTTGTGGGAAAGTTATTCGACAACAATTGGACAACCTGTCAGAGCTCGTATGACCAATCAAACACTTGAAGGCATTGCCGAAGGAATTACCGAGGAAGGAGTTCTTCAATTACGAACGTCCGATGGGAAACTTCACGGCATTTATTCAGCTGATATTGAAATGGCTGATTCATAAAAGTTAATTGGGCTCACTTTTTCTAGTTTAATGAGCAATGAGCATGGAATATGTTTTTTTCTGAAATTCTGTTATAGTATTTTTAATGGGCAGTATCGTCTACGAACTGCACCAATCAACCGCAAGACACCCAAAATGAATACGAATAAGTTCTGCCTTGATCAGATTCACGACAGGGACGGAGGAAACCTAACGCACATTTACTGTCCTTCTGTCTTTTTTTAGCAGAAGGGCTTTTTATATGGTTTTCTTCCCGAGAGGAGAGAAAAAATGTTGATTTTACAGACGGTAAACGAATTGAAAGAATGGGTTCGTGATACCAAAAAAGCTGGCAAAACAATTGGTCTTGTGCCAACGATGGGTTTTCTGCACGAAGGCCATCTTTCGCTAGTCAAAAAAGCAAAAGCGGAAAACGACAAAGTGGTCATGAGTATTTTTGTTAATCCCGCTCAATTTGGACCTAACGAAGATTTTGATCGGTACCCAAGAGACTTAAAACGAGACCAAGAGCTTGCCGATGTGGCAGGAACTGACGTTATTTTTGCGCCAAGCGTTGAAGAAATGTATCCGCGCGAAAGCCAAATTCAACTATCTGCAGGCGCTCAAGCTGATGTGCTTTGCGGCGCGAAAAGGCCAGGTCATTTTGATGGTGTATTAAAAGTAGTCACCAAGCTGTTTCATTTGGTTGAGGCGGATTTGGCTTATTTTGGCCAGAAAGATGCGCAACAATTAGCGATTATTGAATCGTTAGTGGCAGATTATAATTTCCCAATGGCCATAAGAAGAGGTGAAACGGTCCGTGAAGATGACGGGCTTGCGAAAAGCTCTCGTAATGTTTACTTAAGTGATGCGGAGAGGAACGAAGCACCTCATTTAAGAAAAGCATTGGAAATGGGGAAAGAGTTGGTTTTGCAAGGTCAAGATCCGATTGAGCCAATGACTGTCTATTTAACTGAAAATACATCTGGAATCATCGATTATATTGAATTACTCGATTATCCAACGTTAACAACTACTATTCAACAAGATGCCATTTTGGCATTAGCCGTAAAGTTTGAAAAAGCACGTTTAATCGACAATATTATTTTCAACCAAAAGGGGAACTGACTCATGCTTAGAATGATGTTAAATTCAAAAATCCATCGCGCAACTGTAACAGAAGCCGATTTAAATTATGTAGGGAGCATTACCATTGACCAAGACTTACTTGATGCAGTTGGCATGTTGCCAAATGAAAAAGTTCATATTGTTAATAACAACAACGGTGCACGTTTTGAAACGTATATCATTGCAGGAGAACGCGGGAGCGGCGTTATTTGTGTTAACGGTGCAGCAGCCCGTCTAGTACAGCGTGGAGATATCGTGATTATTTTATCTTATGCTTATGTAATGAATGAAAACGCACGTGACCATAAACCAACTGTCGCCATTATGGATGCTGAAAACCAAATAAAAGAAATTATTCATTACGAACCTGAAGCAACTGTTATGTAAGCGAAAAACTCATAAACAAGAAAGCTTCAAACTGTATAAAAATTCTGGGATCTACGCTCCGTTCGAAGTGCTACAGGAACACATCTTTGCCCTTCGCCGCATTGCGCTCCGGATCCTTGCGTGATTACTCATCAAGCCTCTTGAAAAGTAGATTCGTTGGTTACTCTCGCTAATAAAAGCTACATGCTAACAACCGTTCTGGTCACGAAGACTCCTATGGGACAGCGAAAGCTGAAGACCCCGCAGGAACGCCAGTGACGAGGAGGCTGAAGCTGAGCCCATGGAAAGCGTAGTGGCTAGAACGGTTGTGGTTATACACAACGATACATTTTGAATAGGCTTTGTCTACAGTCTGAAAGCTCCTAAAAAAGGGAGCTTTTTTATTTTGTGTAGCAGAACAAAAGAAGATTGAATTTTCATCTTGAAAGCGGAAAGCGACAGGATATGTTACAATTTTTTTAGGCAATCACCTAAGAAAGAGGGGCTAAGATGAATACGCAAAAGTATGTCGTTGTCGATATTGAAACAACGGGCCATTCCCCTGCAAAAGGTGACCGGATTATTCAACTCGCGATGGTAACAATCGAAAACGGTGAAATCACCGATACATATACAGAATTTATAAACCCGGGTCGCACAATTCCATTGTTTATACAAGATTTGACGAATATTACAGATGCAGATGTTGCAGAGGCTAAGCCGTTTGAGCATTATGCAGAAACGGTTTATGAAAAAATGCAAGATGCTATTTTTGTAGCGCACAATACTAATTTTGATTTACCTTTTTTGCAAGCTGAATTAAAGCGTAGCGGTTTGCCGAAATGGCAAGGACTGACGATGGACACAGTCGAACTAGTCAGGCTAATGTATCCTACAGCATTTAGCTTTAAATTACAGGACATTACTTCTGAGCTCGGCATCCCCTTAGAAAGTGCGCATCGTGCAGATGATGATGCGATGGCAACAGCGTTATTGTTTTTACGGGCTAAACAGGATTTAGTATCATTGCCCTATGCGACATTGGCATTTCTGCATAAGCGGTCGTTTCAGTTGAAATCAGATTTGTCCCGACTCTTCTTTGAACTAACCCAGGAAAAAAGAAACGCACAGGCTGATGATTTTGATAGGTTTCAAGGAATTCCATTAAAGCCAAGACGGTTATTTGAAGAAAGACTAAATAACCAGCAATCCTATTCGCGGGACTGGCGTGATGGATTAGAAAAAGTTTTTCCGAATTTCGAAAAAAGACCAAGTCAATACGATATGATGACATCAATTGAAGAAGCGTTGACTCAGAAAAAAGAATTGGTAATCGAAGCATCTACCGGTATGGGAAAAACGATTGGCTATTTATTGCCAGCAGTAAACTTTGCACTTGATACTGGAAAGCAAGTATTGATCAGTACGTACACGACCCATCAGCAAGATCAACTTGTGCTAAAAGAAGGTAAAATGGTTGAGGAATTTATTGGTGCGCCCGTACGAATTTCATTGATCAAAGGGGTATCTCATTATATCGATTTGGCTAGATTTGTTGAATTGTTGCAAGGGGATGATGAATCCTACGATGAAACGTTTACGATTATGCAAGTTTTAGTTTGGCTGACTGCTACTGAAACTGGGGATTTAAATGAAATCAATGCCTCGAGTGGTGGTCAGTTTGTTCTTGATAAAATTCGTCGTTCACATATACGAAAACTGAGCAAACAAGAAAAACAAGCTGACTTTTATGAGTTTGCATTAAAGCAAGCACAACATGCACATGTCATTGTGACGAATCACGCCTTTTTACTCAATCAACATTTAAGCAAAAAGTCGATTTTAGCTAATGTTGATGCTTATATTTGGGATGAAGCGCACCAAGTCGTTCAAGCAGCAGTTTCTCAACATGAAAAAACATTTGTTTATACACAATGGAAATATATTTTTGGTCAAATTGGCAGTTTAGACGAGAAGCAATTAGCCGCTTCACTATTTGAGACTGCGCAACGTACTGGTTTTTCAACCGTTCCCGAAATGATGAAATTAGAATCGTTATTTTTAAGATTTACAGCTCTTTTTGATGAAATTTCAACCTTCGTTGCAAACGAATTTGCAGCAAATTTTGCAGCGAGCCGTCATAAAAAAAATTCGGCACTCTTGAGTGAATTATCACTCGAAGATAGCCGTTTTACTCAGATGCTGTATTACTTAAACGAATGGATCGATCTGTCTCAGCTTATTTTGCAAAAAGCTGAAAGGTTGACTGAAAAAACCATCAAAGATCAATTGACGATAGCCGATTGGCGCTATTGGACAGAGGAAATGATGGTCAAAGCGGTAGAGTTTAGTGAAATATTCGTCTTTCCATTGGCAGGTGAAGTAAGTTGGATCGATGGCGACTTGAGAAGTTTGCCAACAAGTCTTTCCTTATATAAACGTCCATTTGCTGTTGCGTCTTTAATAGACAAAGTAATGGCTCCAGCTCGACAAGACAAAGCAATTATTTGGTTGTCTGGTACGATGACAGTTCCAGCGAATGAGCGATTTATCGTCAATCAAATCGGTATACCAGAACATGTACCTATTAAAAAATTTGAACCGCCAAAAGATTTTTACCGGGGAGCTCATGTTTATATTGTAGAAGACATGCCAGATATTCAACATGTTTCTCAACATGAATACATTGAATCGGTAGCAGATGCCGTTATCCAAACAGTTCTTGTAACAGAAGGTCGCTGTTTTGTGTTGTTTACATCCCAAGACATGCTACGGAAAACCGTAGACTTAATACAAGACACCGGTTTGCTCGAAGATTATATGTTATTCGCACAAGGTATTTCATCTGGAAGTCGTATGAAGTTATTGAAGTCTTTCCAGCGTTTCCAAAAGTCAGTGCTTTTTGGAACGAATAGTTTCTGGGAAGGAGTAGACGTTCCAGGAGATGCACTTCGTGCAGTAGTTGTGGTGCGGTTGCCGTTTACATCACCAGAAGAACCAATCTTTAAAGCGCGTTCTGAAGTTATTATGCGTGAAGGTGTCAACCCGTTTCTTCAATATGCTTTACCAGAAGCAGTACTTCGTTTGCGCCAAGGATTTGGCCGTTTAATCCGATCAAAAAATGATAAAGGTTTATTTATCGTCTTAGACCGAAGAATCGAGACAAAATCTTATGGTCGAGAATTTATAAGTGCATTGCCTGAAGTTAAAGTATCCAAAGTGTCCTTAGAAAAGATGGTAACCGATATTGAAGCTTGGTATAATAAGCAATGATATAACGAAAGGAAGGCGTAAGCATGGAATCGAAAATTGAAGTGATCTCAACAGTTGAACTTAAGTATCAAACAGATTTATATAAAGTGGTAGACGCCTTAAATCGTACATTGAAAGATAGAAATTTAATGTTCGGACTAGCTCTTGATAAAGAAAATGCTGAAAAAGCGATTTTCACAATTTATAAAACATAGGTGATTACATGAGACAATGGATTACATTTATACTTGGATTTCTGTCTTTTTTGGCAGTGACCATCATCATCTTAGTTTTGTTTTTGGGCAATAAACCTTATTCAGATACAGAAGAGCTCGCAATTGAGCGTGCAAAGAGTGAAAAGTTAATTGAAGATGTAGAGCGAGCATATGTATATACAAATGTTAAAGCATCTGTGACAGTTCTTGGGACTAATGGTAAAGGTGAGTTAATGGCTGTTTTTGTTCCAGAAGGTGATGGCAAGTTGCAAACACTTGCCCTAGTAGATAAAATTACGGCTAAACAAGCACGTGAACTGGTTCTTAATGAAATGGACGTCAAGAAAATACTGCATACAAAACTTGGTATGGAAAGTGAAGAGCCAGTATGGGAAGTTGCTTTTGTGGATGAAAAAGACACTTTAAACTATGTTTATTTATCAGCAGACGATGGTCAATGGCGAAAGCGCATATTGAATTTGTGAAAGGGCGGAAAAAAATTGATCAACTTAGCGAATCGTGTACAAACGTTAACACCTTCTACAACATTAGCAATCACTGCCAAAGCAAACGAATTAAAAGCTCAAGGAGTCGATGTAATCGGTCTTGGAGCAGGTGAGCCTGATTACAATACACCAGAAAACATTCTTGAAGCTGCTTACCAGTCTATGAAAGATGGTAAAACAAAATATACACCAGCCGGAGGACTTCCGGCATTAAAAGAAGCCATTATCAATAAACTGCAAAGAGACCAAGGGCTGAGTTATTCCCCAAAAGAAGTGATGGTCGGGATTGGCGCTAAACATGTGCTTTATACATTATTCCAAGTGTTGTTAAACGAAGGTGACGAAGTAATTATCCCAATTCCGTATTGGGTGAGTTATCCTGAACAAGTGAAATTAGCGCAAGGTGTACCTGTATACATAGAAGCAACAGCCAGTCAGGAGTATAAAATATCTCCTCTACAATTAAGAGAAGCTATTACAGACCGGACAAAAGCAGTGATTCTTAACACACCAAGTAATCCAACAGGCATGATTTACTCAAAAGAAGAATTAGAAGCGTTGGCAGAAGTTTGTCGCGAATTTGATATTTTGATCGTGTCTGATGAAATCTATGAGAAACTAATTTATGGAGATGTCAAACATACATCGATTGCAACTCTTTCAAAAGATGCAAAAAAACGCACGATTTTAATTAATGGTGTATCAAAATCGCATTCAATGACTGGATGGCGCATTGGTTACGCGGCAGCTGATGCTAACTTGATCAAAGCAATGACAGATTTAGCAAGTCATTCTACATCAAACCCTGTGACAACTTCGCAATATGCAGCAATTGAAGCCTATAATGGACCACAAGATGCTGTAGAAGAAATGCGTCAAGCATTTGAAGAACGCTTGGATGTCATATTCCCGAAACTTCAGGCGATTCCTGGATTTACAGTAATTCGCCCACAAGGCGCATTTTATTTGCTACCAGATGTTTCAGAAGCAGCAACTAAAACAGGTTACGCATCAGTTGATGATTTTGTAACGGCTTTGTTAACAGAAGCAAATGTTGCCGTCATTCCAGGTTCAGGATTTGGCGCAAATTCTACGATTCGTTTATCGTATGCGACATCATTAGAAACGTTGACAGAAGCTGTGGAACGTATTCATCAATTCGTAACATCGAAATGGAAAGACTAAGACAACATTATTCTTTGGAGGCTATTGTTTGATGAAAAAAATTACCATTGCCGAAATGGCTAAACATAACGGAGAAACAATTAAACTAGGCGCTTGGATCGCGAATAAACGGTCAAGTGGAAAAATTGCGTTCTTGCAACTGCGCGACGGCTCAGGATTTGTACAAGGTGTTGTAGTAAAGGCTGAAGTAGGCGATGACTTATTCGCTACAGCTAAAGGATTGACACAAGAAACGTCGGTTTATGTAACAGGTGAAGTAAAAGGAGACGAACGCTCGGCTTTTGGTTATGAATTAGCTGTTACCGGCATCGAAGTTATCCATGAAGCGAAAGATTTCCCGATTACGCCGAAAGAACACGGTACAGAATTCCTTATGGACAACCGTCATTTATGGCTACGTTCACGTAAACAACATGCAATCATGAAAATCCGTAATGAAATTATTCGTTCGACTTATGAATTCTTCAATGACAACGGTTTTGTCAAAGTAGATCCGCCAATTTTGACTGGATCTTCTCCTGAAGGAACATCTGAATTGTTTGCAACAAAATACTTTGATGAAGATGCTTATTTATCTCAATCGGGTCAATTGTATATGGAAGCGGCTGCGATGGCGCTTGGAAAAGTATTTTCGTTTGGTCCGACATTCCGTGCAGAAAAATCTAAAACACGCCGTCACTTAATCGAGTTTTGGATGATTGAACCGGAAATGGCATTTATCGAGCATGCGGAAAGTTTAGAAGTGCAAGAGCAATATGTTTCGTATATTGTGCAATCGGTTTTGAAAAACTGCAAATTGGAATTGGAACGTCTTGATAGAGACGTATCGAAACTTGAAAAGATAAAAGCGCCGTTCCCACGTGTTTCTTATGACGATGCGATTAAATGGTTAAACGATAACGGTTTTGATGATATTAAATGGGGCGAAGATTTTGGTGCTCCACATGAAACAGCTTTAGCAGAAAGCTACGACATGCCAATATTCATTACACATTATCCTATTGGTATCAAGCCATTTTACATGCAACCTCACCCAGAACGTGACGATGTCGTACTATGTGCAGACATGATCGCGCCAGAAGGCTACGGAGAAATTATCGGTGGTTCTGAACGGATTCATGATTATGAGTTGATGAAACAACGCATTCAAGAACATAATTTAGATGAAGATGCATATGCTTGGTATTTAGACTTAAGCAAATACGGATCAGTTCCTCATTCTGGGTTTGGTTTAGGCTTAGAACGCACAGTAGCTTGGATTAGTGGTGTAGAACATATTAGAGAATCGATTCCATTCCCACGTCTATTAAACCGTTTATACCCATAAAAATGAATAATAGGAAAGGTGGTTGGGATATGAAACAACCTAATCGATTACAAACGTGGATTGAGCAGGGGAATGTTACCATTTCCCAGCTTTTTTTTCAGTTTTACAAAGAACTGAAGATAACAGACGAGGAAGCAATGTTGCTTATGCACATTCAAGCATTTCAACAAATGGGAAACCAGTTTCCGACACCTGATGAAGTAGGCGCACGCATGATGACTTCTCAAAAAAGCGTAACAACCATGTTACAAAAATTGATGCAACAAGGCTATTTGTCGATCGAACAAACAACAGAACAAGATGTTTTGACAGAAGTTATTTCTTTACAACCTTTATGGGATCGGTTATTGGACTGTGTTTATAAAGAGCAGCATGAAATAAAAGAAAATACCCAAAAAGAGTTGGAAGGGGAGATCTTCCAGTTGTTTGAACAAGAATTTGGACGTTTCTTGTCTCCGATGGAAATTGAAACCATTTCGATGTGGATGGATCAAGATGGCCATACACCAGATGTGATTCGAATGGCACTTAAAGAAGCTGTTATTTCGGAGAAACTGAGTTTGCGTTATGTAGACAGAATTTTATTTGAGTGGAAAAAGAAAAACATTAAAACCTCTACGCAAGTTACTAAGCATGCAAGTTCGTTTAGAGAAAAAAATATCCGGATTCAGCCGACTGAAAATGCAGTGAAAAAAGTTCAATTTTATAATTGGTTGGAAGACCGTAATTAGAAGGTGAAATAGATGATGTCTAAAAAAGAATGGTTGGCTTGTCTACAAGAAATGGATCGTATGTTTCCGGATGCACATTGTGAATTGGTACACCGTAATCCATTTGATTTATTAATCGCGACGCTTTTATCTGCACAATGTACAGATAAACTCGTCAACCGCGTGACGGCTGACTTGTTCCAAAAATATCATGAACCACAAGATTACGTCGCTGTGTCATTAGAAGAATTACAGCAAGATATCCGTTCGATCGGTTTGTTCCGCAATAAGGCTAAAAATATTCAAGCGCTTAGTCGTATCTTAATCGACGAGCACAATAGTGTAGTACCAGCTGACAGAGACTTGCTAATGACGCTCCCGGGAGTCGGTCGAAAGACAGCTAATGTCGTCGTGTCCGTGGCTTTTGGGATTCCAGCATTAGCTGTAGACACTCATGTTGAACGAGTTGCCAAGCGATTAGGGTTGAGTCGATGGAAAGATAATCCGCTTCAAGTAGAAGAAACGATAATGAAAAAAACTCCTGCAGACGATTGGTCTAAAACGCATCACCAAATTATCTTTTTCGGACGCTATCATTGCAAATCACAAAATCCAGGTTGTCATATTTGTCCGCTTTTTGATCGATGCCGAGAAGGGCAAAAACGCGAGAAAAAAGGACTGGTTAAACGTGAAACTGTCACTAAAGTTAACTAAAGAGCAACTTGACCCTTATTTTTTGGAATGGGATCACATTTTGGCGCAATTAGCTGTCTTGCACAAACAGCGCAATAAAGCTGCTGCTGAAATTACCCAAGACGGTCTAACAATCTACAAAAAACTTTTAACGCATTGCCGGATAGCTTTGCAAGATGAAGGATTTGAACCGTTAAATGGCGCAGAGCGTTTGTTGTTTATCGAATCATCTCCAAGTACTTATGCGGCATACCGTCAGTTAGTGGAATTATTTGTAGAACTTAAGAAAATTATCGCGAGAAAACGAATTGAATTTAAGTATTTAAATGAATCATAGAAAAGCCCCGAATGCTTAGCATTCGGGGCTTTTGATGTTTAGTTTTTGTTTTCGTCTTTATTGCCTTGATCAATTTTATTATCTTTATCCTTGTCTTTGCCCTGATCGTTATCAGAATTACCGCTACTGTTTGCCGAAGGTGTTTCACTTTCTTCTTCTTCAGTTGGGTCTTCCGGTACATCGATTGGGTCTTCTTCAACAGCCGGTTCTTCTTCGACTACAGGTTCTTCTTCAGCCGGCTCTTCAACAGCCGGCTCTTCTTCGACCGGTTCTTCTTCAACGGGCTCTTCTTCGACAGGCTCTTCTTCAACCGGTTCCTCTGGTTCTACTTCTGGTTCTTCTTCAGGTTCTTCGGGAGCGGCAGCAACTTCGACTACAGTCGACGCTGGGTCACTACGCTGAGTATCGTTAACTGCAACGACTCTGAAGGTATATGTTTTTCCTTCTTCTAAACCATTATACGTATAAGATTTACTTGATGAAGTAGTAAGAACTGAACGAGATCCATCTACTTCAACAGAAACTTCAAATGATACATTTTTATCACTTGAATCCCATGAAAGTTTCGCAGAATTCCCATCAACTTTAGCTCGTAAGCCAGATGGTGTCTTTAAGTCTTCAACTACATAACGTTGCGATACTGAATTGGGTTCTGTGCCACGTGCAAATAGTTCTGAACTTCTCATATTGTAAGGCGTAAAAGCACTAGCCAGTTTTAATGGATCAGAACCAACTTCAACTACTTGTTCTGTAACAGAATCTGGTTGTTCAAAGCTAGCTGTTTCAGGTGAAGAGATTTGTGACATAACATTTTTGAACAAACGCTGAGCAAGTAAACGCTCGTCTGATGCTGTGTCAATTGGTGTTTTGCGATTAGGATAACCGCTCCATACAGAAATTGAATAATCTGTTGTGAAACCAGCAAACCAAACATCTGGTGCAGAGCTTGCATCTAGACCATAATCTGTAAGGTTATCGGCTGAATAATTTGTTGTTCCAGTTTTTCCTGCCAAATCCAAACCGTTAATAGCAACTTCCTTGCCTGTAGAACCTGGTGTATTCAAATCTACAACGTCTCTAAGCATATCGGTTACCATATAAGCGGTGCTGTCTTTCATCGCTTGTACAGGTTCAGGCGCAACAATTTGTTCAGTTGAACCGTCACGGAAAACAATCTTTTTAATAGTGTGAGGCTTAGTAAAAGATCCCTCGTTACCAAAAGCAGCGAAGGCACCTGCCATTTCAACAGTTGAAATATTTTTTTCCGGTGAGCCAAGGGCTGCGGATTCATAAACATTTCCGAAATCTAATCCTAATTTTTGAGTGAATTCTTCAGCATTTTCCATCCCTACTTCCTGCAAGGTTTTAACTGCAGGAATATTACGTGAGCGGTAAAGTGCTTCGCGAATTGTCATTGTTCCTAAAAACTCTCCGTCGACATTGCGGATTTCTTGATCATTATCATTATAAGAATAAGGTTCGTCCACGACAGTTTGACCCGTAGACCAATCCAAGTATTCGATAGCAGGGCCATAATCTACTAATGGTTTAATCGTTGACCCTATCGGGCGATCTTTTGATGTGGCGTAATTATGACGGACGTCACCGGTATAATCACGTCCGGCACCGATTGCGCTAATTCCACCTGTTTTCGTATCAATCACTGTCATAGCTGATTGAACTTCTTCATCAAAAAACAAATCAGAAGCCATTGCATCATTTACTTTTTCCTGAACATAAGGCTCAAGTGTCGTGTAAATTTTTAAGCCTTCATCTAGCGAGTAATCGCCATCTAAAACTTCAAGTTCATCTTCCACCAGTTCCATAAACGCCGTATATTCAGCATTTGGAACTTGTTGCTGACGGTTTTCTTCAGCTACTAGCGAGTCATCAAGAGTAGCTGCACGTGCTTGTTCTTTTTCTTCCGTAGTAATTTTACCGTGTTGCTCCATTAAACCTAACACGATATTACGACGTTCTATAGCACGATCTGGATTTTTAAAGGGATTATATCCATTCGGGCTTTGTGGCATTCCGGCCAATAATGCAGTTTCAGCTAAGCTTAATTCTTTAAGAGGTTTACCATAAAAATATTCTGAAGCTGTTCCAAAACCATAAATATTTCCAGACATCAAAATCTTATTGAAATACATCTCGAAGATTTCTTCTTTTTCATACTCTTGTTCTAATTTATAAGCTAAATATGCTTCTTGTGCTTTTCGTTTTAAGGTTTTGTCATTTGTTAAAAATGAATTTTTAATAACTTGTTGGGTAATTGTACTAGCACCTTGAGAACCAAAGCCGCCGGTAATATTGGCGATAACAGCTCCACCTAAACGAATAACGTCGATCCCGGAATGTTTATAAAACCGATTATCTTCAGTTGCTAAAATAGCAGCTTCCATCGCTTTCGGGATGTCTTCGTAATTTACATACTCACGATTCTCGGCAGTAATATAAGGAATTTCTGTTTCGCCATCTGCCGCATAGAAAGTCGGACTAATGGGATCGCGTAGCAACTCTTCGTCAATTTCTGGTGCACTGCTTGCATAATAGGCAAACATAGAGGCACCGAACACAACGCCAGCTAAACCTATAATTACCATCGCCAAAACGATGCGTTTAATCCACAGGAATACAGGGGATTTCTTTTTCTTCTTATTGCTGTTTTTCTTTTGGCGTTCGATTGCTTTACGGCGTTCTTCACGCGAAATTTGTTTGTCGCTCAAGATCGGTTCCTCACTTTCGTATACATACTGTTGCTTAAAGCTTGTCTAAAAGAGGCAGGTAGTCAATGCGTGGAAATGCGCCAGGTGTAATTTCAAAGGAAGTATTTTCGATTTCTTGTAAAGTAACCGATTTTCTTCCACCTGCCATCATTCGGTTCCAAAATACCTCAAGTTCTTTAAATGGCATGATAAAATACCGCTGCCATGAAGAAAAGCGGATAATCATAAACGCTGTTCCATTTTGTTTTACTACGCTAGACATGTGATGAATTTGATGGTCATGAATATTCTGCAATGGGAAAGAAGTTTTGTTTTGTGTTTCTTTTGCTTCAAAGTCAATATATCGACCATTCCAAACACCATTATAATCGGTAGTGGATGGAGCTTGGAAATAGGCTTCACGAATGACCGCAGCACTTCTTGAAGGGTACTCCACTTTAACGATTTGAAGAGGTACTGGCTTTTTGTGAATAACAGCTAATCCCAATTGAAGGTAATAATCATTGGTTTCATTTAATTCGTCCTCTAGTGTCTTACCCCGATTGCTAAAGGATAAATCCTTTTTCTTTTTAGGGGCAACTGTTTGTTTGGCAGGTTGATCTTTTGGCGGAATGAATTTTTTTCCGTTCGGGTAATTGATTGCCATTGTGATACACCTCGCTTACTCTATCATATCACAAGCTTTTAGACGACTGATAAGATGAAAGGTTTCAACAATTTGAAACCTGTCTATTCGCTGTATACTTTAGAAGAAATCAGCTTTAGATATTCTTATAATAGCTGATTTTTTTAGCTAATCAAAGTGTAAGGAATGTCTGTTCGATAAAAGTCGTGTCGATTTAGTGGATATGATAAACTAAAGGCAATGGAGGGATTGCAAAATGACAGTTAGAGAACTCTCTTCTACATTATTTGATGAATGTGGAAAATGCTTGGACCGGTTTTACGAAATGCGTGAAATGGACGCGGTCCCTGATTTTTATGAAGACGTTAAACCATATGCCGATATTTGGCACGCTAAAATAAATGAGTGGCAAAAAGAGTCACTAATCTATATTCAACAAGAACGACCAAAATATGTGCACAAGCCGCAAATTGATACGGCGGCAGAAGGCATGACCCAGTTTTTTGTGCAAAGTTTTTATAAAGAAACGAGCAAAAAACGCTTTATCCAAACGATTCAAGCGGCACAATATACGTTACAAACATTTATTATGGCTATAGATGAAAAGAGCAAATCGCATGATTAGAAGAAAAACTTTGCCTGTTTTGATGGAAGAATGGAAAACAGAACCGGACATGATGGAACGCATTGTCCATTGGCATACGAGACAAGAAAAACCGGCACAATACGCTGATTTTCCACCGGAGATGCACGCGAGCTTAAAAGCAGCACTTCGTAAAAAAGGAATTGAGCAACTTTATACGCATCAACGTGAGGCGTTTGATTTAGCAGCAGCAGGGAATTCATTCACTGCTGTGACACCTACTGCATCAGGAAAATCATATTGCTATCACTTACCTGTATTGCACAAGATTTTAAATGACCCGGGTGCACGAGCGCTTTACCTGTTCCCGACAAAAGCATTAGCACAAGATCAAAAAAGTGATTTACACGATTTGATCGAAAAAACAGAAGAAGAAATTTTGTCTTACACATATGATGGCGATACATCACCGGCTATTCGTACAAAGGTGCGGAAAGCGGGGCAAATCGTCATGACCAATCCAGATATGTTGCATTCAGCAATATTGCCACATCATACAAAATGGGTTTCTCTTTTTGAGAACCTTCATTATATAGTCATTGATGAGTTGCATACGTACAAAGGGATTTTCGGAACGCACGTAGCTCACGTAATTCGTAGACTAAAACGGATTTGTGAGTTTTATGGCAGCAACCCTGTCTTTATTTGTACATCCGCGACAATTGCCAACCCAAAAGAACTAGCAGAAAACTTAACGAATAGTACACATAAGTTAATTGACCAAAACGGTGCACCGTCTGGGAAAAAGCATATTGTGTTTTACAACCCACCAATTATTCACCCAACGTTTGGTGTTCGGAGAAGTGCGATTCTTGAAGTTCGTGATTTGGCTACTCATTTAATTAAAAACGGCATCCAAACCATTGTCTTTGCGAAAAGTCGAGTGCGCGTAGAGATGTTGGTCACGTATTTACAAGCCGTTACTAAAATGAAGCTACAAGACGACTCGATTAAAGGTTACCGAGGAGGCTATTTGCCGACAGAGCGTCGGGCTATTGAAAAAGGTCTTCGTGATGGCTCGATTCAATGTGTCGTATCTACCAATGCATTAGAACTTGGTGTTGATATTGGTCAACTGCAAGCATGTATTATGACGGGCTATCCAGGGAACATTGCAAGTGCTTGGCAACAAGCAGGACGCGCAGGTCGTCGTCAAGACGAATCACTCGTTATCTATGTTGCGCAATCTACAGCTCTCGATCAATACATTATTAACCATCCTGAATATTTATTGGACCAGTCTCCAGAAGAAGCACGCATTCATCCGGAAAATATTATTATATTAATGGACCATTTGAAATGTGCTTCTTTTGAATTGCCGTTTAGAGTTGATGATCAGTACGGAGAATTCGAAGTGCAAGAACTTCTCGAATATTTACAAGAAGAAGGAGTGCTTGTGCGGACTTCAAATCGCTGGCATTGGATGAGTGACCGCTTCCCAGCGCACGATATTTCTCTACGTTCAGCGTCACAAGAAAATGTGGTCATCATCGATCAATCAATCCCAGCGGATACGCGTGTAATCGGTGAAATGGATCGCTTTAGCGCCATGACCTTATTGCACGAAGAAGCGATTTATTTGCATCAAGGCACGCAATTTCAAGTGGAAATTTTGGACTGGGAAGAAAAGAAAGCATACGTCAGAGAAGTGGACGTGGATTATTTCACGGATGCCAATTTGGCAGTCGAATTAAAAGTAATGAGCGAAGACAAAGATAAAATGATGAACAAATCAGAAGTTTTCTATGGAGACATTGCTGTGCTAGCCATGCCAACCATTTTCAAAAAAATTCGATTTGATTCGCATGACAATATTGGTTCAGGACCGATTTCCTTGCCTGCAGAAGAACTTCATACTTCTTCTACATGGTTGAGCTTCTCAAAACCTGAAGATTTTTCGGAAGCGGAGCTGTCGGACACCATGACCGGAGCAGCTTACGCGATCGAGTCGTTTATCCCAATATTCGTTCAGTGTGACCGTCGTGATGTTCACGTTGTACCTCAAGTGAAATCGCCGCATAATGACATGCCAACATTTTTCATTCACGATTCTTATCCTGGAGGTATTGGGATTAGCGAACGAATTTATGACTTATGGAAACCGCTGTTGGATAAAGCCCAGCAGCATGTTTCAGAATGTCCATGTCTTGACGGATGTCCATCGTGTATCGGAGCACAAGATGCCGCTATCAGTATGAAGAGTCATGTCATCCGACTTTTAGATGATCTTCGCAAAGAGAGGTGAAGAACGATGTCGTTTGAAAGCAAACTTCTTCAAATGAAAGGCATGTTGAAAAACAAACCCACAAAAAAACAACAACCGAAACGAGCTGAGCGTCCACTCCACGAAGAAAAGTGGAGAGATATAGGACTTGAACTTGTTGAAAATAAGTTTGGCTTTGTTTTTCAAAAGAAAATCACTTATCCGTTTACAACTCGTCATGGATCGGTCATGCTCAGTGAGCTAGATCATGTGTTAGAAGCATGGGGAAAAACAGATTTTGACCATCCATTCAAACTAAACGCACAAGACCCTCTTGTATTTTTCGATACGGAAACAACAGGCCTTAGTGGAACCGGTGCGTACATTTTTTTAATTGGGATTTTAGTGAAAAAGAGCGATCATTTTGAAATGATGCAGTACATCATGCCAGATCCTTCTCACGAGGCGGCATTTCTATACGAGACAGGATTATGGAAAGCGGACGATCCAATTATTTTCTCCTATAACGGGAAAAGCTTTGATTGGCCGCAACTGACTTCTCGGTGGACGATGCACCGACAAGATTTGCCGAAATTACCTGTGCCGCGTCAAATCGATTTGTTTCATGGCACGAAACGCATATGGAAAAATGAGTTGGCACGGATGAAGCTAAGCACTATCGAAGAAGAAAAGCTCGGATTTGTACGTCAAGGCGATGTGCCCGGGTATTTAATCCCTGCCATTTACTTAGATGCCGTAAAAAGCGGCTTTCCAGATGGGCTGGCAAAAGTTCTTTATCATAATGAACTAGACATCTTATCACTGGTGTCGTTGTATGTGCTGTCTTCTAATTTATTGATGGAAGATATGGAATCTGAAACAAGTGGAGCTTATACAAATATCGGAAAATGGTATGCGGATTTAAAGCAATATGACCAAAGTGCAGCCTATTTAGAACATGTAACGACTGACCGGGGAGCTTCATCCGCATTTGCGCGTTATTTACTAGCCATTCAGAAAAAACGTGCTGGTCAACATGAAGTGGCCGTCCAACTATTTAAAGAAGCAGCCCCGCATTTGCGTGGAAGCATTGAAATAGAAGCGTGGATTCATGCAGCAAAACTTTACGAGCATCAATTGCGAGACTTAGACCAAGCAGCTATTATGGCCGGATTTGCAAAAGAAGCTAGTGAACATACAAACGTACGCCAGTCACTCGTGGCAGATATTAACAAAAGACAAGCCCGTTTAGAAGAGAAAAAGCGAAAAAAAACCCTTCAAGTTCAAGAAGACTGAACACGGAAAATGTGCCGTATGCTATACTTAATAAAAGGTAGTTTTTTATGGAAGGACGATTAAAATGGACAATAAATTTACATCTAAGGATATACTAGAAAAAGATTTCAAAACAGCGATGCGCGGTTACAACCAAGATGAAGTAGATCATTTCCTAGACGAAGTTATCCAGGATTATGAAGCTTTCACAAAACGAATCGAACAACTTCAAAATGAGAACCAACGTTTACGTACAGAGTTAGAAAACTCACCGAAAAAACAAACAACACCAGCACCTGGCACAACAAACTTTGATATTTTGCGCCGTTTATCACATTTAGAAAACCATGTATTTGGCAACAAATTAGACAATAATTAAAACAATTGTTTTCTATGCTCAAATAACGTATACTTAATAAGCCATTTGAAATTCTGGCAATCGCTCTGGCGTCTTCGCCGGAGAGGAAAGTCCATGCTCGCACGGTTCTGAGATGACCGTAGTGATCGCGCTCAGTGAAACAATAAGCTGAGGCAGCTAGCAATAGCTGACGGCGGGTAGAACGCCTAAGTCTTCGGATATGGCCGAAATACCCTGAAGGTGCCACAGTGACGGAGCTGTATAAGAAATTATACAGGTGGAACGAGGTAAACCCCGTGAGCGAGAAACCCAAATTATGGTAGGGGCACTTTTCTGAAGGAAATGAACTGATGAAGAGGCAGGTGCAAACTTGCAGATAGATGATTGCTGTCCACTAGTACAAGGCGCAAGCCGTTTGAGTACGTGGAAACAAAACATGGCTTATAGAATTTCTCATGGTCTTAAAATGCTTATTAAAGGCTCTCCTGTCGGGGAGCTTTTCTTCATATTATGATATAAATAAACAAGTTAGACTGATATAATTTAATCTTTTGAGTAAGCTTTAGGCGTTTATATCTAGTGCTAAGCAATTTCTTAATTTATTTTAATAGTATCAGTATGAAAATTAGAAAAAAAAGCGAAAGGCGGCGACTCCAGCGGGATAGCGAGACAGCCGAGACCCCGCAAGGAGCAGAGCGACTGAGGAGGCTTGGCGCTCGCCCGCAGGAAAGCGTCCGCCTACAGCGATTTCTGTAATACGTATTTAATTTTAAAAATCTAACGATTAAATGAACACTGAAAGCTGAAATAGTGAATAACTGGAGAGGGAGTCATTATGACAACATTTAAATTGCTCGCAACAGCTGCAATGGGACTTGAGTCAATTGTCGCTAACGAAGTAAAAGAACTAGGATACGAAACAGAAACAGAAAACGGCAAAGTATTTTTTGAAGGAAACGAGCGAGACATTGCCAAAGCCAACTTATGGCTACGCACTGCTGACCGTGTAAAAATCATCGCTGGTGAATTTAATGCCTATACATTTGACGAATTGTTTGAACGGACAAAAGAAATCGAATGGGAAAAATACCTTCCAGTAGATGCTGAATTTCCGGTACAAGGGAAATCAGTTAAATCGACCTTACACAGTGTGCCAAACTGTCAGTCTATCGTTAAAAAAGCGATTGTTGAACGTTTGAAAAAAGCATATCACCGTAATTCGTTTTTAGATGAAACAGGACCGCGCTTTAAAATTGAAGTATCGATTTTAAAGGACAAAGTTCAACTATCAATCGACACAAGCGGAGCAGGGTTGCATAAACGCGGCTATCGTTTGGACCAAGGGGAAGCGCCATTAAAAGAAACACTTGCTGCGGCACTGGTGAAATTATCTAGATGGACGCCAGACCGTCCGTTCGTAGATCCTTTCTGCGGATCAGGGACCATCGCAATTGAAGCTGCGATGATTGGTCAAAATTTAGCACCCGGCTATAACCGTGATTTTGATAGCGAAGAATGGCCATGGATGGGACAAAAACTGTGGGATGAAGTTCGCGAAGAAGCAGAAGAATTAGCGAATTATGATCAGCCACTAAATATAGTAGGAACAGACATCGACCATCGCATGCTGAAAGTCGCAGAAGAAAATGCGCGTGAAGCTGGCTTTGCGGACTTGATCCATTTTGAACAGCGTCAAGTAAAGGATTTTGTAGCAACTGAAGAAAACGGCGTAGTTGTTGGTAACCCACCTTACGGAGAACGTATTGGTGAAATTGAAGTCATCGAAGAAATGATTGCTGATATGGGTCGTGTATTTGCGAAACACCCAACATGGTCAGTATATATGCTGTCATCGATGGGTCGTTTTGAAACACTTTACGGTCAACCAGCTACAAAAAAACGCAAACTATTTAACGGATTTATCCGTACGGATCTTTTCCAATTCTGGGGAGAACGTTCTAAAAAATAAATGAGACGAAACGGAAGGGCACAGGCTCTTCCGTTTCTCTGTGAGGAGAGTATTATGAGACAACCACTACCATTTGCATTAACAAAAGATAAAACTTTCTTTGAATCACTCAATGACTGGATTGGTGATGTATTTTACGATGAACTTCCTGAAAAAGGCTATGATCTTCGTGATGAACAAATTTTCATGTCTTTTCAAATCGAACAGGCGTTAAAAGAAAAATCGGTTTTATTTGCTGAAGCAGGAGTTGGAACCGGGAAAACGATGGCGTATCTGTTACCGGCTATTGCATATGCTCGCTATACTGGTAAACCAGCACTTATTTCATGTGCGGATGAAACTTTGATCGAGCAATTGGTCAAAAAAGGTGGAGACGTTGACCGTTTAAATGATTTGTTTGATTTGAATTTAGATGTTCGTTTGGCAAAATCGCGAGATCAATATTTATGTCTTCAGCGTTTAGAAGGCGCAAAAAAACGCATCGATGAAGATTTTGTGTTTGATATTGAAGA
The DNA here is from genome assembly GCF_001687585.2 of Planococcus halocryophilus. GTDB lineage: Bacteria > Bacillota > Bacilli > Bacillales_A > Planococcaceae > Planococcus > Planococcus halocryophilus. The sequence goes on along the minus strand of NZ_CP016537.2, from coordinate 1,985,944 downwards.
TAGCTTGCCGGAATTTGTCAATAAGACATACTCCATGCAAAATACTTATCCTTACGGAGAGCGCTCAAGCTATCCAGAAGTAACAGATGAAGAATGGCAGCAAGTCAATTATCATCCAATTCAAAACTGCAATGCTTGCGAATTGCGAAACAAATGCGGTCAAACGATTCACCGCAATCATTACCGTCAAGCCACTGACTTGGTTATTTGTTCACATGATTTCCTAATGGAGCATATTTGGACGAAAGAAACACGTAAACGCGAAGGACAAACGCCTTTGCTTCCTGAATTCTCTCAAATAGTGTTAGATGAAGGTCATTTACTAGAGTTTGCGGCACAACGTGCATTGACGTATGAAGTGCAAGAAAGCACATTGCAAGATGTGACAGAAAGCATTCTTTCAGATGGTATGCGTGAAAAAACATTAAACATGATCGAGCAAACAATCGATCTTCACAATGACTTTTTCCGCTTGTTACGGATCCATACAGTTAAAAGTGACGAAGACCGTAAAGCAATTACAAAAGATCCAGAATTGGTCAAAGTCGGCAATATGCTGGTGCGTCACATTGATTTGATGTTAGAGGAATTTGTTTTTGAAGGCGAGCTTTTCACAATTCCTGAATATGAATTGCGTTTAGCTGAAGAGTATTTCGAACAATATATATTCTCAATGCGTTTGTTTGTAGAAGAAGGCGACGCTGTAACGTGGTTAGAAATCAAAGATGAAATTGAGACGCTTGTTATTATGCCACGCTTAGTTACGGATATATTAGATGAAAAATTATTTGATGGGAAAATTCCAATCATTTTCTCTTCAGCTACTTTATCGATTCAAAAAGATTTCACGTACTTGTCAGATAGCCTTGGAATCGATAAATTCCAATCGTTCTCTGTGCCATCTCCATTTGAGTATGAAGATGTGATGAAAATCTTTAAGCATCCTTTAGAACAACAACAGAAATTTGAACGCGTCTATGACTTGTTTAGCTCAGGAGACCAAACGCTTGTTTTATTCACATCAAAAGTAGATATGGATAATTTCAAAAAATCACTTCCTTTGGACCATCAATATGCCATTGAATTTGAAGGAGACCGCGAATTATCAACGGTCGTCAAAGAATTCCAACAAGGGAATTTCCAGATTTTGTGTTCATATCACTTATGGGAAGGGTTAGATTTACCTGGTGAAGCATTAACAAAAGTAATTATCGTTGATTTGCCATTCCCACCAAAAGATCCAGTTTTTGATGCGAAACGGAAATTTAGTAACAACCCATTAGAAGAAATTGACTTGCCTTTCATGCAGCTTCGTATTCAACAAGGAATTGGACGTTTGATTCGTTCTTCAAAAGATTATGGAGAAATTCATTTATTGGTGAACGAAGAAGAACTGCGTGTCGAGCATTTATGGGAAACTATCTTGCCCGTCCCTGCTGAAAATTTTTAAGTGAGTCGTATCGCTATGATACAATGGTCTCATTAAGCATAGGGGGGATTTAGTTGTCACTTGAAAAACGTTTTACCGAACATTTTAATAAAATCAAAGGTTATGAAGAGGCAATCGCTTTGTTATTTTGGGATTTGCGTACGGGTGCTCCAAAAAAAGGAGTGGAACTACGCTCTGAAACAATTGGCACCTTATCTGCAGAAGTTTTTAGCTTATCAACGTCAGATGAATTTGGCGAACTGCTTACTTCTTTAGAAGCGGATCAATTAAAAAATCCAATTATCCGTCGATCAGTAGAAGAAGCGCGAAAAGACTATGATTTGAGTAAGAAAATTCCTCCTGAGGAATATAAGAAGTTTGTTATATTAAAATCTAAAGCTGAGTCTGTATGGGAAACAGCAAAGGAAAATTCCGATTTTTCGCTATTCCTTCCTTATTTAGAAGACTTGGTCAGCACAACCAAAAAAATGGTTGGCTATTGGGGAGAGAAAAATGGTAGTACGTACAATACACTGCTTGACCAATATGAACCTGGTATGACCACAGAAATATTAGATGAAGTGTTTGGCAAGCTTCGCGAGCGTATTGTGCCTTTGGTACGAAAAATTGCAGCGTCCCCGAACAAACCAGAGACGGCATTTTTATACGAGCATTTTTCAAAACAGGCACAGCAAGATTTTAGCCGTGAAATGTTAGAACAACTAGGGTACGATTTTGAAGCAGGACGTCTAGACGAAACCGTTCATCCGTTTATGATTTCAATCAACCGTCAAGACATTCGCGTGACGACTAAGTACGATGAAAGTGACTTCCGAACAGCTGTATTTGGCACAATTCACGAAGGCGGACACGCGATGTATGAGCAAAACCTCGGAGACGACTTAGCAGGATTACCTATAGAAACAGGTGCTTCGATGGGCATTCATGAATCACAGTCGTTGTTTTGTGAAAATTTTATCGGGCGCAATGAACATTTTTGGCAGAAAAACTTTGATTTGTTGAAAGACTACGCTCCTGATCAATTTGCTTCTGTTGAATTGGTAGATTACGTACGCGCAATTAATGAATCTAAACCATCATTAATTCGCATCGAAGCAGATGAATTGTCGTATGCATTGCATGTTATGGTACGTTACGAGCTAGAAAAAGGGTTATTTAACGGAGATCTAAAAGTTAGTGATTTACCACAGTTGTGGAACGATAAATACGAAGAGTATTTAGGTGTACGCCCGTCAAACGATGCAGAAGGTGTGTTGCAAGACGTTCACTGGGCAGGCGCAAGCTTTGGGTATTTCCCGTCTTACGCACTTGGTTATATGTATGCAGCGCAATTCAAAAACGCTATGCTAAAAGAGTTGCCAAATTACGATGAATTGTTGGCAGAGCGTAACATCACTCCAATTCGCGAATGGCTAACAAATAACATTCATCAGTATGGCGCTTTTAAAAAGCCTATGGATATTTTAAAAGATGTGACTGGCGAAGGTTTGAATCCAGATTATTTAGCGGACTATCTAGAAGAAAAATATACGAAGATTTATCAACTAAACGAGTAAGCAGAAACCGCCGTGATAATTCACGGCGGTTTCTGCTTGTAGACAAAAGAATATTTACTCATTTTTTTGTATGCATGTGGGATTCTTCACACCTAGTGGACGCTTTCCGCGGACTCCGTGCTGAGCCTCCTCGTCGCAAGCTCCTGCGGGGTCTCACCCCTTCGTTTTTCCGCAGGAAAGTCAGTGACCGAAGGGACTTCGGGCAGTGGCTTTGCGACGAAGCTAGCGCAGCGATGCAGGAGCATATCTTTGCACTTCGCCACTAGGTGCTCCGAATCCAGGAGTGAGTAGGAAAAATCTTTTAACACGTTATTTATATGGTGAAGCGCACTAAAGAATCTCACTTTGTTTGTAGCAAGAAGCCTTCAACTGGGCTGGTCCACGAAGACTCCTGTGGGAGAGCGAAAGCTGAAGACCCCGCAGGAACGTCAGTGACGAGGAGGCTGAAGCTGAGCCCACGGAAAGCGAAGTGGCCAGCCCGGTTGAAGAGTATGCATCATTATTCAGTTTAATAAGACTTTGTCTACAGTCTGACCGCCGTGGTAATTCACGGCGGTTTTTTTGTAGTTTATAGAACAGGACAAATAGCGAATGTTGTGACTATAATAAAAGTGGAGGCGATTATACATGTTGAAATCATTTAGTTTAGAAAATAAGACAGCTATCGTAACAGGTGCTGGTAAAGGTATTGGCAAAGCAATCGCAATGGCGCTTGCAGAAGCGGGAGCCAATGTTATGTTAGTAGCAAGGACCGAATCAGACTTGCAGCAAACACAACAAGATATAAACAATAACCGAACAACTTACATAACAGCAGACATTACAAAACGCAGTGACATTCAAGCAGCAATCGACAAAACAGTCGAACATTTTGGAGCGCTTGATATTTTAGTGAACAACGCAGGGATGAATATCAGGTCTTCGTTAGCCGATGCCAATGACGCAGAATGGCATCAAATTATGGATACGAATGCACAAAGCGTCTTTATGTTTTCGCAAGAAGCTGTGAAAAAAATGGCTAGTGGCAGTTCGATTGTTAACATTAGTTCGGTCGGAGGCGATCGCGCATTAAAAACAGGTGTGATTTATGCGGCATCTAAAGCGGCTATTATTCAAATGACAAAAGTCATGGCAATGGAATGGGGACCGAAAAACATTCGCGTCAATGCTATTGGGCCATGGTACTTTAAAACACCGTTAACAGAAAAGATTTTAAGTAACCCTGAATATCTAGATTCGATCCTCGCAGTGACACCGATGAAGCGTGTCGGAGAATTACCGGAAGTAGCCTCACCAGTTGTTTTTTTAGCATCAGATGCGGCAAGTTATATTACCGGACAGACACTTTTTGTCGATGGTGGTATGTCAATTCACGGATTTTCATAAGAAACGCAACATCCTTCTAAAATTTGGGAAGGATGTTTTTCGTTGACCCATAAAAATGATATGATAGAGAGCAGTAAGCGGAGAAGGAGATTTCGAAATGACAGTTGTTGATCATAAACAAGAATTACTTGAAACGGCACATCTCTATAAGATCTTCAAAGAAAATGAAGACACAGAGCGTGAAGCCAAAGCGCATTTATTTGCAAAAAAAATCTTAAAAAATAATTTCATTATTGGATTTGCCGGACATTTTTCATCCGGTAAGTCATCTATGATCAACGCATTGACTGGCGAGACCTTATTGCCATCTAGCCCGATCCCAACGAGTGCGAATATCGTGAATGTCCAAAAAGCAGATACGGATTTTGCTATCGTTAATATGCGCGATGAAAAACCGGTTTACTTTCCTGAGAATTACGATTTTAACGCGGTTAAGGAATTTTGCAAAAACGGTGATGTCACACAAATCGATATCGGACACCAAGCATCGGTTTTGCCTAAAGGCATAACGGTCATGGATACACCGGGAGTCGATTCCACGGATGATGCGCACCGCATGTCGACCGAGTCAGCTCTTCACGTAGCGGATATGGTGTTTTATGTGATGGACTATAACCATGTTCAGTCTGAATTGAATTTTAATTTTACGAAAGAATTACAGAAATACACCGAACTGTATTTAATCGTTAACCAAATTGATAAGCATCAAAGCAGTGAAATGAGCTTTGAAGATTTTCAACAATCGGTTCATGATTCGTTCGCGGCATGGGGAGTCGTTCCAAAAGGCATTTTCTTTACGTCGTTAAAGGATTTTGATTTTCCTGGAAACGATTTTGATCAAGTTAAAGAACTTGTTTCGTCAACGATGAAAAACTGGAAAGGTCATATGGGGTCAGCTTCTGAATCAGCCTTGAGCCAGTTAAAAGACGAACACATCAACTATTTAGAAGATGAAAAACAAGAATGTTTACTAGCTTTTTCAAACGTTCTGGATCCGGAAGAATGGGAAATGCGTGAGGATTTGAAAAAAGAGAATGCGTTAGTTTCTCGTAGAATGTCCGTCCAGGATTTTGAAAACTGGCAGGCGAAATTTGAAAAGAGCCGCAAAGAATTACTTGAAAACTCGAATATTATGCCTTACGAATTACGTAATGCACTAACAAGTTACTTAGAATCTGTGCAACCGAATTTTAAAGTCGGTGTGCTATTTAGTGGCAAAAAGACAGAAGAAGAACGACAAAAACGACAACTAGAAGTGGACGAACGACTACAGACGACAGTATCTTCTCAAATTACCAATCACTTAAAAAAGTTGATGAAGTCTTCGTTAAAAGATGCTGGAATATTAACGGACAGTGAATCGTTATCCATCGACGACATGACTTACCAGGTGCCATTTTCAGTTATAGAAGAACAAGTTCCAACAGGCGCTTCTGTGACTGGAGACGCGGTATTGAATTTTGCAAATAGCATTTCAACAGGTGTTCAGCGCTGGTTTATCCGTGAGACAGATGGCTGGAAAAAAGCACAAGAAGAAAAGTTTGAAGGATTGACGGATGACGCCAATACAGAAATTGATATGAAAGCACAAACCTTGTCTCAAAAAATGCTCGCGATCCAAACACTTGAAGAAATGGAAAGCAAAATCGACAAAGTGAAAAAGTCTTATTCGGCAATGCTACCAAAACAAAAAACAGCAGCGGAAGAAAAAGTTGATCAATGGCTAAGTGAATTTGAAGTTTCTATAGAAGAAATGACTGAATTTGATCCTGCAATGCTTGAAAAAGATGACCAACAACAAGAAGAGCAAGAACAACAAGCTTACTCAATGGAAGTGGCGTCATTTGATGAAGTAGCTGTACTCGAGCGTGCCAATCGTACAGCAGAAGTTATTGATCCAATAAAAGGATTTGCGGAAACTGCCGCTTATTTAAAACGAAAAGCGGGTCGTTTAGAAGGACAAGAATTCACCATTGCGTTGTTTGGAGCATTTAGTGCGGGGAAATCGTCATTTTCGAATGCGTTGATGGGGGAAACAGTACTACCAGTATCGCCAAACCCGACTACGGCGACGATTAACCGAATTCGTCCAGTAAGCGAGCAACACCCACACGAAACAGCAGATGTTCGACTAAAAACGCGTACGCAAATGACAGAAGACGTTCAAAATTCTTTCCAAGCTTTAGGCGTGCAAGTCACTTCATTAGAAGATGCTTTTGACAAGTCATCAAAACTACCAGAAAATACACCAACAGAACAGCAAGTTCATAAATCATTTATCACCGCCTTTAACAAAGGATATCCAGATTTCAAAGATCGTTTAGGTGAAACTCTTCGGACAAATCGTGAAGAATTTGGCTTGTATGTGGCGAAAGAAGAAAAAAGCTGTTTTGTTGATGAAATCGATTTTTATTACGATTGCGAATTAACACGTAATGGCGTCACGCTTGTGGATACTCCAGGAGCAGATTCGATTAATGCCAGACATACGAATGTTGCTTTTGAGTATATTCGTAACGCGGATGCGATTTTGTTCATTACTTATTACAACCATGCTTTTGCACGCGCTGACCGAGAGTTCCTGATTCAGCTTGGCCGAGTAAAAGACGCATTTGAAATGGATAAGATGTTCTTTGTCGTGAATGCGATTGATCTTGCGAATGACGAGGAAGAAAAAAATTCAGTCGTTACGTATGTAAAAGATGAATTGCAACGTTTTGGCATTCGTTTCCCACGCTTATTTGGTGTATCAAGCTTACTAGCGCTACGTGACCGAGAACATTCAGGTATGCCGCAATTTGAAGAAGCCTTCCAGCATTTCTTAAAAGAAGAGCTAAAAGGAATGGCTGTTCAATCGCTCGCAGAAGAAGAGCAAAAAGCTGTCGATCGTTTCCGTAGCTTAATTGAACACACGGAAAAGAACTTATTGCGTAAAGACGAACGACTAGAAGAGCTCAAACTTCTTGAGCAGCAGTTACGTAAACTTTTCGGAGCATCAATTGCCAAGTTATTAGAACGTGAAGCTCTTCAAGAATTGGATGAGTTGCTGTATTACGTTAACCAACGCGTTTTTTATCGTTTTAATGACTTTTTCAAAGAAGCTTTTAATCCTTCGGTCTTTTCCAACAAATCAGCACAACAAGCTTTGAATACAGCGTTGCAAGAGTTAAATGAAATGACAGGATTTGATTTTCAACAAGAATTGCGCGTGACGAATTTCCGACTCGCTCAGTTTATCGAAAAGAAATTAGACTCTCGCTTTAAAGAAGACACCAGCAAATTGAAAGAGCAGAATTCAGACTTCTCTTTTACACCTTATGAAGTGCAAGAAGCAGGTTCTGTCGAAATTTCAAAACCGTTTGTAAATGCTGATTATTCGTCGGTTAAATCGTATTATAAAAACAATAAGAGCTTTTTTGAGAAAAATGAAAAAGAAAAAATGCGTGATGCGTTGCAAGAGTTAATGGAACCTGATGCGCTCCGTTATTTGGAGCAAGAGAAAAAAGAATTGAGCAACTGGGCAACATTTTGGATTGAGCAAGAAGCAGAAGGATTACGTCAACACATTCTACGTCAAGCTGTCGATCAGATCGATTCGGAGCGGACGTTGCTGCAACAATCTGAGAAATTAGCACAATGGAAAGAGCTGTATTCAAATTTGATGAACGGAAGGGTGTAGACGATGTCAGTATTTATCGAAACAACGGATACCGAAAATCATAAATGGATTGATGCACGGTTCGATTTGAAAGATTCTACTGTTGGTAAGAAAATGTACGAAGAAGAGCATGTGGCAGGAGCTGTTTTTTGGGATCTAGAAAAAGATATGTCGGATATGGCTGCCCGCACGGGGCGGCATCCAATGCCTTCTGACGAACAACTAACGCAATTGGTTAGATCAAGTGGTTTAAGCTTGGAGGATTCTATTGTACTTTATGACCAAGGCGGTTCGCCTTATGCTGCACGCGCTTGGTGGTTATTGAAATACGCAGGATTCGAAAATGTTCACATCAGTCAACAAGGATTTGATGCATTAAAACAGCGCGGTGTTGCGGTTTCTAGAGACATTCCAGCGATACAAGCATCTACTGTTACACCAAACTTTGTTCATGATATCTTTGCTGACCAAGCATATGTTAAGAATGTCATTAGCGGGGATGAACTAGGTGTACTAGTTGATGCACGTTCAGCAGCACGTTTCGCAGGGCTTGAAGAACCGATTGACCCAGTTGCTGGACGCATTCCAGGAGCACGTAATTTAGACTGGGCACAGTTTGTGTCAAAAGGGGAATTCCAGTTTAGTAAAGATATTAGTACTGTAGTTCAAAAACACGAACCTACTGTTGTTTATTGCGGCAGTGGGGTTACAGCAGCAGCACTTTATGCCATTATGGCTGAAAAAGGCTATGATCAGTTAAAACTTTATATGGGAAGTTTTTCAGATTGGATTACAGACGCTGAAAATGTTGTGGAATATGACCGAGGTGAACATCCTGAAGCAGCAGACGATCAAACAAAAGCGATTCTAGCAAAATTGATCGAAGAAGGCTATTCAGGTGAAATGCTGATGAAGAAATTCCAATATGAAAAATCATTATTAGAAGAAAAATAAAAAATTCCAACAGCAGAAATTGCTGTTGGAATTTTTTTAGGTTTTAAGATCTGTATGACGTGACAACAACACTCGAATAATTTGATGGTTTTCCATCTCACGTACAGTAATCGTATGGTGCGGCAATTCGACCGATTCACCTTCACCGATATCCGTATTTTTTAATTGAATCCAACCACCAATCGTATCAACGTCTTCGCTATCATCAAACTCGATGGCAAAACGATCTTCCAAATCGGATAAAAGCACCCGTCCATTCAATAAATAATTATTGATATCAACGGCTTTAATCTCGTCGCGTTCGTCTTCATCAAACTCGTCTCGAATCTCTCCGACAATTTCTTCTAAAATGTCTTCCATTGTAATGACACCAGCCGTTCCACCGTATTCATCAACAACAATGGCCATATGAACATGCTCTTTTTGCATTTTCAACAAGACATCTTGTATTGGTGCCATGTCATGAACAAATGGAATATCATGAACGACAATGCTGTCATTTAAATCTTGTTGGTACGTGTAATTGGTCAGCATTTCTTTAACGTTGATAAACCCGAGAATGTCATCCTTGTCCCCTTTTTCAGTAACAGGGTAACGTGTGTATTGATGGTCACGAACAATCTCCATTAAATCGTCATGGCTCATCTCAAGTGAAATGGTCTCCATTTGTGTTCGTGGCAACATGATATCTTTTGCCAATCGTTCATCGAAAGAAAAAATGTTCTGCATATACGATAATTCCGTTTGATTGATTTCTCCGCTATGATAGCTTTTTGTCATGATGATTTTCAATTCTTCTTCTGAGTGAGCTTGCTCATAAGCTGCAGGTTCGATACCAAAAGCGCGTAACAGCAATCTGGCTGAGCCATTCATCAAATAGATAAACGGCGCGAAAATCACCCCGAAAAAATGAAGAGGGCCAGCAAAGATAAAGGCCATTTTCTCTGCATATTGAATAGCTAGCGTTTTAGGTGCCAATTCGCCAATCACTACATGTAAAAAGGTAATCATACTAAATGCGATAAAAAAAGAAAAAATCGATGCAGTCGGTCCTTCGATTCCAAAGTTATCAAAAACCGGATACAAGAGCCGTTCTACAGTTGACTCACCTAGCCAACCAAGGCCAAGCGCTGTTACGGTAATCCCTAATTGGCAAGCAGATAAATAATAATCCAAATTGCTAATGATTTTCTTCGTCAAGTTGGCATTTTTATGCCCTTCTGAAACGAGTTGATCAATACGGGACATTCTGACACGAATAATTGAAAACTCCGATCCAACAAATAAAGCGGTCAGCCCGATTAAAAGCGCGACCATAAACAAATTGAGAATGAGTATACTGTCCAATTCGTCCCTCCGACTAGGAGGGTTCACCTCTGCTTTCTATAAGTAAAAATAGTATAACATAAATGAAAGTGCTTTTGCTTTAGGGATGAATCATTGAAAATTCAATCTAAACGTATTGAATGCAAGAGCGATTAAACTTATGATGAGAAGAGAGAAAAGGAGTGGTTAGATGAAAGTGTTATGGCATGGGGGAACAATTTATACAATGGAAGCAGAAGGTGCGACTGCAGAAGCGGTTTTAGTGTCGGATGATCATATAGAAAAAATTGGGACATACAAAGATTTGAAACAATTTGCTGATAAAGAAATCGATTTGCAAGGAGCAACGATGTATCCAGGATTGGTCGATAGTCATATGCACATGATTGGCCATGGCGAAAAATTAATGCGTGTTGACCTATCTATCATTGAAAGCTCAGAAGAAATGCGCGAACAATTAATTGAATCCACAAAAGATCTGAAAAAAGACGATTGGTTTATTGGTGAAGGCTGGAATGAAAATAATTTTGCAGACCGTAAAATTTTCCACCGCAACGAACTTGATGAAATAAGCACGTCACCAATGTTGTTAAAACGGGTTTGCCGTCATGCGATTTTAGCAAACTCTAGCGCATTAGCATTAGCAGGTATTACTAAAGATAGTCCAGATCCTGAAGGTGGTTTAATCGTACGTGATGCGGACGGGGAACCGACCGGTTATTTGTTAGACGCAGCCCAAGATTTAGTGGCCAATCAAGTTCCTGAAGTAAGCGTAGATTATTTAACACGTGCTCTGCAAAAATCAGTGGATCATTTACTATCACTTGGTTTAACGGGTGCTCACACAGAAGACATGGGCTATTATGGTCACTACTCACGACCACTCGATGCATTTAAAAATGTCATCGGAGACAAAGTAAAGTTCCGTGCACATTTACTTAGAGCCCATATTGCTTTTGAAGAAATGATGGAAAACGCTTCTTACGCAGAACCATTTATCGACCCGGGTCCGATGAAAATTTTCGCAGATGGATCAATCGGTGGACGTACTGCGCTTTTAAGCAAACCGTATAACGATGATCCCTCTACTATTGGAGTTGCTATTCAATCAGACGAAGAACTAAAACGTCTTGTATCAATTGCTCGTAAACACAGCGAAGCAGTAGCGATTCATGTGATTGGTGATCTTGGTTTAGAAATGGCGCTAGATGCCATTGAAGCGCATCCGGTGCCTCAAGGAAAACGCGATCGTCTTATTCACACAATGGTCGTACGAGAAGATTTAGTCGCACGCATGCAACAAATAGACGTCGCATTAGATCTTCAGCCAAGCTTTGTTACGTCTGATTTTCCTTGGGTCGTGGAACGTCTCGGCGAAAATCGTTTGGAATGGTCATATGTATGGAAGAAACTTTTAAATCATGGGCTGATTTGTGCAGGTGGGTCAGATGCGCCGATAGAAGAAGCAGACCCTCGTTTAGGGATTTATGCAGCTGTTACACGAAGAAAACCTTATGAAACACATGAAGGATACTTGCCTGAAGAAAAACTAACGCGCTTTGAAGCGATTCAATTGTATACAAGTGGAAGTGCCGCAGCAATTGGCAAAGAAAACGAGCGTGGAGTCATCCGTCAAGGTTTCGATGCGGACTTTACCATCTTTGATCGCGATTTATTTGCAGGGCCTGAAGAACAAATTTTAGAAGCTGAGCCCGTAATGACGGTCGTCGCAGGCGAAATTATGTACCAAAAAGGTGGGCAATAAAGATGACAAAAGAAGCTTACATTATAACAGGTGCATCTAAAGGGATCGGTTACGAATGGAGCAAACAACTTATCGAAAAAGGTCACCTGGTGATTGGACTTGCGCGCACTCAACCAGAAAATTGGCCAGGTGAACATTTTCTTTCAGTTGATTTAACTCAGCTCGAGGCTATTGAAAAAACAATGGAGCAAGCGTTAGGTCAACTACCAACAGATATAGAACAAGTAGTGTTGGTCAATAATGCAGGCACCATCGATCCAATTGGACTGGCTCATACAAACGATTCAGCAGAAGTTAGCCAAAGCATCGTACTGAATTTGACGGCACCCATGTTACTTTGCGGCGCATTTATCAATCAATTAAAAAATAGCCCAGCTGAAAAAAGAATTATCAATATATCGTCAGGAGCGGGGCGCAAGGCATACGAGGGATGGAGTGCCTACTGTGCAGGAAAAGCAGGACTCGATCATTTCAGCTCGTGCATCGATGCAGAAAACGAAGACGTTAAAGTCGTCTCTGTAGCACCAGGAATTATCGATACGGGTATGCAAGAAAAAATTCGCCAAAGCGATGCCACAGATTTCCCGCTCATTGAAAAGTTCTTGGACTACAAAGAAAGCGGATTACTCAGCAGTCCAGAAGAAACCGCACGATTGTTAATCGAAATGAACGAAAGAACAGACTTTAATGAATTGCCAACCATTTTAGACATTCGTAACTTATCAACAGAAAAGGAGTGATTGCATTGAGTAAGACACCAGAAAACATCCTGACAAAACTTGCAGACGCAAACCAAGCGGGCATTAACATGACCAGCCCTAAAGCCGTCGTTACTTATTTGCTAAGCCAAGGCGAAAAAGAGTCAATCCTCTTTTTCTACAAACCAAATAGTGTTGAATTCGATTTTGATAAATACGACAAAACAGTAGCGGAAATGAAAGAGCGCAAAAATTAACCAAAGCGAAATGCGTTCGTAAATGTCCTTAGTATCCTTTGAACGTTCGTAAAGTGTGCAGGCACCTTTACGAACGTTTTTTTGTAGTTTTGAGTTGATTTTAGAGTGTTCGTAAAAGTGTACTTTTGCGAACGCTTTTTATTTCCAAAATTAGCTAGCTAACTCTAGTTTGTATTAATATACTTGAGATAAAGAATAAATTTAGTGTTTTCATGAAAGAATGGAAGTGGGTATTTTTAATGAAGTCACAATATATTACTTTTGGTGCACAGCTTGGAGACCCAAAAGCTGACAAAGCTGTCGGTCAATTTATTACTCAAATTAGTCTGTTGCTTGATAAACATTGTAATAAAGTATATTGCACCGAGGTGGATGAAATAGCTCCAGCTATATTTGTGGATGGAGACTTATGGTATTGGGAGTTTGAAGGACTTCAAAGGTTACGATTAAGTAAAAAACATCGGTATATTGAAATTCATATAGGGATGCCTCGCTCTAGATGGGAAGGTGTCAATTCCATAGATATTAAAAAGTACCTTATTGACCAACTTAAGGATGCCCTGGATTTGATGTTAATACGATTGAATAAGGAGATATACATTGTTAACGATCAGGAATTATGGACTGATTTTAGAAAAGTAGAAGAAGAATTCTTATTGAAATAACGAGTTCTATACTTTATTAACTGAATTCCACCTATATGATGAACAATAAAAAATACCTCTAATTTAAAATTTCCCTGTCCAGCTGCATAGTAATCTGCATGAAACGAAAAAAAGCCCAGGCAAAATCCAAGTGGAATTTTTTTTGCAAAGACTAGGTTTTGAATGTAACTTATGTGCAGTTAAGTTACATTCAAAACAAAAAAGGAGTGAGTCCATTGAGGAAAATGAAACGATCACTTACGGCGTCCCTTTCATTGCTCTTGCTTGTAGCTGGCTGTTCCGATGAAGCTACAGAACCTATTAACCAACCAAAAAGTGAAGTTGCAGAAGTAGAAACCATCACGGACCCTAACACGGAACCTGTTATCGATACGGTGGGGAATCTAACGTCTGACATGGCAGTTTATGATTATCGATATGATGCGATGGATCGTGGAAATTACGAGTACTATGCAAAAGAAGTCGTGATTGATACAAGTTACTACGAAGAAAATGAGGTTGCTAGAGGAGATGTCATCGCTTATAAAGAGACGCCTGATGACGAATTTAATTTGACGCGAATTATCGCATTACCTGGAGAAAAAGTAAAAATCGAAAGTGGTCAAATCTATATCAACGAAAAACAGCTTGATACGTTCTACGGAAGAGCTCATCGGGTAGGATTGGACCTGGAAGAACTCAAGAGCATGTTGCAAGAAGAAAATTATAGCCTCCTTCAGTCAAAAGAAAATGTGGAGAGCAATATAAATGACTTTGAGAATAGGAATGTAAAAGAGGTGACTGTACCTGCAGACCATGTTTATGTAATCGGAGATGACTGGTTCAGAACAACAATCTCGGGTCCCTTTCCAATAGAAAATATCGCAGGTAAGGTACTGGGATACAAAGCAGAAGAATAGTTTAAATAACAATTTCAAGTTTTCGCGAATGCATAAGACGCTTTGTTTGAATGTAACTTAATGTGAATTAAGTTACATTCAAAAACTTCATTCTACTGAACTTTGAAGAGTACTAAGAGAAAGTGGATTTGCTAGTTTTCTAGATAGATTGTTTTTCCATTTACATCCACTGAAATTACTTTCTCGTTAATTTTCAGATTCGAAAGGTCTTTAAAATCATACGATTCAATAGCTATGGTTGTCTGGCCGATTTTTTTGTACACATGAGGTGTTAATTTCTTATACAAATAAACTTCTCTCGGATCTCCCACATCGGGATGCAGTCCCTTCACATGATTAACAATAAGTAAATGCTTTTCATTTTGATCATAGAGACTTAAAGGGTGCCGACTTTGTTCATCTTTTAAGACTACAGATAAAAACGAAACAACAATTGAAAAAGGAATAAAAAATATCATAAGAGCAATCGAAATATACTTCATAGCAAGGACTTCTTTGAAATAGACATAGAGGCTGAGAAAGAATAGGACAGTTAATGTTACATCGGTATAGGGCAGCAACAGCTCTAAATTATGTGCATTGTAGACAAATGTATAACTTTTCTCGATTAAAGCGATTTTCATTAGAAGCCTAATCATGAAATAGAGAGAAGTAAAAATTAAAATAATGAGGTAAATCTTCCTTTTCTTCATGCAACTTCTCCTTTTTTCATACGTAAGATTAGACGAAGTCTGAAAGCAGATGGTTTCTTATTTATCCAAAAAGAAGACTGCTTAAAATACTTTTTGAATGTAACTTAATAGCAATTAAGTTACATTCAGAACAAAGGAAATACTGATTTTTTATAAAAGAAAAAGGACCTTTAAAAAGGCCCTTTCACTAAAATGTGGTTTTAATTTATTAATCGATTAGCTGTTTTACAACGGCCATTTCTTTGCCAAACCGATCTCCATGGTTCTCAAATCCCAAACTCGCATATAAATTATGGGCATTCAAGTTGTCTGGGTGATAGCCGACCACAATTTTTGTGGCATTCAGTGATTTGGCCATCTCAGTAATCATCAATTTAGTTGCAGCTTTCCCGATTCCTTGGCCTTGGAAGGCTTTGTCTACCATTATTCGGTATACCCAATAGCCGTCAAGTTCCTCCGGAACAGAGTTATACATCAAAAAGCCAACCGCTTTATCGCCTGTGTAGATGGCATAAGGTTTTAAGCTAGTTTCAAACTTTGACTGAGCGATCGATACGGCATTTGGTTCCATGTATTGCGTTTGTTCTTCAGATACCTCTAGTTCACAGCAGTCATACCAGTTTTCTGTGTTTAATTCGACGATTTTCACATTTTCTGTATTCATAATTTTCCCCTTTCGATTTTCGGGGAACGCGAAATAGAAAAGTTAATTAAGCGTTATCCCCTTGTACTCATTGATGGTAACGGTGATTTTTTTTGTCATAATGAACGCCTCCTCAAATAGCTATGGCCAGTTTAATGAAATTTCCGAGCCTTTTGACTATAGCATTTATCATTGCCCTTTCCTAGGCATTTTAGGAATAATATACCAATAACGAACCAGGGATTTGAATGTAACATAAGTCTAACTAAGTTACATTTAGAATTCCTATTTTAAAGAAGTTAGCAGTACTAAAAGGGAAAGTGAGTTTGTTAGAAAAAAATACATTCAAAAGGCCATATTATAAGGCTTTAAAATCGTATTTTTGAGAGGTAAGAGTTTACATATCATGAGTTATCGGAAGAAGAAACTAAAGCTCCTAATACACCACATAAAAGGAAGAGGGAGTTCTGTATTAAGAACCGCCTCTTCCTTTCCTACATATTAGGGCTATCCAGGTCAACCACTAAGCATCTAATCAAAGTAGCAGGTTTTATTCTTTGATCTCTTTATTAAGATTTCCTTCGATAACAAGTTTGAAAACATGTTGGAAGATACTTTCAAAGGTGTGGGGAGAATGCTGCAAGTACTCTGGAGAACCTAGCACCTTCACTGACTGAATGATCATATCAATTGCAATTTGTTGATCTAAATCTTTGCGAAAAACGCCATGTTCAACCGCATCATTAAATAACTTCAGAGCATACTTATCGATTATCTGGTCTTGGCGATTGGTAACCATCGAATAGATATGTGGAGCATGGTGCTTTATATCACTAATTGAATCTAACTTTAACTGTTGAACATGAGTAACAATTACTTGCATGAAGTTGTGAATTTTATCGAGTATCGGAGGCTTGCTGTCTTCGAGCATTTGGCTAAGCTGTTTCTCGATATCATCTAGTGTATACGATAATGCATCTTCTAGTAATGCTTCTTTTGTGGGGAAATGTTTATATAAAGTAGTTTTGCTCATTCCTATATGTTTTGCCAATTGTGCTGTCGATGTATTGGTAAAGCCACGAGTCATAAACATTTCTTGTGCACCGTTTAAAATTTTTTCCCTTTGCTTTTGTTCTCTGCTATTCATCCTAAACTCCTTTGAAGCATCCAAAATCGAAGTTTTTCGCTGCATTGTTCCAAATCAATATGCTTTTGATGGAACGCTACGATGCCATCTTGGCGAAATACGATTATACTTCCGTCTGTAAGTCCAATTTTCTTTTGCAATTCATTTTTAACATCTATAAGAGTTGATAAGTTTTCATCTCTGGAGGGAGCCCCGTTCTGCAGTATATAGTAAGTTCTAACAAGGTCTCCAAACTCGTTTTGGAACTGCTTGGATACTTTCTTAGCTTGGTCAAAATTACTGTCATTAATATGATTCGCATAAATAAAACAGGTAAACGGATGTTGTTTTAAAATAGAAAATAAATTTAATTGAGGTGAGTGCCCCGAAAATAAATAGGCATCTGGTACTCGGTCCCCAGCTTGAAGCGCATTTTTTCTCAACCGTTTATCATAATGGTTGATGGCTTGTGACGAGTGGCGATAGTTGAATTTCAATTCTGTTAATCCCTTAACTGCAAAATTCTTTATCGCATTCAGCGATGTTGCCGACTTTCCTACTATTCTCCGAGCTCTCTTTAAAATAGGACTTGGTAATGTTACTACATGCATCATCTTGCTGGTAGCAGAAATTACTTGAGACGCTATAAAATGCCGTTCTTCATGATAGGTGTTAAGTATAGAGTCATGGGAATAGCCCTTGATAACAAATTCCAGTTTCCATACTAAATTTAGCACGTCTTGAAGCCCAAGGTTCATGCCTTGTCCACCTGCAGGGTTATGAATATGAGCAGCATCCCCAATGAAAAATACATTCCCGTGACGGTAGTTCGGAACTAGTCGATGTGAAGTACCAAATTGCGAAAGCCAAACCGGATCAGCAAGAGTTATTCCTGGTGCAATGTTATTTACACTATCTTGAAGTTCTTGCAGTGAGAGTTCACTGGAATGTGGACGGTTTTGTTTAGCAAGATCGACTGCTATAACGCGAGTGTAATGGTTTTTAAAAGGGAGTAGAAATAACATTCCACGATTAGCCATAAATACATTCATGTAACCTTTACTGTTAAATTGTTTTATTTTTGCATCGGCCAAGAAGAAAATCATATTCTCTTTATTTCCTTCAAAAGGTACTTTTAATATTTCCCGCACTTTACTATGAGCCCCATCGCAAGAAAGTACATAGTTTGCCTGTATTTGCTCACGGTGGCCATTTCTGTTAACAACAGCCAAAGCTCCCTCAGAGTTGATTTCTAAATCAATGAGCTCACTGTGTCTTTCAACTTCAACCCCTAATTGCTCTAAGTGATTTTCAAGTATCTCTTCAGTATCGTATTGAGGAAGAACTAAAACGTATGGAAAAGGGGTGTCCAACTGACTGAAATCAAGTTTGCTCGGTTTGCCGATTCCGAAATGCAGACGGGAACCCGTTACAGGATAACCTTTTTCTAGGAACAGATCCGCTAAACCCATCAGCTCTAATGTTTCCAATGTACGTGCATGTAGCCCGAGGGCTTTTGAAAATGGAGAGCGTTCTTCTTTTTTTTCAATTATGATACAGGAGATTCCTCTTTTGACTAATTCGATAGCCGCTAAGAGTCCAGTAGGTCCAGCACCAACAATAAGTACTTGGGTGCTTCTTTTTAAAATATCCACTTAAAATCACCTGCCTAGTTGTTTTATTTTAGAACGTTATCAAAAATTTCTAAATGATAATCATAAGATATTTATAATGATACTACATTTAACTATTATAGTACTAATAGTATCGCTCGTTGCTTTGTAACTCAATTTAAAGAAATATTATCATTTTATGATTAAGAACTTATAAAATAAAAGGCACATTATTTTTATGTGCCATGTACTTAAAAATCGGGATATCCTTACCTTAAGAAATGCGAAAAATCGAAGATGGTCGGGTATTTGGTGGATATTAAATCTCAAATCAAGTGTGCCAGGTTTTGATGAATATAGTTTACATATGAGGGATTATTGGAAGTAAAGAAGCTCAAAACAGAGCTTCTTTTTTGTCTGTATAAGTGTACTTTTACGAACGCTTTTCTCTGTAGAATTAGCTAGCTTTTACATCTTCCCGTTGGTATATTAAGGAAATGAAGAAAAAGAACTATTCGGTGTGAAATCAGGAGGGGTTATTTTGAGTCAGACATTAACCAAAGAGGTCATTTATACAGTTTCCTCCCAGCTAGAAAAGTCAGTAGAAATCGTTGACGCAGACTGGAGAGACAAGTACGGGTTGGCAGTAATTCTTCTTAGGCATAAGAAAACCGTTGTTCAATTGAATGGTGTAGAAATAACAATGAGCTTTACACCATGCAAACTATCGAAGATTCGTTGGATCAATGACAATCGTTTTTTGGCAGCTACCTACGAAAATAACAAAAGGAATATATTCATTGTAGACTTGTCTGGAAAACTTCTCCATTCTTTCAAGGGAGGAGAGGCGTTCGAAGAGATAGTCGTTGGGAAAGAAGGAATCTGGATCAGTTATTTTGACGAAGGGATTTTCGGTAACGGAATCTCCACCGAGGGTCTTGTGCTTTTCGATATGACCGGCAATATTCTTTTACGTTATCATTCCGATTTATTGAATCGCAATACAATAGCTGACTGTTATGCTCTTTGCGAAGGGAGAGGAACGTCTGTCTGGATTTTTCCTTATACTGATTTTCCTCTGGTTGAAATAAACTCAAAAGAGCGAACGAGTCGCACATATCCGGTTCCTGAATTGCTGCATGGCGCCCACGCACTATGCATAAGAGGAAAGTACGCTTACTTTTTTGATCCCTACAATTCTAATCAGAAAATGTATCAGTTGAAAATTGGCACACAGAAACCATTGCTTTTGGGAACCGTCCAAGGAGCCCTAAGAGGGCTAGATCCATCAGAAACTAGTCACTTTATCTCCATTTCTCTCAATCAGGAGGTCGTACTTTATCAAGTAATTAATGGGGATGAATATCAATATATTTGAGACTGCAGTTTGCTTAGATTTGAATGTAACTTATGTGCAGTTAAGTTACATTCAGCAAATTACAAAGTACAAAAAAGAAGGAGGATTTGTATGAAAAATAGAATCTTGTTCGCGGTTATTTTATTTTTTGTCTTAGGATCAGCCGCGATTAGTGGTACTGATTCAATTAGTCAAACGGCTAAATCAATATTCCATGGCATCGGTATGCTTACTCTAGGCATAATCGGAATTGTTAGTCTGTATAACTTTTTCAAAAAAGAGAGAAAAAAAGAAAGTATGTAGTTCTCATTAAATTTTAAGTTCTTATTAATTTTTGTTCCGAATCTGAATGTAACATAATGTGAATTATGTTACATTCGAAACTTTGATTTAGTTGAAAAATATTAGTTAGAGGAGAGGTACTATTCTTAAAATTATTCGGATCATTCTACAAGTAGTCGGAGTTGGATTTGCAGCCTATGTTCTATGGAGTCAGGACTTTACATTAATACCATATCTCATGTTGATTCTAGGTGTTTTGACGTTGGTAACAGGTTTTGAAAGAATCCAGAGGGATCGAAAAGAGTTTTGGGGGTACATGCTTGTCGTTATATCCTTATTTATTTTCTTTGTTTCAGCACAAGGATTCATAGTAAATGCTTAAATACTTTCCTAGATTTGAATGTAACTTATTAGCAATTAAGTTACATTCATTTCCCTTACCATAAACAGTATCAGTAAGTTGTTTAATTGATAACTTCTATGAGCCTACAGAAAAAACGATTGTGAAGAGGTTACAAAAGTTAACCATAAAAGGGGGGAAATGAGTGAAGAAAAGAGCCGGACTTATTGAGCAGGCAGGCGTCATTCTGGGTGCCATAGGAATAGTGATTATGTTTGCAAATTCTTCAGAACGGCCAGTTACAGCAGCTGCGTTCATGGTGACCGGGATATTGATGGCGATAATAGGCGGAAGATTAACAGGGACGATGTCCTGGCTTGGTGGAGCTACTTTAGTGGCCATCTTAATCGCGGTTATCCTTTACTTTTTTACCGACAACAATAAACTGTACAATCTTTTTCTTGTTATCGGAGTGCTTCTTTTAATAGCAGAATTCATTATGAAAAGTAAAAAGCAGAAAAAATCAAATTCTACTTAAAAAACAAAGTATTCACAAAGCTAGATTGAGTGCTCGTAATAAATACGGTTTTCTTTGACGACGATCGCTCACCACATACTTACATTTTTAACTGGTTTACATATCGAAAGTTATAGGCACCAACATGTATTAAAACAGAGTGAAGGCGCGGTGCTGCACCCCAAAAGTTAGCGTGAAAAATCTAACTTTCGGGATGGTTTTTATATGGCGAAATAGAGGGAAGAATTCAAACCGTGCGTGGTAAAAGTGCTTTTGCAAACGGTCATGAGAAAATGCGCGATGAAGAAGAGAAAACGAAAAGCAGCAGAAAAGCAGAATTCAAGGATGGGAGTATTGTAGCGAGGCAACATTTAGTAAACATAGCACGTCTTTATTAGTACTTAGGTACCGGGATGCAGGTGAGGGGGAAGCAGGAGAGAGAAAATAGCCTCTTCAGCAACCGGGAAGAAAGAGAGGTGAGGGGGACAAGCAGTCCAAACGATCAACATGCTGTTTTCCAAAAGGGGGGAAGTGAACGAATCAGCAAATCTATAACCGATAAAAATTTTAACTACAAAGGAGAAACTTATGTTGCTTAATTACTTAAAGAGCTCGTCTGCATCCGTTCTTTCATCTGTCTTTACCTTTTTGGTATTAGCTATCTTATTTTCTCCAGACTTTGGTCTCGATGATGTACCTTCTGAATTTTATCGCTATACATTTACTGCTACTTTGTTTGGTTATATCGGAGGCTTGATCGCAATATGGATCTTGTGGCTTTACCAGGACAAGGAAGTTTTTACAAAAGATAAGATAGCCATCTTTGCCGCTGGAGGCCTACTAATTGGCATAGGGCTGGAACTTTTAACAGGGTTCATAGGACTGCCCTATTTCTTAATTTCAGCTCTTGTAGGGGCTCTGATGTTTTTAGTAATGCAAAAGTTGAACAATAAACTACTCGGTTGGAGTATCGTTGCCGTACACTTTGGATTACTCTTTATTTATCCTCAAGTTATCGACTTTTTTACATTTATTTAAACTACTTACACAGGACCACTGTCTAGATGCCTCAGTTCATGAAAGAGAATTCACGAGCAATGTTATAGAAGTTTAGTCAGTAGATAAGGGGTGGTCAGGACGAACCGGACAATTCCCTCTATAATGAAGGTGCTCCGACCGTATATCGAAAAGCAACTAAGGAAGATAAAGAAAAATTATATCTATTAGGAAAAAATTTAGCCACAAGTTTTGAAGTGAATGAAGCAGGCTTTTTAACGGTTTTCAACGCTTTACTGGAGGATTCCAATGCAAATTTGCTTGTTGCAGAAAAAGAACAAAATCTTATCAGGGATGTTTTTGTTTTACCTCCGGCTTTTTATACATAGGCATCATCAGCAATTGTATCTTCAATAAATCAGTTTACATATGACACCTTATCGGAAGAAGAGGCTCAAACAGGAGTCTCTTTTTGTTTGCAAAAGTGCATTTTTACGAACGCTTTTGATGAATCCAAAGGTTCTCAGTGAATCCATAAAAATCACAAAATGTAATAGGGGATATAATGATACTATTATTACAAGTTGGAAAATTCGAAATCTAGAGAGTTTAAGTAGAAAGGGAAATGACAATGTTTAATAATAAGAAGAGTACGCTGAATTACACGAATTCTACTGCAGAAATTGAAGCAAGCGGAACGGAAACTGCGATTATATCTGTAGGGGCGACAGAACAATTTGGTCCGTATCTTCCGATGCATTTGGACACGTTAATTGCTGAAAAATATGCGGAGGCATTTGGAGAAGTATTGCATGCCTATGTACTCCCGACTCTTCCTTTCAATACATCGGAAGAACATGCAAACTGTAAGGGGACTATTACCGTTAGTCCAACTGTATTGACTGCAATGCTAGAAGAAATCATTGTGAATTTGACAAAACAAGGATTTACTAAATTTGTTCTGTGTAACGGGCACGGAGGAGCATACTGGGAATCGGCATTTGTTAAACAAATAAACTTCAAATACCCTGATTTGATTTTAATTACTACCCATCGCCATTTGGCATGGGAAGATGCTTTGCAGCACGCTGGGTTACAAGGGTTAGATGAGATGCATGCAGGTTTGTTGTCTGTGTGTACAGCAGTGTGGCTTTGTCCTGAATTGGTTGAATTAAAATCGATGGGATCAGATATACCAAGAGCGAATAAAAAATTTGCAGATTATATCTATTGGGATAAATTAACGGAAGACGGTTGTTGGGGGAAGTTTGAAGAGGAGACATACACTTCCGTGCAATTGAGTGAAATGGGAGAAAAGTTTTGGAATTTTTATATCGACAAGCGAAGTGAAAATCTGAAATCTATACTCGATGATGCCTTCAGAATGAAAATGACTAAATAGTAGCAAACAATTTTGCGTGGGATAAATTACGGTATGAATCTGTTGAGTTAACATATCGAAGGGAGAAAGAGGAGTGAAGATGACACATCAAGAATTCAGCGTCAAAGGCACAACTTATATGATAAGAGCTGCAGTCGTTACAGATGCCCAGAATTTATCAGAAGTCAGGTGGCAAATTGATGGAGAGACTTCACACTTGGATAGAGAACAAGGTGAAGCGTTTATTGATACACCTGGATTTGAGGAATTAATTCAGACAGATACGATAAATGAAAAGAATCTTTTTCTAGTGGCTGTCGTAGCGGACCAAGTTGTTGGGTTTTCAAGATGTGAAGGAAACTCATTAAAACGATTTTCTCATAAAGTAGAATTTGGTGTGGGAGTATTAAAAGACTATTGGGGATATGGTATTGGCAAAAATCTTTTAACAGAATCTATTAGATGGTGTGATTCTAATGGAATTAGAAAAATGACGTTAAATGTACTTGAATCAAATAAATCGGCAATCGCTCTTTATGAGAATGTTGGTTTTAAAATGGAAGGCCTTCTAGAAAACGATAAACTATTTGCGGATAGAAAGTTCCACAATACGGTTGTGATGGGCAGATTTAAGTAATTGTTTGTTTGAAAGCACGGGTGGAGCATCATGAATTTTAGTGGAAAAGGAGCGAAATAATTTTAATGAACAAAACCGAGAAAGTTCCTTTTATAAATCATATTTATGTTCCCAAAAAACTGAGCACTGGAAAAACCATCATTATTTTCCATGGTTGGGGATCCAGTATAAAAAATTATGATGATTTTGCAGAGTCCCTTGCCTTACAAGGATTTCAGGTGGTAGTTCCAGAAATCATTTTTCATGATAGCAGAAATAAACTAGAAAATCATTTTAGCAAAGAAATCACTCAGCAATACTTCTGGCAAACTATTTTTTCAAGTATAGATGAAGCTAATTATCTTTTTGCTGAATTAGAAATCCCTAAAAAAGATAGTATTCTTTTAGGAGTTTCCATGGGCGGTTTTATTGCAAATGGGATATATGCGAATAATCCAGAGATAGCTGGTTTAATTAACATCAATGGTTCTGGCTCTTTTCTTTTATCCGAGATAATTTTTAGAGAAATCGATAGCCGTCCTCCATTATCATCCGAAGAAATAGAAAAAATGATTTCTTACGACCCAATGACGAAGACCAAAGCTATCTCCCCTATGTTATTAATGCATGGTGAGGAAGATACGGTCGTTTCTATTAAAGGTCAGGAAAACTATTATGCCTGTTTGACAGGCAGAACTGAAGCAAATGGTATAGAGTTTCTGAAATATGAACACATCAATCATACAGTTTCTAAAGAAATGACTGAAGATTTAATTCGATGGTTGGAAGAAAATTTTAAGCGCTAACTCATCCTTTATAAATGATGTTGAGAATCGCGGTTTGTTTATCAAATAATAGGTTTACATATTTCGAATTATCGGAAGTCCTATCAGGAAA
Source organism: Planococcus halocryophilus (assembly GCF_001687585.2). Classification (GTDB taxonomy): domain Bacteria; phylum Bacillota; class Bacilli; order Bacillales_A; family Planococcaceae; genus Planococcus; species Planococcus halocryophilus. The sequence goes on along the minus strand of NZ_CP016537.2, from coordinate 1,960,870 downwards.
AACAAAAAAGAAGATGCTAGTGAACCGCACCCCAAATGGAAGACACTTTAAAAAAAGTGACCCATTTGGGGTTTTTTCTGTTTTCAGACCCCGGTATACTAAATTTAGCTAACTTGAACGGGGGAAGATCAGATGAGTAAAATCACTTTCAATGAACACCAACAACGGGTCTTGGAGGCAAATCCGAATGTCGCTTCCGTATCCGATCGCGCGATTCAATATACGCCAGAATTCAAAATCCACGCGGTGAAGGAATACCAGACAGGCAAAGGCCCGGCCCAGATATTTAGTGAAAATGGGTTTGATTTAACCGTTATCGGACCCAAAAAAGCGAGCTCATCTCTGAACCGATGGCGGACGACGTTCAGGCTTTATGGAGAAGACGCTTTTTTCGAAGAGCGTCGTGGGAAGAACAGTACTGGCCGCCCTTCTGAGAAAGATCTCTCAGCTGAGAAAAAGCTGGAGAAAGCAGAAGCGCGCATCAAATACCTGGAAGCTGAAAACGAATTGCTAAAAAAGCTCGAGGAACTCGAGAGGCAGGCGAAGAAACGCAGCTGATCCCAGCGGAGAAATACGAAGCCATCAACGCGGTGGTCCGGAAATTCCAACTCAAGAATTTGGTCGGAACCCTTTGCCGCACAGCGAGGGTCAGCCGGAGTGGCTATTACGCCTGGCTAGAGAAAACGGAACAGCACGCCATTCGCGAAGAACAAGACTTCCAAGATTATCTGTTGCTCAAAAGCATCTACGATGCGCATCGTGGGAAAATCGGATATCGCACCTTTTACATGGTGCTCGCGGAACTGTTGGAAACACCGATGAACCACAAGAAGATTTTGCGCCTCATGCGCAAATTCAACCTCTTCGCCAAAATCCGGCGCGCGAATCCCTATAAGCAAATCGCCAAAGCCACACAGGAACACAGCGTCTGTCCGAACCTGTTAAATCGCCAGTTTAAACAAGGTGAACCCGGTAAGGTATTCGTCACCGATATCACGTACCTACCCAACCGTTCGGGACAAATGGCGTATCTGTCCGCTGTAAAAGATGTCGCTACCCGTGAAATTGTCGCCTATGAAGTCACAACGACGCTTACGATTGAAATTGTGTACCGCACGTTACGAAAACTGAAGGAAGCATTGGATGGCAATGTTCACCCGGAAGCGATGATTCATTCCGATCAAGGCTTCCACTATACCCATCTTGAATACCAACAGCGCGTGAAGGAAATGAAATTAACGCAGTCAATGTCCCGCCGGGGCAACTGCCTCGACAACGCTCCCATCGAATCGTTCTTTGGCCACTTTAAAGACGATGTCGATTTTAAACAAGCAACCAGTCTGGAGGAATTGAAAGAGCTAGTGGATGAGTACATGGAATATTACAACGGAACACGCGAGCAATGGAATCTAAAAAAGATGACTCCGGCACAATACCGAAGTCATCTAATCGCAGCCTAGCTGCAGGGTACTTTTTTTATAAACTGTCCATTAAATGGGGCGCGGATCATAGTAACTCAGCATCTTCTTTCTGTTTTAATTACTTCTGATAACTTGTCATATGTAACCTTCGGAACTAAATTGGAACATCAATATACTTGCGCAGCAAATTCATATCCCTCAAGCCATTTCTCAGTCTCTGCCTCTTTGATATCAATGCTCAAGGAAAGTGAACTCTTAAAGAATTCGAGATAATCTCCGGGTATGATGACTGTGATTTGTCTTTCTATCTTTGCACAAGGTGTGATAAAAAAAGGCTTGGTTTGCGACACGTCAAAAAGAATTTCATCAATTTTTAACTGATCTGCCTCAATGCAAATTCCCATTTCCATTTTGCTGGTATCAAGTTTTCTTTTCCCTTTCGTCAAATCTATCGAAATGGACTTTCGCTTTTTCGCATGGGAATGTTCCATACCAGCCTCTTCCTCTCATGATCCGAATCTTATAACCCCTTAATATTGTTTTTCCTGTTGAGTTTGTCGTAAGAATAGAGTTAACTTCTGATAACTTGTGATATGTAAACTCACTACTTTTCTTTAGAATAAGCATAAAATGGAACTCCATAGATTAAAGGGGTTCCGTTTTATGCTTATTCTACTTCTCTTAGCATTTTCTCTATAACAATAACGCGTTCATTCAAATCATCAATTTGTTTTTTTAAAAGTACAGTATTTTCTCGTTCTAAAGAAAGTCTTTCGTTTGCTCTCTTTTCACTTCGTTTTATAACTTTATAAATTATAAAAATGATGATGGCTGGTATGATAATCGAAAAACCTAATATGAATATAGTCGATATAATATCCCCTATATTAAAGCTTGTTGTCTCAGTCACTCTCTTTCTCTCCTTTGATATTGCTTTTCTTTTTTATGGTCAAAGAATCTGTTAGATCATGAATCAAATGTTCGTTCAATTCAATTTGAAATGAATTAAGCATGTAGTATTTAGCTGCTTTTCCACTTTCTAAAATTTCCATATCGCTCTTAACTAATTCCGCCCCCTCCAGCTTTTGTAAGTGAAGATATAACAGTGGTCTACTAATACCTAATTCCCTTGCAAGCTGACTCACGTATTGCTTTCCTTGCGAAAGAACGGCAATAATTCTGAGTCTATGGGGATTCGACAAAGCTTCAAGGACTGTAAGTAAGTGATTTCCTGAATTAAAATGTATCATATGTAAGTATTTTATTACAGGTAGTTATCTATGTCAATCTCTATAAATTTTTTTACATGGCTGCTACTCAGCAATCTAGCACTATCTTTTTTCTAAGAATCCTTTGGTGAAAAAGAAGATGCAAGTGTGATCGAACTCTTATAACATGAAACAAAAGAGGTGGTGAGCGATTGATGATGACACCCAGCGAAGTTTGCAAGCAATTGAATATTTCTCCTTCAACGTTAAGAAAATACAGCCTTCGCTTTGAATCAGAAGGAATTCTCTTCAAAAGAAACAAAAATAACAGCCGTATTTACACCGTCACAGAGGTTGTGGCGCTACGGGAGTCTATGACGGTCACAAAAAGCGGTGACATAACGTTCGAGAATGCTGTAAGAGAAGCTGCTGATAGCTTAAAAGGTGCATCTACAATAACGCCAGAAAACGAAGTCACAAGCACACCGTCGCGGCGTCATGACGACGTCGCGACAGCCGTTAACTTGAAAAAATTGGAAGTCCTTGAAGAAGAGAACCGAAGTTTGAAAGAAGAGATTCGAAAACGGGATTCTTTGTTTGTGGAAGCCTTGGAAGAGATGAAGCATAAATTGGATAGGATAGAGGAACATCAGAAGCAGCTAGTCGCACCAGTATCCGAAGAACCAGATATAAATGCACCAGAACCGTCCTCACAGGAGGAAGAAAACGAACCTGAGCCGGTGACGCCCAAAAAAGACATGCGAAGTTTATGGGCCAGAATCCGGAACAAATAAATGCCGCTAATTTAAGGGATCTGAATGTAACTTATGTGCAGTTAAGTTACATTCGTTAAGAGAAGGATAAAGGTGGGGGGAAATGAACAGAGAAAATAAAAACTTTGCAGAGAGAGCTTTAAAAAAATTGCTTATTGGGAGTCAAATTGATGGGTTCCAGTTTGGCAGTAGCCCTGGGGTAGTGCGCGTCTATTTTTCACATTTCTCTGAACAAGAGCCTGACATGTTGTGGTTAACCATCGAGATAAGGAAAGTCGCTATCATTACTAATTATGAGAGATTAACAACGATTTCTAAAGAAAACTTAGAAGAACTAGATGATGAAGAATCTTTTCAATTGCTTTTAAGAAACAGGCGAGAAAAAGTTAAAGATGTTTGGTTAGGAGACGATTCGCCGCATTTGTATATTTCGCTTGAGTCCGGAAAAGTATTGTATGTGAATGGACATCATGAAAACTATGAATGCTGGCAAGTTGGAGATAGGGACGGATATGGGGGTGGCGACTGGTTAATTGTAGCTGTTCCAGGAAATGAAATAGCAACATGGAGTCCTGAGGAGTTTAAATAAGATCACCTATGAAAAGAAACTGAATGTAACTTATTGTGAATTAAGTTACATTCACTTTGAGGATTTCTGTAATAAATGGAGCTATCTAAAAAAGAGAGTAGGGGGAAAAGTATGATGGAAAAGAAAGTGGAAATTGTCTTGGTAGGTACCCATCATTTTGCTTACCAAAAGGACGTTTTGATGGACAAGCAGAATGAAATTATAGAATTAGTGGATTTTCTCGCAGCATTTAACCCAGGCAAAATTGCTTTGGAATGGGAAAAAAGCGAGCAAGAGGAGTTAGACAAAGGCTTTACCAAGAGCGAAGAAGATTATGAGATGCACGAAATCGAACAAGTAGGATTCAGATTAGCCACTAAACTGGACCGTAAAGCAGTTTTTGCGGTTAATTGGGCTGGGCCATTAACTCAAGAGGAAATGGTGACACTTAATCAATCAATCCAAGAAGATTATCCTAACATTTGGCAAGCGGTAGAGGCATTTGGCAAAAAAAGTGGTGGAATTAATCCTGACCAGACATTACTTGAGGCGTATCGCAAACTCAATAACCCAGAATTGACCAAGGACTTGGAAGAGATGTATCTCTCTTTCTTAGCCGTTGAAAAAAATGGACAGAATATCGGTGTATCTTTCTTAAGCAAATGGATGGAAAGAGAACTGACCATTGTCAAAAACATTAGTGAGATTTTAGAGAAACCAAAAGAGCGAATTTTACTAATTGTAGGCGGCGATCATCTTTGGATGCTGAAAAAACTATTCGAAGGGAAAGGATGGACGGTAATCAATCCATTTGAGAAATAAATTTTCGCTTGTTCGAATGTAACTTATTAGCAATTAAGTTACATTCAGAACAAAGGAAATACTGATTTTTTATAAAAGAAAAAGGCCCTTTAAAAAGGCCCTTTCACTAAGATATAGATTTAATTTATTAATCGATTAGCTGTTTTACAACGGCCATTTCCTTGCCAAACCGATCTCCATGGTCCTCAAATCCCAAACTCGCATATAAATGATGGGCATTCAAGTTGTCTGGGTGATAGCCGACCACAACTTTTGTGGCATTCAGTGATTTGGCCATCTCAGCAATCATCAGTTTGGTGGCAGCTTTCCCAATTCCTTGGCCTTGGAAGGCTTTGTCTACCATTATTCGGTATACCCAATAGCCGTCAAGTTCCTCCGGAACAGAGTTATACATCAAAAAGCCAACCGCTTTATCGCCTGTATAGATGGCATAAGGTTTTAAGCTAGTTTCAAACTTTGACTGAGCGATCGATACGGCATTTGGTTCCATGTATTGCGTTTGTTCTTCTGATACCTCTAGTTCACAGCAGTCATACCAGTTTTCTGTGTTTAATTCGACAATTTTCACATTTTCTGTATTCATAATTTTCCCCTTTCGATTTTCGGGGAACGCGAAATAGAAACGTTAATTAGGCGTTATCCCCTTGTACTCATTGATGGTAACGGTGATGTTGTTTGTCATAATGAACGCCTCCTGAAATAGCTATGGCCCATTTAATAAAATTTCCGGCCCTTTTGACTATAGCATTTCTCATTGCCCTTTCCTAGGCATTTCAAGAATAGTACACCAATAATGAAGCTTGGTTTTGAATGTGACTTAATAGTAAGTAAGTTACATTCAAACCTCTTTCAAATACCAACTCTAGTCAAAGTTTATTGGTCATCTTTCAACAATCGTTTAATCATTCTGATCTGCCCACGATGACTAATTTCGTCCTCGATGACATGGAACCATAGATAATAATTATTATGTGAAATACCGTTACTCCATTGCTTTTCTTCTGCTAGCCAACTGTCTTGCTTAGATTTCAGCAATGTTAATGTATCTTTTCTGACTTGATGTAATTCTTTCAAGTAGTAATCAAGTGAATGCTTTTTGACATTTTCTCTTGCTTTGGCACCAAGTTCTAAGGCTGTTCTCCATTTGATATATTCATTTTCTGTTAGATCTCGATTTTCGTTTGAAACAATTTGATGAACAAACTCAATAGATGCCATATGGAGTAAAAGAGAACCAATGGAATTCGAACTCCCGTCGGGTACATAATCTAGATCGCTTTGACTTAAACCAGAAACATCACTCAATGTAACCTCTCTTGTATGCTCCAACATGGAAACAAGTTCCCCAATTTTCTCGGAAAAATTCTCTCTCGGTAATATTCGATAATCTATCATCAATTTGCCTCCATTCAATCTCTTTTAAGATTACTAGAAAAACTGATTATTTAAAGACTTATAGTTCTAAATTTAGAGTGATATAATTAAATTAACAACGTAAAAGGCGACCAGTTAGGTCGCCTTTTTCTTCGTTTGAATGTAACTTGATAGAAAGTGAGATACAGCCAGAAACGCTAATTTAAAGAAGTTAGCAGTGCAATAAGAAAAATGATACATTCAAAAGTCTATACTATAAGGATTTAAGATTTTATTTTGCGTAGATAAGAGTTTACATATCGCAGCTTATCGGAAGTCTATAAAAGTAAACTGGAGAAGATGCTGGTTCTAAGCATCTTCTTTTTTCGTTCATTTAGGTGTGCTTTTAAGAACGGTTAATAAATATATGGCAAAGAAGAAAGACTAGACTGGATTGTAAGAACTTCCTGTTTTTTGAATGGGTTTATATGGTATGTTGAGGAGAAGAAGAGTAGCTGAAATACGAAGCTCTAAAGGAGAGATGCTATGAAAAAGAGATTATTTATTTTCTTTTCGTCACTAATTGCTTTAATTACTATAGGTTACCTCATATTCCTGTTCATGTTTTATTATGAACCCACTCCTAGTAAAGACAATGTTGAAGAAATGGTAAGCGCAAAAGATCTTACGGAATTCGGGGAGGTTGAGGGATCATATCTACTAACTCCAAGAAACTATGGTTTTTACAATAAAGATAGCATTTATATCGTAGAACAGTACTTAGAAAAAGGTGAGGAGTATGATCAGCAATATGTATTAATAGAAGAGGGTTTGGAATTAACGGAGGATGATAAGCAGACTATCAACCAAATCCATGCTAAAGATGAATTGCAAGCTGGTTACGTAGATGATCTAAAAGTAATATCAAAGCATCGAATGTCTGTCTATAAAAACAATGAAAAAGTTGAAGAAAATTGGCTTTTTAAAATTACCTATAAATATGATGAAGATTACTTTTTGACTTTTATTCTTCCCGAAAATATAGAAGAAAGTAGATTTAATTTTTTTACCGAAGGATATGAACAGTTTCTAAATTTTTAGTGTATTGACATTTTACTGATTTGAAAATCAGCTCTGCGTAAAGAATATTGGAAATTCCTTTTCATATAACGATAAAATTTTTAATTAGTTCCGGCAGTCAGTATACCTAATAACATAGGTTTACATATCAATACTTATCGGAAGTAAATAGTCGAAATTAAAAAAAGAAAACAATGGTGTAATTTTCAAGAATGAAAGAATGTGACTAAACGAAAATCACTTGTTTATTTAAACCGCGAGCTAATTTAGAGAGGATGATCAATTAATATGGTAGAGGTAATCGGAAGAAAAATTGAATTAATAGAAAATACGGAAGAAAACTTGGATAAATTGTATTATTGGAGATTTGAAGAAAAGGAACAAGAAGCGAAAAAATGGAATGGACCATACATTCCCGAACAGCAAATGACGAAGGAAGAACATCGTAAATACTGGTTGAATGAAGATGAGATTGCGGCAGGAGTGCCAGCATCCCTTTTGATAAGAGCAGAGGAGAAAGTTATCGGTTATGTCGGGGCTTATTGGATTGATAAAAATACAAACTGGCTTGAGACTGGAATTGTAATCTATGATAAAGGTTACTGGAACGGGGGATATGGTTCGGAAGCTTATAAGCTTTGGATTGATTTCCTTTTTAAATCTACTGGTTTGCATAGGCTGGGGATGTCGACTTGGTCTGGAAACGAACGAATGATGAAGGTCGCTGAAAGAATGGGTATGATCCTAGAAGCACGAATAAGAAATGCCCGAACGGTAGAAGGGCAGTATTTTGATGCAATCAAAATGGGCGTGTTGAGAGAAGAGTGGGAGAAGTTAAACGCTATTTAAACTGTGAAATTGGTTTACATATGACCGTTTTATCGGCATCTGCACTGCATAATTGGAAAGGGAGAAAAGATGCACTTTATTTAGCATACACTCTCCCTTTTTGTTTGCAAAAGTGTATTTTTAGGAACGCTATAGGTCTGAAAAAGCGACTTGAAGCAGTTTTTGTGATACGTAAAAGACTTTCATGTATGGAAAGAATTCTAAGGAACAGGGTGATTGAACTTGTATTATTCATTTACACCGATCCTTTTATTAATTAAGAAGAAATTCTAGGGAAAACCTTTCTCAAAAACTAGTTCAAGAATCGAAACCGCAAAAGGATTTTCTGCTGAAAAACCATTGACAACGTAAGTGAACAGGCGTAGATTTTAGTCTGTTGAAAAAAATACCCATGAACCTTTTAATCGCTGAATCACACATGAACGGGGAAACCAATTCAGACAAGCATCTGCTTGTCTTGGGGTGAATCTTACTCAGGTAAGAAGGGATACTCTCAGTCCGGAATCCGACAGCTAACCTCGTAAGCGTTACGTAGTAATTGGAGAGAAGGGTCCGAGCATGCGCCTGAGACCACTTTATTTAAAGGGGTCTTTTTTTGATGGAAAAAACAGAAACGAGGGAGCGACATGAAGAAATAATTTGTAGTCATTGGGTTGGGGAGGTTTGGCAGTAGCATCTGTAAAGAGCTTCATAAATTAGGTCACGAAGTCCTGGCGTTGGATTCCAATCCGGATCGCGTCGAACAGATTACAGATTTCTCTTCTCATAGAGCCATCGTTAATGCGGCAGATGAAGGGAATTTAAAAGCGCTCGGCATCCGCAATTTTGACCATGCAGTGGTGGCCATTGGAGACAATATGCAAACCAGCGTTCATTGCACGTTGATGTTGAAGGAACTTGGTGTCCCAATTGTCTGGGTGAAAGCGAGGGATATCCAGCATCAAAAAATTTTGGAAAAGGTCGGAGCTGACCGGGTGATCCAGCCTGAAAACGAAATGGGCATTCGGGTGGCCCATCACATGGATTCAGAAAAAGTCATCGATTACATCGACCTTTCCGAAGATTACAGCATCATTGAACTAGTGGCTTCCAAAAAGAGCGAGAATCAGACATTGATCAAGTTGGACATTCAAGCCATATACAACTGCACGGTGTTGGCCATCAAGCGCAACGAAAAAGTAAATGTCGCCCCAATGCCGGAAGATCGGGTGGAAAAGGACGATATCCTCGTGGTCATGGGGCACCGCAATGATTTAAAACGTTTTGAAGAAAAGGGACTTTAAAAAGCCTCTTAATTTTTTGTTAACCTGGTAAACCATTATTTTCAGCATGGAATCATGCAGATGGGAGTACAGTTTTGAAAATTTTAAATATCATCTTCAAGTGGACCCATTTGTCTGCCATCCGTCTCATTGTCCTTTACTACGCACTAGCTGTCATTTTTTCCATGGGGCTACTCAGCTTGCCTTTCTTCCACAATGAAGGAGTGGAATTATTACTAATTGATCTATTGTTTACAACAGTGAGTGCAATTAGTGTAACGGGATTGGGCGTTGTCTCTACACCAGAGACTTTCAATACGGCTGGCATCATTGCTCTTACTTTCGTTCTGCAGTTTGGTGGAATCGGTATAATGACATTGGGCACATTCATTTGGATTATTTTCAGAAGAAGAATCGGGTTGCGCGAAAGGCAGCTGATTCAAATCGATCAAAATCAAACGTCGATGTCCGGATTAGTGAAACTGATGCTGAAAATACTCAAGACCATTTTGCTGATTGAATTAATAGGTACCATTGTCTTAAGCACTTATTTTCTTCAGTACTTTGACACATGGCAGGAAGCGCTTCTGCAAGGTTACTTTGGAGCAATCAGCGCCACGACGAATGCGGGTTTTGATATAACTGGCACTTCTTTGGTTCCATTCGCTAGTGATTACTTCGTGCAGACCGTCAACATGACATTGTTGATTCTGGGAGCTATCGGTTTTCCGGTATTGATTGAACTTCAGGATTTTTTATGGGGCGATCATCGTCCAGGGAAGCGGACAAATAGCTTTTCCCTCTTTACGAAACTGACCGTCACCACCTTTTTTGCGTTGATTGCAGTGGGTGCCGTTTTCATGATGATTTTGGAACAGCATCATTTTTTAGCGGATAAATCCTGGCATGAACAAATTTTCTTTAGCCTTTTTCAATCCGTTACAACTCGAAATGGTGGACTCGCCACAATGGATGTCAGTGAATTGTCCGACCCAACCTTGATTCTGTTCTGTGCATTAATGTTTATCGGTGCTTCACCCAGCAGTGTGGGCGGGGGTATCCGGACGACTACGTTTGCGATTATGCTGCTGACCATTTATAACTTTGCAAAAGGGAGAACGGGGGTAAAGGTGTTCGGCAGAGAACTTGATACGGACGACATTTTACGTTCTTTCATCGTCATCACAACAGCTGCGATGATTTGTACCACAGCCGTTATTACGTTGACGTATCTGGAACCTTTTCCAATCCTCGAGATCGTGTTCGAAGTATCCTCTGCTTTTGGTACGACCGGCTTGTCGATGGGCATCACTGCGGATCTTAGCACAGCTGGAAAATGTATCATCATCTTTTTGATGTTTGTGGGGAGAATCGGCATCTTTTCGTTCCTCTTCCTGATCAGAGGAAAAGTGATCAAGGAAAAGTATCATTATCCAAAAGAGAAAGTGATTATCGGCTAATTAAAATGAGAGAAACGGGTCTAGTTGGTATTTCAGAAAAAAGACATAGCAATAGATCTTCTATATTTTTTAAGTGAAATGAAGAACATCTAAAACTTACTGTATAACAAGCTGTACGGAACACCTGGTGAATGCTTTACATTTTACTGTTTAGAGGAAGGGAAGAAGTATTAGATTTAGCTTCTTTCTTATTTCTTGTAAAACTTTAGACCACTTTAGATTGTTAGTTACTAGATCAAGTACCATAAATAAATTACTCAATTCAAGAAGCTTAATTTCTCTTATACTATCGTTATTGGTTTACTTGATTGTTAAGCTTGAGAGTCTCTTCCATGAGATGTTAACGAAACATAAAAAGTATTTCACTTTTTATTGTGATTTTAAAAACTTGGGAGTATAATCACAAAAAGGAGATGAGAGTTATGAGTTATGAAAACGAATGGCGTTTAAATCGTCAGGCATTATGGTTTATTGTTCTTCACACTGTCGTCATCTTTAACATCGCGTTTGATTTTGAGTTTTTAATGTAGAAATAAAAATAATATCTAATCTATCCTTTTCATTTGGATAGATTATTTTTGTGATTAGACGGATTGTAGTTGTAAGTTCAATGATTCATCCATGAGCGCGTCGTTTGCTGTTCGCTACTTTAGGTTCTGTGACCGCCTATTGATTAACGGGATTACCACGTTTAATTCATTTTCCCTATAGATAGGGAAAATCGTCTTCTTTGGAAAGAATTGATGGGTGTTTTCGTTGTTCGGCGATGCTAAGAGATTTTTAAATGAAAAAGAGTTTGCATATCATAACTTATAGTAAGAGAAGGAGCTATAACATAAGCTTCTTCTTTTTTATTGTAAAAGTATATTTTTACAATGGGTTATTTTTTAACTAAACGTCATATTCAATTCTATTAAATGGTAGATCTTGTATTACTGAAAATATAAAACCTTTTCCAAACCATAATTCAGTGACCAGATCTTTGAGCTTCTTGGAAAAAAATTGTCATGACATTAGAGAGTTAAAACCTTGATTTCTTGAAGTCAGCATGTAAGTCAAAAATTCTTCGATAAAAATGAACAAATTTATAGTCCCTAGTTTCTTTTATTAATCCAATTGGTAGGAATAATTAGTATTTTTTATTATTAAAAACTAATAAATGATAAAGATATAATTAAAAAGGTTTAGGTATAAATCGGTGGGGAATGTTAAAAATGTAATATTATTACTAATAATTTACATATATATGGAATTTATTATGGCTTATCATCATGTTTTACTAACTAATTTCATTTGATTAGAAAAAATGAATGAAATTGTGATCTATATCTATCTTTTATACGTTTAGTGGTAGTAGGGCTGTAAAAAGTCGTCAAAGAAACAAAAAAACAAGGAGGAAATTGAACATGAATTGGAAACAAGCGAAGAAAACCGTAGTAGCCGTACCATTGAGCGCAGTATTACTAGCATCAGCAGGAATTGGAACCGTAAGTGCATCGACAGGAAACACGCAAGTCCCTGAGATGGCACCGACAGTTGAAACACCTGCAGCTCAGTTACGATCTGATTTGAGTAATTTACTATCGACACATTTCATTTATCAGTCGGAAGTAGCGCTTCTGTCTTACCATGAAGCAAAAGAAGGCGGTCCAACAGGTGAAGGACTTGCAGAAGCTCAAGAAGAGCTTGAAATAAATGGCGAACAATTGACAGAAGCTGTAAAATCCGTATACGGACAAGAAGCAGCCGATGCATTTGATAAAATTTTTGATACGCAATATGAAGACAGCGCGGGTTATGGTGCTGCTGTAGCAAGTGGCGATCAGGAAAAAATCGATCAAGTCAAAAAAGACTTGCTGACGACATTCCCAACTGATCTTGGAACTCTCTTGAGCCAAGCAACGGGCGGGAATCTTCCGAAAGATACCGCAATTTCAGTTCTTCAAGAACATGAAAAAGACGTAATGCAATTCCTTACTAATTCAATCGAAGGAAACTTCGAAGAAGCATATGCAGAATTTAATGAAGGCTATGAGCGCATGTTCACAGTCGGTACGGCATTATCGAGTGCGATTGTGACGCAAATGCCCGATAAATTTGAGGACTCGAAAGCTGTCACACCGGCTTCCGATTTAAGAGCGACATTTAGTCAGTTGCTTGGAGCGCACTTCTATTACCAGACAGCCACTTCTGTAGAAGCATATAAAGCTGCTGCGGGTGAAGGCGGAGAAGCTTTTGAAGCTGTGAGTGAAATGCAAGAAGCTAATGCGGAACAAATGACAGCTGCTGTTAAATCTCTTTACGGTCAAGAGGCTGCTGACGCTTTTAACGAAATCTTTTCAACACAGTACGAAGACAGTGAAGCACTAGGCAAAGCAGTAGCTGAAGGCAACACGGAAAAAGTAAATGAAATTATGGATAACTTGTTGAACACATTCGCAGTTGATTTGGGCACTCTATTGAGTGGTGCGACAGAAGGAAAGCTTCCGAAAGAAACAGCGATTGCTGTGCTTCAACAGCATGAACAAACTACTATTGATATTTTAAACAGCTACGTAGAAGGTGACTATCAAGCGGTTTATGAAACCTTTACAGAAGGTCACGCGTTGATGTTCACAATTGGTCAAGCATTGTCAGGAGCAATCGTGCAACAGAATCCTGAAAAATTTGCTGAAGCACCAGGAATGCCAGAGACGGGAATGGGCGGAATGGCAGATTCAGGAACGATGAACTGGATGCTAGTAACGTTCCCATTATTGGCACTTGCAGGCGCTTTGATTTTCACAAGAAGAAAGTCGTTACAGGAATAAATAAATTAGTAGAGAGAGGAATCATTTCCTCTCTTTATCTTCTATAAAAGGAGTGACTATAATGACTTCAATCATCAAAAAAGCCTTCCTCTTCTATCTCCTCTTTCTTTTTGTCACCTTCAGTGGCAACCCTATTCAGGCTACCGAGTCTTCACCTTTAGAAGGCGATCTTGCTTTTCAACAAATGAAAGAACAAATCATACGAGAAAATAACAGCGTTGAACAACCAGTAGAACAAAAAAAACAGCAAAATGGTACAGTTAAACTAACAGCAGAGCAAAAAATAGAGCAAAAAGTTCTTACTATACAGTCGTCCTCTTCTTTAAAAGAACAACAAGTAATTGAAACGCCATTGGGCATCACTCCTGCATTGATTGAAATTCCTGCACTTGATGCACGGGCGGAAGTCATTGAGGTTGGCCAGACGGCAGATGGTAACATGGCGGCACCAGAAGATATCCACACGATTGGCTGGTACAATCTTGGAGCCAAGCCAGGAAACAATGGCAATGCCGTATTAGCGGGCCATGTAGATGGTTTCACAGGTCCGGGAACTTTTTACAACCTGAAAGAGTTAGAACCGGATGATAAGATTCACATTACGGGCACCGACGGCACAGAACTAACGTTTATTGTCGTTGATAAACAATCGTATCCACCAGAAGATGCTCCATTGAATGAAATTTTCGGGAACAGTTCAACACCACAGTTGAATTTGATTACGTGTACAGGTACTTTCAATACAGCAATTGGTCATTATGAAGAGCGACTGGTAGTTTATACCGAATTGGTGGAAAATTAAGCGATAGGTCAAATAGAGTTCCTTTAAAAATAGGAAGTTATAATGAATGGTTAAGGAGTCTATCGATTATGATGGACTCTTTTTATTTGAGTGAAATTTAGCCGATGCAGTTATCAAAATTGAAAGATGCGTATAAAATTGAGCTGGATTTATTTGAAATAGCTAGCAGTAAAATTATTAGTTAACATATGACACATTATAGAAAGAGAAAAAGCGATCGACAGCTTTTTCTCTTTCTATATGTCTGTAAAGTGGGCACCTACATCTGTGTTTCCAAAATAGTTAAGTGAGAAGGAACCATATTCTTTTACTTCATGATAAAAAAAGCAAATCACGCAATATTTATGCTAAAATAAATAAAATATCATTCAAATTATTCCCACATTTTTTCTCGTAAAGTGAAAAAAAGGAATTTTTTCTTGAACGTGTAAAGGATGTGTACCTCTTGAAAGAAATGCCATTGACTTATGACGCAGGATTAATCTTGCTTTCCTTTATCGTTATCTTTATCTCTTCATTTATTGCACTGAATATCAGTGGAACTTTGTTTCGGACGACAGGCAAAACGCGGTGGAAATGGATGTCTTTAGGGGTGCTCGTAATGGGCTTGGGGATTTGGTCCATGCATTTTATTGGCATGTTGGCCTATCAGATGCCGATGCCGGTCACTTACAACAAGTCTTTGGTGATCCTATCGATTCTTCCGGCATTAGTAGCGAGTGGGTTAGCTTTTGCGATTATTAGTAAACCGCGCGTCAGAAAATTGGAAGTGATTGCAGGGGCGATCTTGATCACTGCTGGGATTGTCTCCATGCATTATACCGGAATGGCAGCCATGCAAATGCAAGCGACGATTGAATACAATCCGTTCTTGTGGGGGATGTCAGTGGTCATTGCATTGGTAGCTTCCCTCATCGCCATGTTGTTACTGTTTTACTCCAGAGACCGTTCCGGTTTTTTCTGGTTAAAAATAGCCAGCGCAGTTTTCATTACGATTGGTGTTTCGGGCATGCATTATACTGGAATGGCCGCAGCTCGTTTCGTGTCAATGGATCACCTAGGAGCCGTGTCTGGCGGAGCATTAGACAGCAGTTATATTGCTTTCAATGTAAGTGGTGGAATGGTGTTAATTCTGTTAGCGGCGATTCTTAGCCTGCGAAGTGATAAGAAAGTCAAGTCCATCACAGATGAGTACACGCGTCAATTTCAGTCAGTGATTGAGTCCGCCACAGATGGGATTGTCGTGATTGACAGTCAACAAACGGTCGTTCAATGGAATCGTGGGGCAGAGAACTTATTTGGGTATACCAAAGAAGAAATCGAACAACAAGATATCAGAACCATCTTACCAAAAGAAGAGACACACCCGTATCAAAGCGATTTTATGTCAACAGACGACAAAGTAATCGAATTGACGGGGGTAAAAAAGAACGGCAGTCGTTTCCCTCTCGAACTGACAAGTGGGCACTGGGAAACCGACAGTGGCCAGTATTGCAGTATGATTATTCGAGATATAACAGAGCGCCGCACAAATGAACTACGTATAAGCAACTTGGTGTACTTGGATTCCCTTACCGGGTTGCCCAACCGCCGGTTGTTCAATGACCGAGTGCAAGCGACCATCGATCAAGCAAAAGAGGAAGAAACGATCTTTACCATTCTTTATTTAGACCTGGATCAATTCAAATTAGTAAATGACACCTACAGCCACCGAGTGGGCGATGAATTACTAATTGAAGCGGCCAAACGCATTGAGTCGTGCATCATCAAAACAGATACATTGGCCAGATTGAGTGGAGACGAGTTTACGATTTTGCTTCAAAATGTTGACTACAAAGAGGCACAGGATTTAGCTCATCAGATTCTTGAGGCTTTTAACCAACAATTTGTCCTCAAAGAGGAAGCGCTTTTCATTACATTATCTATCGGAGCGAGCTTGTACCCTGCAGACGGAGATACTACAGAAGAATTGATGAAAAATGCGAGTATTTCGATGAAGCGCGTAAAAGAAGATGGGAAAAACAATGTGCAATTTTATACGCAGGAAATGAACCAATCGCTCTCACGTAAATCCAAAATTGCGCTGAGCATACGAGAAGGCTTAGAGCGAGACGAATTTTCGGTTCACTACCAACCGCAGATTGACATCGAAACAGAAAGAATTGTGGGCGTAGAGGCATTAGTTCGTTGGCACCATCCAACGTTTGGCATGATTTCGCCAGCTGAATTTATTCCGATTGCAGAAGAAAGTGGCATGATTTTAAATATTGGAGATTTTGTGTTGCGAACAGCCTGTCATCAGAACAAAGCTTGGCAGGATGCAGGATTAGATCCGTTTCGGGTGGCGGTCAATATTTCAGCCAAACAGTTTTCAAAACCGAACATGGCGGAAATCGTAACAGCCGCTTTAACTGAATCAAAATTAGCTCCTGAGTACCTAGAGTTAGAGTTAACGGAAAGCATTATCCAAGAAGCAGCACTCGCAATTTCGAAAATGGACCAACTCAAAAAGATGGGCATTCACTTGTCCATTGATGATTTCGGCACCGGGTATTCTTCTCTAAGCTACCTAAAACTCTTCCCGGTAGATACCTTGAAAATTGATCAATACTTCACGCGGAACATCCAGACGGATGCAAAAGATGCCGCTTTAGTCGACACGATTATTCAAATGGCGCGAAATTTGGACTTGAATGTAATTGCGGAAGGCGTGGAAACCATCGAGCAGTTAGCCTTTTTAAAAGCTAAGGGATGCCACCAAGCACAAGGCTACTATTTCCAAAAACCGTTGGTTCCCGAGAAAATCACCGAACTTTATGCACCTGTACGTTAGGTGTGGCTACTGCTAGAAGATAGTAGCTGAGTAAAACAATAAAGTAGTTCATAAGATTCACTCAATTTAATTGTTAATAAGTGGAAAGTCCTTTAAAAAGGACTTTTTCATAGGATAAATGTTTATTGAGAATGAATAATCTGTTAACATAAGTAAGTATAAAAAGCTATAGGTTTATCAAGAAGCAGTGTGGGGGCGTATTTATGATTCAAGATAAGACATCATTGTCGATTGATCGGGCATTAATGAACGGAATACAAGAAATGGTATTTATTGTCCGGGTTGATGAGGAGGGTCTTTTTTATGAATTTATCAACCAAGCTGCGATGGATAAAACGGATTTAAATCATAATTCGATTGGGAAAACTTTTATTGAAACCCAAACAGTTAAGTTGGCCGAGATGATTCATTCACAATACATGAAGGTGTTAACAAGTTATGAGTCCATTTGCTATGAGGACAACTACATAGATCCCGATGGAAAACTTCGGCATTCCAAAACACGTCTCACCCCCATGTTCGATGCGGGTGGACAATGCACTCACGTTGTGAGCATTGTCCAGGACATCACAGGAGAAGTTGAAGCCAAGCAGGTCAGCGCAGAAGCATTAATGAATCTAGAGACCAATCGCTCTTATTACCAGTCATTGTTTGAACATCATGCGGACGCTATTTTGACTGTAGATTTAAATGGCCGAATTACAGGAGCCAATCCGATGGGACTGGTCATCGGACAATCACCTGAAGACGAGTTGTATAAACAAAAGGTCTTAAATTTTGTAGCTCCTCAAGATCAGCGAAAAGCGCTCATAAATTTCCGGAAAGCAACGGAGGGCACATACACAGATTTCCGGGTTAATGTGCTTCAGAAAGAAAACAAACAACGGAGTGTCCTGGTAAAATGTATCCCTATTAAGATAGGGAATCGAACGACGGGCTTTTATATTATTTTAAAAGATATGCGCGAACTGGATCACATGGCTGAATTGTATATGGAAAGCGAAAAGAACTTCCGGATTATTGCGGAGAATGCCCATGACGTCATACTTTTAATCAATCGGTGGAAAGAATACTTGTTCATTTCTCCTTCTGTGGAAGCGCTTTATGGAATTAAACCCGAGCATTACTTGCTTCATGAACCTTTTTACAATGTCCACATGGAGGACAGAGAAGCGTTGAAAAATGCGCTAAATGAAGCTATCCAAACGAAACGAATTTGTAAAAGACGTATTCGCATTAAACACAAACAGGGTCACTGGATATGGTCGGAATTACTCGCGACACCGGTTTTTGACGAGGCTCTGTCTTACAGCCATATGGTAATTATCGTTCGGGACATCACCTTACAGAAAAAATATGAAGCCGAATTAGAAACACTCGCCTATCACGATCCGTTGACCAACCTGCCAAACCGCCGCTACTTTCAGGAGTCACTTGAACTAGCATTACGGGAGTTTCATGAAAAAAGGGGTCATTTTGCGGTAATGCTTCTGGATGTTGATGAATTTAAGCAGATCAACGATCAGTGGGGACATGAGACCGGCGATGCAATTATCTATGAATTTGGCAGACGCTTAAAAGCGACGGTGTTTGAAGGCGATGTCGTGGCGCGTTTAGGGGGAGATGAATTTATCATTCTCTTGGCCAACGTAGATTCCGTAAATTGTGCACTGACCATCATCGAGAAAATCAGAAACGAAATGAAGAAGCCATGGGCAATTGAAGGGATGATCCTGCCTATTTCGACCAGTATTGGGCTGGCCATGCCCCATCCACAAGCAACGAGTTCCTCGATGTTCAAGGAAGCGGATCAAGCGATGTATGAAGAGAAAAGGGCAAAACAAGGAAGCAAAATGAGTAATCGCTTTTAACAGAATAAAAGGTGAAAGAATAGATTATCTCCTATTTCATAAAGTATTCGTTAAAAATTTATTTTTAACAAACGGAAATTTGTCGAATCCCTTCAGTCTCGGCTCACTATAGAGCCTGGGAGGATTTGTATTGATAAGAACGACCGCATATGACAAGATCAGTTTTTAGTTGGAGATTTTTGGGTTGATGAGAATGTAAAACTAAGGTTTCATCTTAAGATATAGCACGATTTTCATTTTGCAATTATTTTAGTATATTTCTGAATACTTATTCGGTACTCCATGCTTTGGTAAAAAGTAGAAAAGAGGACTTGTCACCGATAATGAATGGTAATATATAAAAATTATAGATTTGGGTATTTCTTCTATCATCGTTACACCTGCTCGCAAAATGCCTATTCAACAAACAGATGGATAAACTAGAACAATAGACAAATAGGCGTGACCAGGTAATGAGTAGCACCAATAAAAATTCTGTGAAGCCAGATGAAAATGAAGTGGCGACACCTAAAACATTGTTAGAACTGTCGATTTTCGTCAATCTTGAAACAATTATCAACTCTTGGCCAAGCAAAGCTCTTGAAACTGAGCATGTGTATTCCCAATCAGCCAAAGAGCGTCTTAGCCATGTTTGTAAAAGCATTCATTATGATGTTCATGGCTTAAGCATCTTGATAGACATGCTTCACCAGCATGGCACGCAGAGAAATTCAGTGGCGACAACACATGATGTGCATTTTATTTCAGCCGTAGTGAGGCAATATATGAATAATATCAAGCGATTATATGACTTTTTAGCCCAAGCAACTTCATTGATCCTACTTCCGCAACTCCCATGGTATATTTCTGTTGATTCTTGTCGAACATTACTGGGGAAGATTGAAAATACGAGTGAACGAACGAAATTATCGGACAATCTGACAAAGCTCCTCCAATTAAATCAGCCGAGATTCGATGCCTTTCAACACAGTTATCATTTTGTTTGTCATCATAAAAAAGATTTACAACTTCAAGTACGTCCAGGTGGTTATGACATGAAAAAATCTATACAGAAGGGAGAAGCGCTACACTACCTGCCTCTTCTTCCTTTTCTTCGGGACATGACTAGCGTTCAGTGAAGAAGTCGCTGATGTGACAGCGACCCATTACGATGGCTTTCTTGAACTTCCCTCCAATTCAATAGGCTTAGAAGGCGGATGTATTGCTTCATTTGTAGAATTTCTAAACCAGGATGAGTAGTAGAGAGAGCGTAATCCGAATGAGAGCGTGTAAGGTGTCGAATAAATCAGAAATTGAGTCGCCGTGCGTTACGAGACGATACCATACCCGCAGGGAGGAGCTTAGTGATAAGTTTCTGTATCTTTAGGTATGGTGGGTTTATTCGTGAAATTGAAAGAGCCAGAACTTCCATAGAAGTTCTGGCTCTTTCAGGAAATTTAGTGGGCGTTATGGTGAATGACGCGCTAGTTAAATAGATTTCCCCAGCACTTAGTGAGGAACTGCTTTGTTTCCTCACTGGAAGTCATCGCCCGCGGTTCTTGCATGCGTTGTACCTCTGCGACCATGGCATGTCCGATTCCTTCATTTCGAAAAGAGGGATGAACCACCATGTGACGGACTATGAAGGTATAGGCATGTACTTCGATTCCAATAAGCCCGACAATTTTTTCGTGGATCTGCCATACATACAAGTGATAGTAGGCATCTTTTTTACACTGTTTCTTCGGTTCGTTGAGGAAAGGTGTAGTATGAACGCTCGGTATACTAGCTAACAATTCCATTACGTTTTCCTCGAAAGTTTTGTTGTATTCAAGCAACATATTTCAAAGCCCCTTTCGCATGGTAGTCTGATTACCACATCGTAGCCTCGCACTGTCCGTATTTGTGAGGAGCAAGTGAAGGTAACGTCCTATCGTGTAGTTAGCAACCCACTAACTGTAAAGCCATCGTTAGCCGTTCAGCGAAACGTTCAGGCGGCTCCGTGGCGACTAAACATACACTGGCTAGGTTTGGATTTGAATGAATCCATTGGCGATAAACGGTCGGAAATGGATATACCGATGTATTTAAAGCCGTTAGAAAAGGTTGAACTTCCTCGGGCAACAACAAAATTTCTGCCCGGTTAACGGCAGAGCCATCTTCATGAAAATACTCAAATGAAATATCCAAATCCAATGTACAGACAAACGAATGGCCGGCTGTACAAATTTTGAGGGTGCGTTTCTTGTCAAAGAGAACTTTCCCTCCGATTAGTGCTACTTCTGCTTGTAACAGCTGCGCTACTTGCTCAGCGACGATTTCGATACTTTTCTCGACCTGTTCGATGGCCCTTCTCTCCTTTCCAGTAGTGATGAATGCATGGAACATTATTAGGTGTTTCCATGTCTTTTGTCTAACGCCTTCACCTAAAGCAACCCAGTTAAGGTTCGTGTAACAAGACAATCACAGAGAGAAAAAAGAAAACATGAATATAGTTGCTCCGACTATATTCTCAAGAATGCCCTTTTTTCTAGCTCAAATTTGCATGCAGAAAAAGATATAGGATTCATGGCCGATTGTGGGTGAGTGTTACCTACTAAGACGAATTGCCCTTGAAAGGCAATCATCAGTTGAAATCGAATTGAATGTCATGAATTTTACTGGTAACTATAAGTTAATATCGGTGTTTTTTTGTCTTTTACTAAATTGTAACTGAAAACTGAATATTTTGATATTAGTATTTAATTTATTAAATACATTATTCTAGGGAGAAGGAAGGTCGTTACGAACCGGTCAAAACTGTCGGTGGGCGTTAAATGGCTTTAAACAGTAACACACTAATGAGAAGGATAGATTTGGTATGAGAAAATTTTTATCGAGCAAACGGGACGATTTTATGCCAAGCCTGTTTAAAAGTAGATTTGAGACGGATTTGTTTGCCCCCTTTTTCTTGGGAATCCATTACCCAAAAGTCGCTATTCGAGAAGGAGAGAGTAGGCACCAATTAAAAGTGTATGTGCCTGGTTTTTCCAAAAAAGAGATTAATGTCGAATTCCGCGATGGTTACCTTGAATTAGAAAGTGCATATGAGGAGAAAAAACAAACGAAAGAAAACGAGGATCATTATATATGCAAAGAAAAATTCTATGGCTCCTTTAAACGAAGCTTTTACGTAGGAGAAATTGACGAAAATAAGATTAGTGGTTCGTTTAAACGTGGAATGTTGAAAAGGCTGAGGTGCTTAGTAAATGTTTTCTCAAAAATACGAATTAAACGATCATCAATTCGAAAGAAAAACGATATTTTTGAATAGTATATGTGAATTCGATACAGTGCAATTCAAATGAATCACCTAAAAAGTAGTTGAAAAAATGGAATGTTCCTTCCGATATAAATAAGGTGGATTGAAAAGATGGCAATAGATTTTTCGCAAGTGGATACGAGTGTGATTAATAGAATGGTTATATATATTGGGATTTTAGTGGGAGGCTGCATACTTTTTCCGTTGATAGCCAGGGGAATGTTAAAAATCATTAAAATACCTTTTTTCGTTGTCAGAATTGGAATAGTATGTGCGGGATTGGGTTGGTTTTATTACTGGATAACACACATTTTAAGTAAGTTTTAAAACCAAATTGAATACCTTCTAAAAAGCATGGAACATTGGAGTCGGTTATAAGAGTAGCAAAAATGTAGGGGAACCAAACGAGAATTATTACTTTCAATACGCCAAAACCGTAGCATCTTATGAGTCAGTTGTGAAATAGAGAGGTATGGAGGGAAGGTATTATGTAAATGGTTTATCCACCTTCTCTCAATGCTATATGTTCGGGAAATACTTAATTATCGAACAAATATTAATCTGGAAAAGTTTACATGTCATAGGTTATCAGAAGTTAAATCCACTCTCATGACGGGCTTAATAGAAAAATAATGTTAAGTGGTTCTGAGATTTGTATTCAGAGAGGAGGAGGGAGGTATGGAACGTTCTCATGCGAAGAAGCGAAAGTTCATCTCGATAGATTTAACAAAAGGCAGAAGGAAATTTGATACCAGCAAAATGGATGAATGGTCACCAGAGGAATGGGCAGCTTTCGTCGGAACTGAAGCAGAAGTCAATAAAATCACTCCTTACTTAGTCTTTTTCTTTTATGAAAATTAATAATGAAAGTCTTTTTGAATCAAGTTTCCCTTTCATCGGCAGAGTAGCTACATTAAAAATCCGATTTTTGAACATGTGATAGAGCGTGCGCATGGAACAGTCGATTGCCTTTTATTCACGACCGACAATGACAGCTATTGTCTAGACTTGTGCCATTTTGTCTTGAAAATGAGCGATTTTTTCTTCTGTAAGACCATTTTTCAGTAGCCGCAGCGTTTCTTGTTTCTCTCGTGTAGCTTGTGAAACCCGAGCGCTGTATGCCAGGATTTTAGATATTTTATGATATTATAAGTTGGCTGCCTGAAACGATTCAAGCGCTCAGCGATGATTGAAATGTGCATATTTAGATGGTGGTAGGATTCTATCATCACCAGTTCTTTCGTGTTAAGATGGGTGTAGGTCATTCGTGATCACTCTGATGTTTTTCTTTGGTCGGAAAACACATTGTGAGGTACCCGAATGACTTTTTCAGTTGTCTAGCTTAATTTCACAATCGGCGCATTTAAAAATGTATACACAAAGCTTTACGAATATGAGCGAGTGGCATACTGGCAATTAGGTATTTAAATACAACTAATTAAAAAGATAGTTAGGAGATAAAGTGAATGACATATGCATTAGAAATAAACGACTTGAAAAAGATCTATTCTGGCGGCGTTGAGGCTTTGCGTGGCATCGATTTGAAAGTGGAAGAAGGAGACTTCTACGCTCTCTTAGGTCCTAACGGTGCTGGGAAATCTACGACCATTGGGATTGTGACATCTCTTATCAATAAGACATCAGGAAAAGTCAAAGTCTTCGGCTATGACATGGACACGCAGTTAATGCAGGCGAAGCTACAGATTGGTCTGGTCCCCCAAGAGTTCAACTTCAGTCCTTTTGAAACGGTCCAACAGATTGTCGTGAACCAGGCAGGTTATTACGGTGTGTCAAGGAAGGAAGCATTAGAGCGCAGCGAAAAGTACTTGAAGCAGTCTGATTTATGGGAGAAAAAAAATGTTCAGGCACGGATGCTTTCCGGAGGGATGAAACGTCGATTGATGATTTCACGCGCCTTAATGCATGAACCACGTCTACTTATTCTTGATGAACCGACGGCAGGTGTGGACATTGAATTGAGACGAGAGATGTGGAAGTTTCTGAAAGAGTTGAATGATAACGGTACGACGATAATTTTGACAACACATTATTTGGAAGAAGCAGAGATGTTATGTCGCAATATTGGTATCATTCAAAAGGGACAACTGATTGAGGATACAAGTATGAAATCATTGCTTGCTAAGCTTCAGTTTGAAACCATTATTTTAGATATTGAATCTTCAGGACAAATGCCAGTGATTAAAGGCTATGAGAGTGAACTTATGGATGAAGGATCTCTTTCTGTGGAAGTAGGGCGTGATCAAGGGATTAACGAACTGTTTAACCAATTGACCGAACAAGGGATTAAAGTATTGTCGATGCGTAATAAGTCCAATCGATTAGAAGAATTATTTTTAAAACTTACAGAAGAAACTGCTTAATGGAGGATTCACATGTTTAAACTATATTTAACAGCATTAAAAGGTTTGGCGGTCAAAGAAACGAACCGTTATCTTAGAATTTGGATCCAAACATTGGTTCCTCCTGTAATTACAACGTCCTTATACTTTATCATCTTTGGAAATTTAATTGGTAAAAGGATTGGTGAAATGGGAGGATTTTCCTACATGGAATTTATTGTCCCTGGATTGATTATGATGTCAGTCATTACGAGTTCCTACTCGAATGTTTCGTCATCATTTTTCTCACAAAAGTTTCAAAAGAATATTGAAGAACTATTGGTCGCGCCCGTCCCGACCCATATTATTATTTGGGGCTTTGTGATTGGAGGGCTAGGAAGAAGTACTCTGGTAGGGATACTGGTCACGATTATTTCGTTACTTTTTGTTCCGCTACAAGTCTATTCTTGGAGTATTGTCATATTAACGTTTTTAATGACGTCTATTTTGTTCTCTTTGGCAGGTCTGTTGAACGGCATTTTTGCAAGATCATTTGATGATGTGTCTATCGTTCCTACTTTTGTTCTTCAGCCATTGACTTACCTAGGTGGCGTATTCTTTTCCATCTCTATGTTGCCACCATTTTGGCAGATTGTATCACAGTTCAACCCGATTGTTTATATGATTTCTGGATTCCGATTCGGGATCCTCGGTGTAATCGATGTACCAATTCTATTCTCTGTTCTCATTTCGATAATTTTTGTGATTTCACTTTATGGTTTAAATTGGTATCTGATTGAAAAAGGCCGTGGACTGAGAAGTTAATATCTATTTTTATTAATTTCATGAATACTTTACTCTTTTATTTCATCTGAACGTCGATGAAGTACTAGAGCCGAGACAGCTAATATAACAAAAGCTGTTGTTGAACCAGCAATAACTATCTTCAATACATTTCCTATTGGAGGGTTGAATAATAGAGCAACCGAGATGATTAAAACGGCACCAGTTACCCCCATTCCTATAATAGAGAATGCCAAAATTTTATTCATCAGCGCACCTCTTTTATTTTTATCCTTATATTACCATAGGCTTGGTTAAAATAGGTGTGTAGAGCAGAATCAGTTTTACAAGAAGAAAACCAACTTTATAAAGATAGTCTAGTTTACATATCATAAGTTATCAGCAGAGAAGAAGCGATGTAAATGTTATTGCTAACTCTCCTCCTCTTGCGAATGTGAAATGAATTGAGTGGCTAACTTTCTACGATGTCGTTCAAAATTTCACCGTCTCCATTGAGGTCAATCACTTCCAAATGG
This sequence comes from Planococcus halocryophilus, assembly GCF_001687585.2. Classification (GTDB taxonomy): domain Bacteria; phylum Bacillota; class Bacilli; order Bacillales_A; family Planococcaceae; genus Planococcus; species Planococcus halocryophilus. The sequence goes on along the minus strand of NZ_CP016537.2, from coordinate 1,934,820 downwards.
ATTGTTTTACGAAGATAGATTTATATTGTGGTTGGCCCACTTCATTTAGGAGTAGTGAAATCCGTTTTTCGTCATTATCTGTAGCTACTTGAAACGTATACGCGTTGTCATCGGCCTGCTTCATAAGCCACGGATATTCAGATAAAGAAGTCCATGAATCGGGGAATTCGCTTTCATTCAGTGAATCCTCAGTTTTTTAACATGTTTTTATCTCCTTTCAGCTATTGTTTAGATGTTTTAATGTTTACTGTCTATATGTATTCCTAAAACATCGGAAATATACACAACGAAACTTACTCTAGCATTAAGTTATTGCCCACTAAAGACTTCAATGGTTTCCCATATAAGTATGCGTAGAAGCTCTTGAAAGAAATCTTTTTTTAGACACATTTCCTAGCTAGTAGGCAGATCATCAGGTGGTATACTAATCACACAACTCAATAGACTTTGACATCACGTCAAAGGGGAGTAGCTATAGGGAAACCTATTTCACAGTCGTCATTACATGGTTAGTAGCCATCGGTTGTGATAGCAAACAATTTTGCTTAGCGAGACCTTTGCCTTTTATTAGGCAAGGGTCTTTTTTGTTGGCAAAAAATAAGAGGAGGATGTAAGATGGAAGCCATTTTATTGGAGTATGTATGGGTATTGCTAGTGTTGGTAGCGCTAGAAGGGTTATTAGCTGCAGATAATGCAGTCGTTATGGCGGTGATGGTCAAGCACTTACCAGAGAAGCAACAGAAAAAAGCGTTGTTTTATGGATTGGTGGGAGCGTTTGTTTTTCGCTTTGCGGCCTTGTTCATGATCACCTTGTTGGTAGATGTATGGCAGATTCAGGCTCTAGGGGCAGCGTACTTGCTGTTTATCGCTTTTAAGCATATTTACGATCAGCGGAAAGTAAAAGCACCGACCATCGAGCCAAAAGCAACAAAAAAGGCTGGATTTTGGCTAACGGTATTAAAAGTGGAACTCGCGGATATTGCGTTTGCGATTGATTCCATGTTAGCTGCAGTAGCTTTTGCCATCACATTGCCACATCTAGGGAATTTAGAAATTGGCGGCATCAATGGGGGGCAATTTGGTGTCATGCTTGCGGGTGGTTTAGTAGGGATTGTCATCATGCGTTTTGCAGCCCATAAATTCGTCAAATTATTGGCTGACTATCCCCAGTTGGAAACAACCGCTTTTGTGATTGTCGGTTGGGTTGGAGTAAAATTAACCGTGCTCACGCTATCCCATAAAAATCTGGGGATACTGCCATATGATTTTGCTCACTCCACGGAGTGGAAACTCATTTTTTGGGCGGTCTTGTTAGGAATTGTCCTCGTTGGAGCATGGATTAGTATTAAGAAAAAAAGAGCAATAGAAATCTAAGTCTGCACGTCCTAACATTTTCCATAGAAAAAAAGGACCTCCGAGGGAAGTGACAACTTCCTTCAGAGGTCCTTTTTAGAGAAAGGGAAATAGTCATAACATCTAAATAGCTGACTATTTGTGTTTGGTGGCCGCTAACCGTGCAATCTCGATAATCACGGAGGCAGCCTTTACCATATTGTTAACGGAGTCATATTCGTATTAGCTGTGATGGCTTTCCCCACCCGTGAGTATGGTGGGAGTCGAGAGTCCATACAGCAAGATTATTATCTAAGCTGTTTTCATATGTTCACCTATATAGAATTTACGTGAGCATTTAAAGTATGACGACTTGGTTTTTACCCTTATCTTTAGCTAAATATAGTGCCTTATCTACCCAGTGGGCCATAGTGTTAATTGAAAAGTCGCTTACAAAACTCTTTCCCCCTATTGATACTGTGATGTCAATAGGATGGATCAGTTCCGGAATTTTTAGTTGTTGAATATCTAGAATTAACCTGTTTGCTAGCAGTGTTAGTTCCATTTTATCGGTATCTGGCAAAAGGAGCGCAAATTCGTCTCCGCCTATACGTGCTGTTGTATCACAGGGTCTTGTTGCATCTGAAATTCGGAGAGCCAGTTCTTGTAGTACACGGTCACCTGCAGGATGTCCGTGACCATCATTTATTTCTTTAAAGTTGTCTACATCGATGTAGAGTAAAGATAGATACAGTCCGCGTTGCCGGGATAGAGTCACTTCTTTGATTAATTGTTCTTCGAAATAGCGTCGATTAAACAGAGAAGTCAAAGAATCCTTATCTGCATATTCCTTCAGTTGTAACTCCATGAGCTTTTGTTTAGTAATATCCACATGGCGAATGACTACCCCTCTAAGGGCTTGATTGTTTGCTTGAAGAGGTGTGGCTTGCATCAAAAACCATCTTTTTGTGGAAGGGGAATGACACGGGTACTCAAAATTGAAAAGGTTAGCTTTTCCAGCCAAAATTGCCTGTAGTCCTTGAAACACCGCAGGTTCTTTTTCGCAGTGTTGCAGATAATTTGCCCCAATTCCAACATTAGATAGCGTTGCGCCATTGCTTAGCGCAAATCGAGTCCATTCTTTGTTTGTTAAACAAATGATTCCATCTTGATTGATTAAGCAGATTTGATCTCTTAAAGAATTAAGAATGGACTCACTTATTTCCGAACTCGTTGACAAGAAGGTATCGAACTGTGCTTTCATGGACATCATCATCTTTCTATAAGGGAAGTATGGTCATATGGTAGTTCTTCCATCTTTTTATTTTTAATGAAATCTTGTACATAGTTTCTTTCAAAAGCGTCTGGTGCCAAAGGCTTATCATAAAAATAGCCTTGATGTACCGGACACCCGTTCTCTTGCAAGAATAGAGATTCCTCTAATGTCTCTACGCCTTCAGCCACTAAATCACATTCAATACTGTGTGCCAAGTGGATTAAGGATGTTAAGACAGCTTCCGATTTCCGATTTTGACCGATTTTCTGAACAAAGGATTTGTCTATTTTGATTTTATTGATAGGAAAATGAGTCAAATAAGAAATCATAGAGAATCCAGTGCCAAAATCGTCAATGGCAATGGAGATGCCTTTAGATTTGCAGAGAAGTAAATTCTCGAGTGTTTTGGATGAATAGGTTAGCTCAGCCTGTTCGGTAATTTCGATTTCAATAAGGTGCGAAGGGATTTTAAAACATTCTAGTAGTTCGAAAAAATTGTCGAAAAAAGTCGGATCGCTGAGAAGAGAAGGTGTCATATTGATAGCGGTCTTAAGGTTCCAGCCAAATCTGTTTTGCCACTCTTTAATTTGAGTAAATACTTCGACAAGCAAATGAGACGTTAAAGAGAAAATTTCACCGGACTCTTCAGCTATTTGGATAAATTCAGGTGGTGAAATTTCTCCGAATTCAGGGTGGTTCCAACGAGAAAGCACTTCTGCGCCAACCAACTGACCCGTATTTCCATCAACCTGTGGCTGCAGAACGTAATAAAAGCCATTTTCTTTTAAGTTACCTTTCAATCCTTTTTCAATAGCTGACTTCCGGTTATAAGAAGTTCTCATCAGTGGGTTGAAGAAAGAATGAAAGGAGCCGGGCACCTCTTTGGCTTCATGCATTGCGATGTCGGCACAAGAAATCAACTCCTCTAGTGTTTGGGCATCAAAAGGGAAGCAAGCAATGCCTATGCTAACACTGACATGGATTTTTTGGGAAGTTTTAAGCTCCACTGGGTGAGCGAAAACCTCCGCCATCTGTTCTGCGATATCTGCCATCTCTTCATTTGGAGCGACTTCTCGTAAAATAATGAACTCATTCCCATCCAGCCGGCCGACATGGCAGGTTTTACTTGAAAATCCGTTCAATTCTTCCGCAAAGTTCTTCATTATACGTTCTCCCGTATCGAAGTGGTGTATAGCGTTAATGTAATTTAAATTATCGATGTTGAAATGAAATACCGAAAACTTTTTCCGCTGTTCAATCAGCGACTGAGCTGTTTCAATGATCAATCTACGATTCGGTAATCCCGTTAAATAGTCGTAGTATGTGGATTCGACCAGTTGTACTTCGGTCCTCTTTCTTTCGGTCACATCCTGAAAATATAAAGCCAATCCACCTGTTTTTAGTGGACACGCTTTCACCTCGAACCAGGTATCTAGTGGCTTGTAGTAATCGATAAACTCCAGAACGACGTTTTCTCGCAAAGCTTGCTTGAAGTTCTGATAGAATGACGTGTCAGCTACTTTTGGGAACCCCTCCAACAATTCTCTTCCAACTATATTTCTTCGTTGGCAATGAAACAGTTTCTCAGCAATCTCATTTATATAAACGATTTGTAACTGATCATCCAATAAGATAAATCCTTGGGTCATGCTTTCTAAAATAATTTCTGCAGTCAGGGGCTGGATGGCGTAAGGACTTACAGGTTTATGGCAAACAATGACGGCGTATGTCTGCTCAAATGGATATAGAATTCTCTTCACTTTTGTTTGAAGCCACTGGGTAACGCCATTTTCCATAAAAAATGGTTCTACTTGTTTTTGTTCGTTGATCTCATTTGTTAATAGTTGTTGAATTAATTGGAATTCAGTTTCTTTATCCTTTTTTTTCAATTGTTCAAAATAATTAGCACCTGTCTTCCAAAAGCAACTACTTTCATCGTGGGTGATGCAAAAATCGATCCATGGCTGATTTGCGTGAAGAATGATTCCATTTGTATCCATGATAATCAAGAATTCATCCATCGTGTTTATCAAGTCCTGAGTTTGAAGCTCATTATTCCCCAACATCTTCTCACGCCTCTTTTCTATGCTTTGGTTTCTTTTACCGGCCGAACTTCAATTAGCTTATGGTCCGACTTTTCAGATGAAGTACTTAAAAGGTTTTCATTATTTTGAAATAATTTGAAAATAATTTTTTTGGCCAGGAATGCCCAAAGCAGTCACAAGAAACTTAGTCCTCTTTCCAAATGCATTTGTAACGATTTGAGGAAGTAGCTTCTATATCGAAAATATCTATTAGTTTACAAATCGTTTGAAAAGCGAGTAGATTTTGTGCTGTCAATCTGCTTACTTTTTCGGTATCGATGAAAACAATAGACTTAGCTTCTCTATAGAAATCCCGTTTTTCTAAGAATAATGGCGCATTCAGTATGTAACTCGAGCTATTTTTTGATGATTGGTATCTCGATAATTGAAATATGGAACCCTCAATGCAATTCTTTTCCCAAGTAAATACCAGTAGTAAGTCATATTTCCTTATAGGATATATGGTTTCTTCTCGTGAGATTAGCATGACTTCCAAAGTTTTGCTGACGAACGTTTTTAACTCGGTAAGATCTAGGTTAGTTGAAGAAGACGAACGCTTAAATCTAAACATATATTCACCTCGAATCTAAGAAAATAACAGGCACAGATACAATCTGCTAAGATATATATTTTGTATATTTCAGAATAAACTAATATTTTTTAGCTATCTACCTAATTAGGTAGTGCATAAGTAGTTATTATAGATTAAAAATATATAACTTTGTATAGTTCTTTATAGTTGTTTAAATTACTTTTAAACCCATTTTAGTGACGGGTGTTAAAAGGAGTTCGTCTTTTTCTTCATCCTGTTGCAGACCTTATTTATTAAAAAGTGATTTATCATCTTATGTAAAGAAAAAGGACTGATTGATGAAAGAGTTCAAAAGTTGAAATTATTTGTTTGTGAAGAAAAATAGATATGGACACTATGTTTTTGATTTCTTTTATGTATGGTTCACAAATGATTCGCTTCTGCAAATAAATAAATCACTCCATATGAATACCGAATCTAAAGAAATGTTAATTGCCATTCAATTTAAGATTAATCAGTAGGAAAATGAAGCAATTGATAAGAGGATTCTTCATTTTTTAGACAAGAGGGTTAACATATGAGGGATTAGAGGAAGAGAAAAAGCGACAGGTAGCTTTTTCTCTTTTTGGTGTCTGGGAATGTGTACTTTTACGAAAGGTTACTAAAAGTAAGTCAGCATCGATATAAGTGCTTTTTTAATTAATACCCGAATAAAAAGAAAGTGGAAAGTAGAGTACGACAAAATTTAAAAAATCTCATACATCAAAAACCTAGGAATTGAGCAGAGGAGTTCTGTTTAGTTCTACTCTGAGAATTAAAGTAGAAATGGTTTCGAAGAAGTCCATACACGGAAGAGTATTCTGAATTTTTAGATTTGATTCCGAGGTCCATTTCTCTTATAATGAAAGCACATCTATATATGAGAGTCCTAAGATAATTGGAACCATTCAAATTAAAGGAGGGATCATATTCATGACGAAAATTGGCATCATTACTGGAAGTACACGTCCAGGTCGCAACAGCCTGCAGGTCGCCCAGTGGGTAAAAAACATTGCGGACAAACGCGGAGACGCAGAATACGAAATCGTGGATCTGAAAGATTACAATTTGCCGATGTACGCAGAGCCGGTCGCAGCGGTCTTAAGCCAGGATTACCAAACCCCGGAAGCGATTCCCTGGTCTCAAAAAATTGCGGAGCTGGATGGCTATGTCTTTATTTGTCCGGAATACAATCGCAGCGTGACCTCGGCATTAAAAAATGCCATCGATTACCTGTATGTAGAGTGGAACAATAAAGCAGCGGGCATCGTCAGCTATGGCTCAACAGGTGGTGTGCGGGGGGCTGAAGCTTTACGCGTTATCTTATGGGAACTGCAAGTGCCTACCGTCAGAACCCACCCTGCGATGTCGTTGTTTACGGATTTCGTCAATATGAGTGAATTCAAGCCGGCGGATATACATGAAGGTTCGGTTACGACATTGCTCGATCAAGTCAATGCCTGGACCAACGCGTTTGAGCCGCTGCGCACTCAATAAGAAGAATAATAAATTAACCTGCTTTTGTTGAGGCAGTCTGGAAAGTTGATCTTAAACAATCGATAAACTTAATGAGGCATACGAATAGCTTTTTGACAAAAAGAAAGAAGCAAAAAACCGCAGGTTTCCTGCGGTTTTTTTCAGCTTGTTGAGAAACTAGATTTCCATCCATGTTGCCCGTTGCTTTTTCTCAATGAAAGAGAAAAAGCAGTTTTTAGATCCCTCTACTAAGAAAAAATCTCGGTTTTTGCCTTATTTTTAGTATATTCACCTTCGCATGTGATTAAACATTCAGTGATTCACCTATTGGATAGGTGCTGTGTGAGAAGATAAAGGCGATTGATCCACTGGCCAGAACAAAGTCAACAGACGAAGCCGATTTCGACCTTATTGAAGATTGAAAGGCTATTATTGAGGCCACTACTTATATCGGGTGAAATTAATTAGAAATTCATCATTATAAGCGATCTTTTGAATTCGTTCTGTAGACATTTCAAAGAAGAAGTGGAAATCAAACAGGCAGCAAACCTGCTTAGATAAAAAGAGTTAATTGATGCGTATGAATCTACAGTATTATTATGACTCGTGTAAGCAACGGATTATAAAAAAATGACCCCGTCGCCGGAGTCATCTTTCTCACTCATTACCCTGAACTTTTCCCAGTCCCAGCTTGTTTTTCTTTGAAAATCATCTGGTCAAGTGAATACGCTCCAGCCCCGTTGATAGGAAAAAGGTCAGCAAATGGGGATTGTCCGCAAAGATGCCCGAACAAAATCATCATTTAATAATCTGAAAGTCGAGCATTTAACGTCAAAAGGCGGATTGCGGATGATGATAGTAGAATTTCCTCCGGGCGCCTCCATCGGCGAACCGCATTCCCATGAAGGTGAAGAATGCCACTTAGTCCTGCAGGGCAGAATGCTCGCTGAACAAGGTGAGGATCCTGGGATTGCTGAAAAAGGCGATTCATTCATTTGGAACGCCAGTGTCCCTCATTTTGTGAAAAATATCGGCGAAGAACCGGCGAAGGTGTTGATTTTAATTTACACGGATACTGAACTTGACGATATATTATAAAAAAGGGAAGAGAAGCTGTAATTCATGTTTGAACCGAACCCCATTTAATGGATAGAGACCGTCCCTAATTATATGTAAATCGATGATGACTAGTTAACATATGAGGAATTATCGGAAGAGGAAAAGCGACAGGTAGGTTTTCCTCTTCTTTTGCGTTTGAAAAAGCGTACTTTTGCGAACGCTGAAAAAGGAGTTTAAGAAAGTTCAACGAAATAAATAATGATGGATATATCTGGTTATCAAAGCATAGATAAAAGACGCAATAACAGCTTGAGTCAATCTTCGTTTTATATAAGGTATTAGGAAGCGGAGTGAATGAAATGAGTAGGTTAATTACCTTATATCAATTAATCGTTTTGCTTTTTGCTGCAGTCAAACTCAAGATGGGGCTGATGTAAAAACGGCTGCAAATAACTAGTCGGAAAATTCTACCTCTATACCACCTCAATATTTAGAGTCAAATCACACGTTCTTAGATGTAGAAATTATAGAAACCAGAGAGGAAGATGGTCAGTTTATCATTAAGTTTAATGCATAGCTTCATGACCGGATGATTGAAGTAGAAGTTAGTACTTCTGAAATTATATTACCGCATTAATAGAGTTTCAGGGAAATTATGGTGAAGAAGATTTAAATTCCGATCTTACTGTTGATGGCGACGACAGCTATATGCTGGGAATTGCTCGAGCTACAAAACCGCACTTTAAACCGTAAGGAAAATATACTTTGATTTAAGTAAAGAAACTAAGGCTGTCCAGATCATTGAAAATTATACTGTCACAATACTTGTGTTTTCGTCGAATGAGATAAAGTTTGTAAGTTTTACATCTATACTTTTCTGATTTCCAATGGAGGTGTCTTCAGTGTTGAAATTTTATATCGTACTCATCATACTGATTTCCGTAATCGTCGGTTGTGCACCAGAAAGTATTAAGGATGAAGATTCTTACCAGATTTCGCCATTGTTAATAGATCAACTAGGGGGAGATATAAAATAGATAGAAGTCTTCACTAATGTGAGATGCAGAGGGATGACCAGTTTCCGGAAGAAGTTGTAGTTGACCCTAATTACTACCATAGCAATGAGGTTTCACGCGAGGATTTGGTTCACATCAATATTCTACAAGATCAAGAAGCAGAATATAGTCAAGGAAATCCTGTAAATCAATTGGTGTGAGTGATTGCATTACCTGGTAAAACAGTTAAAACAGAAGAATCACAACTTTACAATGCCAGAGTTTACATTACCGGAGTATAGTTTTCTCCTTTCTGGATATAACTGGTGGCGAAGCCGGGTTGACATCGCAATTTCACTGATTCCAAAAGAATCTATTGAAGGAAAAGTAATCAGTTATATTGAATAAACTGCCTCTTGATTAAATGGAAAACGAAAGTAAATTTTAATTTGTAGACAGTTTACATATCATGACTAAAAGAAAAGGGAGAGGCGATAAATGTTGCTTCTTTTCTTATTTTTCACCTATAAAAGTATACTTTTACGCTCTCTCAAAAAGTCATTAGAAGCTAGTTTTAAATAAACATTAAGTTTCAGAAACCTGTGATACTTTTTGCAATAATCATCCTGATTTTCTGAGATTCAAGAAGTCAATTTTAAATCGAATACATTGACATATCGAAGTAAATCGATATAAAATGCATACATGGATAATTTAAATGTATTAGATATTTTCAAAGCATTGTCAAATGAAACCCGCTTGAATATTTTGAAATGGCTAAGGGAACCGGAGAAGAATTTTCCAGCACAGCAAGCGCATTTGCCCAAGGAGGTTAGCATAGAAGGTGGCGTGTGTGTCGGGGATATTCAAGGAAAAGTGAATCTATCTCAATCAACGGTTTCCCATTATCTGTCACTCATGCAAAAAGCAGGTTTACTGGAAGCCGTGCGTTACGGGCAATGGACCTATTACCGACGAAATGAAGAGACATTGGCAAAAATTGTAGAATTCATCAACGAAGAAATCTAAGGCAATGCCATGTCTTTTTTTAATTTGGCATATCGATATTTTTAGATATATCTATATTTATAAAATCCACTTTAAATAGGAATGAAACTATTCATTCATGTGATAAGGAGAACCAACAATTAGGAGTGAATTTTTCATGACCAAAGATGTAAAAAAAGATTTAATGAATACGAAACAAAAAGTACTGGCCTTCACGCTGACGCTTTTAACATTTGTTATGGGTACTAGCGAATTTGTGATTGTTGGCCTTTTAACTGAAGTTTCTTCTGATTTGAACATCAGTCTTGCTGTCGCGGGTACACTGGTATCCGGATTTGCCATCGCCTACGCCATTGGAACGCCTGTAATGACGGCTTATGTCAGCCGCTTTCCTAAATACCCATTGATGCTGATATTGATTTCTCTGTTCATTGTTGGAAATGTAATCAGTGCTTTATCCGAAACCTATGAACTTTTAATCGTTTCCAGAATTCTTACAGCAGTAGTCAGCGGTGTATTGGTGGCTTTGTCGATGAGCATTGCCAGTGACATTATGCCGGATAGCAAGAAAGGTCCCGTCATCGCGTTAATTTTCGCCGGTTTCACGATTTCGAATGTCATCGGAGTTCCTTTAGGGACACTTATCGGGCAACTCGGCAACTGGCAATTGACCTTCTGGTTTACAACGTTATTGGGCGTAACTAGTTTAATCATGAGCATCTTTATCTTGCCGAGAGAGTTGAAAGTGGAGAAAGCGTCGGCGAAAGAACAGCTCGGTTTACTGACTAACCCACGCATGATTCTGGCTTTCTTTATCCCGACATTTTCAATCGCCGGAACGTATACAATCTACACATACATTACACCGATATTGGAAGAAGGACTGGCGATTCCAACAGGTTATGTAAGTGCAATCTTGCTTGCCTATGGAGCATTTTCAATCTTTAGTAATGTGTTGGCCGGAAAAATCGCCAGTCGCAACGGTGTAAGCAAACTCCGCTATGTCTTTATCGTCCAAGCCGCTATTTTAGGTTCGTTGTATTTCACGATGGAGTCGACATATGCCGGACTTGTTAGCCTCATGCTGATGGCAGTAATGATCTATGCTATGAACGCGACCATTCAATTGTACTTGATGAATTTGGCCACGGTCCATTTCCCGGCAGCCAAAGATTTCGCATCGTCTTTAACACCTGTAGCGGTTAACGTCGGCATAGCACTGGGAGCGACACTTGGAGGGTATGTCGTAGCAAACGGAAGCCTCGTCCAACTTTCATTGGTCGGTGCATTTTGCGCATTGATTGCCTCTACCCTGGCATTTGCCAGCTATCGATTGGATCGGAAAGGTAGCTTTTCAGGTTCTGAGGCGTATGAGGGATCAAATTTATAAAAGATATTGGCATCCTGCAAGTAGCAGGGTGTTTTTTTGATTTCAATAAATAAAAATCAGTTAACATATGCCCCATTATTGGAAGAGAAAAAGCGACAGGTAGCTTTTTCTCTTTTTGATGTCTGGGAAAGTGTACTTTTACGAACAGTTACTTTAGAAAACTTATGAATTTTACATGGACTATTCCTTATCACTTCGAGTGATAAGATTATTTACAAAAAGCACCATTTTTTCCCGAATATATAATACAATAGAAAAAGAAAAAGTGAAATAATTATTATACAAAGGGGTATTCAATGAAGAAACCGATTAAAATTTTCTTTCTCATTTCGACACTAATTTTTTTCTTCATTTTCTTACTGCTACTAGGTGGAAGTTTCTTTTTACATAAATTTTTAGAAGAAACACTTGAAACAAATTTCACATATACTGAATCTGTGATGGCCTTGCTAACTCAAAATGCGAATGGAGAAAGTGAAAAGAAATTAAAAGAATCCTCCATACAGGAGGACTATCGACACATTTCCATCTACTACGAAAACAATTTCTCTGCCCTTTTGCCAATTACCAAAGAAACACTGGACTTTGCCATTTCAAAAAATGAAAATCTCTTCGGTGAAACCATTTTGGAACCGATAGATTTGCTGGTCTTTGAGGATCTGGAGGAGTTGAGAGGATTCTCTGAACTTAATGATGTAGATGGATTCTATTCTGATTTCCATAAAGTGTTGGCTTTTCATAACGCTAAGAAGGAAATGATACTAGCAGAAGACAAATATGCCCTATACGCTTTTCAAAAAATGGTGTTGCATGAATACACTCATTACGTATTTGCTCGGAAAGCGAAAAATCCAGCTGATTATCCCATGTGGTTTATAGAAGGGGCAGCTGAATACGTAGGAAGTGATCCTAAAGAAGTCTACTTCCCGTATTTTGAGAAGCTTGCATTTGAGCAACTAAAGAGCACCGAACAATGGGAGGAAGCTCGGAAAAACCTTATGGGTGATCCGTATTTGCAAAGCTATTATGCTTTCGAGTTTTTAACACTGGAATATGGGGAAGAAGTGATTAAAAAAATTATCGAATCAGTGGATGAAACTCGGAATTTTGAAGATAGTTTCACTGAAATCACCGGGTTAACAGTTCTTGAATTAGAAAGTATGTTTCTAAGTTCTTATAAAGACTGAAATAATTCATCACCATTTCAATGTAATTATCCGAGAAGATTTTAAGAGATTAAAATTTATATATCACAGGTTATAAGAAGAGAAAAAGCTCAAGCATGAGTTTCTTCTCTTTCTTTGTGTCTGAGAAAGTGTACTTTGACGAACTCTTTTTTCCAAAATTATCTAGCTATTATATTTAGTTCTAATTATATTTAACGTAACAGTTTTGATTCAGATAATAAGAGACAAAAGATAATTAAGGAGGACCTATGGAAAAAAGTAAAGTTCGTTTAAGAAATGATAGGAATGGAATCACCGTATTAATCGGCAAAAATTATGTGCAAGAATCGATTCATTACATCAGACAAACCAAATCCGAAATGTAGAAATAACCTATCGCTATGGAGAATCACAAATAGACTTCTTACATGAATGTCCAAGCATCGAAGCTTTAATACTAGAAGGACCGAGTGTGAAGAATTTTGACGGAGCCTTTCACTTGAAGTCTCTTAAAGCTTTGATAGTCAATGATGCTTCCCCCTCCTTGACAATTGATCTTAGCCAATTGATCTCTTTGGAAGAGATTTACGGTAAACTGGATGGGAGATAGTGGAGAAGTGATTGAACTGTGCAAAAGAATCAAAGACTACACGGAGGTCGATCCATATGAGTAATGGTCTTCATAATAACGAATTCAGTTGGGTGGGGAGTCAGTCTCACTATGTTGATGAGATTGATGTCCGCCAAATACAACATGTAACTATAGGTCGTTTCGGGGGTAATTCAACAGCAGGTCAATATAAAAATGAAGATGCTTGTCTCGTTTGGACTAATGAAAAGGAAGATTGGGAATTTGTTGTTCTTTTAGATGCGCATCAATCGGCAGAAAGTGCCGAATTAGTGATATCTACAGTCAACGTATTAAAAGGTGTTATCCAAAAAAAATTGAAGTTGCCGACCAAACAGGCATTCGAACAAACAGCAGAAACGTTACTAATGACTTTTGAAAGTTCCGACTTTAAAGAGTCGTGTAGGAAAGTACAAGGAGAAACAGCGGTTTTATGCGTAGTTCGGAAAGGCAAGTTTCTCTGGTGGTTATCCATCGGGGATTGTCTTCTTTATCTATTTCATCCAGAACTAGTAGCTTTGAATGAAACTCAACAAAATCATCGCAGTTTTTATGAATGGGTTGGACAAGTAAATACGTTTGAGCTACCGGTTCCTTGTTACAGTGTTGGAACCAAAGAATTAAGAAAAGGAAAAAATCAAATATTGTTGACTACTGATGGGCTTGTTGAATGTCCAAACACCAACTTTGGGGATCCAAACGAAGTTAAAAAACCATTTGAAACCCTTTCGAACAAGCAAGGTGTACTTGCCTTGCTAGAAGAAATTAAAGAGAAAAATGTCCGTGATAGTACGACAATCTTATCTTGGTTCATAAATGTAGATGCTGATTCAACTCGTCCAAGTAATGGCTGAATTACAGTCAGCTAAGAATTTAACTCGAATAGGGGGCATGTTCATTGGAAATTTGGGATTTAGTAGATGAATGTAGAAACCCGTTAGGTAAGTTTCATACTAGAGGAACTGTACTTCCACCTAGTGAATTCCATGTGGTTGTGGAAATATTTATGATAAATGCTGACGGGCGAATTTTATTGACGCAAAGAGATACTCTTAAGACATATCCATTGCTTTGGGAAAGTACAGGCGGATCGATGACAGCTGGAGAAAGCAGTGCGGAAGGCGCTATTCGGGAACTGGAAGAAGAAACGGGGATTGTTGTAACTCCACAAGAGCTTCGGTATTTAGGAAAAATTAAAAAAGGCAATTATTTCTTAGACAGTTATGTATTCAGGAGCACAAGAGATGTTGAAATATGTGAATTGATTTTGCAACCGGGTGAAGTATGTGATGCGAAATGGGTTACGTTAAAAGAATTAAAGGATCTGAATAAGAAAGGCCAAATCGTTCCTGCCGTTTGGGAACGATACCAATTGTATTTGAACGAACTAGGGTAAAGAAGGCGTGGCGTAGAAGGTGACCATATTAAATAGAGAAGATTTAATGTGTGGGAATTTTATTTGTTTAGGGAGATGTAGAACGATGAAGTTTCTAAAACACCTAATGTTACTCGCTTTTATATTTCTTCTGGCTTCTTGTTCTACCGGATACCCAGCAAAAGAATTAGTAGGAGTGGTATTTTATTTGTTGAAACTGCGAGTAGATAACGGCTGGTTTAACTAGAAGAAATCGATTTTGCAAACAAACTTGGGTTTACTGCAAACAAACGCCGTTATCGCGCAAACAAACAAAGTGAAACTGCAAACAAACTATGAGATCGCGCAAACAAGCCTTCTTATCCCGCAAACAAACGCATTTTCTTGTAATTCGACCGTAGAATGTTGAGTGGAAAATATAAAAATGCATAGATATGATCAACGAGGAATCACTTGTTAGCTCACAATATCCATTTCAAGATTCTGTTGTCATTCGAACACAGAAAATTTACCGTCAAACACATATAAAAAACGATTAACTTTTTTTTGGCTGGATTTCTCGCTTTATTAGGTTCTATTAACGCCCAATAGTTTGGAATAAGAAAAAGAAGTGCAGCAAAAACCGCACTTCTAAAAAGGTAATAGCATTAATCTGTCTAGCTTTTTCCACCTCTAGGATGCAAAGTGTTGATTCTTTCCATTCCTGTAATAATAGGCTTTGCTCGCTGTATCAACAATTTTGTTGAATCTAGTGACAATGATGCTTGATGTGCTTTTTCACTTTTCCAAACTTCATAAACATATACGGAATCAGGTTCTTCTTCAGCAGTGCTTATTAAATAGACTTCACAGTCATCCAAACTTTGCATTGATAATGCAGCTTCTAACAAAATATCTACTAAGGTTTCGCGATCTTCGACTTGTACTTTAAACTTTCCATATAAACCAAACTTGTTCATACAATACCTCCATAAAAGTTTAATGAAAATTGTAGTTAAACGGTCTCCATCACAGCGAAATAGTTCCCTTCATCGTCGGCGAAGTTAAAGCTCCTTCCGGTACCCATGTCTACCAATTCACCTGTTTCGATATTTTTCCCTTTAAATTCTGCATGCAACCTTTCAATATGATCCGAGTAGAACATCAATGATGGTGTACCTAGATTTAGGTCGGGTGACATTTTTGAAATAACTGCTTTGTCATGCAAAACGAGCGTCGTTGCGGCATCTTCAGTTGGGGCAATTTCAATCCATTTAATCCCCATTTCTTCAGAACCTCCGTAAGCAATTACTTTAAATCCAACTTTGTCTTTCCAAAATGCCTCTGCTTTGTCTTGATCTTGCACATACAACATCACTTGCCCTAACTTGTTGATCAACTGAATCACTCCTAAGCAATTATTTTTATCGTGGAACTAATTGTATACAGAATATTCGAATTTTAACAAGGGGGAAAATGTGAATTTAAATAGTGAGATAACTTAAGGGCGTATTATATTTATAAATAGCATTAAAAAAATTAATCGAATAATTTTAAGGAGGAACCGAAATGAGTTAACAATCATGGTTGCCAACTTTAATAACGAACACCTCTGAAGAAGGTTATGAACTTGCCGTTAAACTCGCACGAAAAGCTATAGGAATGACTGAACCCGATGAAAATATACGCAAAAACTTCGTCCAGATTATGCAAATAATGCAGATAGTTTAACTTTAGCATCCCAAGTGGTGGCTATTCATTTTCAAACGGTAGCAGCTGCGAATAATTATTGGAACGATAAATGAATTTAAAACATCCGTATTCCGAAACCTTAAGATTCAATCCTGGGTTTCGGTTTTTTGCGGCATGTGAGATTAATACAGCCACAATTAGGGTATATATATAAGTTTTGTAAAAAAATTTTTTCTTAAAGCATTTTTCAAGTACGCTTGAATTAGTGAGACTTTGATAAAGTTGAAAGGGGGATATAGGGTGTTCCATATTTATAAATCTTCACTTAATGGAAAGCTAGAAACCATAGAGAGTTTTGACCAGAACTGCTGGATCAATATTACGGCACCATCACAAGAAGAGCTTGAAAAAGTGTCTCAGCATTTTAATATCCCTATGGACTTTTTAGTAGATCCTTTAGATTTAGAAGAAACCGCACGAATTGAATATGATGAGGAAACAAATAGTACATTGCTTATTAATGATTTTCCGATACCAGATACGACAAACGACCGATTTAATTCGTATATCACCATTCCAATCGGGATTATTATCGGAAGCGACTACATAGTCACTATATGTCATCAACCAAACAGCTTTTTAACAGGGCTCATTAAGAAAAATGTTAGTACATTAATGAGAAGTCGATTTGCTTTAGAGGTATTATTGTCAATTTCAACCTTGTACTTGGACAATTTAAAAACACTCAACAAACAGCGTCTTAAAATTGAAAGTAATTTGCGCGAGTCGTTTACGAACAAGCAGTTGTATGACTTGATGGAAATCGAAAAAAGCTTAGTTTATTTCCTCACGTCGTTAAAGTCGAATGGGGATGTCGTTACGAAACTGTTTCGTGTTCATTCCATCAAACTGTATGAGGATGATAAAGATCTTCTTGAAGATGTGAAAATTGAAAACAATCAAGGAATTGAAACGACCGAATTGTATACGAGAATTTTGGATAGTATCACGAGTTCTTATTCTTCGCTGATTTCGAATGAGTTAAACAATACGATGAAAACTCTCACTTTGTTTACTGTATTCTTAACTCTTCCTACACTCGTATTTAGCTTTTTCGGAATGAATGTAGCTTTACCAATAACCGATGATAATCCGTCTTCTTGGATGAGTACACTTGGGATTTCTTTAGTTTTTGTTGCAATGATTGGTTGGGCATTGTGGAAAAGAAGAATTTTTTAGAAATGTACATAATTGAAAACAGTCGATCTCTAATGGGATCGACTGTTTTTTGCTTGATAAAATTTTTAAATATAAAGAAGCTTCGCTGATTCCAAACGATTTCTAACTAAAATACCAATCCATGCAGCAAGTGCGGCTTTAATAAGTCCAACTAATATAAAGGGGAAAAATCCTCCCATAAATGCACCAGTCCATGAAAGATTAGCGAACATCATTAACCAAATCGTACCGAATGTTAATGTAATAAACATACCAATTACATTCGCAATCAGAGCATTCATAAACGTATAGCTCGTTTTCTCAAGGTAATAGCCAATAATAAAAGCGGCTGGTAGAAATCCGATTAAATAGCCGCCAGTTGGTCCAAATAAGCTACCAAGACCACCTGACATTTGTGCGAATACGGGTATACCGATTGCACCTAGTCCTAAATAAACTAAAACAGACAGCGTTCCATATTTAGCACCTAAAATTGTAGCAGCCAATCCAATAGCAAGAGTTTGTCCAGTAATAGGTACAAGTGGGAGCGGGATAGTGATTTGTGCGAAAATGCCGATGATGGCTGCGAATAATGATGTTACAATCATCATTCTTAGTTTTACATTTGCTGTTGTCATAATACACCTCTTCATTATAGTTAACCTAATTAGAATTTAAGTTAACTCAAATGGTAGCATAGAGAAACAATTACTGTCAATAAAATGTAAAAAAAGAATTACTAAGACCTGCGATAAAAAGCCCCAGTGAAATGGATTCACTGGGGCTTTAGAGTACACCAATATAAAATTGTTAGTCGCAATTCTAAAAGATATACTGTGAAAAAATTTTAAAATCACTAGTTAATGATTAATTAACTCCTACAGCTGTAAATGCAGCTTTCACACTTGCAACTTCTGAACTTGAAGCTCCGTAAAGATCAGTAGCTGCTTGGATCGTAGAAACGCGGAAATGACTGTAGTTTGAGTTAGGCGTTAAATATTGAGTTAATGTACGATAATAAATAGCACCCGCTTTATTATTGCCAATTCCATTCACACTAACTCCGTAATGCGTTCCACCGTTAGCTAGTAAGTACGCAGCTTTATTGCTAATTCCAGAGTTAATATGAACGCCGCCGTAATCGCCTGTTCCTGTATATCGTTTCGAATAATGATCAGGATCTCCGCTTAGAGTCGGATCTTGCATTGAACGAAGTGCATCACCTGCAATATTTGGCGTATAAATATCTTCTCCAACTTGCCAATCAGGGTTGTTATTGAAATGGAACTCAACAAGTGTTCCAAAAATATCAGACATTGACTCGTTAATTGCGCCTGATTCGTTTTGATAAACCAAGTCAGCCGTTGTATCTGTCACAGCGTGTGTCAGCTCATGAGCGATAACATCAAGTGCACCTGATAGTGGGATAAATGTATTACCATCACCGTCTCCATAAACCATTTGAGAACCACTCCAGAAAGCATTGTTGTAGTTACGCCCATAATGGACCGTGGAAACTAGTTGTGCTCCGTTACCATCGTAACTGTTTCGACCATGAACGTTATTAAAGTAGTCATAAGTTTTGCCCGCATAAGCGTGAGCATCAACTGCAGCTCCGTCGTACACTGCATTGTAAATATTGTCGCTATCAAGCCATAAAGTTCCAGGTGTCTGCGTTCGATTTTTAGCATCGTAAGTTAATATGCCATTTCCTCGTGTTCCATCCGCTAAGTAAGAACCATTGCTGTTTGTCAGCGTATTGAACGTTTTTGAATCTCCTAGCACACCTTTTCCGCTACCAATCGTATTGTTTCCTGTTATACCAGGTCCACCTGTTGAAGGTTTAGCTTCATGGATTTGGTTGTATGAATCTAAAATTTCGCCTGTTTTGGCATCGACAAAGTATTGATAATTACCAGGTTCCGGATAAAGAAACTCGAATTCTGCACTGTAGGCATAGTTCGCATTACCATCTTGGAAGTATACAACCAGCTCAGGTGTCACTTCAGATTCTAGCTCTGGAGTACTGCCAATTTTTTTATTCAAGTCAGCTTTTGCTTTTTCAAGTGCTACGTCTGCTTTTAATGTAGCGCCTTTTTTCAATGATTGCTTATCATATAATTCTGGAGTTAAATTACCTGAAACTGAGTTCAATACACCATCTTGGTCCACATGCGCATTGATCACAGACCCGAAAACAGGAACGCCTTTAAACATTTGTTGCATTTTCAGGTTCGTAAAGCCAAGATCATCTTTTTCCTGGCTGACAACTTTAAAGTTAGAAAGTTCCTTTTTACCAAATTTATAAAGTTCCTCTTTTTCTTCCAAATATGTAAACACAATTTCTTTAGCTGATTTATTGGATGGAGTCGTGAGTTTCCCATAAATCATGTCAGGCGTTTTGGTTTCTTTATTGATATGAACCTTTTCCGTTGTTTCTTGTGTAGGGGCGGTATTTGCAGAAACCGCAGTTGCTGATAACGCTAGTGATGCTGCCAAACTTAAAGTCAGTAATTTTTTCTTGTTCATCAAATTCACTCCTTCTCGTTTTACCGGCATCGAAGCTCGGTGTATTCATCATAACTTTTTAACTTTTCTGAATATATAGGGTGTATTATGTGTTTTTCGGGTGCCGAAAGAGTGATTATTTAACTGCTGTAAATTAATGGATAATTGCGAATGTCAAATTTATAGGTATATGTATTTTAAGAATTTCGAAATCCGTTATATTTATGATGATTAATGATAAAATATTCCATGTATACTGAATAATTAAAATATTACAAAAAAGGTTTTTTTATTGTATAAAAAGTTCATGGCAATAAGCGAGAAAATATGTGGGAATTAATGTTAATATCGAATTAGTAGAATTTTTGCTTTTTAGATTAATTACACATAAGAGGAATAAGGGGAGAACGCTGTGATAAAAAGAGTGCTAGAGAAATTTGCATTTCACCCAGCTGCGATAAACAAAGTAGAAGATTCTTTTAGTTCAACCGTATACAAATGTGCGTTACATACAGGGGAAAATGTCTATGTGAAAATTCCTTATACAAAATTGAAGTATCAACGAGAATTGGATGCTTATAAATTGTTGACAGGTAAAGTACCGGTACCCCAAATGCTAGATTACTGGTCTGGTGATAGCGAATGTCCAGGTGCTTTTTTGTTGACTGAACTAAAAGGAAAGCCTTTAACTACGGACGTTTCGTCAGAAGTGGCGTTTCGAGTGGGAATTTTACATGCCCGAATGCATGCGATTTGTCCACCGGTTGACCAAGAGACAACAAGAATTGAAAATGAGTTTCCCAATTGGCTCAGTTTTATCGAATCTAAATTTCTTGATTTTGCAGAAGACGTAAAAGAAATTGTGGAAGACGAGTTGTATGCGAAAAGTATGAAGAAATTTATTGAATTAAAACAACAGTTACCTGCTCCGGACGGTCCTAGCTTTATCCACATGGATTTTCGTCCAGGCAATATCATTGTGGATGGTGAAAAGGTTTTAGGGATGATTGATTTCGAAAGTGTTCGATTTGGATCAATAGATATTGATTTTACAAAATTGTATCGAGATTTTCTAAGCTTTGACGCTGATTTGTATCATGCGTATCAAGCTGGTTATCGCACCATTAAACCATTGTTGGATTTGGAAAAGGTACTGCCGTTTTATCAATTTTTAGATGCCTTTAATAGCATCGGCTGGTGCAAGCGTCGAGGCGTTGAAAAAAACGCTGCTTTTCTAAAAGAGAATTTAGCTATCTTGAAGAGAATCCTAAATTGATAAAATTCATAGATTTGGATAGAACAAACAATATAAAGGTGGCCTAAGCAGTGGTAGATGATAAAAAACTTGATCCATTCGACACAGCGCAACTATTTATAAATAAGCATTTTCCTCATTGTCAAGGAGCTTTGTTAGCTGGCAGTGTGGTTCGTGGCGAAAGTACGGAAACATCCGACTTAGATCTTGTAGTATTTGAGAAAAATCTGTCTATTTCTTATCGGGAGTCATTTTTTGAGTATGGGTGGCGGATTGAATTGTTTGTTCATAACCAAATATCATACAAATCTTATTTTTTGAGTGATTATGAAAGAGCTAGGCCATCAATGCCTCAAATGGTAGTTGAAGGTGTGATTTTAAAAGACGATGGAATGATTTCAGCGATAAAAGAAGAAGCAAGAAAACTGCTAGAAAAAGGGCCGAAAGAATGGTCAGCTAAAACGATTGTTGAAAAACGATACTTCTTAACAGATTCGCTCGATGACTTTATCGGCTGCAATGACCGGGCAGAAGGGATTTTTATTGCAGGTATCTTAGCTGAGCTAGTAAGTGAGTTTGTTTTAAGGGTTAATAAAAGGTGGATCGGCAATTCAAAATGGATTGTCCGTTCATTAAAAGCTTATGATGTCGAATTTGCCCATGACTTTGTAAGCGCTTTTGATGAATACTATAAAACTAGTGAGAAACTAAAAGTTGTTCAACTTGTTGATAGGGTACTGGAGCCATACGGTGGGCGTTTGTTCGAAGGGTTTTCAAACGGTAAAGAATAACTAAGTAGAAAGAGGGAGTATAGTGAGGGAAATGAGATTGGAAGCAGCGCTGGAGCATGCAGGTCTTATGTTAGGGGAATTTCTTGGTGAAGGCGCATGGCATTACGCTTGGCAAGTAAATCGAGGCGAACAACAATTAGTTTTACGAATACCGAAGACGATAGCTTACGGAAAGCAAGTATCATTTGATGAAGCTGCATTAAAAGCAGAGTATGCTGGAACAAAACTTTACTATCAGACTGTAAACAAAGCACACGAAGGGGCGGCACCGTTATTCTTTGACTACCATGTCACACCTGAGTTAACTTATACGATAGAAACTTATGGTGGCAGTCAAATTGATTTGCATACGATAACGCTAGAAAGAGCTTATAAAATAGGTTTACAAACAGGTGCAATTCACAAGGCAACTGAAGAGATTCCTCATGGGTTGGCTGGGTTTGGTTATTTAGCTTGGTCCGAAGAGAAAGGATTGCACGGTGCTTTAAACGGTGATGTTAGCGAGTTCATATATGAAGAAAGCGAAGAGCATTTAGCGGATTATCAAGCTCTTTGCCTAGCGTATCTAGACTATGATGACATCATAGTAAAGAAAGCACTTCAATTAGCTGTAAACCTGAGAAAAAAGGCATTCATAAAACCACTCTTAGGAAATCAAGATGTTTCTCCGGAGAATATTTTATGCAGTGGTGAAAATGTATGTCTAATTGATCCTTATCCAAGCGTTTATTATGCTAGAGGAATGGCTGGGAATTTTATGAATTTGTATGAAACATACTTTGTCGCGTTGGCCGATACAGAACGTTATAAAAAACATCGTTTTCACGAGTGTAAAGGGAATTTAAGAATGATAGCTAAAGGATTTATAGAAGGATACAGTGCTGGAAACCAACAAATAGTCGGTGAAATTAGAGGAGAGCAATTGCTTCAATTGCTTGAAACCGCACATAGTCATTTTCGCTTACTTTCAGAAGACGTGGCAAAAGAAACCGAAATTCGGTATGGCAATAAGGAAGCAATTGAAAAAAGAGTGGAGATGCTATGTAGAGAGTTAAAAGAATTAGCAGCTTCTCAAATCAAGGTGCTCGTGTAATCTAAAAACCTTCAAAAATTTAGAGAAGAAACGCTATTAGACTTTTGTTACTCAGATAAAAGTTTGGAGGAAGAGTTGGAAGTTTATACATTTGAACAAATTCTAGAATATATTGATTTGGCAGTTAACGCAGTTCTTGATAATGATAAATTAATCAATTTAATCGAGAGGAGAAATTATATGAGCGGCAAAGAATTACTTTCAGCATTCAGAAATGATCTTAGCAACTATTCTCCGGAGCAGCTAACACATATTCAAGAAAAAGGCGTTTGGTCGATTGGGCAAATGTATGACCATATTATTTTAGTAGCACATGAATATCTCGACAATGCAGAAGCTTGTACTAGCTTATCAGAAGAACAACCTTTAGGGAAAACGCGAATAGGGGAGCAATTAATAAAACACGGTGGATTTCCACCTGTGAAAATCAGACTACCGGACGAAATGAATGCCCCTCCTAACAATACGGATAGTAATGAAGTACTCGCCAAGAGAATCGACGAAGTTATCGAAAGACTAGAACAGTGGGAAGTGATAATAGATTCGGTGAATCCAAATTATAAAGTTGAACATGGTGGATTTGGCTGGTTAAATGCGATGGAATGGGTTGAACTAGTTGAAATGCATTCTCGGCATCACCTGCGTCAACAAAAAGAATTGGAACGTTACATTTAACGAAACCAATTAAAGTAAATTGAAAATTCATGTATAAACTAAAAAGAGTAGTCATCAACGCACACTAGATAAATTGATGTTAATTTTGCTGCATCTAAAAAAAGCCGCTAATTAAAATTGCGGCTTTTTATAGTTTTTTATGGGTTATCTAAGCACTCTACTAACAATTTCATTGTACCGATCAACATCGATGAATTTTAGAAAAGTCTATTTTTCTAATGATAGAATGAGTGAAAGGTCAAGGGGGAAAGAATTTGAAATTTTATGTTGCATCAAGTTTTAAAAACAAAGAACAAGTACAGTATGTTAGTCATGAACTAACGATGAAAGGGTTTGTGCATTCCTACGATTGGACTAAAAATGAACGTCCTTCTACTTTAGAAGCATTAACAGAAATCGGGACTAAAGAAAAAGATGCTGTGATGAATTCAGATGTTGTGATTGTTTTGCTACCAGGCGGAAAAGGAAGTCACATAGAATTAGGGATGGCTATTGCTGCTAAAAAGAAGGTTTTTCTTTATTCTCCGGATAATGAGATTGATGATCTTGCACTAACGAGTACTTTTTATCAGTTGCCAGAAGTTCAAAAAGTAATCGGAACGATAGACGACTTAATATTAACCGTTTGCTCAGAATAACAAATTAGTACTTAAGAAAAAGCAAAGATAGAGAGGAGAAATGGTCATGAAGTATGATTTGGAAACGAATAAAAAGAATGCGAAGGATTTTTATGAAACGGCTTATTTGGGTAAGCCTGCTGAAGCTGTTCAAAGCTATGTAGGAAAAGAATACATTCAACACAATCCGGATGTCGGAAACGGCAAAGAAGGATTTATAAGATACTTTGAGAAAATGCATAAAGACTATCCAAATAAAAGTATTAATTTTGTTCGGGTGATTGCAGAAGGTGATTTAGTGTCTCTTCATACCCATCAAGTTTGGCCGGATGCAGAAGAATATATAACTATGGACTTTTTCCGTTTCGATGAGCAGGGAAAAATTGTGGAGCACTGGGATGCCATTCAAAAAATTCCACAAACCTCGAAATCAGGAAATCCAATGTATTAATTGTTATAGACAGATGAACAGATTACACATTACAGACGACAATGTTTCGTATTGAGGTGGACTTAATGAATCAATTGAAAGGGAAAGTCGCAATAGTAACAGGGGTGAGTCGACTTCAAGGAATTGGAGCTGCGATTTGCCGAGAATTAGCTAAAAACGGCTACCATATCTTTTTCACTTACTGGACAAAGTATGATAAACAAATGCCTTGGGGGCTCGAATTAAATGAACCAATGAGGTTAAAAGAAGAGTTAAAGAAAACGGGTGTAAAAGTAGCTTGTGAAGAAATAGATTTAAGTCAATTTCATCATTTAGAATCCCTTTTAGATAAAGTGGTAGAAGATGTAGGTGAACCAGACATTTTGATAAACAATGCAGCTTATTCTACGAACAATAACTATACAAATTTGACTGCCGAAGAACTTACTCAGCATTATATGGTGAACATTGGAGCTACCACTCTTCTCAGTAGTGGTTTTGCGAAGCGTTTTAAGAAAAAAATGGGCGGGAGAATTGTCAATATTACTTCTGGTCAATTTCAAGGGCCAATGCCAGGAGAACTAGCCTACGCCACGACTAAAGGTGCCATCGATGCATTAACCATAACCTTGGCTGCAGAAGTTGCTCCGATCGGAATAACGGTTAATGCGATAAATCCAGGTCCAACTGATACAGGGTGGATGACTGAAGAAATCAAGCGTGAATTGGAGCCAAGCTTTCCTTTCGGTCGGCTAGGCGAACCTAAAGATGTTGCGAAAACGATTAAGTTTTTAGTAAGTGATGATGCGGAATGGATTACAGGTTAGATTATCCATTCCGAAGGTGGATTTAGAAGGTAAACCATTGATATATATAAGAGACGTAAAGAAGAATGTATTTCGCCTTCTATACGTCTTTTTTTATGAAATAAAAACCATGTAATTTTAGAACCAATTAACTTCCAGTAAAAAGAATATAAGATGCTAAATAGAAAATATTTTATGAAATTATGTCTTAATTTTCAGATAATATGGTATTATAGAACTGAGATTAGAAATTAATGTAGATTTTTAGTGGCGGTTTAAAAAAATGCTATTATTTATAGGTCAAAAGGCTTCGATAGAGTCTTTTTGTTCAGCTGACTTGTTTAACACTAGTTAGTGGGGTTCGGTTAAAGGGAGCTGATGTTAATAGTGTTTTACTGTTAAATACACACACTAAAAATAATAAGTAAAAGAAGGGTGATGAGAATATGAATGTTAAGGGAAAAAAAGTAACGCTTCGCGCACTAGAGAGAACAGACATGGAAGAATTGAGAAGTTATTATAATGATCCAGAAATAGCACCCTTACTCGGAGGGTGGACAATCCCGATATCGTCCGAGCAACAAAATCGCTGGTTTGATCGATTGGAGTTTGATAACCGAAATCTACGTTTGGCAATTGAAACAGAAGAAGATGGATTTATCGGAATCTCTAATATTTTAAACATTGATTATCGAAATCGTTCTGCGCATCACGGAATTTTGATCGGGAAAAAGAATATGCGTGGACATGGATATGGTCGCGATACAGTAATGACCACGATGAAATATGCTTTTGAGGAACTTCAGTTGCACCGCCTAGAAGGAGATATTCTAGAACATAATGTACCTTCATATAATTTGTTTATAAAAAAATGCGGATGGGTGGAAGAAGGCAGAAAGCGGGATTATGCGTTTCGTAATAACCGATATTACGACCAAGTCATTGTTAGTATTTTAAAAGCAGAGTATGAGCAATTATGCCAAGAAATCGGATATTGGAAGACAGATAGTTAATGATTTTTGATAGTTGTTTGTTTGGAGGAGTATACATGTCGGATAAATTAAAAGGAAAAGTAGCGATAATTACAGGTGCTGCAGGTGACTTGGGGAAAGCTGTTGCAGAAGTTTTTTTAAAAGAAGGAGCGAAAGTAGCTCTGGTAGATCGCGATCAGCAAGCTCTTCATAATTGTGAAAATTCTCTAACTCATATTGGTGAAGTGTTTGGAGTCGTTGCAGATGTTACTTCCGAAAATGAGGTAGCATCTTATGTCGATAAAGTCATAAAAAAATGGGGAAGAATTGATATATTCGTCAACAATGCCGGAATCTTAGGCAAAGTGGCACCACTGATCGAACAAACAGTCGAAGATTTTGATGCGATTTTGAATGTTAATGTCAAAGGCGTTTTTCTTGGCTTAAAAAAAGTCATGCCAGTAATGATTCAACAAAAGTGTGGCAGCATTATTAATACTTCTTCGGTTTCAGGCTTAATGGGAAGTAGCGGGAATTCACTTTATGCGGCTACAAAACATGCAGTTGTTGGTTTGACAAAGACAGCAGCTTTAGAAGCAGGATACCACTCAGTTAGAGTGAATTCTATTCATCCTGCACCACTAGATTCGACCATGATGAGGAAAAATGAAGAAGGTATAAATAGTGAAAATCCATCAGAAGTTAGGAAAGTCATATCTTCTCGTATTCCTCTAGGAAGATACGGAGAAATGTCTGAAGTAGCAAAACTTATTTTGTTTTTAGCAAGTGATGATTCTCAGTTTATAACAGGCAGTCAATATCGAATTGATGGTGGTATGGGCGCACGTTAAACAATATTTAGCAACTACATGAAAATGAGAAACGGCTTAAAGTAAAAGGGGATGAGGTTATGAAAGTAGGTATCATGCAACCATATTTCTTTCCTTATATCGGTTATTGGCAATTGATTAAAGCAGTTGATAAATACGTGATATACGATGATGTGAATTATAAAAAAAGAGGCTGGATCAATAAAAATAATATTTTAGTCAATGGAGAAGCAAAACCAATTTCGTTAAGAACGTTTAAAGTTAGTCAAAACAAACGCATTAATGAAATTGAAATTGATCATGATCTTATTTATAAAAAAAAGTTATTAAAAACCATTAAAGAAGCATATGGCAAAGCGCCTTATTTTCAAGATGTATTTAGCTTAGTTGAAAAAATAATAAATGATAGCGAACCCAATTTAGCGACATACTTAACAAATTCAATTAAAGAAATCTGTGCGTATTTAAACATACAGACAGAAATCATTCTTTCTTCTGAATTAGAAAAAAATGAGCATCTTCGAGGACAAGATAAAATATTGGAAATTTGTGGGCTTTTTTCAGCTGAAGAATATTTAAATGCGGCAGGAGGACTTCTGCTGTATTCACCTCTAGATTTTCAAGCACAAGGAATTGAATTGAAAATTATCCAAACAAGTCATATAAGTTACCAGCAAAGAGAGACAAGAGAGTTTGTACCTAACTTATCAATAATTGATGTCATGATGTTTAATAGTCTCGAAGAAATCGATGCTATGTTAATTGATTTCACTGTTTTAAATAACTTTTCTGAACTTTTCCAAGTAAATGCAACAATTGAGTAAACATCGATAAATAATGACAATAAAGGGTGAAGGTTATGGATAAAGATGCCTTAGTAAGTGTAGATTGTCTAGCTTACAATCACGAAAAATATATAGCGGAAGCAATCGAAAGTTTTTTAATGCAAAAAACAAACTTTGACTTTGAAATCTTGATTCATGATGATGCTTCTACAGATAAGACAGCAGCGATAATAAGAGAATATGAAGAAAAGTACCCTGATTTAATAAAGCCTCTCTACCAAAAACACAATTTATTTTCTCAAGGAGCAACAATGTTACAAATCAATCAGCGTAGAGCAAAGGGGAAATATATAGCTATTTGTGAAGGAGATGATTTCTGGACCGATCCATACAAATTGCAAAAGCAAGTGGATTATTTAGAAGCAAATCCAGAATGCGACTTATGTGTTCATTCTGCCTATCAATATTCAGAAGCCTTAAACAAGGTCGTCGGAAAAGTAAGGCCAAGTCGAAAGAGTCGAATGTTTTCTGCTGAAGAAACTATTTTAGGTGGTGGCGAGCTATTTCCAACCAATTCCATGGTATATCGTCGAGTAAAAGCAGATGATGTGCCAGGCTTCTATTTTGATGCAGGGTATGGAGATTATCCTTTAGCGATACATTTAGCGCATAATGGGCAGGTCCATTACATGGATGAGGAAATGTCTGTTTACCGTGTCGATGTGAAAGGGGCATGGTCTGAAAAGACATTAACTAACACCATAAACTCGACGAAACAAAATGATGGAACTGCAAAATTATTGGATAAGATTAATAGTCATACAAATTTGCAATACAATGAAATGATTGAAAGAACAAAAAAGAAAAATTATTTCTATTTATTAATAAGACAGCAAAAATTTAAAGAAGCATTTAACAAAGAGTATGCAATGTTTTTACTGGAAAGTGAATTTGTTAAACGAATATGGAGAAAATTTTGGAAAGCTCGCTACTATTTTAAAGACAAGAGAGATTCTATTTTTGTGAAACCGCGAAAAAAGTTAGCTTAAATAAATTTCACCGAAAATGATGTAAATAGAACCAATCCAAGCACCTTCAATTTAGTCAATTGTCATGAGCCCATCATGAAAATTGACTAAAAAGAAGGTGCTTTACTGTATTATCATAATGGTCCATTTATATAATATCTCTGTAAAAAATTTCATAATTTTTTATTTGTAAAAGTAATTATTTGAAATGCTAATGACGTATACTGTTATTAAAGAAGATTAGTTTATTGCAAGTAAAGTAATTATGATATTTCTAATAAGTAATTATAAAGAAAAATTAGCTGAACATCTAGGAGGAACTGCATGTGGAATTTAAAAGAAAAAGGAATTAGGTACAAGTATTTGAAGCTAACTTTTTCTTCAGTACTTATTTGTACATTAATGATTATTGGGATTTATTTTTATATGCACGCTCAACAACAAGAATTAGAAGCGGAATATACAGAACTTCAAGAGAAGCAGGAGACGTTTAAAGAGCTTTCTCAGTCATTAAATCAGTTGTTTTTTAGAACAAGAGGTTTTTATGCTTTTCAAAATGAACAAGAGCTAGAAATGGCTTTTACAGAATTAGAAAGCTTAAAAGACTCTATTGCTAAAATGAATAACTTATCAATAACGAGACAAGAAAGAGTACAAATTATTGAGTTAAGTAATTTTACTCGTTCATTTGAAGAAGATATATTTCCTGCTGCAGTGGCTCTTGTTCGTAATGAGGATTATGAAGGTTTACGAGAGTTATCTCGCGGAGGTACGAATACAACCGTAAATGAATTTGTAACTTTTTCAGAAGAATACGAGGAGGTTACTAGACAAGCACTTCAACAAGTAAACGAAGACATGTTAGCAAAAGCTGAGAGCTTATCTTTTGTATTCATACTGTTATTTATTCTCTTATTTATAATAACAGCATTAATCATTTTAAGAGCACTCAATGATATTGTGAAGCCAATAGAAGGTATGCGCGAATCAATTGAAGGGTTTGTTAAAGGTGATGAGGTATCTTATACACCACTTAAACGCTCAGATGAACTAGGGATTTTATCGATGACTTTTCATAATATGATTAATACAATTCAAACGAACCAAGAAAAACTTACTTCCCAAAATGAAGCTTTAACGCTGAGCAAAAGTGAATTACAAGAACAGCAAAATAAATTGAAATATTCGTTAGAAGAAACGGAACAAACTAAAGATCGCTTGATTCGATACAACGATTTAAATCATATTCTGTCCTTTACTTTAGATAAACAAAAGCTGATAGAAGCGACTCTTGAGTACTTTAGTGAAACTTATGAAATTGATACTAGTGTATTATGGTTACCTAAATCTGGAGAGTATGCATTAAAAGGCTTTACACCTGAAATGTTTAAGCAATTAAAAGATGAAAGAAGTGGGTATCTGTTATCGCGTTTAGAAGAAAGTGATACATTTACGGTTAAAAGAGAAGCGCAATTAGAAAAAGGTTTTGCAATAGATACAGTATATATCCATGATTTATACTCTGCGGTGAAAGACGAAAATCAAGATAGTGTTGCATTAATTGGTTTATCTCGCATAGGAAGAATTTTTTCTGCAGATGAAGAGCTAGATATTAGTGGATTATTAAAACGCATTCATTTAGCCATCGATCGAATTCAATTGTATGAAGCAGCTGTACATGAGCGAACGCTGAACGAACGTATTATCAATAATATCAATGAAGGTATTCAATTTATCTCGAAAGACGGAGTTATGGTTCAACGTAACGCTACGATGTGTACCATGTTGAACTGCGGTAACGGACCACTAGATGCTTCAATTTCCCAAGATATATGGGTCAAACGAATGGCTGAACAAACTACATCTCCGGAGTTAATGTTTGCGTTCTTAAGCAATTGTATTCAAGAAAAAGACAAAGAAGCCAATACATTCCGCTACACTGTTAAAGAGCCATATGAACGCGTTATCGATGTTTATAGTACGCCTGTTATGGTGGAAAATGAGAAAAAAGGAACCATTTTTGTGCATCGAGATATTACGAGAGAACATGAAGTCGATAAGATGAAGTCTGAACTAGTCAGCACCGTAAGTCATGAACTTCGTACGCCGTTATCCAGTGTACTTGGATTTACAGAGCTATTGTTAAATAAACAACTTAAACCAGAAAAACAAGAACGTTATTTGAAAACGATTTATAAAGAAGCAAAACGTTTAACAAACTTAATAAATGATTTTCTCGATTTACAACGAATGGAATCTGGCGACCAAGTGTACCGTATGGATAAATTGCCAGTTAATGAGTTGATTATCGAAACGGTTGAAAAATTCCGTACAGAAAACATGCATTCAATCGTCTTTATCGATGATGCTACGGATGTAGTTGTAGAAGGTGACCGAGAGCGAATAGCTCAAGTATTAATGAATTTGGTTGGTAATGCCATTAAGTTTTCTCCTCAAGGCGGTAGTGTAACCATATCAATGAAAAATGATTTAAATAATCTTCGTGTAACAATAAAGGATGAAGGGATTGGTATTCCTGAAGAAGATATTCCGAAATTATTCTCGAAATTCCAGCGTATAGATAACAGCTCACGACGGAAAATAGGGGGGACAGGTCTCGGTCTAGCAATATGCCAGGAAATCATCCTCCAACATAATGGGGAAATTTGGATAGAATCAAAAGAAGAACAAGGTACATCTGTCCATTTCGAGCTACCGCTCGTTTCACAACATCAAGAATATACAAATCATGAAGGTTCAGAAGAAAACCCACCTGTTATGATTGTAGAAGATGATATGAGTCTTGCGCTATTACTTTCTGAAGAATTGAAAGTTAATGGATTTAAAGTGATTTATCACACGAGTCCTAAAGAAGCATTTAAAGAAGCAAAGCGTACGCCGCTTGTTGGAGCAGTAGTTGATATCATGTTAGGTGAAGAGTTGAGTGGTTGGGATCTTGTCGATATGATGAAAGAAGATCCGTTAACTAAAGATATTCCTATTGTCATTTCATCGGCTTTAGACCCTTCGTCTGACGCGAAAAAAATCGACAAAATCAGTCATTATTTAACAAAACCATATGCACCGACAAATTTATCAAAAGTGATGAAGAAATTATTAGACTCTCAACATCGTGATGGTGCCATTTATTACGCATCGAAAGATTATCAAGAAACTGAAGTATAATTTTAAAGCTCATCAAAAAAACGTACAAGCTCTCAAAGAGCTTGTACGTTTTTTTAGGATGCCAATATATTTTCAACAAGTGTCAAAAGTTCCATGGGACTAAATGGTTTTGACATAAAATAATCTGCACCTTTTGAAATGGCTTTTTCTCTGTCCGCATCTTGGGCTTTTGCTGTTAACATTAACACTTTTGTCTGGTTTTGATCTTTTCTTACTTCTTCTAATACTTCTAAACCCGTCAAATGAGGCATCATATAATCAAGAACAATTAAGTCATAATCGTTTTCTCTGATTTTTTCTAGCGCTTCTTTGCCATCTTCAGCTTCTTCAATATCAAAGTCGTCTTCGAGAGTGTCAGCTATCAGGATTCGTAAAATATCTTCATCATCTGCTATTAGTATTTTTTTCATGATAATCTGCCTCCTAATTTAAGTTGAAATGCCTTTACGTTTCATATCGCCCCAATGAGCTTTTTTACGGAAAGCCGCGAAAATTCCTTGAATTCTCCATATTACCATAAGAGGACGGTACCAAAAGGCTTCTGTTAAAGCCCAAAAATAGAGACGCATTAAATGGGACACTTTTGGATATTTATGAAGTGTTAATTCTTCTAATAAAACAGCTAATGCTGAAATGAAAGAGCCATATAAGATAGTTACTATAAACATAACTAAGGCAATATTTGGGTCAACCAATGAGAAGAAAAAACCACCAAAAATAATAAAGTAACCTAAAAACTCAAATACTGCACCAAGAAGCTCAATAAAAAGGAAATAGGGCATAGAAAACATACCAACAGCACCGTATTTTGGGTTGAACATCATTTTTCGATGAGTCCATAAAGTTTCAAATAATCCGCGCTGCCAACGTATGCGCTGCGATTTAAGCACATCTAATGATTCAGGTGCTTCAGTCCAGCATACGGGATCAGGGACGTACTCAATCCGTTGTTTAGATTTTTCTTCTCTGAGTAACCGATGCAGCCTTACCACCAACTCCATATCTTCGCCAACTGTATTTTTATTATAACCACCAGCTTGGATTACACGTTCTTTGTTAAAAACGCCAAATGCACCAGAAACAATAAGTAAAATATTTAGTCGACTTAAGGCTAAACGACCAATCAAAAACGCACGGAAATATTCTACGATTTGCATAATAACAACCGGGTGTCTTGGTAGATCTATAACTTCTACTTTACTTCTCGAGATGGTAGAACCATTGGCAATTCGAACAGATCCTCCAGTTACAATAACTTGTCCGTCAGACTCAATTATTGGTTTCATCGTTTTAATAAGTCCGTCATTTTCTAAAATAGAGTCGCCATCAATTGCACAAAAATACGGAAACGAAGACAAATTAATACCTGCATTCAGCGCATCTGCTTTGCCACCATTAGCCTTTTTAATAAGGCGGACATATGGAAATATAGATGATTGATAGATAGCAATAATCTCGGCAGTAGGGATGTGCGTCCGAAATGCGAATGGAATATGAGCCATTTTGAACTCTTTTATCATTTGTTCAGATGTCATATCTTTTGAACCATCATCTATAACAATTATTTCTTTTTGAGGATAGTCTAAAGCCAATAAAGAGCGCACCGTGCTAACAACACCTACTTCTTCGTTATAAGCAGGAACAAGAATTGAGACAGGATACGTATTTTGGTTTTTTAAAAGTACTTCTGTAGATTCGCGGTGAACAAGGTTGTTTTCGTTTTTCACCTTACGGAAGGCAATAGCAAAGAGACCTAAATAACTTAAACTTGAAAAAAGTAGATAAGCAATGATAAAAGTGGATAATAGTAAGAAAAAGCTATGCATCATTCTTCACTTCCTAAAAGGGACGCTTCCCATTGTGTGGCCATGTCTCGCGCAAATCGATCTGGATGATTTTCTGATAAGTGGCTCAGTAAAATGTCACCATCTGCAAATTGTGTCAACGCTTCGGCAGATGAATAACGAACCCACCAAACAGAATCACCAAGTAGTTCACTCAACACTTCTTGGTATCTAGATAACTGAAGTTTTCCAACAATACGCGTGGCAAACATCCGTTCTTGCCAAGAAGTAGAGTGGAAGAAAGGTGTTAACAAGCTAGGTGAGGATATATATTGCAAATGTTGAATGCATTTTAATGCTTGAATTCTTAATTCTTCATCATCACTTAATAATTCTTCTTCAATGCGAGGGAGAAATTCCAATAATCCTGTCATTCCAATATAAGAAACAGCGGCATACTTAAGAACTTTATTATTTTGTTCATTTTTTAAAGCAGCATCTAATTCCTCTAATTGGATGTTCAATTCAAGCCTTTTAAGCACATCGATGTACAAACGAAAAGGTGCATCGACGTAGCGAGCTAATACAGAAAGAGTCATCGGTTCGTTTAATGAAGTTAAGGTTCGAATAAGTTGTTGCGTTTCTCGATCTAACCGAAGTGACTTGTGTAGTTTTTCTTTAAGTAAAGGAGTGAGTGACTTCATATGGAAATCTTCAATAAAATACAATGTATTCATTCGAATTGCCCAATTATTACGCTGGAGTTGTTTTTTATAGCGCTCTGTTAAATATTTCTCGGTTAATTGTGCGACTTGTGGAGAATTCACACTTCCTTTAGAGACAGCTACATAGTGATTTAATAAACGTTCCAAAACGATGGTTTGGTCAGAAGCAAGGCTAATTTCTTCAATAAATCCGTTATCAGTAGGGTCCATCATATACGAGCTGAATGATTCACTTAACATGTCATATTGTTGACTAATCGTCTGTTCTTTCTTATTAATTAGTAGTTTTCGCAAAGATAAAGCTAGCAATAAAATAAGTTGGCCCAGAAATAAGAAAGCTATAAGAACCCAGAAGAAATAAATGTTCATTTAAACAGCCTCATTGTAAGTCGTTGGACACGCGCCACAACTTCTTGTGCATAAAATGGCTTCAGTATATAATCATCTGCTCCACTTCGTAAAGCAAGTACGATATCTGATTCATTTGAACGTGATGTAAGCATCGAAATAACAATATTTTCATTTGGATATTGGCTCCGCACATGACTTAAAACTTCTAAACCATCCATTTTCGGCATCACCCCATCAAGTAAAATCATGTAATTTTCCTCTGACTTGTACCAGTCCGACTCGATAAAGCTGACACCATCTGCGTGTTCTTTTATGTTGATATCAAATTCAGCAGGCTTCCAACCTGCAAATTGTTTTATTAACAACTTCCGTACTAGTGAATCATCATCAACAATAATGATGTTAAGCTGGCGTCTTAAGTCATGCGTAGCGATTTCATACATCATTGTCTGATTGCGACCATTCTTTTTCGCTTGATACAGAGCCTGATCTGCTTTATCGATTAACGTACTTTGTTTTTGAAGATACTCACTTATACCAGCTGAAAATGTAACGTGAAACAGATTATTCGATTGATCGGTAAAGGCAATTTCGGCAAAGTCTACCCGAATTTGTTCTACTAAAGCTACAGCAGTTTGTGCTGAAGTATCTGGAAGAATTAAAGCAAACTCTTCGCCGCCATATCTGAAAAAGTAATCCGATTCTCGTTTCATCTTCAATAGTAGTTGGCTAAAAGCCTGTAAAACTTCATCTCCTATAGGATGTCCATAACTATCATTTACTTTTTTAAAATGATCTAAATCGAATAAGACAAGTGTAAAAGTTTTCTTGGTTTTCTCAGACAAAGTAGTCATTTGTAACAATACATCATTAAAGTATTTTCTGTTTCCTGCACCCGTTAATTCGTCGTAAAGTGTTTCTTGCAAAATCATTTTTTGAAGACGTAGACGATTTAACACATAGGGGACGAAAAGTGACATATTCAAAGGCTTGGAAAGAAAGTCCGTTGCCCCTATCTCCATCGCTTTAATGTGATTTTCAATTTGATCATCCGTGCTTACAATTGCAAGAGGAACATATTGATTTTTAGCAGGTTCATAAATTCTAGAAACCAACTCAAATCCATCTACATCTGGCAGTTGTAAGTCTACAATAACCATCTGAGGCTTAAGAGTGTAAAATAATTCAATTCCTTTTTTTCCGTCAAGCGCAATAATTACTTGAATGCCGTGTTCTTCTAAAGATTCTTTAATATAAGAAGCTAACTCCGCATCAGAATCAATAACTAGAACAAACAAATCGTTTGTAGATATGTCTTTTCTGAGATTTACTGCTATTTCATCATTAGCAGGAGCGTCTTCTTCGAGGAAATAGCTTCTTAATACAGCCATCAAATCTTGTAAGGAGTCAACTGGTAATAAAGTGTCGCTGTCCTCAGCAAAAGCTTCTAATTGTGTGCCACAAAATACAGACAGATCCATCAGCCCAATCGTACCAGCTGTACCTTTCATCGTATGTAAAAAACGATGCATATCTCGTTCTGGAACCTCTTGCTGTTTAACCCATTTTGAAAAGTCTTTTTCCATTCGTTCAGAGAGCATTAATTTATAATTTATACGAGACAAGTTCTTCACCTTCTTAAAAAAATATCAATATACTTCCATTATACTATATAAATTCCTATTATGCGTTTCTTGATAACTACAATATGAAAAGTTAAGTGTGAACAAAGCACATAGCTCTTGTCAACTAAATGAAGCTGTATAATATTTAAGCAGAAGGCTAGTAACGGACCTGAAAAGCAATTATTCAGAGAGAAATAAGTAGGAACTTTATCAAAAAAAAGGTAATGTATTAGAATGGCTGTACATTAATGATGAAAAAACTAAAGTTAGAAAATATAATTTTAAAATAGGTAATAGGAGGAAAGTGTATGCAAAAACCAGTTATTATTATAGGGGCAGGTTTAAGTGGCTTACACGCTGCATCATTGCTAACTGAGCAAGGAATAGCCTGTAAAGTTATCGAAGCAAGAGATAGATTAGGGGGCAGAATTTTAAGTGCATCTGTACCAAACCAAGAAAATTTAGGTAGATTTGATCTTGGACCAACATGGTTTTGGCCTCAATATGAGCCGAAGATTGCAGGATTTGTGAGTAAACTCGGTCTAGAAACTTTTGTTCAACAAAATGACGGAGACTTACTAGTTGAACGATTTCAAAGAAAGCCACCTGAACGCTGTTTAATGCAAGAAAACGTTCATGAAAGAGGAGTTCGGATTACCGGGGGAATGAAGTCGTTAATAGATGCATTAGCAAAGACCATTCCTTCTTCTATTATTGAGCTTGAAACGCGAGTCAGTAAAATTTTTTTAGATCAAGCAGGGGAAATTACAGTTGAAGTAGAAAAAGCTGAGGGGGAGAGAAAACAAGTTACAGCTGCTCATGTCATTATGGCATTGCCGCCTCGTCTTGTTGCAAGTCATATTGAATTTTCACCGGCTTTACCTGCAGAACTTATGGCGGATATTACGGGAAAACCGACATGGATGGGTTCTCAAGCTAAAGCAGTAGCTGTGTATGAACGACCATTTTGGAGAGATTCTGGATTGTCCGGTCTTGTGTTAAGTTCAGCAGGTCCACTGCAAGAAATTTATGATGCTTCACCTATTGATGGAGCAGGAGCGTTATTTGGCTTTTTCGGAATAACTTCAGAAGTACGCCAAGAGATGGGACAAGAAAAAATCGCGGAATTGGTAACGAATCAATTGGTCAAGCTTTTTGGAAGGGATGCTGAAAATCCACTAGCCATTTTGTATAAAGATTGGTCCAATGATGCTGAAACTGCAGTTTTAGAAGACTCGAGCCCATTTAAAAATTACGCAAGCTATGGTCAACCACCGATTTCGGGCTTATGGGAAGAAAAGTTGATTTTTTCTGGAACAGAAACCAATGCTCAATTTAGTGGCCATCTCGAAGGCGCACTGCATTCTGCTGAAACTGCTGTAGCCCGGATAATTGCTTTACGAAAGTAGTCTATTGATTTTCTCATCGTATAGAGGGGGAAGGAAAATGCCTTTTTCTTATAACAAGTTAGACGTGAAAGGGAAGTTTAAAAGAACTGTGATCTTAAGCTTTTTTGCAGTCAGTGTAATAATAATGCTATTTTTTACGCCACAACTATCACTAGAAGTAAAAATACTTTTATCTGTCATACTTATTTTGTAGGAATTTATCAAACTAGGAGAGACTATTTAAAGTTCAAAAGAGAAACAGAATAGCGTCATTTAAAAACCAGCTTTTCATCCAAAAAAACCTTCTGAGAACAACTAGCTCAGAAGGTTTTTATTGTTTTATTTATTTTTATGGAATTCATGTAGAAATTTCTCATGTCGCTTATTTTCCACATAAATCCAAATTAAGTAAACAACAATTGCACTGACTATAGAAAAAATTGTCATATAAAATAAATAATCGATATCAATAGCTTTAGTAATGGTCGGCTCGCTATGCGAATCAGTTCCTGAGTATGTATATGTTGTCCAAGGTGTTTCATAATCAAAAAATAAAATAGTCGTGATAGTTCCTAATAAAATACCAGCAATAAGTGATAAGGCTATTTTTTTCACTATAATCATCTCCTTAAAAGAAAATTATACACTGGGAAAAATGGGGATTATATGGTAAATGGAAATGGTAATGATTTTAAAGTGTAGAAAAGCAGAAAGTAAATTACATGAGCTGAAGATTCCTTATCAAGCTTATAACATTTTCGAACATCGTGCATTATGTAAAAGCATGCCTATTGAGAAAAAGATCCAAGGATTGCCACTAATGAAGATTCAAGAAAATTATTATTCGTTAACTGAAATATTGGATTTGAAAAACAAGAAGTTAGCGTATGTACAAAAGTTGGCCGTTAAAGCAGCGTATAAGGACGAATCATTTTCAACATTAAACAGATTTACGTACTCAGCAGGAATATGTTCGATAAATATCGAATATTCTAAAAAGAATAACAATTAAAAGTATTTTCATTTACTTACAGTTTACCATGCGAGAAAAATAAGAGTGAAAATTATGGGAAAGGGTATAAAAGTATATCGCCAAAGCTAGCTGTAAAAATTCGGATGTTTAAATACAAAAAGGAGATGCCATTGATGCAAAAGAATTTTGATTTAATCGTAATTGGAACAGGATCAGCTGGTATGGCAGCAGCCATGAAGTGCAAAAAAGCTGGGTGGGAAGTCGCGATAATTGATTCAAGACCATTTGGGGGTACTTGCGCTTTAAGGGGATGTGATCCAAAAAAAATATTGGTTGGAGCTGCAAGTATAATTGACGGGGCCGACCGCATGAAAGGAAAGGGAATTACAGGGGCACCTAAAATAGACTGGGGCGAATTAATGGAATTCAAGCGAACTTTCACAGAGCCTGTACCTGAAAATCGGTTGAAAGGTTTTCAAAAAGCTGGAATTGTCACGTTTCACGGAGAAGCTTTTTTTATCGGTGAAGACAAAATTCAAGTTGGAGAAGATGAATTGTCTAGTGAAAAGATACTAATCGCGAATGGCGCAAAGCCAGTATCTTTACCCATTAACGGTGCAGAACATCTTACAATGAGCGATGAATTTTTAGAACTCGATAAGTTACCAGCGAGATTAGTTTTTGTGGGTGGAGGGTACATTTCATTCGAATTTGCTCATATAGCCGCGCGTGCAGGTGCTGAAGTACACATCATTCATAGAGGAAAGCGACCACTTGAGAATTTTGAGTCGGATTTGGTGGACGTGTTATTAGAAAGATCAAAAGAAGTTGGCATTCATATTCATCTTGGTACGGAAGTGAAATCTATCGAGAAAATAGGCTCGTCTTTCAAGGTTACTGGTGAAAATGGAACTGAATCACTTGAACTAGATTGCGACCTTGTTCTACACGGGGCAGGAAGAGTTCCAAATATTGATGATATGCAATTGGAAAAAGCTAATGTAGAACGCGAATCTGGAGGCATAACTGT
The DNA here is from genome assembly GCF_001687585.2 of Planococcus halocryophilus. Lineage (GTDB taxonomy): Bacteria > Bacillota > Bacilli > Bacillales_A > Planococcaceae > Planococcus > Planococcus halocryophilus. The sequence goes on along the minus strand of NZ_CP016537.2, from coordinate 1,894,720 downwards.
GAACGAATACCTTCAAAGTGTAAGTAACTCGCGTGTTTATGCTGCAGGAGATGCGGCAGCAACAGAAGGACTGCCGTTAACGCCTATTGCTTCAATGGAGTCTCATGTAGTCGCATCGAATTTATTAAAAGGCAATCAAAAAACACCAAGTTACAAAGTGATGCCAACGGTTGTTTTCACTATTCCCAAATTAGCCGCTGTAGGAATGTCTGAAGATCAAGCGAAAGAAAGAGGTTATAACTATAAAGTTCTGCAAAAAGATATTTCAAGTTGGTATACCTATAAACGTACAAATGAAAAGCATGCGATGGTGAAAATAATTATTGATGAGGATTCCGACCAAATACTCGGCGCACATTTAATAGGCCAAGAAGCAGATGAACTCATTAATCATTTTGCTTTAGCGATTCAATTTAATTTAACAACTTATGAATTAAAACAGATGATTTTTGCTTATCCAACTGCAGCTTCTGATATTGCCTCAATGCTATAGAGGTGCATTAAAATACCAAAAAAATAGGGGGGAAAAACATGAATAAAAAAATAGTGGGAATGACTTTGATTGCGTCAGCAGCTTTATATGGATGTAGTTCTGGGGATGAAGCAACTGAACCGCTGGTGATTGGTGGTAAGCCTTGGACTGAGCAATATATTTTGCCTTATATTTTAGGGGAGTACATAGAGGCAAATTCAAATTACACCGTTGAATATAAAGACGGTTTAGGCGAAGTGGCAATTTTAACACCAGCTTTAGAAAAAGGTGATATTGATATGTACGTTGAGTACACAGGTACAGGATTTAAAGACGTATTGAAACTCGAATCAGAACCCGGACAAACTTCTGAAGAAGTTCTACAAGCGGTTCGAGAAGGCTATGAAGAGGAGTTAGGGGCAACTTGGTTAGAGCCTTTAGGTTTTGAAAATGGCTATACGTTAGCCTATTCCAAAGAAAGTGGCTTAGACGCTACAACTTACTCAGAACTAGCTGAACTTTCTCGTTCGCAAGACATATCTTTTGGCGGACCGCATTCTTTCTATGAACGAAAAGGGGATGGCTACGAAGATTTAAAAGCAACTTATGACTTTAATTTTTCCACTACTGAAAGTTTCGATCCTTCTATTATGTATGAAGCATTAAAAAATGGAGATGTAAATGTAATCCCTGCTTTTACAACAGATAGCAGAATAGACTTATTCGAATTGACTACGACAAAAGATGATTTAAACTTTTTCCCGAAATATGATGCCGTACCAGTTGTCCGCTTGGAGACGCTTGAAGAATACCCTGACTTAGAAGTGGTATTAAATAAACTTGCTGGGCAAATCAGCGCAGAAGAAATGTTGGCGATGAACTCTAAAGTAGATGTTGATAAAGAGCAACCGCAAGACGTAGCTCGCGAATTTCTAATCGAAAAAGAATTGATTGAAGAATAGAGAAGCTTATTAACATCTAAAGTAAGTAGAAATTTTTTTAGTAGGTAAGGGGAGTTTTTCGATGAAAGCAATAAAAAATACGTCTATAGCAGAGCGCTTTGCAGAAATAAGAGGCGTTACGATGAAACTGATCGAGCCTTTAGAAACCGAAGATTTTATTATCCAATCCCACGAAGATGTTAGTCCAGCTAAATGGCATATCGCCCATACAACATGGTTTTTCGAGCGTATGATTTTAAAAGAATTCAATTCGAGTTATGAAGAATTCAATACGGCTTTTGATTTTTTGTTTAATTCGTATTACAACACGATTGGTCCTTATCAACCACGCCACCAACGCGGCGTGCTATCACGACCGACTGTAGATCAAATTATTGATTATCGTAATTATGTGGATCAGCAAATATATAACTTACTTGCTGAATCAGCTAGTGAAACAAAAAAAGAAATAGAAGCTTTAATATATATGGGGCTTCAACATGAACAACAGCATCAGGAATTGATCTTAATGGATATAAAGTACAACTTTTTTGTTAATCCACTTTTTCCTGCGTATGGACAAACGGAAAAACGTCCGCTAAGCAAACAGCAGGAAACTCAGTTTGTTGAATTTGAGGGAGGATTGGTCGAAATTGGCCACGATGGTAATGGCTTTGCGTTTGATAACGAAAGTCCGCTTCACAAGGTTTGGCTTGAACCTTTCAAGTTGGCAACAAAACCTGTAACCAATGGAGAATTTCTTGAATTTATAAAATCCGGGGGCTATGAAAAACCGGAATATTGGCTTTCTGATGGTTGGAGTATTGTGAAAGAGTACAATTGGAAAGCACCACTTTATTGGCTGAAAGATACAGAAGAAAAATGGCGAATCTTTACCTTAGCGGGCATACAAGACCTAGAACTTGATGAACCGGCTAGTCATGTTAGTTTTTACGAAGCAGATGCTTTTAGCAGGTGGAAAGGCAAAAGATTACCTACTGAAGCTGAATGGGAATATGCTTCTCAAAGCGTTGCTATTCGTGGGAATACGATGGATGATGGAGTTTACCATCCTGTAGCAAATAGCTATGATTTACAAAGTGCATCATTATCAAAAATGTTTGGAGATGTATGGGAATGGACTTCCAGTGCCTACTCGCCCTATCCTGGCAGTAAGCCGTTAGAAGGCGCATTAGGTGAGTATAATGCGAAATTCATGTGTAACCAAATGGTGTTGCGCGGTGGTTCATGTGCAACGCCTGTAGATCACATTCGGGAAACGTATCGGAATTTCTTTCCTCCAGAGAAAAGATGGCAATTTAGTGGTTTTAGGTTAGCAGAAGACCAAAGTTGATAATGGATTTTCTTATTTAAAAGTTGAAAAGGAGACAACCGTCAGAAAACGGTTTGTCTGCTTTTTTATTTTTTATAAAAAGTTTATGTTTATGATTGCAATTTCTCGAAAAGGGAGTATTATTCCTTAATAGACATTATATATCCATAATGGATATTGAAGATAGATAAGAGAGAGGTGTTAGTTTGCAGTTAACTAAAGGGGTAGAACAAGCAATTTGTATTATCGTGTTATTAGCTACACAAGAAAGCAGCGCGCCGCTTGCTTCAGATGAAATTAGTAAACGACTAGGAGTATCTCCTTCTTATATGAAGAAAATTACAAGAAAGTTAGTTGTGCAAGGTATTGCTGTATCTGTATCTGGAAATAATGGTGGCGTTTCTTTAGCTAAATCCGCAACCGAAATTACGATGCTTGATGTTATTGAAGCAATGGAAGGTCCAATCAAGATTTACCCAGATACGGGATTGATTCGGCTTGCTTTTAAAGATGGTGAATATGCACAAAAAGGACAAGCAATTCTCCAAAATGTTTTTGCACAAGGAGATCGCTTGTTAATCGAATATCTTTCGAAAGTAACCGCAGCAGACTTATTAAAAGAAGGGTTAGGCATGTCTAACCTGCCAACATTAAATTGGAACCAAGAAACCTTAAGTGATGTATTGAACAAAGAACAGGATGATCAAACGTGAAAATGTTGAAAAAAGAGTGGAAACAATTATTTTCAAAACCTTTATTACTCGGAACTATGATTGTAATGATGTTTATACCGATTATTTATAGTGGGTTTTTTCTCGGCTCCTCGTGGGATCCATACGGCAAGACAGATCGCTTACCAGTAGCGGTGGTAAATGCGGATGTACCGGCAAACTATGAAGAGGAAACCTTATCCATTGGGGATGAATTAGTCGGAAACTTAAAAGAAAATGACGCACTTGACTGGTATTTTACGGATGCAAAAGAAGCTGAGCAAGGAATGGAAGATGGCAAGTATTTTATGATACTTACCATTCCAAAAGATTTTTCAGCCAATGCAGCTTCTGTTATGAACGAGCAGCCAACACCAATGAATTTACAGTATGAAACCAATCCAGGTCGCGGATTTTTTATCGAGGCGGTAAGCAAACAAGCAACTGCTAATATAAAAGAAGAAATTGCTGAAAGTGTGACTAAAGAATACGTAAAAGCGGTATTCGCACAAATTGAAGCAATAGGCGAAGGAATGGAAGAGGCTGCTGACGGGGCGGAGCAAATCGATTCTGGAACTGTGCAATTGCAAGAAGGGACTGCCGACTTAGTTGCAGGACTGGGAACTCTTTCAGAAGGAAGTTTGAGTTTTCAAGAAGGCGCAGAGAAATTAGAAGTTGGCCTGAGTCAGTTTGCAGCTGGAACAACCGAATTAAACGAAGGGGCTAACTTTTTAAACAAAGGGATTATTTCGTATACAGCGGGTGTAGGCAAACTGCAAACCGGTATAAATGGGCTAGCTGAAGGAACTGCAGAGCTTACCAATAAAGGTCCACAACTTGTGCAAGGTTCTCAAAAACTGACAGAAGGACTTAGTTCACTTGTCCCTGGAGCTGAACAATTAAACCAAGGGCTTTGGAAAACTCAAGATGGCAGTGAACAGTTAACGGAAGGGCTACGTGAGTTACAAGCGCAAACAAGCCAACTGACAAATAGCTCTTCTGGTATACAGCAATTGGTGTCTGGACAAGCAGCTTTAGGAGATGGACTTTCAGAGCTATCTTCCGGTAGTTTAGCTCTTCAAGAAGGACTTGGATCGCTAGAGGGCCAGCTTCCTTCAGCAGATCAAATAGCTAGTTTACAGCAAGGATTAACAGCAATTCAAGAAAGCGCAAACCAATTAAATAGTGCTGTCTCTATAGGTGATACACAAGGTATTTCGCAAATTCAAGCCAATTTGGTAGCAGCACAGCAAGCGGTTAATGAACTTCAAGGAACATCTTCACAAACTACAATTGCTGCTCTAGAAGCAACATCAACTTTTAGTAGTTTAACGACAGAACAACAAACTGAACTAACTGCAGCAGTTAGCGGAAGTATAGAAAGCCAATCAGCAACTCAGCAAGAAACTGTTGAGAAGCTAAAAGGAAGTTTGGCAGCAATATCAGCAAACCTCAATGGCCAATTAGTTCCCGCATTTCAAACTCTTGGGTCATTGCCAGAGAAAGTGGCTGAATTGAATAATGCGGTAACGAAAGTGAATCCAGCGGCATCATCAGCACTTGGCGGCTATTCATCCGTTCAAAACGCACTTTCCGCACAACTCATTCCAGGTGCAAAAACTTTGCATACTGGAGTAGAAAAAGCTGGAGAAGCAAATAAAAAACTTCAAGCTGGAGTAGATAAAACAGCTGATAATTTACCGAAACTTGCAGCGGCGGTTGATCGCTTAGCGCAAGGAAGCTCCTCTTTAACTGAAGGTGTATCTTCTCTTGCTTCAGGTTCACAAGGACTTGTGGAAGGAGCTAACTCACTGCAACAAGGATCTGAGGAATTAGAAAAAGGAACAGTTGCTTATACAGCTGGAGTATCAGAAGCAGCACAAGGAGCAGGTCAACTTCAACAAGGAACCGCTGAACTTGCTGCAAACTCCGACAAATTAAACTCGGGTTCTGCTGACTTGGCAATGGGTACTGACCGTCTAACAAAAGGTGTTCAAGCATTGTCAGGCGGAGCAGGTGAACTTGTTGGAGGAGCAGCTGAATTGAACAGTGGTGCTAGCAAACTTGAGGACGGTTCAGGAGAATTGGGCAATGGCATTGGAGAACTTGAGGAAGGTGCAGCTGAATTAGCAGGCAAACTTTCAAATGGAGCAGAAGACGTAGGGGATGCTCTAGTATCAGATGCGAATTACGATATGATTGCTGCACCTGCAACAACAACCGAGAGCAAAAAGAGTGAAGTGCCTAACTATGGTCATGCGTTAGCCCCTTATATTTTGTCATTAGCCCTTTTTGTTGGTGCTTTGTCGTTTAACTTAGTATTTCCAATAAACGCTCCAGCAGGACGACCGACATCAGGTTTTGCTTGGTGGCTTAGCAAATTTTCGCTTGGATTTGTCCAAGCGACTGCAGCCGCATTAATTGTGGATGCGATTATGTTGTTTGGTTTTCATCTCCAAGTAGAACATGTTGGTGAGTTTATAACAGTCTCTATTGTCACTTCGCTTACCTATATGTTCTTAATCATGTTTTTAAGTATTACTTTTGGAAATCCAGGACGCTTTGTTGCCATGATTATTCTGGTTCTTCAGTTAGGTTCGAGTGGTGGCACGTTCCCAGTCGAATTGACAAATAAATTCTTCGAAAGTGTTCATGACTTTGTTCCGATGAGCTATGCAATTTTAGGGTTCCGAGAAGCAATGTCTTCGGCATATGGAACCGACACGTTAATGATGAGTCTTTCAGTACTTGGTGCTTTCATCTTAGTATTCAATTTACTGTTGTGGGGCGTCTTGAGTTTAAGAAGCCGCAAAGCTTTTAAATTAGCAGAAGAAAATTAATAAAAGAAATTGCATAGGAATTTATAAATCACAGACTGTAGTTAACTCGAGGATTAGGAGTTGGCTACAGTTTTTTTTTTAGTAAAAGAGGAGTTTCCAATAAGAAAACGAAAATATTAAGATGTGGAACGAAAATTGGATAAGTTTTCTAGACAGATATTATTAGGAGGTAACACAAGTGCCTTATATTCAAACAAGTCGATTGACCTTAGTTACATTTACAACGGAATTGATGCAAGCTGCGATTACTGACCAGTTAGAATTAGCCAAAATAACACCTTATAAAGTGGCTGATGGGTATCCATCTGAAGAATACAAAGAAATTATCCCTTACAAAATTAAGCGTTACAGCGAATATCATTGCGAAAACGAATGGGAAGGAATTATTATCCATAATGAGTCTCAGACAATAATGGGGGACATGGGTTTTAGAGTACGCCATGAAATCGAAGATGAATTGGAATTGGGATACAGCATCGCTCCTGATTTTCAAGGCTTTGGCTTTGCAACAGAAATGGCACAAGCGATCGTGGGTTGGGGATTAAAGCAACCGGGAATCATAAAAATTGTAGCAAATTGTGATGCTAGCAATATGGCTTCAGTTCGAGTGTTAGAGAAAGCCGGACTCAAACAGGTTAAAGAAAATAACAACAAAATTCACTGGACGACTTAAACCAAAAAGTTAACAGCCCTTGCCTGATTGAGTATTAGGCAAAGGCTGTTGATCTAAATTAGTTAGTTAACGGATGGGGTGTTTGCCTCTTTTTCCACAAAGGCAGTAAATTCATCTCCCCAATCACAAATAGAAGTAACGACTGGCTCTAGCTGAAGACCGATATCACTTAGTTGATACTCGACTTTTGGTGGGACCACTGGGTAAACAAATCGATTGATGAGTTTATCTTCTTCTAGTTCTCTCAGTTGTCGAATAAGCATACGCTGATTGGCTTGAGGTAATTTTTTTTGAATTTCACTTAGTCTTAGTGGAGACTCTTGCAATAAACACCAAATAACGGCTATTTTCCATCGCCCGCCGATTGCTGATAAGGCCAAGTCTTTGCCAGAGAAATAAGTTTTATCTTTATATTGAATTTCCAAGTATTTTCACTCCTTTACGTAAATTATAACGCATAGTGACAAAAACGTCAGTATTGTTTAATGCGTTTTTCTGTGTGAACATGGGTATAGACGAAAGTAAAACAAAAGGAAAGTAGGAATATAAAAATGAAAAGTAAAGCAGCAGTTGCATTTAAAGCAGGAGAACCCCTACAAATCGTAGAGATCGACGTAGAGGAACCAAAAGCAAAAGAAGTCATGGTCAAAATTTTGTATACATCAGTTTGCCACACTGATGCGTTCACGTTATCAGGCGATGACCCAGAAGGCGTGTTCCCTGCCGTGTTAGGACATGAAGGCGGCGGTGTCGTGGTATCTGTCGGAGAAGGCGTAACATCTGTAAAACCAGGAGATCACGTAATTCCGCTTTACACAGCTGAATGTGGCGAGTGCAAATTCTGTTTGTCTGGTAAAACGAATTTGTGTAGTGCAGTACGTGAAACCCAAGGAAAAGGCTTAATGACCGATGGTACAACGCGCTTTTCTTATAATGGTGAGCCGGTTTATCATTATATGGGCACAAGCACATTTAGTGAATATACGGTTGTTAATGAAGTGAGCTTAGCAAAAGTTGATGAAGACGCACCGTTAGACAAAGTTTGCTTGCTTGGCTGTGGCGTCACAACAGGCATGGGCGCAGTGAAAAACACTGCCAAAGTTGAAGAAGGTGCGGTGGCTGCCGTATTTGGAGTAGGCGCAATTGGTTTAGCGGTTGTTCAGGGACTTGTTAAAGCAAATGCTAGTCGTATTATTGTAATTGATTTGAACGAAGATAAATTTGAATTGGCGAAAAAGATGGGCGCAACTGATTTTATCAACCCATCAAAATTTGATAAGCCGATTCAAGAAGTGATTGTGGAAATGACCGATGGCGGCGTAGACTACAGCTTTGAGTGTATTGGAAATGTTGACGTAATGCGATCAGCTCTTGAATGTTGCCACAAAGGATGGGGCGAAAGCATTATCCTTGGTGTCGCTGGTGCTGGAAAAGAAATTAGCACACGCCCATTCCAATTGGTAACCGGACGCGTATGGCGCGGATCAGCATTTGGTGGCGTAAAAGGACGTACTGAATTGCCAGGAATGGTCAAAGACTTTATGAACGGGGACATTGATTTAGAATCATTCATCACGCATCAACTAGATTTCCAAGACATTAACAAAGCATTTGAACTCTTGCATAAAGGCGAATCGATTCGCACAATTCTAACTTACGGAGAGTGAAATGATGAATCTTAATATTAGTGAAACGAAATTTGCTTTTGGTGGGGAACAACGTAAATATACTCATTACTCGGAAGCATTACAGTGCGATATGACGTTTAGCATATACTTACCTTCCAATAAAGAAAAAAAAGAAATTCCTCTTATATGGTGGCTATCGGGCCTAACTTGTACAGACGATAATTTTAGTCAGAAAAGTGGGTTTCAGCGATTAGCAGATCAACACCAAGTAGCAGTTATGATTCCGGACACTTCTCCTCGTGGAGAAAATGTTGCGGATGACGCTGCATACGACCTTGGACAAGGCGCAGGGTTTTATATAGATGCCACTGAAAAACCCTGGTCAGAGCATTATAAAATGTATACGTATATTACAGATGAATTAGCTGGAATTGCGTCTTCATTAGTTCCTAATTTTTCAGGAAAAGAAAGCATTATGGGGCACTCGATGGGGGGCCACGGGGCATTAGTAATTGGATTGAAAAATGCAGAACGCTTTAAAGCAATCTCAGCCTTCTCGCCAATTTTAAATCCAATACAAGTTCCTTGGGGAATTAAAGCTTTTTCAACTTATTTAGGAGAAGATCGAGCAGCTTGGAAATCATGGGACGCTTCAGAACTGATTAAAAAAACTGATGCAGCCCCAATTATGATTTCACAAGGAACGCAAGATGGCTTTTATCCAGAGCAGTTAGATGAATCGACGTTTTTGAAAAATGCTGAAGAAAATAACCAGAGGGTAGATTATATAAAAAACGAAGGTTATGATCACAGCTATTTCTTTATCTCAACATTCTTGGATGATCATTTTGCTTTTCATGTCAAACACTTAAAATAAGGTTAACAATGGAACATCCCTACATTCTAGTGAAATGTAGGGATGTTCCATTATATTAAAGTTCTAAAAATTAGTTGGATTTAAGATCAATACAAATGTATAGGCAATAAAAAGGAAGTTAGACCTACTGTAAGGTATAATCAGCTTATATTGTGTAAAAAAACTTACAATTAATCGAAAAAGACACCGAAAGCATGTAAATTAAAAGGTTGTGATAATGTGGATATTAAAAAAATATTAGAAAATGATCGTGTAAAACCATATGTGTTAAAAGCCCGTTATGGTCTTGAGAAAGAAGGTCAACGAGTTGATTTAACAGGTCAGTTGGTGAACACAGACCACCCAGAAAACATATCGAAGAGCGATGATCATCCCTATATAAAACGGGATTTTGCAGAAACGCAAATGGAACTAGTCACACCTGTTACGGAAACGTTAAAAGAGCTATTTGACTACTTAGAGTCGATTCATGAGGTAGCTTACCGGTCTTTAGACAAGAACGAAATGATCTGGCCATTGAGTATGCCTCCTGAGCTACCAGAAAAAGAAGAAGATATTATCATTGCTAAATTAGCAGATGCTGAAAGTGTTCGATACCGTCATTCCTTAGCCGAATCTTATGGCCGTCGTAAACAAATGATTAGTGGAATTCATTATAATTTTGAATTTAGTGAAGAATTACTTCAAGCACTATTTGAAGCACAGTCTGAAGTTACAGAATTTCATCAGTTTAAAACTGAAATCTACATGAAACTAACGAGAAACTATTTGCATTATCGTTGGTTCATTACTTATTTATATGGGGCTTCACCTAGTAGCGAAAAGAATTTCTTTAATGACAATTCTTTAGTAGAACCGGTGCGAAGTATTAGAAGCAGTAAATACGGTTATGTAAATAGTGAAAATGTTCAAGTCTCGTATAGCAGCTTAAAAAAATACATCTCAGATATTTCTGCACTTGTGGAAAAGGATGTATTAGTTGAAGAGAAAGAGTTCTACTCAGCTGTGCGCTTAAGAGGCGGCAGTCAAGTTGCAGATTTAGAAAAGCGTGGTATAGGTTATATTGAGTTAAGAAATATAGATATTAATCCTTTTGATAAAAATGGAATCAGTTATGAACAAGCAGAATTTCTGAATCTATTTTTGGTTTATCTATTATGGAAAGATGAAAGTGTTCATCATGACGAGTGGGTAAAAGAAGGAGAGCTTAATAATGAAAAAGTGGCGCTTGAGCATCCACTAAAGCCAACACAGTTTAAAGATGAGGCTGAAACCATTTTGGAAGAAATGGAGCAATTAGTGAAAACTTTAGAGTTATCTGTTTCAGATAAGTTATTTGTCAATGAAAGAGACATGTTGAATGACCCAAGTAAAACGATAGCTGGGAGACTTTATAAAGAAAGTCAGCAAGTCAGTCAAAGTCAACTAGCAGTGAAAATTGCTAAAGAATATCATGAAAAAGCTTGGGATATGCCTTATCAATTAACTGCATTTACGGATATGGAGTTATCAACTCAGTTATTAATGTTCGATGCGATTCAATTAGGAATTCAAGTAGAAATTATAGATCGCCAAGATCAATTTTTAAAACTTAAGTTGAATGATCATGTTGAGTACGTTAAAAACGGCAATATGACGAGTAAAGATAGTTATATCGCTACGTTGATCATGGAAAACAAAACAGTGACGAAAAAAATTCTTCAAAAGCAAGGGTTCCGTGTACCTTTAGGTGAGGAGTTTAATAACATTGACGAAGCTTTACGTTCATATGCTTTATTTGCTAAAAAAGCTTTTGTTGTAAAGCCAAAATCAACAAATTACGGTCTTGGTATATCTATCTTTAAAGATGGTGCAGCGTATGAAGATTATGAACAGGCTTTGAAAATTGCTTTTAAAGAAGATTCTTCTGTTTTACTAGAAGAGTTTCTTTCAGGTACTGAATATCGCTTTTTTGTTATCAATGATAGAGTGGAAGCGGTTATGGCTCGAATTCCTGCAAACGTAACAGGGGATGGAGAAAAGACAGTCGAAGAGTTAGTTGCTGAAAAAAATAAAGATCCGTTAAGAGGGAAAGATCATCGGACACCACTTGAAAAAATTCAATTAGGTGAACTTGAAATTTTAATGTTAAAAGGTCAAGGCATGCAAATAAACTCTATTCCGAAAAAAGGTGAAGTTCTTTATTTGCGCGAAAACTCTAATGTGAGTACAGGTGGAGATTCAATTGATGTTACCGATCAAATTCGTGAAGACTATAAAAAGATAGCAGTAGATTCAGTGGCTGCTCTTGGTGCGAAAATTAGTGGACTTGATTTAATCATTGAGGACATTGAAGTTCCCGCTTCGAATAACAAAGCATACGGAATCATTGAAGCAAACTTTAATCCATCTATGTACATGCATGTTTTTCCGTATAAAGGGAAATCCCGCCGTCTAACGATGAATTTGCTCTACTATTTATTCCCAGAGCTCGGTAAAATGAAATAACAAAAAATAGAGGCCACTGGTAAACTACCGGTGGCCTTTCAGTCTATATACAAAGTCTGTTTGCACAGTGTGACGTTATAAAACCGCGCTGGTCGCTTTGGGGATGACTCCCGCAAGAAGACAGGGAAATCACCTGTCTTCTTGCTTCGTCTACCCCGTGGACGCGCCATCGCTAGCGCCTATGATAAATAAGCGTGTCTAAGAATATCGGAATTTTCTCTATATATAAGTGATGATATATTGAATCAAGTTCATCGCAATAACTCCTCTGTCTTCAAGCTGAAAGGCCACCGGTAAACTACCGATGGCCTTTATTTTTATTGAGAATTTAATTATTAAAGAGTCGAATTGAAATTTTATTTTTATTTGAAAGCTACATTATGCTGAACTTGATCTTGGTTTGTCCAAACAATTGTTGTTCCTGGAGCAACAGTGATGGTTTCTTCGCCAAATGCATAATCAGCGATATCAACTTCTACGCTATCCATGGCTTCTGCACCTTCTTCTACCAGTACGGTCATTTGCATAACCGGATGTGGCTCACAGAATACCGAAAATTCACCAGCTTCATTAAAGACAAAACTTGTTGTTTCGCCATTAGATAACAGGTTCGATGCTGTGCCGCTCATTGCTTCCGGCGCGCTTTCTTGTGTAGGCTCTTCTTCAGCACCTTCTTCTTCAGCACCTTCTTCTTCAGCACCTTCTTCTTCGGTACCTTCTTCTTCAGTACTTTCTTCTTCCGGTTCTTCTGTTGTTGTTTCTTCAGTCGTACTTTCTTGTTCTTCAGCCATAGGCTCTGTTGTTTCCTCGGTTACAGGTTGTTCTTGACCACAAGCGGAGAGTGATAAAATACCTGCCGCAAGAATAAAACTAAATTTTTTGTTAATCATTATTTTTCCTCCTCGTTTTTTGTTCTTGCTAATAGAACGTATAAAGATGAGAAATAGATTGCTTTTGAGTGAAAAAACTTATGGGAATGGTTTCCTTCTATATAAGTAGATGAAAATCTAATGCTATAGTTTGTTCGGTCAAGCAACCTGAAATAATAAATTTAAATTAATTTCAAAAAAGTGATCTAAAGATAAACCCTTTGCGTTATGCCTGTATATCGAAAAATAAAAAAGAAAAAAAGGGAGCGATTTTAGATGAAATTAAACAAAGTACTTTTAGCCGTACCACTTAGCCTAGCCTTACTGGTACCAACGGCGGCACTTGCCGACAGCCACGGAGGACATTCTACAGCGAGCGAAGCATCCATGGAAATGGCAACAGCAACACCAGCTGCGGAATTACGCATTGCACTCGACACGACATTAACGGAGCATGCCTTCCTCGCAATCGAAGCGATGCGTAAAGGCGTCGACGGCGCAGAAGATTTTGACCAAGCAGCGGGTGCACTTTTAGCCAATGCAGATGACTTGTCTGCAGCAGTTGGTTCAGTTTACGGTGACGAAGGCGCTGCGCAATTTGACGAAGTATGGAAATCACATATCGGCTATTTCGTGGATTACGTGACAGCAACCGCTGAAGACAACCAAGAAGGCAAAGACCAAGCATTAGCAGAACTGGAAAAATACAAAGTGGAACAATCTGAGTTCTTTGATACGGCAACGGGTGGCTTACTGCCAGCGGCAGCTGTTCAAGAAGGATTGGACATGCACGTAGATCAGTTGATCAACGCGTTTGACGCATACGTTGCCGGCGATTTCGAAAAAGCATACTCATTAGAGCGTGAAGGGATTCAACACATGAGCATGTTCGCAGAAAGCTTGTCAATTGCGATCACAACTCAATTCCCAGACAAATTCGATAACACAAGTGCCGATACACCAGCGATTGACTTGCGTGCAACATTGAACCAAACGTTCACAGAACACGCTGGACTTGCAGTGATGGCAATGCAAGACGGTGCCGATGGCGCGGAAAGCTTTGACCAAGCAGCAGGCGCGTTACTAGCGAACGCCGATGACTTATCTGCAGCAGTTGGTTCAGTATACGGCGAAGAAGCCGGTGCTCAATTTGAAGAAACATGGAAGTCACACATTGGCTACTTTGTGGATTACGTAACAGCAACAAGTGAAGGCAACAAAGAAGGCCAAGAACAAGCACGTGCTGAACTGGATCAATACATTGTCGACCAAGCAGCATTCTTAGATGCAGCAACAGAAGGTCGCGTACCAGCAGATGCACTTGAAGAAGGCTTAACAGCACACGTTGGACAACTACTTGGCGCATTTGATTCGTATGTAGCAGGCGACTTTGACGCTGCTTACAGCTCGATTCGTGAAGCTTATGCACATATGCAAATGCCAGCAGCAGGTCTATCTGCCGCGATTGTTGATCAATTCCCAGATCAATTTAGCGCAACAGAAATGCCATCTGAAATGCCGAAAACAGGCATGGGCGGCATGGCTGACCAAGGGTCATTCCCATTCTTATGGGTTCTTGCAGGCTTGATGTTAGCTGCATTGACTACAGTTGTAGCGGTTCGTACACGCAAACAGTAACTAAATATGGAGTAAGAGCTAGCCTATCCGGCTAGCTTTTTTTGTTGAATTGAATAAACGAAAAGACAGCTTCAATTAGTAAGCATTTACATTACTCCGAAATGAAGGTGTTGTTAACTTTTTATCTAGTTGATTTAGCTGGATTAAACTATTTCTCTTTCAACTATTTTAACATATACTTCCTCATGATTAACTACTCGAGGATTCATTGCCTGCCGCGATAGGTTGATTCCCATTTTAGTTAATGGCATGTCAAAAGTGGTTAGTTTCATTACTTGCGCGATGGGTTGATTGTCAAAACCAAGTATTGCTAACTTATCTGGCACTGCTATTTTTTTCTCCTTGCAATCAAACAATATACCAGCAGCTACTTGATCACTCGTTACGATTAAAGCGGTTGGGGGATTAGCCATAGCACATAAGCTTTTAATTATTTCTTGACCATCTTCAAAATTCAAGCAGTCATAAAACCGATAATGGGGTTCAAACGGTTCATTAATTTTTTGAAGAAAATCATGATAAGCTTTTTCTCTAGAACTACTATTAGAACCCGTTCTTCTGGCAAGGCAATAACCAATTTTTCGGTGTCCTTTGTTGTAGAGATAGTTTAAAGCTTCAGTAAAAATTTTGTAATGATCGATGAATGTCGAAGAGATATTCTTTCCGCGTGTATCCTCGCAAAGAATAATTGGGCCGTAAACTATGTACTCATCAATTATTTTTAATGGAGAATCACGAGAACAAAAGATCAAAGCATCTATTTGTTTATGCTTTAGCATTTCTAAATCTTCAAGTTCTCTTTGTTCCTCATAGTTTGTTTGAAAGAGAACTAACTTGTAATTATTTTTAACAGCTTCATTGGCTATTCCTTCCACCAATAAACCGAACAAGAACGAATAAGGGAAGGGATATGAAGATTGCTATGCTTATTTGTTTGAGGTGTATGCCAAAAAAAGATAACGAATAAAAAACTACTATTTTTATTAAGAAAAAAAGCGCTATCCTGAAAGTCTAATCGACTTTTAGGATAGCGCTTTGTGCAAAATTAGTTAATTTTCTTTAATTCTTCTACGACTGTTGAAGGTTCTACACGATCTCTATAATCTGATTTTGTGTAGTCATAGGCAATCGTTCCATCAGTACCAATAATATACGTCGCCGAAACAGGAAGTCTCCACGTATCTTCACCGTTATACTTATCAACATTCAAACCACTGCTTTTATAAATGTCTACTAGGTATTCAGGTAATTGGTAAACCAAGTTAAATTGGTTGGCTACTTCGTTATTTTCATCACTTAAGACGATGTATTCTAAGTCATGCTTTTCTTGAATAGACATCGATTGATCTGGTGTTTGTGGGCTAATGGCAATCAATTCAGCGTTTTGGCCGTGAATTTCACCGATTACTTGCTGATACGCACGCAGTTCCATATTGCAATACGGACACCAGTTGCCACGATAGAATGTTAGAACTACAGGTCCTTGTTTTAACTGTTCATATAGTTCAACCGTTTCACCTGTAGCATTCGGTAAGTTAAAGTTTGGTGCTTTTTCGCCTGTTTTTAATCCTTTTCCTTGGTCAGAAGCTTCTAACTCGTCAATCGCATTTTGCATCTTCTCTTGCGCTTCAGCTGGCTTTTTTTTCTTAAAGTTCTCGATATATTCCTGGATTTCTTCTCTCATGTTTGTAGTCATTAATAAAAACTCCTTTTCAAAATAAAATAAGTTACTAAAATTGCATATGAAATTATAAGTGCATTTGTAAGTTAGATGTGTTTTTGAGCGATAGCAAGAATTTCTTCTTTCGGCTGGAAGCCTACAGATTGTTCCATCAATTCACCATCTTTAAAGAATAGAAGTGTAGGAATACTCATAACACCATATTTTTGTGCAGTTTCTTGATTGTCATCAATATCTACTTGGACAACGCTTATGTTATTTTGCTGATCTTCATTGATTTCTTCTAAAGAAGGAGCGATCATTTTGCAGGGAGCACACCAAGCTGCACCAAGTTCTGCAATTACAAAACCTTCTTTCGTTTCATCGACAAATGTTGAATCTGTAACGTCTTTAATAGACATAGTATCTCTCCTTTTTGTTCGTTTCTAACCATTTAAACAAATCAAGTGGTTAGAAACAAACTTTACGATATGTTATGATGGAAGTCAATTATTCAGTCTTAAGGAGAAATGATCATGACAACAAACAATGAAAATTATTATTCATATGTAAGTGACTATTTATTTATCAACTTTTTAAATACAATCAATATCAAAAAAATAGCGGTAACAGATTTTCTAGAAGAAGAAAATGGAATAGAAGACTGGATATCGTTTATGGTGAAACAAGGTATATTGACTTTGCAGCAAGTAGAGCAACTGGAAAAGTCTTCGATTGATGTGAAGAAAATGAAAGATTTTCGTGACCAGTGGAGAAATTACTTTGAGGAATCGGAAGAATTACAAAACGCAATTGAATCATTAGCTATGTATACGAAACAAACGCCTTTGTATTTTGATCATTCACTAAAACCCATTCCAAGTAAAGGTGGCACAGAAGGACTTCTTGCCATGCTGTCGTTTGAAATGCTCCAAGCATCTCAAAGTGGCATCTTTAAAAAACTAAAAAAATGCGATAGTTCCCTCTGCTATGCATTTTTTATAGATACAAGCGGCAAGCGTAAATGGTGTTCAATGGAAGTTTGCGGGAATCGTGAAAAAGCGAGAAGACATTACGCTAAACAACTAAGTTCATAAAGATAGCAAGAAGACAAAGCGCATTTCAAAGCGTTTTGTCTTTTTTTTTCATTTAACCAAATTATATTTTTCTGAAAACTTTTCTGTTTACAAATGGACATGATAAGTATAAACTAAAGAAAAGTTTCCTTAGGGAAAAACATTTTAAAAAAGAAAGTAAATGGCGGAGGGGAAGTAAAATGGTTTCTGCAATTAAAATAAAAGATGTTCAAGTTTCCTATCATGGCCATTCTGCAATAGAAGCCATTGACTTGACTCTTGAACAAGGTAAAGTTCTTGGCATAATTGGTCCGAACGGCGCAGGCAAATCAACATTATTAAAAGCGATATTAAATTTAGTTTCTATTGATAAAGGCGTCATTGAAATATTTGGTGAAGCATTAAAAGAAAATAGAAAACGAATTGCTTATGTGCCTCAAAGAAATCAATACGATTGGGATTTCCCCATCCATGTTCTAGATGCTGTTTTGATCGGTACTTATCCAATCTTAGGAATATTTAAGCGACCAAAGAAAAAAGACAAAGAATGGGCTTACGAATGTTTGAAAAAAGTACGCATGGAAGAATTTGCTCATCGACAAATAGGGGAACTTTCCGGAGGGCAGCAACAGCGTGTTTTTCTTGCAAGAGCACTAGCGCAAAAAGCAGATATCTTCTTTTTGGATGAACCATTTGTCGGCATTGACGCGACAAGTGAAGAAATGATCGTCAAACTACTAAAAGATTTGAGAGACCAAGGCAAAACAGTAGTCGTGGTCCACCATGATTTAAGTAAAGCAAATGAATACTTTGATGAACTATTATTACTAAACAAACAAGTAATTGAGTATGGTAGTCCGCAACAAGTGTTGATACCTGAGGTTATGCGGAAAGCCTATGAAAGCGAATTATCTTTTTTGTATGAAGTTGGGGTGAACTGATTATGGCTTTTATCGAAGGGCTTATTGAATATGACTTTTTGCAAAAAGCTTTACTTACCTCGATTATGGTAGGAATTATTTGCGGAGTCATCGGTTGTTTTATCATTTTAAGAGGAATGGCTTTAATGGGAGATGCGATTTCCCATGCGGTTTTACCAGGAGTGGCAATTTCTTATGCAATTGGCATCAATTTCTTCTTTGGTGCGGTATTTACAGGTGTGTTAACCGCGATTGGGATCGGTTTTGTTAGTCAAAACAGTCGGATCAAACAAGATACGGCAATTGGTATTATGTTTTCTGCAGCATTTGCGTTAGGGGCAATCCTTATTACGGTTCTTGAAAGTAGTACCGATTTGTATCATATTTTGTTTGGTAATGTGTTAGCGGTAAGGCCATCAGATATGTGGATTACGCTTGGCATCGGGCTAATTGTTTTAGTTTCTGTTTTTGGTTTTTACAAAGAACTTCTTGTAACGTCGTTTGATGAGACGATGGCAGAAGTTTACGGTCTTCCAGTGAGATTGATTCATTACTTTTTAATGACACTTCTGACAATGGTGACAGTAGCTTCGCTTCAAACAGTCGGAATTATATTAGTAGTGGCGATGCTAATCACACCTGCTGCAACAGCATATTTACTGACGGATCGCCTATCAACAATGATTTTCATATCGGCATCTATTGGGGTGAGTGCAGCTGTAATCGGCTTGTACTTTAGTTTCACATACAACTTGGCGTCAGGTGCTACTATTGTGCTTGCTGCGACGACTCTGTTCTTTTTAGCCTTTGTTTTCTCGCCTAAGCAAGGAATGTTATGGCGGAAATTAAATGCCAGAAAACAAAGAACAGTAACCAATTAATTTTTTGAAAAGGGAGAGTATTTATGTTTAAAAAGAATAAAATTTTTATCATTAGTATCGTCTTGCTTTTTTTATTAGCAGGATGTTCTAGTAACGAAAGCGAAAATAGCGATACAAAAGATGACAAGTTACAAGTAGTAACAACGTATTCGATTCTATATGACATTGTAAAAAATGTGGGAGGAGATCAAATTGACCTTCATAGTTTAGCGCCAATTGGCTCGAACCCACATGAATATGAAACATTGCCATTAGATGTACAAAAAGCAACAGACGCAGATATCGTTTTTTATAACGGCTTAAATTTAGAGGCAGGTAACTCATGGTTTGAAAAGTTGATGATTACTGCTGGGAAATCAGAAGATTCAGCACCTGTCTACAAAATGAGCGAAGGCGTAGAGCCGATGTATTTAACCACTGAAGGAAAAGAAGGCGAAGAAGATCCGCACGCTTGGTTAGATGTTCAAAATGGCATTAAATATGCAGAGAATGCAAGAGATGCCTTTATTGAAATAGACCCGGACCATAAAGAAGAGTATGAAAAAAATGCACAAGCTTATATTAGTGAGTTGGAAGCACTTCATCAGAAAGCCATCGATCAATATAGCAAAATTCCAAAAGAAAAACGGATTTTTGTAACAAGTGAAGGGGCATTTAAATACTTCAGTAAAGCTTATGATTTCCAAGCTGAGTACATTTGGGAGATCAACCAAGAAAACCAAGGAACACCATCACAAATTACGCGTGTACTTGATTTGATCAATGAACAGCAAATTCAAGGTTTGTTTTTAGAAACAAGTATTGACCCACGCAGTATGGAAATGGTGTCGAGAGAAACAGGTATGGATATTAAAGGAAAAGTCTTTACCGATTCAATTGGGAAACCAGGCGAAGATGGAGATACGTATATCAAAATGATGCAGTGGAATATAGATACGATTTATAAAGGGTTAACTGAGTAAAGAAAAAAGTTAAGATATAAATTTACATTCAAAAAGCCGGTTTAAAACCGGCTTTTTTTTATAGTAAATGCCTAATCAACCTAATTTACTTTGTCGCAAGCTAGTTTCCTGAAGACTCATATTCTTTATCGGTTCCGTCAGCATACGTTACATCAATCTCTAAGGATTCATAATCCGGTGCAAGGTCGAATACTTCCGTAACTTTATTAATAACATCTTCATCAGACATATCCGGAGTCAACTCGAGTTGAGCTAAAAAAGGTTCGATCTTATCAAATGCATTATTACCTGATAGCATTTCTTCAGCAGAGGAATCTTCATATTCAGCCTCTACAAGATCACGGTCTTCTTCATAAGAAACTTTTAATTTTTCTTCTGGATCCGTGTACTCAACTTCTAACTCGAACTCGGTAAAGCCGTAAACCTCGCCACCAATATTTTCATCCTCAAGACCTCCGCCAGGATTAGCATCTTCAACACCTTCGTAATCCACAGCATCTTCTGTAACGGTATCTGTTACTTGGTCATCATTGCCACAAGCCCCTAGAGAAAATACAGCGGAGAAAAGGAAGCCAGTTGCAATTGCATTTTTTCTAATCATTATTTTCTCATCCTTTCTTTTTCCGATTATTAATGATGTTTCCCGAATTTGAAAAAAATATGCTTTTAAGTAGAAACGGATATAGCTAATGGTGAACAAAAAAATAGGTTTGATAACAATAAAGTATTAAAAGTAGCAATGGATACGTTTTTGATGAGTCCAAGCGGGTAAGTGAGTAACAAGGCTCATAAAAATCCAGACGAAATGGAGGGATTCGAATGAAGAAATCACAGGTCTTAGCAAAATGGGGATTAACTTTCACATTGTCTCTTGGTTTTCTAGCTGCTTGTAATCCAGGAGAAGAGCTAGAAAAAGAAGTAGAAGAGGAAGAACTAGAAGATGCGATAGAAGAAGATGTGGTAGAACCCGTTGGTGAATTAGAAGAAGAAATAGAAAATCAAGGCGTGGAAGATGCAGTAGAAGACGAAGACGTTCAAGTAGACGAAGAGTAAAGTTTGATGACCAAATTGTATTTTATTGAATAGATGTTTTAAGCTGCTTATCACTTCCACGTATTGAGCTAATAACGTACCCCATAAAGCAATAGTGGTGATACAAGTAATTTAGTTACTTTGTTTATGAAGAAATAGTAGTTCGAACCAACAATGGTTTGTTCTACTATTTTTTCACTATTTCTAACGATAGTATATAAGTCAAAGTTCGAGGGGGGATTTCGATTTCATTCGAATGGTTTAGCACTGTGAGTAATATTTTTGTTGTGGTCAATGTAATGCTGGCAATCTTTATTTTATTTTTTGAACGAAAAACGGCAACATCGGCATGGGCATGGATTTTAATATTATTTTTCGTACCGATAGTTGGTTTCGTTTTATATTTGCTATTCGGTAAATCGTTACGACCAAAACGGTTAAATAGTACAGCTACCTATGACAATAAAAAATTTAAGGAATATCGCATACGTCAACTAAACGAACTAAAAGAAGGTAGTTTTCGTCCATCTTCAAAAAATGTAGAAAAGTGGTTAGATCTTATCCAAATGAATATGTCTAGAACGGATGCACCTTTGTCGACTGCAACAGATATTCAAATCTTTAACGATGGCACCAAAAAATTTAATGCGTTATTTGAAGATATTTGTAAGGCAAAAGATCATGTCCACCTGCAATATTTCATTTTAAACAATGACGATTTAGGTCGTCGCCTCATAGGTTTGTTAACTAAAAAAGCCAAACAAGGGGTTAATATCCGGTTCTTGTATGATGACCTAGGTTCCAAAAATCTCCCGAAAGATTTTTTTGATGAATTCCATGCAAGTGGGGGGATAGCAGTTCCCTTTTTACCGGCACTGATGTCGAGCATTAATCCTCGGCTGAATCACAGAAATCACCGTAAATTAGTGGTTGTGGATGGTTCGGTTGGTTATATCGGTGGGTTCAACGTTGGTGATGAATATTTAGGCAAGAAGGAACTAGGCTATTGGCGAGATACTCACCTCCGTCTAGAAGGAAGTATCATTTATTCACTTCAAAATCGTTTTTTTATTGACTGGAATCAAGCAACTGAGAAATTTCCGTTAAAGTTTGCTGAAAGCTTTTTCCCTAGTAAAGATGAAAATTCAGGCACGGCGATGCAAATGGTTGCAAGTGGACCTTTGGACACACATGAAGACATTAAAAACGGGTACTTGAAAATGATTTATCATGCTCGCAAAAGTATTTATCTACAAACACCGTATTTTATCCCAGATAAGTCGATTATGGATGCATTAAAAACAGCAGCATTAGGTGGCGTTGATGTTCAAATTATGATTCCGCATCAAGCTGACCACATATTTGTTCATTCGGCTACACTGTCATTCGCTCGTGAATTGCTACGAGATGGTGTCAAAGTGTATAGCTATAAAAATGGCTTTTTACATGCCAAAACACTCGTAGTTGATGGGCAATCCTATTCGGTAGGATCAGCTAATATGGACATTCGTAGTTTTAAATTGAATTTTGAAGTGAATGCTTTTGTATACGATGAGCAGTCAGCACGTGAAATGGAAGATTTATTTTTCCGAGATAAGGAACTTTCTGCCGAATTGACAGAAGAAACATTTAAGAGTCAATCGTGGATGGAAAAAATTAAGCAAGATGTAGCACAGTTAGTATCACCAATTTTGTAAGATGATGTTGAACAATAAAGGGAGAGACTATTTTATGGTCTCTTCCTTTATTATAGTTAATAGGGAGACATATTCGACGATAGGATGTTGAAGGCCTAAGTAATATTGAAATATATCCAAAATAAAAAAAACAAAATTAAAGGGAGGATATAAAATGATTTATTCGACTCTTGTAGAGCCCAACTTTTTAACAGCCATTTGTCAATGATGGCGTAGAGGAGAGCAGCGAGTATTCCAAATACCATAAAAAAGAGTTCGAAATCGAGAACTCCATTGACTGATCCAAATAAACCAAGTAGAAAAATATACAGCCAATTTGATCGAGCGAACCACTTTCGTTGTAGAAATTCGAAGAAAATCGAAATTAGATTACCGTAAATGAGAATAATAATGAAAATGTAAAAGAAGAATATCATAAACATGCCAGGAAAATCTGCATAATCACCGTCAGATTTAATGCGCATATATGTCTCCCAAAAACTCCATACTGTTGAAAAGATAAAAGCAGTAAGAAATGTAACTTTTAATTTGCGCACAACAAGTTCTTTCATACTTTCGGTCATGGAGGACTCCTTTTTACTACCTATATTAACTATTAGAAAGTAAACGACCAATCGTGTTCGAAAGTTCCATGAAAGTTTTAAGTTTAGAAAGAACGTTTTACTGTAAAATGGTATTGCTACTGAAAAGCGAACTATACAAGAATGGAGTCGGATTAAAAGCGCGAATAGAAAGAAGGTAAATCGATGAATTGCGAAACAGTAATGCAAGAACTAGAGGCATTAGGAAAAGAACGAATGAAAAAGATTTATTTATCCAACGGTGCACATGAACCTTTATTTGGCGTAGCAACAGGTGCTATGAAGCCAATCGCGAAGAAAATAAAGATAAATCAAGCGTTGGCAGAACAATTGTATGCAACAGGTAACTACGATGCGATGTATTTTGCAGGTATTATTGCAGACCCAAAAGCTATGACTGCTGAGGACTTTGATTGCTGGATAGAGGACGCGTATTTTTATATGATTGCTGATTTTGTCGTGGCGGTAACTTTATCAGAGTCTAATATTGCACAGGAAGTAGCTGATCAATGGATTGCCAGCGGAGAAGAATTGAAAATGTCGGCGGGATGGAGCTGTTATTGTTGGCTACTCGGTAATCGTTCAGACGAGGAATTTTCCGAAAGCAAGATTTCAGCTATGCTTGATACTGTGGAAAAGAACATACACAGCTCACCGCCACGTACGAAATCCTCAATGAATAATTTTTTATACACGGTTGGAATTTCATTTCGGCCATTAAATGACAAGGCAGTCGAAGTTTCGAAAAGAGTCGGGATTGTAGAAATTGAACGGGATAACAAAAAAAATAGCCTGTTAAATGCCTATGAAAGCATTCAAACGGCTATGGAAAAAGGTAGATTGGGCTTTAAACGCAAATATGTCAGATGTTAAAAAAGCTAATCCATTGATGGATTAGCTTTTTTTTGATGAACTAAGCTTTTTTTTCATCTTTTTCAGAAACCTCCGCCATTAAAGCTGCAAGTAATTGAGCTTCTTGCTTTTCTTTTAATCTCAAATGAGCTTCTGTATAGCTCGGATTAATTGATCCGCTTCCGAGTCCTTCATTAATCATTTGATCTATGGCATTAAAACGTTCCAAAGCTGTTTGATGTTGTTCACTCATTTTTAGGCCCTCCTTTTTAATGTTTTATATGCAATAAGAATGAAAATTTCACTCGTACAAACCACTTATCACCATTAACCAACTCAGCTATTCTCTATTCATTATATCATATTTTTATAATATTCTGATAAAAATAACGAGGTTCATTACGATTTTCTATCAACCTTTTTAGCGTGATGAAACCAAAACATCACTAATTCTTCAATTTATCGGACTGACCGTGGTATAATAAAGAACTTAGGGCATAGATGGTTTTGCTCTTTAGTGAACGGATGCCAAAAAGCCTCCGCTTACCGTTAATATATGGAGGTGTAACAAAATGAACAAACGATGGACAATTAAAGAAATTAAAGCATTTGTCGAAAAAAATTCAGACAGCAAACTACTGTCGACAGAATATCATGGATTTTCTCAAAAGCTGCTATTTAAATGCGCTTGCGGGAATAACTTCGAAAAAACTTTCACAAAATTCAACACAAAAAACCAACGTAAATGTGACGTGTGCCAACCACCAAAACCGCCACGTGGCGAATAATGAACGATCAAAGCACTGATTTCTTTTTAGAAATCAGTGCTTTTTTATTTGAAGCATTAGTACCGATATAATAATGACGGGAAAGGTCAATAAATTATGTATACCAGGTAAAAGAATAAATGGTAAAATTTAATAAATATCAATCTTACTTAGTTAATTAAAATATAGGAGATGGGCTATGAAAAAAAAAGTAGTAGTAGCGATTGTAGTTGTTAGCGTGTTAATTATTGGAGTGGTGGCAGCGGTAGTATTGCGTGACAAAGACAAAGCCGTTGTCATGGAAAAGTATGTTGAAACAACCAATGCAGTTTACGATATATCAATTAATATGGATAAGGAAAATGACTTTCAAGTGCAGACAATGATTGATGTGACAAACGATTCAACCGACGCTTGGTCGGATATTGGATTTTATTTGGTTCCAAATGCGATGAATGCTGAAGAGACACAGGCTTATGAAGATGATAGAGCGCAAATTGAGATTTCTTCCATAACGGTTGATGGAAAAGAAGTATCTTATACATTGGAAAATAATGGTTTATTAGTGGAGTTGGAAACTCAGCTAGACACAGGGTCTGGGGCAACTGTAACAGTCGACTATTCAATGACTTTGCCACAAAACGGCATGCGCTTGTCTCAAGTAGATGATAATTTTTACTTGGCTCATTGGTATCCTATGCTCGCACTATATCGAAACGGCTGGGATATTAACGATTATGATGCAAAAGGAGAGTCTTACAATACAGATTATGGGGACTTTATCGTGAGTTATGAGTTACCTAAAGACTATTTAGTTGCGAGTTCTGGAAATGATGGTCCAATTAAAGCAGCATCAACAGGCACAGTAAAAGGAGAAAACATCAAAGATTTTTACATGGCAATTATGGATCCTGATGAATGGGAGTTTGAAACTATTCAAGCTAATGACACTCAGCTGAACGTGTTTACCCGGGCTACGCAAAATATATTAGAAGAAACTTCTTCACTCGCAGTTGACGCGTATCTCTATTTTGAAGTGGAAATTGGCGATAATCCATTTACAGAGCTTGATATTATTGCAAACGACGGCTATATGGAATATCCGAATGTTATTGAAGTGGCTGCAGATGGAGAATCTCAAGAAATGGTTCTCGTACATGAAATTGCTCATCAATGGTTTTATTATTTAGTAACGAACGATCCGTATTATGAATCCTGGTTAGACGAAGGATTTACAGAATTTAGTAGTTCGTTGTTTTTAAGTGATCGCTACGACGATGAAGAATACGGTTTCTGGGGCGCTTCATCAGCGGAACAATATTACCGACCAGAAAAATATGTGAATTTGCCTCTTTCAAAATTTAGTGATGAGACGTATTATTCGACCATTTACGGCAAAGTTCCAATGGTGTTAAAAGAATATTTTGATGAAAATGGTGGCAGAGAAAGAGCACTTTTGTTCTTGTCGGCTTATTACGAAGAATTTCAGTTTAAGCAAGTAAATACAGAAGAGTTTAAAATGTTTTTCGAGGAGTATTTCGAGGGCGATCAAAGTAAGTTTTTGGATAGTTGGTTAAAATAACATTGTGATTGTTTGGAAGAAGCTGGACTTACAGCTTCTTTTTTTATGTATATTTCTTATCGGGAAAATTTTAAAGGGTTTATTTGCCATATGGAGAATAGTACCATATGGCTTTTGACTCTAACTCGACTGGAGCGATTCACTGTGAATAAAATATTGATGGCATTATATGGGGTGTCCGCCATTTTAACAATCACTGTTTTTTACTGGATGAATTACTTGACTGCTCCGGTTCTTAATAATGATTATCGGGGTGGGAATGGCAATCCGGCTTTATTTTTCCCTGTAGTTCTTATGCCATTTATATTTTATTTCTTGTATGGAACTATTGAGTTGTCGATGCGGCTGGCAGAGAAATGGCTTAGTCGAAAAAAGACAATTATTGTGATTTCATTAAGTTTGATTTATTTAGTAGGCACAGCTTTATGGACCATTCGTGCAGCTGATCGCTTTCGAACTTATATAGTAGAGACGAAAGAGGCATATAGCGATCCAAAAGAATTCGCATTGCTAAACGTATTTTCAAATCATTTATTCTTTAATCCATTGACGTTCTTTGGAGTCGTCGTGATTTGTTTTGTGGTGGGAGCGGGATGGAGTTTGAAGAGAAGGACGAGTTTGTAGAATTTTGGTGATAGATGCTTTTTGGTGGAGGGATTACTGGTTTTGCAAACAAAGTGGAATTTTGCGCAAACAAATAGAGTGTTCCTGCAAACAAAATAGATTAATGCGCAAACAACGCCTTGTATCCCGCAAACAACTGCAGTAACTAAGATGTAAATAAACAGTTTAAGTGAATGGAAAAGGTGTGAACACGATGCGAGATTCTGCGAGAGTGATCCTCATAAAAAATAGCGAGGTTGCTTTTATTGAACGAGTAAAAAATGGGGATACTTATTTTGTTTTTCCAGGCGGAGGAATTAAAAAAGGTGAAACACCAAAAGAAGCCGCGAAAAGAGAAGCTTTGGAAGAAACCGGACTTGAAGTTGAAATTTTGGAATGTCTCAAAAAAGTCGAGTGGAATGGCACTCATTACTTTTTTAGAGCAACTATCACAGGGGGCAATTTTGGTTCCGGATTGGGTGCAGAGTTTGTAGAGGAGAAAAGAGCGCGAGGTACATATCGTCCAGTCTGGCTGAATATCAATATTCTTGATTCCTTAGATATTAGACCCAGAAGCATTATGGGAAATATAAAAAATTTGTAAATTTGATAGTGAATGAGCGTGCGGCGTAGTTAGGTGAGTGACGATTTTGCAAATAAAGTAAGATTTCGCCCAAACATAATGGGATTTTGCGCAAACAACTGCAGTAACTAGCATTTCCAAAGGAGTGTTCAAATGACTAAAGCTAGAAAATCTTGGATTGGAGCGGCCGGAGTTGTCGTGTTGGACAACAAAATCTTGATGGTTAAAGAAAAAGCGACTAAAAGATGGAGTGTGCCATCAGGAGAAATTGAAAACGGAGAAACTGTGGAACAAGCGTGTGTAAGAGAAATACACGAAGAGACAGGGCTTAGCGTGTCAGTGGGAAAAGCCATTCATACCAAAAATATGGTTATCGGAAATTTCAATGTAACAACATATTATTTTTATTGCACAATAAGTACTGGAGAAATCATGTATACAGACCCAGATGACGAAATTGAAGAAATCGCTTGGCAAAACTATGACGATCTTTTAACAATTGAACATGATTATCCAGAAGACTTGGAATTGCTACTGACTTTCATTACCCCACCAAATTATATACCAGAGGTGAACAAGCATGTCTTATGAAACCAATTGTCCTTTTTGTAATCCAACAAAAGACCACAATCAAAATATCGTAGTTGAAAATAAAACCTGTTATTTTCTCCAACATGACAAGCAACAAGATGTCCTAGAAGGCAGTGGGGTGATCGTGCCGAAGCAGCACCGTGCAACAACGTTCGATTTAACAAAAGACGAGTGGGATGATACATATGAGTTATTGCAAAAAGCGAAAGAATATTTAGATCGAATCTATGCCCCAGATGGCTATACACTTGGGTGGAATGTGGGCGAGGCTTCGAACCAGTCGATTCAGCATAGTCACCTTCATGTCATTCCGCGCTATCATGATGAACCTTTAGCAGGTAAAGGACTACGTCATTGGCTGAAGCAACCAGAGAACAAAAGGGTAAGAAAATAAGAGTGCTTTTATCTTTTGCAAACAAAATAGGAGATAGTGCAAACAAACGACAATATAGTGCAAACAACAGAGCGTATTGCGCAAATAAAACCCTGACATCTCGCAAATAAACTCAACTATCTTTTAGTTGCAAGCAATAAAACGCACGAAAGTTTGGAGCCTAAGGGAGGATCTAACTTGAAACAAACATCGAAAGATTGGAAAGTGCCAGCGATTTTGCTGGGGTCTTTAGGAATCGCGAGTATTGGAGACTTTATCTATCTCGTAGCAATCAACATCATCGTCTACCAAATGACAGGATCCGCCGCTGCAGTTGCAGGGTTATGGGTGATTAGTCCATTGACCAATATCGTCACAAAATTTTGGACAGGAAGTTTTATCGATTACAGAAGTAAGAAGAAAATCGTAATGGTGACATATATTTTACGAGCAGTATTTATTGCGTTGATTCCTTTTGCTTCTAGTCTTTTTGCGGTTTATACAATTCTTGTCTTTCTTAGTATTGCTAAAGCGTTTTTTGGACCAGCCTCAATGACTTATGTCACGATGCTAGTCCCACCAGCAAAGCGGAAGCGATTTAATTCGCTACGTTCATTTACATCATCTGGCGCGTTTATTATCGGACCCGCAATTGGCGGATCGCTTATTTTTCTGGCAAATTTAACAGTCACGTTGTGGTTGAATGCGGCGTTTTTCTTGATTGCAGCATTCTTGTTGTCTTTATTGCCAGAAACTGAAAAAATTGTACAGGAAGAAATCCCTGCACTAACTTTTTCGCAAGTGGTCAAAGATTTTAACGTTGTGTTGGATTTGATGGCAGACAAAAAGTACGTGTCTGCCATCTATCTTGGCTTTTTGGCAGTCATGCTATTTTCATTTGCGATGGATGTTCAGGAAGTGGTTTTTACTTAACAAGTAATTGGCTTGAGTAGAGTGGAATATAGCTTGCTCATCAGCATTACTGGAATCGGTTCGGTGAGTGGCGCGTTATTTCTGACATTCATTTCGAATAAAATCTCGATCCGCTCCATGATAGTAATCGGCATGTTAATGATGTCAGGAGGATACGTTATTTACGCATTTTCTTGGTCGTTCGTATCGATTGCGGTTGGCTTTATCATACTCGGTTTTTTTAATGTCTTTTTAAATGCAGGCATTGCAACGTTTTATCAAAACAATATTCCAGTTTCGGTAATGGGCAGAGTGACGAGCGTTTTTCAATTGTTTCAAAGTGTCTTTCAAATTTTTTTCATCTTGGCAATGGGCTTTCTCGCAGACATTATTTCGTTGAAATTAACAATTGCATCACTATCTATAATTATGTCAACAACCGCAATTATTTATTCATTTGCCGTTTGGCATCCGAAATATTCGAGGTGGTATGAGGAAGACACCGAAGACCTGAAAAAAGCTCGTATGATTTAAAAATACAAACAAGATTTGCCTACTAGCAGATTTGAATGAGGAAAAGATATTATGTCTTTAAAAAAAGGTGATGGTAGAAGATGAAAATAGAAACTAAGCGCTTGACATTAATGCCATGTGATAGTGGTTCAATTGAGATGATGAAAAAACAAGGTTACGACAATGGACCTCAATCTCTTAATCATATAAAAGAGCTGTCGAAAGACCCAACTTTATATGGATGGGGAAGTTGGTTGGTCCTTCGGAATTCAGATGGCATGATTATTGGAGATGCTGGATTTAAAGGAGCGCCGAATTCTAAAAAGGAAGTGGAAGTCGGTTATGGTTTTCTAGAATCTTGCTGGCATATGGGCTATGCGACCGAATCTGTCGAAAGCCTTGTAAAGTGGGCACTTGATTTATTGGTAGTAGAGAAAGTGGTTGCAGAAACCAGATTAGAAAATAGCGGATCAATCCGGGTTCTGCAAAAAGTGGGGATGGAGCAAGTTGAGAAAAAAGGCGATATGGTTTATTGGGAATTGACGAAGCAAAAGCATCAATTCCAATCAAAGAAGTAAAACTGATAAATAATATTATAGCTGCGTAACAGCTTTGAACAATAGACTGTTCCAAAAACCGTATTTCTTTTGAAACACGGTTTTTTGTTTTGAAAGACTATAGCATTTCTAGAACTTCATCAATATTTGTCCATTCATAAATCAGTTCATTAACTACTATTTCGCCAAATTGGAGTTGCACGGTATCAATCAACTGTGCTCCGTAATACTCGTAGAAAAATCGTGTTTTATTATCTTCAAGAACTTCGACAAAGACTTTTTCATAACTTAGTTTTTTAAATTGAAGAAATAATGCTTTCATCAGCAATTTTCCAATTCCTTGACTGTGATATTCATCGAGCAAATAGATAGAAGTTAAATCCCCAGAGTTAGCTACCGTATTCGTATCTCTTTTCGAAGCCGTACCAAATCCGGTGATGTGGCCTTCGTCAGTTTCTGAAACAACGATGTAATTGCTCTTGTCGGCAATGTTGTTTTCCCATAGAGTTGTCCGTTACTCATAGGACAAGCTCGTTAAAAATGCGCTAGGCAGAATCTCTTTATACGTAGTTTTCCAACTATCGACGTGGACTTTCGCAATTCCCGGTGCATCTTGTTCAGTCGCTTTTCTGGTTTTCATTAGCTCACTCCTCTCTAGAGAAAAACATAGCGTAAATATTGGAAATAGGCAGATCTGCAAACAAACTAGTATATTCCGCAAACAAATTCGGATTTCGCGCAAACAAATAGAGCGATCTTGCAAACAACCACGTCTATTCTGCAAATAAACCCCAACTTCCTGCAAACAAACAAGTACCCTTAAACCAACAACCGGTAAAAACACAAAACCCCAAACAAGAAAGCAGAAAATCGACTTCTTACTTGGGGTTTATTAACTAAATTAAACCAATTTAGTTTCTGAAAAGGCTGGGCGTTTCCACAAATACGTCAACGCTATTCCTGCTCCTAAAACGGCGGTCGCGAAGTAGAAGGGATAGTTTAAATCGATGTCGAACAAAATTCCGCCGACAATCGGACCAAAAATATTCCCGAGACTTGTAAACATCGAGTTCATTCCACCGGCAAAGCCTTGTTCGTTTCCGGCAATTCTTGATAAATAAGTTGTGACAGCGGGGCGCATTAAATCAAATCCGACAAACACCAACATGGTCACAAGGAGAATCGACCAATAACTCGAAACAAACGTCATGATGAAGACGAGACTTGTAGAAACGAGTAAACTATAGCGAATCAAGCGAATTTCGCCAAACCAACGAGTCAGTTTATCAAACAAGCCTACTTGGAAAATCACTCCGACAATGGCGCCAAGTGAAATAATGACGGCAATGTCTTTTGCGGTAAAGCCAAATTTATGGTCGACAAATAGCGCAAACAACGACTCAAAAGCAGCCAGTCCGAATGAAGAAATAAAGATCACCATAAACGCGATTGAATACATAGGAGAGAAAATCTTCTTAAAACCAGCTTTGGGAATAGGGTGAAAATTCTCTTCTACTTCATAACTACGATCGGGCTCTGTCAATGTGATTAGCGATAATATTGTCGCGAACAAGCCAAAGCCAGCTGCAAAGAAGAACGGCAGACGGGTGCTAATGTCTGCTAAAAATCCACCAATTCCAGGGCCTATGATAAATCCAGTCGAAATTGCGGCCGACATATAACCTAAAGCTTTTGGACGCGTGCTACTTGTTGTAATGTCGGCAATGTAAGCTGTAACTGCCGGCATGATAAATGCAGCACTGATACCGCCGAGAATTCGTGAAGCAAACAGCACTTCAACGGTTTGTCCAATACCGAATAAAAATTCGGAAATACTAAAAATGAGCAAGCCGATAATAATCATCGGTTTACGTCCGATATTGTCTACCCAACGTCCGGCAATGGGAGAAACGATGAGTTGAGCTAATGCAAAAGCGGAAACCATATAACCGACAACAGTCCCTGAAATGTTTAATTCGTTCATGATGGTTGGGGTAACA
The DNA here is from genome assembly GCF_001687585.2 of Planococcus halocryophilus. Taxonomy (GTDB): domain Bacteria; phylum Bacillota; class Bacilli; order Bacillales_A; family Planococcaceae; genus Planococcus; species Planococcus halocryophilus. The sequence goes on along the minus strand of NZ_CP016537.2, from coordinate 1,862,110 downwards.
GGAATGACGAGTCCAATTCCTAAAAATGCGATAAATAGATTAAGCAATAATGTTGATAATACGAGTTTATTTGATTTCATGTAACGATCTCCTTATATTCATCGTGCCTGGTGAATTGGACTAACAGTTTCTAGCTATTACTTAGTCAAGCCGCGCCAAAAAATTGGCCAAACAGCATGGAGACGTTTGTTGTATCTTTCTACATCGGTATAAACGAGTTCAGTCATCGTTCCTTCAGTCATTGTCAAATACGCTAAAGCTATAGCCGAAAAATCCTCGGAATACAATACTTTTTCATGTCGATGCCGCTCTCGCAACAATCGAGTCAGATGTAAATGCAGGCTATCGAAAAAGGGATTAAACAGTTTCCCTACTTCTTTTTCAAGTTTAAGGGGTGGAAAATAAGCCGCGCGTAAAATGAATTTCATGCGCTCATTGTCTTCGCTTTCTTTAGCGAACCATTCAAAATAGCCGTAAAGAAGAGGTTCTAACGGTTCGTTTTTCATCGAATAAAAATAACTAGCAATTTGAGCTTTTTGCGTATCGAGAGAATAGTGAAGCGCAGAAATAAATAAGTCATCTTTTCCTTTGTAATGGGCGTATATCGATGGTTTTTTTATGCCGACTTCTTCAGCGATTTTACTGAGTGAAGCGCCTGCATAGCCTTCTTTTGCGAAATGGCTTACTGCGGTTTGTAAAATCAGATTAGCTTTCATGTCATCTACCTTCCTAACGGTCGTTAGGTAATGATCTCATGGACAATAAGCAAAGTCAATAAAATAGAAAAAGGCGTCTATTCATAACCTTGTAAGGAAATGAACGACGCCTTTAATTCGCTTTATTAAGTCAAAGAATTATCTACCACCGAGTAAATCGAATAGACCACCTGCGGCACTGCCTTCACCTTTTGAACGTCCAGCAGGGTTTTGGGGAGCTGCTGCAAAGACACGACTTGCTAAACGACTAAATGGCATAGATTGTATCCACACGCTACCAGGACCGCGCAATGTGGCGAAAAATAAGCCTTCGCCGCCAAATAATGCCGTTTTAATGCCAGGCACAGCTTCAATGTTGTAGTCTACGTCACCAGTCATAGCGACTAAGCAACCTGTATCAACGCGAATCACTTCACCTTTTTGAAGATTCTTACGGTAAATCGTACCGCCGGCATGGACAAATGCCAAACCATCGCCTTCTAGTTTTTGCATGATAAAGCCTTCGCCACCAAAAAAGCCGGCGCCGATTTTACGTTGAAACTCAATCCCAATGGAAACACCTTTAGCTGCAGCTAAAAATGCATCTTTTTGACAAATGATTTTACCATTCAAAGTACTTAAATCCATAGGAATAATTTTACCAGGATAAGGAGCAGCAAAAGAAACATGACGTTTGCCTGTTCCGTTGTTTGTGAAAGTAGTCATAAATAAACTCTCGCCGGTAATAATACGCTTACCTGCGCCCATCAATTTGCCCATCAAGCCACTGCCGCCTGAACTTTGAGAACCGTCACCAAAAATTGTCTCCATGGCAATGCCATCTTCCATCATCATTAATGCGCCGGCCTCTGCAATGACCGTTTCTGAAGGATCCAGTTCTACTTCGACAAACTGCATATCGTCACCATGCAATTTGTAGTCTATTTCATGATTGTTCATTTTTACTCCTCCTTTTTTCTCATAGGATTTATGTTATATAATAAATACGTCTTGAACGATAGAAAGTTTCAAAATATTGTGTAGGAAAAAACGGATAGGAGATGGGATAGATGAATGCACAAGAATGGATTACGCGACTTGATATGACTGCACATCCCGAAGGTGGCTATTATAAGCAATCGTTTGTATCAGCTGAAAAAATTACAACAATCGATCATCCGCAAGAGCGCAACTTGTACACGAGCATTTACTTTTTGCTACAGTCACATGATATTTCCCATTTTCATCGATTAAAGTCAGATGAAGTTTGGTACTTTCATGCAGGGGAAGCTGTTACAGTGCATATACTTGATAAAAATGGAAATTACCGTGCTGAAAAATTAGGTTTAAATATTGCTTCGGGTGAACGACCGCAAGTACTAGTAGAGAAAGGCAGCATATTCGGTTCGACAGTAGAAGCTGATGATGCATTTTCATTAGTTGGCTGTATGGTTTCACCTGGTTTTGACTTTGCTGACTTTGAATTGTTGATGCAGTCAGACTTATTAGAACGTTTCCCTGAACATGAGGGAATCATTAAAAAGATGGCTTACAAAAAAATTCCGAGTGCCCTATCGGATATTTAGGATAAATGCTAAACTTACAATAGACAAAGCAAAAGGATGAGGGAGAAAAATGGGGAGTCTTTTATTGATGTTTATCATTGCTGCAGCAATTTTTGTTGGCATTGCGTCTAAAAAGTTTTACAACAAACCTTATATTGTGAATTTTGGTATCGCTGTCATGATGGTTTTACTCGTTATTCAAACATTTATGATGACACCAATTGGCATACTTGGCTATGCCGCAATCATTATTTGTTCGATTGCATTTATATTTCAACTCGTTATGGGCTTCAGAAATTTAAAAACAGTAGCACAATAAATAAGAGAAGGCTTTTGATCTAAGATCAAAGCCTTTTTGTATGGAAAAATTATAGTTGGTTAAGAGCTGTTTCAACTTCATTATCCCCTGAAACCACTGCAAAGGTTTTGTTGAAAACATGTTCATTATCTAGCGCATTAAACAAAACACGAGCTACATCTTCACGTGAAATCTCTCCTGAATCTAAATCTTCTACTGCTAAAATTTTACCGGTACCGGGTTCGTTCGTTAAAATACCAGGGCGGATAATGGTATAAACCAATCCGCTGGCTCGTAAAATATTATCAGCATGATGCTTCGCCACATAGTAATGAGCCATATCTTCTTTCCACATAGCACGTTTGTCAGCATTAATAGCGCTAATCATAAGGAAACGTTCAGTACCAGTACGCTCAGCGGCTTCAATAGTTTTTGCAGCCCCATCCAAATCAATTAGCAAAGTTTTGTCTGCACCGGTTTTACCGCCACTACCCGCAGCAAAAACTACCGCATCGCAACCTTCCATCGCTTCTGTAATTTCCTCGACACTACCTTCAAGGCTAGTCAATACGGTTTCTACGCCTAAACTATTAAAAAAACTAACTTGCTCTTCTTTGCGGATCATTGCTTTCGGTGTGTGTGTGTCACTGCTTGCAAGCATTTTAACGAAATGCCTTCCGATTTGTCCGTTTGCTCCGACTACTAAAACTTTCATCCACAAACCCCCTTGATATTTTCACTCTATCTCCATCATATACGCTCCAAAGACTATTTCAAGTAGGGCTTTAGATTGTTTGTTCTGAAAAATGACAATTAGTCAAAAAGGGGACTATATTCTCAAGTTAACTTTAGTATAATGGTAAATATATTAAAAATGCTATTGCTAATGATTCAAGGAGGAACACAATGAACCCGATGTCTGAAACAAAAAAAACGTACATGAAAAAAACGACGCACAGAAGAGAGACACCGCCAGATTTTTCCCAGTTTAAAGGGAAAAGGCTTGATAAAGAACCAAGCCAGTTTCTTGAAATGGTTAAACATGCTTTATGGTTCTTTGCAGGAGCAGGCATTTTACTAGCGATGATTTTTTCGTTATTTTATTTTGTTTGAAACGAAAGGGGGACTATTGTATGATTCGGTATCCTGCAACAACTATAAAGACAATTGGTGTTACCGCTCCGTCATCAGGAGTTGGTAAGGAAAATCATGCGCTTTTAAAACAAGCAATCAAAAGGCAGGAGCAGAACGGTTTTACGTTTGTAACAGGTGATACTGCTTGGACTCAAAACATGGCCAAATCAGCTCCTGCTAAAAAACGTGCCGAAGAATTGATGGAAATGATGATAGATCCAGCTATTGATTTGATTCTTCCACCGTGGGGCGGGGAATTGTTGATTGAAATATTAGAATACCTGGATTTTTCGAAGATGCAGCCGAAATGGATTCTAGGGTATTCAGACCTTAGTGTCCTATTACTAGCTGTTACATTAAAAACAGGAATCGCAACAGCACACGGTACCAACTTGATCGACTTGCGTGGTGAACAAAGTGACGAAACTACAGGTCGCTGGCTATCGATTTTACAAACTAGGGCAAAGGGCTCTGTTGCCCAAAGTTCATCCACGTTGTATCAAAAAGAGTGGAATCATTCGATTCCATCTCCTGTCGTCTTTCATTTGAGTGAACCGACTGTATGGAAAACCATTTCAGGAGGGGAAGAAAACTTCTCGGGCCGATTGTTAGGCGGTTGCATCGATGTAATCCGTCACTTGATCGGAACTTCTTTTGGCGATGTCCAAAGTTTTAGGAAAGAGCATATTCCAGAAGAACCAGTTGTTTGGTATTTGGAAAACTGTGAGTTACCTGTAGCAGATTTAAAAAGATCGTTAACCCAAATGAAATATGCAGGTTGGTTTGATCATTGTACCGGCATCATTTTTGGTCGAAGTCCTGCAAATGAGCCAAATCAAGAATATACAGTGGAAAAAATGTACGAGGATTTAGCAGAAGAATTGGATATACCGATTGCTTACGATATTGACTTAGGACATGTGCCGCCACAACTCACCTTTGTCAACGGCGCTTACGCAGAAGTTCGAGTGGTAAATGGAAAAGGGACCATCACACAGCAATTTATATAAAAAGGATGTTGTTTATGGAATTTCGCCAACTCACCATTAAAGATACGCAAGCGTATTACGACTTGCGTATTGAGGCTCTAAAAAACAATCCAGATGCGTTCGCGACGAGACTAGAGGATGCACTGAAAAACCCAATTGAAAAAACAGCACAAAACTTGGCGATGAAAAACGCCTATACGTTTGGTGCATTTTCAGAAGGAAGATTACTAGGAAATGTAACTTTGGTGCGCAATTTAGCACCAAAGTTACACCACCGGGGTTCAGTTTATGCGGTATACGTAACACCTAGCGAAAGAGGCAAAAGACTGGCTAGTCGTTTAATGCACCAACTTTTTGAGTTTGCTAAAAAAATGCATGGGCTAGAGCGTTTAGATTTAGCAGTCGCAAGTGAAAACAAGGCAGCTATTGCCTTATATGAACAGCTTGGTTTTGAAAAATACGGAACAGACCCACAAGCTATGAAAACACCTGAAAAATACATCGATGAAAATCTGATGGTAAAATTCCTATAGCAATTGAAAAAAGGTGAATTGGACAACTCCAATTCACCTTTTCCTTATTCATTCAATTTATACAGTTTATCATCGTCGTCTGCTGGTGTACCCCGACCATCAGTGTTATTGGTTATGAAATAGACAGCGTCTTCATCTGACAAAACATCTCGAACACGACCAAAGCCTTCAATTGAATCTGTAACTACAGCATTCTCTGGATCTACCACTTTAATAGCAGTTCCCCTAAGTGCCGCAACGTATAGAAAGCCGTCGTGCATCGTGATACCACTCGGAGCCCAAGTTTCATCTGAGCCAGTAGTGAAAAATGGAGATTCTAATCCATCTTCAGTTGCATTGCCTTCAATGGTTGGCCATCCGTAATTATTGCCTTCTTCAATAATATTGAGTTCATCATTAGCCGATTGACCGTGTTCAGAAGCGTACATGATGTCTTCGTCCCAAGTAATACCTTGAGGGTTTCGGTGACCTGATGAGTAAATTTCAAATTCATCGGAAGAATTGAGCTTTAAAATTTTGCCATTCACGGATCCTAAGTCTTGAGCAAGCTCTGGAGTAGAGGCATCGCCAATCGTTGCAAAAAGTGTACCGTCTTCATCTAATGCTAAACGGCCGCCGTGATGAACATTGCCTGTTGGAATGCCTTCTAGTAAAACTTGGCTTTCTTGCCATTCACCATTTTCTAACACAAGTGTGATAATTTTATTGAAATCTTTGCCGTTGCGTTCGTAAACATAATAGCCATAAGCTTTCTTGTTTGTTTCAAAATCTTGCTTTAAGACAAATCCTAAAAACCCAGCTTCTGAGGCACCCGAAAGCTTATCTGAAAAGTTAACTTGTTGATGCGTCACTGTACCATCTTCATCAATATAGGCTACGTTGCCAGTTCGTTCTGAAATATAAAACTCATTACCCAATTTATTAATTGCCCACGGCGTCTCTAATCCTGTGGCAATTTCTTCAAAAGGTGCCGTTGCTTTTTCAGGGTCAGCAGCTGAGTTATTGCAACCGGCTAAAAGCAATATCGACAGTGAAGCCATTAAAATCTTTTTCACGAAAAAAACCTCCTTTTCATTATTTTAATGGAAGGGTGCGTCGATAGGAAATAATACAATGAGTTTTTGACAGTTTGCATTGAGTAGAAGTTATTTTCGTGATTTTTTCGTTGTATAGGTAAACAAATTTCAAGGAGAAGGTACAGTGTATTTAACAATATCAATAGTGTTATCGGGTATATTAGGGTTGCTCTTATTTGTGGTGGGTCCATCATAAAAGGGTTTCAAAACATGTGCCGAAATCTGATCATGCAAGAGAGGCGTATGAGAATTATTTAAATGAGAGACAAACAGAAGGCGAGAGATAGAGTTTCTTCTCAACATAAAAAGAAGACCTTAGCCGACTCGAGATGGCTAAGGTCTTCAGTATTTCAAACTGGCTTTTTTCTCGTTTGCATAATTTCTACGATAACAAATCCGAACGTAACGCCTAATAACACGTTAATGATCAATGGATTTAAGTATTGATCGCGGAAAATAGTTGCGACTGTCAATATATAGAAAGCAGCTTGGGTGAGTTTTGCAATAAACGGAATCGCGTCTTTCGGGTAGCGAGTACGTGCCAACTGAAATACAAGAAAAGCCAGCAACAAAACCAAATAATGAGGCCATGAGAAAACGGAAAATACATTATTGATTACTGCGAAAAGCATGAGCGGAATAAAATAAAACAAAAGCGATTTCACGTGAAAAGCCTCTTTTCTGCTTATTTTTTCATGTTGTTTTGTTGTTTACGACCAAATAGTAAATACAAATTATAAATCGAGAAAATAACCGCGATGGTAACAATAACGACCGAAATCATCGGATAAACAGATACTCCATTTTGCATCATTTCATTGATTCGTGTGTAGACGATCCATGGTCCAATGACCAGTATAAAAATATCAAGTGCGGTACCAAGTTTTGTTCTCATGAGCTTCCTCCAATAAAAGATGATAACTTAATCTTATCAGACTTTAACACTGGCGTATGCATAGAAAGAAAAACAGCCGCCCATAAAAACCAAGGACGACTGCAAGTTTGTAACATTATTTATGTGCTCGAAGTTCAGTTCTTGCTAGGGCATCCGCTGCACGGTTTTGAGAATCAGGAATCCATTTAATAAAGCAATATTCAAACTGATCGCCAATTTCTAACGCCCGTTCCAGTAAAGGCTTGAATTTCGGGTTTTTAATAAACCTTCTTTCAAATGCATCAACCGTTACTTGTGAATCTGATTTGATTGAAATCAGTTGAGGTGACAATTCTTTGGCAAGTTCCAAACCTTTAACGAGCGCTGTAAATTCCGCAGTATGATTGTCCATTTCACCCACATATTCGCTCCAGTGAATAACATGACCTTCCCCGCGAATAAAAACGCCAATAGCACTTACTTGTGGCGTACCAGCACTTGCGGCATCTACAAACACTTCTAACATCCAATCACCTACTTTTCGTCAATGGGCGTAATCATTTTTGCTAAATAGCCAAATGGCGTATCCAAGATAGAAACAATAAATTTCAACACATAAGTCGAGAAGAAAATTTGGAGCCATACATCAAACGGAAACACTCCCCAAAATGCAATCGAAGTAAAAATTAACGTATCTAATAATTGGCTGAGTAAAGTAGAGCCGTTATTACGAATCCAAAATTGACTATCTTTCGGAAAGATTTTGCGAAGTGCCCCGAAAATGATAACGTCTAAATGTTGGCTGGCTAGATAAGCAATCATGCTACCGATAGCGATTTGCGGGATAAGGCCAAAAATCGTTTCTAAAGAACTTTGAGCAAAATCACTGTCAGCAGGTATAAACTTAATGCCAAATTGCATCACTAACACCATGATTAGCAGAGAAGAAAAGCCAAGCCATACTGCTTTTTTCGCCTCTTTTTTGCCATATTTTTCATTTAAAATATCGGTTGCTAAAAATGTGGAAGCATACAAACTGTTGCCAAGTGTAGCAGTTAAGCCAATGATTTCAATGGTTTTCGTAACTTGGATGTTGGCAAGGACTGTGGAAATCGCCACCCAAGCAAACAAACCTGTTTTTCCGAAACATTTATACATGATTAATAAAAGAACAAAATTGAACAAGGCAAAGCCAAGTCCCCAAAATTCATTAAACAAAAAACTTCCTCCTTAGTTTTGGTAAAGCGGGAGTTTGCGAACCGCTTCATACCTTGAAATATCCTCAGCTAGTATAACTATTGTTGGTATAAAAAACAAATGCGTAGTAGAATGAGAAAATGATGTTTTGCTAAGAGGTGACAAAGTGAAGAAAATTTCTATTATAAATGAAATTGATGAAATGCTGACGACTTATTGTGACGGTTGCTTTGTGAGGTCTCAAATCCGAAAAGATGAAGGGAAAACGGCTGCTCACAGGTTTTGTATTAGCAATTGTACAGTTGGGACTCAACTGCAATTTCTGGGGGAAGAACTTAATAAAATTGGAACCAGAACGAAACAATAACTGTTTTCTACTAGCATACAAAAAGCAGGAACGGAAATCCGTCCCTGCTTTTTTCTTTTTTTATTTGTTATTCTGAGTCAACTTCGATAACATTTGCAGCCTGTGGTCCACGGTTGCCATCAATAATATCGAAAGATACAGTTTTGCCTTCAGTTAATGTACGAAACCCATCACCTTGGATGCCTGTAAAATGGACAAATACATCATCGCCATCATTATACTCAATAAATCCGTAACCTTTTTCTGAGTTAAACCATTTTACTGTCCCTTGGTTCATACAAGTTCCCCCTAGTATTGAGTATGTCATGGATCTATAGACGCCATGTTATGGATGGCTATACTATACATGAAGCCTATGTATACGTCAATAATCGTTGGGAATACAGGCATTTTGGAGTCACTTCAGGTTATAATAGAAGAAACAAGCGATAGGAGCGGAAGAATGGATCAGGAAAAAATCAATCAATGTCAAAATAAAGTAAAGAAAATTTATGAGCAGTTTGATGCGAGCCACGACTGGCAGCATATTGAACGCGTCATGAAAAACGCCAAAATGATTTTGGCGCACGAAAACGCAGATGTCTTTATCGTTGAGTTAGCGGTACTGCTACACGATGTTTCAGATCCAAAGTACAAAAAGCCAAATGAAGATTTAGAGCGTGAGATATTAGAGGGTTTGGACTTAACCAATAAGCAACGCCAAGAAATACAAGATGTCATTGCGTCTGTCTCTTTTAAAGGTGGAAACGGTAAGCCCGCAACTAGTAGCGAAGCCAAAATTGTTCAAGATGCAGATCGCCTAGATGCAATTGGTGCAATTGGCATTGCTAGAGCTTTTGCATACGGGGGAGCTAAAGGACGTAAACTATACGATTGGAACGAAAAAGCACGAACGGAAATGACCGAGCAGGAATACCGGGAAGCGCAGCCAAGCAGTGTTACGCATTTTTACGAAAAGCTTTTATTGCTAAAAGATCAAATGACAACGGAAACTGGTAAGCAGATGGCTGAAGAACGCCACGAATTTATGCTATCCTTTTTAAAGCAACTTCAAACAGAAACGGATGGGAATAAATGAGCCACTTAAATATTACGAAATTAACAAAAACAGTTGGAGCCAAAACATTATTCAAGGATGTCGAATTTTCATTGTATCCTGGAGAACGTGCCGGATTGATCGGTGTAAATGGAACAGGAAAGTCGACCTTGATGTCGATATTAGCAGGATCAATGGATGCAGACAGTGTTGTCATGGATCATCCAAAAAAATATCAAATAACCTATTTGATGCAAGAGCCTGAGTTTGATGAGTCATTAACGGTACTAGAAACAGTATTCTCAGGAGAATCTCCAATTCTCGCATTAAATCGTGCATATGAAAATGCATTAAAAAATATGATGGTCGATTCAAGTTCGACACAACTTCAAGACGAATTGATGGATATTCAAGAAAAAATGGAGCAGGAAAATGCATGGGACATTAACGCACTTGCAAAAACTGCCTTGTCGAAATTGGGTATCGATATGTATGACCAATCGGTTGGTGAGTTATCAGGTGGGCAGCGAAAACGTGTAGCTCTTGCAAAAGCATTGATCGAACCAGCAGATTTAATCTTATTGGATGAGCCGACCAACCATCTTGATGCGGTTTCGACAGAATGGTTACAAGAAACGCTGTTACGTATGGGATCAGCTATGCTTTTCGTGACGCATGATCGTTATTTCTTAGATGCAGTATCTACCCATATATTCGAAATTGCAGATCAAACAATGTATACACACAAAGGGAATTACGGTGATTACCTTGAAAACAAAGCAATTCGCGATGAAATGAACGCTTCCTCTCAGCAAAAACTTGAAAACCGATTCCGTTCAGAATTAAAATGGATTCGTCGTGGTGCAAAAGCACGTTCGACAAAACAAAAAGCGCGGATTCAACGCTTTGATGAAATTAAAGAAAATGTACAAAAAGAAAATGACAACACATCGCTTGAACTATCGATGCAAAGCCAACGCCTTGGTAAGAAAATTATCGAAGGTAAGGATATGGGCGTCGCTTATGGCGACAAACAAATCTTCAGTGGATTTGATTTCCTGTTACAAGGTGGAGATCGCATCGGAATTGTTGGACCAAACGGTGCGGGGAAATCGACATTAATGAAAATGTTAGCGGGAGAACTTGAGCCGACGACTGGCAAAATGGAATACGGCAGCACAGTGAAAATTGCTCACTTTACGCAGCATTTGCCTGAAATGGACGAATCACAACGAATGATTGAGTATATTCAAGAAACGTCAAGTGATTTTGAAGCGGAAAAAGGCGTCCGTTTATCTGCTACCCAAATGCTTGAGCGTTTCTTATTCCCATCAAATGGTCACGGCACACAAATTGGCAAATTATCCGGTGGCGAGCGCAAACGTCTGTATTTATTGAAACTTTTAATGGAACAACCAAATATTTTATTCTTAGATGAGCCGACAAACGACTTGGACATTCAAACACTATCCGTGTTGGAAGATTTCTTAGAAAACTTCCCGGGCGTTGTTATTACGATTTCGCATGATCGCTTTTTCCTAGATCGCATCGCGCAGAAATTATGGACAACAGGTACTGGGAAAATTGAAGAATACCAAGGACTTTATTCGGAATTTATAAAAGAGAAAAACAACCCTGTGGCTCTTGCTGAACAAGAGTTAGTAGAAACTGTCGTGACGGAGCCTGTAAAGTCAAAAAAAAAGATGAGCTATAAAGATCAACTAGAGTACGATAGCATCTTAGATAAAATTGCAGAAGCTGAAGCAAAGATCGAAGCTCGCGAAGAAGAGATGGCTTTAGCTGGTGCAGATTACGATAAATTGCAACAGCTGACAGAAGAAGTGAATATGTTAACTGCAGAGTATGATGCATTGGTTGAACGTTGGACTTATCTTCAAGAAATCGCAGAAGCGTAATCGACTAATTGCAGGAGGGATTTTAGTGAAAATTTTAACGATAGAACCGACACCAAGCCCGAATACGATGAAAGTAATCATCGATCAAGAATTGCCATTTGGCAAAAGTCATAATTACAATAAAGACACTATAGAAGCTGCTCCAAAAGAAGTTCAAGAATTGCTTACGATTGACGGCGTTAAAGGTGTTTATCACGTTGCTGACTTCTTGGCAGTCGAACGCATTTCGAAATTTGATTGGGAAACTATTTTAGCTCAAGTACGCAATGTCTTTGGTGAAGACCGTGAACATATAGGTGACGAAGTAGAATTAGATGAACATTTCGGCGAAGTATATGTCCATGTTCAGGAGTTCAAAGGCATTCCGTTGCAAGTCAAAGTGTTCGATAACGCATCAGAAGAACGCTTTGGGATGTCTGAGCGATTTGTTACAGCGATGAAACAAGTGATGGACCCAACTGAAGAAAATTATTTAATGCAACGTAAATGGGCGGATTACGGCGTGCGTTATGGTGATAAAGCAGAAATTGGCAAAAGTATGGTAGAAGAAATCGAAGCGGCTTACCCACAACAACGCTTAGATGCATTAACAGCAAAAAAAGATACAGAACAACACGAAGCAGCACCGCGTGGACGCAAAATCTCCCCAGAAGAATTTAATGCGCCCGACTGGGAAACGCGTTTTCAGCTACTCGATCAAATGATCGAAGCGGAACTGGACGATTTGCCATTATTATCGCTTGCACTTGATGACGAAAAAATGTCAATTCGCCGACAAGCGGCCATTTTCCTTGGGGATATCAACGATAAAGCAGTTGTTTCTTATGTGGAACGTGCAATGAAAGACAAAAGCTGGGCTGTACGTAGAACTGCAGGTGACACCATTAGTGATTTGGGATTTGAAGAGTTTGAGCCAATCATGATTGAAACCTTAAATGATAAAAACAAATTGGTTCGTTGGAGAGCGGCAATGTTTCTATATGAAACGGGTACAGAAGCAGCATTGTCAGCATTAAAAAAAACAGAAAACGATCCTGAATTCGAAGTGAAATTGCAGATTAAAATGGCCATTGCACGTATTGCAGAAGGTGAAGATGCGAAAGGTTCTGTTTGGAAACAAATGACCGAAGCAAGACAAGCCATGAAAGGTGAATAGAAAAAACCGGTGACTTTTGAGTCGCCGGTTTTTTTATTTTTACCTAGATTTTCAATAATATGTTTTTAACGGTTATTTAAGAGGTAAGGAGCTTTTAGTTGATTTTTTCTGACAATCATCATTTACGAGGAGGAATAACGAATGAATGCGAATGTTTACTCAGTAGAAATTTTATATAGTGGAAAATACGAATCCTGGGAATTTGCGAGTCGAGAAAAACTTGATTCTTTTTATGAAAAAGTGATTCATGAGTTTAATGATCAAAAAGTCAACAAACAAGATGAAGAAGTAGATGACACAAGAATTGTCCAGTTGTCTTCTAATAACTTAGAACTTCAAGATGACGGTGAATACGCTCAAAATATGACTATTGAATGGTTCGATTACGATGCCTTTAGCAAAATGCTCGATTTTATTAATCATGAATTTGAATGAATAAAGTCTTTAGACCTAATGTGTGTAAAAACGTCTGGAAGCTGTCTATATTTAGCTAAAACATCGCAGCGTTGAGATATTTAAGGTATACAGTTATTACACGTAACTACCCATAAAAGCTTGGCTACCATGTATTTTTATTTAATAAAATAAAAAAACTACCCAATTGGGGTAGTTTTTTACTTTGTCAGAAAACGCCGTTTCATGGTAAAAACTATTATAAACATGGCATAAAGTAGGTATATAAAATCATTTAATGATACAAAAGACAATAATCTACTCTTTTTTTCTAAAAAAAATTAAAAATATTAGGTCCATGTGTACGTTTTTTGTTAATAAATTTATGATATCTTTTAAGTATACATAGGAGGGTTTCAGGTGAATCTTACGGTCAATGGAATAGTATTGAGTCAAAAAAGAAGTACATTAATTATTAGAGAGCTTATCAGAGAATCAGTTGCTGAGCATGCAAAAGACGTAGAAGAGTTTTTAAAAGATTATACGGTAGAAGAAATGGGAACTACCATAACTCTTCGCCCACCATCAGCTGAAGGTATTCAAATATCACTATTCAAGTCATCCTGATGGGTGGCTTTTTAAATTGTCTTATAGATAATAATAGATAGCTTGATAAATGCGTAAACGCAAAGTTAAACACTGCTAAATAATCGAATCAACAGTCTTGGAATAAATAATAATGTGTTCCAAACAGCGGATAAGAGCAATTCAAAAACAATTTGAATACTAAGGTCTTTAAAGAAATCAGTAATGCAATTGTCTTTCTTCTTTTTCTTTTTCATGGATTTCTCCTATCATTTAAGTTTCTTGTTTAGAACCCACTCGATTAATGTCACTTCTGATTTACTCGTGAATGCCTTTAATGCTTTTCCCATCTAAAAAAGCATGACCAGATTGTAAAATATGAATCGTAGCAAATGCGTATCGACTATAGACTTTTTCAACTTGTTCATTAATAGGGTGAACCCATAATTTTTCTAGCTGCATCATTTGAGCTTCTTTTTGTATATGATGTAAGACAAAACCAATTAATCCTTTTCCTCTATTTTTCTCGATAGTCGCAACACTTTCGATACGACCTTGATTTTTATGTACAAATAAGCACGCTGTCGAACTAGGTTTGCCATTAACTTTTAATAAATAATGCGTATAACGATTGTCTTTAAACTCTGTTTCAAAAGCCTTTTCGCGAACTGCTTTTCCACCAAATTCTTTAATCTGACACTCGACCCACGAGGCGTCATGATAATTCGTATTGTTTACTTTTTCGACCGTTACATGGTCAGGGATTGATAATGACGTTAGTTCTTTGTTCCATAACTGAATAGGTTGAGGAATTTCTTCATACTGAAAGCCGTTATTTTTTAATTGGGCAATAAAACTTGTCAGCGAATCGATATAATCTAAATAAAATCGTGGCGTAATTGAGTGAGATCTATAAAATGACACCACTTCATCGATTACTTTTTCAGGGTGTTCGGGCTGTTCACTTACATATGCATGATTTGCATCATAATAATCTGGTTGGTGTTCGTTTAAAAACAAAGCACCCCATGGACGATCATGTTTGGTGGAAAATGACTGCAACAATGCAAAGTCTAATTCGTTAATTTGTTTTAGTAAATCCATCTGTTTTCACCCTCATCCCTTTAACTTAAATCTAATCATACAGAACTAAACTAATAAATTCATAAAAAAATCACATTTAAATCGGCATACTATGAAATTCAGGAGCATCTAGGTTACACTTAAGTAGATAAAACTTAGAGTTTTTAGAAAAAGTTTAAACGAAAAGGGGCGAAAAGCATGAACGCATATGATGAATACATGAAGGGCATTGTGGTGCCGATGCGCCAGGAATTGGCTGGAGCAGGATTTACAGAATTGTTGACGGCTGAGGAAGTAAATGACCATATGAGTAGCGCTAAAGGAACAAGTCTAATTGTGATTAACTCAATTTGTGGCTGTGCAGCAGGATTGGCACGTCCAGCGGTTATAGAAGCGCTTCAAACAGTAGAAGCAAAACCCGAACATTTGGTAACGGTCTTTGCAGGACAAGATAAAGAAGCGACAGCGCAAATGCGTCATTATTTTGAAGAAGTTGCTCCGTCTTCACCATCGATTGCGGTAGTCAAAGATGGCGAGTTGGCACATTTTATTCCACGCGAACAAATAGAGGGTTATCCAATGGAACAAATTCGTGACCATCTAGCACAAGCGCTTGAACAGGTGGCCGCTCAGTGAAAACGGTCGTCACAACAGCTTCTCGCTCAACTTCATCTATGATGGAGTGGGCGGAGCGAGTTTCAACAGAACTGTCGCTTCAGCAAGTGGTACGCAATAAGCGCTCTATTAAGAAAATGCATGCGGATGAATCGTCTGATTTGTTGATTTGTTTAAAAGAACGACTCGAGTTTTATCCACTGGGTAAAACGGAGCCGTTCTTTTTTCATCCGAATTCAGCTGCGTATCGGACGAAGAGACCGCTCGAGGAAGATCCGTTAGTTGTAGTTTCTAATTTAAAGCCAGGAGACTCTTTTTTAGATTGTACTTTAGGTCTTGCATCAGACTCTTTGGTCGCTTCTCAGCGCGTAGGGAAAGGTGGGCACGTTATTGGTTGCGAAAGTCATCCGATTCTTGCTTACGTCGTAAAACAAGGGTTAAAACAATATAGTGGAATGCCGCACTTAATAGACGCGATGAAACGAATAGAAGTGGTTTCTTGTGATGCCGTTTCGTTTCTAAAAAAACTTGAGTCGAATTCTATCGATGTCATATACATGGATCCGATGTTTACAGAAGAAATTACAGAAGCAACAAACTTTACAGCAATTAAAGGCTTGGCTAATCAAGGTCAGTTAACAGCACAATGGGTAGCTGAAGCTAAACGGGTGGCTAGAAAGAGTATTGTGTTAAAAGCGCATTTCAGCTCTCAGGATTTTGAACGGTTTGGTTTTGTGCGACGCGTGCGACCGAATACTAAATTTCACTACGGTGTGATCATTCTCGCACAGGAAAATAACTAATCGAAGTAAGATTGAAGAATAGCATCTATTATCGCCAGATTTTTCAATCTGATTTGCGAAATAAGATGCTATTTTTATTTTGTTAATTTAATTTGTAAATGATAAAGCATAAAAAGAAATCAAAGCCAAGCAAATCTCTTGAAACTATATACCCCCTGTGGTATATTTCGAGTACATTCAATTGATCTTATTTTTTAGGAGGAAGCGATTATGTCAAACCAAGTTACAGTTTACTCAACAGATACGTGCCCTTACTGCACAATGATGAAAAATTTTCTGGAACAGAATAATGTTGCGTATACAGAAGTAAATGTGCAGCACGATCAAGCGGCAGCTAATCGCCTCGTGCAAACAACTGGCCAAATGGGCGTACCACAAACAAATATAAACGGTGAGTGGGTTCTCGGTTTCGATCCGAATCGCGTTTCGGAATTATTGAACGCATAAACAATTTACATTATGAATAAAATACTAATTAAAAACCAAATTATTAGGAGGAATTATAGATGAAATCGATTTCTACAAAAGAGCTACAGACATTATTAGAAGAAGGTAAAAAAGTAAACATTATTGACGTGCGTGAAACATCAGAAGTGGCGACTGGAAAAATTCCTGGAGCTGTGAATATGCCTTTAGGGTTATTGGAATTCAAGATGAACGAATTGGACAAAAAAGAACAATACTATGTGAACTGCCAAGCAGGCGGACGTAGTAGCTCTGCATGCAAATTTTTAGACAACCAAGGTTATAATGTAACAAACGTTGAAGGCGGCATGATGGCATGGGAAGGCGACATTGAGTAATGACAAAGCGACTCGTATTGATGCTCGCAATTGTCAGTGCGCTACTGTTAGCGGCGTGCGGACAAGAAGCAGATTATGAAACTATCCAAATCGATCAAGTGGCTGAAAAGCAAGATGCCGGCTACACTGTATTGGACGTTCGCGAACCGTTTGAATTTGATCAAGGGCATATCCCAGGGGCGCAAAACGAGCCACTTACGGGAATGCAAAATGGTGATTTTGAAGGTATTCAACAAGACAAAAAATACGTTGTCATTTGCCAGTCTGGCAACCGGTCTCAACAAGCGAGTGAATTGATGCTTGAAGAAGGCTATGAGTTTGTAAATGTAGCTCAAGGGATGTCTTCATGGGAAGGCAACGTAGAAAAATAGGCGATTATTGAAAAAATGAGTTAAAACAAATAAAAAAACTCCCTAAATTTTAGGGAGTTTTTTTATTTGTTATTAATCTGTAAATGAAAGTGAAGTCAAGTATCCGAGCATAAATAGGAGACCCAATCCGATCAATAATGATGCATCCACGAAAATTCCTCCTTTTCAAAAAAAAACAAGGCGTTGTTAATGACTTTATTGTACAATGAATTTCAAGAAGATGAAACCTTTCCCCGTGAAAATCGTATAAATAAACAGATATGTTACTAAAATGTTCATAAAGAAAAGGTGATGTTCATGAAAAATTGGTGGCAAAAGTCGCTGATGATTGCAGTTGCCGTTTTGACATTGGGCGCAATCTCTCCGAATCATTTAATCTGGGAGTCGCTTTTAGACGAAAAGGGTCAACCAAAATCACACGCAGCGGAAAGTGATAACAAACAATATATTTATGATTGGGTAGATCCGAGCGAGTTTTATGACACAAATGACTCCATATTCGATTTGGCTTATCAATCTGCAGAAGAGCAGGCGTATTTGAAATTTGGATCTCGAATCGGTCCTGTCATTCAAGATGAATTCCAAACAATGATTTTGCCAAACATTCAGCGAGCAATCGACGTTCATTTGGCAAGTCTAGAAGACGGCAAACTGAAAACCTTGGCAATTTCCGAAAAGCCGTCAGGTGATTATGCTGAAAAAATATTCCATATTTACGATACTAAAACAAATATAGACGAAATTCGTTTTCATGTTCGAACAGAGAAAAAGCCTCAAGTAGGTTATTCTTTTAACTTCCATTATCATATAGCTGAAGATAACTTCCAAAAACATATTACTCTAGGTGATATCTATTGGTCTAAAAACACACCGCCAAAATGGCTTTCTTAAACCGTTCACTTTGTGACGGTTTTTTGTTTTGATAATTTTATGAATAGGTATTATTAGTTCAGATGTGTCCTTAGTCAATATTTTTGTTATGATTAAACTTAACAACGGAGGCGAATTACATGAAGCAATATTTAGAATTATGCGAACACATTTTACATAATGGAGCAACAAAAGAAGATCGAACGGGTACAGGAACATTGAGTGTTTTTGGCCATCAAATGCGATTTGACTTGACGCAAGGATTTCCATTAATGACAACTAAAAAAACGGCATTCCGTTTAATTGTATCTGAACTACTTTGGTTTATTAAAGGAGATACAAACGTTCGAGCATTGCTACAAGACAATAATCATATATGGGACGAATGGGCATTTGCCCAGTGGGTAGAAAGTGACGAATATACAGGGCCGGATATGACAGATTTTGGTCGTCGTGCCCAGAAAGATCCTGAGTTTGCAGAACTATATAAACAGCAGATGCAAATTTTCCAACAACAAGTGATTAATAACCCGGTATTCGCTGGGAAATACGGGGATTTAGGTCCGGTTTACGGTAAGCAATGGCGTTCGTGGGCAACAACAGAAGGCGAAACGATCGATCAATTAAAAAATGTCATCGAATCCATTAAAAAGAATCCGGATTCCCGTCGACATCTTGTTACCGCATGGAATCCAGAATTTATAGACGACATGGCCTTACCGCCTTGCCATATTATTTTCCAGTTTTACGTAGCAGATGGAAAACTTTCATGTCAGCTGTATCAACGAAGTGCAGATGTCTTTTTAGGGGTGCCGTTTAATATCGCTTCTTATGCATTGTTGACACACCTTATTGCCCGTGAATGCAATTTGGAAGTTGGCGATTTTGTTTACACAACAGGCGACACACATCTATATTCAAATCACTTATCACAAGTAGAAGAACAACTAACTAGAGAGCCAAAACCGCTTCCAACATTACATATTAATGAGGAAGTCGAATCCATATTTGATTTAACGCTTGCAGATATCACGATTGAAGGTTATGATCCACACCCGCGGATAAAAGCACCCGTTGCGGTTTAATGGGCAACAGGATTTCGTTAAATAGAGTTTAACACCCGTAAAAAGCGGGGTAGGAGGAATATGTATGATTTCATTGATGGTAGCGCATGATCCTAACCGGGTCATTGGAAAGAATAACGAATTGCCTTGGCATATTCCTGCTGATTTGGCTTATTTTAAAGAACATACGATTGGAAAAGGCATTGTTATGGGTCGCAATACGTATGAATCTATAGGTCGTCCGCTTCCAAAACGCCGTAATATCGTTGTGACACGCAACGATTATTACGAGGCAGAAGGCGTAGACGTGGTACACAATTTGTCTGATGCCATCAAATTGGCAAAAGAAGCACATGAGGAAGTAATGATTATTGGTGGAGAACAAATTTTTGAGTCGGTATTACCTGATGCTGATCGCCTTTACATTACATTAATTCACCAAGAATTTGACGGAGACACTTATTTTCCGGAATATGGCCGTGAGTGGAAACTTGTTTCAGAATCGGAGCAGCAAATTTCAAATGATGTAGCTTTTTCATATTTAGTATACGAAAGACGGAAAAAGAAAAATGCCCATGCTTAATTCTTTTCGTACATTCTCCTTTATTTTTGGCTATTTGCCATTTAGCGCAATAAGTTTGAGGAAATTCATGAAACAGAAGAAACAATTGTCTCTTGAGGAATATGATCAACTAATTCATACGGAACCGCAAAAATGGGCAACGGGCATTATGAAGCGGACGAAAAGTAAAGTGTCTATTCAAGGGCTTGAAAAATTACCTGAAGGACCTGTGCTGTTTGTCAGTAATCATGAAGGAAACTTTGATATTCCAACATTGCTTTCTACGATTCCAAAACCATTTGGTTTTATTTCTAAAAAAGAAGTAAAAAAATTCCCTATCATTCCGATGTATATGGAAGAGATGAACTGTGTATTTTTAGATCGAACCGATCGCCGAAGTGCATTGAAATCGATTACAGATACAGTAGAAAAGTTGAAAGAAGGCCATTCAATTTTGATTTTTCCTGAAGGAACGAGAAGCAAAGGTGATGGCCTTGGTGAATTTAAAGCAGGTTTCTTGCGTATTGCAAAAGATGCAAATGTATCGATTTTACCAATTGCAATCCATGGAACTGCGGATATTATGGAAAAAAACAACAATAAAGTAATGCCGGCAACTGTACAAGTTCAACTTTTGGATCCGATTTCTAGTGACACAATAAAAGAAATGAATACAAAAGAGGCAATAGCAATGATTCATTCAAGAATTGCTGAAACGATTGTTACACTATCTATGCAAAAATACAATTTAGATTAATATTACTGAATAGCAATTTACATGGTTTTCTTGCAATTCCATTACTTAAATCTAAGTGAAGAAAAGAGTGATTTCATGTCAAAAATTCATATCGTCACGGATTCGACCGCTGATTTAAAACCGGAGGTCATTAAAAAATATGATTTACATGTAGTTCCATTGAGCATACAAGTCGGTGGAAAAACTTATTTGGATCGAGTAGATCTTGAACCAGAATCTTTTCTAGAGTTAATGAAAAATACAAAAGAAATGCCAAAAAGCTCCCAACCAGCTCCGGGCGTTTTCAAAGAGTTGTATGACAAGCTAGGTGGAAATGGGGATCAAATTTTATCTATCCATATGACTGGAGGGATGAGTGGTACTGTTGAGTCTGCAAAAACAGCAGCTCAACTCTCTGATTCAGACGTCACGGTCGTTGATTCTCGTTATATTTCGCACGCTTTAACTTTCCAAGTTTTTGAGGCAGCTAAAATGGCCAAGGAAGGAAAGTCGATGGACGAAATTGTTGCGCGAATAGAGCAAGTTCGCCTCAATACAAAACTGTTTGTAGTGGTAGATACACTAGATAACCTTGTGAAAGGCGGACGAATCGGAAAAGGTCGTGCGTTATTAGGATCCTTGATGAAAATCAAGCCGATCGCTTCTTTAGATAGTGGTGAATATACACCAGTTGCTAAAGTTAGAAGCCATAAGCAAGTAGTAGATTATTTAATGAAAGACTTTCTCGACCGGACTACAGGCAAGCAAGTAAAAGGTGTTGGTATCGCTCACGCCAATGGACTTGCAATGGCAGGTCCGTTGCGTGAAAAAATTAAAGAAACCGGTTTTGACGATATTCAATTTGACTTTACAACGCCAGTAATTTCCACGCACACAGGAATCGGTGCAATAGGATTTATGTATTATACCGATTAACGATAAAGTACAGTCCTATGTAAAAAAGGAGAGACGAATTTGAAACGCATCCTGTTAATCGTCATTTTGTCCACGGGTATAGTAGCGGGGTGCAGTCCAACGTTTATCTTTGGCAACGAAGAGGCAGAGCCGAGAAATGAACCATCAATCGGTTCTTATACGGTACCGCCGAACTTTAAACCTCAAGCCGTCATCATCACAGCTCTTGGTGATTCGTTATCTCAAGGAGTTGGTGATGAAGCAGATTTAGGGGGCTATACAGGCAGGTTAGCAGCCGAAATTCAAACTTGGCAGGGAATTGAAGGGGTCGCTGTTGAAAACACCGCTAAAAGGGGTCGACGTAGCGATCAATTGCTAGCAATGTTCCAGCAAGGCAAACTAACGGGTCCTATTTCAGAAGCAGATTATTTAACTATGACCATTGGTGGAAATGATGTTATGCGAATTGTGAAACGCGATTTGTTTTCACTGAATATAGAAGCTTTCGATGATGAATTGGTTTTCTATGAAAGCCGCTTTGATACGATTCTGACTTCGATACGAGAGATCAATCCAACTGTGCCTATTATTATGATGGGCATTTATAATCCTTTTTCGCTCGTAACGGATGAAGTAGAAGAATTTGATCAAATTATAGACTCTTTTAATCAAGTAATGCAAAAAAGGATAGATGAAGATCCTCAGGCTTGTTTTGTGCCTGTCAGTGATTTATTTGTCGGTAATAAAAATTTGGTTTACCATTCCGATTTTTTTCATCCCAATAGTAGAGGTTATGACTTGATGACAAA
This sequence comes from Planococcus halocryophilus, assembly GCF_001687585.2. Classification (GTDB taxonomy): domain Bacteria; phylum Bacillota; class Bacilli; order Bacillales_A; family Planococcaceae; genus Planococcus; species Planococcus halocryophilus. Next base: position 1,839,665 of record NZ_CP016537.2, on the reverse strand, counting down.
GCGTATTTTAAAGAGGATGGAAGAATGTGGATTGAGTTATGAAGAATAGGGTGAGGATATGATGAGAAAATGGCGTTTGGCCTTTTTTGCTCTGTTGGCGTTGAATGCATTGGCATTGGTAGGAGCGGTGCTTTATGTAACGACTCCGCCAAAAGACTATACATCGTATCAGGCCTTAGAAAATGGACCTGCAGCCGGTAACACAGTCGTAGTCAATACTACTAAAGCAGATTTTGAAGGGATTGCTAATACTTATATTCAAAAAGCGATGAAAGATCAACCGATTCCTTTGGCTTTGTCGGTGGCGGATGATGTCAGCATCTCAACAGAACTAACTGTATTTTCGGTGACCTTGCCAATCTTGATGAAATTTGAACCTCTTGTTCAAGAAGATGGTAATTTGTTACTAGAACAAAAGTCTGTAGAAGTCGGCATGCTGGATATTCCGCCTGAATCTGCGTTAAAGTTACTTAGAGATTCAGTTGACCTTCCGGATTTTATGGAAGTGATGCCTAAAGATGAAGAAGTGGTATTAAAGCTTACGGAAATACCTTTAGATGATGGGATTTCTGTTCGAGCGTCATCGTTTAACTTAAAAGATGATGATATCCGATTATTGGTAACAATCGAACCATAGGGAACGGAGTGAGTAGATGAAGACAGAAAAAGCGACATTTGCAGGTGGCTGTTTTTGGTGCATGGTCAAACCTTTTGATTCATTAGATGGCATTGAAGAAGTTGTGAGTGGATACACAGGCGGTGAGTTGAAAAATCCGAGCTATGAACAAGTTTGCTCCAATGCTACGGGACATGTTGAAGCGGTCCAAATCACATTTCAACCCGATATTTTTCCATATGAAAAATTGTTAGACGTTTTCTGGACACAAATTGATCCGACAGATGCGGGAGGTCAATTTTTTGACCGTGGGGAATCGTATCAGACGGCTATTTATTATCATTCCGAGGAACAACGACTCAAAGCAGAAAAGTCTAAACAAGACCTAGACAATTCGGGTAGATTCGAGAAAGCTGTTGTGACACCAATATTAGAAGCAAAACCATTTTATTTGGCAGAAACATACCATCAAGATTACTATAAGAAAAACCCTGGCCATTACAACCGTTATTCGGTTGGATCGGGACGGACTGCATTTATAGAAAAGAATTGGGGTGGACAATTATGAAAGACGAATTGAAATCAAAGTTAACACCGATGCAATATCATGTGACGCAAGAAAGTGGTACTGAGCCTCCATTTCAAGGAGAATATGACCAACATTTTGAAGACGGAATTTATGTAGATATTGTTTCAGGAAAACCTTTGTTTAGTTCAAAAGATAAATTTGATGCTCATTGTGGTTGGCCAAGTTTTGCAAAACCAATCGAAGAAACTGAAGTAAAAGAAAATTTTGATACAAGTCATGGGATGCGAAGAACAGAAGTCCGTTCAGCAACGGCGGATTCTCACTTAGGGCATTTATTCCCTGATGGGCCATCATCTTTAGGTGGACTTCGCTATTGTATTAATTCTGCGGCTCTTCGTTTTGTACCTAAAGAGCAGTTAGATGCAGAAGGCTTATCCGAGTACAAGAAATTATTTGAATAATGGCTTATCCGGACATGTTGTCCGGTTTTTTTTGCCCGAAATTCGAAAGGAGTTCGACCATGGAACGTTCATTTTACCAATTTGCATTGAAATACCGTGGCAAACTCGAGGCTGATGACTTTTCGCATTTTTCGGATTCGATGTTTTTGGATCATTCATTTCCGAAATCTGAAACTGATTTTGAACGACTTTCTAAATACATTGAAGAAAAAGCACATCCGGTCATGAGAGCAAGCGTATTCGATGAAATGTGGAGAGAATACGCAGACGAATAAAGCTGGTCGTTGCACAAGCTGTAAAAAAACAGTATGATTAAATCTACAATATAAAAGTGAGGTTTTTTAAATGAGTGTTCACATTAATGCGAAAAAAGGCGATATTGCCGAAACAATTTTACTACCAGGAGATCCGCTTCGTGCTAAATACATAGCGGAAACTTTTTTGGAAGATGTGACTTTGTACAACGAAGTCCGCAACATGTTCGGTTATACCGGAACATATAAAGGGAAGCGTATCTCTGTTCAAGGAACTGGAATGGGCGTACCGTCAATTGCAATTTACGTAACAGAATTGATGCAAGAATATGATGTAAAAAAATTAATCCGCGTAGGTACTTGTGGTTCAATCCATAAAGACGTAAAAGTGCGTGATGTAATTTTGGCACAAAGTTCTTCAACTAATTCAAAAATGAATGAAGTCATTTTCAATGGCATTGATTATGCACCAACTGCAGATTTCGATTTGTTGTTAAAAGCTTATAATGCTGGCATTGAAAAAGGATTGAACTTGCGTGTAGGAAACGTCTTTACTGAAGATATTTTCTATAATGAATTTGCAGAACATGAAAAATGGGCTCAGTACGGAGTACTTGCTCTTGAAATGGAATCTGCAGCACTTTACACTTTAGCTGCTAAATTTGGTTGCCAAGCACTATCTATTTTAACAGTGAGCGATCACTTATTAACAGGTGAAGTCACTACAGCTGAAGAACGTCAAACAACGTTCAACGACATGATTGTTGTTGCATTAGACGCAGCAATTCAAGACTAGTAAAAAGTATTGACATTTAACACTGAAAATTATTCTAAAATCTTTAGTGTTAAATGTCGGCTTTAAAAAAGACTGTTTCGACAGTCTTTTTCTTTTCATGTTCTTAAGTTTTAAGTACGATTATGAAAGTGGTGAAATAGATGGATGACAAACGTCCGGAAGAACAGCAAGAACCTACTCCTCCGGTAGAAGAATCACCGTCACATACTATTAAGATGAAAACATTCTCGTTTATTATGCTAGTGTTTCTTTTAATAATAGCAACGGCTGGATTAACTGTTTTCGCTTTAACATTTGGTGACGAAAAAGCTGTGGAAGTAAATTCTCCGGAGCGACGTGAATTCGAAAAACTTTATACAGCATATGATCAAATACAGGACCAATACTATAAAGACGTCGATCGAAATGTCTTAGTTAATGGTGCCATTAACGGCATGGTCGATTCGTTAGAAGATCCTTATTCAGATTACTTGGATGAAGAAGAAGCTTCACAATTTTTAGAGGGGATTTCGTCTAGCTTCCAAGGAATTGGCGCAGAAGTGCAAGAGCGCGGGGGCTTTATAACCGTGGTTTCTCCTATCAAGAATTCACCAGCAGAAAAAGCGGGCATCCTGCCGAACGACCAAATTATCGCGGTTGATGGAGATAGCATACAAGGTTTCACAACAACGGAAGCTGTTATGCTAATCCGTGGTGAAAAGGGAACTGAAGTCACGTTAACGGTCAAACGTGGTGAGAATGCAGACCCTATAGACATTAAGATTATTCGTGATGAAATTCCAATCGAGACCGTTTATGCGGAAATGATTGGGGACAATATAGCGCATATTCAAGTGACTAGTTTTTCTGAAAATACGTATCAAGAATTGCTAGACGCCATTAAAGAAATGGAAGACGAAGGAATGGAAGCGCTCGTTATGGACGTGCGTGGAAACCCAGGCGGCTTGCTAAATGTGGCACTTGATATTTCCGACTTATTTATTGAAGAAGGAAAACCATTGTTTGAAGTTCAAGCAAAAGGCGAAGAACCTGAAGTTTATACGTCTTCCTCTGGAACTAAAATTAAAGTTCCAGTTACATTATTAATTGATGGAGGAAGTGCCTCAGCTTCTGAGATTTTAGCTGGAGCGATGAACGAATCGGCTGATATTCAATTAGTTGGAGAAAAGACTTTTGGTAAAGGTACTGTCCAAACAGCTAATGATCTTCAAGATGGTTCTAACTTGAAGTTTACAACAGCTAAATGGTTAACGCCGGATGGTAACTGGATTCATGAAAAAGGAATCGAGCCAGATGTAGAAGTTGGTTATCCTGCTTATGCTTCTCTACCAGTTTTAGATACTTCCATCGAATTAAAAGATGGGACGATTTCTGACCAAGTGAAAACTGCTGAGCAAATGCTCGAAGCACTTGGCTATGAGGTTGGAGAAGTAGATGGCGTATTTGAAGAGCAAATGACAGAGGCAGTTAAAGCTTTCCAGGAAGAAAAAGAACTGGAAGCAACAGGTGTCTTGACTGGAGACAGTACATTTGCCATCATGGATGCATTGCGTGAGAAAATCAAAAATGATGATCCGCAATTGCAAGAAGCTAAAAAACTTTCAATGGAAGAAGCAGGAATTACAGCTTCTGAACCAGAAGAAGTTGAAGAAACTGAAGAGTGATCCTAAAGGTCCGCTTATGCGGGCCTTTTCTTAATCTGTGATTGAAAGGGTGAGTTGATGAAAGATGTATATTTGTTCAGTGGATTTTTAGGGAGCGGTAAAACGACGCTTTTAAAAAATATGATAAGTCAGATGAAAGATAAAGGGTTGAAACCAGCAGTTTTCATGAATGAGCTTGGCAAAATGAATATGGATTCTGATTCAGTCGAAGATGGAGTGCCACTGAAAGAAATTCTAGACGGCTGTATTTGTTGTACGGGTTCTGAAAAATCAGAAGCACAAATTCAAACGCTTTTGGCAGAAGAAGATTTTGATGTGCTGCTTATTGAAACAACAGGTGCTGCACATCCTGTAGAAGCTTTAGATGCAATTTTCTCTCCCTTATTTGCTGAGAAATTAAACTTCAAAGGCATCGTAACTGTAGCAGATAGTAAAAGATGGATGGATCGCAATAACCTGTCTCCGCAAATTCGTTCGTTGTTTTTAGAACAAATTCGTCACGCTGACTTGATACTAGCCAACAAAATGGATTTACTATCAGACAGTGAGCAAGGAACAGTGATTTATGAAATTCAATCGTTGAATCCGACGGCCCAAATTATCCAAACAGTTCATGCTAAAATCCCGTTTTCAGCAGTTGATAATTTGGCTACTTCTCCGAAAAAAAATATCAAACAAGCTCCTGTTTCAAAGCTGAATTTAAACGCTAAAGTATTGCAGTTTGATGCGCCTGTTCAACGGGAAAAGTTTGAAGAGTGGCTACGCACATTACCGGATTCGGTTTACCGGATTAAAGGATATGTGCCACTTGAAGGCGATAAGTACCCACATGCCTTTCAATTTGCCTATGGAATGGCACAATGGCTACCGGAATACATGAAAATGCAAAACCAAATCGTTGTCATAGGAGAAGGGTTAGAAGGGGTCGAGCTTCCATGATAGAATCGTACCAAAAACTTTGGCCGCAGAGATCAGCGGCAGAACAAATTCGTACACAAGATGAGCTCGAGAAATATGTGCTTATCGAGTTGAATGATGAGTTGACGCATCCGCGTGTTCGCAAATCGAAACAACAAAAATTAGAGATTGCATTAATGCGCATATCAGAATCGGATTTGTCTGAGTCAGAAAAAACAAGTTTGGCTTCCTTGTATAAAAAATTAGCGTCGCAATAAAAATTAAAAGCAGGAAGCGAAAATCAATGATTTTCGCTTCCTGCTTTTTTATAATCATGTAGTTGTATGTCTAGCAATTTTTTTCTGGATACTTAATAAGCGAATAGACAAGGTGATAGCACCCGCCGTTAAACCGATAATCAAGCCAATCCAATATCCAAATGCGCCAAAATCTGTGTAGTTGGCCAGCAAGTAACCACAAGGTAATCCGATGATCCAATAAGAAATGACTGCCATAACAAACGTGATGTTGACATCTTTATAGCCTCGAAGTGCTCCTTGTACGGGCGCTTGAATGGCATCCGATAGTTGGAACAAAGCTGCAAATAGTAAAAATTGGACCGCAAGTTCCACTACTACGGGGTCGGATGTATACAAAGCAGCAATTTCAACACGCATAAAGTAGAGAATACAAGCAGATACAAAACTAAACGAAACTGCAGTAACGACACTCAACCAACTATATTGTCTCGCATCACGGAAACGTTTAGCGCCCACTTCGTAACCAACAAGGATGGTAGCACCCATCGATATACTAAGTGGCAGCATATACAAGAGTGAAGTAAAGTTTAATGCGATTTGGTGAGCCGCAATGGTATAAGTTCCATAGGCAGCTAACATAAATGTCACTGCTGAGAATATACTTGTTTCCACAAAAATCGAAATGCCGATAGGGACACCAATCCGACTAATTTCAATCCATCGGCTTAATGACAGCTTAGGCCATTTGCGGAAGATGCCATAAACAGAGAAAGGATTTCTTGTATGAATGATCCATGCAGCAATCGCTAAAATTAACCAATAGGTGATTGCAGAAGCAAGCCCTGCACCGACACCACCAAGTTCAGGGAATCCAAATTTCCCGAAAATTAATAAATAGTTGAAAAGAATATTGATTGGCGTTGATAAAAGAGAGATGACCATAGTGACACGAGTGGCACCAAGTGCATCAATGTAAGAACGTAATGTAGTGTATATAAATAATGGGATTAATCCAATGCTCATTGCTTGAATATAACGACTGGCAACATCGGCAACGGCTGGTTCAAGATTCATGAGTGTTAGCAAAGAATCAATTCCGAAGTAGAAAAAAGCAAAAACAATTGTGGCAAGCAAAAGGGACAAATAAATTCCTTGTTGGACAGCTTGTTTTACTTGTTCTTTTTTCTTAGCCCCCATCAATTGTGCTACAATTGGGGTAATGGACATGAGAATACCAGCTAGACCTATGTAGACGGGAACCCAAAAAGAGGACCCAATCGATACGCCAGCTAAATCTTCTGTTCCGTAACGGGAAGTCATGTAAATGTCAAAAAATGTAACCAAATACATAGCTACTTGTGTAACTAGAATTGGAAAAACAATTTTCACTAATAATAATATTTTTTCTTTTTTAGTGTGCGTTTCGTTCATATGTTCTTTCCTCCCAAAATCTACGTATGTTGAATTTTTAATCGCTAATTTATCAAGTATTTACTAAGATGATAAGTAGAGCCAAATATTTCTCTTATGCAGTAAAATGAATTCAAATAAATTTAACACATAAATTTCAGTATAGCATAGTTAGTCTTTCTCTTAAGAGAAAACTAGCTTTGTCAAATTATATAGATGAGAGTAGGACGAGTGATGAACAACAAAACAATTTTATTGACCGGGGGCGGAACAGCAGGGCATGTCTCTCTAAATCAGGCATTAATACCGGAGTTAAAGAACTTAGGTTTTCATGTTGAATATATCGGTTCTAAAGAGGGCATTGAAAATGAACTTATTCGAGAATCGTTTCCGTCGGTTCCGTATCACGCCATATCTAGTGGGAAACTAAGACGTTATTTCTCTACAAAAAACTTCTCAGATCCTTTTCGGGTAGGTGCAGGGTTGATGCAAGCGTTGAAAATCATTGGCAAAACAAAGCCTGCAGCCATTTTTTCAAAAGGTGGATTTGTGTCTGTTCCCGTTGTAATGGCAGGTCGAATGAGATCAATTCCGGTCATTATTCATGAATCTGATGTTACACCTGGACTAGCAAACAAAATCGCATTACCTTTTGCTGATCATATTTTCACGGTTTTTAAAGAAACATTAGCTCACGTACCTAGTGATAAGTCCACGTGTACAGGATCGGTTATTCGTAATGAGCTTATGGAAGGCACGGCAGAAAAAGGACGAGAAATATGCTCATTTGCGAATGAATTGCCTGTTTTAATGGTTATGGGTGGTAGTCAAGGATCTGCAATGATCAATTCAGCAATTCATAATAATGTAGAGGAATTGCTTAAACAATTTAATATAATCCATTTATGCGGCAAAGGAAATCGTCTGTCAGAATTGGATGCTCATAAAAATTACCGACAGTTTGAGTATGTTACTCATGAATTACCGCATTTATTGCACATGACTGATTTTGTTGTATCGCGTGCGGGTTCAAATTCCATATTTGAATTTTTGGCATTGAAAAAGCCAATGTTACTTGTGCCGTTATCGATTCAAAAAAGCCGCGGAGATCAAATACTTAATGCCAATTTATTTGAAAAGCAAGGATTCGCGCATGTTGTCGAAGAGGAAGAACTCTCTGCAGAACGATTTATGAAAGAACTTGTACTATTACAATCGGGCAAAGATCAGTTAATCGAAGCAATGACACAAGCTGAAGCACCAATTACAGCTGCTGAAATGGCTAAGTTGGTATCAAGTTATACAAAATAATTTATATTAATTTATAAGAGGTGACCGGAATGGAAATGACATTGATAAAAGTCCATGGCTCTATGAATACTTTCTTTATGTTTGAAGGGGAAGAACGCAACGATTATGCACAATTAGCAATCCAGCTTTCAGCTATAGATAAAGATGTTGACGGCATATTGGTGATTTTGGCTTCAACTGTCGCACATGCGAAAATGCGTGTTTTCAATAATGATGGCTCAGAAGCTTCAATGTGTGGCAATGGCCTTCGTTGTGTTGCTCGCTATGTTTGCGAACGTGACAATGTTCAAGAAGCGATAATCGAAACGATGAAAGCATCTTTGCGTGTCAAAAAAGAAGAAACCTTAAACGAAGGAATTGAGACTTACGCTGTGGAAATTTCTCCGGTTTCATTTTCTCTTAGCAGTTTGCCAATGAATTATTTAGACCATACAGAATGGATTCAAAAACCATTGCCATTTGTCTCAGAAGAGATTCCATTTTCAGCGGTCTCCGTTCCGAACCCGCATTTGATTGGAATCGTTCCTAAAGAGTTGCAGAAAGACACAAGCCACCAGCAAAAATGGGCACAGCAGTTTAATGGCGATAACGAGTATTTCCCTGATGGAGTCAATGTCAGTTATGTGACGCCGGTAGAGCAAGGGATATTTGTTCGTACATACGAACGAGGTGTAGGCTTCACAAATGCCTGTGGTACTGCTATGACTGCCTCAGCTCTCATTAGCTGTATGTCAGGATTGGTGCCTTTTGGGGAAGTATCCGTTTTTAATCCAGGTGGACTCGTGAAATGTTCAGTTTCTAAAGATGGTGATATTATCCAACTTCAACTTACTGGGAACGCAACCTATCTTTCTATTTCGAAATTCGAATGGTCTAGCGACTTGGAAAATAGCCAAATGTTATTGACTACTGAATTACAAGAACAACAACGTTATGAAAAATTTATTGAGGAAGTTACACTTTTCTCAAGTCAATATGTGTAATGGAAAGCGGTGAATTAGATGTTAATGCCTTTTACAGTGGAGCAACTTGATCTACTTTATAAAAACGCTAAAGATCCGGTTTATTTCATGAGGCAAAATGGGGACACATTTGACTATATGTATGTTAATTCTGTGTGCTTTACGCTTTTTAATAAAGAATTGGTCGGTACTAATTTAGATGAAAGTATGCCACCGTCCCTATCGATGGAGATAAAAAAACAGTATTTGATTGCATTAAAAATAGGTAAAAAACACACGTATCGTGATTATAGTTTGTTCAGCGATTTAGAAACTGCGATGGAAACCGAGCTGACACCTATGGAGTTTGGTGATCAGCGATTTGTTCTTGCCGTTACAAAAAATGTAACAGCTCAGAAGAAAATAGAAGAAGATTATTTGTTTTTTGAATCTTTAGTTCAAAATTCAGTAGATCCAATGATTATGATTTCGGCAGAATTTATGATCCTGGATTTAAATCCAGCTTATGAAATCACATTTGGAGTGTACAAAGGCCAATGGATTGGTCGCTACTATCATGAGTTGCCTGATAAACAAAAGGAATTATTTGGAGCTGGGAAAAACTTATTGCAAAAATTCTCAGCACAATCTAAAAGCACCTCGATGATTATGAAGCGTATGAAACAAGACGGTACTGAAGCAAAGTTTTCGGTCAGTTATTCGCCTGTGAAAGAAAACGGAATGATTCGAGCGTTTCACATAGTCTTTCGTGAACTAACCAGTGAGTTGCTGTTAAAGAATGAGCTGAAAAAGACCGAAAATATTCTGGAGAGCTACAAAGAAGCGCTTAATTACGCAGCACTTGTCGCAATTTGGAATGTCTCTGGTACGATAGAGTTTGTAAATGACAATTTAAATGAATTAACCGGCTATAAACCGTCAGAAATGATTGGGTTGAATATTAATGAAATAGGAGAAGCAGTTATTTCTCCAAAATTATACAATGAAATTCGAGAAGTGACTTTACAAGGTGCAATATGGCGTGGTCAAATTAAAAGCATGAAACGCAATGGTGAATTTTTCTGGGTAGACGTTACGATTATCCCGCTGTTAGATGTGGACGGAGAAATTTATCAATTTTTATCTATCCTCTTCGATGTAACAGAGAGAAAGCAATTAGAAGAAAAGCTTCATTTTATGGCATATCACGATAGTTTAACAAATTTACCTAATCGACGTTTCATGATTCAACAATTTCAACAAATTAAAGAGCAAGCAGATGAAAGAAACGAATTTATTGTTTTGCTGTATTTAGATGGCGATGACTTTAAATTGGTCAACGATCAATTTGGCCATGATATTGGAGATGAGTTTATTTTTCATTTTGGCAATGCGATTAAACGGAGCTTACGTAAAAATGATTTAGTTGCCCGAGTCGGTGGCGATGAGTTTTTAGTGGCATTACGTGGCGTTGTACCGGAAAATAGTGAACAACACATTGAAAGCGTTATTAATCGTATAAATGAGTCGCTTGATGAAGGATGGACAATCGATGGACATCGTTTCGCTCCGACATCATCTGTAGGGATTGCTATCTATCCTGAACACGGAAATGATTTTGATGAATTAGTTAAAAAAGCGGATGCGGCACTTTATTTGGCTAAAGGCAAAGGTAAAGGAACTGCCTATATGTATTCAGTTTAGTGAAAAAACTACCTGAAAACCGCTAAATTAGAAAGATAAACTGGTTAAATGTACTTTATTAGATGTTATGTGAATCTTTTCACGAAAATGCTTTGATTTTCGCCATGGAAGTAGTAAGATTGATAGGGAATTTTAAACTTTTATTGCCTAAACGTCTTCTGCTTTATGTCTAATCGGAAGCGTGATAAAATGGGCAAGACATATAACAAATAAAGTGACTGCCGTCAAACAAATAGTTGGAGGTTTTTTTAATGTCTAGCAATTATCCAGATGCAAAATCCCCGTGGAGCTCCATTACTGGTCCGAACTTGGGATACGTAATGGAAATGTATGACCTGTATCAAGAATCACCTGAATTACTTGACCCAGAATACGTTGAACTTTTTAAGCAATACGGACCACCTACTGAAGTTCCTAAAGAGCAAAAAACTTCAGGTGCAACAATTGTAGAACCAAATAATTTCGAAAAAGTGTTGGCTGCTGTTCATTTGGCTGAAGCAATTCGTGCGCATGGTCATTTAGCTTCTGATATCTATCCGCTAAAAGACCAGCCAAAAGATACTTCACGCATGGAACCTTCAACTTATGGTTTAAGTGAACAAGATTTGAAAGAAGTGCCTGCTTCATTTATTTTGAATAATGCACCGCACAATGTAAGCAACGGCTTAGAAGCTATTAATTACTTGAAATCACTTTATACAGACAAAATTGCTTTTGAATTTTCTCATGTAATTCAGCCACAAGAACGTAGCTGGTTACAAGAAAAAATCGAAGCAGGAATAGCAAAACCATCACTTGACGCTGATAAGAAAAAACAAGTTCTAGATTTATTGACGCGTGTAGAAGGTTTTGAGAAATTTGTACACCGTACTTTTGTTGGTCAAAAACGCTTTTCAATCGAAGGTGTTGACTCATTAGTTGTATTAATGGACGAACTAGTTCGTATGTCCGAGTCAGCAGGAACGAAAGACATTATGATCGGGATGGCGCATCGCGGTCGTTTAAATGTGCTTACACATATTTTAAACAAACCTTATGAAATGATGTTTGCTGGATTTGCCCACATAGGTGATGAAGCATTTCTTCCTAAAGACGGTTCACTTCAAATCACTAAAGGGTGGTTTGGCGATGTGAAGTACCATATGGGTGCAGCTTATAAATCTGCAACTGGTACAAACGTTAAGTTAGCTTATAACCCTTCACATTTGGAAATTGTTAGTCCAATCGTAGCAGGACAAACTCGAGCTGCACAGGAACTTACTGAGCAAACAGGTATCGCTAAAATTGATCCGAAAAAATCGTATGCCATTTTAATACATGGTGATGCAGCATTCCCAGGACAAGGGATTGTTACAGAAACATTAAACTTTAGTCGTGTCAAAGCTTATCAAACTGGTGGGTCTATCCATATTATCGCGAACAACTTGATTGGCTTTACAACAGAACAATTTGATTCTAGATCTACTCATTATTCTTCGGATCCGGCAAAAGGATTCGAAGTGCCCGTTATCCATGTGAACGCTGATGAGCCTGAAGCAGTAGTTGCAGTTGCACGTCTGGCTTTCGAATACCGCGAAAAATTTGGCAAAGATATATTGATCGATTTGATCGGATATCGCCGTTACGGACACAATGAAATGGATGAACCTTTAGTTACAAACCCGTCTATGTACCAAGGTATTCATCAGCATGATACAGTTCGTAAACTTTACGGAAAACAATTAGCAGCTGAAAACATTTTATCTGAAGATGATGTTCAAAAGCTTGATGCAGATGTTCAAAAAGAAATGCAAGCAGCTTATGACCGCGTTAAAGAAAATAAATCAGAAGATTTCCCGAAACTTGAAATCCCTGAAGCTGTTTTAAATGGGTATCCTGAAGTTCCAACAGGAATTTCTAAAGATATTTTAACAAAAATGAACGAAGAGCTATTGTCTTGGCCGAGTGATTTTTCTGCTTTCGGCAAATTAGCTAAAATTTTAAAACGTCGTGAAGAACCTTTTAAAGGGAAAGGGAAAATTGATTGGGCGCATGCTGAAACGCTTGCTTTCGGTTCGATTTTACAAGATGGCAACCCAATTCGTTTAACTGGACAAGATGCACAACGTGGCACATTTGCACACCGTCATCTCGTTTTGCATGATGAAAAAAATGGCAGCGAGCTTGTGCCTTTGCATCATATTTCAGATGCTAGAGCATCATTTGTTGTTTACAATAGCCCACTTAGTGAAGCATCAGTACTAGGCTTTGAATATGGTTACAATGTAGAAAATGATAAAGCACTAGTTATTTGGGAAGCACAGTATGGCGATTTTGCTAACATGGCACAAATGATATTTGACCAGTTTATCTCTGCTGGACGTGCGAAGTGGGGGCAAAAATCAGGTTTAGTTATGCTTCTGCCTCACGGCTATGAAGGTCAAGGGCCAGAGCATTCGAGTGCACGTTTGGAAAGACATCTACAAATGGCTGCTGAAAACAACTGGACAGTTGCTAACCTATCTAGTGCAGCAAACTATTTCCACATTTTGCGCCGTCAGGCAAAAATGCTTGGAGAAGAGTCGATTCGCCCATTAATTATTGTGTCACCTAAATCATTGTTGCGTCATCCATTAGTGGGTGCATCAGTAGATGATCTATCAGAAGGACATTTCCAAACAATTATTGAACAGCCGAACATGGGCGGAAATGTGAAAAAAGTAAAACGTATATTATTTGCAAGTGGTAAAATGGCAATTGACTTAGCAGAACGAGTAAAAGATGGTACAGGCTACGAGTGGGCACATATTGTTCGCGTAGAGCAACTGTATCCATTCCCAGCTGAGAAGATTAAAGCAATTGTTGACCGTTATCCTAATGCTAAAGAATTGGCTTGGGTACAAGAAGAGCCGATGAACATGGGGTCATGGACATTTGCACATCCGTACTTGCGTGAATTAGGAGACGGTAAAGAAGTGAAATACTTCGGACGTATCCAACGTCAAAGCCCTGCAGAAGGCGATGGAGAAGCGCATAAAATAGAACAAACACGTATAATTGACGAAGCATTAGCTAAATTGTAAGGATAACTTAAGGAGGAATTTTTTGTGGCAGAGATTAAAGTACCAGAATTAGCAGAATCGATTACAGAAGGAACAATCGCTCAGTGGCTTAAACAGCCGGGCGAAACAGTAGAAAAGGGAGAATTCATCGTTGAACTGGAAACAGATAAAGTAAACGTTGAAGTTATTTCTGAAGAAGCTGGAGTTGTTCAAGAACATTTAGCACAAGAAGGCGATACGGTTGAAGTTGGACAAGTAATCGCTATTGTAGGCGAAGGTTCTGGCGAAACTGCTGCACCAAAAACAGAAGAAGCTCCACAAAAAGCAGAAGAGCCGGCTAAAACAGAAGCTCCTGCTGCTCAAGAACCTGTAGCTGAAGATAAAGCTGCTGAAGAGCAATCTTCATCTGACCGTACAATTGCTAGTCCTGCAGCGCGCAAATTAGCTCGTGAAAAAGGAATTGACCTTGCAGCGATTACACCAGTAGATCCTATGGGACGTGTACGCGTTCAAGACGTAGAGGCTCACGGTTCAAAACCTGCAGCAAGTACACCTGCTGCTAAAGCTGAAGCACCAAAAGCTGCTGCACCTTCTTCTGATGAAGAAAATGGTCGCGTTGTTCGTGAAAAAATGACAAGACGTCGTCAAACAATTGCTAAACGTCTTCTTGAAGTAAAACAATCAACTGCAATGTTAACTACATTTAACGAAATTGATATGACAAACGTTATGGCATTACGTAGCCGTAAAAAAGATCAATTCCTTAAAAATAACGATGTGAAACTTGGCTTTATGTCATTCTTCACTAAAGCAGTTACAGCTGCATTGAAAAAATACCCATACGTTAACGCTGAATTAGATGGTACAGATGTATTGCTAAAACAGTTTTATGATGTAGGGATTGCCGTTTCAACTGAAGAAGGACTTGTTGTACCAATCGTTCGCGATACAGACAAAAAGAACTTCGCAGAAATCGAATCGACAATTGGCGAACTTGCTACTAAAGCTCGCGACAAAAAACTTTCAATGGCAGATATGACGGGTGGTTCGTTTACAATCACGAACGGTGGCGTATTTGGATCATTGATGTCTACACCAATTTTAAATGGTACACAGGTTGGTATTCTTGGAATGCACACAATCCAAAAACGCCCTGTTGCTATTGGTGACGAAGTTCAAATTCGCCCAATGATGTACGTTGCACTTTCTTATGATCACCGCGTAATTGACGGAAGCGATTCTGTTGGTTTCTTGAAAATGGTCAAAGATATGATTGAAAACCCAGAAGATTTATTGCTTGAATCTTAATAATTATGGAAAAAGATAGTCCTGCGTTGTTGCAGGACTATCTTTTTTTTGTCATGATATAGGAAAGAACACCTAAGGCGGTAGAAATCCATGGATATTTCGTTTCTTCTAGAATTGGTGCAAAAATACGGGTATTTTAGTATGTTCGTGTTTAATTGGTTGCTGTTGTTTGGTTTGCCGATTCCGAATGAAGTGGCAGCGGCATTTTCAGGCGTTTTAACAGAAATTAGTCACTTTAATCCGTTTTATGCTTTTTTATCCGCTTATGCTGGTTTGATCACGAGCAATACGTTCGCTTATTTTATTGGTCGAAGTTTAGGGCACCGCTTGTTAAATCGCTTGAACAAAACTACGTTGAAACAAGTAATAAGTCGATTTAATAACTTTTTGGAGAAACACGGAGAATGGGCGATTGCTTTTAGTTTTTTCCTGCCCGGAATTCGTTGGGCAATGCCTTACGTTTTGGGAGCCAATCGATATCCAATTATGCGTTATATGCTATTTGCTTATACAGCAGGGTTTGTTTGGATGTTTATTTATTTCAATGTAGGCAGAACGTTTCCATATGCCTATGAAACCATTCTCGAACATATACAAGCATTTTTGATTTTATTATCAATTTTGATTGTATGTATTTTAGTGCTGCGATATATTTACACTATAAAGTTTCCAAAAAATGATGATTAGTCATATGGATGAGAATCGGATAAGAAAAGAGACTGTTTGAATTTAGCTGGATTTTTCCTTATACTAAAAGATAGACAGATAGAAAAGGGTGATGACGATGATTCACAATGAATGGTTGGATAAAGAAACAATCAGAACAGTGACATGCAAACATACAGATGCAGCTAAATTTTTGGTTTCAAATGTTCTAACTGCAGGTAAAGAATACGAAGTGAAAAATGAAACCGAGGAATTTATTTTTGTAGTAGATAATACAGGGAAAATCGGCGGCTTCTACAAAACTTATTTCGAATAGACCAACATTAATAAAGTTAAAAAGCCGATGGAAACATCGGCTTTTTCTATGGAAAAGAGGGACGTTACATGTCATTTATAAATGAAGATATAAAAAAACGACAAAAACAGTCACATGAAGAATATGATAAACTTATTGGCCAAACGGGTTATATTGCCCCAGATGACTATTTATGGCAAGATATTTTGTCAGCGATTGTATTACGTAAACCCGTATTATTAAAAGGACCAACAGGTGCGGGTAAAACCAAACTTGCAGAAAGCATTTCAGCTCTATTTAAGCAGCCAATGCAAAGCATAAATTGTTCAGTTGACTTGGATGCAGAAGCATTACTAGGCTTTAAAACACTGGTGCAACGAGACGGACAAAGTGTCATCGAATTTGTAGAAGGTCCAGTTGTTACTGCGATGAAAAAAGGTCATTTTCTGTATATCGATGAAATCAATATGGCTAAAGCAGAAACATTACCCATTCTACATAGCGCATTGGACCATCGCCGGATGATGACTAATCCGTTTACGGGTGAAGTAATAGAAGCTCATCCAGATTTCGGTGTGATTTCAGCGATAAATGAAGGTTATATTGGCACAGCGCCGATGAACGAAGCATTAAAAAACCGTTTTATCGCTTATCCAATTCCATATTTAACAGGACAACAACTAGCTGAATTGTGGGATCGTGAATTTCCAGATGCAGAGAAGAGATTAAAAACGTTTATGTTAAATTTGGCAGAAGATTTGATGAAGCAAGTGGAGAATGGCTTATTATCCGAAGAAGCCGCTTCGATTCGGAGCTTGCTTGATGCGACGGCTTTGGCTCAATATATGGATCCGTTGCGTGCCGTACGGTATGCGATTGCTGAGAAACTAGATGATGAAAGCGAACGAGAGTTGTTCATGGATTTGGCGAATACTTGGAAAAAGTAGGTGGAAGTAATGGCATCAGTTAACCGCTTTATTCAATTTAATAATGAAACCATTGATACGAAGTTGCTTCATCAAATGGAGTTGCTTGCTGCCGCTTTAGCAGATGCACCGTATTTAAAAGTGACAACACGTAAATTAATCGAGTTGCGTCCATCTGAATTAGCGATATCAATGAGCGTATTTTGGCGACACCGGACGAAACGAATAGAGCGTAATGGCTATTTGTCCGATATTTATTTAATGGCGGCAGGCTTTTGGCGTGAATTTGAC
Organism: Planococcus halocryophilus; assembly: GCF_001687585.2. GTDB lineage: Bacteria > Bacillota > Bacilli > Bacillales_A > Planococcaceae > Planococcus > Planococcus halocryophilus. Next base: position 1,822,295 of record NZ_CP016537.2, on the reverse strand, counting down.
TTAACTGCATGGCGCGATTTTAAAAAAAGCAAAACGACGTTGCCAAGTCTTCGAGAACAATTATTATTGTGTGCTGAGGAATTTAGGCTTTCAGAAAAAATTAAAGCGGCACGGCCTGGAACAGTTTCTGCTTTTCAAACCCGTGAAGTGGTTTATACGGAATATCATGAAGATCAGTCAAAGCAAAATCTTAAAAAAGGCTTTAAAAGCGATCTTTTCATCAATGCAGCTTATTTGCGTTTACGCGGAGTAGAAGTAGATGTGGGAGAGCTGACGGGTGCATTGTCTTTAATTTGGACAGAGTTGTTTGACGCAAAATCTACAATGGATTCTGTGAAAATCGTAAACCGGATAATGGACCGCGCAGAGTTTGAACTCGAATCAGATGCACTTCATACGTACTATACGTTCGGGGAATCACTGGAGAAAATTCCTCCGTTTCATTACCATGAAGGTATTGAAGCAGATGAAGCCGAAGAACCTGAAGAAATTGAAACGATTGAAGAATGGTTCGGAGCGTGGCACCGAGAAACTGAAATAAGCGAGGCACCTGCGATGGAATTTGAGTTAGAAAGCGGAGATTCGCAGATTGCAGATGGTGGTAGGGAAGAAGCAGGCGCAAGTGAAGTGGAACAAACGGCAAAAGGCGATTCAAGCGGCGATCATTTAGAAGATAGCGATAAAGACGATCACCAAATGAAAAGCGAACCGAAAAAAGCAGAAGGGAAATTCGGTTCAGCAAATGATCAAGTGGTGTATCACGAATCGAGACTAAAAGCAGCAGGGGACCACCGTTTGGATATCGAAAACTGGCGTAGAAAACAAGCGCCGCATGTCCGTGCATTGTTAAAAGAATTAAAAAAACGAATGACTCAAAGACAAGAAGGCATTCGTACTAATTTGAATGCAGGGAGACTGTCGAAAAAATTGGTGCCGCTAGCGATTGAAGAACGACCAAAGCCATTTTACCGGAAAACAGCTCCATCTAAAGAACTCGATGCTGTTTTTTGTTTATTGATTGATGGGTCAGCGTCAATGCTTGATAAACTAGAGGAAACAAAACAAGCAGTTCTTTTATTTCACGATGTCTTGCGCGGGTTGAATGTGCCTCATGAAATTGTGTTGTTTTACGAAGATGCGTACGAATCGAGTGACACCGAACAACCGAATTATTTTGAGTGGATGCATAAATTTGAAGATCGCAAAAAAGACCATGCTCAGACAATTGCGTCACTCGATGCACATGAAGATAATCGAGACGGCTTTGCTATTCGTTGGATGAACAACCGACTAAAGCGAAGAGCTGAAAAACACCGCTTTTTACTGGTTTTTTCTGATGGCGAACCATCTGCATATAATTATGCGGAAAATGGTGTAGTAGACACTGCAAACGCCGTTTCAGAAGCTAAAAAGATAGGAATTGAAGTTCTGCATTTATTTTTAAGCAGTGACTCGATTTCAGAAGATCAAGCAGCTTTCTATCGCATGATGTATGGCAATAAATCCGTCAGTGCCGATTCGTTAGAACAATTTGTGGAGCAAACCATGCGGTTATTGAAAAGAAGTTTGCATTTGGTTATTCAGACGGGGTAAGGAGAGGTGCTCTCAGTGCAGAGTACCCTTTTTTAGTTTATACGCGGATTCATTTCCCATTTAATTGGATATGCTATCCGGATTGGCGCGAATACTGTCTGATTTAGCCGGAATACTGTCGGAATTGAGTCCAATACTGTCCGAATCGACTAAAATACTATCCAATCAACCAAATCGGAAAATAACCCTCCGGAAGCAAAGAGCTTCCGGAGGGTTATTTTAGTTATTATTCTTTTCATGGCCATCATGGATTGCCAGCAAACGCTGTTTTAAATCTTCTTCCATACGACCGATTTCAAGTTCAGCCGCTTTACGATTTCTACGACCTTCTGCTTGAATTTGTAAAGTTTCTTCAATCGTTTCTAATAAGTTTTCTTGTGTTTTCTTCAATGTATCAATTTCAACAATGCCGCGTTCGTTTTCACGTGCTGTTTCAATTGAATTCATTTTTAGCATTTCTGAGTTTTTCAGAAGCAAGTCATTGGTTGTTGCGGTAACTTGCTTTTGTGCTTCTACAGCTTTTAGTTGCTTATTCAACGTTAACGCAATCGCTATTTGATTTTTCCATAACGGAATGGATGTCATAATAGACGACTGAATTTTTTCTGCTAAGGTTTGATTGGTTTGTTGGATCATCCGAATTTGCGGTGCGCTTTGAATCGTAATTTGACGTGATAATTGCAAATCGTACAATCGCTTTTCTAATCGATCAACATATTGCACCATGTCATTCACTTCTTGATAAACCATTTGATCTTGTGAAGTTTCTGCTTTTTTGCGAAGAGCAGGAATCGTTTCACTCATAATTTCATCGCGCTTTAGTTCAGCAGCCGCGATGTAAACATTTAATGCTTGGAAATACGTTTTGTTTTGGTCGTAAAGTTGCTCGAGCATTTGAATATCGTCCAGCAATCCGCGTTTAGAGTGATCAAGTTGAATGCTAATACGATCTACTTGGCTGCTGAGTTTTTGGTATTTTGTCATCATTTCTTGAACCGAGTACTTAGCTTTTGAAAATAGTTTGCGAATCCCGGCACGTTTACCTTGTGTCAACTCTTCAGGATTCAATTCTTCTAGCTTTTTCATCAAGTCATGGAGTACATCACCAACAGGGCCAATATCTTTTCGCTGAACATGATCGAGCATTTTATGTGAAAACTGGCTCAATTGGTTTTGAGCGTTTGCACCGTAAGTAAGAATAGCTTCGTTATTGCCTACGGGAATTTGTTTGGCAAGCTCCCGTGCTTTTGCTTGTTCTTCTTTCGTTAAGCGGTCCATTAACGAAACAGGTCGTTCATCTTTTTGTTCAGCTACTGACTGTTGTTGTTTTTCCATCTGCATGCCAAATGGAGACTCCAATAAATCATCTAATTCACTTCGATTTGATGGTTTCTCTGTCATCTTCCACGTCTCCCTCGTGTTCAGGTTCTGGTTGAACGAGTAATTTCTGGTCATTGTGTTGATTTACTGCCAATTGTGCGTAATCTAATTCCATGCGCAATCGTTCAATATCACTGGACAATACACGCTTTAAATCTTGCTCCATCACTTTGTTAAGGGATAACAGCATTTCTCGAGTATCTTGCAGTGTAATACGCATTTCTGTATCTTTAACTGGTTGCCCAACTAATAATGTGTACTTTTCGGTTAACTCAATCGCTGAATCCAAATGAGAATAAAAGAACGGTTCAGCTAAATAGAATTTTCTCGGATTTTGTTGGACCACCATAATGATTTTATTTGCGATTTTTGTCATGTCCATTAATTGTTTAAAAGAAGAAATGGAGCGGACTTTATAATAATTTCCTTGAAGCTGTTTAATTTTTTCTTTGCCTTCTTTTATTTGCATGCGTACATTTTTGTATTCACTGCGGGTCATGCCAAAATTTTTAGAGTCTGAAGAAAGTTGAACTTGTTTCAGAGTACTGTTGCTAGCTATGTACGTACCAGCAGCTACAGCGCCAGAAGCAATTAAACCAATTTCAGCACCTAAATAAAGTACAGGAAACATTACCGCCATAATGGGTAAGCTGACGGTTTGCCTTTTGATAAAATTTTCTATCGGCTTTAGGGGCTTCATGCAAAGGACCTCCTTCACTACTACTTTATCTATACGTCCTGAGCACTGAAAAGTTTCATTTCAATGCGGTTGCTCTTCTATATTTTACGTGAAACAACAAGTCAATACAAACTTTGGAATCCGCTTAAAATATGAGGCTTAACACTTTACAAGTACAAGAGGATTTGGCACAATGCTAATTAGGAAGAAAAGAGGCAGCCAGCTATGCACGAAATTATCTATATGAGAACGGATTACGAACCGTGGTGGATGTTTGAGGGTTGGGAAGATAAAATTATGTCTCGACATGAATTTAGTTCAACCGAAAACGCTCAGTCTTATTTAGAAAGTGTAAAAAATGACTTTAGTCGCCGTTTTTCCAATCAACAACAAAAGAATGCTGCGTTTTCTTGTTATTGGAATGAAGAAGAAACGGAATACTGTGAAAATTGCGAAGAATACTTGCAAATATTTCATGGGCTAATCTGGCTAGTGAATGGACAACCAAATACGAGTTTTTAGATTTGTTTGACTTTTGTAGTCAATTTGATATAATATATGAAACAATATGAAATCTTAACCAATAACAGCTATTCACATATTCCCAAAAGTGATCAGCACGTGATGGTACTTTAGGGAATATGTGAATTTTTTTATTGCAAAAGATTCCATATTGAAAAATTTTCTTACCACAGGAGGTAATTTACATGCAAGAAGGAACAGTGAAATGGTTTAACTCAGAAAAAGGCTTTGGTTTTATCGAAGTTGAAGGCGGAGACGATGTATTCGTACACTTCTCAGCAATCCAAGGCGAAGGCTTTAAAACACTTGACGAAGGTCAACGCGTTGAATTTGAAGTAGAAGAAGGCAACCGCGGACCTCAAGCTACAAACGTAACTAAAGTCTAATAACCTCAAGAACCGCTTCTTTAGAAGCGGTTCTTTTTTGTATAACGAAGTACTTTTAACTACTACACCGCTTTGCTCATTTTTAAAGAAGGTTTTTATTCATTATCAACTGGGTATAATGAGAAGACTGGATAAAGAGAATTTGGGAGGTTTTAAGAATGGAAGGAACAGTGAAATCGTTTGATGAAAACAAAGGTATAGGAATGATTACTGGTGACAATGGAGAAGACTTTTTCTTTGAGGAAATTAATATCAATGTTGATGGGTTTAGAAAACTAATTCCAGGACAGCCTGTAAAATTCACAACATATGAAGGCGTCGCCGATAAAGAACGTGTTGCGACGAACGTAACTTTGGTCTTTTAATAGTTGCGCTCAAAACTTATATAGAAAGAGCAAAGGGGATAAAAAAATGACGAATGAATACTTAAAAAAACCAATGCCTAGTGAAGAAAAGCAACAAGACTTCTACCAAAAATTGCGCAAAAAAGTACAGAAATGGGTAGATAACAAGCCAGGTGTGGTCGGATCTGTTAGTGGTTATGTAATGTTCGCACCGGATTTGTTCCATTTGTTAACAAGGTTGATGCTAGATAACCGAATTGATGCTAAAAGCAAAGCAGCTGTCGGAGCAGGGATTATGTATTTCATTGCACCTATCGATTTTTTACCAGAGATCTTAGTAGGCCCTGGTGGATTTCTCGATGATGTCGTTGTAGCCGTATTTGTGATTAACACGGTACTAAATAAATTCCCGACGGAAGTTATAACAGAACATTGGACAGGTGATGAAAATTTATTGTCACTTGTTAAGAAAGTATCCAACTCAGGAAACAAATACGTTTCTAAGTTACCAGCAGGTCGTTTAGTAAAACGTTTTACAAAATAAAGAAGGAAAAAAATATTTGTTTTCTTAAAAAGGAAAAAGCAGCCCTACTCAGTTGAGTAGGGCTGCTGCTCGTATTAGTTTGTGATTCCTTGCGTTTCTTTCCACTCCAAGAACTCATCATAAGTTAATTGCTTATCAAGAATTGATCCGTCTTCACGGATTTCTATCACGCGGTTTGCAACGGTTTGAATAAACTGATGGTCATGAGAAGTGAAGACCATTGCGCCTTTAAAGGCAATCATCCCGTTATTTAATGCTTGGATAGACTCAAGGTCCAAGTGGTTAGTTGGCTCGTCTAATAATAGAACATTCGAGTGTGATAGCATCATTTTTGAAAGCATGCAACGCACTTTTTCGCCACCTGATAAAACAGAAGGTTTCTTTTTAACTTCTTCTCCTGAGAATAACATTCTACCAAGGAATCCGCGTAGGAAAGTTTCACTTTCATCTTCTGGAGAATACTGGCGTAGCCATTCTACCAATGAGGTTTCACTACCTCCAAAATAGCTTGTGTTATCGATTGGTAAGTAAGCGCGGGAAGTGGTTACGCCCCAACGGCATTCACCAGATTCTGGTTGGTCTTCTTCAGCTAAAATACGAAGCAGTGCCGATTTCGCAAGCGGATCGCCGATTAAGACAATTTTGTCTTCTTTGCTCATGTTAAAGCTGATATTGTTTAACAATTTGTTGCCGTCTACCGTTTGGCTAAGGTCTTTAATTGTTAACACATCGTTCCCGATTTCACGGCCAACAGTAAAGTTAACGAATGGATATTTACGAGAAGAGGGACGAATGTCATCCAACTCAATTTTATCAAGCATTTTCTTACGTGACGTCGCTTGCTTCGATTTTGAAGCGTTGGCGGAGAAACGAGCGATAAAAGCTTGAAGTTCTTTGATCTTTTCTTCTTTTTTCGAGTTTTGATCAGATGCTAAACGTGTTGCTAATTGGCTTGATTCATACCAAAAGTCATAGTTACCGACATATAGTTGAATTTTCCCAAAGTCAAGATCGGCAATATGCGTACATACTTTGTTAAGGAAGTGACGGTCATGGGAAACGACAACAACAGTATTCGCAAAGTTCATCAAAAATTCTTCTAGCCATTGGATTGCTTTCAAGTCCAAATGGTTAGTAGGCTCATCCAGTAAGAGAACATCAGGTTTACCAAACAAAGCTTGTGCTAAAAGCACTTTTACTTTATCAGAACCAGATAATTCGACCATTTTCTTATCATGAAGATCTTCAGAAATCCCAAGACCTTGAAGCAAGATTGCTGCTTCAGATTCAGCTTCCCAACCGTTCAATTCAGCGAATTCGCCTTCAAGTTCAGCAGCGCGCATGCCATCTTCATCAGAGAAATCTTCTTTCATATAAATCGCATTTTTCTCAGACATTACTTCGTATAATTTCTTGTGTCCCATAATAACGGTGTCAAGAACTACATGTTCTTCGTACTCAAAATGGTTTTGCTTTAGAACAGCAAGTCGTTCACCAGAGCCCATATAAACATTTCCAGATTGAGGTTCAAGTTCACCAGAAAGGATTTTAACAAAAGTCGATTTTCCGGCACCATTGGCACCAATTAATCCGTAACAGTTACCAGGGTTAAATTGAATATTTACATCTTCGAAAAGTTTACGGTCACCAAAGCGAAGACTTACATCAGTTGCAGCTATCATGTATACGTACCTCCTAAATTTCACAATAAGATTATTATACCACGAATTCCACGGAAATCGATAGCATTCAGCCGTGGTCTCGGATAAACTGAGAATATAAGGTTATTTTATCTCGATTTACGCTCTAAATAGGCTCCTAGCGAACCAAGTTCTTTGTTTAATAAGTATTCCATTTGCACATATTCTCGCCTGCCAGGAATGTGTTCTAGCGTGAGGCCTTTCATTGAATAGATAAAGTAATAGCCGCCAATTTGACGGAACAATACGACGACATGTGGAAAATCATCGAAAATCGCTTTTATATTATAGCGTTTCGCATAACTCCAATTTACGAGTTTCATTGACAAACCGCCTTTCACTTGTCTATTTTATATGATGTAATATAGAGAACACAAGTTTGGGGTTATCGTCATTTTGAGCATAATCTAAATAAAGTTGATAAGGAAAGTTCGCTGTAGAAAGAAGCTTATCATAAAGCGTTAAAGCTTTATTTAATGGAGGAGAAAATGTGTCTGAGAAGAAAAGAAAGTCAGCACTCGGGTTAATGGTAATCGCGATTTTGTTTGTTGCGTTAAATTTGCGACCCGCAATTTCGTCAATTGGTCCGATGCTTGAGCCTATTCGAATTGATTTGAATTTAAGTAATAGTGAAGTTAGCTTACTGACAGCGGTTCCTGTTTTTTGTATGGGGATTTTTGCACCATTAGCGATAGTTTTTGGTCGGAAATTTGGCATGAAACGTTCTATCGCTTTTCTATTAGGTGTAATCGGAGTGTTTACCTTATTAAGAGGATTTTTACCAAATTATCCGATCTTGCTTGTCAGTGCATTTTTTATTGGTGTCGCCATTGCGGTGATTAGTCCACTATTGTCTGCGATTATAAAGCATAATTTTCCAACACGAACGCCAGCATTAATTGGTGTTTATTCTTTTGGAATGGGTCTTGGGGCAACTTTGGCGGCAGGTTTGACAGGTATATTTTATACCATTGCTGATTGGCCGCTAGCTATTGCCAGTTGGAGTTTATTGTCAGTAATCGCGATTAGCATCTGGCTACGAGTAGAACAGCCAGCTGAAGAAAAAGTTGAAAAAGCGGATCTTGAAATTACACGAGTATCGCCATTGAAAAATAAACGAGCTTGGTATATGCTGCTGTTTTTTGGTTCGCAATCAGCTTTGTTTTTTTCTATGCTTACTTGGCTTGCACCCATCGCGATTGATAAAGGCATGTCCGTGTTAGCTGCAGGTGGTGTGCTCACTTTAATGACGGCGGTTCAAATTATAGGGAATATCAGCATTCCATTATTTTTTGATAAATTTCCGAATCGATTAGCTTGGACTGTGATTGTTTTAAGTTTTGGTTCACTTGGTGTGCTTTTATTAATGTTTGGAACTGTCAACTTGGTCTGGGTAGCTGCAGCTTTTATCGGCGTCGCGTTAGGTGGTCTTTTCCCAATTGCCTTGCTGATGCCTCTTGATGAAACCACTACTGCAGAAGAAGCCAATAGTTGGACTGCTATGACACAGTCGGGTGGATACATGATTTCGGCGTTCATGCCATTAGTTATTGGTATTATTTATGATCAAAAAGGGAACCACGAGATAACTTTATTCTTATTTTTAAGTTTTATTGTATTGATGCTCATTTTTGCCTTATTACTTCATAGAAGAAACTAATCGAATTCTCGTGGTTCTATTTGAAAAAAATCTTTAATGCTTTGAAGTTGCATGAGGATGAACCAAGAAAGATATAGAGATATTAAAGGGAAGATGATGCACCAAGATGAAATCATTGTAAACGAAAGTTCTGAATCAGGAAAAAAAGATGTGAAATACCAATAATTGTAAGACAATGTCAAAATTATTGTTGTGATCGGACCGATATATACTTTTTTAGAGAGTAGTGCTAGCCATATACCGATTCCGATAACGAAAATCGGAACAATCACCAATTGCATAATAATGGGATCAATAGATTCAATGAGTTTCAATCGAGTACCTCCCTAAACTATAAAATAGAACGAGAAATTGGTAGAATAATCAAAAATCTTAATAGGGTAAAAAAAGCTGACGTATTAAACGTCAACTTTTTCCCATGTAGTGGAAAGAAATTCATCACGACCCGAGGCTGCACGGTCGTTCTTATAATGTTCTGGGTTTTTCTTATGAAAATCTTGATGGTAATCTTCTGCTGCATAAAACGGCATCGCGTCGCGAATTTCGGTTACGACAGGTTTGTTGAAACGTCCACTCGCATCAAGGTCTTGTTTTGATTTTTCTGCAATGGCACGTTGGCGTTTGTTATGAGTAAAAATAGTGGCACGATAAGAAGGACCTCGGTCTTGAAATTGTCCCTCGTCATCAGTAGGGTCTATTTGTTGCCAAAAAATATCTAGTAATTTTTCATAAGAGAAGACATCGGGCTGGAATGTGATTTCCACTACTTCCAAATGACCAGTTGTACCAGTCTTTACTTGTTCATATGTAGGGTTCTCGATATGGCCACCGCTGTAGCCGGAAACGATCTGTTCAATGCCATCAAACTGGTCAAATGGTTTAACCATGCACCAAAAACAGCCGCCTGCAAATGTCGCTTTTTCAGTCATAATTGTGACTCCTCTCGGGTTGCTAAGGAAATATTACCACTTGCGCGATTTTTCGACAATAAAAATGTCTTTTGTAAAACTAAAGTCATTTTAATAATAACAGATTTGATAAATAATAACGATTTTCATATTTAAGTGTGAACCAATTTTGGAAAGGGGTATCAATAAAGCTTGTTTGTTTTAATTTAAAACGAAATACCGAAACTTAATGCCTAACAACGCGTCATATTGACGTGAAAGTTCAGAAAGGAGTGTACTTATTATGGAAGAAGAATTACAACCTATAAAAAGAAAAAGACGCAGAAAAAGAAGGTTTCGGCTGCGCGGCATCGTCTTCCTGCTCCTAGTCGCTTTAATCGCTATCGGCACTTATGCATTACTACAATTTAAAGAAGGTAAAGACATAGCAGATACTTCAGCGCAAGAGCCAGTTCTATTTGATAAAGATGAGGCAAACAAAGATTACGAAAACATATTGGTGCTAGGCATTGACTCGCGAGGTGAAGAAAAGTCGCGTACGGACACAATGATGTTAGTGACACATGATAAAGTAAATGGTGAAATAAAATTGACTTCATTTATGAGAGATATATATGCAGACATTCCAGGTTATCAATCGTATAAACTAAATACAGCCTATTATTTAGGTGGAGTAGATTTACTTGCAGAAACACTTCGTCAGATGTTTGGAGTTGAAATTCATCATTACGCATTAATCGACTTTCAGAGCTTTGAAAGTCTTGTCGATGTAGCAGTGCCGAGTGGTGTTGAAATTGATGTTGAAAAAGAAATGTCAAAAAATATCGGTGTAACTTTAACTCCAGGAGTTCAAAAGCTAAATGGGAAAGAATTGTTAGGATATGCCCGTTTCCGAGCAGATGAAGAAGGGGATTTTGGTCGTGTCAGAAGACAGCAGCAAGTAATTGCGGCTATGAAAGGCGAAATGGCAACCGTTTCTACTATTCCAAAACTGCCTAAATTAGCAGGTACGCTACAAGGCTATGTTCAAACGGATATGCCCTTAACAGATCAAATAAAGTTAGCGACTCAATTAGCCATTAGTGGCGGGGGGGAAGTTGAACGATTAACTTTGCCAGTTGAAAACGGCTATAGTTATGGCAACTACGCTCATGCTGGTTCAGTTCTTGATATTGATCTTGATATGAACAAACAAGCATTAAGTGAATTTTTGTCGCAACCCTTAAACTAAATGAGCTACGATTATGATAAAATGAGGTATAAAGTTTAATCAGAAAAGAGGAAGCTTATGGAGCCAGAGGACAAGCAATCATTTTTTTCCACCAATTATATTCGATTTTTAGGTGGTAGAAATACTTTATTTACATTGTTCTCCTTATTATTGCTTGGATTCGTCATTTTTGTTTTCAAGGAAGTTTCATTTATCTTTCATCCAGTTACTGTTTTTATGAAAACAGTGGTATTGCCAATTGTTTTGGCATTAGTGTTTTTTTACTTACTCAGACCCGTATTGCACATGTTAGAGAAGTTTAAAATTTCTCGTATTTGGGGAATTATAATTATCTTCCTTGGTGTAATTGGTTTGATTACATTACTAAGCGTATTGGTATTTCCGTTTTTACGTTCTCAATTTCAAAATTTAATTGCGGATTTTCCGGAATATTTTATGCAATTAGTAACGTCTGTTGATACGTTTTTGAGAACCTCATTTGTGGGTGATTATTATAGTGAATCTAATTTTACGTTGGATACGTTACTTGCAACGTTACCAGGCAATATTGCAGACACGCTTCAAAATACAGTGACTGGCATTATATCTGGTATTACAGGATTGATCTCAACGATTACGGGTGTAATTTTATCGATCGTCATTGTGCCATTTATTTTGTTTTATTTATTAAAAGATGGGGAAAAATTACCTGAGTATTTTTTGAAGCTATTGCCACCGAGATTTCGAGACGATACAAGAGAAGTGTTCTCTGAGGCAAATAAACAATTAGGTGCATATATTCAAGGTCAATTGATTGTTGCTTTTTGTATTGGGGTGATGGTCTATATCGGTTTCTTGATTATCGGTATGGAGTATGCTTTATTACTAGGTGTTCTTGCGATGGTCACTAGCGTAGTTCCTTATATAGGTCCTGCGATTGCTATTGCGCCTGCTGCCATCATCGCGTTGGTGACGTCACCATTTATGCTCGTTAAACTGGCAATTGTGTGGACAGTCGTGCAATTAGTAGAAGGAAACTTAATATCACCACAAGTTATGGGCAAGACGATGTTTATCCATCCGGTGACCATCATTTTTGTCCTATTAACTGCAGGTTCTTTATTTGGTGTTGTTGGGGTAATTCTAGGTATTCCCATGTACGCTTTACTACGAGTGCTCGTATCACATTTATATAAATTGTTTAAACGTCGGTATAATCGGCATGAAACCAATTTATCAAATCAATACGATTATACAGAGCTATGAGGTTGTTTAAAAAGAAAAGTTGTCTATTAACAACTAACAATATTTGGGGGTTTCAAGTTTATGAAGTTCAAAGATTTTTTATCATCTATTGGCATTGGTTCATTAAAAGTAAATACGGTTGTAGAAAGGCCACATCTTGAAGAAGGCGAGACATTAAATGGGACGATTTATCTTGACGGTGGGGACGGGGAACAAACAATCGATTTTATCGAATTGAATGTAATTCGTCTTGTGGAAGACACGCGTGAAGACAGTGATTTTGATTTTTACGAAACAATTGTGGCAAAACAATCGATGGAGTTTGCAGGATCAGTAAAATCTAAAGATACCGTGATGCAGCAGTTTGAAATTGTACCGGATGAACGTTGGGTATTGGAAAATCCAAACGCAAAACTAATTTTACGCACAATTGTCCATGTGAAAAATGGAGTAAATGCAAGAGATGAAGACGCCATCACATATGGAACTTTAGAGAGCTGATATCTCAGCTCTCTTTTTTTTGCAATATACAATACTATAAAAACTGAATAATTATATTATGTAAACTAATAACGAGTGAACCAAGAAGTAATGTCATTTGTAAAAAAAAGATAATGTATGTAGTTATTTACCATGTAAATAACTACATAAGGATAAGTAATAAAGTTCAAAACCAAGTAAGCAACAAAAACGAACGACGCGAAAAAAGTAAATCTATAAACTTTGGATTTACTTGTTTATTGTTTAACTCAACCAAATGCCACCAAGGCAACTAGTTAGTAAAGTTGTTAGAAAAACAAAAGACATTAAAACATCCGCGCGACTTAAAAGAATGGGGCGTTAATAAGCATTTCTAGAATCACTGGTAAATTCTCTTGCTGCCATCGCAAAGGAAGAGTTCTGATTTTTGAACTGCGCCTGCGAGCATTGGGATCAACAAACGGCGCATAGACATTATTCGTTGCCAGCTGCATGTAAGAAATCGAATCGATTGTTTTAAACTATTTGGACAAGAGTTTGGCTGAAGTATTTGCTGAATGGTTTTTATTGTCCTTGCCAGAAGAGCTGAACAAAGAGCACAGCATTGTGATTATGGCATCTGAGTTGGATTTGTCTTCCGAAAGAGTCGTCCGTTATTTATCTGCTGAACACAATCTAAATATCAACTGCATCTTCTTTGAGTTCTTTAAAGAAGGCGAACAGCAATTCCTTGACCGTACCTGGTTGATGGATTTTCAGGAAGTTGCTGTGAGAACCTAGCAGCAGGTAAATAGGAATTTTAGAGAATCGAAAAAATTTACTTTAATTAACATTTTATTAATGCTCTATTAATACCTGGCATATATTCATTGCTTACACTTAAGTTAACAAATAGAAAAGGAGTGGTTAAGTGAAACGGATGATGACTATTTTAACAGCAAGCCTTGCAATGACATCCTTTACCGGATCTGGACTTGCAGCTGAACACGGAGAAGCAGGAATGATGATACCGAAACAGGAACAGCAAGAAATGGTGAACATCGCACACCGCGGAGCTTCTGGGCACGCACCTGAGAATACAATGGGAGCCTTTCAAAAAGGGTTTGAAATGAAGGCGGACTATATTGAAATTGATGTGCAAATGACAAAAGATGGAGAGCTCGTCGTTATTCATGATACCACTGTAGATCGTACAACAAACGGAACTGGCAAAGTTGGCGATTTAACGTTAGAGGAAATTAGGCAGTTAGATGCCGGTAGCTGGTTTAGTGAAGCCTTTACCGGTGAAAGTGTCCCTACTTTTGAGGAAGTATTGGCTGAGTTCCATGGGAAAGTTGGTATTTTAGTCGAATTGAAGGCACCAGAACTTTATACAGGAGTGGAAGAGAAGGTTGCGGATGCTTTGATTGATAGAAATATGAATACACCGAATAATAATAAAATCATCATCCAATCCTTTAACCACGAATCTATGAAAAAATCGAAAGAGCTTTTACCCAATCTCTCTCATGGGGTTCTGATAGGAGGAAGTTGGGCAGACGTAACCGAAGAACAATTAGCCCAGTTTGCGACTTACGCTGATTATTTCAATCCAACAATGAAGATTGTAACGGATGAGCTGGTTAGTAATGTTCATGAGGCGGGAATGGACATTTATCCATACACTTCAAGATCATCGGAACAAGCTTTACGACTATTTGATTTAAATGTAGATGGAATCATTACAGATTATCCGGAACATATTTATACCCATCCTGTAAAAAATTCATAATTTCATTGTGGGAAAGACCGGTAGGGAATTCTCTGCCGGTCTTATTTAACTTCATATGAATTTAATAACTATTTCAAAATGGCACAAAATGAACGTTAGGTAACGGACAGGCAAGAAAGTGAAATTTCATTTTCAATTCGTTACCTTAATTCACAATGCATCTCGCTTGGCGAATGATCGATTGAAATCTGCCAAGCATATTATTTTAGCAGTTGCTTAAATTGATAAAAAAAGTAAAATAATTTATTTTAAATGAAATATTTGTTAAATATTAATACTATATTAACTAAAAAGTTATACAATAATAAGGGGCTTGATGAGCCTTGGAAACACAAAAAGGAAAAGGGGTTAGGAAAATGAGGAAACCGTTACATCTTGCATTGATCTTTGCACTTATTATTTCTTTTATGGCACCTGGTATCGTATTGGATCAAAAAGCACATGCAGCGACGACAGGCACGGTAGCCATCAATGAAGTTGCCTGGATGGGTACGAGTTACAGCTACAATAGCGAATGGATTGAATTACATAACACGACAAACTCGGCTGTAGATATGAGCGGATGGACTTTGCACGCCACCGATAGCAGTCCCAAAATCAGCCTCTCCGGCACCATTGCGGCTGGTGGTTATTATTTATTGGAAAGAACCAATGACAGTTCTGTTCCTGGCGTTGCTGCTGACCTGGTTTATACAGGATCGCTTGAAAATGGGGGGGAGATCCTTGAACTGAGAGATTCTGCCGGTGCTTTAATAGACAGTGCAGATGCCTGGTATGCAGGGGATAATACGGCAAAGGCAACAATGGAAAGAGCCGATCCGCTTGTGGCCGGAACCGAAGCCACCAACTGGATTGATTCTACAAAAACCTATGATGGAGGAAACGGCACTCCACGGGCAGTCAATTCAAAAGTGAAAGGCTGCACCGACAGAACGGAACATTTGAATAACGTTTCTGAAGCGGAAGGCGCAATTAACGTTTACTTTAACAAATGTGCGGATGTTTCCTATGCAAGTTCGGGGAATGAAGCAAACTATAACGTGAATCTGGAAACCCGCTTGATCGAACGCTTGAATCAAGCGACGACCAGCATCGACTTTGCAACATATGAAATTAATTTGCCTGGCATTGTGGATGCGTTGATTGCGAAAGCGGCAGAAGGCATTGATGTACGCGTGATCGCGGATGCAAAAGATGCAACTGACCCGAATTATGTTGAACGGTTCAAGACGATGCGATTGCAAGTGGAGAAAATGGTAAGGGGGCAGGATGGAAAAGTTGGAACTGCAGATGACATTTATGTATTCTCTGATTCTCCGATGTTTGCTGTGGAAGACAGTTCAGCTAGAACCGATTTTGGCTTGCCTGCCACACCAGAAGATTTCCCGCTGGAAACTGTTGCAGTTGGAAATAGTGACGAAACTGGTTATCTGTTTGTCGAAGCCGAAGAAAAAAGCACCAATGCCTACTATAGCCCCGGGACACAAATGCATAATAAATTTGCCGTCATTGATAATCGCTGGGTATTTACAGGAAGCTGGAACTTCACAGTAACCGGCTTATACGGCACTGAAACCAATATGGAACAGGGCGTGTTGGATGGCAACCAGCAACATGTGGTCGAGATCAACTGGCCGGCATTGGCTGATGTATTCGAAGTTGAATTTAATGAAATGTGGGGCAGCTCTACGCTATCGCCTGACAGTGAAGCTGCTAATTTCAACACCCGGAAGATTGACAATACGATACATGAAGTTGATGTGAATGGGAAAATCGTTGAAATTTACTTTTCGGCCGGTGATGATGCGGTCGGGAAAATGAGAGAGTTTGTTAAAACGTCCGCTGATGTGAATACTTACTTCACCATTTTTGCCTGGAGCGATCAAGGACTGGTCGATGAGTTAAAGAATTTATGGGAAGGATCATATAATGATTTGGAAGGTACATTGACGGGCTTTGATATCAAAGGTGTATTTGATCAAAGCTTCTGGAATCAGTGGTGGTCTGCAAGTGTGGATATGACGGGGCGGACTGCTTCACAGGAAAGCGTTGATAACCCGAACACTCGCTGGGCTAACCCCGCACCTGTTTACACAGGCAATGAGTCGCGCAAACTTCATAGTAAAACGATGATGATCGATGCAGACACAAAAAGTGATCCGACGGTCATTGTAGGTTCCACGAACTGGAGCAATAATGGGAATAACATCAATGATGAAAAC
Organism: Planococcus halocryophilus; assembly: GCF_001687585.2. Lineage (GTDB taxonomy): Bacteria > Bacillota > Bacilli > Bacillales_A > Planococcaceae > Planococcus > Planococcus halocryophilus. The sequence goes on along the minus strand of NZ_CP016537.2, from coordinate 1,805,651 downwards.
CTGTTGTTTATACATGATGGAGCCATTACAAACCAATTTGTGCAGGAGTTCAATGTCAGGTATACGAAAGCTGGCGGAGCAGTAAACTAAAGGACCAGAAAATAAGAGTATGGCTGTTAAGGCGAAATCGTTCTTAACAGTCTTTTTTTCGACATAATAAGAAAGCTGTCACTTAAAATTAAACCGTTTTAATCATTTGAAAGATTGATGTGTTTTTTATTTACTATGTAAATAACTACTTAAGGATATACTTCAAATTTCAAACCCAAGTAAGCAAGAAAGTAGAGCGATATAAAAAAGGAAATCCACAAAAAAATTGGATTTCCTTTTTCTATTCTTTAGCTCAACCAAATGCCACCAAGGCAACTAGTTAGTAAAATTATTAGAAAAACACAAGACATCAAAACATCCGTACGACTTAAAAGAATGGGGCGGTAGTAAGCATTTCTCGGCTCTCCTGTAAATCCCCGGGCTTCCATCGCAAAGGCAGAGCGTTCCGCTTTTCGAACAGCGCCTGCGAGCATTGGGATTAGCACACGGCGCATAGACAATATTCGTTGCCAGCTGCGTTTTTCTACTTCGGCACCGCGTAACCGTTGCGCTTGTTGAATTTGAGTAAACTCATCTTTCATCACAGGTAAAAACTGATAACCAACCATAACGCCATATGCCAGTTTTGGAGACAGTTTTAACTGCTGCATTAAACTTAAAATGAATTTTACAGGATCTGTTGTAAAAGCGAACATGAGAGAAAGACTAGAAAATGCCATGACACGAAAAGATAGCGACAATGCATGTGCCCATTGTTCGTCGGTTACATTGATTCCTGCAAACGACCAAATGATTGTGCCTCCAGTATCTGCGCCAAAAACTACAGTCGTCCATAAATAACCGAAAGCACCAATGGAAAAAGGTAGCATGAACAACAACCACAACTTCCAGTTAATATGGCTCATGGTTAATTGCAATAATAGAATACTGACCCAAAACAGTAGAGGTGTCCACGGATTGAAAAAGAAGGCGATTGTGAGCATTGATATTGTGACTGCGATAAACTTCACCGAAGGATTCATGTTATGCAAAAGATTCCGCAAAACGAGCAACTCCTTTCGGTGCTAATAAGTGGTGAGATGCCAGCAATTCTTCATTATGCCACACATCTTTAGCGTCAAATTTCCCAGTCAGTTCACCGTCTTTTACAAGCAATACAGAATCAGCTAAACTTGCTGCAAATTCCATATCGTGTGTCACGATTAAAAAAGTAGTTTCTTCTTTAGATCGCTGATCGATTAACTCAAAAAGTTCTAATAGTGCAGCTCTGTCTTGACCTGAAGTCGGTTCATCCATTAATAGAACAGGCCTTTTATCAGCAAGCATTGCTGTAATCGCAACGCGTCTTTTTTGTCCGTGACTAATCGCAAAAGGGTGATCTTCACGAATTGTTTCAAGACGTAAACGAGTCATTAATGAAGCAATTTCAGTAGGGTTTGAACTACCAGAATAAGCAACTTCTTTTTGGACTGTTTGTGTTAAAAACAGGTATTCCGGAGATTGAGGCACATAGCCGGTGCCATCTGATTGAATTGTGCCGGTCGTCGGTTTGTAAATATCACATAAGGATTTAACCAATATCGATTTGCCGCTACCATTTGGTCCAGCCACCACAACGATTTCACCACGACGCACTGCAAATGACAGCGGAGCGAGCAATTGTTTATTCTTAATCGTGACAGACAAATTCTCAACTTGTAAAGCTGTCTGTGGTAGAAGTACAGATGCCCGTTCCGGAAATAAAATCGGTTGTTTAGGTGAAAATAAATGATCTTTTACGAGACACCCATTCTCATCTAACTGGATTTCGCGTTCGAAGAATGTTCCCCAACTGTCTAAACGATGTTCAACTGCAACAATCGTCAATTGCGTTTTAAGTTGCAGTTCTGTGAGCCATTCAACAAATTGCTTTGCCGTATAGGGATCTAGATGTGACAACGGTTCATCGAGCAATAACACTTCTGGTTCCATAATAAATGCACATGCTGTTGCAACACGTTGTTTGGTTCCTCCAGATAAAGATTGAATAATCGTATGTCTCAAATGGGTTAGACCAGTTAGTTCTAATACGGCTGTGATTCGAGCTTCCATTTTGTCAAAAGGGATCTGTAAATTTTCTAATGTGAAAGCTAGTTCGTCTTCAACAGTAGGCATACAAAATTGAGAATCGGGATCTTGAAAAACGGTCGCAATGCGGTGATTGATTTCACCAGGTGCATAGTCTGTTGCTGGTTTTCCGAATAACAAAACTTCCCCGTCAACAGAGCCATCGCAATTATCAGGATACAAACGGTTTAACAAATACAAGAGAGTGCTTTTACCACAGCCACTTGGACCAGAAATAACAAGTTTCTCGCCTTTTGAGACGGCAAAAGAAATATCTTGTAACGTTGCCGTTTGATCTTCTGGAAATCGAAATGACAAATTGTTTAAAGAGAGGATCTCTTTAAGCATTCACATCACCTTTTTTCGTACGTGCAATGGCATAACCTCGCAGCGAACCTGTCGCAAGTAAGGCATCTCCAATATACTTACCACCAATTCCTGCGATGATAGCACCGCTAAGCACGCGAATAGTAAACATTAACGCAACAAATGACGGGTCAAGCGCAGCATAGCCTGAGACAAAATAGCCATATACAAAACTGAAAACTGCCGAACCGATTCCGGCAAGCATTAATACCAAAATATTAAAATGTTTGTAGCCAGTCAATGCAAATGCTGCTTCTGCGCCAAGTCCTTGTACAACACCTGTTAAGATTAATCGAGGTCCTACAGCATTGCCGATTAAAACTTCAATGGCAGCTGCCATTGTTTCAGATAGAAAAGCTGCGCCGGGTTTGCGGATAATGTACATACAAATAATGGAGACGATAAACCAAATACCAAACATCCATTCATAAGCAAGGGGTCCTATTACAGCTGCCCAAATATTTGCAACGTGGACAAACAACAAATAAACAATGCCAAAAACAACCGCAAATAACGACATTAAGACGACTTCTTTTAATTTCCACGATTTTAGCATGTTAAGCACCTCCATGAGATGGGCTGTTAATGCTCATCGATACAGTCATGACTAAATGACGGTGTTCCTCAGAGTGAGCATTCGTAAACGCTTCTTCGTAAAAAGCAAAGACATCGTGTATGTCACCGTGGATACCACTCGCATAATGCATCGAGTCGTTAAAAACGCCTTGTTGTTTAGCGCAATCGACTTCACGATAAATCACGGACATATAATCAGGATTGTTCATTGGGTATAATGCAAATTGCGAAGAAACGTATTGTTTTGTGTCATCTGTGTTTAATAACATATCGTCTTTTTCTAAAAAGACATCGCCTGACGAATCACCAGGACAGCCAGTCGAAAAAGTGCCAGATAACGCGACATGTTCACCGGTTTTCGCTGCATGTAAGGTTAAAGCTTTTGCAACGTTAAAGACGTGAATTTGTTTGCCGCGAATAACGGTAGAGACATCATCTGTATGCATCCAAACATTTGAAGTGTCCGTTTCGTTTAAAGCGCCTTTTATTACCTTAATAAAGTCTCCTGTCATCGGATGTAACGAAAAACGAAATCCAACGATTGGGCTCGTACCGCATTGCAATGGTTCCATGTAAAATTCCTCCTTAAAAATGTGCACAAAAAAGACCGCATCCGTGAAGATGCAGCCATAATCTACAAATAATCAAAAAAGGAATTATTTCAGAAATACGCCGCACTTCCTCACGCAGGTATTATCCTGATCGAGTTTTGAGGGATCGAAGCTTGCGCTTGCATCTCAGCCATAGTGGGCACCCCTAGTGCAGAAAACGGTATGCGGTTTTTGTGTTCGGGTTGTTCCCGATGGGTTTAGTGTAGAGGAAGTGGTGAGGGATGTAAAGAGGGAGCTCAGAAAAATATGTGGGGTCTGGAAGTTTGAGTGGGGTCTGGAAACGCTTCGGCTGATTTTGGTATGGCTCTAGCACTAAGCTAGGAAAAGCATCTGTCTTAGTGCTTCGCCTAGCCCGTGGACGCGGCAGCGCTTGGTGAATTGTTAGACCAGTAAACATAGTTTTTATATTATAAAAGTGAAGTAAATGCAAAAAGCAGGAATGAAACTAAAAGGTTTCACTCCTGCTTTTTTATTGGGCTTTGTGTAATTTAACCATTAGTTTTGACTAGTAGTTTGTATATCGTTACGAACAATAGCAGGTCGTGTTAATGAGAATATGGCACAACCAAGTGCGATAAGAACGATAACAGCGCCAACCCAAGGCATACTTGAAATTGAACCGGTTTGCGCTAATGCTATACCACCAATTGCAGAACCTAGGGCAATACCAACTTGAAGAGCTGAGTTATTGAAACTTTGCTGAACATCTGATGTTGCTGGGTCTATTTCAATTAGGTAGCTTTGTTGAGGTGGAGCTAAACTCCAGCTCAGTGCAGCCCATATGACCATTACTGGTAAGAACACGACTAACGAAAATGTAGTGAATGGTAGTAAAAATAGTGAAACGGCAAAAGCTGAAATGACGATGATGATACTTTTTTTCGAACCAATCGAATCGGATAAAGCGCCACCGATAGCACCACCACTAACTGCAGCAATACCGAATAATAAGTAGCAGACACTAACCCAAAATGAATTTAAATTCAGAATGGTTTCTAGAAATGGTGTGAAATAAGCGTATACCGTATAATGTCCCGCTAGCATAAACATTGTTGCGAGATGAGCGGTACCGATTTTTGCACTTGCAACGGCTTTAAGTTGTTGCTTAAGTGGGACTGCTGTACCACCTGCAATTGGCTGAATATAGAGTGCAATCAATACCATTGATCCGATGGAAAGTAGAGCAATTCCAAGGAAAATAACACGCCAGCCGAACAAGTCTGAAACAACAATTCCAATTGGAACACCAAGAACGAGTGAAGAACTGATTCCCATAAAGATAAAACCAATTGCTTTTGCTCGGTATGGTGGTTCAACAATTTTAGCGACAATGGTAAGTGACAGCACGACAATAAGTGCAGTGCTTGCAGCAGTTAAAATGCGCGCGATCATCATCCATGTGAAATCAGGGCTAAAATAAGTCATAATGTTTCCGAGGAAAAAAATGAACATAGCAATCAAATACACTTTTTTTCGTTCGAATTTGCTGGTTGCAACAAGCAATACAGGACCTGCAATAGCAATAATCATCGCAAAAACTGTAATTAATTGTCCGGCTGAGCTTAGTGATACATTGAACTCTTCAGCGATTGTCGGCAAAATTCCTCCGATAATTAGTTCGACAAGTCCCACAGCAACTGTGGATAAGGCTAAAATGTACACTTTTAAATTCATTGCTTTTAACGCTTCCTCTCTTCTTTGCATTTGTAATCGATTTAAGGTTTGTTAAAAACACAAAAAAATCCTGATTACAAAAAACGAACGGATCGTTTTCTGTAATCAGGATTTTGAGGTTCCTGGTAGAGACCCCTAAGCCATATCCTTAGGGTTATACAGATGCATATAAGTTATTCCGTAATAAATTTTACTATATTTAGTGTTTTTCTGCAAATGTATATGAAAAGATTTTGAAGCAAAAGATGTATCTTTATCTTAATCGTTAATTAATAATATTATGCTTAATTCTCTATTCTGGGAATGAACATTATATGCTACTATATGTAAGATATTCCAAATCGAGAGGGAGAAAATGATGATTAAGTCTAGTATTCAATCAAACAGAGAAAATGTATATTTTGGTATAAGTTTATTTTTTAGCGTTTTTATTTATGCAGCAATAATTGTATCAGTGATTGGTGTTGCCATCGCTCTTACAGTCTTCGCAGTTATGTTGTTCGCGAATGTAATGATGCTTGGCTCGATTCGTGGTAACGGAATTCGCATACACGAGCGACAGTTTCCAGATGTTTATGAGCGTGTTCAAATTTTAGCAAAGCAAATGGAATTGAAGAAAGTGCCTGATGTATTTGTCGTTCAATCCGAAGGCGCATTAAATGCTTTTGCTACACGTTTTTTTGGACGAGATATGGTTGTTTTGTATTCAGAGGTATTTGAACTAGCTCGAGAACAAGGGCAGGAAGAATTAGATTTTATTATCGCCCACGAGTTGGCTCATGTGAAACGCCGTCACATATGGAAAAATCTATTAATCTTACCAGCTGGTTTTATTCCTTTTCTTAGTGAAGCATATAGCAGGTCTTGTGAATACACATGCGATCGACACGCTGCATTTACTATCCAAAACGCACCAGCGGCAAAACGGGCATTAACGCTTTTAGGAATTGGCAAAAAGACTTATTTGGAAGTGAACGAAGACGCATATCGTGAACAGATTGCGACAGAGTCAAATGCTGTAGTTTGGTTAAGTGAAGTGTTATCTACCCATCCGCGATTACCAAAACGCATTCAATCGATTGCTCAATTTGACCATAATAATTCGAAGTTTTATGAGCCAGATCATAGCAAAATCGTTTTAGGTGCTACATTAATTGCTGGCGTGCTTGGCGCAATTTACTTTTTAACAATCGCATTATTTGCAGGTGGCGCAGTAGTTTTTTCTCAATTTTTACCAACTTTTGATGATGTTCTATATGATGAAAGTTATGTTGTGGAGGGCGAAACACCATTAATGTTCGCGGCATCTATCGGAGACATGGCTAGTGTTGAAGAAGCCATCGAAAACGGTGATGATGTAAATGCAAAAGATTCTGAAGGAGCAGACGCTTTGATGTACGCCATTTATGCTAGTGAACTGGACGTTGTTGCATTTTTACTTTCTTCTGGAGCAGATCCGAATACATTTGATGATTACTCTACCGCTTTGGCAACCGCGGTTGATTATGGTGACTACGAAAGTGCTTTACTGTTAATGGAGAACGGAGCGGATCCTTCTTTAACTGGAGAGGATGGCTTAAGTGCCATGGAATATATGGGAGCTACTAGTGAAGCTGAGTTTGTGGAGATGCTGGAGGAAGGTTATTGATAGTATAAGAATATTTATGATGTATGTATATGGAAAACTACAGCTTTCACCAATTTGTTAAGCTTTATGATTATGCAGAGTTAAACGGCTTTGAGAAAGGCTGGTTACCATAAATAGGTTTATTGTGAAAAAGGTTCAACCCAAGTTCGTTATTCTTGGATTGAACCTTTTTCTTTTAAATCGTTACTATTATCTTTGATAGCTTCTTTTCGTTTAATGTAAAGGTTAATCATTTCTATATCATCTTTTGTTAACGTATCAACTTCATCAATGGTTTTAAGGATATCAAGAAGTTGCTTTTCGTGACCTTTCACGATTTCTTTATTAAAAAAACTGGTGATAGAAGACGTCAATGTACCGATAATACCAATGCCGACCATCATGAGAACAACTGCGAGTATACGACCAATTGGGGTCTCTGGAGACAAGTCTCCATACCCAACAGTAGTTGTTGTAACGACAGCCCACCACAAAGCATCGGCAAAAGTTTCGATTGATGGTTCTAGAATGACGATTGGGATCGGAATTAGAAATAAAAGAATGAGCGCAACGATTAATACTTTTTCTAACCCATTCGTTTTTAGTAATTTGTATACGGGCTTCATGTACCGCGAACCAATGCCGATTAAGCGAACTAATCGCATCAATCTGGCAATACGCGCAGCTCTAAAGAGGGCATCGAATGGGATAATGGCAATTAATTCAAATGGATGCTTTTTAATATATGTCCATTTGTTTTTCGCTTTGAATAATCGAACGGTATAATCAATAACAAAAATACCCCAAATGATTCGATCAAGTAGGATAAAACTTTGATCTTCTGAAAAAGCAAAAAAGATAGAAATGAGGATGAGGACGAACATGATGCTTTCATATATTATGACACCTTTTTTCATTAGGTTGCTCCTCCGTAGTAACTGTATAATTGATTAAGAAGTCTAACAGACAGGATTAAAATACTTAGTTTAACTGTAACGCAAATATCGAGTAGTTTGTTAGGTTTTTTTCTCTGTCATAGGAGTCTAAAAGTAAAGTCGGTGTCATAAACAATTAGTAAACTATAAAGTAGTGATGAAAAATAAGATGGAAGATTCAAGTTATACGAGCCAATAGGAGGAAAAGGCATGCCATTCGAAATTGTACGAAATGATATTACAAAGATGAAAACCGATGCAATTGTCAATGCAGCGAATGCTAGTTTGAAAATGGGTGGTGGAGTATGTGGGGCGATATTTTCTGCTGCAGGGTCTCATGCCTTACAAGAAGCTTGTGATCAAATTGGTCATTGTGCTGTAGGAAGTGCGGTGCAGACAGAAGCCTTTTCATTAGATGCCAACTACATCGTCCATACTGTTGGTCCTGTCTGGCAAGGCGGGGAGAATCATGAAGAGCAATTGCTAAGAAATTGTTACGAAAATTCCCTTGAACTTGCACACCAACTTGGTTGTAAATCAATTTCATTTCCGCTCATTTCTACAGGGATTTTCGGCTATCCAAAAGAGCCTGCTTTACAAATTGCGGTTTCCACAATTGAAAAATTTTTAATGACTCATGAGATGCATGTCTATCTTGTTGTATTCGACAAAAAGTCTTTTGGAATCAGTGAAAAACGTTATAGATCGATTGCGACTTTTATTGATGAAAATGAAGTTAGAACACTGGAAGAACATGATATACGATATCGCAAAAAAGGCGATTCAGAACTTGTCTTCCATAGTCCAGATATTGAACTTAGCTTAGAGTCTCAAATAGATCTTAGTTTAGATGATATGTTAGGGAATATGGATGAATCTTTTTCAGAGCGGTTGCTTCGCTTTATAGATGAAAAAGACATGACGGACATCGAAACATATAAAAAAGCAAATATCGATCGTAAGCTGTTTTCCAAAATTCGCAATTCGGCTAATTACACACCGATGAAAAAGACCATTATCGCATTTGCTGTAGCGCTTGAACTGGATCTTATTGAAACAGAGGACTTGCTTGAGAAAGCGGGGTATAGGCTATCACGCAGTCATAAATTCGATTTAATTATTTTATATTTTATTGAGCGGGAAAATTACAATATCCATGAAATTAATGAGGCTTTGTTTGCTTTTGACCAAGTGCTTCTCGGTGGGTAAATGTCGCTTTCGTAGCGACCTATTCGTTAGCTAGAAATTGTAACCTTAAGTTGTAAAGAAAACTTGAGGAGGAATTTATGATGAAAAATGAAACGACAGAATTGGTGTTTATTCTCGATAAAAGTGGATCGATGGCAGGTCTAGAGAAGGACACAATTGGAGGATTTAATGCATTGCTTGAAAAACAACGGAAGCTCCCTGGAGAAGTTCGTGTCACGACGGTATTGTTTAATCAAGGATATGAGTTGCTACATGATCGAATTCCGGTAACAGGAGTTGCTCTAATGACTGAAGAGGATTACCAAGTGGGTGGAATGACAGCGCTGCTAGATGCGTTAGGTTCGACAATACAGAAAATAAGCAATGTGCAAAAAAGCACCATGCAAGAACAGCGGGCAGACAGGGTAATGGTAGTTATTACGACAGATGGTATGGAAAATTCCAGCTGTGAATACTCTTATAAAAAAATTCATGAAATGATTGCGATGAAGAAAAATACAGCGAATTGGGAGTTCATCTTTCTTGGAGCGAATATCGATGCCGTCGCCACTGCAAGACAGTTCGGAGTAGAAGAGGATTTTGCGGTGAATTATCACGCGGACGCTGAAGGCACACAACTTAACTACGATGTGGTGAGTGAAGCTGTCAGTTCTTTTCGAACAGGTAAAAAAATTAATCGCAGCTGGAAAAAGGAGATTGAAAAAGACTTTAAGTCACGTCCGAAAAAATAAATGGAGTTTGATCACTAGCTATAAAAGTTATATAGTCAATGCCGTGTTCTAGCTTAGAAGAAATGGATGAGGCACGCAAACAATGGAGCTTAACCTACGATTTTGAATAAGTTTTGTTTAGTAGAAGGTTCTTTTTTTAAAAATCTTCTATTGGTATATTTGATATATACAGTAAAAAAACCTAACTAACGCATTTAAAAAAGGTTCTGTTATTTAAACCAGAACCTTTTTTATATGGAATTTATTTAAGTGAATCACAGTACATACCGAAAATCATTTCTGCAATGCTTGATAAACCTCTTCAAAAGGCTGTACCACGACAAAGCCATTTCCTGAAAACTTCATCTGTACGGATTCTCCGCTACCTCGACCAAACAAGCTTTTAAGTTGGATATCCGTTACGAAATCAGGTTCTAAACTGCCTGACCATGCAACTGTTGCATTTGGGTCTGTGAAAATGGGTTTGTCAGGCGTCACAAGTAAAGTTAGCGGCTAATAGTGAGATGTAAAAGCGACAAGTCCGTTTCCTTCTAAACGAATATTAAACAAACCGCCAGCCATCATTCCGGCAACGCGACGCATGAGTTTAATGTCCCACCCAAGACCATCTTGGAAAGCGAGCAGGTCATTGCCATTAATGTAAATACTTTCGCCCTCTAAATCCAGTATGGTAATTTTTTTGCCGCTGTCAGCAACATAAAGTTTACCTTCGCCAGTTGCTTTCATCAATTGAGCACCTTCACCACTGAAAGCTTTTTTAACAAATTTTCCAAGTCCATGCTCTAGCATGCCTTCTCGTTCAAATTTAATATTACCTTCATAAGAAATCATAGACCCTGCTTTTGCCCAAACGAGCCCATCCAGATTTACTTCTAATAAACGATCTGTCTCAAGTTCAAAAAATTCACGTGCGCTTTCGTCTTGTTTTGTTTGTTGGACAAATTGGTGAATAGAGTATTTCGACATCGTATTACCTCCTTGAGTTGTTTAGTACTATGTACGTTCAATTACTAAAATAGTTTCAGTAAAGTATTAACTTGTCCTCAGACAGATACATATACTTTAACGAATAATCCTGCTATTCTAATGTGGATAGTTATTATCCGTGTTAGTAAAGAAGAACAAAAGAAGTCAGGTGGAATAAAGGTGAATAATTTTCAATCTCATAATGGATTTGCACGAACGTTTCAAAAAAATAAATTAACACTCGGAATTTCGTTTCCTTTTGAAACGGAGGAGGACCATTCTCACATATTGGACATGACCTCACAAATGAAGCTGGCTAAACAAGCAGAAGATGCTGGATTTGCTGCATTATTCGTCAGAGATTCACCACTTTTTGATCCGAACTTTGGAGATACAGGAGTTGTACACGATCCCTTTCAGCTTCTTGCTTTTACAAGCGCACACACAAAAGAAATTGCTTTAGGAATCGCGAGTGTAATTACTACATTGCGTCACCCACTTCATTTGGCTAAATCGGCTGCTTCTTTAGATGCATTGTCCACACAGCGGTTTTTATTTGGTGCTGCGACAGGGGATCGGCTAATTGAATTTCCCGTGTTCAAAGTAGATAGAGAAAATCGCAATGAGTTATTCAAAGAGTCAATTCAAGTAATGAGAAAATCATGGAAGGAATCCTTTCCCAATATACAATCTGCGAGAGTAGGTTTAGGTGAGGGAGATGTTATTCCAAAACCATTATTACAAGATATTCCGATTTTAGGTACAGGTTATTCTGGTCAAACAATAGAGTGGTTAGCAAAACATACAGATGGCTGGATGTTTTATGGTCAAGAAGCTAGTCGGCAAAAGCAGCTAAGTGAGCAATGGAGAAACGCAACGAGTGAATTTAAACCGTTTACGCAACCTTTAGTGATAAATTTGTCAGAAAAACCAAATGCACCACCAAGCCCAGTACCAATTAAACTCGGATTTTCATCGGGACATAAGTTTTTAATTGATTATCTTTATGCGTTAGAAAAAATGGGAGTTAATCACGTTATTTTAGCAGTGAAAACCGGCCATCGTCCAATAGCGGAAGTTCTGCAGGAATTGGGAGAGTTTGTTGTTCCGTATTTTCGAGCACATCGACGTATTTAAATAAAGGAAGAAATTTTAAAGCTATCTGGCTTTTTAGAAACTAGATAGCTTTTTTGATTATGTGAATGAGACTGCACGATGGAGGATATATAGATAATTTCTTCATATGGAGGTATCTTAAAACTATGCTTAATAGACCTAATAAAATGCGGAGAAATCAAGTGGAAAAATCATTGGTGTGTATAACTGCCTACTCCAATAAGTTTTGGAAAATAAAAGCTCAAGGTAATGTGTTTATTGTTTTATACGGAAAAATCGGAAGCGGAGGTTCTGTAAATACAAAAGAATTCCCTTCAGAAGAGCTTTGTTTAAAAGAAGCTTACAAACTAATTGATTCGAAGTTGAAAAAAGGATATCGGGAAAGCGATCAAGAGGAAGAGTGGTCTAGTCGCTTTAGCCAAAAACTCGATAATTTAAAATAGGAAAGTAGATTTTCTTATGGTTGCGCCTTAGGTTAAAAGAGTGAGGTATTTATTTTTATGGAAGGGATACCATAAAAACTCTTGCGAAATGGAAAAATAGTCAATAAAAAAATTGAAGAAAATATAATGAATACCTTATTTTAGTAAAACATTAGAGAATTGGAAATCATACTATGTCTAATCAATTATTAAGCGTTGACTAATTTTTATACGATATTATATAGCGAGAAGGTGCAAATTACGATGCATCTTCTTTTTAATTTTGTTAAAAAAATCTTAAGAGACACGAGATAAAAGCTAATAACCCTAACAAATTCAAGCGGTCATTAGAGTTCCTAAATCGTTAGGATCAGATCAAGTATATTAAGTTTCTGCAACTAGTAATTTTTTTGAAATTGTATTGTAATCTGGTTGAGCAGCGTATAAAATGAGTTAGATATACGATATTACGCATAAATATTATATAAGAAAAACATATAAATTATCTGAATTAAAAGAATATTCTATAACACTTTACATATTTTGTGTTGTATTATAGTCTGAATGTATCGGGAAATAAATAAATTATTAATTTAATTTTTATAATGGGGTAATAAAGATCTAATTTAATTCAATTAGAGTAAGCAATTCCGATTACCATTAATTTTTTTGACTGAATTTTCATCGGAAATGTATGTAATATGAAAGTCTTCTCTTTGATATTGCGACTAGCTAGTCGCAAAAGGATTTGTATGCCGGCGCTTTTCTCAACGCGTGTAAAGGAGTGTTTAAAATGGTAGAAACTGATTTACTGGTAAAGACATCAGAGAAAGTCAACGGATTTTTAGGCGGAGAAATGGAATTTTATAATGGGTTATGGCACCTGGAGAAAAGGAGAGATGTCAAAGTGCTAACGAGTTCTGGCTTGTATGTGAGTTGGTCATTAGACTTATCAGTTACTTATGAAATGACTATTGAAAACCATAAAGCCATTAATCAAGCTGAAGTTTTTCTTCTTCCTGAGGAGTTGCTGGTGTTTATCGGTGAACTGATCAGACATCCAATTTTTTTCCCTACCCGTTATTCTCAACAATTGTCAACCGAACGTGGAATGTATTGTTTACGAATTACATCCCACGAGTCGCCAGAACACTTTGCTGAACGTCTATCAGATTCGCTCCGTACGCTTGAGTAAGAGATTAGCATATTGTCCAAAGGAGAGTAGAGATAATGGAACAAGTCTTGCATGTGCCTCATAAAGGGGTCAGTTACTTTTTTCTGAAATCTAAAGATGTTCATGTTGAAGAAGGAAGTACTTATATCACTTGTTTTGCGCGTTTAACTAGAGAATTTTTAATAGAAAAAGATGGAGAAGAAAAAACACAGATTCAAACCTTTTGGGTCGATATAAATGAACTGCAGTTTGATCAAGCTTCAAAAAAATTAAGAGATTTGCCAAATTGTATGCATCGATATGAAATAACGAAAGGGGTATTTTATAGCATGTATCAATTATCCAAGAGATGTCCTGAAGAACTTTATCAAGTGATTCCTTATCACAAAAAATCTACAAGTGTAAAATTCATCATTTAAATGTGACATGTGAATCAACATCGTATTATCTTTTTACTGGTATTAGAATTGAATCTTTACCCATACTAAGGAGGATGAATTAGATGACTAAAGTGATGAATAATGGTAGAAGAAAGAATCAGCTTGCTAAAACATATTTGGGGATGTACAAGGAATATATTGAAGGATATAAACAATATAAAGCAGAAAAAGCTTTGATGTATATTGATGGCGAAAAAACTAAAAGAGCTTAAGTCCATCGCAATCAGCAATTATAAAAAATAATAAAAGCGCTTCCTATTGATCGTATCGTATAGGGAAGCGCTTTTTGTTATGCTGATTTTGGGATTGAGAATTTCAATTCTTTAAACAAAAAACGTCTCGAAGGACGTTTTAGAGTTACCTGCTGCGAATTTTTGATAGCAAACGAAGAATTTCTAGATACAACCAGACTAATGTAACGAGTAACCCAAAAGCTCCGTACCATTCAAAGTATTTTGGTACTTGTTTTTCAGCAGCATTCTCGATGAAATCAAAATCTAACACCAAATTGAGAGCGGCAACGATAACAATAATGACGCTGATTCCAATGCCTAGAGGTGTCGCTTCGTGTAAGTGAGGTATTTCAAAACCAAAAAACCCGCCGATAAATGAAATGATATAAACTAAGAAAATAGCACCTGTAGCAGCAGCGACGCCAAGTCTGAAATTTTGTGTTACTTTGATCAGTCCAGACTTATAAACAACTAGCAAACTCAATAACACACCGATAGTGATCAATACGGCTTGGAAAACAATGCCTCCGTACTGCACTTCGTATTGAGCAGATATTGCACCGAGGAATAACCCTTCTAATAGTGCATAAATAGGTGCCGTAAAAGGAGAGATTTTTGGTACGAACACCGTGATTAATCCGACAATAAGACCGCCGATTGCTCCAACTAGTATCAGTGGCAATACGCCGTTTGGATTACTGACAAACTGATTCCAAGAATAAACGAATGTTACGAGTAATAGCAAAAGCAAAATAAATGTTTTATTGACGGTGCCTTGGATGGTCATCTTTCGGCCCATATCGGAACTCTTAAATTTTTCGAACGCTTCGGTCTTTAAACTCGGATTTCCACTTCTCAAATCGATCACCTCATAAATTATTTCAAGCAAAATCAATTATATCCTTTAATGCAAAAAAAATATATGACGAAGCTGACAGACACTCAAATGAGATTAATTTTATATCAAAAAAGCTGTAGCCTCTAAATTAGAGGCTACAGCTTTTTTATGAACTTTAACGGGTAATATAATCGAATTGAAGCGCCCGCAATCCGATTTTAGCTAATTCTTCTTGCCCAGCAATCGTTGGATGAATGTCTTGCGGAATAACATAGTTCGCTTGGTTATTACTAAATGCTCTATAGGCATCGGCCACTCGGACGTCGCTATAGCTATATGCTATTCCTGTAAAAGCAGCATTAACCTGTGGCAAGAAGAGGTTTGAGATATGGTGCAATGGATTGTTCAATTGAAATGGATTATACGCATTATATAGAACAATAGGGGAATCTGTCAGTTTGCGTATTTCTTCTATACTAGCAGTTAGATTACCAAATGCTTGACTAGTGAATAACTTTTGTTGAATTAGTTGTTGAAAGAGCTGAGGATTTCCTCCGCTTTCTGCATTTGCTGTCCTTAAAATTTCTAGAAAATCATTGCCTCCAATTGTAATGGTTACATAATCCGCGTGAAGAATGGCTTGCTGATATTTTTTATTTGTCTTTATAGCAGCTAATAAATCAGAAGTTTGCCAACCAGGAACGCCTAAATTACGTACTCGCAAATCAGCTTCGTCGCTAATAAGATATGGATATGCATTTTTAGCAGGATGGTTGTTGTATTCGCTCAAATTGTAACCAAAAGGTACAGAGTCGCCTAATGCAACGAGAGAATCCTTGCCTTGACTGTTTTCAGCAAAGACTGATGGAGTTCCAAGAGACAAAACCAAAAAAAATGCAATAAAGACTTTTAATAACTTATTCAAGCCACCCACTCCTTTTCATTTTTTGTCTATTATAATATAAATTAACTGAATTATCAGTATTTTAAAAGGTTTTTTTCGGAAAAATTGAGTAAAAAATCATAAAATCAATCGAATTATTGTTAGTACCTATTACTAATAGTTGGTGGTAGAATAGGAGGAGTACATTAAGAGGAGGCGCTTTAACTGAACACTTCAAAAGCTCGAATTACAGCTATCGGTTCATATGTACCTGAAAAGAAGCTGACAAATCATGATTTGGAAAAATTAGTGGAAACTAATGATGAATGGATCGTCCAACGGACTGGTATAAAAGAGCGTCGTATAGCTCTTGCTTCTGAATTTACGAGTGATATTAGTGTGAAGGCTGTTGAAAATTTAATGGAGCGCTACGAGAAGTCACTAAATGACGTAGATATGATTATTGCCTGCACCATGACGCCTGACTTTAAAACCCCGAGTGTTTCTACACTAGTACAAGCGAAACTTGGCATTAAAAATACAGGAGCGATTGATTTAAATGCAGCGTGCTCTGGATTTGCTTACGGACTCCATATTGCGAACGGCTTAATCACAGCGGGTCTAAACAAAAAGATTTTAGTGATTGGAGCGGAAACATTTTCAAAAATATTGGACTATAGCGACCGTTCGACATGCATATTGTTTGGAGACGGTGGCGGAGCTGTTCTTGTAGAGTATGATGAAGAAAATCCAAGTTTTATTGAATCACATATGGGCACAAATGGAGAACTTGCTCATAATCTTTACTGCACCGATCTTTCAAATCAAATGTTTGGAAATGAGCTAGCGGTAAATGGTTTCGTCAATCAAAATGGACGTGAAGTGTATAAATGGGCAGTAAATACCGTTCCTAAAGGCGTAAAGGCATTATTAGACAAAGCCGGATACAAGACAAATGATGTAGACTGGTTTGTTCCACATAGCGCGAATCTTCGAATCATCGAGTCGATTTGTAGTAGAACTGGAATTTCTCTAGAACAAACCATTTATAGTCTTGAGTATTATGGCAATACTTCAGCAGCCTCAATTCCATTATCGTTAGATAAAGGCTTACAAGAAGGAAAGCTTAAGCCCAATGACACATTGCTTCTCTATGGTTTTGGTGGTGGTTTAACACACGCAGGAATGTTGATTAACTGGTCAATTTAATAAGATATTTAGTTAGGAAAAATCACATGTTAGAATAGTTGAAATCTCTCGAATCCTTATAAGGATTCGAGAGATTTTTTTATTTATTTCAAATTGAACATATCTCGAATGTGAGGCAAATAAATTGTGTTTATAAGTAGTGAGACGTAAAATTAATGTAAGTAATAAGCTTGAGAAGCGAAGTTTCTCTTCAAATTCTGATCAGAGTTTTACAGAATAAAGCGAATTACTGTTCTAATTGCTAGAGAAAAACTTAGAATAAGGACGAATTACGTTTGCGAGTTTTTAATCAGGGAACAGTAATGAGAGTCCATAATTCGGTAGTGTTTAGCAATTAGTGAACGAAAATAATGTAAAGTAGGTGTATAGATATGGGTACGAATAAAACGATTTTAAAAATAAGTGATTGGGTAAAAGGGAAATCACGCCATGACGAACTGATTATCGGTTTCATAGATTCCCTAGATGTTCTTAAAGAAGCTGTAAATGTTACGGTTGTAGAAAGCGACAATGAAGAAATGATCGGTATGACCATTCCAATGTCTATACATCAAGTTGATAGCATTCCAGAATCTGTTAATAAAGATGCTGCACAATTGAGCTTCCTGATTGACTTAGCATTGGCTACGGATGACAAAGAGTGGTTCCAGGAGCTGTCTTCTCAATTAAATGAGAAAAAACAAGTGGTTAATTAAAAATAATAACTCAACTTCTAAAAATAATAATGATAACGAGCACTTTAATCCTTCAGGTTTTTATCGCCTGAAATTGTGGATTAGGGTGCTTTTTTGATGGAGTAAGCTTGTACTTATAAAGAAGGGGAAATCTAATGTGG
Organism: Planococcus halocryophilus; assembly: GCF_001687585.2. Lineage (GTDB taxonomy): Bacteria > Bacillota > Bacilli > Bacillales_A > Planococcaceae > Planococcus > Planococcus halocryophilus. Next base: position 1,787,649 of record NZ_CP016537.2, on the reverse strand, counting down.
ATTGAAATCTGAATAGTATTACAATTTATATTTGACCTTGCCAGCTAGGCAATTTATAGTTACTTTATAAGACAATAAGTATATAAACTTTCCATAAGATGAAAATGTTAAACGGACTACAATAATATTTTTTAATAAAGGCTTAACAACAGCTTCATAAAGTATCTTTATACTAATAGAGAATCTTAACATACTAATTTTACAAAGGCCGATACAAAATTTGAGGAGGAAATACGATGAAAAAAATCTTTTTTGGTTCGGCGACATTGTGTTTAGTAACAGTATTAGCAGCTTGTGGTGGCGAAGGAGATAGTTCCTATTCAAATACTTCGAAAGAAGGAGACGGAGTTTCAGGCACTTTGGATTTTTATACGTCACAGCCAGATGCGGATGCACAAGGATTAGTGGATGCCTTTAAGAAACAAAATCCAGATGTTGAAATCAGTATTTTCCGCTCAGGGACAGAAGAAGTAGTATCAAAAATTCAAGCGGAAAATCAAGGTGGGAATATTCAGGCTGACGTATTATTAGTTGCAGATTCGGTAACTTTTGAAAATTTTAAAGCAGAAGAATTATTGCTGAGTTATCAATCACCAGAAGCAGAATTTATCGATGAGGCATTTGTCGATCCTGATGGTACTTATGCAGGAACGAAAATTATGGCAACTGGAATGATTATCAATACAAACGAAGTAACAAATATGCCGGATAGCTGGAGTATCTTGACAGATGCAGCGACAAAAGGACAGGCCGTTATGCCAAGTCCATTGTATTCGGGAGCTGCTGCATATAACTTAGGTGTTATTACGCGTCAAGATGGGCTAGGTTGGGACTTTTACGAAGCACTCCGTGCCAATGACATTATGATTACGCAAGGTAATGGGGCGGTGCTAGAAAGCGTTGCAACTGGAGAGAAGAATTATGGCATGATCGTTGACTTTTTAGCAGCTCGTGCTAAAAATGATGGCTCACCAGTTGAATTAATTTATCCAAAAGAAGGAGTGCCTGTAATTACAGAACCGGTAGGAATTCTCGCTAATACTGAAAATGAAGAAGCATCTAAAGCATTTGTCGACTTTATACTTTCAGAAGAAGGTCAGAAGTTAGCTTCTGAACAAGGTTATACGCCAATTCGTGAAGGTATAGATGCTCCTGAAGGGCTAAAAACATTGGAAGAAATGACGGTTTTAAATGCTGATGCGACTGAACTATTAGAAACCCGTAACGATGACAAAGCAGAATTCGGAAAGATTTTCGGAGAGTAATATAAGCTGAATTTCGATGTGAGGAGTTAGTTATATGACAGCAAAACCGCCAAAGGCAGAAGAGAGAAAAAAGAGGGATACCTCTTTTTCTCTCTTTTTTCAAAGTAAGAATCTGTATAAAATAATCGGACTGCTCGTTATTTTCGTGTTTTTTCTGCTACCGGTATTGCGACTTGTTTGGTTGAGTTTTGTAGATGACGGGTCGCTAACAATGCAGTATTACACAGAGGTTCTGAGAGAACCGGCAACCTGGAAAACAGTGAAAAACACATTGATTGTCGTTCTAGGTTCGACAATACTGGCATTAGTGCTAGGAATCTTATTTTCATGGATTGTCGCGTATGTTCAATTAAGTGGGAAACGCGCAATGCAGTTGTTTATTTTCTTGCCATTCGTTATTCCTTCCTATATAACAACACTTGCTTGGACACAATTTTTCAGTGCTTCTGGTCCAGTAACAGCAATGCTATCTTGGCTACCAGGAGATTTGCAAGCTCCAAACTTATACAGCATAGGTGGAATTATTCTGCTTCTTGGAATTTCTCATTATCCGCTCGTGTATTTATTCACAGTAAACGTCTTCCGAAAAATTCCGCGCGAATTAGAAGAAGCAGCTGCAACAAGTGGCTTATCAAAACAACGCGCGTTTTGGAAAGTTGTTCTACCCCTAGCGCTCCCTGGAATTGCAAGTGGTGGGTTAATTGCATTCTTATCAAATCTCGATAATTTTGGAATTCCAGCATTTCTCGGAACTCCTGCAAATATTCGTGTATTAAGTACGTATATTTATGAGCAAGTTGTCGGGTTTGGTCCATCGGCATTTTCTCGTGCTGCTGTTTTATCCGTAATACTCGGTGTAATCGCGCTAATTGGAACGGTAGTGCAATGGTTTTTGTTGCGCCGCAGCCGTGTTAATGAAACTAACAGAAGTGATTCAACGCCACGCATTTATTTGTCGGCAAGTAAACAAAAGCTCCTTGAAGTGTCGTTATGGGTATTCTTATTGGTAACGAGCTTAATGCCGCTTATTACAATGGGGGCGTTATCACTGATTTCGGCTTATGGAGTGCCGTTCAAATTAGAAAATTTATCGTTACGCAATTATGAATATGTCTTTTTAACAGATTCAAAGCCATTAACGGCTTTATCGAATAGTTTACAACTCGGCTTTTTCACCATGCTTGTTTGTTTAGTAATCGGAACAGCTGTCGCGTATTTACGCTTTAAATATCCGGATTGGAGTACGAGAACAGCAGAACTGTTTATGACCATTCCTTATGCTTTGCCGGGTACCGTTTTTGCATTATGTATGATTTTTATGTGGCTTGAGCCAATACCTGGATGGAATCCGGGAATCTACGGGACGGTATGGATCTTATTTATCGCCTATGTTACACGTTTTCTCGTCCTACAAGTCAGAGGAAGTTATACGGCATTTTTGCAAATTGATCCGACTATGGAAGAAGCTGCACGAACGTCTGGTGCAGCTGGTTGGGTAAAATGGCGCCGTATATTATTGCCTTTGCTGTTTCCTGGAATCGTCAGCGGTGCGTTACTTGTATTTTTAATGGCACTCACAGAATTGACTGTATCGAGTTTGTTATGGTCATCCGGATCTGAAACAGTGGGTGTTGTTATTTTTGGTTATGAACAAGCCGGTTATTCAACGTATTCGACAGCATTTTCAACAGTACTCGTGCTGGGCATATTGTTCGGCGGAGGTTTGTTTATGCTTCTAGGTAGGATTTGGGATAGAAAGGTGCTGAAAACCAAATGATTAAAGTAAATAATGTATCAAAAAAATACGGGTCATTTACCGCGCTCCATGCGATTGATTTGGAAATCGGTGAAGGTGAATTTATCGCAGTACTTGGGCCATCAGGGTGCGGAAAAACGACTTTACTTAAATTGTTAGCAGGATTTATGGGACCAACTGAGGGCACTATTGAAATGGACAATCTAATGCTAGCTTCAAAAAAACGGGTATTGCCCCCTGAAAAACGCAATATCGGCATGGTGTTTCAATCGTTCGCCCTTTGGCCGCATATGACGGTTGCTGAGCATGTGAAATTTCCACTCAGCTATCATCCCAATAAAATCAAAGAAGGCAAAAAAGAGCTTCAAGAGCGAATAAACGAAGTATTGAAACTTGTTGGTTTAGACTCAATGTCCGAACGGTACCCTTCAGAGCTATCAGGTGGTCAAAAGCAACGTGTAGCACTAGCACGTGCCATAGCGCCATTACCTAATTTACTGTTAATGGACGAGCCCTTGAGTGCTTTAGACGTCGAATTGCGCATGGAGATGCGTAAAGAAATTCAAAAGCTGCATCGGGAAACGAAAGCCTCGATTGTTTTTGTAACTCATGATCAAGGAGAGGCATTGGCTATTGCTGATAAAATTGTAGTGATGAATCAAGGACGCATTGAACAAATTGCACCTCCTGAAGTATTGTATACACGTCCCGAAACTGAATTTGTAGCCACTTTTGTTGGTAAATGCAATTTGGTTAAAGGAGAGTGGCGAAACGAACAATTTATTCCAGCAATTGATTCTAAAAATGTATGGTCAGATCTTGGTGTGACAACTAGTTTTAAAGAAAAAGGAATATATCCTGTTCGCCCTGAACAGTTTCAACTCATGCCTCCAGAAAAAAATGGACTGCAAGGTATTGTGTCTTTTGTGCAGTATCAAGGTCATGAAATACATTACACAGTTGAAGTTGGGGAAGAAACATGGACAATTCATGAATCTGTCTTTACAACACGCTTTGCAACAGGAGATTTTGTTAGCATCTCTTTAAAAAATGCGCCAGTCCAAATGGAATCACTTGTATCATATTAAGGAGTTAATGGTTTAAAGGGGAAATGCGATACATTATGCATTTCCTTTTTTTTATGAAACATTTTAGCTCTTGCTCATAAAAGATTGAAAAATCAGTTATAATAGAAATATAACCAAATATAAATATCTTCTAATGTTATAGATATTTTGAATGACTAGTATGCTTCTCATAGGAGGAATGCTCAGTGAAAATTGCTATTTTATCGGATATTCATGAAGGATTAAACCGGAAAAAAACTGAGACGGATATACTATCGCTTTTAAGAGACAGTTTAATCCAACATGCGCCGAATGTTTTTATCATGTGTGGTGATATGGCGACAGGGCCTGAAACAAGCCTCGATTTGCTAAATAAATTACAAAATGAATTGCCAAAAATTCAAGTGCTATATGTTCACGGTAATCACGATATTTATCATGAAGATTCCACTATTGCGTACGATAAATTATTAGCTTTTCCAGGAAATTTAGGAAGAGGTCCTATTCTGTTAAATGAAGAGTGGGTCGTCATCGGGGATGGGGGCTGGTACGATTATTCATTAGGTGTTTCTGGGTTTACGGAAGAAGAGTTTGAAGTCGGTCGCTGCAGTAATTTTACATGGCCAGACAAACTTCACGCCCATTGGCCAGAGAAGGATAAAGCAGTCACTGAGAAGTATGTAGCAAAACTGGAACAGTGGTTAAAAGAACATCGAGACAAAAAAATTATTTTGGTCAATCATTTCGTGCCGTTCGATCATTTTATCCGAATTAGAGATGAGCCAACTTGGGATTTTTTTAACGCCATGATGGGAAGTTCGCGATTTGGTGAGCTGGCCGAAAAATATGGTGTAAAAAAAATGATTTTTGGTCACACACATTCTCGTTATCATGAAGAATATAAAGGTATTGAGTGTATTTGCAACCCCCTGGGACATTATCCAAATGAGTGGGTACTTGACTCACCAAAAGAAGAAATCCATACTGCGATGAAAATCATCGAAATTTAATAGTAGTTTGTTTCTCTATTTATGATTACAAATTAGTTAACACAAAAACCTGCAAGCCCTATATGGCATGCAGGTTTTCTCATGTTAATAGCTTGTTTCAGGATTAATTTGAGACAAGCAGCGTATTTATTCAGTTTAGTAATTTCGCTATAAAACGAACCTTATGATTTTTTGCTTGTTAAGCGGCCGAGTAAAAATGCACCAGCTACTACACCTAATGCAGTATTCGTTTTTTTCGTGAATACTTGTTTAACGACCAAGTTCAAGTTTTGAGGACGCTCAGCAAGTCTGCGCATAAAATAGCCATACCAATCTGTACCGAAAGGAATGTACGTACAGAAATTATACCCTTGTGCTGCAAGTTCAAATTGCATTTCTTTACGGAAACCATAAAGCATTTGGAATTCAAACTTATCATTTGAAATATTATGGTCAATCACAAATTGTTTAACATGGTTAATAACGTTATGATCATGAGTTGCAATCGAAGTAAACTTACCATTTAACAAATGATACTCAATTAATTCGATATAATTTGCATCAATTTCTTCTTTTGTTTGGTAAGCAACTGTTTCAGGTTCTTTATATGCACCTTTAACAATTCGAAGACGGTAATTACTATATTTTTTAATGTCTTCTTGAGCTCGTAGGAAGTACGATTGAATTACTGTGCCGATGTTGTCGTAGCTTTTAGACAATGCCTCCATCAAGTCAAAAGAAGGTTGTAGGCGATCATAGTTTTCCATATCAATATTGATGAAAATGCCGAACTGAGACGCTTTATCAACAATTTCTTTAATGTTTTCAAAACAGAAATCATAATCGATATCGAGCCCTAATTGTGAAGGTTTTAATGAGATATGAGCATCTACATCATGTTTATGAATCGCATCAACAACACCCAAAATCTGGTTTTTTGCTTCTAATGCTTCTGCTTTATCATGGACAAATTCTCCCAGATTATCTATCGTGCAACTGATGCCTTGTGCATTTAATTCTTTAATACTGCCAATCGCTTCTTCAATGTTGGTCCCAGCAACAACGCTGTGAGCTCCAAGCTTGAAACCGTAGTTTTGAGCAGCTTTATTTAAAAGTTGGTTTTCTGAAAGGTGGATAAAGAAGTTTTTTACGATCATTTTTTATTGCCCCAATCTTCTCTGTATTTTCTAACGGAACAAATCGTTGAAGTTATAAAAATCTTCAACTTGTGTAGAATAAATAACTAGGTGCAAAATTATTTTGCATTAATAATTATCTCTATCTATAATAATGCAAAAAAATAATGCATATTGCAATCTTTATTTTTGATTTTTACTTATTATTTTTGTTGTTTATTAAATAATGCTGTAGAAGGTGACAATTACGTGGACAGTTTTTAATAATGCCAAACTTTGGTAATATAGAAAAGTAGAAAAAAATTAGGTAAATACATTAAAACAAGGAGCTGAAGACTTTTGACAAACTATCTTTTTGAATCCAAAAGCTTAGGATTTAGGCGTTGGAAAAACACAGACCGAGACAAATTTTCTGCTATGTCTAAAGACGTTGAGGTGATGCGTTATTTTCCTAAACGATTGTCGAAAGCTCAAGCGGATCAATTAATAGATCGCTTTGAAGCGCATATGGAAGATAAAGGATATACCATGTGGGCGGTAGAACGAAAAGAAGACGAGGCGTTTATCGGTTTTATCGGGTTACTGGAAATTACGATGGAGATAGAAGGGAAAGGTTCTGCAGAAATTGGTTGGCGCTTAGCCAAGAGATTTTGGAAAAAAGGTTACGCAACAGAAGGGGCGCAAGCTTGTTTAGCGTATGCGTTTGGCCCATTAAACATGAAGCAAGTGTATTCTTTTACTGCGGCAATTAACACCCCTTCTGAAACCGTGATGAAAAGAATTGGCATGATTAAAGTGGGAGAATTTGATCACCCAAAGCTTGAAAAGGGTAATTTACTTGAGCGGCACGTATTGTATAGAATTAATCGATGAGATTGGGGAGTAAGTATGAAAAAGCAAGTAGTAGATGTATTTAATGAGCTAGCAGGCATCTATAAGCAAATGGGAGATGCGAATAATTTATACAATACGCAATATGAAAGACCGGCGATGATGGAACTAGTCCCACAAGAGTTGGCCGGATTACATATACTCGATGCAGGCTGTTCTGCTGGTTGGTATTCTGAGCAATTGGCTCAACGAGGTGCACAAATAACAGCGGTAGATATTAGTCCAGAAATGGTCAAGCACACGCATAAATTACTGGGAGACAAAGCCTCTGTAATTTGTTTGGATTTAGAAGAAACCTTACCTTTTCAAGATGAAACGTTTGATGTTGTTGTTAGCTCGTTAACGTTACATTATTTAAAAGAGTGGAGAGAAACGTTTAAAGAACTTCACCGAGTATTAAAACCTGGAGGCAGCTTTCTTTTATCGATTCATCATCCGCTAACAGATCTAAAATTATTGGAAGACGTCGATTATTTTAGCACGGAGCTGATTGTGGATTCGTGGAACAAAGGAGGAAAGACGTACAAAGTGCCGTTTTTCCGTAAATCTTTGAGTGAAGTCTTTGAGTCACTACTTGCTCACTTTACAATCGAAAGAGTAGTAGAACCAAAACCAACTGAGATATTCAAAAAACTAGCACCCGAACAATATGCGAAGCTAATGAAGAGCCCAAACTTTTTAATCTTGAAAGTTAGTAAAAGTAAATAAGAAAAATGTTTCGTTATACTTATAAATTTTCAGTATGTATAATGTAATTGGTATAAAAAAACACAAGCCACTCAGTTTCAAGTGGCTTGTGTTTTTTGTTTTATTCGTCTTTATTGCACATGCAGCGTTCACATTCATAGATGATTGACTGCTGTTGCTCTTTGATTTCGCATCCGCACTCGCGGCATTCTTTCATTGTGCGTGTCTCATATGTTTTTGTCGTTTTCATAAGGATCTCCTCCAATAGTTTTTTAGGTTCTTGAATGCCGGGGCTGAGGATAAACGCTAGTCAAATTATAAGTTTTGTTTACTTAGTTGATGTAAATTGAGCTGTTTCAGTAGAACCTTTCATCGCCGTTGTTGAGCTAGTTCCACCTGATACGATTTGTGAAATCTCGTCAAAGTAGCTTGTTCCTACTTCGCGCTGGTGACGAGTGGCTGTGTAACCTTTTGATTCGTTCGCAAACTCAGCTTGCTGAAGTTTCGAGTAAGCGGCCATGCCGTGATCTTTGTAATCGTGAGCGAGCTCAAACATGCTGTGGTTTAATGAATGGAAACCAGCGAGTGTAACGAATTGGAATTTGTAACCCATTTTGCCAAGTTCAACTTGGAACTTCGCAATCGTTTCTTCATCAAGCTTCGCTTTCCAGTTGAACGATGGTGAACAGTTGTAGGCAAGTAATTTGCCAGGGAATTCTGCGTGAATTGCATCTGCAAATTGTTGTGCTTCTTCTAAGTTCGGGTGAGACGTTTCACACCAAACAAGATCTGCATAAGGCGCGTAAGCTAAGCCGCGTGCAATGGCTTGGTCGATGCCGGGATTTGTACGGTAAAAACCTTCAGGTGTGCGTTCGCCTGTAATAAATTTATGGTCACGAGGGTCGATGTCGCTAGTGATTAAGTCAGCTGCATCTGCGTCTGTACGAGCGATGATTAATGTCGGAACACCTAATACATCTGCTGCTAATCGAGCAGAAACTAAATTTCTAACAGCATTTTGAGTAGGCAATAATACTTTCCCGCCTAAATGTCCGCATTTTTTCTCGGAAGCTAACTGATCTTCAAAGTGAACGCCAGCAGCACCTGCTTCAATCATTGCTTTCATTAACTCATATACATTTAACGGTCCGCCAAACCCTGCTTCAGCATCTGCTACGATTGGTGCGAACCAATCAAATCCTTCTGTGCCTTCCACGCCATCAATTTGATCAGCGCGTTGAAGCGCTTGGTTAATTTTCTTTACAACATCTGGGACCGAATTGACAGGGTACAAACTTTGGTCAGGATACATTTGACCTGCAGAGTTAGCATCGGCCGCTACTTGCCAACCGCTCAAGTAAATTGCTTTCAATCCTGCTTTTACTTGTTGGACTGCCTGGTTACCGGTCAAAGCACCTAGAGCATTCACGAAATCCTCTTCATGAATCGAGTGGAATAAGCGCTCAGCACCTTTTCTTGCTAAAGTATGCTCGATTTGTACAGAACCGCGAAGTTTTACAACTTCTTCTGCTGTGTACATACGTTCAATGCCATTCCAACGACTGTCATTTTCCCAACTAGTATTCAGTTCCTCGATTTGTTGAAGTTTGTTTGCGACCATGTCATCCATCCCTTTCTGATTTGAAAAATTTAATTAACAACTGTATTAATACAGTTTGTTTTCTTGTTAATTAATATATAACAGAAAGGGTTTTTTGTCTTAAAAAATGGACAAAAGCGATTATTTCATGATAAAAGCAGATAATTGGCGATGAAGGAGAATGACTATTCTGATTTATTTCACGAATGCTGTTTCAACATCAATAGAAGATAGTTGGGTTAGATGAGCTTAATCTGAAATTAGCTATACTATAGTAGGAATTGTGAAAATCGAGCTCTTTTATTTATATCAGAGAGAACAGAACGGGTTTAAAACAGCGCTGGATATAGCTGTTAATCATTAAAAATCTTGAGTACTAAAAGCAGTTCCTTCTATATAATAGGTGTTTGTAAATTTATAATTTCTTAATAGGTGAAATATCAATAATTAACTCATGCAGCAGAGACGCGTCCAAGGGTTAGGAGAAGCGAAAAGACCAGTGCCGTTTCGGGCTTATCGCGAGAGCTATGCACAAAGCGTCTGAAGCGGGATTAGAAAGCGAACCCACAAAAAAACAGTCATAGCTATAAAAAGCAATGACTGTTTTTTGAAACTATTAAATTGCCGATTCTTAACGATCCAATCCCTTACCCATACCTCTCAGGAAATTAAGACCAAACTTAATGGTCCGGTTAATATCAGGATCACGTAAAGCTTTGAGAAGTTGGAAAACTCCTATTTTTTTACCATTTTGATTTTGTTCTTCAGCTTCTTTTAACCCTTTGACCACACTTGATGCTAATTGACCCGTTGATTCCGGGTCAATAGCAGTTAATGCGCCAGCAGCACTCATCATATTATTAATGAGATTTGTAACGGGTTCACGAGTAGCTTGTTCCATGACAACTTCGGCAATGCCTTCTTTGGCTTTGATCATGGCGAGCACAGCATCCAAAACGCCGGCATTATTTAAATCACCAGTAATATCTAATAATTTATTAAGTGACTCGTTTTGTTCAACGATCAAAGTTTCCAATTCAAAAAGCTTTTGCTGACGGATTTCTTCAGAGGTCCATTCTTTCTTCTTAATCTGAGTTATTGGACTTGCCATAGGACATCACCTTTCTATCGTTGATCTGTCAAATGCACATAGCCATCACGTGCCCATTTCCGTTCGACTTCAATGCCTGATTGTGGCGTGCGTTTTTTATCACGCGGATTAGATTGTGGTAGCGGACGTTTCACGTGATCTTTTAATACTTCCATACGAACTTTTGTCTGCTTGTAAGCAGGTGTATTTGTCCGCTGATCAACAGCAGGACCAGTCAAGAAATTGATTGCTGTTTCTTTTTTCGTCGAGTTCATTGGCAAGAACAGCTCGTTGTCTTTAACTCTGTCTGTTACAATGACCGGTAATTTTAATGCGCCATAAGGAGAGACCAGACGCACTGTCGAACCGTCTTCAAGTCCGCGTTCTTTTGCAAGTTTGGGTGACACTTCGACGAAAGTCTCAGGTAATTTAGAAAGTATTCCTTTTGATTTGTCGGTCATATTGCCTTCGTGGAAATGTTCCAACAAACGGCCATTGTTAATGTGTAAATCATATTCTTGCGGGAATACGACAGGCTCAATCCAGTCAGATAAAGCGAACCGTGCTTTTTTGTCAGGGAAGTTGAAGCCATCTACATATAGAAGAGGCGTACTTTCGCCTTCTAAGCTACCCCATAAGAAACTGTCCCAACCTTCCATATTTGTATAATCTGCTTTTGCAAATAGGGGAGACAGGCTTGCCATTTCAGCAAAGATTTCACTTGGGTGATTATAATTCCAACCAGCTCCTAGGCGGTTGGCAATTTCTTGAACAATCCACCAATCAGCTTTTGATTGTCCCTTTTCTGGTAGGGCTTTGTACAAACGTTGAACACGACGTTCTGTATTTGTAAACGTACCATCTTTTTCAAGTGATGGTGCAGCTGGTAAAATAACATCTGCATATTGTGCTGTACGTGAGAAGAAGATGTCTTGTACGACGAAAAAGTCCAGTTTCGATAAAACTTCATCAACATGGTTAGCATTCGAGTCAACTAAAGCCATATCTTCGCCAACAACGTACATCGCTTTCATAATGCCTTCATCTACAGCTTGTAGCATTTGGATGTTATCCATTCCTGGCTTGTCATCGATTTTCACGCCGTAAGCTTGCTCAAATTTTTGGCGAGCATTGTCATCGGTGATGTGTTGATATCCTGGTAACCACCCTGGTAATGAGCCCATATCGCATGCGCCTTGAACGTTATTGTGACCACGGAGTGGATAAGCACCCGCGCCTGGACGACGATAATTTCCTGTCGCTAGTAATAAGTTGGAAATAGCAGCAGACGTATCAGAACCACCTGTGTTTTGTGTAACGCCCATGCCCCAAAGAATACACGTGCCATCTGCGTCACGAATCATTTCTGCTGTACGGATAATTGTTTCTTTTGAAACACCACTTCGTTTTTCAGCATACTCTAATGTGTATTGAGCTAATACTTCTTTAAACTCGTTGAAATAATTGACGTTTTCATCTACAAATTGCTGATCGTGCCAGCCTTGATCGATCATGTATTTCGTGACAGCCATTAACCATACTTGGTCAGTACCTTGTTTAGGTGTAATGAAAATATCAGACCGCTCGGCCATTTCGTTTTTACGCATATCCGCAACAATCAATTTTTGTCCGTGCAATTTATGAGCACGTTTTACGCGTGTCGCTAAAACAGGGTGACCTTCTGCTGGGTTAGCCCCAACAATAATAACAAGTCCCGCACTACCAATATCTTTAATAGTTCCTGCATCTCCGCCCATTCCAACAGTACGGAACAATCCGTCAGTTGCTGGGGATTGGCAGTAACGTGAACAGTTGTCGACGTTATTCGTTTCAAACACTTGGCGACTTAGCTTTTGGATAACATAATTGTCTTCGTTGGTAATTTTTGAAGAAGAAATGACACCAATTGAGTCTTTGCCATTTTGTTCTTTAATCGCTTTAAACTTAGAAGCGACCAAATCCAGTGCTTCTTCCCAGCTAGCTTCAACAAATTCGCCATCTTTACGGATTAAAGGAGTTGTGATGCGTTCTTCGCTATTGACGAAATCCCAACCGAATTTACCTTTTACGCAAGTTGAGATTTGATTGGCAGGTGCATCTGATACTGGCTGGATTTTTAAGATTTTACGATCTTTTGTCCACACTTCAAACGAACAACCAACACCACAGAACGTACAAACGGTTTTGGTTTTTTTCGTACGTGTTTCACGCATTTTTGCTTCAGCATCCGAGACAGCCATAATACCGCTATAACCTGGTTCAACATCTTTTACTAAATCAATCATTGGACTAAGGACTTTTTCTGGGATGGCAGTCATAAAGCCTGCTTCACCTAGCATGGACGTTTCCATTAAGGCATTACATGGACAAGCGGTTACACATTGACCACAACTAACACATGAAGAGTCATTGATTTTAGCGCCACCGTCCCAAAGAACGATTGGACGATCACGCGCCCAATCCATCGTTAAAGTTTCGTTGACTTGTAAGTTCTGGCAAACTTCAACACATTGACCACATGCAATACATTGGTTTGGGTCATATCGGTAAAATGGATTTGTTAAATCAACTTCATCCACTGTACATTTTGGTTCGAAAGGATATTTTTGATGTTCAACTTCCATCATGTCGACCGTGTTGTGAACTTTACAGTTTCCGTTGTTATTGTCGCAAACGGTGCAATAAAGCAAGTGGTTTTCAAGAATTCGATCCATCGCTTCAGTTTGAGCTTCTTTCGCACGTGGGGAAGCAAGTTGGACATCCATTCCAGCAACAGCTGTTGTGGAACACGAACGAACAAGTTTACCGTCGACTTCTACGATACACGTGTCACAAGTTTCGATTGGATCTAGTTCGGGCATATAACATATTTGTGGGTGAAGAATTTTCTGTTCGTTTAGCACTTGTAAAATGGTTTTTCCTTGTTCGAACTCAGTAAGGGAGCCGTTAATTTTTATCGACATGCAAAAACCTCCTTTTTGATATAAAAAAATCCACTATGAAAAACACACTTGACAAGTGCATCTGTTTCATAGTGGAATAGTGTCTTAACAGGACTTGTTAAATGACCAATCCAAAATTATTAAGTAAAGTGAAAGCGCTGTCGCAAGAACTTACGACAGTACCAACGTATGTTATTATTATAAACAGTAAAAATGTCTTATACAACTAAAATATTCATTGGTCAATAAATTAATCCGTACGATAGGGAGTAGAAGTATATGTCTAGACAAATCCATGAATTTAACGACATTATTCGGAAATTACGTAAAAACTTATTCGGCAAAGGCCCTGAGCGGATCCACACGGTATTTGTGAACGATATGGCGATTTCAACTTTGTATGGCAACCTTAGCCCTTCCGAACAATTTATCGCGAGAACTCCCGAAGGAAAAGAAATGGTTCACGCAGCACGCACGCGCATGATTCAAAGCGTATATGCTTCTGCTGCACCAGAAGGCATGGAAAAACTGGTTAATGCTAAATTTGTTCACCTGTTTTCAGATATCAAAATAGAAGATGATATTGCTGTATCTGTTTTTCTTTTCGATAGACCGATTGATCAATCGGGGCAGATAGGAGAAAAAAAAGATGAAACAAGATAAAGTACGAAAAATCATTCGCTTTGAAAAAGGTGCTTTTACCGAAAAAGAAGATCGTGTGGTTGTTGAGCAACCTGCCACCATTAAAATTAACGGCAAAGAATTTATCACTATTGTTTGTTCCCCTGACAAAATGGAAGAGATGGCTATTGGATTTTTGGTTTCTGAGCGAATCATCCCAAACTATAAAGACATTCAAGACATTCGAGTAGAAGAAAAAACAGGTACAGTGCACATCACTGCAAGAAAAGTGTATCCGTTTTTTGAGCAATTACAAAACAAGCGGTTTATTAGTTCCTGCTGCGGCATGAGTCGTCAAGGGTTTGTTTTTGCGCATGATGCCATGATTGCGAAGAAAATGACAGAAGTTCGAGTGACATTAACGCCAGAAAATTGTTTTCAACTTATGACAGAGATGGGCGAGTCAGCAGAAATGTTTAAGCAAACAGGCGGCGTACATAATGCGGCTCTTTGCGATGCGAATGGCATCATTGTTTCTCGTATGGATATTGGGAGACATAATGCATTGGATAAAATATATGGATATTGCTTAATGAATGATATTGACGTTCGCGATAAAGTGATCGTTTTTAGCGGCAGAATTTCTTCTGAAATTTTAATGAAAGTGGCAAAAATCGGATGTGAAATTGTTCTTTCAAAATCTGCACCTACAGAACTGGCATTAACTTTAGCTGAAGACTTAGGGATCACGGCAATCGGCTTTATCCGCGGCAGTTCATTTAATCTTTATACACATCCCGAACGAATTGTGGGAGAAAAACCGGAAGAAGTTTTCGAAAAAAAATCTGGTGACAAATAAAAAGAAGGGTGCTATGATTCTAATCGTCTTATTATTCACAAATTAAACACATTTACAATCAAGAGTTTAGCTGTAGTTTTACAGCTTTCTTTTTTTTGAAATTAACCACGTAACTACGGAAAACTGATGATTTGTCTTTTTGAGAAATCATTTTATATAGTTAGATACAATTTCACCAGGAGGTCAGAGAAAATGAAAAAGAAACCAAAAAACAGATGGCTGATTGCATTATCTGCAGTGGGGATTCATATATCAATCGGATCTGTTTATGCATGGAGCAATTTTACAAACCCCTTAATCGACCAATTTGGCTGGTCAACTAGTCAAGTGCAATTGACATTTAGTATTGCCATCTTATTTTTAGGATTATCTGCCGCTTTTTTTGGGAGTTTTGTTGAAAAATACGGTCCTCGAAAAGCGGGACTAGTCGCAGCTATGTTTTTTGGTACAGGGATTATCGGATCAGGTTTTGCTGTAAGCGCTTCCTCTTTGCCGATGCTATATCTGTTTTACGGAGCACTTGGCGGAATCGGACTTGGAATCGGTTATATTGCCCCTGTTTCAACTTTAGTAAAATGGTTTCCTGACCGTCGCGGTTTAGCAACAGGTCTTGCCATTATGGGCTTTGGATTTGCAGCTGCAATAAGCAGTCCAATTATGGAAAAGCTCATCACAACTGTAGGAGTAGAACAAACCTTTTATATTTTAGGGGCTGCTTATTTAATCATTATGCTATTGTCTTCACTTTATCTTGAGAAACCTCCAGAAGGTTGGTCTCCAGCTGGATTCGAAGAAAAACTTACTAGTGGGAAAGCGGAACGAAAAGTTGACTTGTCTCAACTGACTGCTAACGAAGCGATTAAAACAAAACGTTTTTATTATTTATGGTTTATGTTATTTATCAACGTGACGTGCGGGATTGCAATTTTATCAGCTGCCAAACCAATGGCAATTGACAGTATCGGCATGACTACCGTTCAAGCGGCAGCATTAGTTGGTGTTCTTGGAATATTTAACGGTCTTGGCCGCCTTGGTTGGGCTACAATTTCCGATTATATCGGACGCCCAAATACGTACACTGCATTTTTTGTTATTCAAATTGCATTGTTTGCGTTCTTGCCGTTTACAACAAATGCGTTATTCTTCCAAATTATGCTAGCTATCATTTACACTTGCTACGGCGGTGGATTTGCATCGATCCCAGCGTATATTGCTGATATTTTTGGCACTAAACAGCTTGGTGCGATTCACGGATATATTTTGACAGCTTGGGCAGCAGCTGGTCTTGCGGGACCATTATTTGCAGCTTACATGAAAGACAAAACAGGAAGTTACGAAGGCAGTCTGATGTTCTTTGCAGGCCTGTTTGTTGTAGCACTTGTTATATCACTTGTAATTCGTCTTGATATTCGGAGACTTCGAGCTAAAAACGCAGAAATGGCAGTACCTGCAAATACAGAAGTTGTTAGTGACTGAGTTAAACTATTCAACAAATGATTTAGTTGGAAAACCTTGAAAGTTTCAATTTTCAAGGTTTTTTCTTTATATTAAAAATGCTTGTTTGACATGCTTAATCACTTTGTATAAGTTTAGTACGATAAGAAACTTTTTTAAAACTTAAAAAATACATAAGCAGTAAAACATATTGAGAACTTTATTTTCCTAAAGGAGCTGAAGTGGAATGGTCGAAAAACGGACTCCATTACCTGTTGCAGAAGCGGTAAAAAAAGTAGTAGAACAGGCTTTTTCAATTGGTACTGAAACAATAGATTTAGAAGAAAGTTACGGCCGTATTCTAGCAGAACCGATTATTGCGTCGAGTGATGTGCCGCCTTTTGATCGTTCACCTTATGACGGGTTTGCTATTCGTGCAATTGATTCTGAAGGTGCATCGGGTGACAATCGGATTGCCTTTAAAGTAATTGACCATATTGGAGCAGGAGAAGTTTCTTCAAAAAAACTGCAAGCATTTGAGGCCATTCGCATTATGACGGGAGCACAATTGCCAAAAGCGGCAGATGCTGTTGTTATGTTTGAACAAACGCAAGAAACGGATGAAGGAATAACCATTCGAAAGCCGTTTCTGTCTCTAGAAAACGTTTCTTTACAAGGTGAAGATCTTCGGAGAAATGAAGTAGTAATTGAAAGTGGGAGTTTTATCAACCCAGGAACCATCGCTTTACTCGCGACTTTTGGCTATTCTCAAATTTTGGTGGCAAAACAGCCAACTGTAGGCATTCTTTCAACCGGGACAGAATTATTAGCAGTAGAAGATGATTTAGTACCGGGGAAAATACGAAACAGTAATGGACCAATGATCGTAGCTCAGTTAAAGCGAATGGGTTTACGCTGTAAAATGTATGGCATGTCAATCGACAATTTGGACGAAAGTTACCGAGTTGTAAAAAAGGCAGCAGAAGAAACAGATTGTCTTATTACTACAGGTGGTGTTTCCGTAGGAGATTTCGATTTTCTTCCGGCTATTTACGAAAAACTTGGAGCACAAGTATTATTCAATAAAGTCGCTATGCGCCCAGGCAGTGTAACGACAGTTGCAGTGGCAAATGGTCGCTTTTTGTTCGGCTTATCAGGTAACCCATCTGCTTGTTTTACAGGCTTCGAATTGTTTGCGCGTCCAGCACTTTTAAAAATGATGGGAGCACAAAAACTATATATGCCACATACCATTGCAGTACTAGGTGAAGATTTTAAGAAAGCCAATCCGTTTACCCGTTTTGTTCGGGCAATTTATGATGGCAAAACAGTTTCGCCAGCGGGATTCAATAAATCCAATGCCGTATCTTCCATAGCACGAGGCAATGCATTAATCGTGTTGCCAGGTGGGTCGCGAGGCTATCAAACAGGCGATACTGTAGACGTTTTGCTGCTCGGTACAGAAGAAGGCGCGGCTAGGTGGCAGTTGTGAAAGTGCTACAAATAGTTGGGTATAAAAATAGTGGCAAAACGACAATAACTTTACAATTGCTAAAACTTGCAAAAAGGAGCGGGAAAAAAATAACTGCGATCAAGCATCACGGACATGGCGGCGCACTCAATATGCCGAGTGCTAAAACTGATAGCATGCGACATTTCGAAAGAGGTGCAGATTGTTCTATTGCTTATGGTGATGGAGTTATTCAAATGCATCAGCGAAAACAAGAGGCGACACTAGACGATTTACTTGCACTTGCGGCTAGTGGAAATCCAGACATAGTTTTGGTAGAAGGATTTAAAGAAGCTCATTATGAAAAAATTGTTTTGCTCAATTCTGTAGATGATTGGATCACGCTACAAAAATTGAAACAAATTCAATTAGTTGTTTCACCAGAAGCAGTAGAACTGGACAATGCACGTATGATTCTGCAGAATGACAGTAAGCAATTAGCGACTTGGTTTATTAACTGGATGGATGGTGACAGTCATGAAAGCGTTTGAAATCGTAACAACCGCGATCAATCCTCAACTTTATGCAGATTTCGTTTTGCGGCCAGAAGCGGGAGCGGTGACGTTATTTACAGGACATGTTCGTGAATGGACAAAAGGTGTGCGAACAATGTATTTATCATATGAAGCTTATGTACCTATGGCTGAGAAAAAACTAGCTCAAATTGGAGCGGAAATTGAACAGCGCTGGGAAGGCACGAAAGTAGCGATTGCCCACCGTATCGGTGAGCTTCAAATTAGCGATATCGCAGTGGTTATCGCGGTATCATCTCCACATAGAAAAACTGCATATGAAGCTAATGAATATGCCATAGAGCGAATTAAAGAAATTGTACCAATTTGGAAAAAGGAAATTTGGGAAGACGGAGAAGAGTGGATTGGAGACCAGAAGAAAAAACCGGAAGGGGGATTAACATGATCAGCTTAGTATATTTTGCAGGACTCAAAGATCAAACGGGCGTGTCAGAAGAACAAGTGGATATGGCAGGGAAAACTGTTGATGAATTATGGCAATGGGCGACTGAGAAATATCCGGAATTTCTTAGTGGGGCAGCCCGTTTAGCTGTGAATGAAGAATATGCGTTACCGACAGATGTACTGGAGACTGGGGATGTTGTTGCTTTTATCCCCCCGGTAAGCGGAGGGTGACGTTGACTGTAGGAATCTTACTTGCAGGCGGCTTATCTCGTCGGTTCGGCTCTCCTAAAGCATTCGCTGAAATAGAAGGAGAGTTTTTTTATGAATGTGCATATCGAGCATTAGCCGGAGTATGCAATCGTATTGTTGTTGTCTCAAGACCAGAACTGGTATCGCGATTTCCAGCTGATTACAATGTCATTACGGATATTGATTGGATTAAAGGACAAGGCCCGCTGGCTGGAATTTACTCAGGTATGGCTGCCATACACGCAGACAAATATGTGGTATTGCCTTGTGATATGCCTTTTATAGGACCTGCAGAAACTAAAAAACTTGTCGCTTTAGCAGATGCGTCTGCAGATATAACAGCTGTTTGGAACGCGACTGAAAAAATTCCTTTGTTTAGCATTTGGGATAGTCACATAAAAGAACAGCTACAAAAAGAACTAGAAAACGGACAATTACGGGTTATGAAATTTATGGAGAAAGTAACAACTGAATGGATTGATACATCAGCTATCCATGAAAATCAGCTTGTTTTTCGCAATTTTAATCACCCGGATGATTAAAAAAGGAGATGGCAGCATGACTATAAACCCAGTACAGGACCACTTTCAACGTCCGATCCGGGATTTGCGAATCTCGGTCACCGATCGCTGTAATTTCCGTTGCTCTTACTGTATGCCAAAAGAAGTATTCGGTGATGATTATGCATTTTTGCCGAAGCAGGAGCTATTGTCATTTGAAGAAATACACCGCTTAACAAAAGTTTTTGTGGCGATGGGCGTCAAAAAAATTAGGCTTACTGGTGGCGAACCGTTAATGCGTAGAGGCTTGCCTGAATTGGTTGGAAAAATTCTTTCAGTTGAAGGGGTAGAAGACATCGGCTTGACAACCAATGGATTGCTGCTTGGAAATCAGGCGCAAGCATTATATGATGCTGGACTTCGCCGTTTAAATATTAGCTTAGATGCTTTGGATCCGGAGTTATTCGGTAAACTGAATGGCAGAGGAATTGATCCTTCACATATTTTAAAACAAATCGATTTTGCTCAACAAGTCGGATTCGAAATTAAAGTCAATATGGTCGTCCAAAAAGACGTCAACGAACACGAGATTTTGCCGATGACGGCTTATTTTAAAGAACGCGGCATCACGTTACGGTTTATCGAATTCATGGATGTTGGAAATGACAACGGTTGGAGCTTTAAAAAAGTAGTTACCAAAAAGCAAATTTTAGAGAAGTTGCAATCCGTGTATAAACTGGAGCCAGTAGATAAAGATTATTACGGAGAAGTAGCCAAACGTTATCGATTTGAAGAAGGGAAAGGACAAGTCGGATTTATAACATCCGTATCAGAGTCTTTTTGTTCTTCTTGTACACGTGCGCGTCTATCGTCAGATGGCAAATTTTATACTTGCCTATTCGCCACAGGACATTTTGATATTCGAGAACTGATTCGCAATGGATTGAATGACGAAGAATTACTCGAGAAAATTTCAGCTGTTTGGGAACGTAGAGACGATCGGTACTCAGATGAACGCACCGAACTAACAGCGAAAAATCGAAACAAAATTGGTATGTCGTATATTGGCGGTTAGCCTACAATAAAAAGGAGAATCCTGTGTTATTAGGATTCTCCTTTTGTGTATTGATAAATGTATTTATCTTTCGTTAACTGGCACGTAAGTTTGCATACCCGGTCCGATGTATTCCGCACGTGGGCGGATCAAGCGGTTGTTTGAGTACTGCTCAAGGATATGAGCTAACCAACCTGATGTACGCGAAACTGCAAAGATTGGTGTAAACAAGTCGTGTTCGATGTTCAAGCTATGATAAACCGATGCCGAGTAAAAATCTACATTTGGCGGCAAGTTTTTCTGGCCCGTAACGATTTCATCGATTTTCACCGACATGTCGTACCATTTTTCTTCGCCGCGAATTTTTGTCAATTTTTGAGACATGTCACGTAAGTGCTTCGCACGTGGATCGCCTTTACGGTATACACGGTGGCCAAAGCCCATGATTTTTTCTTTGTTCGCTAGTTTTTCGTTGATGACTTTTTCCACGTTATCGACCGAGCCGATTTCCGTTAACATCTTCATCACTTGTTCGTTCGCTCCACCGTGAAGAGGTCCTTTTAATGCGCCAATGGCTGCTGTGACACCTGAATAAACGTCAGACAACGTAGCGACAGCTACACGTGCCGTGAACGTTGATGCGTTTAATTCGTGGTCCGCGTGAAGCACTAACGCTTTGTTGAACGCTTCTTCTTCGATGGCTGCTGGCACTTCACCAGACAACATGTACAAGAAGTTTGCTGCAAAGCTTAAATCTGTTTTCGGGGCAACCGGTTCTTTGCCGCTACGAATGCGACCGAAAGCCGTTACCAAAGTTGAAATTTTTGCCTGAATTTTGATGGCTTTGCGGTAATTTGCTTCCGGTTCCATTACTTCAGCTTCTTCGTCAAACAAGCCAAGCATTGATACGGCTGTGCGAAGTGCCGCCATTGGGTGCACGTTTTTGATGTCGTATGTTTTAAAGTGATCTAACACAGCTTGTGGAACGGCCATGTTGTCCGCCAATTGTTGCTTCAATTCCGCTAATTCAGCTGCTTTTGGCAAACGTTGGTGCCATAACAGGTAAATCACTTCTTCAAAGCTGGCATTTACGGCTAAATCATCGATATCATAGCCGACATATGTAAGTGTGTCATCAATGATCGAACTGATCGCGGATTGTGTTGCTACTACACCTTCTAAACCCTTTGTTGTTGTCAACTAAATCTCTCCTTTTTGGATCTGTAATATTAAAGCGTTTACATTTTGAAATAAATACTTATGTTCTTCTGAAACAAATTAAGTGAGAAAAATAAATGTGTCTAATTTGTGCTATTTGTTTACTGTAACTTAAATTTGTGAAAATTTTTAAAAAATTGACTGTTATTATATATTCTTTGATTAAAACAGCGAAATTGATGGTTGAAACAGAATAATAATCCTACTCACGGATTTTATTAGCTAGAGTGCGGAATTGATGCAAATGCACTATTTTTAAATTAAAAAAATATTTTATTAAGGCAATTTCTTCCTAGAGACTACTGGGTTTTTCTTAATAATTTCAGTAAGATAAATTTTATATTTTCAAAAAACTAATTGTTTTATTTGGGATATGCCTGTAATCTCTTTAGAATCACCTCTGGAATTACCTGGGGATATAGACAAGGGAGGATATACGATGACAAAAACAAAAAACAGGTGGTTGATTGCTCTTGCAGCAATTGCGATCCAATTATCAATCGGAGCAGCCTATGCTTATAGCGTTTACACGACGCCAATCAGCAATGAAATGGGTTGGACAGCTAAAGAAATTACATATGCATTTACAATTATGATGGCACTTGGCGGGATTTCAGCCGCATTTTTCGGAGGATTTGTCGAAAAGAACGGGCCACGCAAGTCCGCGATTTTAGCTGCATTTTTATTTGGTTTTGGCCAGGCGGGTGCAGGGTTTGCTATTCAACTCGACTCGTTGGTCATGTTTTTACTAACATATGGTTTGCTGAGTGGACTAGGGTTAGGTATTGGCTATATCGCACCAATTTCCACGCTTGTTAAATGGTTCCCAGATCGTAGAGGGTTAGCAACAGGAATGGCTGTAATGGGGTTTGGGGCAGGAGCACTAATTACTGCACCAGTAGCTGCAAATTTAATTGGGTTATTCGGAGTCAGCTCTACTTTTTACATGCTAGGAATTAGTTATTTTATTTTAATTTTAGTGGGGGCATCGTATATCGCACCACCACCAGCAAACTGGATGCCTCAAGGTATGCAACAAGCAATCGATTCTGGGAAAAAAGTTATGAAAAAAGATTTGGCGCAATTGACCGCTAAAGAAGCCGTGAAGACTCGCCGTTTCTGGATGGTTTGGTCGATGATGTTAATTAATGTCAGTGCCGGTATTATGATTATTTCTGTAGCGTCACCCATGTCACAAGAGCTGATAGGTTTATCAGCAGCAGGTGCTGCAACTTTAGTGGGGGTTATGGGGATTTTTAACGGCGGAGGAAGATTAGGATGGGCTGCAATTTCTGATTATATTGGCCGTCCAACCGTTTTCACTATTTTCTTTGGACTTCAAATTATTGCTTTTACTATGCTTCCAAACATCACGAATGTCTTGATTTTCCAAGCGTTAATACTGGTTATTGTAAGTTGCTATGGCGGTGGGTTTTCTAATCTACCTGCTTTTGTAGGGGATCTTTTTGGCACAAAACAATTAGGTGCAATTCATGGGTTTCTATTAACGACTTGGTCATTAGGCGGCATTATTGGACCGGTAATCGTATCGCAAATTCGCGAGCGCACCAATAGTTATGAACCAGTGTTTTATGTTTTTATCGTACTAGTATCTATTGCTTTCCTGATATCATTGTTGATCCGTTGGGACATAAAGCGAATTGAAGGAAATTTGAAATCTGAGAAGGTTACAGATGTATCTTCAAATGGTTTGAATTTGCAAAGTGACAATAATTAATAGTGAAAAATGAGTGTTTCTATTAGTTGGAAATGAATTAAAAGATACAAATTTTTATTTTTATTTTGATTCTTTATTCTTGTTTTATGAATGTAATAAAAGGTAATAAGGACCGTTCTTAAATTCTTATAGTAGTGTGCTAAATGAAAAAATCATTCCTTCAATTTTGAGGGAATGATTTTTTTGTTAGAAAACTATTGGTTTTTTGTCATAGCAAAAATCAAATGCCTGCCACATTTTCGATCTTGACGGTAAGAAAATCCATCAGAATTTAAAAACGTACATGTAGAATCAACGAGAATTTGACTAGAAGGAATTCCAGCAAGTTCGCATTGTCTTTTTACAGTAGCTTGGTTGTCGATATGGTATTTATTCGTAAACGAATTAAAATACATAAAATCACTAGCGTATCCTAAATCTTCAAACTTTAAATAAACATCTTGATCGACTTCAAACTGTTGTTGACTAATAGATGCGCCGATTTGAATCTCTAAATCAGTTGGATTGCATTGTTCTACGGAAATTATGTGCTTAAGAAGTTTAAGCGTAATTTCTTTCACAGTGCCTTGCCATCCCGAATGAATGACACCAATTAATCCTGTTTTTTTATCGTGAATAATAACAGGAGCACAATCGGCTGCAAAGCTACACAACAAAACTCCCGTATCAAAAGTATACAAACCGTCCGTATTAGACATGGCGGTTTCGACTGTATATGCGCCACTTCCTTTATGTTGTTTAGTGACGCGTCGGAAGTTAGCGCTATGTGTTTGTTGTGTACAAATAAAATCACCAAGTGAAACGTCTAGGAAGTCTGCTAATTTTTTTCGGTTTGATAAAACTATCTCTATGTTTTCGCAAGCGTGCAAAGCCATATTATTGTTTTCAGGAGCAGATAGGTCTTTTAATGTCATGCCAGATACAAAATTTTTATTGTTCGTATAAAATTTTACTTTCAATGTAATCACCTTTTTTAAATATAAAATAAGTTAAAACGGATGTACAGCAATATGAAATAGTTTAAAGAGCAAAAAAGGCAGTCCAGCTATACTAAAGAGCGGGACTGCCTTTGTTGTAATTAAATTGAAGATGTGGGCTTTGTAAGAGCTTCATCAGCTGTGATAAATTCATAACCAAGATCTTTCGCAACAGCTTCATAAGTTACGAAACCATTAGCTGTGTTAACACCAAGCATTAATGCTGGATTTTCTGCAACAGCTTTGTGCACACCTTTGTTAGCCATTTGAAGAGCATATCCTACAGTTACGTTTGTTAACGCAATTGTCGAAGTACGTGGAACAGCTCCAGGCATATTGGCAACAGCATAATGAACTACGCCATGTTTAACGTAAGTTGGGTTATCATGAGTCGTGATACGGTCAGTCGTTTCAAAAATCCCGCCTTGGTCGATAGCAATATCTACAATGACAGTTCCAGGATTCATGGCTTTTACCATGTCTTCAGTTACTAATTTAGGCGCTTTTGCTCCAGGGATTAATACAGCCCCAATAACCAAATCAGATTCTTTGACTGCTTCTGCGATATTGAATGGATTGGAAATCAATGTCGTGACATCATTTCCAAAAATATCATCCAATTGGCGAAGACGCTCAGGACTCAAATCGATGATTGTTACTTGTGCGCCAAGACCAATAGCCATTTTCGCTGCATTTGTTCCAGCAACTCCACCACCAATAATCGTCACTTTACTACGCTGTACACCAGGTACGCCGGATAAAAGAACACCCTTGCCACCGTAAATTTTCTCAAGAAACTGAGCGCCAACTTGTGAAGCCATTCTCCCAGCTACTTCACTCATTGGTGTTAATAGTGGAAGTGTACGATTTACAGATACAGTTTCGTATGCAATTGCCGTTACTTTATTGTCTACAAGAGCTTGCGTCAATGCAGGTTCAGCTGCAAGGTGCAAGTACGTGAATAACAGTAAGTCTTGACGGAAGTATTGGTATTCAGAAGAAACGGGCTCTTTTACTTTCATAACCATTTGAGAAGACCATGCTTCCGCAGCAGTCTCCACAATTTTCGCTCCTGTAGCTATATAATCAATGTCGGTAAAACTAGATCCAAGACCTGCACCTGTTTCGATGATAACTTGATGACCTGCTCTTACAAAAGCATCGACACCCGCAGGCGTAATTGCCACTCGGTTCTCGTTATTTTTAATTTCTTTTGGAATTCCAATAATCATTGATGTTTCCCCCTTAAAACGAATAGTGAAGATATCCATAAGTATACCGGAAAGCCTACTACACTGCATTGGGTAGAAAGAAGAAAGATAAGCATTCCTTTTGTGAAATTTCACAAAAGATTATTTTTCCGTCATTTTTTGTGCCATTAAATCAAGGTAAATACCTAGTTTTTCATGAACATTCGCCAAATCAATCTCACCAATTTCTGCTACGCGCTTCATTCTGTAATGAAGCGTATTGGTATGGACAAATAATTTCTTCGCTGCCTCGTTCATATTACTGTCTTTTTGAATAAATACTTCTAATGTCTTCAAGAAATTCGATTTGTGCAGTTTGTCATAAGCTCTAATCTTACTGATTGCCGGATGCTCGTTAGGCAATTCTTGTTGGATCAGATCGATATACAAAAAAGCACCTAGTTGGCTATAATGGTATACATTTTCAAGCTCTTCTGGAAAATATTTTTTGAGTTCGAGTACTTTTTGCGCTTCTTGGTAACTCGTCATAGCTTTGCTGAAGTCACTATACCCGTTACCAGAACTTCCTTTAACACCCAAAATAGAAAAACGGTTCGCTATTTCTGAAGTGAAGTACGTGATGAAACTGTCGAAAGCTTTAGCATCAGACTGTGATGGGTGGGGAGAGGCGATTAAAATCAATTCATTGTCCATCACTACAAGAAAATGATTGGTTATTTTTTGACTTGTCGTAATTAAATAGGAAATTTGTTCTTCCATTGCTTGTGAAATATCTTGTTCAAAATAAAACACAAGTACAGTGAAATGATTTGGGATTTTGAGATACAGTTCATGAACTTGTTCATAAATTTCATCTCGATTTTTAAATTGACCTGTTAAAAGCTGCCACAGGAAATCCTGATAGTTTTCTTCTTTCCGTTTCCGATTTTGTTGAATTTTAGCCATTAAAGGAATTGCGACGCCGGCCGCCTCTTTTAACTGTTCTAATTGTATGTCAGTTAATTTTTTTGGACCTTCGACCACCCATATATAGCCTAAAATTTCTTTGTTTTTTCGGATGGCTATCGCTACACGGTCACGAAGTCCGATGTCTTCAATATGCGGAATGCGCAAAGCACTATCTGATTGTATTAGTTTTGGAATAATGCCTTCTTTCCATAGGCGATTGATGACTTTCTCAGGAACTCGCTGAGAAATGATGGTACCGATTCGCGCAGGATCAGCATCAATTCCATGAGAACTATAAGCATTTAAACGATGATTAGTGTCTTCTATTGTTGCAGGACATCCTAAATGTTCTTGAATACTGTCAACAAGTTCTTTTAAATCAAAAAATGGTTTTTTAAATGGATTTTTATGCGGTGTTTCTTCCATAGAGCAGCTCCTTTAGCGATTATGCTGATCTTAACCGTATTAATGGTTTCTATCATCAGTATAACGAAAAACAGTATCTTCCTCTAGGGTGTAATAAGAGTAAGTGTAAGAGTTTAAGAAGAAATTTAAGAACAATCGTCTTATGGTGTCTAGGAAAATTTATTTTTTAGTAAGGACACCACTTTCTACCAAATTATTTAAAGCGTTACTGTTTTTGAATCTGAAATAGACACTCAAGCGATTCAAATCTTTTTGTGTCCATTTAGAATAAGGGACATTGAGTTCATATTCTTGTTCAAGTTTTTTTATTAAGGTTTTAGCAAACTCAACTTGTTTTAAGGTCAACGGTTTTTCTTCCGTTTTCGCTTTATTAGCTGTTAGCTGCTTAGTTACTTCTAAAGGGGGATTTATCGTTTTATGAATTTTATCCGTATAGTGTCCATTTGTTATCCAAGAAAGATCTTCTTTAGTTAGGTTAAACCATTCACCTTCAAGCTGTTTATTTGAAAAATATTCATGAAAAGCAAGCTCTGTTTGATGATGATCTGCAGACTTAATAAGGAAAATTAGTTTGTTTTCAAAAGGGAGATTTACATTAAAAACATTCATCCGTCTGTCAATGTGTTTAGTCTTGCCAATTTTAAAGGAACCGGTTATGTATTCTTGGACGAAATACACATAGCCCGGTGCTTTTCCAGTAAGTGTAGGAAGTTGTATAATACGATCCAACTCTAGTTGGTTAGGTTCAAATAGATAGATTATATCTGTATCGGTTTTTTTAACTGAAGCTTTTGTGGAATGAATATTTGGGGAAGCGACAAATTTACTGAGAATTTTTTTGAACATTTCAAAACCTCCTTTAGCTATATGAAAAATGATTACTCTCTCTTTATTATATTACAAGTTAGGTGGAATAAGAGGGGGAAAGTTCAAAAAATGTAAATTACACAACTAACATGGATGAGTATGGAAATTATTGAATTGAAAGTCAAACATTATTTGTGACAAGTTACTTTAGAAGGAGCAGGATTAAATGAATAAACAACAAAAAATTATAAGCGCAAATTCAGTTTTTGAAAAAATTTCTTAACGCGTTCTCATTACTTGCTTTTATTTTTGTTATCGCTTTTTTGTTTACTCAATGGGATTCGTTGCCTGAAAAAGTACCGGTCCATTATAACGAGATGGGGAACGTCAATCGCTTAGGCAACAAAGAAGAGTTATTTCTTTTACCATTGTTAGGAACGATCTTATGGGTCGTTCTGACTATACTTGAAAAGTATCCACATTTGTATAATTATTTGAACCTTACTAATGATAACAGGGTGACCCAATATAAAAACGGTAAACTGATGGTAAATGTGTTGAAAAATGAACTCGTCCTGTTATTTAGTTTTTTAATTCTTCAAAGCGTTCGTGTTGCCACTGGCGCAGCAGAAGGTTTAGGAGCAGCTTTTGGAACTATATTTTTAACTGTCATATTTGGAAATATACTGTTCTTTTTAATTCGAATATTAAGGAGTTAAAGCACTATATCTTTTTTGAGAGAGAAATTTTATAAAAAGACTGATTATTCAGATAAAAACAACAAATTATATAAATAATATGATATTATTTTAGTGAAGGGGTTTCTGGAAAGCGTATAAACATACAACGGAAAGAGGTGAGAATAAACTGTTTCGGAATATTGAAATATAAATAATCGGGATTTTATTCTATGTTTATAAACTGTTGAACTGTTTATTTTTGTAGGTCCCATATTCATTACGAAACCTCTAAACGCCTTTTGTTGTTCATTACAACTAATTTTGGAAGAGAGGGATTTATATGGCTGAAGGTAAAAATCGCGCACGAATCCAACGTTTCGGAAGTCATTTAAGTGGCATGATCATGCCGAATATCGGTGCATTTATCGCTTGGGGACTTATCACCGCATTATTTATTCCGGATGGGTGGTTGCCATATGCACCGCTAGCAGCACTTGTAGGTCCGATGATTATTTATTTATTGCCATTATTAATTGGTTTTACTGGTGGACGTCTTGTTTATGATTTCCGAGGCGGTGTGCTTGGTGCAACTGCCACGATGGGAGTTATTGTTGGTTCAGATATTCCCATGTTTCTCGGTGCAATGATTATGGGGCCACTCGCAGGGTATCTCATGAAAAAAATTGATCAGCTTTTTTTAGACAAAATTCGTGCTGGATTTGAAATGCTTTATAACAATTTTTCAGCGGGGATATTAGGAGCTATTTTAGCTGGTATCGCAGTTTTAGGCGTTGGTCCAATCGTAAATTCATTGACCAATAGTTTAGCGAATGGAGTAGAAATTACAGTTAATAACGGGCTATTGCCATTAGCGAGTATTATTATTGAACCAGCAAAAATACTGTTCCTTAATAATGCAATCAACCATGGCTTACTAAGTCCACTCGGTGTCGAGCAAGCAGCCACTGACGGAAAATCTATTTTGTTTTTGCTAGAAACAAACCCAGGGCCAGGGCTAGGTATTTTGTTGGCCTTTACTATTTTCGGAAAAGGGATTTCTAAAAGCTCAGCCCCGGGTGCTGCCATTATTCAATTTCTCGGTGGTATCCATGAAATTTACTTTCCATACGTACTAATGAAACCGTTATTGTTATTAGCTGTTATTGGTGGTGGGATGAGTGGAGTTTTCACTTTTGTTTTACTTGATGCAGGGTTAGTAGCAACACCTTCTCCAGGTAGTATTTTCGCCTTGCTCGCGTTAACTCCACAAGGGAATTATGTGGGTGTGGTGCTTGGTGTCGTAATTGCCGCTGCTGTTTCCTTTACAATAGCATCGATTATTTTAAAAACCACTAAAGACGTTGAAGAAGATTTAACAGTTGCAACTGGCAAGATGGAAGAAATGAAAGGTAAAAAGAGTGCAGCTAGTGAATTTTTGACTCCAAAAGATTCAGCTACTTCTGATGGTACTGTACTGCAAGAAGCCGCAGCAGTAACAACGGACACTAGTATGAAAGCCACTAAACATGTGCGTCGTGTCGTATTTGCTTGTGATGCAGGCATGGGTTCAAGTGCTATGGGAGCATCTATACTAAAAAACAAATTCAAGAAAGAGAACATTGATATTCCAGTCACCAATACTGCCATCAGTCAATTACCCGAAGATGCTGATATTGTAGTCACTCACAAAGATTTGACTCCACGGGCAAAAGAAAAATTACCACAAGCAGAACATATTTCTGTAGAAAATTTCATGAACAGCCCAGAATACGATAAATTGGCACAGCGTTTAAAAAAATAAATGCTGAAACAAGTAATTTTAAATAGGGGTGATCAAAATGGCCAAAGCAGTCTTGGGACGTGAAAATATTAAATTAAATGTTTCAATCTCTACGATGGAGGAAGGCATTCGATTTACTGGTGGAATTTTAGTAGCCAATGGTTATGTGGATGCGGAGTATGTCGATAAAATGCTGGAACGAGAAGAAATGGCATCTACTTTTATGGGAAATAGTCTAGCAATTCCTCATGGTACAGAAGACGCTAAAGCCAATGTATTACAGACAGGTATATCTGTAGTTACAGTACCGAGAGGAGTAGATTTCGGTAACGGCAATATGGCAAAAATATTGATTGGTATTGCTGGTAAAAACAATGAACATCTTGACATACTTTCCAATATTGCAATCGTGTGTTCAGAAGAAGAAAATATCGATAAAATCTTAAATGCTCGTACAGAAGAAGAAATAATGGCTTTATTTAGTGATGTGGGCTAAGTCTATTTTATTTCTTTTCGCGAAAATGTCGACTTACTTTAATTAAGTCCAATCTTTTTCAGATATTTTGATTTGGTAATAGTTTGTTCACATTTACTTTGTATACTGAAAATATAAAAGTCTTTGGAGGATGATGAAGATGAGTGGAACCTTATGTTGTACAATCGGAAAAATCCAAACAGCTAGCGAAATCGTTGAAAATCTGAAAAAGCAGGGCATTAAAGCCGAAATATGTAAGAAATCCAAAATGCTATAAAGCGCATGTAAAAACCTCGTTTGCCTACTGGGCAAACGAGGTTTTTTTAATCTAAAACGATTTAATAACTGAGCGCTTTTTCATACATCCATCTTTTTAAGTTGCCGATTGAGTTAAAAGAGATGGCTTCACCTGTTTCCTTATGTTCCGCTTTTACGATGACATCGAATTCATTAGGGGTAAACAACCAACCGTCCTCCACTAATGCACGCGCCATCTTTACAATCATGCTCGAGCCTCTTATTGAGTCTAGGTTCATTTTGACCATCTCCTTTTCTCGGGGTTTATAGTATAGTATATTCTATTTATCAGAATTATCAAACTATTATTTTGGGGATTAGTTAAATCTCCAGAGTGTATCTAATTCTATTCCCCTCTGTTGAAAAAACCAAACTTTTAAACCTAGGTTTGATAAAGAACGTTGCCATAGCTACTGACAACGTTCTCTAAGTTTGGGTAACTAATTTTTCAATTATTTATACGTATGAAGATGTCGATGTATTGCCTATTTGATTAACAATACCTCTCACAGTTTTTTCTATATATTCATCTTTTCCGGTTTTTAACGCAGTAGGCGTGAAGCTTCGGTATTTCATCATTTCATAATAGCTATACATACCTTCTTCTAAAGATATTCCTTTATCTATTAAAAATGAAGAGTTCAAAATCTTTTGCAGTGCGGCTTCATCTTGTTCGATAATTAAGGAAGGAATAAGGGGATTAAAGTCACCATCACTTATGCCATTTTCATAAAACCTATGGAGTATTATCAGTCGCTCATTTGCCACGTTTATTTGCCGTTCATAATAATTTGGACATTCTGCCTTTAACTCATTCAAATATATTTCTGAAGCATACACGCTTGAAAAAATGGATTGTTCAAAGACAGCTGGCAATCGTCGAGTGTATGGATAGCGAGAGTTGTTGATAAATTGATTAGACCTTGTTAAATAGTCGATATAAATTTCAGTTACTTCTTGGATGATGTCTTCTTTAGATGCGAAAAAATTATACAATGATGCACGACTAATGCCCATTAAACGTGCCAAATCTTGAATAGTTAACGAGATAAATCCTTCAGTGCGAACAGTATCCATGATTTTCTCCGCATATGAACGTCGCATAATTTGTCGTTCTTCAGGTGAAATTTTCCGCATATTAACACCCCTATCTTGTGAAAATTATAACATAAGAAAACCGGGTAGAGATGGATTTTTCCGATGTTTTGTTTAATCTATGAGGTACTTTGGGTAAACAGGTAAGATGTATTTAATAAATGAATACTTTTTGGATAACACACCACAAAAATTGAAATGGAGTGGAGCTTGAATGACAAAAACAGCAATTATTACTGGAGCCAGTAGTGGGATTGGCCAGGCAACTGCAAAAGAGCTAGCTGCAAAAGGTTATCATGTCATGCTAGCTGCTAGACGAGAAGATCGTTTAGTGGAATTGAAAAAAGAAATCGAAGATGCCGGCGGTTCAGCACAATACAAAGTGACGGATGTGACTTCTGCAGATGAGATGAAGTCTCTTGCAGAAGCAGCATTAGAAAAAACCGGGAATATTGATGTTCTGGTAAATAACGCAGGTTTAATGCCACTGTCGTTTATGAATAAGTTGAAAATAGATGAATGGGATCAAATGGTCGATGTAAATATAAAAGGGGTACTTTATGGAATCGCTGCTGTTTTACCAATTATGGAAAAGCAGAAATCTGTTCATATTATTAATGTTTCTTCGGTAGCAGGTCACCAAGTCTTTAAAGGAAGTGCTGTATACAGTGGTACAAAATATGCAGTTCGTGCCATTTCAGAAGGCTTGCGCCAAGAAATTGACCCAGCAAACGAAATCCGTGTGACCATCGTATCACCAGGAGCGGTAGAGACAGAACTGACAAATACCATTACAGATGAAGATGTATTAAATAGCTTTAAAGAAGGTGGCAAGATGACGATGCTTCAAGCTCAGGATATTGCGAATGCAATTTCTTATGCAGTCGAGCAGCCGTCGTACGTAGATGTTAATGAGATTTTAATTCGCCCAAGACAACAGCCTTAAACTATGAAGAATGGAGACGATCAAATGAAAACCGATTATTCGAAGATTTATATAGATGGTGAATGGACTACCGGATCTAGTGACAGTCAAATGAAAAATACCAATCCATTCACAGGTGAAGAGCTAGTTACAACGCAAGCTGCTGATAAAAGTGATTTAGATAAAGCTTATAAAGCAGCAGCAAAAGCGCAAGTGGCATGGTCGAAAGAATTGCCACAAAAGAAACAAGAAATACTGGAAAAAGTATTGGAAGTCATGCAAGAAAACAAAGAATTTATTATTGATTGGCTTGTCAAAGAAGCAGGCAGTACAGTGTTTAAAGCAACTGCTGAATTTGGAGTGTCGGTTAATATTCTCAAAGAAGCAACGACTTTCCCTTTCCGAATGGAAGGCAAAATACTTCCTTCTCGACAAGCTGGTAAAGAAAATCGAGTTTATCGTAATTCAATTGGTGTCATCGGCATTATTAGTCCTTGGAATTTCCCATTCCATTTGGCAATTCGTTCGATTGCACCTGCAATTGCAACAGGTAATGCTGTTGTTATCAAACCGGCAACAGATACCCCTGTAACGGGTGGATTATTATTTGCGAGTATTTTTGAAGCAGCTGGATTGCCGAAAGGCTTATTAAATGTAGTTGTAGGGCGTGGTTCAGAAATAGGGGATGATATCGTAACGCATCCAATTCCTCGATTAATTTCTTTTACTGGCTCAACGCCTGTAGGGAAACACATCGGAGAATTAGCTGGAGGCGCATTAAAGAAAACTGCGTTAGAGCTTGGCGGTAATAATAACTTTATTGTTCTAAATGACGCTAATGTCGATCAAGCGGTAGATTCTGCTTTGTTCGGTAAATTTTATCATCAAGGTCAAATTTGTATGTCTATCAACCGTATTTTCGTACATCGAGATCTGTATGACGAATTCGCAGAACAATTTATTGCTCGAGCTGGAAAACTGAAATTTGGTAATCCTACTGAAGAAGGCGCTCAAGTTGGGCCCTTGATCAACCGTGATCAAGTAGATCGTATTCTTAAAGACATTGATGCAACTGTTGAACAAGGTGCTAAATTGCGTCTTGGAGGCCAGGCTGATGGAAATGTTTTAGAGCCCACGGTATTAACAGACGTGACAAACGATATGCCGCTTGCAGAAAATGAAATTTTCGGACCAGTAGCAATATTGATCCCATTTGATAATGATGAAGAAGTGATTGAAATGGCAAATGCTTATCCATTTGGATTGAGCGGGGCTGTTCATTCTGGAAATATTGAACGCGGCACGAATATCGCGCATCAAATTCACACGGGTATGATTCACGTTAACGATCAGCCAGTCAATGATGAAGCACATATGCCGTTTGGTGGCGAAAAAGATTCAGGTCTTGGTCGCTTTAATGGAGAATGGGTATTAGAAGAATTCACTACATTAAAATGGTTGTCTGTTCAACATGGTCGTAGCGAATATGGCCCATTTGTTAATGACACAAAAAAATAACCACCTGAAAACCGACAACTTCTTATAAGAAGTTGTCGGTTTTTCAGGTGGTTACTTATCTAAAAAAATCAGTCCTATTAACTTCACGATAAAAAATTATAAGTTATTAGTTAATCCAAGTGGGAGTTGAACGATTATGTCTAAATTATTTCCTGCACTATATGATATTGCAATGAAGCCGTTAGAAAAAACACGATTTGAAAAAGTTCGGGCTAATCTTGTCCGAAAAGCGCAAGGCCGAGTGTTAGAAATTGGTTTTGGCACAGGGGCTAATTTTCCTTATTACCGAGACGTCGAAAGAGTAGATGCGATCGAACCGAACCCCGAGATGAGCAAACACGCAGCGAAACGAATTAAAAAAGCACACGTGCCAATTTATACGTACGAGGCAGAAGCAGAAGAACTGCCATTTGAAAAAAATAGTTTCGATACGATTGTTGCGACATTGGTTTTTTGCACAATCCCATATCCGATAAAAGCACTTGAAGAAATAAAGCGAGCCAGTAAACCAGGCGGGAAAGTGCTTTTTTTTGAACACGTTAAAGTTGACCAAGAAGCCATAGGCAAAACGCAAGAAGTGTTAACTCCGGTCTGGAAAAAGCTGTGTGATGGATGTCATCTAGATCGGGATACGCTTGAACTAGTAAAGCGCTCAGGCTTAAAGGTGGAAAAAGTTACGTCCTATTACGGTGGGCTATTCTTAACCATTGAATGCCGTAATCCTGAATAATAAAATAGTTGCAATCGCAGAAGAGCCATTTGGCTTTTTTGCTTTTTTTACTATATGAAAATTATTCATTTAATAAAAGACAATTATATTTTTTCGATTCTAGTGAACTAAATAGCCGATTTATACGTAGTATAAGTAAGAAATCAAAAGAAACTAGCGACAGTTGTTACTTGGTATCTATTAATAAAAGCTTTGTAAAAAGAAATGATTTTCCTGTAGCGGGAAGTATAGTAAGGTAGTAATACGAAATAAGTAAAAAAGGAGACAGGGGATGGAAAAAAGTACCGATACAAGCTTGTATTTGCGCGTAAGTGAACAAGATAAAGATGCACTTGAACAATTGTACGACCGCTATGAAAAAATCCTTTTCTCTTTTCTTTATAAAATGCTCGAAGACCGAGGATTGGCTGAAGAAGCATTACAGGAAGTATTTATAAAGATTTGGCGTGGTAAAGGGGTATACGATGAAAGTAAAGGGAAATTCTCTTCTTGGCTTTTCAGAATGGCGCAAAATACGGCCATTGATTTGATAAGAAAAAGAAAAAAACCTACTGTTCCAATTGAAGAGGCAAGTCAAATGGTTAGCAACGATGAACCAGTTGAACAACAAGTAGTGTGGCAAGAAAAGAAAACTCAGATTGAAATGGCTGTTCAGCATTTATCGGCAGAACAACAAAAAATGATTGATTTGTTCTATTTTAAAGGACATACACATGAAACAATTGCAGATATGTGTGATATTCCACTGGGAACTGTTAAGAGTCGAATACGACTAGCTTTAAAAAAATTAAAAACATCACTGCATGGGATGCAGGAAAGGGGGGCTTATGATGACTAATATAGATTGTGATTATTTAGTAGATTACTTAAATGGAACATTAACAGCAGAAGAAAATCAGCAATTTGAACACCATTTAAAAACATGTAAGGAATGCCAGGAAATAATAGAAGCAACTGGTCAGCTCCCTTATCTTGCAGATCCGGTGGAACCACCAACAGATATGAAAGCACGTATTTTGTCTAATGTATTTGATGAAAAAGTAGAACAAAATAATCACTTGAAAGATCAACCAATAGATCAACCAAAAGCATTGAAACCAGCAATGTCTCCAATACCAATTCATAAAAAGAGACGTAAAGAAAATGTCTGGAAACCGCTTCTTGCAGCTGTTTTGTTAATGTCGCTATTAGGTAATGGCTATGCCTTTTTCCAACTTTCAGACCAACAACCTGGTACTGAAACCGCGATGCAATCAATCGAACTCCAACCAAATGCAACATTTACAGGATCTGCAACGGCAGCGATAATTGAAGAAGAAGGTTTGTTAAATCTAGTCGTCCAAGCAGACCGATTAGCTGAATTAGAAGCCAGTCAAGTTTACCAAGTATGGCTGATCAAAGATGGCAAGCCGATACCAGCAGGTGCATTTTCACCTAATCCAAACGGAGAAGGCGCAAGTTATTACCAACTAGAAACCACTTCAAATGAGTGGGATACTATTGCAATTACACTCGAACCTAAAACAGGAAATGAGTTACCTGAAGGTGAAATTGTATTAAGTTCAGAAATTTAACTGACCGCATTATGCGGTCAGTTTTTTTATGTCTAGTAAAAATATCGTATTAAATTTAGTAAAGTAAGACTATTCATTCATTTTAACAACTGTTAATATATAGAAAAGATTAGGGGCTTATCTATCTAGTATACATAATTCACCTATACAGAAAAATATACCGGAGGCAGCAATGAAAAACTTACTTAAACAATTTATTTTATTGGTTATATGTTCGGGTATATCGTTTTATCTCGTGTTTAATCAAGGGTTACTTGGAGGGGTGTTAATTTCAGGAATATTCCTTGTGGTTTGTACGTTTCTTTTTATTGCTAGTACAGTTGGCGTAGTCAAAGGGAAATTGGATCTCATAAAACTCACCACCGTTACTGAAGCAGCGGGCTTAATGACTTTTTCTATCCTACTTGGACTTGTGGTAACAACTATTGCCCTTATTAATTCATTTGCGGTATATACAACGGGTGATGAAAGTCAAAGTTCCGATAAGAAAATCAGAGTGTTTGCATCACGAATATTTGATGTTCCTTCTCAAGCAGCCCTTTTAAAAACCGAAAGAAATGGTGTTACTTACTTTTATCCAGAAAACAATAAAGATGAGATTGAAAAAATGGATGAGTTGTTGCAACTAGAGCGAGAAAAGTTCAATTCGACTCTTGGAACACAGGATGACGGAGGCTTAACAATAGAGTTTCACGAAGATTATGCTTCATTAGAATCAGGCTATGGTTCGGAAGAAGTCGCCGGGTATTACGATTTAAGCAATAAGAGAATTCACTTAGTTCCAACAGATGAAAATTGGGAGCTAATTTTAGTGCACGAATACTCGCATTACCAAAGTCATCTTTTTTCCGATCAGCATTTGTTGTCAATAACACGAATTCCTTCATGGTTTGAAGAAGGAGTTGCTGATTATTTTGCAGGTGAATCAAGCATGTGGTATGACCTAGAAAGTATTGAAACAATTGATTTTCACGCGCTCGACAATCAAGAAGACTATGACAAAGCAAGTACGGATACATACGATCCATATGCTCAAAGTTTTTTGGCGGTGGAATCCATAGTTGAAGCTCATGGCGAAGCGATTATTCCAGAATTATTAAAGTCTCAATCGACTGGTGGATTTTATAAAAACTTAGAAAAGACGATTAATATGGATATAGAAG
Source organism: Planococcus halocryophilus (assembly GCF_001687585.2). Classification (GTDB taxonomy): domain Bacteria; phylum Bacillota; class Bacilli; order Bacillales_A; family Planococcaceae; genus Planococcus; species Planococcus halocryophilus. The sequence continues at coordinate 1,749,520 of NZ_CP016537.2, read as the reverse complement.
AATATGAAGAAATTTTCCTCCAACAACTATTAGCAGATCAGCAACAAATTGCCGATTGGTTTGACTTGGGCTATCAACAATTAGAGATGAAAAATTATGAAGCGGCTATTAAAACGGTTGAAAACATTCGAGAAACTGGAGACATTTACGATATAGATGCAGCCGATTGGTTACTAGTAGATATAATGCTTGTTCAAGAAAAAGTTGACGTTGCAGTTGAATTGCTGAAGAAAAAGATTGAAGTGGATCAGGAAGAATTTCTAGTCGATGATTTATTGTTATTAGCAGAAGTATACCTTCTTGTTGACCCAAAGATGTCACTCGAAATTGCAAAAAGAGCAGAAACAAGTGAACTTTATTTTTACGAAGAAGATATTATATCAGTTTATGAACAAGTTAATTCCGACGATGAACTCGCAGGCTATAAACGATTAATAGAAGATGAATGGCTTTATAATCCATACGTAATTTATCAATTAGTAGGTAAGCTTAGCCAAGATTATCCAGGTGAATTTTAAAACTACATGTAAAAACAACTTTAGCTCTTTGACATCACTACTAAAATCAAGTACATTATCATATGTACGAACATTTTTAAGTTATTCGAGTATATCATTCGGTTATAGGGGTGTAATTTATGGAAAATGTATTTGATTACGAAGATATTCAACTTGTTCCTGCAAAAGCGGTAGTAAATAGCCGTTCAGAATGTGATACATCAATTGAATTTGGCGGGCATACTTTTAAATTGCCTGTTGTTCCAGCTAATATGCAAACAATAGTAGATGAAAAACTTGCAGGCTATTTAGCCGAAAATAATTATTTTTATATTATGCACCGCTTTGAACCTGAAAAACGGATTGCCTTTACAAAAGATATGCAGCAACGCGGACTTTTTGCATCGATTAGCGTAGGTGTGAAAGCGGAAGAATATAATTTTGTTCAACAATTGGCTGATGAAAACATTATTCCTGAATACATCACAATTGATGTAGCTCATGGACATTCAAATGTTGTGATCAACATGATTCAACATATTAAAAAATTAGTGCCAGACAGTTTTTTAATCGCTGGAAATGTTGGTACGCCTGAAGCTGTGCGTGAACTCGAGCATGCTGGAGCGGACGCGACAAAAGTCGGTATCGGACCAGGGAAAGTTTGCATTACGAAGATTAAAACAGGCTTTGGTACTGGAGGCTGGCAATTGGCAGCACTTCGTTGGTGTGCAAAAGCAGCAAGTAAGCCAATTATTGCAGATGGTGGTATTCGTACGCATGGAGATATTGCAAAATCAGTGCGCTTTGGAGCGTCGATGGTTATGATTGGGTCACTTTTTGCTGGTCACGAAGAATCACCGGGTCAAACGATTGAACAAGATGGCAAGTTATTAAAAGAGTATTTTGGTTCAGCTTCCGAGTTTCAAAAAGGTGAAAAGAAAAACGTCGAAGGCAAGAAAATGTATGTAGAGTATAAAGGATCGTTGAAAGATACATTAGTAGAAATGGAACAAGACCTTCAATCTGCCATTTCATATGCTGGTGGAGACCAATTGCTAGCAATTCGAAATGTAGACTATGTCATTGTCAAAAACTCGATTTTCAATGGTGATAAAGTATATTAAAAAGCAAACCCCTTCAATCAGCTGATTGAAGGGGTTTTTTCTGCTTTATCGACTTTAGCCATAGCACTATTGAAACTAGTAAAACGAGTCCGAACAGGGCATACTGAACGTTTTTAGGTGCTATTTGAGTAACGCCGTACACTGCAGCCAATTCTAAAATCACCGCTGGAATTTTGCCGATCGTACTAGCAAACCAAAAAGCCTTTCCGCTAATTAAAGTTAGCGCTGCACCAGCCGTAACAAGTCCAGAAGGCATAAAAGGAAGAAGTCGTAATAAAATGACCATGCTAAAAACTTGTGTCGTGGATCGTTGTTGAAGTTTTTTCCAAAACTGGTGACGCATCCATTTCGGATCAGCTTTGGAAAAGCCAAAACGGTAAAGATAAAACCCAAGTAATGCACCAACTATTTCACCTGCAAAGGTTAACGTAGCACCGCCGTATAGACCATAGGATTGAATGTTGACAGCCGTTATTAAAACACTTGGTATGAAACCGACCGCGCCTACCGCTAAATTGACTAGTAGAAGAAAAAAGATTTCAAATATAAGAAGAACATTATCGATAAACGTGGCCTCCGTTTCTATTCGTATGTAAATTGATTTTACCACTTTGAGGCAGTTTTTAGGAAACTAGTTAACATGGTTGATTCACTAGAATAAGCAGAAAACTCTTCATCAACCACATTGCTAGTTGTATGATAGTGAAGAGCTCTTTTACATATAAGATTTAAATAGAAAATAAGGAGTGGGGATTTGAAAAACCAAAAACGAATTCGAGATTATGGTGTGGAAATCGGCACATTGAAGACAGGGGAGTTGAATGCAATAACAGATGTAGCAGGTGTTACGGTAGGGCATGTCACGTTAAGTGGAGGCAATATTCAAACAGGTGTAACCGCCATCAAACCGCACCAAGGAGATCTGTTTCATGAAAAATTAATTGCTTCGTGTCATATCATAAATGGTTTTGGGAAAACGATGGGAACCATTCAACTGGCAGAACTAGGAGTGCTCGAAACGCCAATAGTGTTAACAAATACATTAAACGTTGGAACAGCAGCCAATGCAGTCATTGAGTATATGCTAGAGAAAAATGATGATATTGGAAGGACTACTGGAACTGTCAATCCGATTGTTGGAGAATGCAATGATATGTTTTTAAACGATGTACGAGGTCGCTTTGTTAAAGAAGAACATGTGCGGCGTGCGCTTGATGAGACTAGTGAAGAGTTTGAGGAAGGAGCAGTAGGTGCAGGGAGAGGCATGTTGTGTTATTCACTTAAAGGCGGAATAGGTTCAGCTTCTCGAATGGTTGAACTAACAAATGCAAGTTATACAATAGGTGTACTCGTATTATCGAACTTTGGTATGTTAAGTGACTTAACAGTTCGGGGAAATCCAATTGGCAAAGAACTAAAAAAACAAACTTTACAATCACTTGAGGAACAAGATAAAGGCTCAATTATGATCGTAGTTGCTACTGATTTACCTGTGTCGGAGCGGCAACTAAATCGGATTTTGAAACGGTCTGTAACAGGACTATCACGGACAGGTTCAATTATTACGAATGGCAGCGGTGAAATTGTACTTGGTTTTTCAACAGCTAACAAAATTCCTCACAACAAACCGCCTCAAGCTTTAACGATTGAAACCATACACGAAGAAGATATAGACGATGCTTTTAGGGCGGTTGGGGAAGCTACAGAAGAAGCTGTATTAAATTCATTAATTACAGCAGAAGCTGTCGTTGGACGTGATGGCAATAGTAGACCCGCTTTAAAAGAGTTATTAGAGAAATTCAACTTAACACTTTAGAACCCATTTAGGGTTTTTTTTTGGATAAATGCTTATCTTATATAAAGGTATTCAAAAGAGGATATTACGTAAAAAATGCATTAAAAATATTTAATTAGTATTTTTGTGTTTACAAATAGTAGGAATGATTGTAGTCTAATAGTGGTAGAAGATAACTGAAATTTCTTTTAATAAAGTATTTATATAGGTTTAAAGACTTTTTTTAATTATACAAAATACCAGTTTTTTTCCGTCGTATTTTCTTATTAAAATATAGATTTCAAGAAGTTTCTAAACAGCGCATTGTATACGGATTTGTGATTTACATCTTTAGTAAGCTAAAATTTTTCAACTGTCGATGCGATGGGGCAATAAGAATGAACAGTTAAAGGTGGTGTTCTTATGACTGAGAAATGTTTCTCGTGCATTTCAGCAAGCATTTGTCTCCTGACCTTGTTACCGCTAGCTTTAGCAGCGATTCATTGGTTCCAGGGGCCGCTTGAGATTTTGTTAAATGTTCATTTGTATTTGCCTAGCTTGTTGAGTGTTTTAGGAGTAGGAGCAGCAATAATCGGTATAAAAGGCGATTTGAAATTGAACCTTGTGCTGTTCAATGTACTTAGCTTAAGTCTTTATGTTATTTTAACGATCAATTTAAATGCGCTTTAATAAACAAGACCGTCACGCATATTACGTGACGGTCTTGTTTATGGTTAGTCTACACGGAATGGGCGAACCCATAATTTAGAGAAATCAACATAGCCAAAATGACTAATGGTGATGTTCATCACATCGATAGAAAACGGGATGTGTCGCTTTTCATAATAAAGTGGCAGCATTATAGACGAAGCAATTAAGTCTTGTTCCATTTTCAGATTTAACGCTGTCCATTCATTAAAAGGCGTAGCCGCATATTGCTCTAAATAATTGTTGAACAGTGGTTGAGACTTCATAATAGTCGCTAAAGGAGAATGGCCATTGGCTAGGAAATAAAAAAATGAGAAATTTTGATTCATTTCAAACACTTCGCCGTGTATAAAAAGATCAGCTTTTTGATCCGCCTTGGTATCTGTTAATTTATCTTGGAAAGACATCCATTGAATCTCAACAGAAATCCCTTCACTTTCAAGTGATTCTTTTAGCCACCGCGTGGCACCATCCGTATAGTTGGCAGCTTTAATGATTAGTGGCTGTTCTAGATGTGGCCGTTTCGGACTAGGCAATGTTATTGGTTGTTGCTGTTGTCCAATTAAGCAACTATGATGATTGGCTATAGCACGATTATGAAACTGCCCTATTTTATGACGGTGCTTCGCGATGGCGTAATGAATATAATCACGAACTTCTTTTTGATTTATTGGTGAATTTTTAAACGCATTTAAAATCACAACACCAAATCCGGAATCACTTTCTACTTGAAAAGTTTCTTCTGTCATCTCACAAGTTGAACGGTAGGCAACATCAAAGTCTCCGGATACTTGGATAAATTCAACAAGATCAATTAAGGGACGTTGTTGAAAATGATGACCAAATGCTTGTAGAGTTGTTTTGCTTTCATTATTTTCTGAGACATAAAAGCTACCAGAGCCGATTGTTTGATGAGGTGTTTCTTTATAAATACTGGCATTGATCATGCCAAGCATATGTAAACAATAACTACAACCTTCTGGAAAGGTGATATCAACAATATGGGGGCTACTAGACATAATCGATACAATTGGCTTCCACAAATCAGCATAGGATGAGTCGTTGCGGAGCCGATTCAAACAATCGACAACATCAGTTGCAGATAAAAAAGATCCATCGTGAAAATATACTTCTTTTCTCAAATACAAGCGAAGGTGGGTGCTTGATGCATCCCAGCTATGTGCAAGTTCAGGGGTTATATAGCCGCTTTCATCTACAGATACGAGGCGACTATATACATTAGCAACCATATTAGCGCTATGAATATCTGCAGCGTATAACGGATGAAGTGTTAATAATGGATATTTTCTAGGGATGATTAGTTTATCGTTATTATCTGGACTATTTTGTACATAACCAAAATTAGAACGAAATTGATGCAACAGCCGCTGCTTAACTTCCGGCGACCAATCAAATAATAAATATTTACTAGCAGTTTCAATTGATTTTTCTTCTATTAGTTGAGTTATTTGTTTTTCATAGTGTTCTTCTACATTAATATGCCATTGAATATGAGAAGAATTTCCTCTACCGCGGCCAGAAGTAAAAGTAAACCATCCTTCATCTGACCATTTACGAAGAAGGCGTGCTGTTTGCTTACGGCTTAATTCGAGCCAATCTGCCAACTGAGATTGCTTAATGTCCCCAGTGGGTACAGCTTGCCATAAAGATAAAAGAGTTCGTTCCATAAAGCCTCCTCTTAAAAGTGGACATAATTATAAAAATTGTCTATTTTTAGTGTTTTCCGTCTAGTTTAATATACATAAGACAAAGGGGGCTGACAAGATGAAATGGAAAGACTATCCACAAAATATTAAAGTACGATTAATCACATCATTTTTTAACCGAGCTGTAGCGTCAGCTGTCATGCCATTTATGGCGTTGTTTTTTGCGCAAGAGATGAGCAAAATATGGGCAGGCTCTTTTTTAATCATTACTGTGTTTATTGGATTTTTTGTTAATATGATTGGAGGCTATATATCTGATCGTTTCCCTCGAAAAAAAGTTCTGGTAACGACGTCTACACTAAGTGCCGTTATGTTTTTGCTCATGTCCATCAGCTTGGTGCCGAGCGATCGGTGGATTGGTCTTTTTGCACTGGCTTATGTCATGTTCATTGTTACTAGTAGCCTTGGGCGTCCAGCAATGCATGCCATCATTATCGATTCGACAACACCAGAAAATCGCAAGGCGATTTACGCCATCGATTATTGGATGGTCAATTTATCAATGGCCATTGGTGCAGCACTCGGAGGACTATTATATCTTGATCATCAAATCGAATTATTTATGGTATTGACTGTAACTGCTGGAAGTTTGCCAATCGCTTATCACATGTGGTTAAAAGACGAACGAGTGCAAAGCTTAAAAAAACAACATCACAATGTTGTTATCGATTTGCTTCGAAATTATAAAATTGCATTTCAAGATCGTCCTTTTGTTAAAGTAGTGATTGGCTCTATGTTTATTTTCTCAGCAGAATTTTCTTTGAACAGTTATATTGGTGTTCGGTTGGCTGAAAGCTTTGAGACATTCACTTTAGGTGATTTTGAAGTTGCAGGTGTGCGCATGTTAAGCTTGTTAAATATTCAAAACATGTTGCTTGTTGTCTGCTTGACGTTTCTAGTCAATAAATTTACAGATCGCTTTGCTAAACAACATGTCTTGTTAACAGGACTTTTACTTTATAGCATAGGCTATATTACAATCACTTCAGCAAATAGCTGGTACTTATTAATTTTGTTTAATTTTATCGGAACAATGGGTGAATTGGTTTACTCACCTGTTCGCAATGCAGAAATGGCGAACATGATTCCAGAAGATAAAAGAGGATCATATTCGGCTTTTTCCAATGTTTCATTTAGCGGTGCAGATCTGTTGGCGCGGTCGACTATTATCATAGGCGCTTTTCTCATTCCGACCATGATGTCTGTTTATATAGGCGTCTTATTAATGATTGGTACACTACTTGTTTACACAGGTTTGTTTGTGAGAAAATCCAGAAAAGAACAAGTAGTCGAGCCAGAAATCATTTAAAAAATGCTAGGAGAGTGGCCATGATAATCAGAAAAGTAGTACCAGCTGACGCGGAGCAATTGGTAGCTCTTATGAAACATGTTGAAGAGTCTAATCACATGCTGTTTGAACCGGGAGAACGTAAAACAACTAGTGAGCAACTTCAAAAACGGCTACTTACGATGGACGAAAAATCGACTGTGTTCGTAGCGGAAGAAAAAAATGAGTTAACAGGTTACGTATTTGTGATTGGGGAAGATGTGAAACGAAAACAGCATTCTGTCTATATTGCTATAGGCGTTCAACAATACGTGCGGGGTAGAGGGACAGGTACTGAACTATTACGCGCTATGGAAAAGTGGGCTATCGAAAGAGCGCTTCATCGTATTGAACTGACGGTGATCGCACATAATAAGACAGCCGTGGCCTTATATGAAAAAATGGGGTTTAATATCGAAGGTGTAAAACGAGATTCTCTTTATATAAACAGCGAATTCGTAAACGAATACTATATGTCAAAATTAATCTAAACTCTTTAGCTAACCATGGAAAATGGTTGCTAAAGAGTATTTTATAATAAAATACTCTTATCTGAGAAGCAGACCAAGTACTTTTACAGTCCAAGAATCAGGATACGGTTTATAGGAAAGTTACATACACAGAAGCGATTAGAGCTTTATAGTTCGGTAAAACAACTACTTACTTAAGTGGTTGTTTTTTTGTCGATGGCATCTTGAAAGCATAAGTTTTCGATTTAGGTTAAAATAAAGAAAGTAAATTATTTTAGAATATATGGCTTCACTACATAAAAAAAATTAGAGTATGACCATTATTAGGAGGCAGTTATGAATAGTTTTATCGTTATGCAAGGAGAGACTTATCACGCTGAACAGGATGCAGGAGTACTTTGGACACCTCAAATAGATAAGTCAGGTATGGTGCCACATTCATGGAAGCGGATGAATGAAGTGAAAAAAGGCGATATTGTTTTTCATTATGTAAAAGGATATGTCGTGGCTATCAGTCGCGTACGTGAGGATTGTGAAAAAGGTGAAAAGCCAAAAAATCTTGAAGATCAATCAAAAGGCTACGAAAAGGCATTTGTGGCATATACGGTTTACCGAGAATTAGAAAATCCATTGCCGATTAAAGAGTTTTTTCAAGAAATCGAACCTTTATTGCCAGTGAAATATTCGGCTTTTCAAGAAGATGCTAACGGAAATTCAGGTTATTTGTATCCATGTAACGAAGAGCTGGCGATAAAATTTTTAGAATTGATTAGTTCGTTAAATATTTTCACTATAGAAGTAGAACAACTCGAATTGTCGATGGAAGTGATAAAAAAAACTGAGCATAATCCGTTACTCAGCTTAATCGCAGAAGCCGAACTAGAAATTAAAACGAAAATGCGCAGAGGCAAAGAGCAGTTCAGAGAAAGTTTACTGCCACTTTGGAACGGCGAATGCCCACTTTGCGGGATAACCATTAGCGACGTGTTAAGAGCAACGCATGCTAAACCATGGAAAGACAGCTCAGATGCGGAACGATTAGACCCTTTCAATGGTGTATTGCTTTGCGCCAATCACAGTGCATTGTATTCAGCGGGACATATTGCTTTTACCGGTGGAGGACGTCTTCATATCTCAAGTGGAATTTCAGAAGATCAGTATCCTGTCTATCGCTTAAAAAAGAGTATGAAAATCTCGGTATCACCTGAACATGCCACCTATTTAAGGTGGCATAAACGAATTGTTTTTGCAGAACCGAGAAAAGTAAAACTACTGATGGATCAGGAATAACCAATTTTTTAGCATGTCTTTTGTCTTATAAACTATGATACACTGAGAACAAGTGAATAATCATGCAGGAAAAAGGTGCTGATTCGTCAGCGTAACAGGGAACTCGGTTAAATTCCGGGGCTGTTTCCGCAACTGTAAGTGCGTATGAAATAAGAAAATACCACTGTTTAGTGTACCTAACTAAACGGGAAGGTTCTTAAAGTAAATCGATGCACAAGCCAGGAGACCTACCTTTTTTTGAACGTATTTTTACTCTTCGGAAGATAAGGGAATCATACGGCAACGTTTCTATTTTTGACTGCTAGAGTATGTCTCTAAATAGCTATGCCGCCGCCCTTTATTGAGGGCGGCTTTTTGTTGTTTTCGAGAGCGTTCAATGCAGTGATTTTCACCAAACTAAAGTGAGGTGGAATGATGAAAAAAGACATGAGGTATCTGTGTTATCCATTTATGCGTGAAGCTGCGTCTACTGTAGATTTTGAAATCAGAACTGATTCATTAACCACACGTATTGGGGAAGCTTTGTCTTTAACTAAAGACATAGAAGTGGTACAGCGAGATTTACACATTCTTCAGCCAAAAGTTTATCATTTAAATGGCTCTGTACGTGGAAAAGTTGCCATTCAAGAAGAAGATTTAATCGAACTAAGTGACATGTACGATTATTATGTAAACTTCACAAAAGATAAAATCGGCAATTTCATCTTACCGCAAGGCACACATGCGGCTTGTGTCTTGCATGTTTGTCGAAGTGAAGCGAAAAAGTCAGTACGTGCATTACACAAAGTAAGCCTCGAACGGGATGTACCAGAAATCTTATTCGACTATACTCATCTTTTCGCCAATGTGCTCTTTACGATGGCTGTTTATGTCAATCAACATCATGGTGTTGAAGAAATTCCATTTGTTAGTAAATCTTATCCGACAAGACCTAAAAAGAAAGAAGTGGCCAATAAAATATGAAAATATCATTTTTTAAATACTTAACGATTGGAACAATTGCTTTAACTTTAGGGGCGTGTCAGTCTGATGTGACGAAAGAAGTTGAAACAGATTCGGCAACTGAAACTGAAAAACAAACTAGTTACACCGTTATCGATGACTTAAATAAAGAATTAACTTTTGAAACAATACCAGAAACAGTTGTCTCGTTAATTCCGAGTAATACAGAAATTTTATATGAAATCGGTGCAGGTGAAAAAGTGATAGGTGCTACCGATTATGATAATTATCCAGCAGAAGCTGCAGAAGTTGAACGAGTTTCTGACTCTGTTGTGTTTAACGCAGAACGCATTATTGAATTAGATCCAGATGTTGTGATTGGTTATTCGACAGGTGCACCTACGGGTTATGAAGAATTAGAAGCTGCAGGAATACACGTGTTTGTGATCGAATCTGCTCAATCTTTTGATGATGTTTATGGAGATATTGAACAAATCGCAACGGTTATGGGCCTTGAAGATAAAGGAGAAGAGATAAACCGTTCCATTCAGCAGCAAATTGTTGACGTACAAGAAAAAGTAGCAACTGTTGAAGAAACCAAAGAATTATATTTTGAAATAAGTCCTTCTCCAGAACTTTATACAAGCGGTCAAAAAACGTTCCAGCAAGAAATTTTAAATCACGCTAAAGTGGAAAACCTATTTGGCGACCTTGAAGGATGGCCAAAAATTTCGGAAGAAGAAGTGATTAAGCGTAATCCAGAAATTATAACGACAACTGTGTCTTATACGGAAGATCCAATCGCAGAAATAAAAGAGCGCGAAGGATGGGGAGATATAGAAGCTATTAAAAACGATCAAGTCTTTTTCTTAGATTCTGATATTACTTCACGTCCTGGACCGAGAATTGGAGAAGCAGTTGAACTTGTAGCTAAAGTTGTCTATCCAAAAGCATTTGAATAAAGATCTAAAAACCCTCGCTTACTAAGCGGGGGTTTTTAGATCTTTATTAGGTAGATAGAGGTTTGATAAATAACATTTCAGTTTTTAAAGGCTTTTTGCACGTATGAAACTTTCAATTTGATAAAATGAATAACAATGCATAATGTTGGGTGGAGTAATGAGGAGGAATGAATTATATGCGTTTAATTATTCATGAATAATAACCTTGTTTTTGGTTGAATAATATAATTGGAAAGGGTTTAGTGTAAATTGAATAAATTAAATAGTGCGTCATCTAATGGTACGTGTTATACTGAATGGGTGAATATAACACGAATATTTTTTTATTAAATAGAGAGCAGGGTGATGGGTATGGTATCAACTACCGATGTAGCAAAGTATGCGGGTGTCTCACAAACAACTGTTTCACGTGTTTTGAATAAACCAGATCAAGTGAAAAAAGAAACGTATGATAAAGTCATGAATGCAGTTAATGAATTAAATTACTCAGCTGTAGAAGCAGAAAAGACCAATTCTCTAATGGTTAAAACGAAAACCATTAGCTTAATTGTAGGTGCTTTGAATGATCCGATTTATATGAATGCAGTTCCTACAATTATCAGTACAGCGCAAGAGCAAGGCTATCAAGTGAATATTCATTTCATTGCTGAATCTCGTGAACTTGAAACTTATGAAACTGTGCTTTCAAGCAAACCAAATGGCATCATTGTTATTTCTACTTTACTTAATAAAACAGTACATGATCAATTAATTGATTCAACCATTCCTTTTGTAGCACTAAATACAAGTGGTATAGCGAGTCAACATACAATTGGTTTGAACGATGTCGAAGCGGGTTATTTGGCTGCCAAGCACTTAATAGATGTTAAACACTTTGAAATCGCTTGGGTAGGGGGTACGTTAAGCAGCCCCTCTACGAAAGATCGCTTACTTGGATTTGTCCAGTCCTTGCAAGAAGCCAAGTTTAAAATTCGCAAAAAACGATTAGTGGTGACAGACTTAGATAAGTTTTCTTTGTTTGAAGCATTTGAGAACTTGCAAGCCTTGAAGAAAAAACCAACTGCAATAGTGGCGGCTACAGACGAAATCGCTATACAAATGATGGATTTTTATAAAGAAGCAGGCTATCAAGTTCCAGAAGATATCAGCATTGTCGGAATTGGAAATTCAGAAATGGGTCAACATTCAGCGCTTGCTCTGACGTCAGTCGGGACATCAGATAGTTTGGCAAACTTAGGCCAAGAAGCCGTAAAGCGATTATTTGATTTGGTTATCGGTAACCAAGACGAAGCATTTCATGTAAATAGAGAAGTCGTGCTGTATGAGAGAGCTACTACGGGAGCTTTGCAATCATAAAATTCACTGCTACTCAAATCGTTACAAAAGAGCCTTACCATTTAAACCGGTAAGGCTCTTTTGTATGATAAGTAATAATATTATTTCATTTCTTTATGTGAAAACGGACATTTCCCTTTGATCGGTTCACTATCGTCACCGATGAAAAATTGTTTCCATTCATTGTGATTTGGATCCCCAAAGTGGCTAATATCGGGATGTGTCGGTAAGTGATCCCACGCTTCTACCCGCTGACGAACTTTTTCGCGGGACATCACTCCGCCTTTTTCAGTTCCTTTTAATCCTTCGAAGATACGACGAGGCTGAAACCCGAGAACCATGGCATTGCCAAGATCACGCGTTTTGCGTTGCTTATAAGCAGGTGTGTTGCCGAAGATAAAGATGGGTTCACCTTTGAATGTGAAATCCCATAAATAATGATCTGGGTCACGAGGTGCGTCTTTAGGCCATTCCATTTCATCTTCGTCATGTAAGTATTGAAGGATGTCCCAGAACTGTTTACGGTAAGCCTCAAGCGTCCCTTCTTCTTTGAACGGTTCGACAAAAACAAACAAGCCATGACGCTTATGTTTTGGGTCATCGAATAATGTTAAAAACGCCTCCACCGCAGAAGGTAAGTTGCTCCAATTTTCTTGCGTAATATAGGCATAGCGCAATTCACCTTTTAACTCGCCATTCATTCCGAAATAACAAGGAAAGGTTTTATCGGTTACGGTTTCGTGAAAGGTTTTGTATTCAGCTAAAAGCCATTGGGGTAAGTCGTTACGTACTGAAAAATCGTCTTTCGTTAGTAAAGTTGAGTTTTTTGTCAACATCGGATAATTCCTCCATTTGTAAAAAGATCTTTTGAATTCTAGTTCCCTAAGATCTGTAAGGCAAAACAAAAACGGCTAAGAAAAATCTCAGCCGCTCAAGTTTAACGTTTAAAATGCACCAGATCCACCACCGCCGCCTCCTACGCCACCACCGCCACCAAAAGAATCAGTAGTACTAGCAGAAACAGTAGTGTTGGCATTAGCAGCTATGAATAACCCAGTCAGTAGAACAGGGTTATAAAACAAGCCGAAGTTTGCAAAAGCCGCATCGCTATAGGCATTTGTAAAGCTTTGCGTTTTTTGGTTCGCAGAATTTTCTTCTGCACCTAACAGGTAACTATATGCGCGCATTTTATCATCTTGTGTTAGTCGATTCCATTCAGTTTGATCCAAGTTCTCCATGGCTCTTTGTAGTTGTTTCCACTCTTCTCGAATAACATGTCCCTCGTAAGTTATCGGGGAATAGAAACAAAAAGCAAGTAAGAAAATGCCAGTTATAATAGAGAAAATCATCAACGGGAGAAGATCTAAAAGCCCAAAATAGATTGCAGCTCCAAACAACCCCGTTCCAATAAATCCAGTAGTTACGCGAAGAGCAAGGTGCTTGTCATGCAAATTGTGTTCACGTACTTCTTCAACGACGCCATTTCGCCAAGCGGCAATAGAATCATTATAAGAAGAGTGGTTTAACTCATTTTTTGTGTAATTTTCAAGATCTGTTGTCTCGAAAAATTCGCCATCTCCAGTTTTATCAAAAAGCAATTCCAATAATTTTTCTTCATGTATATAGTCGGTTTGTCGGCTAATTAATTTGAATTTTTCTTCTGACAATTGTTCAATGTTCTTTTTGCGCACCAATTCCATTAAGGCTGCAGCTGTAACAGCGGGCGTTAAAATAGAAGATTTGGTAAAATACAAGGTCGCTGGAATGCTCATCTTTTGCTTGGGTACAAAAAAGTCAGTAGTATTAGGCTTTGCTTGGAGCTTCATTTGGCGAGCTTGATTCCATGCCCAAGCGACAAGTGCTAATAAAAATGCACCAGCAGCTGCTACAAAACCATTTCCCCAGAAACGACTGGTGTTTTGTTTTGTCGAAAAAGCAAGTGCCTCCGCTTCTAAACGATCTTTTTCATCGGTTAATTCTGAGCGGATAGTTCCATCTTGTTGAGCAATACCCGGAAACAATTCTTCATCAAAAATGATGCGTACATCGCCGTTAGACCCAGCAGAAACTGTGCCCATATCAAAGCGAACTGAGCCGCCTGCTTGCAAGTTACCTGTCTGATAGGCTTGATCATAGCCAACGAAATCTACATGTTTTGCAGGAGCGGGTGGGAGGACGGTAACCGCTAATTGTTCGTAATCACTGTCATTGCGGTCATCAAAAAACGGCCAGTAAAATTGAGCACCATCTTCAAATTTTACGATAGCATTTTGAATCTCATAGCGAATTTCGATGGTGATGGTTTCGTCTTCACCTGAACGAAAGACTTTGTATACATTTTCTTGGTGTTCAACCTTTAATTTACGATTGCCTTCGGTAGCACTAAATTGTTGAACTAAAGTTCCGCCTTTTGGAATAATTTCTCGTGTGATGCCATTAAATTCACCTTCAAACCTATACGTATGATTTTCGGTAACATCTACTGTTCCATCGGCATTTACTTGGGCTTCAATTGTCACGTTAGAAATTGAATACTCGACAGCCAAAGCTTGTATGGGAAACAATGCAAAAATCAACAATACCCAAAGTGCAATGGTGGATTTTTTCTTGTGCATCGTCAACACCTCTTCCTCTATTTACGGGAAGCCCCACAAAGATTTCCAGAAAGATTCATTAGCGTAGTACGCCGTGAGGCAAGATGGCGTGGACGCCCTTAACATCATTAACAACTTGTGTAACATGAAGGTCAACCGCCACACTCGATAGGGCAGTCGCTTCAATGCGTGTGATGCCATAAAACTCTTCCATGAACGACACCATTTCAGCTAAAGCGACAGCGGCGGCTTCGTTAAGGTCTTCATCAAATCCAAACGTAATCCACCCAGCAGGCGTATTGGCTCGAGGCATGGATAATTGCATGTCTTTATGCAAAATTAACGTAACATCCACTAAATCCATTGGGCATTCAATCGCTGTACCTGAACTTTCACCATCACCTTGTAAAGCATGACCATCACCTAATGAAAAGTTGGCACCTTCTACAGAAATCGGCAAAAATAAACTGCTCCCAGCTACTAGTTCTTTACAGTCAATGTTTCCACCAAAGTAGCTTGGTGGTTTTGTTGAGAAAGTCCCTGCTTCGCCTGGGGCAACTGCCATGAGTCCCAGAAAAGGAGATAAACCGACCCGGAATTCTTGTTTGCCGAGCTTGCAACTCCCAGTCATTCGAGAGGCATCTAATGACCAATCGAGCTGGAGGCGAGCGCTTTTTGTGATACCGAGTTTGTCATTTTGCCAAGCAGGTAATCCGCCTGCCCAGTTTCGACCGTACCAACCCGGTACTAATTTATTTGTCCGAACTTCTAATACCATACCTGGTTTGGCGCCATCTATCGCGATCGGTCCAATGATTGGATGAATAAGTTTTTCTTCATTTTCTCTCGAAGTGTAAACTATCCGTTCCTCGTCAGGTGTTGCTGAATATCCCCACTCAATGTCAATTGTTTTTAATTGAATGGTATCTCCTGACTTGATTGTTAAAATCGGTTGATAATTACGATTAAACGATGAATGGAAATGAGTTGAGTTGAGCAATATAGAATGAATCAAAAGAGTTCCCCTTCCGGATGCAAGAATTTTCTGTTTTTTTGTTATAATTATACCAACTAATTCATTCACATAACAAAATTTAGGCCTAAAATGAAAAATGGCCGCAAACAAAGTTTGCGACCGCTTTAATTAGTTTAGATCAGTTGGCCAAGGCCGACCGTCTGCTTCAAGACCTCCGAGTAATTTTTTTCGGCGGGTTTCTATTTTTTTATATGCTGAAGTGTATTCTTTTTCCGGTATTAATGGAATACCTGCTCCACGGAGAGAATGAAAGTCCGGAAGCGAAGGAACTTGTTCAGCTGGTTTGAAAAACGCTGGATTGAGCGTTGTTAAATACTGATCTACACTAGAGCGCGTTTCTTTTAAAAGCAATTGGTTCGGGTGATGTTTTTCTGGCACAGCAAAATTTATAATGCTTAAGCTTTCATCTAACACCGTAATAGCTGTTGGCAAAGCGGTAGTATTGCTTATCGCGTGATAATAATGCAATACAGGATAGGCGGCATGTTGAGCAGCGAGAGAACCTAGATTTTCCGAGAAACTTGCTAATAACAGATTGAGATCATGAAAATCTTCACCATTCCAAGCACTTCTTGCAATTTCTTCAGCAGACTCGCCAAGACCGTGAATGCTGACAGCTAATGAACGTTTCATCGTCACGGCGCTTAAAATCGAGATTAAATACGTGACACCAAACGTAATAAACAACATGCCGGTAGCTGTTGCAATGACTGATATGATTTGTGCGGTTCCTTCCATTGGGCTGAAATCGCCATTTCCTAGTGTGAAAATTAAATACCCCGCAAAGTAAAAGCGGTCATACCATGAAATTGGATCTGTGCCATTAGAAGGAGATATGGATTGTTCTAAGCCCGCAAATGTTAACGCCCAACCAATCCACAATAAGCCAATCCACATAAGTAAAGTGGCGCTTAGTACGAGTGGACCCGCCAAGCTCAATTGCTTTGACTGTTTTCTTGTGACGAGTCTCATAAAACGCCAAATTGAAGATGATAAGTGTTTGGTTACGGGTCCTGCGCCGCCATCAATCCATAAAGTAGTCCATGTAAAATCGATAATGCATAAAATAAGTACTAATACGCCAGCAATTAAGTAAAGGGTCTCCAAAAAATCAGTCCTTTCATTAAAAAGTTAGTTGAATAGTAATCGTCTGCAGTCTTTCTTAATCATAAAGCTTTTTTTGTGTGAATGTAAAAAAAATGACGAATAATAAGCTATTCATACTTAGTTGAATAGCGATGTAAAGTACTTACTTAAAGAAAGGTCGAGATTGAGATGAAAAGTATCTTTGCTTCCGCTACCCTAGTAGTGACGCTTATCATGTTAATACAAGGCTGCACAAAAGAGAAAGTAATAGACAATGAGCAGGAGGAAAGCCAGATGGTTAAAATAGAGGGAGATTGGCAAGGTGCAATAAACGTGCCAGGTCAGACCTTGCCGGTAAAGGTAACATTCATGGAACAAACAGCTACAATTTCTATACCCGTACAAGGCATTACAAATTATCCCCTGACAAATGTCCGTTTTGATGATCCTTTTCTTTATTTTGAGATGAATATTCAAAATCAGAAACTCATCTTTGACGGAAGTCTACAAGAAGAAATGATTGACGGAACGTTTACTCAGCAAGGTCAAGTTTATCCGTTTGAACTGAAAAGACCTGGAGTCCGAGAAGAAGTGACTGGTACGAAAGCTGAAATCTCTGTGCAAGGCGGAACGATGTCGGCACTCATTGTAAAGCCTGAAGGAGAAGGTCCGTTTCCAGTGATGCTCATCTTGTCTGGTTCTGGCCCGACTGATAAAAATGGCAACTCACCTTTACTTGAAGGAGACAATAATAGCTTACAAATGATTGCTGAGAACTTGGCAACAAAAGGCATCGCTACCATTCGATACGACAAGCGGGGAGTGGGAGACAATGCGGCTCTCGCTATGCAGCTGCGTGGATCGGTTACGCAAAGTCGCAAAAAGTCTTTTCTTCAGTTGGTGTGATTGGCCATAGTGAAGGTTCTTTGATTGGCATGGTTGCGGCAAACGAGCAACCAGCCACATCTTTTGTTTCCCTAGCAGGAGCGGGAAGACCACTTGATGAAGTTCTACTAGAACAATTAACTGTACAATTACCTGGAAATCTTTTAGTGGAATCGCGAGATATTTTAGTCCAATTAAAAGAAGGAAATTTAGTAGCGCAAGTGAGTCCAGAATTAGCTAGTATTTTTCGTCCGTCTGTTCAACCGTATTTAATTTCTTGGTTGGCTTATGATCCACAAAAAGAGTTGGCGAAGTTAGATATGCCTATTTTAGTCATTGGAGGAACAACCGATCTTCAAGTGCCGCTAGAAGATGCAGAATTACTTAAAGCAGCGCATGAAAAAGCGGAATTGCTCATTATCGAAAACATGAATCATGTATTAAAAACTGCCACTGCTGTTCCAGAAGAAAACATGGCAACTTACAGTAACCCCGATTTGCCGTTAGCGGATGGGCTAATTGATGGGATGGTCGAATTTTTACTTAAAAAGTAGAGGGTAAAATGAAATGACGTTTCACAAAACATCGATTCCATCAAATAACTCGCAGAAGGCTAATGCAGTTTTCTTTTTTCTACGAAAATGTACAAAAAATTTTAATTTGAAAATAAAATAAAATAAAAAACTATATATTAATCCTATTTTTTTGCTAAAATAAGAAGTCGAGTTGATTAGAAGCTTTCAAAGATAAAGTCGGTCACTCTGAAAAAGGGAGGAAGGGTCAATTTCTAATAATTGGTTATGGTTGCCGGTATTGATTCTTACGTTAAACTGTATCCGTTATACAGAAACAATGATGCAGCAAAGTTTGACTTCGTACCAAGTCATCTTATTTCCGTTAAGTATCGTCGGCATCCTATATGTGCTGTGGGTCATTTACAAAGGTAAACTAGTACGCAATAAACCAACCGGCAAAAGACATTTTAAAATCTAACTGCCGGTATAAAACAGCTTGTCTCATTAAATGGGACAAGCTGTTTTATTTTGTTTGGAAGAGTTAAGAGAGAGTCATACTCTTAGTATCTAAGTCTATAATTCTGATGTTATAATGACAGGAAATGATAAGGGGGAATCCTAATGATTCGCGTATTATTTGTCTGCTTGGGGAATATTTGCCGGTCTCCCATGGCAGAAGCTGTTTTTAAAGAATTAGTGAACAAAGACAACTTATCTACAAAAATAAAAGTGGAATCGGCTGGAACTGGAAACTGGCATATCGGCGACGATCCGCATCCGGGAACATTGGGAATTTTGGATAAGCATGATATTTCAGCAGAAGGCTTAAAAGGGCGGCAACTCCAGCAAGAAGATTTTGAGCGATTTGACTATATTGTCGGAATGGACGAAAACAATATAGCAGATATCCGTTCGATGTTAAGTCAGCCAGTTCATCCAAAGATTTTTCGCTTTTTAGATTTAACCCATCATGCTAAGGACGTTCCCGACCCCTATTTCACAGGTGACTTTAGCGAAACTTATGAGCTAGTCACGGAAGGGTGCACTGCTTTACTTCAGAAAATTAAAGAAGAGCAAGTTGTTTAATGTAATAGAAATAAGGTTTTTAAAACTGCCGCTTAGTTGTAGTAACCAACTAAGCGGCAGTTTATTTGTTTACTTGTCAAATCTCCCCCATACGACCGGCAACAAGTCGCTTACTTCGTGTGCGAGCATCGTATGCGCAGAGCGAGTATTAATCCATTCATCTGCACAAGCTCCGTGAAGGTATACGGCATTTAGTACGGCATGGCGCCAATTTGAATGACAACACAACATCCCGAGGATCATACCTGTCAGCGTGTCACCGGTACCACCTTTAGCAAGTGCGCTATTGCCGGTTGAGTTCATCCACGTTTCGCCGTCCGGAAAAGATATAACAGTGTTAGAACCTTTTAAAACAATCGTTGCTCCTAATTTTTTGGACCAGTGCGCTGCGTAATAAGTTCGGTTTTTTTGCAAATCGTCCACTTCTACACCTGTAATACGAGAAAATTCAGCGAGGTGAGGTGTCAAAATAATGGGGGACAATCTATAAGGATAAGACCGTTCACTTAATGCACCGGCATCTAAAACCACTGGCAGATGGCTTTCTAGAAGGACCTGAATGGCCTTTTCTGTTAAGTCGTCCGGTTCTGTACCAGGACCAATCGCCCCTGCACGGAAAGTATCGACGGAACTTTGTCGTTGGGCGATTTTCTTTAAACCGTCCGGTAAAAATGTAGCTTCAGGTAGTCTAGGGACAATCATCGCAACCGCTTCAGTTTCGGTTGCAATGACTAGCTTGCCGACACCGCTACGCATCGCGCCTAGACCTGCAAGTAAGGCAGCGCCAGGCATTTCTTTAGTACCAGCAATTAATAAAGCTATGCCGTAGCTTCCTTTATGGCTCGTTGCATCTCTTTTTGGAAGTGTAGCCTTGACATGCTTTTCTGTCCATATGCGCTTTTCCTCATTCACTTGGGGCATTCTGTCAGTCCTCCTTTTCGCAACGTTCTCCTATTTTAACAGTACGCAATATTATTGAGAATTGCAAAATCGGCACCTCTTACCATGTGACCGTGCATACCTACGCTAATTAACGTTTACTTGGAACAACACCTTGCTAATGTCCCGCTATTTAGCTGACTATGCATATTCTACAGAAATCAACGGTACTAAAAATACCTCAAACCTTTAGATGAATGGTAGAATATTCTATCAATGGGTAAACGCTCTAATTATTACTAACCCATTGATCCATTCACAAAATAAAGGAGATGAATAGCGTGGCAGAAAAACAACCAATTCGTTTATCTAATCGGATTCATTTAATCGATGGATTTGATCTAGGATTGCCCGAACGTACCGGAACTTATGTCATTAGCGAAAGGGAATTAACATTAGTTGATACCGGTCCGAGTTCTTCTATCAAGCATGTCAAAAAAGGGTTAAATGATTTAGGATTTTCCCTTGAGGATGTCAAATACATAATTGTTACGCATGTTCATTTAGATCATTCAGGAGGAGCAGGACTATTACTGCAAGATTGTCCGAATGCAAAAGTCATCGTTCATCCAAAAGGCGCTAGACATTTAAGCGACCCGAGCCGTTTAATTGCGGGTGCAAAAATGGTTTACGGAGAACAATTCGATCAATTATTTGAACCTATACTAGCGATTCCAGAAGATCGCTTGCTCATAATGACAGAAGGTGACCAATTGGAAATTGGTACGACTTGTCAACTTGAATTCTGGGATACGCCAGGGCATGCTAACCACCATTTCAGTATTTACGATCCTGTCAGTAATGGACTATTTGCCGGAGATACAGTAGGCATCCGTTACGATCAGTTGGTAAGAGAAGGCATTGACTTGTATTTACCGTCGACATCACCTAATCAATTCAATCCAGAAAAAATGCACCAAGCGATTGAACGCATGACTAAAGCCAATTTGGATGCTATTTACTATGGGCATTTCGGCAAAACTAATCAACCTGAAAAAGCATTACGACAAGTAACAGAGTGGCTAAAGATTTTTGTTGAAGAAGGAAACGCTGCATTTGCTAGTAAGCAAAATGCAGATCAATTAGCAAAACGATTATTTGAACGAGTGCGACAGTATTTAAAATCACAAAAGGTATTGGATGACCATGAAGTATATGCTTATATTCAAGTAGATATGCAAGTAAGCGCTATGGGAATTCTACATGCCTTGTCAAAATAATTAAAAAGCCTGTGCAAAGGCACAGGTTTTTAGTTGGCTATTTATTCGGAATAACCAAGTGCATAACTATTCTGAAAGGTAATAAGAGTTATTTTTCATTCAATGCTATTCAATCCAAGTGATGAATTACGAATAATATTTTTACTGTATCAAAAAGTATTATTCATAATATGAAGAAGTAAAGCATTCAGACAAATACGGAAGTTCTGTTTACACACTAGTCTATTTAGGGTAAATAAAAAATAGACAGCATCCCATTGAATTTGTTTAGCATAAACTAAAGCAAAAATAAACTGGGAGAATTATGCGAGAGGTGGACATATAAGATGCAATTATTAACGGAGAAAACAGCATTTATTACTGGAGCGGGTAAAGGAATTGGACGTGCAACAGCACTAGCTTTGGCAAACGAAGGAGTCAATGTTGGGTTGATTGCGAGAACTGAGTCAGACTTAGTAAAGCTTGCCGCAGAGATTAAGTCATTGCGGGGTCGTGTAGCTTATGCAGTAGCAGATGTATCTGATTTGACCCAAGTAGAAGCAGCTATTGAGAAACTGACTAACGAAATTGGTACAGCCGATATATTAATCAATAACGCAGGAATCGGTAAATATGCACCGTTTTTGGAGTTGCAACCAGAAGAATGGAAACGGATGATTGATGTCAATTTGATGGGCATGTACTATGTTACCCGAACAGTGTTACCACAACTGATTGAAAAAAATGGCGGAGACATCATTAATATTTCTTCAAGTTCAGGATTACGAGGGACGGTTGGATCGAGTGCGTATAGCGCTTCGAAATTTGGGGTTCTTGGAATGACTGAATCGCTATCTCAAGAAGTTCGAAAACATAATATCCGTGTATTTGCTTTAACACCAAGTCGAGTAGTAACAGATTTAACGTATAAAGAAGGGGAGACCGAAGAAGAAAAAGAAAAATTCATGCATCCCGAAGATTTGGCTGAATATATGGTGGCGCAATTAAAACTGCATCCACGTATTTTCATTCCAACTTCAAGTCAATGGGCGACAAATCCTTTTTAAGAAAGAGCTCTATTGCTAATTTTTTTTAGTTTAGCATGCTGCTTAATCCGGAATTTCCCATAATTTCACCAAGTGTATGGGGGGAGTTTCAGGTTTTTCATTCGTACTCATGGTAAAGCAGTAGTCACATAAGGGGGAGAAAGAGGGGGGGTATTTAAAGGTATTAATTGTATTAATTGCGATATTTTTTATAGAGCTAGTTAAGCCGACATTCGTATTAAGGTGGATGCCTGAACCAAATCGAAAGAAAACAGTAACTTTTTTCGGCCCTATTATCTTAATATCTTTTATATTATTTGGAATAACGATAGAATCGCCATAAAAAAACGAGCCAGGGAGATGATCCCAAGCTCGTTTTTTTAATTAGTTGGTAGTTGTTTAACGTAGTCTTCAACTTCCTGAGAATTGCTTAGCGCCAGAATACGGTCTGTGTGTTGTGCCATTTCAGCTTTTGAAAGTTTACTGATTTGTGCACGAGCTTTTAAGATAGATGAAGCGCTCATCGAGAATTCATCTAGGCCAAGACCTAGAAGAATTGGAATCGCAATTTCATCTCCAGCCATTTCGCCACACATGCCTGTCCATTTGCCTTCACGATGAGAAGCATCGATAACCATTTTCACTAAGCGCAAGATGGCTGGATTAAATGGCTGATACAAATACGACACGCTTTCGTTCATGCGATCTGCGGCCATTGTGTATTGGATCAAGTCATTTGTACCAATCGAGAAGAAATCTACTTCTTTCGCGAAAGTATCGGCCATCACAGCAGTTGAAGGAATCTCAACCATGATGCCAACTTCGATTGTTTCACTTACTTCGACGCCTTCAGCTTGAAGCTTCGCTTTTTCTTCTAATAATAGCGCTTTAGCTTCGCGGAATTCATCAAGTGTTGCAATCATAGGGAACATGATTTTTAAGTTGCCGTGTACGCTTGCACGTAAAAGTGCACGCAATTGCGTTCTAAACATATCCGGCATTTCTAGGCAAAGACGGATTGCACGTAATCCTAAGAACGGGTTTAGTTCTTTTGGCAAATCAAGGTAAGACAATTCTTTGTCGCCACCAATATCCAGTGTACGAACAACAGTTGGTTTGCCTTGCATGCCTTTTAAGACAGCAGCATATGCTTCCACTTGTTCATCTTCTGTCGGGAACGAATCGCGTCCCATATAAAGAAACTCTGTGCGGTATAAGCCAATCGCTTCGCCGCCGTTATCAACAACACCTGTAATATCTTTAGGTGTTCCGATATTGGCACCAAGTTCTACAGCTTGCCCGTCAGCGGTAACGGTTGCTTCGTTTTTCAAAACAGCCCATTCAGCTTTTTGCTCATCATAGGCCGCTTGTTTGTTTTTGTATTCCTCGATGACGCTATCTTCTGGATCGATTAAAATCGTACCATCCAATCCATCAACAATGACAATCATGCCATTTTGGATATCTGCCATTGCTTTTTTAGCCCCTACAACTGCTGGGATTTCCAACGTACGCGCTAAAATCGCAGAGTGGGAAGTACGCCCGCCAATGTCCGTGATAAAGCCTTTTACGAACTGTGCATTTAATTGCACCGTGTCAGAAGGTGTTAAATCTTCTGCAATAATGATGACTTCATCTGAAATCATGCTTGGGCTTTGAATCGTTACACCTAATAGGTGAGCCAACACGCGTTTTCTTACGTCACGAATATCCGCAGCGCGTTCTTTCATATACTCGTTGTCCATCGCTTCAAACATCGCGATAAACATATCTGTTGCTTCTTGCAAAGCAAATTCGGCATTAACGTTTTCGTTTTTGATTTTTTCAGTAATGGGTCCTACAAGTTCAGGATCGCTTAATACGAGAAGGTGAGCACCAAAGATGGCTGCTTCTTTTTCGCTAATTTGTTCAGCTGTTTTTTTCTGGATTACTTCAAGTTCTGCGATTGATGTTTCTAATGCAGAAGTTAATCGTGTCAATTCACTGTCAGTATCCGAAATTGTGCGCTTATCAACATTCAATTCCGGATTTTCCAAGCGAAAAGCTTTCGCAATGGCAATTCCATTTGAGGCCGCTATTCCGGACATTGTTTGGGTCATTGGTTTGAAATCCCTTCTTTTTCCATAACTGCTCCTGCTTGTTCAATGGCTTCGTTTTCATCTGCACCATCTGCTGCAATTGTTACGACTGAACCGCTTGGAATCCCTAAAGACATAACGCCTAAAATTGACTTCAAGTTAACTTTTTTGCCGTTGTGTTCAAGCGTGATGTCGGAAGTGAATTTTGACACTGCTCCTACTAATGCTGATGCTGGACGTGCGTGCATACCTGCTTCATCTGTAATTGTGAATTGTTTTTCGACCATGATTAAATTCCTCCTTATAAGTAGCGTCATTTTAAACAAATCAACGACCGTTTTTGGCGGTTTTCGAATGCTTTTAAAAAATAAATGACTTTTTTTGATTGCTTATGAACGATTATGATTGATTTTGGAAGCGATTTCAAGTAATATCTTTTTAACAGAACTTTTAAACTATTGAAAAGGAGGTGATAGCTTGCTGACCAACGAACGGCATCTCTTTATTATGCAACTATTAGAAAAGAAACAGACAGTTAAAATTCAAGAGCTTGTCGAATCCACTGGTACATCCGAATCAACGATTCGAAGAGATTTGGTTGATCTTGAACATTCCGGAAAATTGGAACGTGTTTTCGGCGGGGCGACGCTAACCGGAAAAAATTTGCTAGAACCGAGTATTTCAGACAAATCAACGCAATTATTAGATGAAAAAATTAAAATTGCAAAATTCGCTGCTTCGTTTGTACAACAAGGCGATAGCGTTTTTTTGGACGCCGGTACCACGACCTTTCAAATGATTCCATTTTTGAAAGACAAAGATCTTGTCGTTGTGACAAATGGCTTGACGCTTGTCGAGGCACTGAATAACCAAGGCATCACCACTTATTTAACAGGTGGATTAATGAAACCTCGTACCGGTGCTTTTGTTGGTTCTCAGACGATTCAAGCTTTGCAAAACTATCGTTTTGATAGCTGTTTTCTTGGCATTAATGGTTTTCATCCGGATTATGGTTATACCACTCCAGACCCAGAGGAAGCTGCCGTTAAACAAATGGCAAGTTCTTTATCGCGAAAGACGTTTGCACTTGCTGATCATTCCAAAATCAATAAAATCAGTTTTGCAAAAATTATGGATCTAGAACGTGCCACCTTAATTGTAGATGAAATATCCAAAGATGCCAATGCTGTACTTGAAAAAAAGACAATTGTAAAGGTTGTGAAACCATGATTTACACGTGCACCATTGCACCATCCATTGATTATACCGTGTATCTATCTGATTTTAACAGTGGAAAGTTAAATCGAACAAACGAGGTGTATTATTACCCGGGAGGTAAAGGCATTAATGTCTCTCGCGTATTAAAACGTTTCGGCGTTGCAAATACAGCACTCGGGTTTGCTGGTGGCTTTACCGGACGTTATATAGAAGAGTATTTGAAAAATGAAGGTGTGGAAACAGATTTTATTGAAACGACAGAAGTCACTCGGATTAATGTCAAAATTAAATCAGAATCTGAAACAGAGCTAAATGGTCCTGGTCCAGAGTTAACTGTAGATCAGTTAAGCGCTTTAACGAAAAAAGTTCGTGATATGAATGAAGGTGACTGGTTTGTTTTGGCCGGCAGTTTGCCAAATGCGATTGGGCAAAACTATTTTCTAGAGCTCGCCACAATATGCCAAGCCAAAAACATTCATTTTGTACTTGATACTTCCGGTCCGATGCTAAAAAGCATATTGACAGCGCCTGTTTTTTTGGTCAAACCCAATCAACAAGAGCTCGGCGAATTGTTTGGCGTAGACATTACTAATCTGACAGATGTCTATCATTACGCTCGTAAACTGGTTGAAAGTGGTACTGAACATGTAGTTGTTTCTATGGGAGGCGAGGGTGCCATGCTCGTTACTAAAGACATCGCACTTATCGCCAAAGCACCACAAGGAACGGTCGTTAACACTGTGGGAGCTGGAGATTCGCTAGTTTCCGGATTTATCGCTTCGTATGCAGCGAGTAGAGATGCGTCACAAGCTTTCCGCTTTGGCATAGCGAGTGGCAGTGCCACAGCATTTCGATCTGATTTATGTCGCAAAGAAGATGTGGAAACATTGCTAGACCAAATAGAAGTTCACCCATTTGAAGAAAAGGATGTGACAGGATGAAAATCACACAGCTTTTAACGGAACAAACAATCATTTTAGACTTGGCAGCCTCAACAAAACAACAGGTATTAGAAGAGTTAGCCAATCAATTAGACCAAGCCGGCAAATTAACGGATAAACAAGCTTTCACGAAAGCCATTTTAGAACGCGAAAGTCAAAGTACGACTGGAATAGGTGATGGCATTGCCATTCCTCATGCTAAGTCTGCTGCAGTCCAGTTTCCTGCGATTGCGTTTGGCCGTTCACAAGAAGGCCTTGATTTTGAATCGCTCGATGGTCAGCCTAGTAACTTATTCTTTATGATCGCAGCGAGTGAAGGCGCAAATGATGATCACCTTGAAGCATTATCACGTCTGGCTACGTTTTTAATGGACGAAAAGTTCCGTACCAATATTTTAGCAGCGCAATCAAAACAAGAAATCTTGGACATTGTTTCTGCAAAAGAAGCCGCTGTTGATCAACCACAAGCGGCTGCTGACCAGACGGCACAAGGCACACAAAAGAAAATTTTAGCCGTAACAGCGTGTCCAACAGGAATCGCACATACGTATATGGCCGCAGAAAAATTAAATGAACGAGCTAAAGAATTAGGCATTTCGATAAAAGTGGAAACGAACGGATCAAGCGGGGTGAAAAATCGTTTGACTGCTGAAGACATCGCCGGAGCGGATGCCATTATTGTGGCGGCTGATACGAAAGTCGAAATGAGTCGTTTTGACGGCAAGCCGGTTATTCAAACGGCGGTTGGCAAAGCCATTTACGAAACAGACAATTTGCTGAACCGTGCAGTGACTGGAGACGCTCCAATTTATAAGCACGTTCAATCAAAAGATGAAGCAGATGCTGGAGAAACCAAAAGCGGCTTTTATAAGCACTTAATGAATGGTGTATCCAACATGTTGCCGTTTGTAGTAGGTGGCGGTATTCTCATTGCGATTTCGTTTTTCTGGGGTATTAATGCAGGAAATCCCGACAGTCCTGAATACAATGAATTTGCGGCGATGCTAATTACGATTGGCGGAGCCAATGCCTTCTTCTTAATGGTTCCAGTTCTTGCCGGCTTTATCGCCATGAGTATAGCCGATCGTCCCGGTTTTGCACCAGGTATGATTGGTGGTTTAATCGCCATTACTGTTACGGGCGTTGAAGGTGCAAGTGGCGGATCTGGTTTCCTTGGCGGTTTGATTGCCGGATTCCTAGCCGGGTATGTGACTGTTCTCGTTAAAAAAGTGTTTTCTGGATTGCCTGCTTCATTAGAAGGATTAAAACCAGTATTGTTCTTTCCAGTCTTTGCGATTGCCATTACCGGCATCATCATGATGCTTGTGAATCCGCAGCTGACAAAAGTGTATACATCGATTTCTTCATTCCTTGAAAGTCTTGGTGGTACTAACTTAGTGTTAGTCGGGTTGTTGCTAGGCGGTATGATGGCCATAGATATGGGTGGTCCCATCAACAAAGCAGCTTATACATTTGGTCTAGCCATGTTAGATGCACAAAACTTCAACTTCATGGCAGCCGTTATGGCAGCGGGTATGGTTCCACCTTTAGGTTTAGCAATTTCGACAAGTTTGTTTAAAAATAAATTTACGAAACCAGAACGTGAAGCCGGTAAGACAGCTTATGTACTGGGTGCTTGCTTTATTACTGAAGGGGCAATTCCTTTCGCTGCAGCAGATCCGGCACGTGTTATTCCGGCATGTGTTGCAGGCGCAGCGGCTACAGGTGCTTTAGTAATGTTATTTGATATCGGCTTACGTGCACCTCACGGCGGAATTTTCGTTATTGGTTTAGTTGATGGTGGTGTGCCTAACATTTTGTTGTATATTTTAGCAATTTTGATCGGTGCCGTTGTTACTGCACTTATAGCAGGAACGTTGAAAAAAAGAATAGTAGCTTAATCAAAACCGCTCTAAGGTAAAACTTGGAGCGGTTTATTTATGGGTGTTAGATTCCTAAAAACTGGGTATTGAAAAATGTGGATACAACAGGCCTAGGGCATATAAATCATAAGCATAGGAAGAGGTGAACGTGTGAATTAGTAGCATGTAAAATTTACGAAAGGAGCAACTAACAATGGAAACCGCAAAAAATGCGGATTTTTTCCGTCAGTTTAATCATGCTTTTTTTCAAGGAGACCGAGAGTTTATCGAAAAAAATATAACCGAAGATGTTGTATGGAAAATGGTAGGGACAGAATCGATTGTAGGGAAGCAAGCTTTTCTCGATACCGCATTTGGATTAGAGGAAGGGTATTCAGATCTTGAATACTCGATTGATTTTTCGGTAATGAATGATAATAAAGCAGCACTTAAAGGTGAAATGATTCGAAAAGGAACAGATGGCAAACCCAAGGTATATGCATTTTGCGACTTTTATGAGTTAAATGACGAGAATGAATGCAAAGTAAAAGAATTAACGACATTTCTCGTAGCTATTGAAGAACACTAAAAAAGCCCCTACTGGTGGTACACCTCAAAAGTTAGATTTGAACTCTAACTTTTGAGGTATTTATTATATGAATAGTATTTAATGAAGTCAATGTAGCTTCTTACATAAGAGCATATATAAGTTCACAACCTATAAGTAACAAATACGAAAATTAGGGAATGATAAAAAAGTTAATTTGGTATATTTTTAATGGTTATCAAGTGAGTCTATTTCTTATTTATGCTAAACTAGTCGAATCATTCGCATGAATACAGAGGTGAAGTAGATGACGATGATATGTTTAGTCCGCCACGGCGAAACGGACTGGAATGTACAAGGAAAAATTCAAGGGAAAACCGATATCCCTTTAAACACAGAAGGTATGAGACAAGCTGCGCGATGTGCGCACTATTTAACCGACTCAAACTGGGATGTCATTATAACGAGCCCTCTAAAACGTGCTAAAGGGACCGCTCTACTTATTAATGAAAAGTTACAATTGCCACTTATCGAAATGCCAGAGTTTGAAGAAAAGCATTTTGGCGATGCGGAAGGAATGACGTACGAAGAGCGGGAATTAACGTTTCCAGATCGTCATTACCCAAACCAAGAAGATAACTACTTGTTTGCTGAACGTTTGTCCTCGGGACTGCAAATCATTAATGAGTGCTATCAAAACAAACGCGTGTTGCTGGTTTCCCATGGCGGGGTCATTAATGCTTTACTCGGCACGTTATCAAAAGGGGAAATCGGTTCTGGCAAAACGAGGCTGTTGAATGCTTGTTTTAGCCATATTCAGTTTGATCAAACCAATTGGGTTATTGAAAATTATAACCAAGTTAGTCATCTTGAAAAAGTGATGAGTGGGACATAAATAGAAATGAAGCTAGAAAGAATTCATAAGCCATTTTCGAAAGTAAAATAATCACTCAAATAAAGAGCACAATAGCACCTCCACTCGCAAGGTTTTTGAAAAACCTTGCGAGTGGAGGTGCTATTTTCATTTTGGTTTTAGCTCTATTTTGTTTGAGTTAGTTTCAATGGCAGTATTATTCATAAGCATGAATCGATGGCAAAAAGCTAAATAAGCGAACTTTTATTAATAAGATGATTCTTAAAGAAAAGAGGGTGCCTCTATGAAGGGAATCCGAAGCTATTCATTTCTAGCGTTAGGCTAACTCTTGTTCGTTTGGTCTATATGGTCGATTGTAGAAATTAAGATTGCATACAATGAACTACAAGAAGCTTTGTTTGTAGAAAATGAGAATTTGGTTTTAATTCCAACATACATACAGGACGCCAGGTGTATCACTCCAAGTGCTATTGCGAACCTTATTTAAGCGTTATTTATTTTGCGTAGAAAAGCTATCTCCGTCTGTACTAGGGAGATAACTTTTCTGGTTATTTAATACCGATAACTAGACTGTCACGGCCAGCTTCGACAACTTCTGTTGTAATGGTAGTAAGTTGAGTAATTTCAAGACTTCTTTCAATTTGAGTAAACAGCCGTTGAGTGAGCCAGAAATTCTCATTTGTAATTCAACTTGTCAAATCTACAAAATACCGAGAACTTAATAAAGAAAAGGGAATGAAATCATTATGAATTTATACGCTTAACCTTTATAGTGAAGCAGAGCGCGAACCTTTAAATTATAACGAATATCTTTAGTTTGGCTGATTTGTGCGCAAAAGCCCTGTTTTTGGCTCAGCCAAACCGTCAGTAGTATCTGGCGTAATTTAATCAATCCGCCAGCTAGCTCTCTTTCTAGCGAATTTTAATCGCTCCTAATTGTTAGAAAAGAAAAAGTAGTTGTATATTAATTGGAGGAAAAATATGAATAAAGAATTTCACTCTTTTGGCTGGTATGCGTCTAAAGTATCGCCGCATCTGCCCAAAAAAGCATTTAAACCGGTTCCAGGACGTTTACTTGGTGGTCTTGCTTATTTAATTATTTCAATCACAGGAATGTTTGTTATTGGAATATATGACCTACCCTTTCTTGCGAACATAGCCATTTCATTTGTAATTGGAACAAGTTTTGCCGCAATGGGATTCTTAGGACATGAAATCTTACATGGAACGGTAGTGAAAAAAGCTAAATTGCGTAATTTACTCGGAGCAGTTTTCTTTTTCCCTCTTCTTACCGGACCACTACTATGGCGTAAGTGGCATAATATGACCCATCATGTTCATACTCAAAATGAAGAGAAAGATCCTGATACGTGGTTGTCAAAAGAAGATTTAGACAAAAAGCCTGCAATGAAAATTATCTATCGATTACCATTTTCAGTCCGTGCATTTCTAGAGTTTTTCGCTTTGTGTTTTACTTTCACATTGCACTCGACTAAAATATTTTTCGCTTATATTAAGGAATTTAAGCCTGAAAAACGTGGGGTAGTTTGGATCCAGTTTTTATTGCCGTGGGTAGCTTGGTTAGGTTTGATTTTCTTTATAGGAATAATAAACTGGTTATTTATATTTTTAATCCCTCATTTAATTGCGAATGCAATTGTAATGGGATATATTTCGACTAATCATCGGTTGAATCCACTCGTTCCTGTGAATGATCCACTCGCAAATACCTTATCGGTGACGGTTCCTCGGTGGATTGACATTTTGCATTTTAATTTTTCTTATCATACAGAGCATCATATATTTCCAAGTATGAGCTCGAAGTATTATCCTTTAGTAAAAGAACTTATAAAGGATAGCTGGCCAAGTCGCTATCATGAGATGCCAATGTCGAGTGCTTTAAAAGCGTTATGGAAGACTCCAAGAGTTTATTACAATGGGAAAGATTTAATTGATCCTCAAGCACAGTTGTTATATGGATCACTTGGGAATGGTCTAAATCCCGAAGCAATTGAGCCACGGCCGTTGAATAACAGCGATACAAACTAGAGAATAATACAAGCTTAAAGTTCTAAAGGGCGTATCTTGATAAAAGATACGCCCTTTTCACGAATGGCAGCACAGTCCACTGATGAAACAGAAAACCTTACAGATGCAACTAGTTTAAGCCTTGTTAACCGAAGCACAAATAAAGAAATTGATACATATGTATTCCAATAAAAACGAGCCCTCTAAGTGTAGCATTCATTAGTGGGCTCGTTTTATACTAGTAGTTTCCGTTTATTTGTTTTTAGCAGGTGATTTGTCTTTATCCATTCGGTATATGTATACAGCTAATGCGGCCATAAATAAAGCTGAATTAAACCAAAATACAAGATCTCCAAGTACTCCGTCAAAAAGCAACGCATTTGCTGCAAGGATGGCTTGCATGGCAAGGATAAATAACAGCAGTATAGTAGCAGTTTTCATTCTATCACTCCGTTCCATTCCTTATTATAAAGATGAGCGGGATTAATACAAGCGACGTGAATGTTCTGATCGCGCGTGAGATACTACTAACAAGTACAGATTCCGAGGAGGCTTACAAATGGTTAAATGGAAAGAAGAAATGACGATTGATGCAAATATCGAAAAAGTATGGAATTTATTCAAAGACGAAAACATTAAACAAGTGATGCCAAAAATAGAAGAACACATCTTACTTGAAAAGAACAACAATGAACTGGGTGCAAAACACGCACAAAGTTATCACGAAGGCGGTCAGCTGCAAACGTATATTGTGGAGACTGTAGGTTATGAAGATTTGCCGGACAAAAAGCTGAAACAAACTCAGTTTGAAATGGGACAAAGCTTTGATGTGTTTTATTCGTTTACGTTATTAAAAGAAAATGAAAACCAAACGAGGTTTATTTACGAAGGATTTAATAAAGGCAAAGGATTGATGGGCAAGGCGATGTTATTGTCAGGAAGTAAAAAAACGCGGAAGCAAACCGTAACGACGTTTATGGAACGCGTAAGAGACGAAGGGTTGAAAGGATAAAAGGAGCGTGGAGGCAATGGTAGAGTGGAGAGAACAACAAATTATCAACGCACCAATAGAAGAAGTTTGGGCATTGTTTTCAGACGAACACCTGCAAACAATCATGCCTCAACTTGAAAAGCATCAATTAATCAAAGGACAGCCCAATCAAGTAGGTTCAAAGTACGCGCAACAAAACCGCATAAAAGGCCGTGTGGTGAGTTATGTGATGGAAGTTACGGCTTATGAAGATTTGCCTGACTACAAGCGGAAAGATCTGTATTTTGTTCCTGCTGGCTTGTTTCACATTGCATTAAATTTTGTGTTAAAGCGAGTAGAAAGTGATCAGACATTATTTGTTTATAGTGGATCGAATAGAGGCGCAAACATGATTGGCCGAACTTTACTAAAACTTGATGCGCAAAATAGCAGTAAGCAAGAAGTTGATGAACTGATGGAGCGGGTAAAGAGGGCAGCTGAGTCATGAAGGTTTACATCATTGGCTCTGTAGGGAGCGGGAAAACAACGTTAGCGCGTCGATTGTCTTTAAGTTTAAGTATTCCACATTTTGAAACGGATAATTTTGTTTGGCAACGTCAAACAGACGGCGATTTCCGAAACACGGAATCTGTAAGAGACGCCCAGTTTTTAGCTGCCCTCGAGCAGTCTAGTTGGATTATAGAAGGCGTACATCTTGGCTGGACAGATCTTGCGATAAATAGGGCAGACAAAGTGATATTTTTAGATATTCCGTATCACAAAAGAACACTTCACTTTGTTTTTCGCTACATCAAACAACGAGCGGGGAAAGAACAAGCCAATTATCAGCCAAGCTTTAGTATGCTACTGAAAATGTTCCAGTGGAATCGATATTTCGAAGACACGATGAAACCTGAATTTTTGGCGAAGCTCGGAGCGGCGCAAGGAAAAGTCGTTATTGTAAACAACCAGAAACAATTGGATAAACTGCTTGTAGAATCAATAAATTAAAGCATAAATCTATGTTTTCAAATAAATATGTAACAAACTACTTAAGGAATTATCATATAAATTCAAACCTGTCAACAAGAAAAAAGATAAATATTAACAGTCTAAGCACTAAGCTATAGCAGCCATCCCGTAAAGTCTGTATCATATGAGAAAAGTAGGTGCGCTTTTAAGGGGGGACTAAGCATGCTAAATGTTTATGAACATGAACAAGTTGTATGTATAGAAGGAATTTTGGAAGAAACCCGTAGTAAAGTATTTTTCTTTTTAGTGGATGGTATGTTGATTGATACTGGAGCCGAGAAAATGCAGGATGAACTTGCAGATGTGTTATCAAAGTTATCATTTGATCAAGTCGTATTGACGCATCACCACGAAGACCATACCGGAAATGCGGCTTGGATTCAGCAAAATTATCAAGTGCCATTTTTTATTCATCCAATTGGCCAAAAAATTACGGAGAAAGACGGTGTATACCCAACTTATCGAAAACTCACATGGGGAAACCGTGACGCTTTTCGTACACAAACGCTGAGTGACTGTATAAATTCGCGCACATTTGAATGGCAAGTGATCTATACACCCGGACATGCAGATGATCATGTAGCGCTGTATCATTCGGAATCGGGTCGCTTGTTTACAGGAGATTTGTTTGTATCGCCAAAAACACGTGTCGTGATGAAAAATGAGTCGATTTCGCACATCAAAACATCTTTACGTAAATTATTGGCATTGCCGTTCGAATCTGTATTTTGCAGTCACGCCGGCTATCTTGAAAACGGACGTGCGTTATTAGAAGATAAGCTGAATTATTTGGAGAGCTTACAAGAAAAAATTATTCAACTTTACAAGGATGGCTTAGCTCCAAATGATATTAACCGTCAA
Organism: Planococcus halocryophilus; assembly: GCF_001687585.2. Taxonomy (GTDB): domain Bacteria; phylum Bacillota; class Bacilli; order Bacillales_A; family Planococcaceae; genus Planococcus; species Planococcus halocryophilus. Next base: position 1,714,567 of record NZ_CP016537.2, on the reverse strand, counting down.
CTTTTCCCGAAAACATATCCAATTGTTCAATTTTCAAATGGGGAATGGGATTCTCTTCACATTGTCACTTCGACTATAGCTGACTACGAAGAAAAGAAAAGTCGACATTTGCGTCCTAGAGCGAATACGTTAGGGATTTTAAGAAAAGGTCAGTCTGTTTTACTGGAGCAACAATTTGCGCGTCATTCGGCAGGAAAAGGTCCATTTTACAGGCCAATTGGCGGAACGATTGAACTGGGTGAACCCTCTACTAAGACATTGATAAGAGAATTTAAAGAAGAAATCGGTACTGATATTAATATTGTTCGTTACGTGGACGTAATAGAAAATATTTATACGCTAAAATATCAAGTTTTCCACGAAATTTCATTGGTTTATGAAGTGGAATTTGAACAACAAGCTCTTTATGAACAAGATACTTTTGACGTTTTCGAAGATGGCAAAATGACAAAAGCAAAATGGGTGTTACTTGAAGAGTTAAATCAAAGTGAGACCGTTCTTTATCCGAATGGCTTGCTCGAACTACTTAAAAAGTTGCCAAACCCAGTTGCTAATAAGCTCTAAGGATTTATATACAGTTTTTTGCTTCTAGCTATACTGCTTTCGTTTTAAAGCTTAGCAATGAAAGGAGAATCTCTTCCATGATTTACTTCATTATGCTGCTGGAATTATTGGTCATCGCATTTTTCATTTATTATGTAAGTGGTCGATTAATGGGTTCGAAAGTTAATTTTACTAAGAGAATTCTTTCTGTGTTGTTAGGTGTTAGTTTGACGACGTTTGTTTATTGGTATTCTTATTTGCGCCACACAGAATTTTTAAGCGAAGGAATTGGATTTGCAGTCGCTGACGCTAGCGCCATTATTTGGGTCGGCAGTATGCTGCTCATTTCCATGCTGTTTTACTTGTTTTTCGAGTTGTTTGATCCAATGGAACTTGGAGAGCGTGGAGAACGGATTACAGGTCAAAAATTCATCGTCCAACGGTTGAGACATCGCTGGCGACGTCAAAAACGGCTGAGTCAAGTGTTAGAAATTGCCGTCAGAAACGGGTTTTCACGCACGATACGTTATGCGCGTCATCGTGAAAGCAATCGGGATTTTGCTATTGCTTTTCGCGATACATTAGAACAAAGTGGTGGTATTTTCATCAAGTTCGGCCAAGTGTTATCTACACGTACTGAGTTGTTTTCACCAGTTTTTATCGAAGAACTAGAGACTTTGCAACAAGATGTTAAACCATTAACGAGTGAGCAAGTAACCACGATTTTAAAGAAATCTTTATCTGCTGGCGTGGAAGATGTTTTCTCAGAATTCAATATGGAGCCATTGGCCGCCGGATCGATTGGACAAGTTCATCAAGCTGTATTGAAATCGACACAAGAAAAAGTTGTTGTCAAACTACTGCGTCCTGAAGTAAAAGGCGTCATGCGCAACGATTTAGATATTCTTGTTGAGTTTGCAGAATGGGTGACAAGTAAATCCACATGGGCTGAGAACATCGGTTTCCGCGAGTTAGCTGTCGGCTTTGCGAACGGCTTGCGTGAAGAAATCAACTTTGAAATTGAAACGCGTAATACCATTCAAGTCGCAAATGCCTTAAGAAAAAGTGATTATCCAGTGAAAATCCCGCATGTTTTTCAGGAATATTGTAACGATAATTTAATCGTCATGCAGTATTTTAAAGGCAAAAGCATTTCGCGAGGACAAGCTGTTTTTGATCAGTTTTCAATCGATCAAAAACAATTTGGTCGGACGGTATTGTTTTCGTTTTTTGAGCAAATGCTGTTTTCAGGTATTTTTCATGCGGATCCGCATCCAGGTAATATTTTTATTGATGAACAAGACGGAAAGCCTATTTTACTGGATTTTGGAGCTGTTGGTCGTCTCGCAGCGCAGCAGCAAGACGGACTAAACCTCTTTATCATCGGTGTGCAACAAAACGACGCAGAAGTCATTTGTGATGCGATTAACGTGCTAGTAGAAGACAATAGTCATATTGACCGGCAAAAAATTGAACAATCAGTAGGTCAATTGCTGTTGAAAATTGCCTATGTGGATAAAATTCAAACCGAAGAACTGATTCATGCAATGTTTGATATTGTTCGTGAATTTGGGTTATCATTTTATCCATCAGTTGGAATGGCGCTCCGGTCATTAATCAGCCTTGACGGCACTTTACACACGATAGATCCGAAATTTGATATGTTTACCGAAGCAAAAGTGTTCGCGAAAAAATACAAAACCGCAGTCTTGAAAAAGCCATTTAAAGAACCGCGTGAAACGAAACAAAGAGTAGAAGAAGAGTTAGCATTATTAATTCCAGAATTGATGAAATTGCCAAAACGCGCCGATCAGCTGATACAGCGCATTGAAGGTGGCAAAATGATTCTCCACCATGATGTCTTTTCGGATAAACATAACGCCAATTTCGTCTTACAACTGTTTTCGCGTTTCGTGTTATTGTTTTCTGGGATAACATTTGGACTGATTTCAGCCGCATTACTAGCCATTGCACAGTTTATCAATAATGCTTATGCTGTTTACTTGAATACGGCAGCCTATACTGGACTGTTTCTGTGTGTCATATTGCTTGTTCGATTGTCGATTCAAGCAATACGCGATATGAAACGCAGCAATACATGAGAAAACCTGCATCAATTAATTTATCAAAGGTGGAGTTGTATAAGTGATGTTAAAAAGCTTGATGCAGCGATTTCTTCAAATAACCAAGAGGTTTTATCGTCAGTAGACCCAAGTGCATTTTTGACGTATGAATTTGAAACTCAATTAAACAGTTTGTATATAGATAATCTAAATATAAATTAAAAAACTGCAACCTAAGAACAGGTGCAGTTTTTTATATTGATTGATCTAGATCTAATACGGTTATAAAATTCTTTAACGGCTTACGCATATAAAAACGCTAATAGATGAAACAAGGTAAGAGGAGAAGTTAAGATAAAAAGTGCTCTTTTAGTAAAATTTAATTTAAGTTTACATAATATAAATTATCGGAAGTATCGTTTCACTTAATGAGTATACTCAAGACAGTGAGACGGAATTGTTTTTTTCGTCGTTTTTCGTCATTTTAAGCTGATTTCTAGTTTAACTGTCTTTGTAGCATTTTCTGTTTAACGTTGTTTATAATTTTACAATTGATCAGCAAATTTAGTTACTGAAGAATTTTGGTTTTAAAAATTCTTCAGTAACATTTCTTTGTAAAAATTTCGTTCTAAATACAAATCATCATGTTCACATATTTAGGTAGCTTAAACTTACAAACTTCGCTAAACTACATCACCAGCAAATTCCACCGATGTCCATCCAAATCTGCAAATCCTGCGCCGTACAATCCATTTCGCTGTGTCGGCTCGCCAAACACAAATCCACCTGCTTGTTTCACTTTTCCAATCGTCTCATCAAGTTCTTCTTTAGTCTCTACTGAGATGGAAAATAATACTTCTGTCGACTCGTTTGTGTCTGTTAACTCATTTTGCGTAAACCCTTTAAATTGCTCGTCTGTAAATAACATGATTTGTACTTGTGGATTGCCGATTAATAAACCTAGCATTTGATCTGACTCACTGTGACTTTCCATGATTGGTATTCCAATATTGCTGAAAAACTCCTTCGATCGATTTAAATCGTTAACAGGTAAATTAATCCATAATTGCTTCATCATACTCAACCTTCTTTCTTTTTTTATTCGATTATCTTACATTTATTTTAGTATAATTATCAGAATATTCATATCTAAAAATGGTTTTTAAAGCTATTCTACTTGAAAATCTTTATCTTTAATAGATTTCCTATCAATTCTTGTATCGACTATTGAAATTATCTTTAAATTTATCGGTATTATACAGATTTTCTTATCAATTCTTGCTAAACTTAAAGAAAAAGAAATGAGCGATTTAATTGTCTGCAGCCACAAATCCAACCTTATTTCATAGCATTCAATCTTTTTCTATCCCATATGGTACGTCGGAATATCACCCGCTCCACCACCACCCCGCAACAGTGGAATTGCTGTTAGTGGTAGCTGGAACGGTTCACTGCAAAATTGATGGACAAACCTATTTAGCCCCTGCTGGAACTGTTCTTTTCATACAAGCAGGATCTTGGCATGAGCAACTGTATGCTGCTTCTGACATGCAAAGTGGCTATCGACTCACCTTTAGTGCCCAAATCCCTAAAAGTTACGCCGAATTACCACCTATTATTCCTATCAGTGAAATTGACAGCTTGAATTCGCTCTTAATGCAATTGAAGCAAGAACAAGAACATCCACGACCTGACTCTAACCAAATGGCACATCACTTGATCAACTCGATCTTGCTACACGTATTCCGCTCTGCGAATAAACAAGAATCATTCGGTTACTCAAATTCGGAAGAAACGATTCAAGAGATCAAGCATTATATGGAGGAAAACTATACAAAATCGCTGTCATTAGAAGAACTTGCTACGCGATTTGAGTTCAATAAATATCAATTAGCACGTCTTTTTAAGCAAGTTACCGGTGTGAGTCCGCTCCAATACATCATCTCTTGTCGTATCAATACAGCGAAATACTTACTATGTACGAGTGATAGTTCTGTCTCCAAGATAGCTAGTAAAATTGGATACAAAAGCGATACGCAGTTTCAAGCGGCATTTAAGAAAGTTGTGGGTGTTACACCAAGGCAATATCGGGTAAACCACAAATAACTTAGTTTTTTGTTTATAAAAATTAGTTAATTTAAAATATAAATGGTATTAGTTTGAAAATTCCTTTATTATACTTAACATAAATACTTATTGATGTGCGGGGCTACGAGAAGATGGTAGAAAATTTCGGATGACAAGGAGACCAAATTTGTGAAGAATGACAATAACAACGTGGACACTTCCATACACAAAAAATTGCCATTATCAACTGAATTGTTGTACGAGGATTTGTTTGATGACATTGTTCAACAAATTCCCATCAGTCTGTATGTACTAAATGGTTCAACTTACTCCTACGTAAATCCACATTTCTGCAAATTAGTGGGCTATGAGGAAAAGGGAATTTTAAATGGCACAGTTACTTTAGAAAACTTAATTCACCCAGAAGATTTATCAATTATTCAACAGCGAATATTTACTGAATATGATAGTAAAGACGCTTTTGCACGTTACCGTGTAAGAATTTACAGAAGTGACGGTCAATTACTTCATGTTGAAATCCATTCCACTAAAAAGAAGTGGCAAGGTAAAAACGTGCTGTTTGGCACTGTGATCGACATTACAGCTGAAGTAACAGCCGATCTAAAATTAAAAGAAAAAGAAGAACGACTTGATTCGCTCTTTACCTATAACCCAGATGCGATATTTACTTTTGATATGGAAGGGAATTTTCAATCAGCCAACCCGGGTTGCGAAATAATTTCGGGTTACACCAAGGAAGAAATATTGCAACTGTCTTTCACTCCCTTTATAGTTTCAGAAGATTTACCAAAAGCCTTTTTTCACTTTCACAACGCGTTAAATGGAAACGCGAGTACTTATGAAATTAGCATGATTCGAAAAGATGGAGAAACTAGAACGTTGCTGGTAACCAATTTCCCCATGAAGTCAGGTGGCAACATTGTAGGTGCTTATGGAATTGCGAAAGACATCACTGTTGAAACAGACTATAAAAAGCTGATGGAAGGAATGGGTTTTTTCGATCCCCTGACGCGTTTACCAAACCGTACCTTGTTTGAAGATCATGTAAAACGGGCGATAGAAAGCAAAGATTACAACGAAAAGAAACTTGCTGTGTTTTTCATTAATTTAGATCGATTTAAATTGATCAACGATTCGTTCGGCCATCAGTTCGGCGACGAATTTTTAAAAGATGTTGCGCACCGGTTATCCGAAAATATTGATCCAAGTTGTACGGTGGGACGATTTGCGGGCGATGAATTTGCAGTTCTGTTAAAAGGATTGGAACAACCTCAAGTTTTCCAGCTAGCAGCGCGATTTAATGACGCATTAGCCAAACCTTTTGAAGCCTTTGGACATTCGGTATCCATTACCGGGAGTATCGGGATAGCTTTTAGCAGCGGTCCCGATGAAAGTGTAGATGAGCTAATCAAGAAAGCGGACTCCGCGATGAACTACACTAAAAAACACAAAATCGCACAGTATACGGTTTATTCTGAAGAACTGGACCAACAGTCAGTTTATCGACTAACCATTGAAAGAGAGTTGAAATCAGCTCTCACCAAGCAAGAAATGTCACTTCATTATCAGCCCATCATCGATTTGAAAAATAATCGATTAAGTGCCATGGAAGCATTAATCCGCTGGAACCACCCAGATCTCGGGTTTATCCCTCCGGATTTCTTTATTCCGATTTCTGAAGAGACTGGCCAAATCGTATCTCTGGGAAGATGGGTTCTCTATACAGCATGCGCACAAAATAAAGCATGGCAAGATCAAGGTCAAACACCGATTAAAATCTGTGTCAACATCTCAACAATCCAATTGCAACAACTCGATTTTGTGCAGACCGTTATTGAGATTCTAAAAGAAACCGGACTAAACGCCCAGTGGTTGGAACTAGAAGTAACGGAAAGCATTTTGTTGGTTGATACAGAACTTCTGAAAAGCAGTTTACACCAGTTAAAAGAACTAGGTGTATCGATGTCAATTGACGATTTTGGTACAGGCTTTACCTCCCTTAGTTATTTGAGGCAATTTTCATTTGACCGCATAAAAATTGATCGCAGTTTTGTTGGGGATATCAGCAATGACCTAAACGGCAAAGCCATTACAGCTACTATCATTGCATTGGCGCATACTTTAAATATGACGGTCGTTGCTGAAGGCATTGAAGACGATACGCAATTAGCCTTTTTACAAGGCAAAAAATGCGATGAAGGCCAAGGATATTATTTTGGACGTCCCTTGCCTGCAGAGTTGCACGATTTGACCACGGTATATAAAAAATAACCAAAAAAAAAAGCGGAACGAAGAAAATCGTCCGCTTTTTTTTGGATTTAAGAAGGTGGTGTGCTGTCTTCTACAAACACGTCGATAATCACCGGTTTCCGGCTAACTTTCGCTTTTATCAGTGCTTGTCTCAGCTCGTCCCGATTTTTAGCGGTATAGCCTTCTCCGCCGCAAGCATGAGCAAAGGCGGCAAAGTCGATATTTGCTAAATCTACTTGGGTTGATTTGTTGCCCATTTCTTGTTGTTCATGTTCAATCAATTGGAGTTTTTGGTTATTAAAAACAACGAGAATCATCGGCAAGTCGTATTTAACTGCCGTGACGAAGTCTTGCATGCCCATTGAAAATCCACCATCCCCGAGTAAAGCCACAACTTGCTTGTCGGGATACGCCAGCTTCCCTGCAATGGCACCCGGAAGGCCGCAGCCCATCGTCCCGAGCCACGCCGACACCACGAGTTGTTGATTGTTTAGTTGCAAATAGCGTGCTGCCCACAACGTAATACTGCCAACATCGAGTGAGACGATGGCGTCCTCTTGTAAAATGCGTTGCACTTCCGCTATGACTTGTTGTGGCTGCAATTGGTGAGTTTCTGTATTCATGTCCTGTTGCAGCGTGTCATGCCACTGTTCACGCTTTTGCTGGTACGTTAAAAGGAAGGCATCTTCTTTTTCTGTTAGTTTGGCAGTCAACCAAGTAGCAGTTGGTGCCAGTTCACCCACTAGTCCAAGCAATACCGGATAATACTTGCCGATTACTTTCGGATCTGTATCAATTTGAATAGCAGCTACATCTGCAGGTAAATAAGCTCGGTATGGAAAAGCAGTACCCGCTAGGATCAGTAAGTCTGTTTCTTGCATAGCCTGTTCAGCCGGATCAGTACCTAACTTCCCCAATTGACCGAGATTATGTGGGTGGTCGTCCGGGATGATGCCTTTCGCTGGAAAAGAAGCAATTAATGGCGCTTTCAGCTTTTCTGCCAATGCCAATACTTCCGCTGTTCCACCTTTTGCCCCTTTACCGGCCAATATCACTGGTTTTTTTGCATCATTTAGCAATTTTAATGCGTCTTGCAAGTCTTCTTCAGAAGCTCGGATATTCGGTCTAGAAAAAATAGCGGACGTAAGTGGTTTTTCATGCTTGATTTTTGTGCTAAACAAATCACCTGAAACAATCAGCACTGCAGGCCCTTTTTCAGCGTAGGCAGTACGAATCGCTTGATTCAGCATATCCGGTAGTTGTTCTGCACGCTGAACGTGCCGATTATAGACAGCAACTTCCTCAAACAGAGATTCCATTTTAATCTCTTGAAACGTATCTGTTCCGACCAGCTGACTATTGACCTGGCCAACGATGGCTAGCACGGGTGTTTTATCTTTTTGCGCATCGTACAGCCCGTTTAAAAGATGAACCGCTCCGGGACCTGCAATTGATAAGCAAACTCCGATTTTTCCGGTCAATTTGGAATAAGCGGCAGCTGCTAATGCACCGGTTTCTTCGTGCCGAACTTGTATAAAACGGATGCTTTCTTCTTTTCTCAATTCTTCCATCATTTCATTAATCGAGTCTCCAGGCATTCCGTAAATGTGATTTACTTTCCACTCTCTGAGCAATTCAGCGACATAACTCCCTGCTGTTTTGTCGAACATGAATATCCCTCGCTCTCTAATGTTGACGCAAGCTTTTTTGTTCCTTATACCTCGAGTTAGGAAACGTTAAACACAAAAGACTCTTAAATTGCGAGTAGCAACAAAAGAGTCTGTTCATTTACGAATGTTTGCGATTTTTATCATAGTCTCGGTAAAACGTTTCTTCACGCTTTCGATCAATCAAGCTCCACACAAAGTAGATAATCGCAGCAATTGCAAAGACAAGTAATGAGGCATAAAAAACAAAGTCAAAATCCATCTCGCGTACAATCACTTCTTCGACACCTGCAACGTTTAAAAGACTATAGCTAATTTCCTCGTAGCCTATCCACCAAAATGCCAAAGGCAGACCAATTAATCCCCCTCCCAGCAATGAACCGAAAAACTTCTTCACATTGAATCCTCCTATCAGTCGTTAAATCAATCCATACGCGTTAGTTTTCATTTGTTAAAACCAATTCCTCCGTTTGCCCATTCCAGCTAATTTCGACTTGGATATTTTCGTCTTTTTGAATAACTGCGCAACCTCCGCAAGTTACCGTCCCAATATTTCCAGCTCCATTTTCTAACCCGACTCCAGTTCCATCGGACCCAGCAGAAGACGTTGTGATTTTGTAATCCACTGTTTCAGGTGCTTGTCCTTCGCCTGTATAAGTAACCGTTCCACTTTTTTCTTGGCTATCGACACCTGTAACATTTACTACATAATTCATATCCCAGTTGTCACTACTCCCTGTAAAATTGTATCGATCGGTATCGTTTCCGCAGGAGGTCAATAAAAGTAATGTCATCAACATGATTATCTTTTTAATAAAGAACCCTCCTAGAATAGATTACTTTTATCTAATATACCAAATAAAACCAGTTATCGCTCATACTAATTGAATATTCCCTTTATTTATAAAAATAAAAAAACAAGAGCGAGATCAACTTTCCTCTGCTCTTGCTTCTCATTATTGCTCGACTTGCTGTCGATGCCCAGTTAAAAAGAAAAAGGCAATCGTTCCGAGTATAGACGTTCCAAATAAAATAGCGCCCATTGGAACCGCTGAAGTTTCATTAATTCCAACGAGCGGGGATACCAGTGACCCAATAACTAAAGGCAACATCCCAACAACGGCACTCGCACTCCCTGCTCGGTGTCCCTGCCCTTTCATCGCCAACGTGAAAGAACTCGTAAAAATCATGCCAATCGCAATCATGTAAATAAAAATCGAAATCACAAGTGATGCGAGAGGTCCTTGGATGATCGTCATGATCAACAACACAAACGTAGCACTCACTGCCACAACGACCGCTCCTTGCAACAAACGATGCTCGGAAACAATGCCGCCAAACTTCCCAATGATAAAACTACCAAGAATCATGGCGATGCCGTTAATACCAAACAACACACTAAAAGTTTGAGGTGAAACGCCGTAGATCTCTTGGTAGACAAAAGGTGTTCCGGCAACATAGGCAAAACTGCCACCATGGATTAAGCCGACGACTAATGCGTACCCAATATAAGGGCGTTCTTTAAACAAACTGGCCATTGTCTGAACCGAATGTCTGATGGAGCTTGGCACACGTTGTTCAGGAGGCAAGGTTTCAGGCAAGCGCAATGTCACAACAATCACCATCATCACCCCAAGCAATCCAAGAAAATAAAAAATCGTTTCCCATCCTGCAAATGGCAAGGCTAGTATCGCGCCACCTGCAATAGGTGCTGCCATCGGAGCTACCGCGTTAATCACCATCAATAACGCAAAAAACTTCGTCATTTCTCGCCCTGTAAACACATCACTTACGACCGCTCTTGATAACACCACACCACCAGATGCAGTAAATCCTTGGATAAAGCGAGCCGCAACTAGGGTCTCAATGTTCGGGGCAACAGCACAAAGAACAGACGACAGCGCAAACAAAATAACGGAGATAATGAGAGGCTTCCGTCTCCCTATCGCGTCACTAAATGGCCCAACGACGATTTGCCCAGCAGCGAGTCCGATTAAACACGCAGTTAAACTAAGCTGTACTAACGACACGTGTGCATCGAGTTCATCAGCGATTGCAGGAAAAGCCGGCAAATACATATCGATATTCAGCGGCGCTAAAATTCCAAGCATGCTGAGGATCAATGCGAGACCCAGCCGTTTTCTTCCTTTCGGGTTTTGCATCATATCTTACTAACACCTTTCACTTCTATATATATCCTCCATTACTATACAGCATTTTCATGATTGGTGGCAGTAGCTATTACGAAGATTCCTCCCTCTTTGGCATGACAACGTTAAGAGTAAATGATGTTATCTCATGTTTTTGCTTCTTTTCTTGTTGATTTAGTGGCTTTGTTTTGAATTTGCAATTAAATCCTTAAGTAGATAACTACATTTATAATAAAAAAACCATATCGCTCTTTTTCCTTTAATTAATATCCCCTAAATACGCAGCGTTTTTTTTATTATCCGCAAATTGCTGGACTGGCAACCGAATCTCTTTTGGATAAATGCGGTACTCCTGTAAGTTTTGGATTGCTACCCACTCCGTGCCAATTTGATGAGAATCAGGATTAGACGGAACTGGCACTTCTACCGGTTGAGCATCGATTGTACAAACAAAATAAAATTCAATTTGGTGAACGTCTCGATCATGCGCATGTTCATGGTTTTTGCCTATGTATTCGCGTATATGTAACAGTTCTCCCACTGTAACTTGGAAACCTATTTCTTCTAAGCATTCTCGTTTAATAGTTTGGACTAATACTTCCCCGTGTTCTTGTCCCCCGCCAGGAAACAAATAAAAAATGCCTTCTGCGTCTTTATTTTTTGTCAGTAATACGTGCCCTTCTTTTTGTATAACGGCTTTGGCTGAATTGCGTATATGCATTTTATAAGCTCCTCTGTTTTAAGATAAAACTAAACTAAAAAGCGATATCCCGCTCTGACACTAGATTGGAAGTTTATCGAGCCGATAATCCAACCCTAACGTCTCCATCCATCTATTTAACCCTGTCCATAAACTTTCACAAAGCTGATAAACCGTTTCCGTATCAGTCAGCTGTCCATTTTTCACTTGCTGCACAATTTCCCTGTAACCAGAAGGCAAGGACTTCATCTGTAAGGATTCTTCATAAGTTTTAGCTCTTGTACTGTAGTATGTATGATTTGCGAGACCGATTAACTTGGCTGTTTCCCATACTAAATCGTTTGCGCCAAGTGGGATGTAGTTGTGGTTGCCGCTATGGTAACTATTACGAATTTTTGCCATGGTCTCGTATGGCTCCCCCACCATGAATTCTTTCATAACACGGTGAGCAGATGAACTCAACGCTTCAAAAGGCAAGCTTTTCACTTGTTCAAACAGGTTTGTAGGATCGTATACAGGTAAAACATGGATAAACGCTCCTGCTTTGATCGCCCAAGCATCATCAATCTTTTTGGCTTTCTCAAAAAACGCCTGCTTGTCATAAAAACCGATCTCGATTTTGAACCGATCATAAACAAATTCAAAATATTCTAAGCGATGATACTCTTTTGTCACCACATGCATTTCAATATCTGAATACGGTCCTTCTGTCTCTAACGCTATAGAGCCATATACGCCGATGGCTAGTAGCTGCTCCCCGTAAGCTGCCAACAACCGGTCTTTTAATACAGCGATCATTTCTAACTATTCACTTCTAGTTGTAGAAGCAGGATACGCTAGCAATACAACTACCTCCTTACATAACATCTCTTTCTGCTTACAAACAGTCGAAAGTTTTTCCCCGCCATTTACAAGTTAAAATGATCTTTAACTTTCACCGCAACGCTTTTAGGACATAGATGTGTATTATCAATCCGCATATAATTTGGTTCTTGAATTTCATTTGGCAACGAATTTAACCGATATTTATTCATCGATTCGATCAATTCAAGTTCAGATGCTTCGGTGTTTCGCTTTGTAGGTTTGTGTTGGAGGCGATGCGCCGAGCGATTCCGCTCCATACGTTCGGTGACTTCCGCCTCAAGTTCAACAAAATAAACTTCTCCACCGGCCGCTTCAAAAATCGACCGTGTTTGTTCGACAAAATCCCAATCCTCTTGGCAATCAAAAGCCCATACATAGGTAAAAATCATGCCTTCTTCCTTACTTTTGGCGAAAGATTTGAAGATCTCTTGACGAAACATGGTTGAAAGCCGCCACGTTTCGTCACCAAATTCAAACAAAGGATGCAACAGTTCAAGGGTCATATGATTGTGAAACAGTTTTAACGATGTGCTTTTTTCGAGTTCATGTCCGATCGTCATCTTGCCGACAGCTTGTGGACCAAATAGCATGATAAATTTCATTAGATCCTCCTATTGATCAGTAAAGAGTATGTGTAACGAACTTACGCTCCCGCTTGGTCAAATTGCTGGGAGCGATTGGCTTTTTGTTTCTTGGATTCCTGTACAATAATGACCGAGCTAATCACCATGATCATGCCGAGGTATTGCCACGTTGATAGCGTTTCATTAAAAATAAAGAACCCTACAACCGAAGCAACGACAGGTTCAATTGTTGCGATAATGGAGGCGCGGCTTGACTCGACATATTGAAGACCTTTTGTGTAGAAAATAAATGGCAACATTGTTGAAAGAAAGCCAAGTCCAATTACCAGTCCAAGTACTTTTAAGTCCGTCAATGTAGAAAGTTTCGAACCTAATCCACTAAAAGGGACAATGGCCACGGTCGCGAAAAGAAACGTGTATACCGTAACGGTTAACGAGTCATATTTTGATAGGGCTGCTTTTCCAAATATGCTGTAGAGAGCATAGAAAAATCCTGATCCGAGTCCAAGGATTAATCCATAAAGTGAAATTGATGCGGTAGAACTAGAAAAGATTCCAATAACAAGCGAGCACCCTATTAACGTAACGAGGAGGGCTGTGAGTTTGCGAGCGGTTAATGCTTCTTTAAAAAAGATTCGCGATAAAATCGTCACAAACGCAGGTGCTGTATACAGCAAAATAAAAGCAATCGAAATAGAAGACTCTCTCATCGAACTAAACAAACACCAGTTAAAGAGAACAATACTAATAATACCTGTACCTATGAAATACCTAGAATCCTTCACCTTTATTTTGAACAACTGCCGATTTTTCATCAAAACATAAGGAACCATAAAGATGGAAGCTGTTAACACACGCACAGCGACAACTTCAAGTGGCGTAAACCCTACTTCATAAAGGTAGGTGACAAAAACTCCGATAACACCCCATAGTGAAGCGCCGATTGCAATAAGTAGCCACGCTGATTTATTTTCCATCCTATCCCTCCTACCTATAATCCATTTATACTACCATAGGACGCATTAAACCATCCAAAAATAGCTGAATTTCTCTCGTGTTTATCTTGATCTTGCTTAGATAGATTTACTGGGCTAAATAGAGTCGGTTTATAATTACTTGAACTTTTTTTATCGACAATCCTCTGTCGTCCATATTTGAATTATTTAAGAAAACTTAAAAAAGATGACTCCGGCACAATACCGAAGTCACCTAATCGCAGCCTAACTGCAGGGTACCTTTTTTATAATATCATTTGTTAGTAAATTATTACATATTCAGCAGGGATTCATCTTTACTTGCCTGTTTTATACCATTAGTGTTGCATAAATTTAGTTTAAATATTGGCAACTCATAAAATCTTCGTAATTAGTATTTTGAATACGGTGAACAAAACTCTCTCTATAAAAGAAGTTAGGTGCTTCCCTACATCTAAATGTTTTTGGAATGATACCTTAAGTTTTAATAATCCTCTATTTACATAAGCTAGTGGTATATTTATGACAAAAGACTATAGATGAAGTTGTTGATATAATGGCTAAGTAAAATGATATTTTAGCTAATGGAGTGATTAAGATAGATTTATCTATAACCAATTAGGCAATTTTAAAGAGACCTATCTTTACAAAGCAAAGCTAGGGGGATCTTTATGGAAAGTAAACCCAAAATCAAAATTGTTGATGATGCAGAATTACGAAATGAAATAGTGGAAAACACTGAACTACTTGATCAAATAGAACTGGCTAAATGGGCAATTAGTGTCGCAGAGCATATACTTCCTTATCTCGAACAAGAATTTCCTCAAGATGCAAAAATACTAAATGCAATTAAAATAAATAAACTCTGGCAAAAAGATGAGGCAACAGTTCATCAAGTTAGACAAGCTGGTTTTAAAGTCCATCAAGTCGCCAGACAATGTAAAGAAGAAACAGCCAGGACTGCGGCAAGGGCTGTTGGGCAAGCCATCGGGGTTGGTCATATGAGAGGCCATGCAATGGTAGCTACGGATTATGCGATTAAGACAATTAACCTTGCTTTTAATAATGATCTGAAAAAGGCAAGAGAAGAAAGAGAATGGCAATTGCGTGAACTATATAAGTATATCCAAGGTGGCAAGTTCGATTAGGTTATTATTGTCCATACGTGAGCACGATAGTTACGTAACCGTTTGAAAAAGAGTTGCTAGGTAGTGCACCCCGAAAGTTAGATTTGAACTCTAAATTTCGAGGTATTTTTATATGACAAAATTTTCTATAGATTAAGCGGAAATAAATGATTGGATATGAAAATAGTTTCGACAATCCTCTGTTTGTTATACTAAAATGGTATATTTATGGAAAGTAATTATATTAAATAATCGGTATATACGAGGGGCGATAATAATGAATAAGCGAAAAGAAGCTACACCTAATTTTATAATAGTGATGTCCATTATTTTCGGCCTATTTGTAGTTTTTCAAAGTGTTCAAGTTATTAGCACGCCTCATACATTCGTAAGAGTTGTAAACTTAATCTCTATAATTATTTTATCTGGAGCAATAGGAGCCTTCATTAGAGAAATATTTATTTTAAAAAAAGAATAAATATTAATTTATTTCTACAGCTATCGAGTGCGATTGTTGAGTAAACGTTTTTTTAAAAAAGATAGCTTTGGCTACTCTTTTTTTGCTATCTCTTTTGTTCTAGTTTAAAGGGGCAAGTAGTTTTAATAGTGTATAAAATCCTCTGTTGTCAGTAACTTACTCTTCATTTTCAAATAATAAATACAAAGTTATATATCTGGGTTTGATATCAAATCATTTCCTTTTAAAAATCTCAAATGAAATTTAGGAGCAAGTTTCACGAGAAAAAATGTAACTGTATTTTTGTCTCTCCTTTTGACTACACTCTGCCGAATTCCCTTTTTAAAGAGATCCGTTTTCCCAACTTTTATTTTCCTACAGACAATCCTCTGTTTTTTTAACCGAATGGTATATTTATAAGAAGAATTCGTCATAGGAGTTGAAAAGATGATAAAAGCTGTCCTATTTGATTTAGATGGAACTTTGTTAAATCGTGACGCCTCAGTAAAAGCATTTATTGACAACCAATACGATCGATTGAAGAATTGGGTTGGTCACGTCCCGAAAGAACACTACATGACTCGATTTATCGAACTCGATAAGCGTGGGTACGTTTGGAAAGACGCGGTCTATCAACAATTAACCCAAGAATTCACTATTTCCACGATCACTTGGGAGGAATTGCTTCAAGATTACATCCGTGAATTTCAATTCCATTGTGTCCCTTTTGATCAGTTACTTCAGATGTTAGAAGATTTAAAGAGTAAAAACATTCTACTCGGTATGATCACAAACGGTTATGGACAATTCCAAATGGACAATATCAAGGCGTTAGGAATTGAAAACTATTTTGATGTCATCTTAGTGTCTGAGTGGGAAGACATCAAAAAGCCAGACCCTGAGATTTTTAAACGAGCTTTACGAAAACTTGATGTATCCTCAAAGCACAGTATATTTGTTGGAGATCATCCTGAGAATGATGTAAAGGCTGCACAAGACATCGGAATGAAAGGGATTTGGAAAAACGATAGTCAATGGGCGAATGTTGATGCTGATTTCACAGTGGATGATTTGAAAGAATTGCCATTACTCGTTGAAGATTTAATGAAAGAAATAGAAGTCACTTAGAATACACTTTTATAGTTATTGAGCATTAAGTTAAAGACGTTGCTCTTTCATGTAAAGCTACAACGAGGGCTGTTGATTGATGACTTATTGGCATGTTGGATTAAATAATAATATAATTAAGAGAGATTAATCTTCAACAAACAAGCCATATTACTGCGTTCTGCAAAAATAACTGGAAGGAATCTAGATGAATGAAAATCGAGATAAGGAAATTGAGAAAAGGCGAAAAAATCCCGATGGAATTATTACTACTGGCTGACCCTTCGAGTGAAATTGTTGAAGAATACATCAATAGAGGCGAATGTTTTATAGCTGAATTGGGACACCAAACTGTTGGTGTTTATGTCTTACTTCCAACAAGACCCGAGATAGTAGAGCTTGTGAATGTTGCTGTCATTGAAGACCAGCACGGTAAGGGGATAGGCAAACAACTAGTTTTGGATGCAATAAGAGTAGCTAAAACAAAAGGTTATAAAACAATTGAAATCGGAACGGGAAATTCAAGTGTAGGTCAACTGGCTCTTTACCAAAAATGTAGATTTAGAATAATTGGTATAGATATGGACTTTTTCATTCGGCATTATTCTGAGGAAATCTTTGAAAACGGTATTCAATGCAGAGATATGATTCGATTATCTCAAGATTTATAAGGTAAAAAGCTTTCCACAAACGGATGCAGTTGTTGAGTAAACGTTTTAGAAAAGAAGATATACGATGGTAAATTACTAGAGCTTGTACTTTGATGCGGAGGTATTTATGATCACTCACTATTATTTAGGTTGGTTTACCGTTTTTTTCCCTGAGCGACTGAGTCAAGTGTTACGGGAGGATATAACGGATAGAAAATCACTCGTTATGATTAGCTCAAATCCATTAGACGCTAAAGTAGATGGTGCTGTTGAACGCACATGGCTTGACCATGCTGGCATCTTATTTGATGACTACTATTTAATCAATCATGGCATAAAAAAAGAAGATGCTCATACCTTGATTCAGAACGCTTCCGTCATTTTCTTACTAGGTGGCGATACGCTAAAGCAAAATGAGTTTTTAATGGCTTACGGATTGGCGGAATGCATCCGGAAAAGTAATGCCGTTGTGATTGGAGCAAGCGCTGGTGCGATTAATATGTCAGCTAAATGGCTATGCTCAAAAAACTTTGGCTATCCAGTTGAAGAAAACACTGTTTACGACGGAATTGGTCTTGGCAATTTTTCCGTTTTGTCTCATTTTGACCTTGAAAATAACATGACCTTGTTTCAAAGCGAACTGTCTTCCATATCAGAAAAAATGATGATTTATGCATCGAATAAGGATTGCGCGCTGCGTACAAAGGGAGATAAAATTGATATTCTTGGCAGTGTATATATTTTTTCTCACTCAGAGATACGAAAGTTAGAGGAAACATTCTAGTTATCTCAAACAGCTTTAGTTACTTTACATATATACAACGCTTGTTTAGCAATGATGCTTAATACGTTTTGGACCAGCTAGTTTTTATTACATGTATCGCCAATCCTCTAATGTTTATATTAATTAGAGTTCAAAATTGGTTCCATAAATTTCACATATAAAATGAAACTCAGCAATCTTTATACTAAGGTTGCTGAGTTTCATTTTACTATATGCAAAATAAGGTTCGAAATTGTAATATGCGCTTAACCACTAAGTTTACAATTTTAGTTATATCTCATTTTTCTCTTACCTACTAAAATATAAACTAAATAACCGACTACATTAAAAATAGCAAAAGCAATAATCCAGGCAATATTTAGTCGTCTATGATGATAGGCATTAATTGTTGCCCAAATTGTGAATAGAGTTGCATAGACGGCTAATCCTGAAAATAAAATAATTCCCATCCAGCTGCCGATAAGTCGTGTTTCCATTTGAACATACCACTTATCCCCCCACCACTTCCATAAGGGTAAAAGTTCGCTAGTAGCCAATCTGGAGACCAAACAGACTTACTGTATTGATACTCAGGTTTTGCGCTCTCTACGTAATCAAATACGGAATTTACACCTACACCACTGACGTTATAGATTTCAACTTTTGAAATTTGATCTGTTCCATCGATTAAAGCAGCAATTTCAGTTTTCATTGAATCGGTTAGCGAACCTTGGCTAGTTAAAATTTCGTGTACAGCTGAAGCAACTTCGGAATTCTCTGAGGCATTTTCATTTTCGTATGCAGAAATTAATCCGACTGCCACAATACTTAACAGTAGAACGGTTATGGCTAAATAGAGAATCCAATTAGCAAATATTCGTTGTGCCTTAAATAACTGACCAACTACCGAACGCATTTCTTGTTCTCCACCAAAACGTTCAATAGCAAGTTGAATTGCTTCTTTCTCTGATTTCCCTTCTTGTTTCAACTCATGAACAGCTTCTAATAAGTGGCTTTTCATTTCTTTTTTTGATTCATTAATCTCTTTTTTGTTTCCACCGACACCTTGATACAATTCCTCAACATACGCTTCTATTTGTTTCATCCTATTCTCCCCTTTCTAAAAATAAGTCCATCAGTTTTTTTACAAATTCCCATTCTGAGCGTTTTTCTTCAAATCCTTTTTCACCTACAGGTGTGAGTTTGTAATATTTCCTTCTTCCTCCTGGTCCTTGTTCATCGCCCCAGTAAGAAGTGATCCATTCACTTTTTTCTAATCGCTTTAAAGATAAATAAAGTGTTCCTTCTTTTAACTCGAATTGGTCTCCACTTTTTTCACGGACAATTTTAGCTATTTCATACCCATACATATCTCTGCCATGTAAAAGAGAAAGAATTAATGTATCAATATGACCTTTTAATACCTCTTTACTAATTTCCATTTTCACACCCCTTTAGATTACTTTATTTCATATTACTCTATAATACAAGGTATTATTTTAAAAATAAAAATTCTAAAAAGAGGTTATTCAGCATGCACTTAAACACTTAAGTTTGTAGATGAAAGTAAAGACAATCCTCTATTGATTATTAATGGGGTTCCATAGATATCGAATTTCATCGCATTTTAATCAGACTTCTGCAATTATAGACAAAAAAATCCCCTGGAGAGAAAGAATTGAAATACAATTCTTTCTCTCCAGGAGATATTAATACAAAGCATGTTAGTTTCCGCTCAAATGAGCAGCGATAAACAATAAAACATAATAATCACTCAAAAATAACCTAAACTCTTGAGCTTCTCATAAACAATCCACGAATACTTTTTTCTTCCCTTACTGTTTAAATGGTCGGAATCGATAAAATACTCTTTGTTGTCTGTGAAACGCTTATCGTTCATATAATTTAAAAAAGGGACATCTGTTTCAAGAGTGTTTAAGTACTGAAAAACAAGTCGATTCATGACTTCTTCATCGAAATGTTCTTGGTATGTCTTGTGTACGGGCTCCATGGTTAGAATGACCTCGTAGCCCTGCTCTTGACAATATTCCAATATTTCCTTTAACTGCTCTACGTTTTGTTCAATGTAATTATGTTCAATTGCTTTTCTATATTGCTCTTCTACGTATTCGGTTTTTCTTTCTGCATAATTTTTGCCATTATTCGCCCAAGATTGATGAGAAGTCCATTTAAAGCCTTTCCATTTGCTTGAGAGCGCAGAAGTAAAATTGTCACTATTTGTGCCTGGAAAATACATGTACTTATAATAATCCAACAATCGAAACGATTCAATTTGCGTACGATCTAAAATTTCATAATAACGTCCTTCGTCTACATCCTCGTTCTCACTATTTATGAACGTCATTTGAGAAATGGATAAAATGACGACCCCATCCGATTTCAAATACTCGCCGTACTCTTTTAACAATTTAAAGTCGTATTCGAGTGCCTGACCAGGCAGTGCCAAATCCAAGTGAGCCAAACCCGTCGGCTTAAAATAATACCCATACATGGAATGAGAGGCACCTAAATTGATGACGTCAACAGGATACGGATCTTTCTTAAACGTCAAGATGTCGTCGTTGATGTTATAACTCCGAGACTGCTTTACAAAGTTATTGACTGGTATAAACAACAGTAAAGCCACAGTGATGATAATAGTTAACTTAATGAATAAACGGCCCATGGCAAATCCTTTCGATCTTGTACTCTTTTTACTAAACTGATGGACTGGCACGCACATGAGTCAGTTGATTTACAGTTAAAACCCACCGTAAACAAACCCTTGACCTGTAGCACCAAACACCAGAACTGAGACAACGATTAAAACATAAACGGCAAAACGAGCAACTGCCGGGCGTTGCGATAGCCAGTTCCACGTTGACGTATTGTTTCTTTCGATGTAATGATACAGTTGCATAACGATAAAGAAAAAGCTGAAAATCACTAAGTCGAGTAGCGAAAACATCTCAAACGCTACAATAATTCCAGATGGGTTCCACGAACTAGGCGATAAGAAATGTTGCGCATTTTCAAATGCAGCGGTAACGGAATCCGATCGGAAGAACACGCGCGAAAAACACACGAGCAAAAAGGTAGTGGTGATTTTCATCCATTTATGCAGCGATGGACTTTGATCCAAGTGAATAAATGTTGCCATCTTCCCACGAAAATGTTTTGTGTGATCTCCAAAAGCACGGTAAAACCCGTGAATTAGACCCCATAAAACAAAAGTCCAAGCCGCACCATGCCAAATGCCACTTATTAAAAACGTAATCACAATGACTAAATAAATTTCACTTCGCTTCTTTTTCCCTTTGCATAGCGGAACAAAGATATAGTCTCTGAGCCATGTCGAAAGCGTAATATGCCACCTGTTCCAGAAATCCGCAATCGAAACGGCAAAATGCGGTTGCTTAAAGTTTTCCGTTAGTTTTATCCCAAGCATTCGTGCACAACCAATGGCAATGTCGCTGAGTGCAGAAAAATCAGCGTACAATTGAACCGAGAACAGGATCGTCGCTAGGACAATTTGAGAACCTGTTGGGTCAGGACTATCGTAAACACTCGCTACAATTGGAGCGAGTCGATCCGCAATCAATGTTTTCTTAAAAAATCCCCATGCAATTCGCTTCATCCCATAGCTTATGTTGTCATAGTTTAAGGTTTGTTCAACTTTGAATTGAGGAAGCAATTTCTTAGCACGTTCAATCGGTCCGGCAACCAATTGAGGGAAAAATGCAAAATAGATTGAGAAATAGCCATAATGTCTTTCTGCTTTTTGCTTGCCTCTAGAGATGTCTACAAGGTAACTGACTGCCTGAAAGGTATAAAAAGAAATGGCTAAAGGCAGGATAATCTCTTGATATGGTATGGCATAATTCCAATTCATGTATGTTGAAATGGCTCGAATAGAGTCATTTACAAAATTAAAGTATTTAAACCATCCGAGAAAAAACAGCAATACGCAAATTCCAACTAGCATGGCTCTTTTCTTCTGTTGTTTAGTTTCCTGTTTTTCAATGACTATTCCCGTAAAATAAGTAAACACCGTGCTTACAAGTAGTAACAAGATAAAGTAGCCACTCAATGTAGCGTAAAAACTGTAACTTGCGGCTAGTAAAAGAACCCATCTCCACCTGTGTGGGATTAAATAATACGTAAAAACGATACCTGCAAAAAATAACAGAAACTCAATTGATATAAAAGTCATCCAATCACCTGATCAAAAATAAACTTAAGATTTTACATAAAACGAGATAAAAAATAACCCTGAACCTATTCAGCTTTCAGTAGTTATGTTTTTGTCATATCTATTACATCTCCTGTATCGGGCTCAGGTGATCGTAAATTATCTATCTTTAAGTAACTCGGAATATAGTATCTTCCCAAAAAGGTTACGTGGGAATTCCTCAATTCTGATAATCTTAACGCCCCTTAAGTTTAATTTTTCCTTAATTATTTTTTTAATTTGAAGCTGATCTTCTCTTAATGTGTAAATGATCATTTGGTCATCTGTCCCCGCGCAGACACAATCATGACCATGCTCATTTAAAAGTTCTTCCACTTCATCTAAGCTAATGCGGCTTCCAGCGACTTTAATAATTCTTTTGATTCGTCCAGTTATAAAGAAATAGCCGTCCTGATCAAAGTAAGCCAAATCACCTGTGTGCAGCGACCCATTGTTCTCATCTTTTTTCGACAGATCAACTAACGACTCCGCATACCCTAAAGAAACATTGGGTCCTTTGTAAATCAATTCACCGATTTCATGAGGTGTTGTAATGTTGTTGCCATTGTCATCTTGCAGCATCAGTTCGCCACCTGGAATAGCAATCCCAATGCTTCCGGCTTTAACAAGGGTTTTTTCGGCCGGTAAATAGCTCATCCGCGCTGTTGCTTCTGTTTGCCCATACATAGTAAAAAATTGAATCCCTTTTTGACTACACATATCTGCAAATTTAGCGGATAGCTCTGGGCTTAATTTGCCGCCTGCTTGCGTTAGTTTTTTCAAACTTGGAAGATCCATCTCTTCAAACTTCAGCCGATGGAGCATCTCATATATGAAAGGAACTCCCCCAAAAGTTGTTGCTCCCTGCTCTTTGCATAAGTCCCAAAACTCCTTTTTTATGATCGATGCATCCGTGACAATAATCGTCGCTCCGCAAATGAAATGACTGTTGATGATCGACAGTCCATAAGAGTAATTCATTGGAAGTGTTGTGATCGGTTTATCGTCTGCCTTAATCTCAAGGTACTTCACAATGGATTCAGCATTTTGGAAGATGTTTTCGTAACTTAAGCGAACAAATTTGGGGCTGCCAGTACTTCCTGAGGTCGTTAAAAGGAGCGCAAGATCTTCATCTAGCTCCTGTTGAATAAATGTCGGACATTTAAATAATGAGTAATCTCCAAACACGAATATACTATCCATTGTGTTTAAAAGGTCTTGGTTTCCACTACTCGCCCAAATGTACGCAGGCTTATAAAGCTCGATTAGTTTTTGCAACCGCTCCACCTGGATAGATGCATCTAACAAGACAGGTACAACATGCCCTCTCATAAAGCCCACGTAACCAAATATAGACTCTTTATTATTTGAAGATAAACAAAAAACCAGCGTTCTTTCACCTACATGACTGCAGATTTCGTCAGCAACCTCTACCATTTCAGCGTAAGAGTATTCTCTTTCAGCATATATAGCGGTTTGGTTTCCGAACTTCTCAAGCTTTTTGAACCTATTCATTTACAAAGTCTACTCCTAAACGATTCAAAAGCTCTTTTCCTGCCTTATACGAATCGAATTCTGTCATCCATTCAGCATCTATTGAAACATCAAAAACCTCTTCCATCGTAGAAATCAGAATCATATGCCCAAGAGAATCCCATTCTCTTGTTTCGCCTAATGCTAACTCTTCACTTACCTGGTCTTCTTCTAATTCCAACGCATCCATAAAAGCATTTCTATATTTTTCGATATTGTTCATCATTTCCATCCTTTCAATATTACGTTCACTAGCATCTATGTGAAAGTCTTGTTTGCTCGAACCGTTTCTATATCTGACAAACTTTCTAGAGATCAGCACTTGCATCAGCGTAACGATGGCTTATATATACGTTTCTTGCCTTTATCTCTTCCTAAGGGTATCTTTCAATAATCTTATTGAAAATGATTCTCATAATCAAGTATAAGTATATGAAAAGAAAAGTCAATATCGATTTGCCGTCAGAAAACATAGAATGAGTACTGTGGATTACTCGATTGAAAAGGACTTCAAGAAAACAGTAACATGTCATGCGAGTAGCAGAATAACTCCGACAGTTCAGTTATTCTGAGTAAAGTGGTGAACATCAATTAACCTTAGATATTTTGATGAATAAGTTCGATGCATTTTAAGCTAATGTATAATAAAAATGAGGTGCAAAATCAGCTACACAAGAAGTATTATTTAGAAGTGAAATTGGATAGTAATGGATATTCAGCTTCTATAGAAGACAATACGAGAACCGTAAAAGATACCGGAAAATAAAACACCTCTATTGATCATGAACCGACGGAAATGCTGCATTTAGATATTTAAAAACACTTTTTTCAACAACTTGGTGTTTATAAAAATGAAGGAGTGTGTAGGTATGGAACTTGGAAAAGAATATTTGAAGGTGATTCAAGAAAGATTTCAAAATGTTAAGGATCTTGGGGATAGAACCATCAATCAATTATCTGAGACTGATATACACTGGAGATTAAACGAGGCTTCTAATAGCGTAGGATTTACAGTCAAGCATGTCAGTGGAAACATGGTATCTAGGTGGTCTGATTTTTTAACGACGGATGGAGAAAAACCTTCTAGAAATCGTGATCAGGAATTTGAAGATACTATTTTAACGATACAAGAAATGATCATTATGTGGGAAAAAGGCTGGAATACGTTTCTTGGTACATTGAATGGTTTAGAAAGCCAAGATTTATTAAAAAAAAGTCACTATTCGAGGTGAAAAACACACTGTATTAGAAGCAATCGAAAGGCAACTAACTCATTATGCTTGTCATGTTGGTCAAATTGTTTATATTGGAAAGCAATTAAAAGATGAGAATTGGGAAACGCTTAGCATTCCAAAAGGAAAATCGGAAGAGTATTTGCATGGGAAGCTAAAAAAACATCAATCGTAAAGAGTGAAAACACTTTTTAACAGTACTTTATAGAAAGAACGGAGAATTAATATAGATGTTATATGTAATTGGCACCGTTGCCCTTGTTATTTTACTCATTAATTTCATCGTTGGTTTCCTTTTGCTCAATATTCGCGACAAGAACTACTGGGTGATATCGACTGTCACTAGCTTGTTATTTACATGAGTCTTTATTGCGATTTTAAATTTATAATTCATCACAAAAACCGTCTATCCATGTAGATTCTCATGAATAGACGGTTTTTTAATTTAATTCACTTTTTTCCCTCGCCCCCAGTACATTTCCCGCAACTGGAATTTCTGCAATTTACCAGTTGCCGTTTTAGGCAAAGCTTCAACAAAGTCTACAGATTTTGGCACTTTAAAGCGCGACATGTTTTCACGCGTATAATCCAAGATTTCTTGCTCAGTTACTTGTGCTCCTTGATGCAGCACAATAATGGCTTTTGGTACTTCCCCCCACTTTTCATCCGGTACTGCAATCACAGCAACTTCGGCGATTGCGGGGTGTTTATACAAGACGCCTTCGATTTCTGTAGAGGAAATGTTTTCGCCTCCAGAAATGATCATGTCTTTAATGCGATCTTGAATTTCGATATAACCATCCGGATGTGTCACGGCCAAATCTCCTGTGTAAAACCAGCCATCTCGAATCGCTTCAGCCGTTTTTTCAGGATCTTTGTAATATCCTGCCATAACGACGTTGCCACGCGTGACAATTTCACCCAGTTCTTTTCCGTTCCATGCCACTTCTTCTCCATTTTCTTGATTAACCACTTTGGTTTCTCCGTTAAAAGCGAGCTCTATTCCTTGACGTGCTTTAATAGATGCTTGTTGTTCAGGGTCCAAATCATTAAATTCGTTTTTCCATTCGCAGTAAAGGATAAACGGAGACGTTTCAGTCAAGCCGTACACATGCATCATATTCAATCCTAGAATGCTTTGCGCTTTCGCAATCAGCGCTGCAGCAGGTGGCGCACCTGCAGTTCCCATACGTATTGTTTGGGTCAATTCAATTTCTTTCGCTTTTGGTTCATTAACGAGCATATTAACAACTGTCGGCGCACCGCAAAGTGAGGTGATGCCATGACTTTCAAATAAATCCAAAATTAGCGGTGGGTCTACTTTACGTAAGCACACATGCGTAGCTCCCGCTGCAGTAATGGCCCAAACGCCGCCCCATCCGTTTGTATGAAACATTGGCAAGGTATGCAAATATACGTCATCGAATTTAATTTCCAAATGATGCAAGAAGTTGGCAGCATTCAGGTAATTAGTGCGATGCGTTTGCATCACGCCTTTTGGACTGGACGTGGTACCACTCGTATAATTTAACGACAGCATTTGGTTTTCATCTAAATCGATGTGAGGCACTTTTGCATCATCCGGAACATTCCCGATAAATGCTTCGTAATCTTCCCCGTTAATCGTCGATTCAAAGCCATCTACAGCCACAACAATGTACTTTTCAATCGGTAGCTCGTCTTGTACTTTTTCAAGCATTTTGCCGAACTCCGCATCGACAATCAGCATTTTTGCGTCGCTATGTTTTAAAATATACGTTAAATCTTTTGTAGACAAGCGGTAATTAAGCGGAACAATAACCGCTCCAAGAGGTATAATGCCGTAAAAACATTCCAGCATTGCGTGATTATTTGGCAGCATCACTGCCACATGGTCTTTGTTGCCAATCCCTGCATTATGTAGTGCGGTAGTGAGTTGGTCTACTCGTTTGCCAAACTCTTTGTATGTAAACTTTTTGTCTCCATCAATCACCGCCACTTTCTCCGGATAGTATTTGACCGCGCGGCGTTTCCAGTCAAGTGGTGTTAACGTTGCCAGCATAATATGACCCCTCTCTTGTAAAAAGCTAAACTGTTATATAGCAAGTATAAATAGCGCCTCCAACTGTGTCAATGAAGTTGTTGGAATCGATTGACAATTTAGATAAATAAAAAACCCACAAGCTGATTTATCAGCTTGTGGGTTTCGTTTAGAGAATTTTTAGATGCCGGTTTTCGCGAACGATTCAATGCGCGTTCCAATAGCATCACGAACCGTTTGGAACACAGTCCACTTTTCTTCTTCTGTGCCTTGGGCTTTTGCTGGATCTTCAAAGCCCCAATGTTCGCGACGAATATGAGCCGGAGTTACCGGACATTTATCTGCTGCATCCCCGCAAAGAGTCACGATAAAATCTGCGCGATTAAGCAAGTCTTCATCAATGATGTCTGAAGTTTGAGTGGAAATATCAATACCTACTTCATTCATTGCTTTCACCGCATTCGGATTTAATCCGTGCGCTTCAATTCCAGCGCTGTATACATCCCACTCTGTTGCTAAATGTAGTTTTGCCCATCCTTCAGCCATTTGGCTACGGCAAGAGTTTCCTGTGCATAAAAAATAAATAATTTTTTTTGTCATAAATAGTTCTCCTTTTTACAAACATAATTTTAAAAGCAATCTACTGGTTTTTCTTTCGCAAGTAATGCTTGAAGCTGTGCATCTGAGTCTTCAATGTGGCTTAAAATATCTAACAGCAATGTTGCATGGGTAGACTCTTTATTCATCGAATAAAACCGCCATTGGCCACTTCTGTTTTCTTTTAAAAGCCCTGCTTGTTTTAACTTCCGCAAATGTTGACTGATCGCTGGCTGACTCATGCCGAACATTTCAACAAATTGACATACACAGTACTTATTCGTCTCCACCAATTTCATCATCATTAGACGAGTTGGATCGCTGACAGCTTTCAAACAAGCTGTAACATCAGCTGCAGATTGTGTTGATAAAGTCTCCATGTAGATCCACTCCTTTGTATTAATTGTAAGCCAATAATATTATATAAGTCAAAACTTATACTTTTACTTTAGGGTGCATAGTTGCATGAACAAAATACTATTCATTCTTAAGTTGAATAGTATTACATTAACTAAAATGCTCGCGATAGCACCGAGTGAATAAATTCATATATAATTATCCAAATAGCTGTTCATCCTTTTATATAAATACTATTCATAATTAAATTCTATTTATTCATTTCTATTCATTCTGGCAATCTCTCGTTATTCATTGACTACCCATAAATCTTTCACTTCTATTTGCAAACTTATTGTCTGCCCTACACAAAGAATATCTGCTTGCTGACTCGTCAAACTACAAGTTAAATGACATTCTCCTACACTTATTTTGACTGAATAAAACCCATGATTAAACTTTATCTGTTCTACTGTTCCTTGAATTTGAATGCTGGATGCAAGTGTTGGTCTACCTTCTGTCACAAGTTGCATAGCCTCGGGTCGAACGATTAAACAGCTCAGACCATTCTTTGTAGTGGCATCAACTAAAAATTCAAAACTTCCATCAATAGAACGAAAATAGCCACTTTCAACGTTTCCTCTAATGATGTTTTTTAACCCAAGAAATGACGCTACTTTTGTAGTTAAAGGTTGTTCGTATATCTCTTTAGAACTGCCTACTTGTAATAACTCGCCATTACTCATCACAGCAATCCGATCTGACAATGAAAAAGCTTCTTCTCTGTCGTGCGTAACAAATAACACGGTGACACGAAACTCCAGTTGAATCCGGCTAAGCAAGTCGCGCATTTCTTCTCGCAATCCCGGATCTAACGCACTAAACGGTTCATCCATCAATAACACGCGCGGATTGGCTACTAACGCTCTCGCTAAAGCTACGCGCTGTTGTTGGCCACCGCTTAGTCTATCTGGAAAACGGCTGCCGTAGCCTTGCAGTCCGACATGTTCAAGCATATCTCGCGCTTTTGCTATTCGTTGTTTTTTATCAACTTTTTGCATTTTTAATCCGAAGGCGACATTGTCTTCTACCGTCATATGCGGAAACAATAACGATTGTTGAAAGACCATTGCAAAGTTTCGCGCTTCCGATGGAACTTGGGTGAAATTTTGATCGCCAATCCAAATTTCTCCGTTATCGGCCGGAAGTAATCCCGCAACCAGTTTTAATAAGCTAGTCTTGCCGCAACCAGAGGGTCCAAGCAATGAGAAAAACTCGCCTTCGTGAATCGTCAAGTTGATAGGATGTAACGAAAAGGCAGGATTGTCTTTTTGTTGCGGTTGTTTGTAATGTTTTTCCACATTGATTATTCGCAAATCGCTCATATTCTCACTCCTTTAGCCTTTGTTTGTTACGGCTTTTTTCTGTTGATAGTATTTTTTCAAAAGAACATCCAAACCGAACAATGTCATAATCGCCATTCCCGCAAACAATAAGGAATAGGCTGAAGCGATTGCAGGGTCACCACCGCTTATAAATGGAAACAACAATATGGATAACGTAACCACTTGACCAGAGCCAATGATAAAAGTGATTAAGTATTGACTTAAAGAAATTAATATACTTAAACTAGCTCCTGCGACAATACCCGGCAATAAATGGGGCAAGACCACCAAGGTAAACCGAGAAACAGGACCGGCTCCAAGCATGCGTGCTTGGTCTTCCCAATCGACCGATAAAGTTTGATAGCTAATCATAATGGCGCGCACCATATAAGGCAAAGTAGGCGAAATGTGAGCTAACACCACACCTACTATCGTTTCTGTTAATCCAAGTTTTAAAAACGTTAAATGAATGCCCATCACTGCTACAAAAGGTGGAATGATAATAGGCGCAAAGATAATGGCTTCCATTATCCATTTGCCGCGAAACGAATTGCGCACGAGTGCATTAGCAGCTGGTACCGCGAGAAGTATGTTTATGACCGTGACAATCAAAGCAATCAGTAAACTTACACCAACCGCTTGCCATGTGCCCGAACTGCCAAATAACACATAATCCCATGCACGAAGACTAATTGCATCTGGTAAGATTTCGGGCCACTGCCAACCAAATGACAAACTGGATAACACAAGCGGGATAAAAGGCAAGAACATTAGTAGGAATACCAGTAAGGATAGGCTGATTTTTATGAACATTTGAGGCTTCATCATCAATCCCACCCCTTTAAAGCGTTCCATCGTTTATTAACTGCGTAAACAACTAACCCCATAATTACGGTGAAACTTGCCAAAATGATATTGACTGCGAGTGCTTCTGGTCGGTCCGTTAACGTTCCACTTGTATAGAGTTGATAGGAATACACTGGTAACGTGCTTGGGTATGTAACACCAAGTAAAAACGGGACTTCAAAAGCAGAAAACGTAAAAACAAAAACGATAAATGTCGCAATCGTCCATGCAGGCATCATGACAGGAACAACAATTTCGCGTACATAATTCCAGCGACTTGCACCGAATACGCGTGACACATCACGCCACGAGCGATGGATTCGAGACAACACTGGATAAATCATTAGTGAAATAAATGGCGCTTCTTTCCAAGCATAAGTCAAGATGATGCCCCAACCAAATGAATCGTTTACCAAAACAGGAAACTCTGAGATTGTATCGATAAAGCCGAGATTGGTAGCAATTCGAGAAAGAAAACCACTTTGCATAAACAACAATACGATAATATAGCCACCAACTAGATGTGGAATCGTTAACGGCAATTGAAACAATCTGTACCAAATGGACGAACTACTACCATTAGCAGATTCGTTCATCATAAATAAAGAAATCGCAATAACTGCACCCAAAACTGCAGCAAGAAATGAAGACAATAATGCCACACGAAAGGTTAAATTAAACGATGCCCAAAATTCAGATGAGCTGAATAGATGGTGATAAGCTGTAAAGTTAAAATCAGTTTGATCAAGTGCCGGAAAATAGCCGAGACTTTTTAAAAATCCATCAAAAAGTCCCCCGAAAAACAGGAGGACGATGGTTCCGATGGTAGGAAACAACAAAAGATACGGTTTATTCTTTTGCCACATGTTGTAACCATCCTTTTTCGATAATTTCAATATAGTCTGATGATAGTTCTGGGAGTCGGTGCTCTTCTAATTCCGCTAATGACAAAGTGGCTACGCCTAAGTCGACCGCATTCATTGCGTCTTGTTGTTCAAGAGACAATAAATTTAAGTCAAGTGCAGACAAATCTCCCCAGTTTTCAGGAGATAGTTTCGCCGTTTGAGCTTCAGGTGACAACATTTCGTTGATAGCGACCATCGCTCCCGCTTTCGCAGAAGAATTGAATGGAATCGACAAAAAATGGGTATTAGAAAGAGTTCCACCGTCTAAAACAAATGTGCGGGTTGACTCAGGAAAACGACCTTTCAAGACTTCACTCGCAGCAAGTGCAGGGTCGTAACTCATCGTTATGCCAATTTCACCACTTGCATACAATTGATCTTGTTTCGCTAAACTTTCAGGATAGGTTTCTCCGCCCCGCCATAAATACGGCTCGATGCTATTTAAATAATCCCACATCGGCTCTAACCTTGTTTCTAAGTCCGTGATAGACGCAGCCGGTTGCTGGTATTGTTCATATCCACCTGTCGTTTCATACAACACGTGGCGGACAAAAGCACTGCCCGTAAAATCAGGTAACGCCGGATACGTAAACTGCCCTGGGTTTTCTTGAACCCATTCGGCTAATTCATCCGTAGATTTGGGTGGGTTTGGCGATTTGCTTTCATCATGCACAAAAACAAATTGCGCTTTGCCCCATGGGGCTTCGAGTCCTTCTACAGGTTCACCGAAATCATTAGCGATTTCAGGCGCATCTTTATCGATAAAATCGTTGAAATTCGGTAATTGCCCACTGAAACTACCCCACAACAAATCATTGTCTTTAGCCGTTTTGAAATTTTCACCGTTGATCCAAATGATGTCCATACTGCCATTCAACTTGCCAGCAAATTTTTCATCAACCAATTGATTGATGATGTCTTGAGAATCGTTCATCGGGACACGGTTTAATTCAACGTCATGGTCTTTTTTCAAGCGAGGTGCTACCCATTCATCGATATAACGATTAATGTTGTCGCTGCCACCCCACATATACATATTTACTTGCTGCTCTGTTGCGGAATCCGCAATCGTTTGCCAATCACTTGTCAGTAATTGATCTGTTTCTTTAGCTGTTTGATCATCCTCGTTTTGAGAACAAGCGGATAAAGTCAGCATTAGAAAGGCTGATGCTAAAAACACGGAGTTCTTCATTTTTTACACTTCCTAAATCCGTTGATAAAATGGCTGTTATTTATTGAGTGTTTGTTTTTTGTTCCACCGATTGCGTAAAGCAATTGGTACTACTGTTAGTATAACGAAAACAACGACGGCGAGAATGATGATTTTCGGGTTTCCGCTAACAAAACTACTGCCCAAAAAATTATAAGCAAACGTACCCGGGATAATTCCAATGAATGTAGCCAACGCGAAAGACGTAAAACGGACTTTGGCAAAAGCCGCGACATAACTGATTAAATCGAAATTAATGACGGGAATGAAACGAAATAACAAGACGTAGAAAAAGCCGTTTTGTTCCATTTGAGATTGAATTTTACCGACATTACCGGTCCGATATTTGCGAACAAAGCTTTTCCCTAAAGTTTTGGCAACGTAAAAAGATAACATGGCTCCAAGAGTCGCACCGATAATGGTGTAAAGTGTGCCTAGCCAAGCCCCAAATGCTAAGCCGCCCGCAATCGATAAAACCGATGCTGGAAAAAAGATGAGCGGCCGAACAGTATAAATGAGGATGTAAAAAATGGGAGACCATAAACCAAATGACAAAATCCAATTACGAAGATCGTTGGCATCTACTTGGAAAACTGAGCGGCTGAGCCAAATCGCGATGCCGATTAATGCAGCAATCCCAAACCATTTGGCTATTTGCAAGCCTTTGCTCTTTTTCATACGTTTCGCTTTTGAGCCAAAATGTTAAAGTATCGACTTCTCATGTCATCATAGCGCTCTCGGTTAACGCCCCAATCTGAATGACCTGCGCGAGAAGCTGACCGGAACTCAATTCGCTCTGCGGCATCATTAAAGTAAAATTCAATGTCGTCTTTAAATCTAAGGGGTTTGGATATAGCTACTGCCCGGACGTAATTTTTATCGTTTTGCTGAATGTGAATGTCATCATAATTTTCGAGCATCTCAATTAAACTTTGTTTTGCTCTATGTTTATTGCCGTTATAAGGCCATGCCGGTACATGCATGGCTTGCTCAGTTGTTTGAGACGAGATAGCGTTCGGTGTTGAAGGCATTTCTTTTAAACGGCCATTTTCCACGCCGAGTTTGGGTTTAATATTGTTGTGAACGAGTAAGTTTGCAATGCTGAGTCCAACTGCTGCTGCGGCTCCATAAATTCCAATTTTTTCTGCAGGTAATTCTCCAGCTTTCGCTTTGTTGAACGTTTTTACAACAGGTTGGTTTAATAAATTGTCTACGAAAACCTTTTTCCCGATTTTCACCAATACTTCACTATAAGTTGGGTACGGGTGAATTACACCTGATAATTTGCCCATATTAATGTTTAACGTTTTAATGGTTTGAATTTGGCTAATGATTTCACCTGCTCGATCACCAAGAATACTCGCTCCTAAAATATAGCCTTTTTTATCTAAAATCAGTTTCACTTTCCCGATGCTGTCTTTTTTCGTATTGGCACGGTCCAAGTCAGCATATTCGTGCTCGTATATACGAATGGAATCGCCGTATTTCTCACGGGCTTCTTCTTCGGACAAGCCGGATCTGCCGAGCTCAGGATCTGTATATGTACACCACGTCACATGCTCGTAGTCCATTTTTCGATTAATCGGTAAAATGGCATTTTGTGTTGCTAAAATTCCTTGTGCATTTGCCATATGCGACAGTTGATACGGACCAACCACATCGCCAATCGCATAAATGCCTTTTGCAGTCGTTTCTAAATGCTCGTCAACTTGAATGCTTTTCGAATTGAATTCGACACCGGCTGTTTTCAACCCATAGCCTTTAACATTTGCTTGACGACCAAGCGCTACTAGAAGCCCTTCCCCGCTAACCGTCATTTCACTACCGTCTTTTTCGATGATTAAATCAATGATTTCTCCATTTTGCTCTGCACGAACAGCAGTAGCGCAGGTATGAATCGTTACACCTTCATCGATTAAACGTTGCTGAATCATCAACACGAGCTCTTCCTCGTCTTTTGGTAAAATTCGCTCGAACTTTTCTACAAGTGTTACGTTAACTCCAAGACGATTTAATGCTTGGCTCAGTTCTACACCAATTGCTCCGCCACCGAGAATAGTCATCGTTTTCGGGAATGTTTTTTGAGTAAAAATGGTTTCATTCGTCAAATAAGAAACTTGATCTAACCCGTCAATTGGCGGCACCATTGGAGAAGATCCTGTCGAAAGAATGATTTTCTTCGCTTCAATGCGTTCGTTATCTACTTCTAATGCATGAGGTTCGATGAATTTCGCATAGCTATTAATAAAATCAATGCCAGATTCTTTTAGCACTTCTGGGGATTCGCCTGCATAGACTTTTTGAATGACGTCTTGAATGTCTGCTAAAACAACTGAAGTGTCTACTTGTAAATTCGGGGTATATTTTTTCGCATGATGTACTTCTTTTGCGATATTAATAAGTGATTTACTTGGAATACAGCCCGACCATGTACATTCTCCGCCAGGTAAGTTTTTATCGATTAGTACGACGCTTTTAGAAAACCCTGCTGCTGTAAAAGCAGCAGTTAATCCGGCTGCGCCAGCTCCTATTATGGCAATATCATATTTTTTAACCATTTATATCATTTCCTTTCTTTTTTAAAATTAAATCCATTTTAACAATAAAGAACACTAACTTTCGCCTAATCGCTCTCAACAACTTATAGTTAGTTCGAACCGGTATTTTGAATCGAGTGGGGTTACGGGTTACAATTGAGAACATAACTTACACTTGAAATATCCTAAAAGACGAAAAGGTGAACCTGATGCTCGATACCCATGCACGAAAACATGTACAACCTATTGTTGATAAATCAGCTGATTTCTTACTGAAAAGAGGCTTTACAGCCAATGGCGTGACCAAAATCGCATTAGCTATCGGCCTTTCATCAGGTCTCTTCATTTACCTCGATCAACCTCTTTGGGCAGTCATTGTACTTTGGTTATCTGGCTATTTGGATGTTGTTGATGGGACCATGGCCCGAAAAACCAAACTTTCTCCTTGGGGAACATTATTAGATATTAGCTTTGACCGCATAGTAGAAATTAGCGTGATTTTAGGACTAGCCTTTCGCTTTCCAGACGCCATGTGGGCGCTATTATTGTTAAGCACCTCCATTATCGTTGCCATGACTGTCTTTCTAACTGTGGGGGCTTTGTCCGATAAAAACGGCGTTAAGTCTTTCTACTATCAAGCGGGGCTAGCTGAAAGAACAGAAGGCTTTATATTGTTTACCCTAATGATTGTCTTTTCAACATATTTAATAGCCATTACCTTGGTTTTTATCGCGATTCAACTTTTCACCATTTACCAACGAATGGCTGAAGCGAAACGAATTTTAAAGTAGATAGGAGTAGTGAGACATGAAGACACTTGTATTAGTAGGAGGCGGACATGCACATTTGCACTGCCTAGAACAATTAAAGAATGATGTTCGAAATGACTGGCGTGTCTTGTTAATCTCACCGTCCCCTTATCAATATTATTCGGGAATGTTTTCTGGATATACAGAAGGCGTGTATAGTTTGGATGATATTCGGATTGACTTAATCAAATTATGCCAAAACATTGGTGTTGAATTTAGTGAAGATGCAATTACTGCTGTTGATGCAAATGCTCAAGAGCTAAGGGGTGCAAACGGCGCGGTTTATACGTATGATTTCGTATCGTTTGATATTGGCTCTCAAACTGCTGTTCCAGAAGCGATTAAAAATCATGCATTATCGATCAAACCGAATTACCGCTTCCCCGATCACCTAGTAAAGACTCGAGAATCTGTCCATCCGGTAATAGTGGGAGGCGGTGCATCAGGTGTAGAACTAGCATTTTCAATCCTGTCTTGGCGAAAACAAAATCAGTTGTCTAACAATGTTGCGTTGTTTAGTTCTACTGATTTATTGGTTAGTCAAGGAGCTGCAGCTTCAAAGAAAATTGAAACGATTGCTACGCAAAAAAGATTGCCGTTTTATTCAGGTACGGGGATTGAGTCTGTTGATGAAAATAACGTCACAACAAGCGCAGGCGATAGTCATCCGCAATCAGAAGTCTTATGGCTAACAGGCCCGAAAAGTTTCGATTTATTCCAAACCTCCGGATTGCCTACTGATGAGAACGGCTATTTGCTAGTGAACGAGATGTTGCAAAACAATCAACATCCTGAAATTTTCGGAGCTGGAGATTGTGTCACCATTGATCAGTACCCTGCTCTAGCTAAAAACGGCGTTTACGCTGTTCGACAAGGTCCAATTCTTTGGGAAAACTTAAAAAAGAGCTTATCTAAAGGCCAATTAGTGCGGTTCACCCCTCAAAAAAGATATGTATCAATACTGTCTACAGGCGATGGCGAAGCTTTTTTATCTTATGGAAACCAACTTTTTCATGGCAAAATCCCGTGGAAGATCAAACAGTATATTGACCGTAAATTTATGAAACGGTATAAAGATCTTTACGAATAAACGCGACCATTATGCTGCAGAAGAAGCACACAATCTGACGATGAAGTATATACACAAAACAACACTGGCTAAAACAAGTAATCTTAAATGTACTTAGTTATGAGGTCATATTTTAAATAAGACAAGGCCAACTGGACATTTCCAGTTGGCCTTGTCTTTGCTCATTCAGTTGTGTGAATAAGTTTACCTTCTTCTTTTAAAACTTCTTCAAAAGAAACTACTAAATTTTAATCGCAGTGCGTGCTAGCCGTTTTTTTAGTTTGGCAATTGATACATGGTCTTCTAATGCTTTTCGGTAGACACGATCTTCTAGCATTGCATTAAACGTATCACTTACTCCAATAGGAAGTTTTTAATAAGATTAAATTTATCATAAAGTATACAGAGCCATTAAACCTTTGCTCCAAATTATTTATGCCAATAATTAGTACTCAAGACATCAGCAAATGCTTCGACAGTCAGGTAAAGTTCTTCTACCGTATTATCAACTCCACCTATCTCAATAATAACCGCGTTGGCAGCTAAGTCCTGATTGTAAACGCCGTTTCCTTGGCTCTTATCTTTTTCTAGTATTCCTTTTGATAAGTTAGGATATTGTGTTTCTAGCTGCAGTTGCAATTCTTTTGCGAAAGACAAGTTTTTTTCAAACTCTTTATGTCCTGTACCCACTATAAAAAGTAACCGTGCATAATCGCTTCCGTTTACGTTGACCGTTGTGGAATCTTTGCGCAAAGAATCTCGGTGGATATCTATGAAAATTTCTAAGTTCGGATTATCTTGTATTGCTGCTTTTACTTGTTCCCCCGACACAAAGTATGAACTTCCGTAGTCCATTCCTCTTGAATCCAGTTCTTGGACAATATCTGAAGAATTTACCGTTGTTCCTATTCCTCTTCGTTCTAGCGCTTTTCCTAGCATCTTCCCCACTAAAGTTACATTTGCTTTTGAATGAAAAGCTTCTTCAGGCTCAACTACGTTTTTTAAATATGGTAAAAATGCTTCTCTACTATGACTCTGATAAATATAGATGACGTCTTTGTCAAAAGTTGAATGTCCCGTGTCGATATTCGTACCAGAACTTATAGTATCAAACAGCTCTTCATTAAAATCTAATGATAACTCCTTTTCATCTATAAAAGTTTTCATAGGCGGCTGAAATTCATCACTTGATAGCTGCCCGGTTTCTAAACTGGAATCTACTCTAGAGTCGGTAGCGTTTTGTTTTTCTGCAAACGGATTGAGTAACTTAAAATAAAATGATGACTTGTTTGTATCGGTCGAATCCGACAAATTCGGGTTATTAGATTGCGCACTACTTGTGGCATCATTTTTTAAACCTGTGTAGACGAATGCTAAAGCAATTAGCAATAAACTGGCTATGAAGATGATCAGTATATAGAAGAATCCTGTTAATTTCGAGATTTTCTTTTTGCTTTTTATTGGTGTATTAGTTAGTTCATTTTTTTCCGACACTTTTTGCCCTACTTTACAATAGAATTTAAAGAAGAAAAAACAATCGTCACTTGTTAACTGGAACGATTGTTTAAAATGTTTACCATATATATTGGGCTGGATCCACAGCGTTTGATCTTGATCCATTCCAAGGCCCTACGTGCACTTCAAAATGTACATGAGTTCCAGTCGAACGCCCCGTGTTCCCCATTCCTCCAACTTGTTGACCTTGTGAAACAAATTGACTGATCGAAACGTTTATCGAGTTCAAGTGTGCATAAACTGTCGCATGGGTTTGACCGTTGATAGAGTGTGTAAGAATTACCACGTTGCCATATCCGCCCATTACTCCTGCAAAAGAGACATAACCATCTGCCGCTGCGACAACCGATGTTCCTGTTGCATTCGCAATATCATAGCCTAAATGTGTTTCAGCTCCATCTCCAATGTCACGCCCCCCAAAGCCAGAAGTGTGGCGTCCCGCTGCTGGTCTAATAAGAGGAGAGTTTTCAATCTTATTCGCGACATTCGCTGTTGATTGATTGCTGGTTGCTAGACGTAACCGCTCTTCTTCGGCTGCTTTTCGTTTACGTTCTTCTTCAGCTTTTCTAGCCAATTCAGCAAGGCGGGCTTGTTCGGCAATGATTTGTTTTTCTAGTTTCTCGCTAAGTTCCAATTCCTCTTCAAACCGATTTTCTAATTCGGATTTTGCTTTTGCTAATCGCTGTTGTTCCGCTGATAACTCTACAACAAATTCAGCATGTTCTTTCTTTTGAGCTGCTATTGAATCGTTCAGTTCTTTAAGTTTGGATTGCCGATTTTTTTGCTCTACAAGTTTGGATTCCACGATTGTTTTTTGTTTAGCTAATAGTTTAGTATCTTCAACTTGTTGCAACATGATTTCACGATCTGCTTCTATTAATGTGTTTACAGCTGAGAATCGGTCGATAAAATCGATAAAACTATTGGCACTTAACAATACATCGATATAATCAATCGATCCGCCACTCATTTGAATAGCACGTGCACGCTCTTTTAACAATTCTGTGCGCTCCGCTATTTTGTTTTCAAATGCTTTAATTGATGCTTCCACCTCATCAATTTCAATTTTTCGTTGATTAATTTCTTCTTGAATTTCCGTGATATAATATTCCATTTCGTTAATCTTATTCGTTAATTCTGTAATTTTCTCCATAATTTCAAACAACGTTATTTGATTCGTATTTATGGCATTTGTTTTTTCTTTAATTCCAGAATGCAATTCACTTTTATTTTGTTCGGTTTCTTGCTGCTTTTTCTCAAGCACGCTTAATGTAGTTGCATTTGGTGTTGGTGCGTACATGGAAAGGGCCAATACAATTGAAATATTAGTTACCACCCATTTTGATTTTGTCTTCAAGTTTGTGCCCCCTTCCATCTACCTAATTCCTTTTCAATCTTTTACATCTTTAATTTCATATTACAGGAAATTTATCAAGAAGCTATCTAATAATGAAAAAAAGGGGGAAGATTCATATTTTTTCTAGTATTATTTGTTGAAATAAAAAAATACCCCGTTATTGTTAGTTACTTATAACAATAACGGGGTATTTTATTCCTCATACTATGCTTTTAATAGCTTCGCATTAATGGCAACAATGATGGTGCTTAAACTCATTAATACTGCACCCACTGCCGGACTCACAATAATTCCCCACGGGGCTAGAACACCGGCAGCTAATGGAATGGCAAATATATTGTAGCCTGTTGCCCACCATAAATTCTGTACCATTTTCCTGTAAGTTTTTTTCGATAAATCCATTAATTCAACAACATCATTCGGATTGCTTCGAACAAGGATGACGTCAGCTGTTTCCATTGCTACATCCGTTCCAGCACCAATAGCAATTCCTAAATGTGCGGTCGCAAGCGCTGGTGCGTCATTGACACCATCTCCAGTCATTGCCACTTTCCAACCTTTATCTTTAATCTTTTTGATTTGGTTGGCTTTGTCCTCTGGGAGCACTTCTGCGTAAACTTCGTCAATGCCGAGTTGTTTAGCTACCCAATCGGCAACTTTTTGATTGTCTCCAGTCAACATAATTGAATGAATGCCTTGTTCTTTTAATGCTGATACGGCTTCTTTAGCAGTTTCTCTTACGATATCAGCTAATGCAACCATTCCAGCGAGTTGATCTTTGACTAATACAAATACAACTGTTTTCCCTTCTTCTGATAACTCATTAAACATATGTTCATCAAAACTTAGATTATTATCAGTCACATATCTAGGGCTCACTACATTTATTTTCTGACCTTCTACTTGTCCTTGAATGCCTTTTCCAGTAATCGATTCAAAGTCGGTCACTCTTTTCAGCTCAAGTCTTTGATCTTTAGCAGAATTCACAATACCAGTTGCAATGGGATGCTCTGAATTTTGTTCAATCGCAGCAGCAAACTGCAGAACCTCATCTTCTGTGTAATCGCCGCTAGGTATAATATTGGTTACGCCGAACTCGCCTTTTGTTAACGTGCCTGTTTTATCAAAAACAACAGCGTTTAAATGGCGTGCGTCTTCAAATCCTGCGCGATTTCGAATTAATAATCCTTTTTTAGCCGAAATCGAAGTTGAAACGGCGACCACCAGCGGAGCAGCTAATCCTAATGCATGAGGACATGTAATAACCATAACTGTTACCATTCGTTCTACTGCCACATCCACAGGGTAACCAAGTAATATCCACACAGAAAATGTTACAAGTCCTGCCACTATAGCTAAGTAAAATAGCCATTTAGCTGCGCGATTCGTTAAATCTTGTGTTTTAGATTTTGACTCTTGCGCTTCTTTCACCATTTTGACGACTTGTGATAAATAGGATGCTTCTCCTGTTTTTTCAACTTCGACTGTTAAAGAACCTTCATTATTTACTGAACCACCTATAACTTGGTTGCCTTCTTCTTTTTCAATAGGAAGTGATTCACCTGTCAACATAGATTCATCTACTGTTGACTTCCCTTCAATAATCAATCCATCTACTGGGATTTTTTCGCCTGGTTTGATTAACAATCGATCGTTGTTTTGAATTTCAGCTAACGGTACATCATGAACTTTGTTATTCTCGTCTAGTTTATGTGCTTCACTTGGCATGAGTTGGATTAATTCCTCTAAAGCATTAGAAGCTCCCATAATCGAACGCATTTCTATCCAATGACCAAGCAACATAATAACAACTAATGTAGCCAATTCCCAAAACAACTGATTGCCGTCCCAACCAAAGACGACCATTGTACTGTATCCATAAGCTATGGTAATTGCTAAAGCGATTAAGGTCATCATGCCAGGATTTTTATCTTTAAGCTCACGAATTCCTCCTGTTAAAAATGGCCATCCTCCATAAAAGAAAACGATAGTTGATAAGACAAATAAAATATACAGATCATTGTCAAAGCGCCAATCGACTCCTAAAAAATGTTGAATCATAGGAGATAATGCTAAAATCGGAAGAGTTAAAATCAGGGAAATAAAAAACCGTTTTTTAAAATCTGCAACCATATCACCATGTCCACCGTGTCCTTGATGATCATGATTTGAATGATCTTCACTTTCACTCATTTCTGTGTGACTATGCTCATGTTCTGGTACATGTTTTTCATGATCGTCATGTGAGTTGTTGGAATTCATCGTAACCACCCCTTATTTTTATTGATTGCTTTTAATCTATAAAGGAAATATCACATTGTGTTATTGTACATTGCCTCCGTCAAGTAACGACATCCAAGTCGTTGCATTATCTTTTGTTAAAAATACTTCTCCTTGCATTGTATATATCCCAATTTCATCTTTATTAGTAGGATTTTGAGAAATAAAGGAAACTTCATCTTGTATAAGATTTGGAAAATTAACTTTTTCTTCTTTTTTATTCGCCACTGTATATTTTGTCAACATGGCATTTTCTCCATAGCTTGCATACAACAATTCGTTTTCATTAAAGAAAACTGCTGTTCCGCGATCAGCCTCATTTGTAATTCGATCGAACTGTTCGCCGCCATCTTCTGAGACGTATATCCCTTTAGATGTCGCTGCTGCAACTATATTGGAATTGGTCGGATGTAGAGCAAGCGCTGAAACTTCACCTTCTAATCCTTCCGCATTTACAGGCTCCCATTGCTTGTCCTCTCTCGATAGTTTGTAAAAACCAGCGGCTAACTCAGAGTTCGCTTGTGGATTTAACAAGAATATGTCTTGGCTAATATATCCGACAGCCAATGCATGAAAATCCGTTTCCCCTTCGAAAGCAATATGCTCCAGAGATTTTCCGCCATCTAAACTTTTTTGAATCCCAAGTGGATTTGGCATATCAGAATCAGCACTAGGATGCCCTGATGTATAAAACCCTTGGTCTATTGCGTTAAATCCCATATAATCGAAAAAATCGTCAGAAATGGTAAACCAGTTGCCCTCACGATAAATTTTCATCCCTGTATGAGCTGCAAAATACAACCCATTGTTGTTTCCTGCATAGCCCATCCCGTGGACATGATTTAGTTCACCTGAAAATGTAATTTCTTTTTTTGAATCTGTGTTGTTACTACAACCTGATAAAATTACTGTACTCAAAAAAAATACCCATCCCAATTTCTTTAAAGTCATCGTTCTCCCTCTCTCTATACAATCAGTTCTCTCTCAAGTGTAAAGGAAATATTTTGATTTTTTGTGCAGATTGAATTCTTTTAGCCTTATCCATATATCCATAAGAATGCCCCTATTCCTGCACGTGTTATGCATATCTTTTAGGTAAAGTACCAGTATATACGAAAGAAAGAAGGGTTAACGATGAATTACAAAAATAAATTGATAGGAATATTGCTTTTTTTAGCTATAACCTTATCTGCTTGTTCCGGTAACAATGGTGGGATGAATTCAAATATGATGAGCGAAGAAGATTATGACCAAGGTATGGGGGGATAAATCAAGGTGGTATGGGTTCAATGATGAATCATGGTAATGTGCCTTCCCTTGCATCTTCTGAAGGATTAAACGAATTGGCAATCCCTCCATTACTCGAAAAGCAAAAAGATCAAAATTACGATTATGAAGTTGTTGCACAAGAAGGAACTACTGAATTCTTTAAAGGAGTTTCAACAGAGACATACGGATATAACGGTAATTTGCTTGGCCCTACCCTTACAATAGAAGAAGGAAAAAAGGTGGTCGTCAAAATCACCAATGATTTAAATGAACCGACTACATTTCATTGGCACGGTCTTGAAGTTCCAAGTGAAATTGATGGTGGCCCTAGTGATGAAATCCAACCAGGTGAAAGTCGAATCGTCACATTAGAAGCCGACCAGCCAGCCGCCACCTTGTGGTATCATCCACACGTTCATGAAATGACTGCTGAGCAAGTGTATAGAGGATTATCAGGTATGTTGCTTATCGATAGCTCCGATAAGGAAAATCCAACTATACCAAACGAATATGGAGTCAATGATATTCCACTGATTTTCCAAGATCGTCTTTTTGATGAAGACAAGCAGTTGAATTACAATCAACTTATGAATGAAGATGGTACGTTAGGGGACGTTTCTATTGTTAATGGCACAGTCAATCCTAAATTAACGATTACGGAACCGATTATGCGTTTCCGTCTATTAAATGGATCGAATGCGCGGAACTACACATTCAGTCTAAGCAATGGCGCTAGCTTTACTCAAATTGCTTCTGACGGCAGTTTGCTCGATGAACCTGTTGAGACTCAAGAATTAACACTAGCAGCATCAGAGCGCGCAGAAATTTTAATCGACTTTTCAAAACTAACAACCGAAGAATCGCTTGCCATCATTAATGATGAAGGTGTCGAATTGTTGCCATTTGATTTAGAACTTGACGGTTCTACCGCAGATTCAACTGAAATGTGGACAACTGAAGAGCCATTCCTATCGCAAGAGGAAAAAGAAATGCCTGTTGAAAAAAATATCGAATTGTTTGGCATGATGGACATGGTTACGATTAACGGCAAGAAGTTTGATGCTGATCGCATTGACTTACGCCAAGAACAAGGCGTAACTGAAGTGTGGGAAGTATACAATAAAAGGGATATGATGGGTGGTATGATTCACCCGTTCCACATTCATGGGACTCAATTCAAAGTTA
Organism: Planococcus halocryophilus; assembly: GCF_001687585.2. Taxonomy (GTDB): domain Bacteria; phylum Bacillota; class Bacilli; order Bacillales_A; family Planococcaceae; genus Planococcus; species Planococcus halocryophilus. The sequence continues at coordinate 1,670,264 of NZ_CP016537.2, read as the reverse complement.
TATCTCGTGATGGTAAAAAAGTGGATCCAGACGAACAAGGATTAAAAGACAGTGTATTAGTTAATCCCGGAGAAAGAGTAAAACTGCTCGTCACTTTCCCAGAAAAAGGTGTGTACGTATTTCATTGTCATATTTTAGAACATGAAGACAATGGCATGATGGGACAAATTGAAATCTATTAAATAATAAAAAATACCCCCGAAAAGTTAAGGTTCACCTAACTTTTCGGGGGTATTTATATGATCAGTTTTACAACATTTGCAAATTGGTTAAGCCGTACGTTTTAAAAAGAAACGTTCCCCTGCAAAGATTAACAGGATAAATACAAAGGATACACCGACAACAAATAAGTCAGAGTTTATTTTTACCCAAATAAATGCAGCGAGTATGACGGCATCCAATGACAGCGCGGTCAACACGATCACTGAATTCGCTCCCACTTTTTCGCGCAAATGCTTGAACACGCCCCAATGGATAATCATGTCCATAACCAAGTATAAAATTGCTCCCATTGAAGCAATTCGACTCAAATCGAAAAAGATGGTTAGGAACATCGCCAATACAATCGTGTAAACCAAGGTATGTTTTTGAATATCTCCTGGCATACCGAAGTGTTTGTGAGGAATCAGTTTCATATCTGTTAACATCGCTAACATTCGAGATACAGCAAATACACTTGCGATAATTCCAGAAATTGTTGCGATGATGGCAATACCTACAGTAAACCAAAGTCCATAGTCTCCAAATGCAGGTCTAGCCGCTTCAGCAAGTGCATAATCTTTTGTTTTAATAATTTGGTCCAACGGCAAATTACTTGAAACTGACCATGCAATTAATAAGTAAACAAGCAAACTAATTGAAATCGAAATCATAATGGCTCTGCCAACATTTTTCTTAGGTTTGGTTATTTCAGAACCACTATTGGTGATCGTTGTAAACCCTTTAAAAGCTAAAATTGTTAACGCTACAGCAGCTATGTAACTAGCGATTGTAGGATCTACCGAATTCCCTCCGCTTTCTGCAGGTGCAAAAGAAAATCCAGCAACGCTTAATCCTCCTATCCCAAAAACAGCTAGTCCCGCAATTTTTAGTAGTGACGCTATGGATGTAAACGACTGTATAAAGCTATTGCCAGAAATATTTACTAGAAAAGCAAAAGTTAGTAACCCGACCCCTAATAGTGGTACAAGATAACTTGATTGATCCACATCAAAAAGTTGTAACGTATACGTCCCAAATGTTCTAGCAACCAAACTTTGGTTAATGACCATTGAAATTGCCATTAATAATGCAGCAGCAGCTGTAATTGTCCCTTTCCCATACGCTTGGACTAAAAACATGCCAATTCCACCGGCTGATGGAAATTCATTGCTCAATTTAATATAAGAATAAGCACTAAACGCTGTGACAATCCCACCCGCAATAAATATTAACGGGAACCAAGCTCCTGCAAGTTGCGCGACTTGTCCGAGTAAGGCGAAAATTCCTGCGCTAATCATCACGCCGGTTCCTAATCCGACGGCCCCCGTTAAGGAAATACTATCCTTTTTATAATCTGCCATTCTCCATTCCTCCATTCTATGTACAAGCATTATAACAAATGAACCATGCTACATTTCGATGAAAAGTTAGCTGTCCACACTGCTTTGCGATTACTTGAATTTTCCCTAGACAACTTTTAGTTAAACAGGAATATGAAAATTCGACACAAACTGCACATTTAAATAGTTTTATGTATATAGTGAGAAGTTGAACTTGCACACAGCCATTTTATAAATACGACACAACATTTGGTTTTAGCCTAGAGTGACATTCACTTCTGCTGTAAACTGATTTATACGAGATACTTTTTGGAGGCATTTCTTATGGAGAATATCATTGCTTACCTTGAACAGTATGGATATATCGTTTTGTTCGGAGCACTACTTCTTGAACTGATTGCTTTTCCTATACCTGGCGAAGTCCTTATGACTTACAGCGGATTTCTTGTGTACCAACATGATTTAAACTGGGTTTATAGCATAATCGTAGCAGGTGCAGGTACTTCAATCGGAATGACCATTTCCTATTCTATCGGCCGCAAATTAGGAGCACCTTTTTTCACCAAATATGGACACCATTTTCATATGGGACCAGCAAAAATCAGTAAGATATCCGTATGGTTTAATAAACACGGAAATAAGTTGTTAATCGTTGCGTATTTTATACCGGGGATTAGACATATTACAGGCTATTTTTCCGGCATTATTCAAATACCATTTCGACTATATGCCTTATATGCATATAGTGGCGCTTTTCTTTGGGTCAGTCTATTTATAACATTCGGCAAAATTTTAGGTCCCGAATGGGAACAATTTCATAGTTCGATCAAAAAATATTTCTTCATAGCTGCTATATTCGCAATTGTTTTTTTAGTCGGAATGTATCTATACAAAAAATACAAAGCGCAGTTCCATGATTACGCCACTCGTTTTTTGGAAATTTCTTTATACTTAATGCATTCGCGTAAAAAGGTCGCCATTTTATTAATAAGCACAGCAATAGTCACTTTTGGTTTATTTCTTTTAATGATTGGCTTAATACAGGACTTTTTAGGAAATGAATTTCAAGATTTCAACGACATTACGGATCTAATAATCCAGTTTATTTTTACTGAATCTTGGTCTACTTTCATCTTGTTTTTTTCGTTCCTAGGTTCAAAAAACACCTTGATCACAATTCTTCTATTTATTGTTTTGTGGATTTTACGGAAAAATATCGATATAGTTCCCCGATTATTATTCCTATTGGTGGTCGTTGGAGGTGGAGAAATATACGAAGAATTGATAAGAAAAATATTTCATCATTTTTCTCCTCTAAATCAAACACTAGCAAACCTTTGGTATTCATTTCCGAGTGAGCAGTCTTTAATGACCTTAGTGATTTATGGTATTGTCGTCTTTATCTTAGTTAAAACCATCGAAAAGGTTTGGATACGCACATTCTTTCCTTTTGTCCTATTAATTCTTTTGATTTTAATTGCTTTAAACCGCATGTTTTTAGAGGTAGAGCTTCCAAGTGATATTTTAGCGGGCTATGTTTTTGGGGGTGTGTGGCTTGGGCTTACAATTTTCACTTTTGAGTTTCTGCTGTTACTAAAAAACTTGAAAATTAAAGATGGTGCTTTAAAAAGAAAAGCTAATTTATAAAAATATATTTTTATAATCAAAGGAAGAAAAGTGATGAACAGATATCACTTTTCTTCCTTTTTTCTTTCTATTAACTTTGGATTCTTTAAGGAAACTATGCATTTTCTATGGAGTTTATCTCGTAAAAGGAAAGGGAAATTTTATAAAGTATCAGAAAATAACGGATTAAAAAATTACAATCAAAGCTAGATTGGGAAAGGACAAATTCTATGGAAAAGCCAATTGTAAAAGATCATGTGTTAAAACCACAAAACGATCGAGATCGCTTGAAAATCATTGTAATTTTGGCTGTGCCTGCAGTAATAGAAAATTTCTTTCAAACGCTGCTAGGTTTTGTGGATACTTATTTTGTGTCTCAAATCAGTTTAGCCGCCGTTTCAGCAGTAGGGATTACCAATGCGGTACTTGCTATTTACTTTGCACTTTTTATGGCAATCGGAGTTGCAGCCAATGTACGGATTGCTAACTTTTTAGGGGCAAATCAGCCGGAAAAAGCTAGACACATTTCTCAGCAATCTATACTACTCGCAGTTCTTTTGGGGATTTTGACGGGTATCGCAACGTGGTTTTTTGCTGAGCCACTTCTACAGTTAATGGGCATTGAAGATGAAGTGTTGGAATTGGGTACCTTATACTTTCGAATTGTCGGTATCCCTTCAGTCATAATGTCCTTAATGTTTGTTATGAGTGCCATCTTGAGAGGTTCAGGTGATACTAAAACCCCAATGATGATTAGTTTTGTTATTAATGGGATTAACGCATTGCTCGATTATGTATTAATTTTCGGGTTTTTATTTATTCCGGAACTTGGCATTGTCGGTGCAGCAATTGCTACCGTTGTCTCGCGTTTAATCGGTAGTTTTGCTCTTTTCTTTTACATCAATAAAAATCGGGTACTCGCATTTAGAAAAGATTATTGGCAATTAGATAAAGACCATTTACTTGAACTCTCCTCTTTAGGGGCACCTGCCGCCGGAGAACGTTTAGTTATGCGAGCTGGCCAAATTGTCTATTTTGGATTTGTTGTAGCACTTGGCACTAATGCTTTTGCAGCGCACCAAATAGCTGGTAACGTCGAAGTGTTTTCTTACATGATAGGATATGGCTTTGCTACAGCAGCTACTATTCTTGTGGGTCAACAAATTGGAGCAGGAAATTTAGATGAGGCGAGAAAGTATGCGAAGTTGTCTATCCAGTTCACTGTTTTTTGTATGACTTTATTGGGGGCTGTCTTGTTTTTCTTTGGAGAATGGGCAGCTGCTTTCTTCACAGAAGACCCTGCGGTAATTAGTGATATTGGTACTGCTTTAAAAATTTCAGGTATCTTTCAACCCTTTCTTGCTGTGTTATTGGTGTTAACTGGATCGTTCCAAGGAGCAAATAACACAAAGTTCCCGATGTATTTAACTGCAGTTGGTATGTGGGCTGTTCGTACAGTTCTCGTATATTTATTAGGAATCCGGTTAGGCTTCGGATTAGCTGGTGTTTGGATTGCAATAGGAATTGATATTGCATTTCGATCAGTCGTGTTAGTGATTCAATTCCAACGCGGTCAATGGATGACGCTTGAAAAAGCACCTGAACCCGAATCTCAATGTCACCCACAAACTAATAAAGAAAATATGTCTACTAATTCAAATAATTATTAAAAGAAACCAAGGAGGCGTTTTGTTTGAATATTAATCATCACCAACATCATGAAGAAAATAGCGGAGCTTCTGAAGTACAAGTAAATACGACATACAATTCCGGACGTGTGACCATCACAATTAGAGATCTACACAATCAACCGGTGGATTTAACCGAAACACATGAAAAAAAAATACATTTAATTATTGTCAGTTCAGATTTTGAAAACTTTATACACGTTCACCCTATTGAAAACGAGTCTGGCGATTACGAAGTGGATGTGAATTTACCTGAAGATCGTTACCTTACATTTGTGGACATAAATCCCGTTGGATTGAATTATACGATTGAACCAAACACAATAACTGTCGGGGAGAGTTCCCACACTGCTGAAATAAATTGGGAAACTCTTATTGAAAGTGATCGTTCAACAAAAGAGTTTGAAGGTAAAAAAGTTACATTTCAAAGACCACAACTAATTGCTGGTAAATCTGCTACATTATCTTTTGATTTAAATAATGAGACTCCTTTACCTTATTTAGGTGCTTTAGGTCATGTGGTTGTATTAGATGAAAATGGAAAACAATTTCTACATGTTCATCCCACATCTAATGATCAAACTGTTTTCGAAGCCAACTTTCCTTCGGCAGGATTTTATAAATTATGGGCTGAATTCAACTTTTCAGATACGGGTGTTATGCACTTTCCGTTTGCTGTCAAAGTGTTTTCTAACGAATAGGAACAGCTAAATTTTTGAACTACACATTTAAGAAAAAACAAGTAGCGATAAATTTCGCTACTTGTTTTTTTAGCAGTGCCGAGAAGTCAGCAAGAATTGTTGACGTTAAATCTTATGAAATTTAGTTCAGCTTGATTTTCTGCTATAAACTAGCATCGAGATACCATCCGTCACAGTTGCACGATCAAGATGTAAATCGATTTTGGGATTATCACCTTTAAACAACGTCCGTCCCCGTCCTAAAATGGTTGGAATAATTCCGATAATGTATTCATCTACAAGGTTAGCATTCACAAATGGTTCAGCAAGAATACCTCCCCCGTATAACCAAATGTCTTTGCCTTCTTTTTCTTTTAATGCCAAGACAACTTTACAAACATCACCTTGAATAAATTCTACATTATCTCTTTTCTCAAGCGCTCTTGTCGTTGCAACTAAGATTTTCTTATCGTCATACGTATCAAGATTGGTTAATACTACATCTTCGTATGCTTTTGAACCCATAACGATGGTATCGATACTGTCCAGAAATTCGGCAAAATCAAAAACATCGGACGTATCGTTTTTGGTATCTCCATGCCCTACAATCCAATCAAATCCCCCGTGCTCATCTGAAATAAAACCATCTAAGCTAATGGCTAAATTCAAAATTAACTTTCTCATTTAAAATTCCACCATCCTTTTCAAATCTCTCGATAAATGCTTACTATTGTTTTTTAATTAACGCATATAAGAGAACTTTTTTATCGCCTTCAACATATTCTCTCACAAATTCTAATGAAGATTTCTCGAGAAGCCTAATTGACGGCACATTTTCCTTATAAACTTCAGCCGTTATTTCTTTTGCCTTTAATTCAGTTAAACAATAAGTGACGAGGCCTTCTAAAATTTCGAGGCCATAACCGCTTCCCCAATATTCTTCAGAAAAGCGATAGCCTATTTCAAAACGAGTACTTGCTTTGTTTATGACTGCACATGTGCCGATTAACATATCCATATTATCAGACTTTCTCACAACACCCATGATTTGTTTATTTGTGTGATTTAGCGTATATATCTTAAGAATATTTTCTAGCTCTTCTCTGTTTTCTTCAATTGTTTTTGCTCTACCTAGTGTATGTTTCATCACGCAGTGATTAGTTTGCATGTTATTAAACGCCGTAAAGTCGTTCTGCACTAACTTTCTTGCAATTAATCGTTCTGTTTTAAAATACAAAATATGAGACCTCACTATCTTCTAGTTAGAAAAATTAACTGTTCAAAATTTAACTCGTTTACAGTGCATTAAATGCGCGAAGAATTTTCAAATTAGTGAGCGTTAGCACACCTTGCCATTCCTGTTTTGCTACTTCCCACTCTTTTTCAAATTGCCCCCATTGCCATGTAGGATTCCAATAGCCATCTTTAGTTTGCCTTTGAATTACATATGTTAAATTTTCTGGAATTATTTCTTTAAATAAATCGTAAAAATCAGAGTTAGGTGTAGAAACAACTTGAAGAGGTTGTAGGCTATATGAGTCCCATTGATTTGAATCTGTTGTTACACATTCTTTTAAAATGTCGCTTAATTTATGATAAATAACAGCCTGCTGCGACGCAGGAAGTTGTTTATACAGTTTTAAAAAGCTAAGCAACTCATGCGGTTCATATGTGGTTAAGTTATTTAAATAATTTAATGCACGGGATGTGATTTCTTCTAAGAAATCCGCCGGTACTAAGCTCTGATAATGATGGAGAAGTCCAATGATTTCAGCGGTCGGATTGCCCCATGCCCAATTTTCACTGTAGTTCCACCAAATCGCTCGCGGTGCATTTTCAACAGCACATGGGACGATTTGCCACCCTTGCTTTTCTTGGTTAAACGTATTTAGTAAATATTGAATGCCCTTCTCCACTGTTACTTCTGTCTCTGTTACGCCAATATCGCTCAAAAGATGCAATCCAACCGCAGTCGCCAAAGCTGAAGATTCCTCACAGCGAAAATCCGATTCCAAGCCATAACCAAATCCACCATCTTTGTTCTGAAATTTTTTCACTTCACTTAAAACAGCCTCAGAGCTACCACCTTCAAATTCCCATGCAAATAAAGTCCGTTCTAAAGGTCGTGCTGTTGTTTTTAAAAACAAAGCGGCTTTTTCAAATTGATCAAGAGATAGTTTATTCATATAAAATACCCCATTCCTATTTTTGTCACCAATTACTTGAGTTTAAATAAGCAGTACCTACTTACCCTTAACTATTAGTAATTCAATTGTTTTTTCCTTATTCCTCCTTACTAGCCTAAAATCATCTGTCTCTTCTCTTTATGAGATGCAAAAAGCTGTCGAGTCTCATCAGAGTCGACAGCTTTTCAGTAGAATAAAAGTTTAGACAATGCCAAACAATGTATAGATGATAATGACAACAAAAACAGCTAAAGTTTTGATCAACGTGATGACAAAAATATCACCGTAAGATTGTTTATGCGTCAGTCCAGTGACCGCTAGCAACGTAATAACTGCGCCGTTATGCGGCAAAGTATCCATCCCGCCTGATGCCATTGCGACGACCCGGTGCATAACTTCTGGGGGGATATTAGCGGCAACTATGGCTTTATTGAATTGATCGCCCATCGCACTTAACGCAATCCCCATTCCGCCAGAAGCAGATCCTGTGATACCTGCAAGAGCACTAGTAGTAACCGCCCCATTAACTAATGGATTGGTGAAAGTTCCTGATATGCTGTCACTGATCTTCGCGAAACCAGGAAGTGCTGCAATAATGCCACCAAATCCATATTCAGATGCCGTATTCATAACAGCTAATAATGATCCATTGATGCTCGTATTAAGACCATCTTTCATGTTCTCCATAACTCGCTTCCAATCGAAAAGAAGTGCTGCAAGAATCCCTGCTACTAGTGCAATTTCAACCGCCCATATTGCTACATTTGAGGTGACGTCGATTGAATAGTTATCGAGTCCTAAAGCCGCAAAGTCGAATCCGTTTGGATACCACCCCGGAATAGCTCGTACCAAATAACTGTTCATTACTGCAACCAAAACCAAAGGAACAAATGCTAAAAGCTGTTTGGTTTTAGAATTGCTAGAAGACAACTCTATACTAGGGTGGTTTTCTTTATCTAGTGTGTCACTAGCAGACTTTTCGGTAAATCCACCATAGCCTTCCCCAGCTTTTTTCGCCTGTCTGCGTCTGAATTCCAAATAAGATAACCCGGTAAACAAAACAACTGCGCCACCAATAATCCCTAGAAGTGGTGCAGCATAGATATCCGTCCCAAAAAATGAAGTTGGGATGACATTTTGAATTTGTGGCGTTCCTGGCAGTGCATCCATCGTAAACGTAAATGCCCCGAGCGCGATTGTCGCAGGCATAAGTCTTTTCGGAATATCTGCTTGCTTAAACAATTGCACCGCAAATGGATAAATCGCAAAAACAGCAACAAATAAGCTAACGCCGCTATAAGTTAAGATCGCTCCTAAAATGATGATGGCAAGCATCGCTTGTTTCGCCCCAATAAACCGGACAATTGTTTTCGCAATCGATTCTGCGATGCCTGACATTTCAATAATTTTACCAAAAATAGCACCTAGTAAAAATACAGGAAAGTAAAGCTTGATAAAGCCGACCATCTTGTCCATGAAAATACCTGAATAGAACGGCAAAATATTTGCTGGATCAATCAAGAAAACTGCCAATAACGCACAAAGTGGCGCAAACAATATCACCGAAAAACCTTTATAAGCCACGAACATTAACAATCCAAGCGCCAATAAAATAATCAATAAATCCATCATTCTTCCTCCAAAATAATTGCGATTTTCATAAGAAATGAACGAATGCGACATACTTTATAGATTAGGCAATCTAATTGTGAACCTATTTTGAATCATCTCATTTTTAGCTCGATTTAATAATTTTAAAATAATATTAAATCGAAAGTATATTCACATATCCACCTAAAATATAAATCTCTGCTTTCAAACACACTTATAGATGCTTAATTAAATAGCAAAAATAACAAAAATACAAGAAAAAATGTAAATATCGCAATTATTTTTTATTTTACTATTTATCATATATTTATTTCAATATATCTTTATTCGTGTATAATAAGTCCTTGCTTCGGCAAAATAATAGATTCACAGATTAGAAAGAGGAGAGAACATATGTTAAGCATTCTTATCGGATTAATCCTATTGATGGCACTTGCCTATTTGGGATGGTCTATTATATGGGTGGCTCCATTAGCAGCAGGAGTCGTAGCACTTTTAAGCGGACTAGACGTTTACTCAACCTATACAGATACGTATATGAATGGGTTAGTAAATTTTGTTCAGAAATGGTTCCCGATCTTCTTACTGGGTGCAGTATTCGGTAAATTGATGGAAGAAACAGGAGCTGCGAGAGCTGTCGCTAAGAAAGTCACTCAATTAATTGGGGGGAAACGTGCGATTTTAGGCGTACTTATCGCATCTGCGTTATTGACTTACGGTGGCGTCAGTTTGTTCGTTGTCGTTTTTGCTGTTTACCCAATTGCGCTTGAATTGTTCCGTGAAGCAAACGTTACACGGAGACTTTTAGTTCCTACTTTTGCGCTTGGCGCATTCACATTTACAATGACATCAATGCCTGGCACACCACAGATTCAAAACTTAATCCCGATTGCTTACTACAATACAACGCCAACAGCGGGTCCAATTATTGGAATCGTTACTACGTTGATCATGGCAGTTGGAGGTTATGCCTGGTTAGCATACCGAGAGAAAAAACTTTCGGCAAAAGGTGAAGGTTTTTCTATGCGTGAAAAAACAGGTGCTTCAAAAGACGACGAAAGTTCTACACCAAATTGGCTCTTGTCACTAGTACCTCTTATTGTAGTTGTCATCCTTTTGAATGTTGTAAAACTCGAGCCGATTTATGCATTAATGCTAGGTATTGTCAGCATTATGTTAATCAATGTGAAAGATTATAAGAAATTTATCTTCTCGATTAACGAAGGTGCAAAAGGTTCGGTGATGGCTATCCTTAACACTAGTGCGGCTGTTGGTTTTGGAGCTGTCATAGCAATCGTGCCTGCTTTTGACAACATTACAGAATGGCTACTCAATGTATCGGACAATCCTTTGGTTGCTCAATCGTTAGCGATTCAAGTTATGGCCATGATTACCGGTTCCGCTTCAGGTGGTATGGGAATTGCACTTAGTACACTAGGTGATACGTTTTATAACTTGTCGCAAACTACTGGTATCAATCCAGAAGTTTTCCACCGCATGGCTTCTGTAGCAGCTGGTGCATCTATATTGCCAAACAATGGTGCATTACTGACCTTGCTAGCGGTTACAGGATTAACTCATAAAGAAACATATAAAGATGTCTTTGTTGTAGCATTGGTTATCCCAACAATCGCTGTAATTGTCGGCATTATTATGGGCGGTATTGGCTTAGTATAGCCCCGCCAAACACTGATCACACTAAAATATATTATATGGAGGAATTTAACATGGTAGAACAAAAAGTCGTAATTATTACTGGATCCGCTCGCGGTATCGGTTTTGAAATTGGAAAACATTTCGCAGAAAGTGGAGCAAAAGTTGTTTTATCAGATATTAATAATGAAGTATTACAAGAATCTGCTCAATCATTGAGAAACGATGGCTTTGAAGCAATTGGCGTTAAAGCAGATGTAACAAGTGAATCAGAACTTCAAAACTTGGTTGCAGAAACAAAGAAAACTTATGGTCGCGTTGACATCGTCATTAACAATGCCGGTTTACAACACGTATCACCTATCGAAGAGTTCCCGACAGCTAAATACGAATTGATGCTAAAAATCATGTTAACAGCACCGTTCATCTTAACGAAAACGGTTTTCCCAATCATGAAAGAACAAGGATTTGGCCGCATAATTAACATCTCTTCTATCAATGGTTTAATCGGTTTTGCTGGCAAAGCTGCTTACAACAGTGCTAAACACGGCGTTATTGGCTTGACAAAAGTTGCTGCTTTAGAAGGAGCAGAACACGGCATCACAGTTAATGCAATTGCACCGGGCTATGTCGATACACCATTAGTACGTGGTCAAATGGCTGATTTAGCTAAAACGCGTAATGTACCAATCGAAAAAGTACTTGCAGAAGTTCTTTTACCACTTGTGCCTCAAAAACGTTTGCTTGACGTTGCTGAAATTGCAGATGCCGCTTTATACTTGGCAAGTAACAAAGCGAAAAGCATCACTGGCCAAACAATTGTCATCGATGGCGGTTACACAGCACAATAACTTTATAAACCAAAAGGCGCGATAGGCATCAGCTGAAAAGCTGATGCCTATCGCGCCTTTGTTATAGGAACAATTGGTAAAATCAAAAGTTACCTAATATGCTCAGCGTAAATGACTGAAATTAGACGAAACAATAAAGAAACTCCTTCATTTTCCATGCTACTAGACAAACAATACCAAGAAAGGAATAATAATGGGACATATGTCCTTTCGGTATTTTTTTGCTGCTTGTACAGTTAGCAGGATATAAGGAGTGTGAATCGAATGAAAGGTATATTTTTTGCATTGGCAGGAGGTTTTTTTCTGACGTTTCAAAGTGTCGCAAACGCCGCCATCAGTTCGCAAATCGGCACATGGCAAGCTGCCACCATGACCCAATTTACTGGCTTTATCTTAGCATTAGCAATCGTCTTGGCATTAAAAGATCGGTCGTATCAACAGCTGACACAGGTCTCGCCGCTTTATGCATCAGGCGGTATGCTAGCAGCCATTGTGCTGTTCAGCAACATGACAGCGATTCACCGCTTGGGCGTGACACTGACGATTGGCGTGTTTTTAATTGCACAACTGATCACAGCCGTACTGATTGACTCTAAAGGTTGGCTGGACATGTCAAAAAAAACCATTGGTCGCAATCACATCCTCGGTGTTGCCTTGATGATTGCAGGCGTCATTGTCTTGAAATGGTAAAGGAGTGTCTATTATGAAAAAAGAAACTGTATCCAGTTACCTCAATCAATACAACTTGAGCACGATGTTCCCTGATCGCGTACAACAAGCCATGAAATTGGAAACTTACACAGGTGGTAACCGGTTGTTTTCACAAGGTGAGAAATCCGACACGCTGTATTTGCTAGTTGAAGGAAAATTAAAAGTATCAAGGTTATCACCGGAAGGTAAAAGACTTATATTGGCATTTAAATCTCCATTTGACTTTGTTGGAGATATTGAATATATCCGAAAATGTACGCTGATTAATACAGTTGAAGCCGTTACCACAACAACGGTCATTCGCATTCCGTACGAGGCCCTGGAAAATGATATGATGAACAACGCGAAATGGCTACAGTTTTTGCTAGAGACGATTACCCACAAATTCGAGGTCAAATCGCATGCTATGAATTTCAGTTTGTTATATGCAGTCGATGTTCGGGTGGCTAGCTACTTACTGGCAATGACACCAGATGATACCACGCTCGACTCTACTTCACTCGTAGACATGGCAGATTTAATCGGCACAAGCTACCGGCATTTGAATCGGGTATTGAAGCAATTTGAAGAACAGGGCTGGATTTTGAAAAAGCGCGGGAAAATTAAAATAACTAATCGCGACTCAATGCTGAAACAGTTGGGCCACAATATTTACGAATAGGGGGAAATTTCATGGCAATCGGCATACTGCTAGCTTTTCTAGGTGGCGCATTCGTCTGCGTCCAAAACACCTTTAATGCGAACGTCAAAAAAAAGGTAGGTGTCTGGTCGACGACCGCCCTTGTTCTTCTTCTCGGCTTTGTCGCTTCATTGTTAGCAGGACTCGTTTTCGAAGGAAAAACTCTTTTCCACTTTCAAGCCGAGCCGTGGTTTTGGTTCAGTGGCATTATCGGCGTTGGAGTTGTCGCTTCCGTTACTCAAGGCGTCCAGAAATTAGGACCGAGTGCAGCCATCTCACTGGTCATGATCTCTCAAATATTTTTCGGGCTTGTTTGGGATACGCTTGGTTGGTTCGGCCTTGAAAAAGTCCCTTTCACTTGGCAGTCTCTTGCTGCACTTGTGTTAATCGCAAGTGGTGCATTGCTGTTTCAACTTGGACCTAAGTCAACAACAAACCGCACCACTTCTTCTGATGTTGCACAAACGAGCCGTGTGTGACAATCACAATTACGGCTTTTATATTTTCGAACTAAGTAGAGAAAACCCCAACAACCTGAACTTATCAGAATTGCTGGGGTTCTCTCTATTTTTCACACTTGAGTTAATTATCTCGAGAAGAGGAAACTCGGCGCGCAGTATCCTATTTGAATATAAATAGATAATTTATTATTCTTTTTCTTCTTAAATCGGCTTTTGAACAGCAAGTTGAATCACATGAGACAAGCCATTATGTAAAGTTCCTTCATTTCTTATGACTTCCCCTGTGAAAAAATGAACGATTCGGTAGTCGGTAAATGCCGACAACACTTCTTCTGCCCGATATAGAAGTTGTTCTGTTTTCGGTCCACCTGTCCCATAGTGGAGTTGATCAACAGAGTACACTTCCATTAAAAATAACCTCCTGGTTTTAACGCACGTCTTACCCCTTCGAATGTTTGCTGCTGGACCTCTTTTGGATAATGACCAAACACACAAATAATTTCGTCCCATTTGTTTTCTGGCCATATGGCTTGCGACAAATCTACCAATTCGGTTGAAACAGTTACAGAACGATCTTTTGCGAGTTGCACTGTTTTATCTAAGCCACTTTGTGCAATATCCCAGGAAGTAACCCGCATTCCTTGTTCCGCAAGATATACGGCATTGCGTCCTTCGCCTTCTGCTATCGCAAGGGCATCCCCTGAAAGATTAAAGTTTGGATGGGTATTTTTGATGAATACGTTCGGTTCTGTTCCGTACAAATATTCTTTAGTTTGAAAACGTTCATGCCAAGACGTCATACTTCTACCTCCTAATTTGGTATTGCTTTAATCATACTTGCCAAACAAAAAAAGATGAAAAGATTGTGCATTCCGATATAATGGAAACCGTTGAGTATAATACGGATGGAGAGATTTTTATGAAACAGAAGGCCCGATTGGACTTACCACTATGAGCTATGTCCCGATATTTCACTTAACGATACCGTCCATATGGGTTTCAGTCTTAATCGCAGCTGCATTAACAAGTTTTTTATTGCGCTTTGCATTAAAAGAAAAAACCGGTGACTGGTTATGGAATGCGGTGTCACTATATATCCTCATCTGGAAGCTAAGCTACATTCTATTTAATTTCGAAAATTTCCTTGAAATGCCTTTATCTATTCTTTATTTTAATGGTGGTTTATACGGTCATTTATTAGGAATTGTTCTAGTAATCGTGTATTTAACGGTTACCTTAATTAAACAGCCGAAACTAGCTAACCAACCTGTATTTGCGTGGCTATTGTTTTTTGTATCTTATCAAGCTGTATTGCAGATCTTCGAAAACAATGTACTAGAAGCAATTTTTCATAGCCTTTTGCTAATAGTAAGTATTTTAGCTATCCGCTATCTTGTTAAGCGTGCAGATGTTCCGACAGATTTACTACTCGCAGCCTTATTTACATTAGAACTACTAATTGTAAGCGTATTTGCTCCCTTAATCTCTTGGCAAATTGCAACATTAGTTACACTTGCAGTGATAACGACTTTCTTTTATAACCGATTTACACAGAAAGGACAGATTGTATGATTAAAAAGGCACTTTTCGCAATTTTATTGTTAGCAGCCATTGCTATTATTGCCACTAACTTTATTGCAAAAGAAAACGAATCTACGCAATCTAAAGTAGAATCCAATCAGTCTGATACGACAGGACTTACGCTAGGAGCAGAAGCACCCGATTTTACATTAACCGATCAAAATGGAGAAACAGTTCGCTTGTCTGATTATCGCGGAAAAAAAGTGATTCTTAACTTCTGGGCAACTTGGTGTCCACCTTGCCGCGCGGAAATGCCGCATATGCAACAATTTCATGAAAACAATCCAGACGGGGACGTCGAAATACTGGCCATCAATTTGACCGCTCAAGACAAAGGCGACGAAGCCATCCGTTCGTTTATTGATGAGGTTGGTTTAACTTTCCAAATCCCGATGGATGAATCTGGAGAAGTGGCACAAGCTTACCAAGTGCGCACTGTCCCGACAACTTATATTTTAAATACAAAAGGCGAAATTGCCCAGAAGATAGTCGGTCCAATGGATGAACAGATTATGATTGATCAAACAGAAAGCATCGATTAAAACGAGCATTCAATAACTAATTTCAGCAAAATAATAGAAAACACCATTAACAAGTACATTATTAACCTGTACTTACATTGAAGGTGTTTTTCTTTTGTCCTATTTCATAAAATGTTAGTCTAACACGAAATACTTCTCAGTCAGTCTCATGTACTCGTCAATTGCATCTTTCAAAGGCTGTTGAGAAGCATGCCAAAATTCGCGCTTGGATATGTCTACATGTAAGAAGGTTTGTGCCAGTTGTTCGACTGTCATCCTTCCAGAGTTACGTAAAAGTTCATCATAACGTGCTTCAAAACCATTTGGTTCTAGATTCGCCATCTCATATATGCCGTTGCTAAACAAGTAGCCAATGGTATAAGGAATGTTGTAAAAAGGTTTTTCTGCATCATAAAAATGACTAGTATAAATCCATTTATAAAGTGCTAAATCTTCAATTTGCCCTTCATAAAAGGAGTTTTCTACACTACTCAACAATTCGTTTATTTCTAGGACAGATAATGGCCCTTGTTTTCTTTTCTCATAAAATGCTTGCTCAAAACGGAACATGTTTGGTACAGCTCCTACATACATAAGACCATTTTTGATTTTCATCTCTAGAAGTGCTAATTTATCTTGCTCATTGGTCGTTTGACCGATTACCGCATCTAGTACCAAATTCTCCATAAATGTGGAGGCAGTCTCAGCGACACTTATGCCAGTTTGTTGAGCAAGTGCTGGTTCATTGTGAATGATGAAATTATGATATGCATGCCCAAGTTCGTGAGCTAAGGTTAAGACATCTTGGTATGTCTCTCGATAAGTAAAAAATATACGACTTTCCTTCGATAAAGGCATAGAAGTGCAAAATCCACTTTCTGCTTTATTAGGGCGATTTTCGCTTTCGATCCAGTCTGCCTCAAACGCCATTTCTGCAAATCGTCCTAACTTTTCACTAAATCGATAAAATTGTGTCAAAATAATCTTTCTCGCTTCGTTATATGAAATTTTTTCAACAGGTGCAAATAATGGGGTAACTAAATCAAACCAACTAGCTCGCTTAGTTCGACTCAATTCAAGTTTCCGTTGAATATAAGTTATATAACTTTTCTTATTTTCATCAATAGAAGCGATTGCTAAATGAATCGTTTCTTCGTTTATATCGTTTTGTTCAACGGCTTCTTTTAATAAGTTCGTCCACCCTCGCTGTTCATATATATCTAAACGAGATCCAGCAATATGATTAAATACAGAAGCGAATGAAGCGGCTTCTGCTTCACATACTTCTTTAATACCTTGTGACGCATGCTTACGTAGTGTGTCGTCTTTAGAGTGAATCGCATAATTTAATGCCTGGCCAATGGAAACGGACTCTTTATGTCCCGCCACTTCTAGCAATATTTTTAATTTTGAAAGCATAAACTGTTGTTGCTGCTCCCAACCCTTTATGCCATTTACAGACATCACACTGATTAATCTTTCCATCTCAGCAGGTAAACGGTCACAAATATCTTTTTTTTGTTTTTCTAAATAAAAGGATATTGGTTGGATTTCTTTTAAATTGATAAACTCATTCCATGCATCTTCAGGCAATGATGCAAGAAGTTGGCTTACTTTTACTTTTAACGTGTCAATTTCTACTTTTAAGTTATCATTTTTCTCAATCAGGCTGATTGCTGAACTGTTATTGACATTTTCAGAATAGGAACAAAGCAAAAATTCATCAACTTCCTCCCACTCACTCAGTATCAACTGAAACTGTTGAACTATGGAAAGTAATGGTTGCAAATTCTGCTTTCCTATTGCCATTTTGTGTACTCTAATTTCATCATTTACAATATATAACTGATCCACTATACGACTTATTAGTTTAGCCAGTTGGATTGATCGACTTCCACCTTCGTATAAAGAATTTAAATTCCAGTTTTGTACGACTAATTGATTCACTGGTAGTCTCCCCCATTTTCAGTAATCCTCCTAATTGCGATAGGACTCACATAAGATTGATCATCTATACTTTTTTTCGAAAGCACTAGAATTAGCATGATTTCAAAATGACTACTGTAAATTAACAGAAACTAATTCGTCTTTATAGAATAACATTAATTCCCATAAAATAAATAAAAATTGTATACTTATTTCCTAATAATCAAAAAAAAGAAGCTTAACTATAAGCTTCTTCCCCAAATCTATCTATTTCGCATATGATTTCTTTATCATTCGAGCCCTTTTCGAATCTTTGGTGCTAAGAAAAGGTAAACAATCCCACTAATGAGCAAAACGATACCAGAATACATAAAAATCTGCGACCATGTTCCACTTTGAGATAAAATTAGATCGTTTCCTTTATAGGCCCAGTAAAAGGGATTCCAATAAAAGAATTTTTGCCACTTATCCCCTAACATTTCAATTGCTAAAACACCTGCAAGTAAAGGAAGAAACAGTATTTTAATACTGCCGGCTGCGGTCATTATGTCGCTACTAGTCAGTCCTTGGATAAAGCCTACTGAAATACTAAGTAAACTCGTCACGAGCAAAACTAGTAATAATTGCAACAGATTTACGGTGCCAAATCCTGTAATAACAATTAAAGAAAGAGTACCAATAATAGAAAGCAGTACTCCGATTACACTTTTTCCTAATACAAAAGTAAGTCTGCCAGCAGGCGTTAAGTTAATCGCACTTAATGTGTTATCTGCCTTTTCTTCAACGATATTCAATGCTATGAGCATCCCTCCAAGGATTGAAATCAGAAGAATCATTGTGTTTACTAATGTCTTTTTTAGAGGGGGTACGGTTCGTTCAAAATCGAATAACTCGCTATTGGTTTCTTCCATCGAAATATCCAACTCATAAAAACTATTTAATATTTTCGCATAATCGACAATGCCTTCAGGCTCATTTCCTTGTATCATTAAATAATAGCCACCGTTTTCTGGAACTATGCCGATTGTGGCATCTCTTTCTTCGACGCGTTGCTGCACTTGATCAATAGTTTTAAAAAGTTCTACTTCTGCAAATTGCTCTAAATAACTGATTTGACTAGGGTTATCTGCTTCTAATAATGCCAAGTCTACTGTTGTTTCGTTTATCCCAGGTGTAAAAAGATTGATTAAAACAGCAAGGAGAATTGGAATGAATAAGATGTAAAGTGCAATCGAATCTTTTAAGTTTACTTTCAAGTCTCTTGTGAATATTGCCCAGATTTTACGAATCATCGTTATCCCTCCTTACCCTAAAAGAGTTTTCTTATATCTTCGGTTTGAAATACTGAACAAAATTGCTCCAACCAATAGAAATCCTCCAGAAATAGTTAGCACGTATAACCAATCATTATTTCCGAGTAGTACCGATTTAAACCCTTCTAACATGGGATAGGTAGGGATTAGTTTTACGTAATCCGGATTCCAACTGGGGATAAAATAAGCAATATTGGGAAGAATCATTAACAACATAAACCCATAAATCGCCCCAAAAGCTTGTGTCACATTTTTGTAGAAGCTCGCTATTAAAAGCCCAAGGGATGACGAAAAAAAAGCAGTAGTTACTAGCAATAGCAGCAACAATAAGTAGTCAGGCTGTGTTCCCATTACAGGAATTATGACTAAAAAACTCGATAGTATTGTAGTTACTAGAATGACACCAACTTTACTCATCAAGTATTGCCAAACAGGAGAAGGTGTAACAGCATAAGCCATAATGACCCCTTCTTTTCTATCTAAGAAGATGTATGCAGCAATGATAAATAGACCCATAAGCGCCCCATTGAATACTAAAACTGAAGGCATCATATTTTCTTTATCTGATAACACAAGTGTATTGTCAGCTAATGGCTTTACGTCTTGATTGTTCATTGCAGCTTCTATGGTTTCATTGGACTCCACATGAAGTATTTTTAATAGGTTCTTAAACTTTTTGGATTCGTATCCTTGTAAGTAATATTCATAGTTTATCGCGTTATCACTATTTAATTTTACTACCGCAGCAATTTTCTTTTCTTTATCTGCCATATAGATGACGTCTTCACGGCTCGTTAATACGTATATTTTTTGATCCGTTGTGGTGTAAAGCATAGCTTCTTTCTCCTGCTTATCTACTTCAACTATGACAAGCTCTGCTTTTCCATCAATGTCTTCTTGTAAGATTTCTTGTAAAAATAACTCACTCGTTTGACTAGGCATATCAAAGTAGATATACTCCGTTCTTTGGTTATTAAAGTTATCGGGAACCAATAACAGAAATACCGCTAAAATGATTACCGCCATAAACAATTCGATGTAAAAGTAAAACCCTCGTGAGGCTAGCTTTAACTCTTTTATAAAGCTAGAAAAGAGTTTCATGTTAAACAAGCCCCCTTCCAGTAACCTTTATGAAGATTTCTTCAAGCGTAGCTTCTTTAGTATGCATCGTTTGAATGTCATGGTGTTCAATAATCTCTTGCAGTGTTTTTTTATCTTCTGGCAATACAGTAGACAGGGTAGTTTTTATGACTTCTCCTTTTTCTATATATTCCACTTCAACAAGTTTATCGCCGTATTGCAGCTTTAAATTTTTAGGTGAATCGATTAATTTAATTTCTCCATCAACGATAAAAGCAACTCGATCACACAGTTCATCTGCAATAAACATATTATGCGTCGTTAAAAATACCGTTACGCCTTCTTTGTTTTTTTCCTTGATGATGTCTTTAATATCTGCAGCGATAGATGGGTCAAGCCCCGTAGTCGGTTCATCTAAAAACCACATTTCAGGATTATTGATCATCGATCTCGCAAAAGTGAGCCGATGCTTCATTCCTTTTGAAAATTCACCAGCCTTCACATGCTCTTTCCCTTCTAGTCCAACAAGCTTTAATAGTGTATGCGAGTCTAACGTTGGCACATCAAACAATTTTCGGTAAAAGTCTAAGTTTTCTTTTGCTGTTAGTTTGCTATAAACATTAGACTGTTCAAAACTCATCCCAATTTTGTTGAACCGTTCGTTTGAAACCTTTTTTAAATCATACCCCCCAACCACTACTTCTCCTTGTTGAAGAGGTAAAAGGCCTGTAAGAATATTTAAGGCAGTTGACTTCCCTGCTCCAGATGGACCTAAAAAACCGAACACTTCTCCATTCGCGACTTCAAAACTAACATCTTTTACTTGATACTTCCCGTCTTTGTTATAGGAGTGGTATAAATTTTTAACAGAAATCATCGGATTCCCTCCTTTTCTTGACTAGATCTATCGATAAAAACACTCTTTAAGCATGTCAATGTACTTGAAAATTTCTTTTTCCACTAATTGATTATCAAATTTGGTAACGCCTATTTCGATATCTTTTCTGAATTCATCACTGAATTTTTCCATCGTCCACTTGATGATGTCCAACGCTTTTTCTACATCAAGCTCTTCTTTAAAAAGAGAATAATCTATATTGTGCGTATAGACTTGGCTATAAAGCTTTAACGGAAAATCTGGATATTTGTGCATAATCTCTTCAACAGTCGAATCTTTAAAAAGCAACAGTGAGAAGTCTGTTAAGTAGGGATACTTTTGAAAAACTTTAAGTTTTATCATCGATATTCCCTTTAATCGCACGAGTATATCTTGATTGTCCCAATCGAGTTCATTTTTAATTTCGTCTGTCATTACTTTAAACGTAAAAAACTCTAAGTACTTATATAACTTTTCCTTGTTTCCAAAGTAATGAAATAACAGTCCTTTAGAAATACCGGCATCTTCAACAATTTTATTGGTCGATGCTTTTTGGAATGTGTTTTTACTAAACTCTTTCATAGCACTATTTAGGATTCGATCTCTTTTTTCAAGCTCAACGTTTTTTAATAAGTCTTCCACTGGGCTCCCCCTTTTTACACCTAAACTTTTTGACTACTCTGGTCAACTTCATTATTACACAAATTGACTACTCTGGTCAATAATTGACTAAATATTTCATTAATTTATTTATGTGGGATTCTATGCTCCAGCCGGACGCTTTCCGCGGGCTTGCGCCGAACTAACTCGAGCTAATCGCCCGAGTGGATTTCGCCGCTTCGCTATTCCGCAGGAGTCGCCGCCTTGCATGCGCGTCAACTTAAGAAATATCAGGTGATTAGCCTCCTTTAATTGATGGTAAAGAAGAATACCATCAATTAAAGGAGGCGTTTTTTTATGAAACGGAACCATGCAACTTACCATCTGACGCGATTGTTCCAGTTTCTATCACCCAGGAAACCTTGAAGCTCTCGCTAAAGCAACTCAATTTGTCCAGAGAAAACGGAAGTTGACTGTCAGTTCTTTTATGAAGCTCCTGTTTTCATCTCCCGGAACTCTCAGTGACCATTCCTTATCCGAACTCTGTTCGGACTTGGCTATTCATCAGGTCCCGCTATCCAAAGAGGCATTGAACAAGCGTTTGAATGAACACACGGTTCTTTTTTTACAAGAGGTGTTTTTTGCCTTGTTTGAGCTCCAAAAAAGCTTGCCCCTACCGGGCATTCAATTGGCAACCACGCTTCCCTTCAATCGCATCCGGATACTGGATGGCACAACAGTCGCGCTTTCGTCTAATTGCCAGAGCGACTATCCTAGTTCGGTGGGGGCAGGCGTCAAATTTCAAGTTGAAGTTGACTACCTCACCGGTCAGTTTCAGTATGTGAAGATTCAACCCGCAAAAGCTGCAGATTGTCCAGCTGGTCGCGAGCGGTTGGCCACGATACGGAAGGGGGACTTGTTTTTACAAGACCTTGGGTATTATCAATACACCACGTTTGAACAAATCAATGAGGAACATGCTTTTTATGTTAGCCGAGCCCGGACCGATACGATGTTTTATATCGACCATCCAACGCCTCGCTACCACCCAAATGGAAAAATGGTGGAAAGGTCTGCATATGAGCAACTTTTTATAAAAGAAGAAATGAAGACACTTCACCCAGGAGAAATACGCAATTACCCACGGGTCTATCTGGGCAGGCATAAGAAGTTGCCCTGTCGTCTCGTGCTCTATCGAATGACAGCGGCCGAACAGCGACGCCAAGCCTATCGAGTGAAACGCCGTGACCAGACCAAACACGGTACCATTAAACAAAAATCGCTAGATTTAGTGGGCGTATCCATGTTAGTGACGAACCTTCCAGACAAGGTTCCCACAGAAGAAATCGTTGCGCTCTACCGGTATCGTTGGCAAATCGAACTCCTCTTTCGCTCCTGGAAGAGCAACCTGAAACTGGATCAGTTTCGCCGCATGAAACAAGCTCGTTGGGAATGTCATATCTATGCAGAATTGATCCTTTTACTTCTCAGTACGTTGGTTGCCTATCAATTACGGGTCCGTTTCTGGAAAGAGCGGCATTTTGTGTTAAGCGAACAGATTGCCATCCACGAAATTTCCAAAAAAATAGGGATGCATTGGCGCATCCGTGACGGAACGGATTGGCAATGCATCCATCAAAAAATCGAGCTAACCCTGAACGCCATTGGTCGGAAGAAAGTCTGGAAACCCGGTCCGATCAACTGGCTATAGGCCTAAAAGACAGATAGACACTCAAAATTTGGGGAAATGAGAATGTTTATTTGTCGCGCCCTCAAGTTCAGCGTTATTAGTCATACTATCCCCCGTTCGAAAAAAGATAAAACCTCTTTTGAACGAAGGATAGAAAAGGTGTGAAATTTTCACTTACTCGGAAATATAGCTTTAAGAAACAGCTTAAGTTGACGCGCATGGTCGCCGCCTTGCGCTCCGAATCCTAGAGTATCAGGAATAACAAGCGCATTAAAATTCTTTAAGTAAGAAACAAATGAGTAACCTACTCTCATTAATTAAAGCAGTATGATTTCAATCGGATTGGTCACAAAATAAAGACTCCTGTGACAGCAGCAATGCGACAAAAGATGCAGGAGCATCGGTTTTCAGCGACGAGGAGACTGAAGCTGAACCCACGGAAAGCGAAGTGGCCAGTCCGGTTATACTTATCCACTGCTATTCACTTTAGGTAGATTTTGTCTACAGGATGAAATAAAAAAAGAACTTCATTTGAAGTTCTTTTTTATGATTTTTTTATTCACTTGGTCCGATTAAATAGTCGATCAGCTCTTGATTGGTTAGTTGTAAGTTTTCAGGAATGTCGTGTCGGACACTTGTTAAACCAAAATGGCATATTCCAGGGACATTTGGAATCGATTTAAGGTTTAATTCGACTTTTTTATTCGTAAGCTTTTTTACTAGCTTTTCGATAAATTGTTGATGAATCATCATATCAACAGTTCCGGGGTGAAAGATTCCTTCTAACTTATTTTCTATGATGTATTTTAACTGTTTGGCTAATAAGGTGTCGGATAAATGATTGCATGCCAAATTGTCGTATACCTCAAGTTGACCTTCTTCAATTGCAGATTTAATCCCCTTAAGTCTCGGGGACTGTTTCCCCCATATTTGCGGAATTCTTATTATCACAGCCCGTTCATTTAAAATTTGTTTTAACTCGTGTTCACAGCTAATTTTAAAATTTCCATATAAAGACTCAGCATTGGGCTGGTCTTCTTCTGAATGATGTTTAGTGTAATCTCCGTCAAATACGTTGGCAGTGGAGACGTAATAACAAACCCCGTTCGTTTCTCTTAACTCTAATGCCAACTCTTTATGAAATAGTAGTTGCTGGTCAAAGTCCCCTCTCAAACACGAAACAACGGCATCAGGTTTTACTTTGCGAATGATGTTTTTCATTTGCTCTAATTCACTAACATTTAGTTGAAACTGGTTGTTTTCAGGAAGGTCTATGGGCGATGTCGAATACGTACCGAATATTTCAAAACTTCCTTTGCATTCTCCAACTAACGCTCTTCCCACTAATCCACTGGCTCCTAGTATTAACAATTTCCTCATCATGCACTCTCCTTTTAATGAGTTGAAGTGACTGGTGGTAAAACGACGCGATCGATTGCTTTGGCAATTGGGGGCATAAAGAAGTTAAGCAAAAGTCCGGCAAAACACACAGTTAGTATGGTTCCGATTCCAATTGGTCCCCCCAGTAATAACGCAAAAAGCAAAAATAAAGTATAAATTAACGTTCTTCCGACAAATAAATTGGTTTTCGTGATATCTCTCAAAATTAACGTTAAGCGATCGATTGGAATGGGTGCGAAATTGGTGTGTAAATAAGTTGCGGTTCCAACTCCTATTAACAATAATCCTACTGCAAAATATATAGCTTGGCCTTGAACTAATTCAATAGTCAACAAGTTGCTCAACACAAAAAGCCAAAGATCGATTCCAATTCCTGTGATAATAGCGGTTACTAAGCCCAATACCTCTGGTTTTTGTCTGATTAAAAAGGAGTTGCAGCCAATTAACAGAAGAGCCACTATAACTTCCCAACTTCCTACTGTAAGGCCTATATTAGTAGCTAACCCTACCAAAACTGCATCAAAAGGAGATGTTCCAAGATCTGATTGAATGGTGCAAGCTATACCTAAAGTTAATAACAAAATTCCAATCATGTAAAAGCCATATCGCATGTCAAATCACTCTTTTTTTTATTATTTTTTGTTGCAAACGCAACAAAATTAAGTTAAGTTCAATATATACTATAGATGACAACATTAGCAATAGAAATTTGACTGGAGAGAAACGTATGAATGATATTTTGCGCGAAATTGGCATGATTGCGAGAGCTTTAGATTCAATAAGCAATATCGAATTTAAAGAACTGGATTTAACAAAAGGACAGTATTTATACGTGGTTCGTATTTGTGAAAATCCAGGAATGATTCAAGAACAATTGTTGGACATGATTAAAGTCGACCGATCAACCGCTACACGTGCACTCCAAAAGCTTGAGAAAAATGGTTTTATCGAGAAAAAAGATGACCCATCGAATAAAAAGAACAAGCAACTATACCCAACCGAAAAAGGGAAAGCCGTGTACCCCATTATCAAAAGTGAGAATCTCCATTCCGACCGAGTAGCTTTTCAAGGATTTTCAAAAGCAGAAGAGCAAGCTGCGCATGATTTACTTCAACGAATTCGAAAAAATATCGAAAAAGATTGGGAGCTTGTGAAAAAAGGAAATAAACGAAATTATTAGCTAGTTAAAGGAGCAATTGATTTTATGACAACCATAATTAGAACGTGTACTGAAAAAGATGTAATTGAATTACAGGATATTAGCATTTCTACGTTTAACGATACTTTTAAAGATCAAAATTCGCCCGACCATTTACATGCCTATTTAGAAAAAGCCTATAATTTGAATAAGCTAAAAAAAGAGTTAGCCCACCCTTCTTCTCAGTTTTTCTTTATTTACTTTAAGGATCAACTCGCAGGTTATCTCAAAGTAAATACAGGTAATGCCCAAACAGAAGCGATGGGAGAAGATTCACTCGAAGTTGAACGAATTTACATTAAAAAGCTTTATCAAAAATTGGGACTTGGAAAAAAACTGATAACTAAAGCGATGGAAGTTGCGCAAGAGTTTGGGAAAAAGAAGATTTGGCTAGGTGTTTGGGAAGAAAACGAAAATGCGATCAGATTTTATGCGAAGAAAGGGTTTGTCCAAAATGGCTCTCACTCCTTTTTTGTGGGTGATGATGAACAAACCGATTTGATTATGGTAAAATTTTTTTAGCAGAACGATAAAACTAAAAAGCAAAGGATGGTTGAAATAGAACGATTTCAACCATCCTTTTATTAGATCTAACTATAATTTAAGTTTCATGCCTTCATGAGAAGCTACAAAACCAAGTCGCTCGTAGAATCTCAAAGCATCTGTTCTTTTTTTATCGGTAGTTAATTGCACTAAATGACACCCACGATCTTTTGCGCGTTGAATTGCCCATTCGATAAGCTGTGTTCCAATACCCCTTCCCCGTACTGATGGTGACGTCCGAATGCCTTCAATAGTAGCTCTCCATCCGCCTTGATAGGTTATATACGGCGTAAACGTAATTTGTTGCACCCCAACAATTTCATGTTCTATACAGGCAACCACCAATTCATTATTAGGATCCATTGAAATTGCATGAAAGGCTTCGATATAGCTAGAAGGTAAAGGGTGTTCGTAAAGTTCTCTTTGACTGCCTAACGGATCATTAGCAAGCATTTCAACGATCTGATTTAAATCCTCACGTGTCGCCAGTCTGAATCTAATTGCTTCTGTCATTCGAGTCATCTCTTTCTTTTGGCTGACTTGTGCATGTAGATATTCAATGGTTATTTTCTCCTTTTAGAAAAGTAAAAATTAGTTAGGGAATAAATAATAGAGCCACATACTAAAATCCAAAAAGAGGCATTAAACTTAGATAAGAAAAAAATCGAGTAAACCGCATGTCCCAATAGAGCCCAGCCATAAAATTCATGGCTTATTTTAATCGCTTTATCTCTCCCTTTTTTTTGGTCTATTGTTGGCCGTGCGTCTTCAAAAAACACTTTAGTTCCCCCTTTTTCACAAACTCTCGATGTTCAATTTGAGTTGAATTTAAATGGCTGTACTCCATAATCTGAATCGGTGATAAACATGTATTCATGTTGCAAACAGATAGCTCTTGTTTTATAAGAAACCTCTCCAGGATATTTTGTTACCTGTCCGGTAGTGTTGAATTTTCATATCCATAAATTGAATTTCTTCGACAAATATATACTCCACCATTTTTCTAAAGAGCCAATTTACACTAGTCTCCTATACTTCCGAAAGAAATTCTTCAATCACTTCTCTTAGCTCTTCTTCTATTTGATCACTAGTTTGATCTGATAAATTTCCAGATACTTTACTGCCAGGAATATGCGTTGTTACCGGTAGTCCTAAAAAAGACCGTTCACACTCCCAAATCCAGAGCGTATGAACCATTTCATCATCATTACCAACAATTCCTACCGATAAGGCTGAGTGATAGGGAGGTGTAAACAAATCAAGTCCTTCTCTCTCAAAAAATACATCAAATTCAATATCTTTTCTTGAAAAAAGAATATGATAATCTTTAAAAATTATTCTCCGAAGCTGCTTTAACTTTGATTCAGTGATTGTAATTTTTTCTCGTAGTTCGTTTGTAAATTCGAATGGTTGATACTTTATTAGAAACTCCCCCATTTCATATCTATTGCCATATGTTCGTTATCAATAACTCTCTCGTAGCTTTAATCCGTTTCAGTTCAATGTATGGGTCTAGATAACTTTTCAATACAGGCAGTAGATATAAATACTGCGGATAGCTCTTGAAGAAATTGTTTCTCATTAACTGACTTTAAATCGTTGGAATGTCTTTACTGGCAATAATATAAGTGCAGCTATCAGCTATTAGCATACTAAAATCGCAGAAGGTACTTTCTAGCATTACCAGGTCTTCTGATAGAAATGCTGATGACAAATTATCTTCATACCACCTCTTTACTCTTCTGCTAAAATCTTTATTGATGATCATCCAAACCGTTTTTTTAAACATTCAAAAAAACACCCATAGCAGGTCGTAAAAAATTTTAATCCAGTTCTTTTACTTTTTCCTCCAAAGCGATTAGACGTTCATTTAGCTCACCAATTTGACTTTGTAAAATTGAGTTTTCTTGCTCTAATGTCAGCTTTTCAATTGATTCCTTATCAAGTTGTTTAAAAGTCTTTTTAATAAGTTTATATAAAACTGCTACTATGATAAGAATAATTCCGAAAATAAATACGCTAGCAATAACGTCGCCAATGTTAATAAAAGATGTTTCAATCATCTACCTTCCTCACTTCCGGACTATTTTCTTGTCATTTAACAAATTGAACATTATGATTCTCAATATTTCTATTGATAGTATTTTATTGTCAGTATAATGATCTGTCAACAATATTTGGAAATTGAAATTCGAAATAAGTTCTAGTCATTAAACCCTTGCCCCAATTATTTTAAAAACAAAAGAAAGAATAGAGGCTTTACATATTGCCTCTTTTACAAAATTTTTAAATTTTTTAGATTTTCTCTATTTCAACATTTTTTACAAAAGGTTGGAAAAACGCATTAGTTTATTAGAGGATAAAGGATGTGATGAATCCCTTTCTTTTTTCTCCTACTAAAAAAACAAACTAGTAAATTTAGGAATTCCTCCTTTACTTATTCATAGCCGTTTGCTTCAATTGTTTAATAAGATTATTTACCCACACCATATTTGCTTAACAAGGAGACGTGACTTTGTGTGACAGACTACGATGTTTATTTTGCTGTTAGTATTTTTATTTACTTGTACATTTATATTGTGTTGCATGTTTTGGTGGAGTTTGTCATAAGAAAAATGTTGAAACTGAAAACACTAAAAGAAACTCCCTACTCTCGCATCAATTGGGCTGTCTCAATTCTTCGTACGATTAACCTTTTAGGTCTATTGCTATTAATGTATCCGTTTGTTTACTCTTTTGCTATGTTTATACTGGTTTTCAACAATACCTTTGCTATTGAATTGATATTCTTGATAAAGCGGGCAACACTCGCTTCTTGGGTAATCTTAGTGTTCTTTAAAATTTTTTATGAGTACAAGTATTTGAATATTGAAAGTGCATGGGTCACCTATTTATTTAATATTCCTGTCATTGCCTCAGTTTTGCTAATCGATTCGCTCCTGTATTATTGATACACTTAATACTCAACCGCAAAGTGAACAGTAAAAATAGAGGATTAATGAAAATAACAAAAGAAAAACCTTTTGTTGAAGGTGGAAATTATGAAAAATGTACAAATTGGCATCAAAGAAAATTTACTGAATTTCATTCTTTTGGTTGTAACAAACTTTTTTGTGGGGTCTATGGTTGGCTTAGAAAGAACCATCCTCCCAATTATCGGTGAAGAAGATTTCGGCTTAGTCTCCACAAGCGCGGCATTATCTTTCATCATTAGTTTTGGATTCTCAAAAGCCATTGTGAACTATTTTGCAGGAGCCATCGCTGATCGGTTTGGAAGAAAAAAAGTATTGCTTGTTGGTTGGAGTGTTGGTTTACTCGTCCCTTTACTCGTGATATTCGCAAGCTCATGGTGGATGATTGTTGTCGCTAATATTTTCTTAGGTATTAATCAGGGACTTACGTGGTCTATGACCGTGAACATGAAAATTGATTTAGCAAAACCTACTCAACGAGGGTTCGCTGTTGGGTTTAATGAATTTGCAGGGTATACGGGAGTAGCGGTAATGGCAGCTGTTTCAGGATTTGTTGCTTCGAGTTATTCAAACCGACCAGAACCTTTTTATATCGGAATTGTCATTGTCGTAATTGGATTTGCTTTGTCACTAATTGTAAAAGATACGCAAGCACACAT
The DNA here is from genome assembly GCF_001687585.2 of Planococcus halocryophilus. Lineage (GTDB taxonomy): Bacteria > Bacillota > Bacilli > Bacillales_A > Planococcaceae > Planococcus > Planococcus halocryophilus. The sequence continues at coordinate 1,640,216 of NZ_CP016537.2, read as the reverse complement.
TAAATTACAAGCTAGCAAGTCTACTAAAAATACGACACTTTCAGCGGCAGATATTTTTAAAAATACAACTTATAAAAATAAAAATTTATCTATCCTCACATTTTCAGGACTAAGCACAAATCTGAAAGATGGTATGGCTTGGGGACTGTTTCCGATATTTTTTGCAAGCGTTGGGCTCAGCTTATCGCAAATCGGATTGCTGGTTGCTATTTATCCGGCTTCCTGGGGCTTTTTCCAACTCTTCACAGGTTTTCTTAGCGATAAAATTGGCAGAAAAAAGTTGATTGTTGGTGGCATGTGGTTACAAGCCATTTCACTATGGATGATTTTGCTCGTGAATGAATACAGTACGTGGATTGTGGCAGCTATCTTGTTAGGTGTTGGGACTGCGATGGTTTATCCAACATTGCAAGCTTCTATAAGCGATATCGCAGATCCGTCATGGAGAGCTTCTTCAATGGGGGTTTATCGTTTTTGGAGAGATAGTGGATATGCTTTTGGGGCATTATTTGCAGGCATATTAACGGATTTACTGAATGTTGGTTGGGCTATCGGGTTAGTGGCTATCTTGCCTTTGAGTGCTGGAATAATCGCAGCAATACGTTTACGCGAAACTTTGCCTAGTTTATTTAAAGAAAATAGTTAAAGTAGAACTAAGTTAAATAGAATGCAATTCCGTGGTTTATAAACACTATCTCCACACAGAAAAAAAGAGGCTCTTTAATGAGAGCTCAGCTTGTAGACAATAAAATAGTAATTTATTGTTTCGTATTTATATGGGATCCTCCGCACCAAACGGACGCTTTCCGCGGACGAAGCGCTGAGCCTTCTCGTCGCAAGCTCCTGCGGGGTCTCATCACTCCGTTTTTCCGCAGGAGTCGCCGTTCGATGCTCCAGATCCTTGAGTGACTAGTTAAAAAGACTTCGAAACGTTTTTATTGGTAAAAAGTAGACTAAGATAACTCACTTGGATATAAGCAAGAAGATTCCAAGCGGGCTGGCCACGAAGACTCCTATGGGACAGCGAAAGCTGAAGACCCCGCAGGAACGCGAGTGACGAGGAGGCTGAAGCTGAGCCCATGGAAAGCGAAGTGGCTAGCCCGCTTGGAGGTTATACACAGCTATTCACCTTAATGAAACTTTGTCTACATTCTGAGAGGCTCTTTATTGAGAGCCTCTTTTTTCTGCGCATTTGTTGCTGGTTTCCAACTCTATTTAAGTTTTGTATAAAGGATTTGTGAAACGTGGTGCAGTTGATTTATACCATTGGTAACAAAAGAAAATAATAATAGCGAGTTCAATGAGGTCTCCCCCATAATACATCAGCATACTGCCTGCTTCTGCATCCGCTCTCGGAACGCCTTTTGGAGGATTTGCGTATATATACTTGGATAAAATCTTATGTCCAGCTAAAGCTAAGATCAATACAATGGCTCGATACATATAGCTGTAACTATGTGGTGTAACGTCAACATAAATAATGGACAACGTAAATAAGTACCCCGCCAGAAATACATGCAAATGAATCAGTCCATAAAGAACAAGCGATTGGTGCATCAGCATATACAAATCAGTCGTATACAGAATATAAAGGCCACCTATATTAAGAACATTAGCCGTCACAGGGTTGGTGAAAAATTGCAGCAGACGACTTTTTAAGACACGTGTAAGCTTTCTCGCAGTAGATACTTTTAATGTGCCCAATAATAATGCCATTGACGCAGCGAGCAAAAGGAGGAGCGGTGCCAACATTCCTGAAAAGCAGATGTGTAGTCATTTGTCCTTTAAAATTGATATGAGCAAATTCCGCCAATAGTCCGACCATTGCTATTCCTACACTAAAAACGCCTACAATCCAAAAAACAAATCGATGAACTGGCCATTTCTTCTATTTCCGATTTGTACTAATTGCAGCAAGTAGATAGAGAAAAATCATTGCGTTTAACAACAATGTCACGATTCTCTCTAAACTTGTCCCTGCTGCTTGAACATGTGAATGCATGCTCACCTATTTCCCTTCTTTTGCCGTACTTATACTTTTTTGAGTTTGCATGTAAAGCAAAACCCCATTAATTAGTATGATAACTGCAGTGACATTCCAAACAATATCGTACGGGAGAATATTGATATTATGCGATTTTGACTTGTTCAAGAAGTTTGTCTTGAACAAGTCCATCGAAAAGCTGGAATAATCCTCCTCCGAGAAACATACCGCTAATCCATCTCTTTAACCAAAAAAAATTTCTTCTCTTAAAGTCTGCCAATAGAAACAACGAAGCCACTGTCGCAAACCAGCTGAATGTATGAAATAAGCCATCTGAAAACAAGCCAACGGCAGTGGTTGATTTGTCATAAAAATGATTCCATCCTAAAATTTGATGAAAAACCGCTTCATCAATCAACGCCACTAAAGCCATCCCCAAAAGGGGCGAGACGCTAAGTTACGAAACGAATAGGAACCTTGATTTTTCCCCATTCTCCTTCAGCTCCCTCTGACATATATTTTTCCATAAGCTCTTTTTCGCGTTTATCATAAAAGAAGGGGTATGTGATGAAAAAGTGAAGAAATGATACAATATTCCGAAAAAAGAGTGTGGGAGGTTTTAACAAACCCGCCATTCTCTATTTTACTGAGTTGGCCCATCTTTTATAACAAAACTCTATTTTTTGGCTATAATTAAAAATCGCTTCGAGTTTGTGCAGATTCCTTTTTCTGTTCGATTGCTTTCGATAAAAGCAGTTAAACGAGAGTAGTCCTCTGGCTCCATACCGAAATTCGGAATAATCGGCGTATGCTGCAAGAGAAAAATCAAATCTTCAGTTCTTTGATAATATTCACTGACGTTATTTTCAAAAGATTGTACGTTGGAAAACCCCGCTTTTTTTAATTCCCATACATACCTTTCTTTTGAAACACCATCCTTTTCACTAAAGGATTGCCCTCGTTTGAAAGCAGTTTTGATATTCAATTTGTCAGCTTCACTAACTTGTTGAGTTAAAAACAACCCGTCTGTCTTTAAAACGCGTGCAACTTCCTTTGCATTAAATGGTGCATGGCGACTTGATACAACATCAAAAAAGTTAGCAGGAAATTCGATTTTGTCTGAAGACATATGCAAAAACCGCACGTTCGGTAAGTTAGATTTTTTTAGATTTTCTTTTGCTACTTGAATCATCGCATGCGATAAATCAATTCCAACTGTAAATTCCAACGATGGCGCAATGGTTAGAATTTTTTCTCCACCACCTGTACCAATATCTAAAAGGATATCAGTTGTTTGAGCCCTTCTTTTTACTTCATCATAAAAGTCCCATTTTGGTTCGTCACTTAGAACTTGTAATTTGCTAAAGTCCCAACCGTTTAAATTCCCAACTGTCTCATAGAATTTCTTGTACTCGCATTTATCCATTATGATTCCATCCTTTGAAGGCTATTTGATTAAAGATCCTATAGGCAGCTTGATAACTTTTTCAAGTTAAAAAGTGAATCTTGAAGAGTGTTTATTAGTTTCTGGTATTTTTTTCATTTCGAAATTTAACTATAGATGTCGCTGTTAAAGCTAATCCAATCAATATTGGAATAGAAAAGATAAACCAAATGAAAGTTGTGGGTGGACCATTCCCAATAGGGCCAACTCTTGGTGCTAATAAATTATATAGCCCTAGAAATGATAAAGTTATAATCAATATTCCTCCATACAACAATATATGTTTCTTCATTTCCCCACTCCTAACCTACACTATATACTCCAGTATAATTATCTTTTATGGACAAACATTATATCGTAAAACTGCATTCTATGAAGTCCTAGGTTTAGAGTCTTATGCTGTTAAGTTATATTCAAATCTAATAGAAAATCTATTTGAAGCCTTTGCTGTGTTAAAAATTATAAGAACTAAACTACAAAGCTTGCATTCTTCCGCCTTAAGCCACTATAATATGAAATATTGTATCGCTATAAAAAGAGCAATTTATTCACGTGGTCGTAGTTTTGATTAACATTAAAAAAGTCCATTATGATAAATAGACTTAAGGTGACGTGCAGATGCACGCCCTTTTTTTGTGGGATAAAAAATAGAATGGATAAGGCTTAGGCTACCCTTAAGATTGGAGTTTGGTTATGAATAAATGGATGAGATTATTACTTATTTTTGTTTCTTCAATTGTTCTTGGATTTGCAGCTAATATGTTTTTATTGCCACATGAAATACTAGCGGGTGGCGTAACAGGTATTGCGATGATGTTCGGGTTGGTAACACCGCTGAATGCTGGACTTTGGATGATTATCTTGAATGTTCCAATTCTTGTAGTAGGTTGGATGAAGCTCGGCAAGACCTTCATCGCCAACAGTTTGTTTTCTGTAGTGGTCACATCCGTTTCCATGCTTTATATTCCTGTCGTTAAAATCACAGAAGATGCACTGCTTTCTTCAGTCTTCGGTGGCGTCATTTCAGGAATAGCAGTTGGAATCATTATTCGGTATTATAGTTCGACTGGCGGATTTGACGTCATCGGCCTTTTGTTGTCAATCAAACGAGATATTCCACTGGGAGCGCTTGTTTTTAGTTTAAACAGCGCAGTGGTCTTTGTATCTGGTTTTATCTTTTCATGGGAGTTGGCAATGTATACGATGGCTTCCATCTATATCACCGGACTGGTAGTTGACCGTGTTCACACGCGTCATATCAAACTGAGCTTGATGGTTGTGACAAATCAAGGAGATGCCGTCAAAAAAGCATTGCTTGATAACCTAGACAGAGGAATCACAGTAGTAGATGGCGAAGGCGCTTATTCAGCGGCTAAAGTAAAAGTTCTTTATAGTGTTATTAGCCGTCATGAATTGGCATTTGTACGACCATTGATCAAAAAAGTTGATCCGCAAGCATTCGTTAGCATTAGCGAAACGATGGAAGTCATGGGGAATTTCAGAAAAGACGGGAACTTCATGAAAAGTCCGGTTTTAAAAACCGATACTGTGCAAGTAAATAACTAAATATAAAACGGACGACGAAAATAGTTATTTTTCGTCGTCCGTTTTTAAATTGGCTAGATATTTTCTAACAATTGCTACACGCGAATCATATAGACGATTATTCACCCTTTAACGTATTTTGCTAAATAGCCTCTTTCAAGAACCCATAAAGCTTGAAAGTACAAAAATAACGCAATGGCCCAAAATCCTAGTGTTTCAATAAAGTTATACAAATAAGCTTGCTTAGAACCCAATATAAAGTAATAAGCTGTTCCAAAAAATAAGCCTACAAGAGAATAAAGGGCTACCCCAATAAAATATTGATAGACATTAGTCTTTTCTTTATATTGTTGTCTGTAGTTGTCTATTACCCAAGAGGAAGGAACACCAATTACCAAGTAGAACAGTAAATAAACCCATATAGTTGAAAGGAAATATACGACGATACCTAAATAATACACATCAGATTCTCTCTGATTTTGTGGGACATAATTTAACACAGAAACAGCTAATGCTAATATACTTGCGCTAACGATAACTGCTAGTATTCTTTTCAACAATCTTTCAACTCCTCTTATAGGATAAGTTTTATCCTCTTTATTCAATTTAAATCCAAAGCGATTTTTGAGAGCCTATTCCTAATTCCTTCTTTAAACCACTTAGGATGTTTTCATAAAAATATAAAGAAAAAAGTTAATATACATTAAATATACTCAAGAAATAAACCAATAGATAGATAATTTTGGAAATAAAATTATTCATGAAATGATAGTTATTCAAACAAAAAAGCAGAAGCTCCTATTTGAGCTTCTGCTTTCTTAATAATCGATTTTGCATAAACTAGGTATAAGATTAAAACCTATTAATCTACCATACAAACAAAGCATGAAAAATAATTACCAAATCGATTCGGCCCATTCTGGATGGTCAATAAAAGGATTTCGGTTGCCTTGAATGTCTTCGATCTTTTCGTTGCGCTGCTCTTCCCAAGTGCTGACAGGATCCTGTGCATGCCACTCCAGCAAAACAGAAATCTTACCGTGGTAAGGCGTTGAACCATTATTCACCTGGTCGTTCAGTTCCAAGTCCACCGCGTCATCTGACTCATAGCGGACTGCCATGTAAAAAAGCATACGGGCAACGTCGCCTTTTACTTCATCCGGTGGTTCCCATGAATTAGCTGTGCGCAAGCAACCATCGCAACCGCTCACTGCAGTGCCACCGTAATTAAAGTCTAAGTTGCCGCGTAGCCCATTCACTTGTACATCAGTCGGGCGCAAATGGTGGATATCCGTCCCTGCTCCCATCGCTGTCCCAAAACTGCCGTGAGACTTCGCCCACGTATGCTCGCGATTCCAGTCACCCACATTCCCGCCATTCAACGATTTTGAACGCGACTCTCCTGTATATAATAACAGGACATTGTTCGAGTTATTTGGGTCTTCGTCCGTTATTTTTAACGCGTCCCACACTTGTGAATAGCTAAGTTGTTGATGATCATCGATGATTTCATGAAGTTCAGATTTTAACGCCACTCCTTGCAAACCATCTGCAGTTTCATAATAAGCAGGTGGAGTTGGGGTTGGAGTTTCTTCATTTCCATTCATCGTATGGCTTCCTAAGTACTCAAATGTATTCGTTGGATACGTAATCCATTCAGTCGAAGGATCGAATGCATCATTTACGATGCTGTCGCCTGCTTGTATATCTGGATTACGGACCAGTGTGACATCTTTCGCAAATTCAGCGTTTGACCCCACTTGGCCAATCGAATCAATTGGTGTTCCGCCTTTTTCTAGTACTACTACATCATCACCATTAAAATTGATCACGCTGTTGTTTTGTAAATCCCCTTTGCTTTGAATCGCCGAATCTGCGCTGCCATGATAAAGGACTACTGTATCACCGCTGGCAACAGTACCGGAAAGCGTCATCTCACTTTGCGCGGATGTGCTGCCGTTTGCATACAACGCTACTGAATAAGGGCTCAAGTCAATTGAAGCTCCTGTTCCGTTGTAAATTTCGATTGCTTTATTCAAGCTACTACCTTCAATGTATTCCGAAATAAACAGATCGCTTGCTAGGGCAGCTGCTTGAACCGTTGTTTGTGAACTCGGTACCCACAGCATTGCAGCCATCCCCACAGATAATAACGCCTTTGCTGATTTCCCCCATAAACTTTTATCCATCGTCATGTCGTCCTCCTTTGATTTCGTTAAAAAAATTGTAAATTAATAACAATTAATTATCATAATTTACATTTTTTTCTACCATTCCATTAAACTTTACCGAATGCATCCATCATCGTCAATGGTATTTAACAAATATTACATAAATTTAATAAAACGTAATAAGCTGTATTTGGAAGTTAAGGTTTTAGATACCCTTATAGCGATACTTGCTCAGTTATTCTTTTTACCTGGGGCAAGGTACATTGCTTGGTTCACGAAATTTATTGTGTAGTTCACCCTAGTATAGGTCTCGTACAAAACAAAATTTTCTCCATGACTATAGAAAGACTGGATGCAAGATTATATGCACCCAGTCTTCGTTTGTGTCTCCGATCAAGTCATGATATATAAACTGAACAGATATTAACTTTTTTGAATAGATGATATAGTAACAAGTTTGTCTAAAAACTCAATTCTTACATAGAAGGTTTTATTAAGTAATAGTCTTGATTTTCTCAAAAAAAAAAAAAAAGACTTAACATTAATATAAAACCTTACCAAACATACTTGGCTTGTTTCTATCAAAAGCATTAATTAATTCTTCTCCAAATATAGTTATACTTTTTCCTAAGGATGTCCTAAATAGCCCCATTTAAAATCTTTTTGGATAAAGAAATAATAAACCCCATTTGGAAAGAGTGGAACTGTCCATTCTTCGAATTCATCTTTTTCGAATTCTAAGCGTGAATTTACCCAATAATACTCGTGCTGCCAATCGAGGGCCAGTATATATTCGTCAATTGTTGTGATCTCTTTGAATGCATCTAATGCTTTTTCTTCCAGATTATCGTAAGCATCTAAATCTGCCGGATTCCTGAAATACTCGGAAATATCATAAGTTATAAAAGGATTCGGTACCTGAAATGAAGGGAAAGTAGAAATACTTGGTTTAAATTTAAAATCTCTATAGATCCTGTCCCAAGTTTGGTCATACTCTTTATGAGAAAAAGAGATCCAGTTTCCCAATAAATAACCACCTTTCTAATTGAGGGATCTCTCGAATGCATCCTAAAATTTTGAAGTCATTCGATGTGGATTTTAGAGGGTTGCCTTTGATGTGAATGTAATATACTTCACATTAAGTTACATTCAGATCTAAAAACCGTAGTTTCAAATATACTGGTATTCATCTCCATTAATCACTTGATAAAGTGCGACTTCCTGATTATTAGAAATGGAAATAAAGTGGTTAGTTTCTGACGGACCCAGACCTCTCAGGACTCCTTGAACGGTTCCCAAAAGCAATGGTTTCTGTGTGCCAATTTTCAATTGATACATCTTTTCATTGGAATTATAGGAATCAAAAAAGTAAGCATACTTTCCTCTGATGCATAAAGCTTTTGCGCCATGCAGTAATTCAGGAACCGGATAAGTGAGGCTCATTCGCTCTTTTGAGTTTATTTCAATCAAAGGAAAATCAGTATAAGGAAAAATCCAGACAGACGTTCCTCCCCCTTTGCAAAGAGCATAACAGTCAGCTATTGCATTGGGATTCAATAAATCGGAATGGTATCGTAAGAGGATGTTACCGGTCATATCGAAAAGTACGAGTCCCTCGGTAGAGATTCCATTACCAAAAACTCCTTCATCAAAATAGCTGACCCAGATTCCTTCTTTTCCAACGACTATCTCTTCAAATGCCTCACCGCCATTAAAGGAATGAAGAAGTTGTCCAGAAAGATCTACAATAAACATATTCTTTTTGTCACTTTCGTAGGTAGCTGCCAGAAAGTGGTTATCATCAATCCAACGAATCATCGATAATTTATACGCTGTAAAGCTTACTGTTATTTCTACACCGTTCAATTGAACGAAGGTTTTCTTATGCCTTCGAAGAATCACAGCCAATCCGTACTTGTCTTTCCAGTCTGCGTCAACGATTTCCACTGACTCTCCTAGCTGAGAGGAAGTTGTATAAATGACCTCTTTGGTTAATGTCTGACTCAAAATAACCCCTCCCGTTTTTCACACCTAATAGTTCTTTTTCTTCATTTCCTTAATATACCAATGGAAAGATGCAAAAGCTAGCTGATTCTACGAAGAAAATCATTCGTAAAAGTACACTTTTTCAAACTAAAAGACAAGAGTTCACACTTGAACCTCTTGCCTTTTGATAAGCTACGATATGTAAAATGCATTTTATTAGGAAATTAATAGTAATTCTAAAAGTGCTCTAAGCCTATAAAGATAAGTTTTGATAGCTATCGATAGGTCACGCACTCCTCTCTCGGTTAATGCGCTGAGTTCAGTTTTTTGACGTTCTTATTTAGTGGTTGTAGCGCCCTTTTTCTACATGTCTTTCCTAGCAGCAACTTGAGAATAAAGTGAGAATATCTCTTCATTATTCTGTTCCCAAGCTGGATTTCTTTGCATCGGAATTGCATAAGCCTTCTCTATATCATTCGCAAGGGTGGCTAACATTATTTTCTTTCGATTTTCCGGATAAGTACCCTGCATGATTACCTCGTAGCGTTTTGTGTAGTACTTCAACATCATTCTGCATTTCTCCCTAAAGTGACAAATTGGTTATGCTCTCTATCTCTGTTATATCGTCAACCAGATTCCCAACACATCAAAATATTATTTCTAAATAAAAAAGTTAAAATCATCAGCAATTTAGCATCCTCTTGGCTTTTCTTGAAATGTCTGTATCGAAATACGGTTTTCTTTATATTAACTATACTCATCCTTATTACAGATAGCTAGCTCCTGATAAAAAATCACTGTATACCCATACAAGTAGCTCTACCTACAAAGAAAGATTAAATTTTTTTCAACTCTCGCTTCTGCCAATAATGGTTGAGATGCAAAAAAATTTTATGATGTCCTCACTAATGATTTGAGTTCTAAATATTTAGAGGTTGTAGACTGCAAAGTGTTAATATGAGAATTTCATCCTCACTCAATGACTGGAAGTAACGTTTGGTTAATTGAAATCATTCATTGAACAACCTGCACTTTCTTATAGCATGGGGAATTCCTCATCAAAGACTTTGGTTAAAATTCTGGCTTTCATTTCAATAGAAAATGAACCTTCCTCTTCTATGGAAGGAAAGTCTCCCATTATTTCAAACAATTCCTGACATGTTAAACATATAGCTAAGTGGTGTTCAACTACCTCAGCGTATTCCTTTTTCATCAGTTGAGATCCATTGATGTACGACAGTAAAAAATCACATTCCATAAACGAATCCCTCCTTTGTGTTCTGTAAAACTCTATCTTTGAGTCCGTTTTTAAGACAGTTGGATAGTGGGTTTGTGGGTATTGTAATCAATGACATTTCATTACTCCAATTAAATTTTCTATGAAAAAAAGCTAGCCCTCAGGCTAGCTTCTGTCTGAAAACACTCATTTACTGTTTACGTGTACGAACCGCTACAACTGTGGTCAATGCAGCTAACATCAAGCCTGCAAGAACCCATAAGAATGGGAATGACCCTTGGTCAGCCATGCCGCCCATGCCTGTTTTTGGCATTTCAGATGGCATTTCTGTTGCGCTAAATTGATCTGGGAATTGATCAACAATCGCGGCAGATAAACCTGCTGCTGGCATTTGCATATGTGCATAAGCTTCGCGAATCGAGCTGTAAGCAGCGTCAAAGTCGCCTGCTACATACGAATCAAATGCGCCTAGCAGTTGTCCAACGTGTGCTGTTAAGCCTTCTTCAAGTGCATCTGCTGGTACGCGACCTTCTGTTGCTGCATCTAAGAATGCTGCTTGGTCGACAATGTATTGATCCAGTTCAGCACGTGCTTGTTCTTGGCCTTCTTTGTTGCCTTCACCTGTTGCTGTTACGTAATCCACAAAGTAGCCAATGTGTGACTTCCATGTTTCTTCAAATTGAGCACCGGCTTCTTCGCCGTATACTGAACCAACTGCTGCAGATAAGTCATCGGCGTTCGCTAGTAACGCGCCTGCTGCTTGGTCAAAGCTTTCCGCGCCATCGGCACCGTCTTGCATTGCCATCACCGCAAGTCCAGCGTGTTCTGTGAACGTTTGGTTCAATGTTGCACGCAAGTCAATCGCTGGTGTATCAGCACTTGTGTTATCGAATTTGTCTGGGAACTGAGTTGTGATCGCGACAGACAAGCTTTCTGCGAACATGCTCATGTGTTGAATCCCTTCACGCTCTAATGAGTATGCTTTTTCGAAATCGCCGGCAACGTATGCGTCAAACGCGTTGATCAACTGATCTACGTGCATGTCCAATCCTTCTTGAACAGCTGCCGCTGGCAGTAAGCCACCCGTTGCCGTATCAAAGAACTCAGATTGTTCCACTTTGTATTTTTCCAGTTCTGCTAATGCTTGGTCTTTGCCTTCTTGGTTGTCTTCAGCGGTTGCTGTCACGTAATCCACGAAATAGCCGATATGTGATTTCCATACTTCGTCAAATTGCGCAGCGCCTTCGTCGCCGTAAACTGAACCAACTGCTGCAGACAAGTCATCGGCGTTCGCTAAAAGTGCGCCTGCTGCTTGGTCAAAATCTTCTGCGCCGTCGACGCCTTTACGCATCGCTTCGATTGCGAGGAACGCATGCTCCGTTAATGTCGTGTCGAGTGCAATGCGTAATTCCGCAGCTGGTGTTGCTGTTGCCATTTCCATGGATGCTTCGCTCGCTGTAGAATGTCCTCCGTGGCTGTCGGCAAGTGCCGCCGTTGGTACCAGTAAGGCTAGGCTAAGTGGTACGGCTAAAAGTACTTTGTTTAATTTCATCTAAAATCGCTCCCTTTTTTTCTTTTTTATTTTTCGTTATACAGGCATAACGCAACGGGTTTGTCTTTAGATTACTTTTCCACAAAATAAATTGATTTTTTTATATCTACTTTTTAAAGACTTCCTTTAAATAAGCCAAACAACGAGGGGTAAACTAGTTGTCTCTTCTTATAGAATAAACATGAAAATTCTCGCTAATTTTCAAAAAAGCAATCTATTTCTCATCTTTCTGCGTTCTATTAGCAAGAACAAAAGTTGTTTGGACAAACCAAGATCAAGTCCAACATAATGTCGCATTTAAATAAAATGTGTTGGCCTCACCCTATTTATATTCAATCAGCACGGGCACAAGTTTCAAGTTGCTTGTGCTGTTTCGTTTTTACCAAGAATTCCGGAGTACCGGCAAGGAGGAAATACACACATGAACATGAAAATTGAAAAGAAATATATCCCGTTAGCAAATTATTTCTCAGCAACGACAAATCCAACCATTACTTTACAATTTACAGAAATCGAAAAAATCATGGGCCAAAGCCTTCCGAATGTTGCTTATTTGAGTTACAGTTGGTGGAAAAAAACCAAAGCACCAGCCAAGCATTACCTAGCTTGGACAGCTGCAGGATACGCCGTTAAGCATGTTGAACCTAAACGCTACGTTGTCTTCGTTCGAATAGAACCGACGAACGATAAAGACAATACTAAAACTAATGAAAACATCTTATTAATTCGTCCTGCAGGACATGGTGATGCAAATTCCCTTTCAAACATGCAGAAAAAAATTGAAGGCGAATCAGATTTCTTTCTATACGGACATGGAGAACGATTATTGTCTACACAAAAAACAAGAAAACAAATCATTGAATGGAATCAAAGTGGGCATTCGCTCATCCTTTTGGCAATTTTAAATGGGCAGCACGTCGGTTACTTAATGATTGAAGGATATAAAGCTCATCGAGCCAGCCATCGTGCTAGTTTGCGAATAGGCGTTCAAAATAATTCTCAACACAAAGGAATCGGATCTTTACTTCTGAAAAAAGCAGAGGCTTGGGCAGCGGCACAAAGCATAAGTCGTCTAGAAGTTTCTGTGTTGGAAACAAATTCACCCGCCTTAACTTTTTTACAAAAGAATGGCTATGAATCTGAAGGCATTCGCCGAAAAGCCTTAATGATTCAACACAACGCTTATGATGAAGTTTACCTTGCTAAAATTTCAATCAACTAAAGTGACATGCACGCTATGTGTTTGCCGTAGGTCTTTTGGTCAATTTGCGATTACGTGATTCGCTTTATCAAAAGGGGAATGAACTTAATCAAACTGGCAAATGGAAGTAACAGCGCTGTTGACGAACAAAATCATGGAGAATGAAGGATTTTACCCAAGAGCTAAAGACAAAGATTCAAGAGATGGAATCGGCCTTAAGGATACAAAGGGAAAATCTAGTAAGGGAGGACACATCCATCTTTGAAAGTAGAAACCTTGAGTTTTACGCTGAGTTTGATATTGATGGTTCAAATCATTTCCAGCCAGGCTACTGCTCTACTATTTGCATCGGAATAGCAGATAAAATTGATCCAGATGGCGAACGGATTAACTTGCATGTTATTACGATATGGAATTGTGCGCGAATCATATTTGGCTTGTCTGTTTCGAAAAACATACCTGGGAGTAAAATTATTGGAGACCTTGTGGATGAATCCCTTAAAGAAATAAAAAAGGAATTAAAGGAAACCATCGAGGAATTTTTAAGTGAAGAGTACTGATTGTGAATGTAACTTAATTAGACTTAAGTAACATTCACAATCAACAAAAATTAATTAAGGCATCTTTTTATAAATTTCGTATTCATCCTGAACTTTAGCTAAAAAAATTTCAGGATTTTCTTTTACTGAAAAAATTTTAGTTCCTTCTAGCAAGTAATTCGAGGTCAAATTTTCATTTGGTATGACGTCTCCCTCAATTTTTTTCTGCACTTCTCCAAATTCCTCTGCGATGGTATACTCCCCTTTTTCAGCAAGGTCGTAAGAGAAATAATTATTCCCATCTATATTTAAAAACGCTACATAAGAAACTTCTTCAGTCGATACATCACTTGCATCTTGGGCATTTGATGAACAGCCACTTACTATCGTCAAACATAAAAGCAGATAGATAACATAATATTTCATCCTTGATTCCCCCTTTGTCTATTGAGACAGAATAAGTATGCACTTAGTTACAAAATAGGGAGAATTTTAGTAAGACGATTATCATCTCTTTAGAATTTACTGGCCTTGTGAATGGAACAGTTACATTCAGATCTCATCGTTTTCAATTGATTTTAAAGCATATTATTTTTCTTTCTTTTCGTCATCTTCTTGCCAAAAAGCAGGACCCGTTACATCTGATAACCAAAATAACACATCTTGCTCATGGTTCTTAGGTTTTAATTTGCTAATGGGTCCAGGGTTAAAGATGTAATCTCCTTGCTGAATTTTTTCTTCCATCACGTAGTCTTTGAAATGGTAAGCTCCATATCCTTGTACCGTATTTGTTCCTTCTGGTTGAGGAGATTCCTCTCGAATCGACGTATGGACCTCTGCTAAATAGCTAAAGAACCTGGACAGTGAAAGGTATCCTTCCGAATTTCCGACAAATGAAACGCCAACTTCATCGATTTTGATTTCCATTTTTGCTTTTTTTGAAAAATATGGATCGAAATCGTAATGTATCTCTTTGTCTTTTTTCTTTTGCTTCTTTTTTTTCGTCATTTCCTACACTCTCCTTGATGAAATTTTATAGTTTTGAATGTAACTAAACTGAACTTAAGTTTTAGCTGCCTATCGCTTTTTCTCTTCCGATACTAATAAAGTTGGATCAGATTCATTCTCACTCGGCCATAACTTGATATTTCGCGAGTATGTATGGTTCAGAAAAGAAAGCGTCCCTTCTACTAGCTTGTATACCATATGTCCTTTAAAGTAGTCGCACGCAGGACTATTTGGTGGGAACTACTGCTCCATCCTGTCCTAAGTAAAGCTGAAGTCCCGTACCGATGCTCGAACCTGGATAATAGTCCACTTTGCAGTAATATTCGCCCTTTCTGATCTTCGGAAACTCGTCATGCTCATACTCTGCCCATGTATCATCAAATACCGCTTCAACCGTAAAGACATCTTCATGGAGTTCTTCCATAACAATTTCGCAAGTTCCTTCATAGCGGTTAGGTTCTTTCGCAATAACGGCTGGCAAGTCTATTGCGTAAGAAATGAATGTGATGCCAAAAATGAATAACAATAGAGCTGGAATAACGTACCTGAAAAAAACGATGTGAAAAGCGAATTTCTTCTTCCCCTTTCGCCTAATCATTTTCCAGAAATAGTAGGACCATAAGATGGTAGCAGTAAACGTTAAAATCAATACAAAATAATACGACAACTTCCTTCACTCCCTTGAATATCGTCAATAAATCAGTGTTTTTTTATTTCTAGAATCTTTTAAATTTTAGCGTTGATAGTACTTATAAAACCAGAAAAACCGACATTACTGAATTTCTGGTTTAATAAGATGATTTTATGTGTTATGTAATTTTTTCTACTTTACATTGTAGGTAATATGCCAACTTTAAAGCTTGATCCAATGGCCTTTTGAATCTTTTTTTTCTGACAAATTCACTTTCTCTTGAAGTACCGTTAACTTCTATTTAATTTCCCCTATAAACCAAATTTCACTTTCATAATAACCATCTTCATCATCAATAACTTCTTTAAAACCAGATATGACAAAATCGTCAGGAATGACTAACTTCCAGTCAGTTTGAATAGATCTGTTATCTGAAAGAGGAATCCATTTATAATAATCGCTATCCCTGATAAAGAAATCTTTAACATCATCTTCCCCTTTGAAGATGATAATTTGCGAATTCCATAAACTAGGCAAGGTAATTAAAACACCCACACGATATTTTTCTTCATAATGTGGCTATACCCCTTTTAGATATGCTGCGCGATCCACTAACTTTAGAATGCACAATTGTTTGACTTTCCATGGTGTTTTATCAGAGCTGATTAAATCTTGGCCAACCGGTAAGTGCATATGCCAGTAACCGTTGTAGAATTCTGTTGGAAACGCCATCGTATTTTCTTCGATCCGGTTCACCATTTCCTCAATCTTCCGTTTAATCCCCCGGATTTTTTTCTCGCGCATATAGTATTCTCCTCACTATTAGTATCAAGCATAATTAAAGTATGGGGATTGATAAAACCCAATTATATTGAATCTGAATGTAACTTCCTTACCATTAAGTTACATTGGAATTCCAAATTGCTAGATCATTTCCTGGAACTGCAACCACTAACCAATTTTCTCCGGTATATCCATAACCATCACCGGCTTACCAACACTCATAATTGTCATCGTCGCCATTTATACAGAGTGTTTTTCCGGATTCAAACCCTATAAAGAGATGAGGGGAGTCACTTCCTACTTGGATATTAACTACTGTTCCTCTTTTATTTTCTACTAATAAATTTAAAGCTTCATCATCCTTCAATTCTTTTATTTCTTTGCCGAGAAATCTATCTTCTTTCTCAGAGCTAGAAAGTAAAGTCATTTTCATTACTTCAATGTTTACCCATAACATATCAAGTTGTTGATTAGAATAATGGGTGAAGTAAACAAGCAATGCTCCGGGACCAACGCCAAATTTTACTCCATCAAGTTGACTGCCTATAAAGGATTTTTTCAGTATTTCTTCGGCGATAATTTTGTCTTTTGAATCCAATCTCCTTGAACACCTTTTATTAAGATTTTCTCGTTATTTGAATGTAACGTAACTGCATATAAGGTACATTCGAATCCTAGTCTTTACTCACTCACTTCTTTTGGGTATTACTGAGGCTGTTTTCATGTTTTATCTTTTTAATTAAAATCGAAACTTATACAATTAAATATACTCAGAACTAAAAATAATAGCTAGATAATTTTGGGAATAAAAATCTTTGTAAAAGTACACTTTCCCAAACTAAAAGGCAAGGAGCTCCTACTTGAACTTCTTGCCTTCCGAAAAGCTGCGATATGTAAACTTGCACGTAAATCTCCTATTAGTAAAACTCCGAGTCTCCCTAAGCCCTCGTTCTAACCTTCTCTTGGCGATATTACTTAATGGCAAGGACCACTTGAAAAAAAGGAAGGAGCAGAGTGATATACAAGAGAGGTTCGATATCCAAGAACAGAAGAGCAATCAAATTGGGCAGAAACACCAAAAATCCAATGATCATTCTACGTAACGACTCAAAAGCAACACCAACAACAAATAAGTAAACTGATATCATCAACAATATCCACGGCAAATACATCAAGCTAAAATAGTAAAGAAAAATATACACGGTTTCTAGCCACATGACTATTCTTACATCCCCTTTTCTACACTTTTGCTGCTTAGTTATCGAATGAATTCAGTGAGATTCGAAATTTGAATGTAACTTACTTAGTAATAAACTACATTCATATCTAACGAAAAGTCTTGAAAAATAGTTCCTAAAACTTAATAATTCGGAGAGTAGACCCTGCCGATATCCGTATCCAAGACAAAATCAACTTCTATATCCTCTGAATACGGAATTTGATCAAAGTTATGAAGGCGGCAAAACACATTGGCAAAGTCACGAGTCTCAAAAGTTAATTGGTCTGCTTATCGGTACATTTGCCTCAATTGCTGCTTGGAATTTTTTTTACCGATCAATAAGGCTTGATTGAAATAGCCGTCAATTTTAATAATCATAATGATCACTGCTGGTTGCTAACCAGCTATATAGCTTAAATTTTTCAATACTTTCCTTTTTCCTATGTTACTAGCATTCGGATAAATCAAGTACTTCGAATGTAACTTAATTGCTATTAAGTTACATTCGAAAATCGATTTTTGTTAATTTAAGATTATTTCTTCTACCCAAGAGATAGCTTATTGAACAAAGTAAAGTAAAGATCGGAATAAATACGAAAGTGAATTCGGGAATTGGAAATATAGAGGTTAACCCATAGAAAGGGCTAATTAAAAAAATTGAAGCAAGAATGAAATAATTATTTGAAAATGCCTCAACAGTGGTAGCAAGTAAGTATATGAGAAGCAGTATGCCCCAGTAAGCAACAACAAATACGATAAAGTGGTTGAGAAGCTTTTTTCCCAAAAAATAACTAAGTAAAATCCATAAAAGGATATAGCACAGGGTATTTAGTAATCCCATAAATCCTGCAGGTCCACCCATAATAAAGCCGGAGTAAGTACTAAAGATGATAAAAGGCATTGAAAAAAATGCAGCCCATAAGGCGTAGATAAAGATACTTTTAAGCATCGACCACATCTCCTCCTACAAAATTAACTAGTTAAACATTTTGAATGTAACTTAATTCAAAATAAGTTACATTCAATTGTTAAAGGCTGTAATCAACAATTTTTTATTATAGGGTTAAATTGAAACTTTCTTTTTTAAAATTTATCGTTTAAATCGTTCTGCAAATTCTAAAAACCAATCTAGATGAAGGTCTTCAATGTCCCTAAGAATCTCTTCATTCTTTCGAATTAACTCCATGCGGGTATCGTTACCCTTCTGAAGGATTCCAGCTAAAACGACGGCGCATCTAGCCCGATCATATAGACCCCCCAGAAAATGCGGGACTCTTTTTGATCTTTAATGGCAAGCTCATAGACACTTTCCTTTGATGTGTATTTCTCAATAACGGGAAAGAATACCGACAGGATTCCCGAATAAATTTCGCGCATTGCAATTTTTACATCTTCCTCGTTTTCAATGGTCCATCGTTTCTGCCCTTCTTCAGTGATATTGCCAAGTTCTGCTCCGAGCGTATATGTATCTCGTTTTTTGGAAGGAGTCATGGGATGGTCAATTTCATTCAAGATATCTTCCACATCGTTAAGTCGAATTGCAAAATTCACTGTCACATCAAAATCATCGAAATGGTTGATGGAGGTCAGGTGAATGCTGATCTTTCCATCTTCTGTTTTTTTATAGAAACTTTGGTTAGTAATCCTTTTTTTAAACCCATGATCTGCAAGTAAGTCTGCCAAGCCATACAGCAGCATGGCTTTCAGTTTCTTTTTATCCATTGAAATTTTCTCCTTTGCGCCTATCCATCCTGCTTTACATTTTTAGCTGTAATTCTTGATTGAATTTGAATATAACTTAACTGCACTTAAGTTACATTCGTTTCACAGAAGTATTCAGTTGTTTTGGCGGTGGTACTTATACTTCATTAATCAAAGTGAGGAGATTGCACATCTTCTACATACAAGCTGTCGATTTTACTAAGTTCCTCAATAATGTCCTCCGACAGACTTTCGCCCACAAAATACATATAGTAATCGTAGCCGAAATGGATCTCAAACTGATTTTTGGCAACCAGTCTCCCCCAGACCTCTTCCCTGAGAATCATCTTGACCAACTCCCTGACCAAGGTAATAGGAATGGTCTTGCCTTCGGACAAGTTTAATGCGGTATCATGTGAATGATTTTCCAGATCCAGCATTTTCAGGTGATTGACCTTAGCTTTTTGCATGAGTACTTCAACAGCTTGGATATATTTTTCTTCGGTCGCCAGATATTGCTCCATCGTAAAAATTTGGCCATGATACTTCTTTCCGACATCAGATATACTGGTCCATTCGTCCACTAAGGTGTAGAGACCCTTCTCATCCCTGTTTTGAGGCTTGTACTTTGTCACACGCATGGATTTCATTCTCGTCCTTCCTCTCACTACAAATCATTTTCTTTTTTAACTAGACTCCATCGAGGAAAAACTAGAGCTTTACATCTGTTAATCTCTAAATTTTTTTTATTATAGATTATCACATTATACAGATACTTATTGTTAAATTATTGAATTTTAAACGCATCCTAATAAAGCGTTCGTAAAAGTACACTTTTTCAGACACAAAAAAAGAAAAAGCGACAGGTAGCTTTTTCTATTCCGATAATCCTGTAATATGTAAACCTTTTTAGCCCATGCTTTTTAAAAATACCTCTTAGCGGTTTATTCATCGGCCTCTAAGTAATATCGACTACCTGCATTGTAAATCAGCCATTCCCAGGACGTAGCTCCTTAAGACACCACAAAGAACGCCAAATACTTTTATAAATCAACCTCCAATCCCCAGATTCTTGGGGGCTCCATCGCCGGTTAGCAGTTTACAAATGTGCATTTGGAAAAGCCCAAAGGATAGATTTACTACAAAAGATGAAGTACAAAAAAACAAAAGGACAAAGAAAATAAAAACTTCTGCCCTTCTAGTTTTAAATAATATTTAATTCGTAAGTCTATTGTCAATTTTCACTTTTATTTCCTTTATTACTTCTAAATCAAGAGCATCTATCAGCTCAAACACCATTTCTAACTTTCTATTTTCATCAATACCAAAAAAATCTAATATGTCCATTAAGCTCTCTTCTTCCTCTTCTTCCGCTTCTCTTTCTGCATCATCAAACCCCTTCTGGTGATAGTTATTTATATCTTCTTGATAATGTTCATGACCAAATTTTTCTCTAGTACTCTGATATAAGTTTCCAAGTAATTCTCTAAATAGTTCATCATTAGGATTGGTTAATAGTGCAATAATAATTTCATGAAAGTTGTTAAAGGTAACTAATGAAGAATCTTTTATTGCAAAGTCATAGATATATTTTAAAATGTTCTCAAAATTATCATCACTAATATTCAAACCCTTGAAGATTGTTTTAGAGGACAGAGGTTCGCCTAATTCCGGACTTGCGTGAAGGGAGAGAAATTCGCCTAATCCTGCACGTGTTAAACCAACCAACTTCTTTACATTTTTCTAATTGCAAATTAATTTCTTCTGTTAATTTCCTGAGCCCATAAAGAAATGATTTTTCGGAATTGTTTTCTATCTGATATATACGTGCCACTATTCCACTGTTTTCTGATTCATAATAATCAATTAGTGTATTTGGTGGATCTAAATCCCAATGATTCATAAAATAATATTCGTCAAACTTACTCTCGTAAAATAATGGATACCTAAAAATATCCCTTTTGTTTTTATGTATCCAAAGGACATTCTTATACTTTTCCAGCGCCTCTAAACCGAGTTCTGTAAGAACAAAACAACTCTTATCTGTATGATTACGAATATCTTCATCACTTGCATGAGTCTGTATCCTATTAATTAATACATCTTTCGTGCCTTTAACTGGTTTAGATATTGCCTTAAGGATAACTTTCATTTCTACAACCGTTAAATGCTTTAATATTTCTTTAGGTAGGTTCTCTCTTATCAATTCATTTTCTTGTAAATTTGAAACTACTTGAATAAAATCAAGAAATATATCTCTCGCTTTAAACGAGTCTATCGAGTGTGTATGACCAGAAAAGGTTTCTAAAGAATCGTTTACATAAGATTGGTGTTTATTGCAGGCGGGCTAAATTTCGTCATGACAATACTCCTTAATATTTTTTTATCGAGGGCTTCGTAACTGACAACGGGCTGATTGCCTATTATAAATAATAACATTTTCGTAGATTCCGTATTCACGCTCTATACAGTTCTAGTCTACATATCACAGGTTATGAGAATTTCTATAAAGCAAAGGGAGATGCTAATAGCCAGCATCTCCCTTTGCTTTATGTATGACTTCCGATAAGGTATCATATGTTAGCTACTTTTTAATAATACTTTATCGAAAAATCTTTTAGTGGATACTGATCGTTTCTTCTCTTTTTAGAGAATCTATTGTGGCGTTTTTTACTTGGCCAAAAAAAGGGAGATTCCAGACAGCATTTCCTTCTCATTCCCCGCCGTCTATTTTTCGTCTTGGAGTATTTTTTCAACCACTTTAAAACTCTTGTAATATTCTTTTCGGTGCCACCCTCCTAAAAAACCTTGAAGAGCTTCTTGTCCGATTGAAAATCGGCACTTCAAATCTTCCAGTGACTTGCCTTTGAGGTGATAAAGATAGAGCATCGTATAGACATCGTCATCACTGAACTTAGCCAAGTATTCGCTGGATGGCATCTGGAGTCTCCTCTTTTTCAATGGCATCCCATTTTTTCTTTAATTGCTTATACAATTTGTACCCGGCGATGTATTCCTCGTAGTCGCAGATGTCCCAACTGAATGTATCTTTTGCTTCCGCAGATTGATAGTTTTCCATGAGCTATTCTTCCTCCTCGAATCGTCTGTTTTAGCATTTGGATTTTTTCTTTTGTGCCGGCTACTTGAATTCCTCAGAAGTCTCTCCGTGCAACAAGCGCACATCCGCATCTTGGAGACATTCTATGAATCAGTTCCTATGTAACTTTGAGCATTTTTTCTTTCTCTTCTTTGTATTGTTTATAGCCTCGGATGAACTCTTTGTACGATTGCAGACGCCGCTTATTTACATGCGCCATTTTTAAAGGATTCTTTACCGCAACACCCAATCTGTCCATCTTCCTTTTCTATTGCCGCGGCAATGGCTCAACAAAGAATCATTGTCTTTTGATGGCTGCCGACATTTCCATCCGGTTCTTCTACCGGCAACTTCCGTTCAGCAATTCTCCCAGCTTTGTTCCAACTCCTGCCACGGAAGGAACATCTCCCGGTTTGCCTTCACGTAATAAGGAATAAGGCCATGCAGTTCGTTCGGACACCTTTTGGACAGTTGCAGTAAATGTCGAAATACTTGTTCAGACACCTCGTATTTCTCCATGCAATTCGGCAAGGCCTTCACTTTTTCAGCTGCCTGTTCCATCGCTATATCCTCGAGTTCGACCCAAAATGTTTCAACTTGTGTCTGTTTCTCCCTGCCCGTGAAAGTAGTGATTTCTCGCGCTAACCTGACGAATAACGTAATCGCGGTCCTCCCATTTTCCATGTGTACATCTTTGGATTTGAGAAAGTAATAAGTGACTGACCTCTGGGGAATCAACTGTTTTTGCATCATTATTTGGGTTCTCCTTTTCCCTTTTCCATGAGGTTCTTTATGAAAACGAAACCTGCTCCGAACAGGGGAATAATTTTGAATTAACAGAACCTCAACCACTTTTATCGTAGGAGTCCGTGTTGACTACCTATTCATCAGAATGAGACCCTTTTAAAAATTTGTTAAATAATGAAGTGAATTCTCAAATACAGCTGTACCTTCAATTTATTCTGATTTTTTTATAATTTGACCTTTTTTATACATGGAGTAAGCTGTCTTTTTAGAAAGAGTTTTTTTATTTTCGTTGTCCAGAAAGCCGATAGAAAAAGTTTTACCGTCGGCAGTTTGAACAAATTCCAGAAGCTTAAAATCCACTTTTTCTGATAACATTTCAGTTACCTCCCGTTTCATGATCTTCTTCCAGTCGATGGTTCAGGAGTCCTCTTTTGCAGTTTCATATCATCACTTTTATTTTCTGCATATTCTTCAAATACAAGCATCCGCACTCTTTCATCCATACCAATGGTGCATAACTGCAGGGCATTGGGCAAATCAAGGGTTTCTTGTAATGATCGGAACTTGCTATTCAAGAACCAACAGCGCCTCATACAGACGTCCTACAAAATGTTCAGCGGGTTCGAGCGATTCGAGTTGCAGACAGCACAATCCATGTGCCATCGTCATCACCTGTTGCAAGTAATGTGTCGGAAATAAGAAGGCGTCTTGTCTGAGCGCTGACGTTATTATGGGAACTTCTTCAGACAGCAGGAAAACTTCAGCCATGTTAACAGCAGACCTGCCATCCAGAATTCCGTAAAAGGATACTTCTATATTCAGTGAATAGTAAAAACCGGATGTGCTGGTCTCCAGTTTGACTGCTCGTTTCTTCCTAAAACGCCATATTCCCGAACTCCATTCAACTTCTGTGTTCATTAACTGGCTTATTTCCGCTGCTGCCTGTGCCAATGAATCTGTTCCTGCCACTTAGACCACCCCTTCCGCTTTTAATTTACAGAATTGATAATCGGCGCTTCTTTCTAAAGTGCACAGCATTTGTTCTGCTAAGCTGGATCAGGGATAGCGAATCTCCGATACAACGTTTAGTTAAATTGGTGTCATTTCTCAACACGTTAGGTCTTCGCTGTTTTAGCGCACAGAACAGCTTTTTCCATTTTGTACTGTTTGTATCCGCAGATATACTCCTCGTATAGCTGCAAATAGCTTTTAGTTTGCTTATCCATTCTTGTTTCTTCTTTTAAAATAGCAGTCATCCGATTCATCCTCCTCAGTATTGTTCTTTACACTCATTAGTTACATAGTTGGCGAATAGAAGAGCAATTATTCCAAATTCTTATTTGATTAAAAAAATACACCTAAATCTGGATTCCGTTTGTGCCTGCTCTGGCCATTTAGAATGCGATTTCAGGTAATGAATTTCTTACTTGTGGATTTCAGGTGATAGGGAGTGTTGTAAAAAAGCTCTTTAGGACAACTCTTCGATAATTGACATAAGCTATAGAAGACATTTTGTGTGAGTTCATATCGCTGCATGCCATTCAGCATTGCTTTCGCTTTTTCAGATGCGTGTCCCAACATCACCTCATCGATGTCCACCCATATGGCCTGAATTCGGGTCTGTTTTTTCTCCTCTTTTTTAAAGGAAGTTTCTCTTGTCAGGCGAATAAAGAAAGTGATAAAAGCTCTTCTATCTTCAACATGCACATCTTTGGATCTGAGGAAATAGTAGCCAACCGATTGTTGAGGCAATTGCTCCATCCGTTCCATTTTCACATCTCTCCTATTACTCAACCCTTATTGTATTGTCCTCTGCTCATTTCATTAATCCCAGTCTACAGAACGCTTCGGAAAGGCGTTTTGCAAAATCCTCGAAAGGTTTGTGGAATCTTTATCAAACGCAATGCATTTCATGCCCTATTGCTTCTGCACTCTTCCATAACTTTGTTTGCGTACCAATGGTGGATCTGTTCTTGCCACCTAAGTCCTCCCCACGTTAACATTCAAAAAAATAAGATGCATATCCCACTTACTTACAGTCTATAATAGCCTCTCGTTTGATACGGTGACATTTCTCACATACGGGAATTTTTCTAAAAGATTGACAAACTTCAGGCGAAATTCAACCTGATGTGCAAGCGCTTCTGCTAATCGATTTTGCATAATTAGATTGGACAGTTTTCACAATTTATTTTTGACTTTAAATGTTCAATGTCATGGAGAAGGATTTTCCCTTCACTTAAGGTCAGTATTTCGCGCTTTTTCAGATCACTCAGTATCCGGGTGACCACTTCTCTCGTCATTACGCAGAAATTTTCCAAGTCCTGGTTGGTCAGCATCAGATTAATCAATGT
Organism: Planococcus halocryophilus; assembly: GCF_001687585.2. Classification (GTDB taxonomy): domain Bacteria; phylum Bacillota; class Bacilli; order Bacillales_A; family Planococcaceae; genus Planococcus; species Planococcus halocryophilus. The sequence continues at coordinate 1,615,017 of NZ_CP016537.2, read as the reverse complement.
TCCTTTTTCTGTTTGTAAGACATAGCTATTGGAAAGTCTGATTAGCGTCGAATACAACACTTCTTTTTTGCCATGCAGCAGCAAGTTCCGGAATTTTGTCTGGGTCTTCTACTGATCAATGCCTATCGATTTCATAAAGGCAATGGACAGTAATGCCTCTTCAAGATCATTTATCTGAATATGAAGACATACCGTATCTTCAATCGCACGTGCATCCAGCATGTATTTTGGTGCCTTAGAAAAAATGGTCGCTTCTCCGACCATTTGGGAAGGGCCGCAGATCTTCAGCGTAAGTTCCTGGCCGTCCGGCGTTACTTTTTCTATCCGGATTTTGCGGGAGCGAATGATGAAGAACCCACTGACGGCATTTAATTAACAGAATAAATAATTACCTTTTTATTTCTTTGGCTAGATGGCGTATCGACAGCAATTCTTCCATTCCTGTCATTGCATCTACGCTTCCTGTATCAACCATTTAGCCCATTCCTTCCGCTTTAACTGTTTAAAATTGATGATTAGTGCTTTTTTAATCAAGAGAGATAAGTTCCGGTTTTTAATTATCTATTTTCTAGAGGGAAATCGCTTAATTTATAAATAACAAGACTATATGTTTATTTTTTTATACTTTAAAACCATAATTAGTTCGAATAAATGTAAAGGTTATTCGAATACTTATTTTATTCAGATTTCTTTTAAGCTGATATTGTAAAAATGAATGAAACAACTAATTATCCGAAAGTTGTTTAAATGACTTTTACAGTTGGACAGTAATTTAAATGTGCTGTATGCCAACTAAAACAAGTTGACCTTTAAAAAAGAAGCAAAATGAGACCTAGTTCATCTTTAAATAGAAAACCGTTCGTAAACGTGTCAACACACTTTCCAAACGTTCGCTATTTTCCCCTAGACCTTTACGAACTAAACAAGCAGCAATAGTTATTCAACTTTAAAATCGGTCACTTCTTTATGATTTTTTAATAGCTTAAGAAATTCCGACAATGCTTTTGTTTGAAACGGTGACCGAGTTACGATCGAAAAGTCTCGTGTATAAGGCATTTCTTTGACGTTTAATACTTTTATATCTCCGTATTTCAGTTCTTTTTGAATCGCCCATTCTGATAACAAGCTAATTCCGATCCCTGCTTCAACCATGGCTTTTATTGGCTGAGTGCTGCTAAAGTGCATAATGGCTTGGGGTGACAGTTCAAATTTTTCAAAGACTGCTTCTGCCGCTTCTCGTGTACCGGATCCTAACTCTCTCAATATCCAAGTTTCTTCTGTTAGTTCCTTGATTAAGATAGGATTTTCACGTTCGGTCAATGGGTGATTTGCTGGCGCTACGATGACCATTCGATCTTTTGCAAAAGGCTCAGTTTTTAATTCTTTGACGCCTTTAAAATGGCCTTCGACAATTCCCACATCTAGTTGATGATTTAGTACTAATGCAGCGATCGTCGTGGTATTGCCAATAGTGACAGTTGGTTTGATGTCTGGATATTGTTCTTTGGCTTCAGCGATGATTGCTGGCAATAAGTATTCGCCAAATGTATAACTTGCACCAATTGCAATAGAACCGCTCGCTTTGTTAGTCAAATCATCTAACAAGTGATTCATTTTTGCATACAATTCCTTGATTTCGAGTGCATGATGGAAGACAATTTCGCCTGCTTTATTCAGCCGTACGTACTTATTGGTTCGCTCTAGTAGTTTTACTCCTGTCGACTCTTCTAAAGACCGAATGTACTGGCTAACAGCGGGTTGTGTCATATGCAACTCTTCTGCTGCTTTGGAGAAGTTTTTCTTTTCAACCACTTTGATAAACACTTCTAATTGCTGATCCACTTTCTTACACCCTCCTCACATTCAATTTTGCTTATGATACTCATTTTATATATTTATTTTACTAATGCATACTCTTTTTCTATGCTTATTGCAGGAGGTTTTACTATGTCTGCACTTTTTACTAAATCAACATCACCTAAAGCCGCATTGCTCGGTGGTGTGTTATTTACGTTTTTACTCGCTTTTTTAGGTTTTCTATTAGCTCAAGTGCCAGGTTTTGATCAAATTGGCCAACTGGCGTGCGCTATTATTATCGCGGTTTTTTACCGACAGCTTTTCGGGTATCCATCTGCTATTCGGTCCGGGATCACGTTTTCCACAAAACAATTACTACGTGTCGCTATCATTTTATACGGATTAAAACTAAACATTAATACCGTATTGAGCGATGGTCTTTGGCTTTTAGTACGTGATGTTGGAGTTATTGCTTTTGCGATTTTATTAACTGTTTGGCTAGCCAAACGCTTTAAAGCCGATCAAACGATTTCGTTACTTCTTGGTGTCGGCACTGGTGTTTGTGGTGCAGCCGCAATTGCTGCTATTGCTCCAATCATTAAAGCAAAAGATGAAGACACCGCGATTGGTGTCGGCATCATTGCGCTCATGGGGACGATATTTGCCATAAGTTATACCATCATTCGTCCGTTCTTACCGCTTGATGACATTGAATATGGCATGTGGGTTGGCATCAGTTTACATGAAATTGCTCACGTGGCATTAGCCGGTGCTCCTGCTGGAGAAGATGGGCTCGCTATGGCTTTACTTGGAAAACTAGGTCGTGTCTTTTTACTAGTTCCGCTTTGTTTTATTTTTATTTTCATGATGAAACGGAAAAACAAAGGCGAAGAAACTACAGCGAAAGTCGACTTTCCTTGGTTTCTTCTAGGCTTTATCTTCCTCAGCGTATTAGGCAGTTATGTATTGGGTCCTGTCGTTCCGTTCCCAGAATCTTTACGTGACTTTGTTTCAACTGCAACGACTTGGTTACTAACAGCTGCAATGGTTGGACTCGGCTTAAATGTCAGCTTACGGGATTTGCGAGAACGTGCTCTCTTGCCGCTCGCTACAATGACCATTACATCCGTTTTATTGTCCGTCTTAACGTATTTTATAATTTGATATAATTCTCAAATCTAAAAAAAGAAACAGCCAGACGGCTGTTTCTTTTTTACATTATTGCACTTCCCATTCCTCACGCAAGATACCCATCTTAATCGCATCATACAATTGTCCATTGACTATACGTGCTTTTCGAATACGCGCTTCTTCTGTCATACCTAAACGTTTTGCAACGGTCATCATTCGTTCATTGCCAGACCAAGTCGACATGCCGAGTCGGTGCAAATCGGTGTTGGCAAACAAAAAGTCGATCCACATCCGGTAAGCCTCTGAGCCGTATCCACCGTTCCAATAATTTGTGTCATAAATAACAACGCCCGTCTCCAACCAGTTTGTGTTTTCATCCACCCAGTAAGCACCAACATAGCCAATCGCTTTGCCGTCCGCAGTAATAACGAGTGATGCCGGTACGCCGAACGAAATGTCTTTTTCCTCTAGCCATTTTTTTCGGTGATGGTCTTGACTCAACCATACTTCTGGAATATAAGGTCCGTTCCATCTTTTCGCTTCTTGTTGTGGATCTTCAAAGCGCCAATAATAAAGCTCGTCCATCAATTCTTCTGTTGCGTTTGTTAAAGTCATCTTTCTTCCTGCTAGTTCTATCAACTTGAATGCTCCATTTCTTTATTGTTAGTTAAACTTAGCTATACGGTTACTTTCACTGGCACCCGTTTTTCTGGCCAATTGACTAAGAAAATTCCTGAGAAAATCAAACTGCCTCCGATTAATAACGGCAACCCAATTGGCTCTCCTAGCACGAGCCAGCCAGATACAATGCCGAAAAAAGGAGCTAAAAATAAAAAGGCGCTAACTTTGCCCGAATCTCCTTTTTGCAACAAGTAAAACCAAATCGTAAATTGAATGATTGAAGCTGGAATTGACAGCCATAATAAAATTGACACTGATATTGTGTTAATGACTATGTAGGCATTTTCTAAAAAGGCCGATCCAAGCAATAAGATGAGACCGCCAAACAACATTTGATAGGCGGTTAATACCCACATATCGATTGAGACGCCCCACTTTTTAATAAGAAGTGTTCCGACAGCCCAAAATATGGCACTTAAAAAGCCGAGCAATGTCCCGATTTGAAGATCTAAATGACTTCCCATCGTGACAAAAACACCCGCAAAACCAACGAAAACTCCGAACCATTGAACGATTCGGTAACGCATGCCCATCACCAACGTCCCGATCAATACCACCAATAGGGGATTCATAAACGTTAATATTGCGGACTCCCCTGAAGTAATCGTTCGCAAACTCAGGAAAATAGCTCCCATCACGCCTGCAGTTTGAACAGCACCGATTAAGATGACTTTCCCCCAAGTCGCAGCATTTTTAGGGTGTTTTCTTTTAAATAACAAGACAAAGAAAATCATAATACTGCCAGCAATCGTAAATCGTATGCCCGCCAACAACAAAGGCGATATGTAGATCAAGCCTATTTTCGCTACTACAAAAGATGAACCCATCAATCCCGTCGTCAAGACGACCAATAAAGAGAAAATCAGTTTTTCTTTCAATTTGCCACTCTCCTCTATTCGCACAATCCATTATGTTTATCTTTATAATCGTGATTGTCTTCATTAAATAATCATAACATTTTTTCCAAGTGAAGAATTTACATTAGTGAATTTATTCAGATATTTGCGAGTTTCTAAATTTAACTAAAGTATCTAAACTTGATTTCTCACCATTTGTGCAGTTTTTATGGAGTTTATCCGAAATAAATCAAGGTATATAAATAATAAGCTTGGTTTTTGGCAACCTAATTCAAAAGGAGGAGTATAGATGAATGCATATGTGAAATTTACTGTAATGATTTTGACTTCAGCTTTTATCATGTATTGGTTAACATTTTTGAATACGTTTCAGTTCGACCATATTTTCTATAGTGAAACCCGCGTGTATATGGCCTTGATCATGGGCTCTACAATGGCGATTGTTATGTTGCTCTTTATGTGGCCGATGTACAAAAACAAAAAAGCCAATGCGGTGATTCTCGGGACGAGTGCAGTCGTTTTTGCGCTTTCGTTATGGCTTGTTCGCAGTCAAACTTTAATCGAAGACGTTAAGTGGATGGAAGCCATGATTCCCCACCATTCGATTGCGATTTTGACGAGTGAACGCGCCAACATTTCAGACCCTCGCGTTCGTGAATTGGCAGACTCGATTATAGAAGCGCAACGAAAAGAAATTGCCGAAATGAAAAAGCTGATTGAAGACCTTGAAGACGAGGAATAAATGAGAAAGACCGAGAGCAGAATTTTAAGCTCTTGGTCTTTTCCTGTTTTAAAACGCTACATAAAATGGTTGCTTGCGCTCATCGAGACAATGCTCGATTCTATTTCTGAAGTTTTTCCATGTCACCATTTCTAACGCTTCGCTAATCGGATAATACGCGACTTCGAGGCTTTCTGCTGACGTGGTTAAGTTGCCACCGATTGGCTTGGCTAAAAACAAGGTATTGCGAATGGAGCTTTCCACATTTTGAAACACACCACAAAATTTTTGGATTTCAATATCGATTCCGGTTTCTTCTTTTACTTCGCGAATAGTCGCTTCTGTAAGCGATTCTCCTTCTTCTACTTGACCACCGGGCATTTCCCATCCTCTGCGCGGACCTTTGATCAACAATAATTCATCTTGTTCATTTAATACTATAGCTGCTGCAGATAAGATATGTTTGGGAGTTGACGTGTCTTTACTTTGGACCATTCAATTTCACTCCTTTTTTTGTAACTATTTAGTAATTATATGAGACAGTTATGGAAAGTGCTACTTACTTACGAGTATTACACAAGCTACGTCTATCCTACTGCAATCTATTTCAAAAAAACAAGAGACAAACTCGAACAGATCGAGTTTGTCTCTTGTCTTCTAGTTTTAATATGGATGATTCAATTAAATCCCATTTATTATAATTGAAATTTGAATGAAAAAATGGTTCCGTCACTATTTGACTGCACATCAATTTTTGCTCGATGTCGTGCAGCAATAGCATAAGAAACACCGAGTCCAAGACCCGTGCCATTGTCTTTAGTTGTATAAAACGGAGTCCCGATTTTCTTTAACACTTCTTCGCTCATACCTTCGCCTTCATCTTCTATTTCAAGAACAACTGCGCTTTCGTTTTCTATATATGTCCGTATAGACAACATTTCTCCTGGGTTCATGGCTTCAAGTCCATTTCGACAAATGTTTATGAGCAATTGACGAATTTCATTTCGGTTTAACAGAAGATCTGGCAAATCCATCGTTTCGATTTCGATAAACTTATTTTGACTAAACGTATCAATTTTCAGTAAAGGTGCAATATCCGTAATAATGGCATTTAAATTTTGCATTTTCAAATCCGACGACCTCGTATTGCCCATCGATAGAAATTCAGAAATGATGGAGTTTGCCCGGTCTAGCTCTTCAATCATAAGTTCAAAATACGAATTGTAACTTTCTAGTTCTTTATTGTCTGTAAGCAACTGTAAAAAGCCCCGAACAGTCGTCATTGGATTTCGAATTTCATGACTGATTCCTGCAGCCATTTGTCCAATGAGTTCTAAGTTTGATAAACGTTTCAATTCATTTTCATAGTGTTTCTTTTCTGTCGTATTTTTACACATGCAACAAATACCGTCATCAAAAGGATAGGCGACAATTTCGTAACAATAGCCTTCTTCAGCAGACGCTATTTCAAAACGTACAGGCATTCTTTTCAACATGGCTCCAGAAAACTCTTTATACAAAACGGCATTAAAACGTTCAGGAAAAACAGACCATATTTCCTCGCCCAACACATTTTCTGGAGTGCGTCCTTCTGGAAGAACTTGATGATTGTTAATATAGATAAATTCCCAGTTTTCATTCAGCGCAAAAAAACCATCTGTAATGCTGCCAATAACACTAGTAACCCGCTCGTTTGCATTTGCTAGCTCCAACGTTCGGTCTCTTACACGATGCTCGAGTTGATCCATATAAGTTAAGTTTGAAAGTGTAATCGCAGTCGAATTGATAATTGACTGCGTTAAGTTGATTTGTGTTTTGTCGAAAACATGCAATTTTTCTGATAAACAAGCGATTGCAACCACTCCGAAAACTGCTCCTTTTGATATTAACGGAATAAACACTAACCGACATTTTTCTTTTGAAGGAATAAAACGCATATGTTTTTTCCTAATAATGTTTTTGATGACTGTTTCAGAATTCGTATTAGATTGGAAATCGTCAAGAATACGTTCCCATTCAGGTTTTGACCAATTTGATTTGGTATTCACTTCTTTGAGATAAACCGTGTTTGAATGATTCGGCTTTCTTAAAAAAACTGCGACATTTGTAAACCCACTGACATTCTCTAAGTAACGAAAACAAGTAGTTAAGCTTTCTTTTACAGTCGAACATTTGGCAAGTTCGTTATTTGCGTCGAGAAGTAATTGTTTTTCTGCAAGCAGTTGCTCTTTTTGTTTAAGGTTATTAGCATTTTGAATAGCTACAGCTGCCATATTGACATAAGCTTCAACACTTTGAATTTGATTGTCTGTTAAATCCATTTTCTTGCCATTATCAAATAGAAATACGAGACCATATAAATGTTGCTCATAAATAATGGGAAGTCCAAGAAGTGACTTTATGTTAAATGCTGCTAAAGCTGCAGCATTAGGACGTGAGTCGATCGATGTATCGGGAATGTAAACCACTTGTTTTGTAGTGGCAATTTCATTTGCAAGTGGATCTTCATCCAATTCTATTTTCTGATCAGTCAACGGTTGACCATTGATAGCTTCAGGCTTACCTGCTACCGCTCGGAATACTCCTTCGTTATCAGGAAGATAAATACCGATAGCATCACATTGAACAATTTCCTCTGAAATGGCCGCTGCGACATGTTGAAGCATGTCTTTTAATTTCAGTTTCGTATTAATGATTCTTGTGATTTCTGCCAGTCTCGAATATCTTTCTTGTTCTTTCAACATTTTATTCGCTCCGCTCTTAATAAACGTAAATTGTAGACTATCAGGTTCTAGTTAAAATTATCTATTCTCATAGTATATTATTTTTAGGACTTATCATAAAGAGTTTTGCATTATTTACTAATTTCTATCATATCTTTTATACTACTTGCCTTTTAAATCATTTTTTGAATACAAAAAAGAAGAGGCATATGGATACACCTCTTCTTTTCCATACTTTTTCTACTTCCTAACAGTTTTCATGTATCGATATTCTCTTAAACTATTCAAATTCCAAATTTCTTGCTGGAGACATTCACCAATATTGGTTTCTTTAACTTTTTTACGTTCTAATTCTTCATCAACCAATCGTTTTACAGATAAAACATCTGTACCGTTTTGCAATACTTCATCTTTTGAATTGAACAACTGGTGAGCGACCAATTGCATGCCATAAGAATTATAAAGCAAGGTATACCCGGCAATTCCTGTAGTGGACTGGTAAGCTTTTGAGAATCCACCATCGATTACAAGCATTTTTCCATTTGCTTTGATTGGGTTTTCGCCGTCCCGCTCTTTAACAGGTGTATGGCCATTGATGATACGCCCATGATCAGGGTTCAATTCAAATTCAGCAAGTATTTTCCGGCATATTTCTTCGTCTTCACGTAAATAGTAATAAGGATTTTTACGCTCTTTATGCGTTTCTTTGTCTTGAATAAAGTAACGTTCAAATGTCGTCATTTCACGTTTTCCGAATAGCGATGAATATTCACCTGTCCACAAATACCACACCATATCGGTCGCAAAATCATCCGTTTCTTCTGGATGTGCAAATGAAGTACGCAAATACCGCTCAAAAACATCGAGCAGTTCACGCCCTGCATAAGATTTTCCCTCGATCTCCATTTTCTCCATATTGCCATCTTCATCTAATGGAATGCATCCATGAATAAGTAAATTGCCATTGTATTTCAAATACAAACTTCCTTTTTTCATCAAAAAATTCATATGACGCGCTAGTTTTTCTGAATGTTGAACCGAAAATAGCAATTTGTCGATAACTTGTCTTTCTTCTTCTAATAATTCATCTGGTTGATCTGGATTGATAGTCGCAAAACACGTATTATCTAATGGATAAGTTTCCCCATGAATTGTCGCTTCATTTTTTTCATAATCGACTTTTTCAAGCAGTAAACGGTCTTTCATGTCAAAGCATGAGCGTCTTTTGATAATGGGACTTTCTAACTTAAATTGGATAATGGAAATCGCTTGATGAATTTTAGTGATTTGCAACTGCTCTTGCTCGGTCATTTTTTCATCTGAAATTCTTTTTGGTCGAAATGCCGGATTGTCATCATAGTATTTTTCAGCCAAGTTTAGTAAAGGCCTTAAGTTAATACCATATACATCTTCAATAATGTCTAAGTTGTTATAGCGAGCACAAATCCGTAAAATATTGGCTAAACATACTTTTGAACCAGCATAAGCGCCTATCCATAAAACGTCATGATTTCCCCATTGAACATCTACTGAATGGTAATCGATCAGCGTATCCACTATTTTATGTGGATCTGGTCCCCTGTCATAAATATCTCCGACGACATGCAGGTGATCAACGACTAGACGTTGTGTTGTATATGCCAATCCAACTATCAATTTATCCGCTTGTCCTAAGGAAATAATCTGCATCACCATTTTTGCATAATAATCTTTCTTGTTTTTAAACTCATCTGTTTTATACAATAATTCTTCGATAATATAAACAAATTGTTTTGGTAGCGCTTTCCTTAACTTTGAGCGTGTGTATTTAGACGACGCGTAGGCAATCAGTTTCAGCAGCCGCTCAATTACTTCTATGTACCATTCATGCAGCTCTGCTTTACTGTTAAAATGACTTTTAATCATAAGCAATTTCTCTTCTGGATAATAAACGAGCGTAGCGAATTCGTTTAATTCTTCGTCACTCAGTTCGTTTTTAAACAAGTCTTTAATTTTTACTTTTACGTTTCCAGAGCCATTCCGCAATACATGTTGAAACGCCTGAAACTCTCCGTGTAAATCACTGACAAAGTGTTCCGTTCCTTTAGGTAGATCCAATATGGACTCAAGGTTAATGATTTCAGTAGCGACTTTTTCTTCACAATCATATTTTTGCGCTAATAAATCTAAGTATTTTAAGTTCATCATCTTGTCTCCTCCTTTAAGTCTCATGCATATAAGTATATCTATACTATTACGTCAAACGCGATGTTGCCTAAATTGAAAAAAGTTTTCCTTATCTCTCAGTTTACAGTAGTAGCACCATAAGCTCTAGCAAGAAAAAACAAGTCTTTATCAAACTATGGTAGACCATCTAACAGCGCATAATTCTAGTTCAGATTTCATCAATGTCTTGGTACCTTCTTTACCTTTATTCTGCATTTAACTGGAAATCCCTTTTGCTATTAAAAAGAATAACTTTTTTATTTAATTCTATATAATAACTTTAGCTTTATTTCGTGCTGGATATACGGCTAATGCAATTTTCGACATGATCGTTCACCATTCCGATTGCTTGTATGAAAGAGTAAGTTGTTACGGGTCCTACAAATTTAAATCCTCTTTTTTTCAGCTCTTTACTGAGTCGAACAGACACAGGAGATTGAGCGGGTATTTGAGCATCACTAGGCCATTTGTTGTCGATTGTCTCTCCACTCGTAAAGCTCCACAAAAAATCTGCAAAACTGCCCCACTCTTTTTGTATGTTCAAGACTGCTAGTGCATTAGACCGAACAGATGTTAATTTTGCACCGTGCTTGATAACACCATAATTTTCTTTTATGGCAACCAATTTTTCATCTGTTAATTGCGCACAGTAGACAATGTCAAAATTCCGGAAAGCCTCTAGATAAGCTTGTCTTTTAGACAACACAATATTCCATGATAATCCGGCTTGGGCACCTTCTAATGTGAGCATTTCAAAAATGTATCGATCGTCTCTACTTGGTTTGCACCATTCGTCGTCGTGATAAGCTTGCATCAACGCGTTGCTTTGTGCCCATAAACATCTTTTCTCCATTTAAATCACTCCATTTTCTCGTTATCTTTACTATATCATTTAACGGAATTCCTGTTTTTTTTACAGACAAAAAGGACGTCCTACTCTTTTGAGTAGACGTCCTTCAATGTATGACTAAATTAATAAATTAAACAGCAGTGAATCATTGTTAATTTCTTTATACGGAAAACCACTATCGGTCATACGTTTGACGAGCGGTTCATAGTCATCTGGACTTTTCAGTTCGATGCCAACGAGTACCGGTCCTTCGTCGCGATTTGTCCGTTTCGTGTATTCAAAATGAGTAATGTCGTCTGTTTCACCTAGCACTTGCCCCATAAACTTGCGCAGCGCACCAGCACGTTGTGGGAAAGAGACGATAAAGTAATGTTTCAACCCTTCGTAAATCAAAGATTTCTCTTTAATTTCTTGCATCCGTTCAATGTCGTTATTGCCTCCACTAATGACGCAAACAATGTTTTTCCCTTTGATTTCATCTTTATAAAAATCTAAAGCCGCTACAGACAACGCACCTGCGGGTTCAGCAACAATCGCATTTTCGTTGTACAGCTGCAAAATCGTCGTACACACTTTGCCTTCTGGAACTAATGCAATGTCATCTAACACGTCTGCGCAAATCGCCATTGTTACATCCCCAACTTGCTTAACTGCAGCACCGTCTACAAACGTATCAATCGTATCTAGACGCGTTACTTTGCCATTTGCCAATGAGGTTTTCATGCTAGCAGCGCCTGCCGGTTCAACACCAACCAACTTCGTTTTTGGACTGATTCCTTTTAAGTAAGAACCAACGCCCGCAGTCAATCCCCCACCGCCAATTGCACAAAACATATAATCGACAGGTTCTTGCATATCATTTAACACTTCCACTGCGACCGTTCCTTGTCCTGCAATGACGCTTGTGTCGTTAAATGGATGAACAAATACTTTTTCTTCAGCTGTACAGTACTCCATCGCTGCTGAAAACGAGTCATCAAACGTATCTCCCACTAAAACAACCGAAACTTGGTCTCCACCAAAACGTTTTACTTGAGATACTTTTTGACGTGGCGTTGTTAAAGGCATAAAGATCTTTCCTTCAATGCCAAGAGCGAAACATGAATACGCTACCCCTTGAGCATGGTTACCGGCACTCGCACAGACAACCCCTTTTGCTCGTTCTGCTGCATCTAGACTACGGATGAAGTTATAGGCACCTCGCAGTTTAAAAGATCGGACTACTTGAAGATCTTCTCTTTTTAAATACACATTGCATTCATACCGTGCTGAGAGCAATTCATTTTTTTGCAAAGGTGTCTTGATGACAACGTCCTTGAGCGCCTGGTTGGCTACCATAATTTCTTCTACGGATACTTTCTTTACTATTTCTTTTCTGTCGAGCTCTTTGATGTTGCTCTTAGTCATAGTTGTCACCCTCTTATTTTTATTTATCTCACTACTCTAACACATTAAAGCCTATTATTGTCGAGAAAATTTTGACAATTCGAAGAAAAATTCGTTACGATTTATATAACTCTACTAAACTGAATGCTATTCATAGATATAAAAATATTCAAAACCATTCATAATGAATAACTTATTAAATATTTACAGATGGCAACAAAACCACGTATGAATACAAACATTCATTAATCCCTAAAAAATAAACCACTCCCTTGAATTGAAAGGAGTGGTTTATTCATGTTATTCTTTTGTGTTTAATCGATATGCAGTAACTACTTTTCCATCAGATAATTCATCCGCTATGAATGAACCATTCGAATAACGATCAACATTCTTTAATGAATTTGCTATTAATGGAATATGAACACCTTTAGTTGTTTCTAAAACGATTTCTTCTTTTCCTGTTGCGCCAATGACAGCTACTACACGGTGAGGATTCGATTTCAACTCACGAAGCATAACTACGCCACGTTTTGCCCGACTACCACTTTCAAATTCATCTAGCTTCATTTTTTTAGCTGCACCACGATGAGTAATCAGCACCAGTTCTTGTTTTACTTGTGGGTCGATTAAGATAGCCGATACAGCTTCATCATCGCCTTTTAAGTTTACGCCTTTCACACCACCAGTACGAAGTCCTGTAAGTGGAACTTCTTCTAATGGGAAACGAACACCGTAAGCTTGGCTTGTACCTATGAATAATTCTGTTTCTTTCGTCACTAGACCCGCATAAATCATGGCATCGCCAGACTTCAAGTTCATTGTTTTCACAGTACGTGAATAGCGCTGAATTTGATAATCTTTTAACGCAGAGCGTTTAACTTGTCCTAATTTAGAGACAGTCAAAATACTGGCATCTGCATCAAAGTTTTCAAATGGATAAACGGCAAGAACAGATTCATTAGCATCTAATTGAATAATACTCGATAAATGTTGTCCAAGGTCTTTCCATTTAATGTCTGGCAATTCGTTGATTGGTTGGAATACGAAATTACCTGCAGTAGTGAAAATCAGGATAGTATGCTGCGTATTTAAATTACTTTCGAACAATAAATGATCCGTTTCTTTCATCGCAAAGTCTTTGCCATTCGAAGCAGCATACGATCTTGTGCTAGTCCGTTTCACATAACCTTCTCTTGTTACAGTTACGACTACTTCTTCACTTGGAATCATAATTTCGCGCGTAATCGTGATTTCTTCTATTTTCTCTTCGATAACCGAACGGCGCGGTTCTGCAAATTGTTTGCGGATGTTTGCCAATTCTTTTTTAATGACATTTTTCAACTTAGTCGAGCTAGTTAAAATGCCCGTTAGTTCTGCAATTGTCTTTTTAAGACTATCTTCTTCTTTTTGTAAATCTGTAATGTCTGTATTGGTCAATCGATAAAGTTGAAGAGAAACAATTGCTTCTGCTTGTGCTTCTGAGAAATCAAATGCGGCGATTAAATTGTTTTTCGCATCCCGCTTGTCTGTTGACGAACGGATGGTTTTAATCACTTTATCTAGAATTGACAATGCTTTCATCAAACCTTCAACTATGTGCATGCGATCACTAGCTTTTTGCAAATCAAATTCAGAGCGTTTTGTAATCACTTCTTTTTGATGTTCGATATACGCATCTAACATTGTTTGCAAAGTCATCATCGTTGGGCGACGTTTATAAATCGCCACCATATTGAAATTATAGCTAACTTGCAAATCGGTATTTTTATACAAATAACTTAAAATCCCTTGTGCTTGCACATCTTTTTTCAATTCAATGACAATTCGCAGTCCCGTTCTATCAGACTCATCACGCACTTCAGAAATGCCTTCAAGTTTACGGTCAAAGCGGTGATCATCTATTTTTTTGATCATAGTGGCTTTGTTAACTTCAAAAGGAATTTCCGTAATGACGATTTGTTCTTTTCCACCTTTTAATGGTTCGATTGCGGCTTTAGAACGCACAATAATCTTACCTTTTCCGGTTTCATACGCTTTTTTTATGCCATCTACACCTTGAATAATTCCGCCTGTTGGGAAATCTGGCCCTTTAATGACGGTCATCAACTCAGCAACTGTCACTTGTGGGTTATCCATACGCATTAGTACAGCATCAAGTACTTCATGAAGTGCATGTGGAGGGATATCTGTGGCGTAACCTGCAGAAATACCAGTCGATCCATTTACTAAAAGGTTTGGAAAACGTGCAGGTAAAACAGTTGGTTCCATATCCGAATCATCAAAGTTCGGGATAAAATCCACTGTCCGTTTGTCTATGTCACGTAATAGTTCTGAAGAAATCGCTGAAAGTCTAGCTTCCGTGTAACGCATTGCAGCTGGTGAATCACCATCCATCGAACCGTTATTCCCATGCATTTCAACAAGCATGTGACGAATTTTCCAATCTTGACTTAAACGAACCATCGCTTCATAAACAGAACTATCTCCGTGTGGGTGATAGTTACCAATTACGTTACCGACCGTTTTGGCCGATTTACGGAACGCTTTGTCATTAGTATTGCCTTCGTGGTACATCGCATATAAAATTCGGCGCTGAACAGGTTTTAATCCGTCACGAGCATCTGGAAGTGCCCGGTCTTGGATAATGTATTTACTGTAACGGCCAAATCGATCGCCAATTACTTCTTCTAATGGCAAATCTTGAAATCTTTCGGCTTGTGTCATACAAGTTCCTCCTCAGCGTGAATCAAATCATTTTCTAGAATATTACTATCTTCTTCAAGTCCGAAGTCGACATTATTTTCAATCCAGCGACGACGTGGTTCTACTTTATCACCCATTAGTGTTGTGATACCGCGCTCTGCACGTGCACTGTCTTCAATCGTCACACGGATTAATGTGCGAGTTTCAGGGTTCATCGTTGTTTCCCATAATTGATCCGCGTTCATCTCACCCAAACCTTTATAGCGTTGAAGTGTATAACCTTTTCCTACTTTTTTGATAGAGGCATCAAGGTCAGCTTCAGTCCATGCGTAATCAATTACTTCTTTTTTGCCAAGTCCTTTAGATACTTTATACAATGGCGGAAGTGCGATAAACACTTTCCCTGCTTCAATCAAAGGCTTCATATAACGGAAAAAGAATGTTAAAAGAAGTACTTGAATATGCGCACCATCTGTATCCGCATCGGTCATGATAATAATTTTGTTATAAGCGATGTCATCGATCGAAAAGTCAGAAGAAACGCCGCCACCAATGGCATGAATTATCGTCGATATCTCTTCATTTTTCATAATTTCTTCGAGTTTCGCTTTTTCAGTATTTACAACTTTTCCGCGTAGCGGCAAAATTGCCTGGAATGTTCTGTCGCGTCCTTGCTTTGCAGAACCGCCGGCAGAGTCACCCTCTACTAAGTAAAGCTCATTCTTTTTAGCGTTACGCGATTGTGCAGGCGTCAGTTTACCTGATAACAAGGCATCTGATTTTTTGCGTTTTTTACCGTTCCGCGCATCTTCTCTTGCTTTTCGTGCGGCTAAACGTGCTTGTGCTGCACGAATGGCTTTTCGAACTAACGACGCGCTAAGTTCTGCGTTTTCTTCCAAAAAGTACATTAGTTTTTGAGAAACAACTGAATCCACGATACTGCGCGCTTCACTTGTGCCTAGTTTGCTTTTCGTTTGCCCTTCAAATTGCAGTAAAGCTTCTGGAATGCGGACTGATACAATCGCTGCCACTCCTTCACGAATATCAGAGCCTTCTAAGTTTTTATCTTTGTCTTTTAGCAAGTTGATTTTTCGAGCGTAATCGTTGAAAACACGTGTCATCGCTGCTTTTGCACCGGTTTCATGTGTCCCCCCGTCACGTGTACGGACGTTGTTAACAAACGATAAAATGGTCTCAGAATAACCATCATTAAACTGGAATGAAAATTCGATCTCCATTTCATCTTGTTGCCCTTCAATATACGCTACCGGATGAAGCACGTCTTTTTCTTCGTTTAAGTAAGAAACAAAGGCTTCAATCCCAGTTTCGTAATGAAAAACGTCTTTCGCTTCTGTTCGTTGATCGAATAGCTCAATTTTTAACCCTTTTAACAAGAAGGCAGATTCGCGCAACCGCTCAGAAAGGGTTTCATAATTGTATTTTGAAACAGAAAAAATAGATTCATCAGGTAAGAAATGAATCATTGTCCCTGTTTCTTTTGTGGAGCCAAATTCTTCTAAGGTCGTAACAGGCTTTCCACCATTTTCAAAGCGCTGAAGATATTTTTTGCCATCGCGATAAATCGTCACTTCTAAAAAGCTGGACAAAGCATTCACAACAGAAGCGCCAACACCGTGAAGTCCACCACTTGTTTTATAGCCGCCTTGACCAAATTTTCCTCCAGCATGTAGCACGGTCAAGATAACTTCTGGCGTAGGTTTCCCACTTCGGTGCATTCCTGTAGGCATGCCACGTCCAAAATCCCGAACACTGATGCTATTATCTTCGTGAATCGTAACGGAAATTTTATCTCCGTGTCCTGCAAGCGCTTCATCGACCGAGTTGTCAACAATTTCATAGACCAAATGATGCAGTCCACGAGTGTCTGTCGAACCGATATACATACCCGGACGTTTTCTAACGGCATCTAAGCCTTCGAGTACTTGAATTGCTTCTTCGTTGTATGCCGTATTTTGAATTTTAGCCATCTAATTCCCTCCAACAAACGTTTGTTCGCGTTTCTCTCTATCTTAATCGTATGCTATTTCTAGACCATCTGTCAAACTTCATAGAAAAAGAGCGCTGAGCGCCCTTTAGCGGTATTGCCTATTTTAGAATGGCGTATTCCACTTTGATGCAACGATCCATAATGACTGTAACCCCTGCATCAGTCAAACGATTAAATACGTTCTCATCTATTACATTTAATTGTGTCCAAAAAACCGGACAATCGATTTTCATAAATTCATCTGCGATATCTTCTAGAAACTCGCTGCGTCTAAAAACATTAACGATATCTACTTTTTCTGGGATATCGCTCAACCGGGCATAGCTTTTCTCACCCATTACCGTATCTGCTAAAGGATTTACTGGGATGATCCGATAACCTGCGCGCTTCATAGCTTCTGATACGACATAAGACGTTCGGCTAGGATTTGGACTAAGCCCGACCACTGCTATTGTTTTTGCTTGGTCGAGTACATTTTTGATTTCGTTGCGGCTAGGATTTTCCAAAATGTTCACCTGTCCTTTTTATTCTATCATACACGATTTTGTTCTGCCTGTTGAATAATCTACCGACTATTGTTTAAAGAACTTCAGTCATGGTAAACTAAAAATACAAAATAAGGTTGTGTAAAGGAGTTCATCATGACTATACTGCTTCCCCTACTATTAGCTTACTTGCTTGGCTCGATTCCTTCTGCCTTATGGGTTGGAAAACTGTTCTACAAAACTGATATCCGTACGCAAGGAAGTGGCAATTTAGGAGCTACGAACACGTTTCGGACGCTCGGAAAAAAAGCTGGAATTGCGGTAACAATTTTAGATATTTTAAAAGGAACAGCTGCTACGTTGATTCCGCTCTTTATCGCTACTGATATCCACCCGTTAGTGTTTGGTGTGTTAGCGGTTATCGGACATATTTTTCCGGTATTTGCTAAGTTTAAAGGCGGTAAAGCAGTTGCCACGTCTGGCGGTATCCTGATTGGTTATCAATGGCCACTATTCATTATGGCTGTCGCTGTGTTTTTGATTGCATTAAAAATCACAAAAATGGTATCATTATCATCAATTATCTTAGCAGTCGTTTTTATCATTTATATTACCATTTATGCAATTTTTTCAGCAGATTACTTGTTTATGTCGGTCATTTATCTATTGGCGCTATTCATTATTTTCCGCCACCGCGCCAATATTGCTCGAATACGAGCTGGCACTGAACCAAAAATCAGCTGGATGTAACCAGTGAAAGGACGTGCGATATGCAAATTAACATTAGCAACGACGCTCTCGATTGGTTTAAAAAGGAAATGGAAGTAACACCTGGAGAAGCTGTACGCTTTTTCGTTCGTTATGGTGGCTCAAGCAAGTTGCAACCAGGTTTTTCACTAGGTGTTACGAAAGATCAACCGTATGAAATAGCGGCAGAAGTAGAACAAGATAAAGTGACTTATTTTATCGAACAAACCGATGCTTGGTATTTTGACGGTCATAATCTTGACGTTAGTGTTAACGATGACTTACACGAACTTGATTATTCATACACAAAATAAAAAGCATGAATAGCTCATGTTTCAGACGATAGCGCACTCGATTAAATCGAGTGCGCTATCATCTTTTTTAGAAGAAAAAGAAATATCTTCAATTTTTAAAGCATAAAATACAAAAAGTGTTGGAATGAGACTCATTCCAACACTTTTTGTATCTATACTCTGTAACATGAATAGCTTATACATTGTTACTTTTCCAGTTTATTCAGTTGTTCCGAATGACCTTCGCTTTGCAAAATTGCCCGTTGACGCTCGCCAAATAAATCGAAATGCGGATAATTGCCTCGTAAATCCATCCATTCACGTTGCAATCCATACTGTTTCCCCCAAGATTCCAGCTTATTTAAGTCGCAGCATCCCACTTTTGTGACCGTATTACAGCCTGGGAAGCGATCGTCTACCCAATAATGCGTTAAAAATGAAATTTCACCGCTATCGACCCCCTGCTTCCAACGTTCGAGTTCTTCTCGCTTAATTCCGAACGCCATCAGGAACCTGCTTTTTAATTTCTTCGTATTTTTTATGCCATTCTGGGAAGACTTTTTGGATGGATACTGGACGAAAAGTTTCTTTTTTTACAACAACATGTTCAGATAAAGCAGTAGCAGCGATTGTTCCATCTTCGTGGACAATTTCATAGCCGTATTTTGTCCGCAAACGCCCATGCTCTTCTACCCACGTGCGAACAAACGCTTTTTGGCCGTAACGTAAAGCTGCTTTATATTGAATGGAAATATCCATGACAGGTGATATATAGCCGTCTTTCTCCATACCTGCATACGTAAATCCTATATCTTCAATCAATTTAGTACGTCCTATTTCTAACCATATGATGTAATTGGCGTGATAAACAACGCCCATCTGATCCGTTTCTGCGTAACGGATTTCAATTTCTTTCTCACTTATGTACATATCCTATTCACCTCATAACTAGTATACAAGAAAATGCTTTTTGATTGTATGATAGACGTTCCATGGAACGTGGAATGATAAAAAGGCTGCTGGGATTCCCCAACAGCCTTTTCGTATCATTCTTATACTTCTAGTAATTTGTTACGTAGCACCATTTGTAAGATACCGCCGTGACGGAAGTAATCTACTTCTACTTCAGAATCAAAACGGGCTAATACTTGGAACTCAGTTACTTTACCGTCTTCAGCAGTAGCTGTAACAGTAAGAAGATCGCGTGGTTTCACGTCATCAGTCAAGTTAACGCTGATTGTTTCGCGTCCAGTCAATCCAAGAGAATCTGCGCTTTCACCGTTAACAAATTGCAACGGTAGAACACCCATCATCACTAGGTTTGAACGGTGAATACGCTCATAGCTTTCTGCGATAACTGTTTTAATGCCTAAAAGGAATGTTCCTTTAGCTGCCCAGTCACGAGAAGAGCCCATGCCGTAATCTTTACCAGTCAAGACAACAAGTCCTGTGCCTTGTTCCTGATACTTCATAGCTGCATCGTAAATTGCCATTGTTTCGCCCGTTGGCCAGAAAGTTGTGTAACCACCAGTTGTTCCTGGAGCTACTTGGTTACGGATACGAATGTTAGCGAATGTTCCGCGCATCATGACTTCATGATTACCACGACGAGATCCGTAAGAGTTAAAGTTACGAGGCTCAACGCCATTTTCACGAAGGTATAGACCTGCTGGCGTATCTTTACCAATTGCACCAGCTGGTGAAATGTGGTCAGTCGTGATAGAATCTGCGAATTTCGCAACTACGCGAAGGTCAGATAATGCTTCGATTGGAGCTGGCTCTTTTGAAAGACCTTCAAAGAACGGCGGGTTTTGGATATAAGTTGATGTAGAATCGAACTCATATAAAGAATCGTCGTTCGTTTCAATTGCATTCCATGCTTCGTTCTCGTTAAATACGTGCTCGTATTCTTTACGGAACAATTCTGGAGTAACCGTTTCTTTAACTGTTTTCTTGATTTCTTCAGTTGTTGGCCAGATGTCTTTGAAGAAGACGTCTTTACCTTCTTTGTCCTTACCGATTGGATCAACTGCAAAGTCGATATCCACAGTACCAGCAAGAGCATAAGCAACAACTAACATTGGAGATGCCAAGTAGTTTGCTTTAACAAGTGGGTGAATACGTCCTTCAAAGTTACGGTTACCAGACAATACAGAAGAAACTAGTAAATCGTTATCAAGAATTGCTTCTTCGATTTCTGGAAGCAATGGACCTGAGTTACCGATACAAGTCGTACAGCCGTATCCTACTAAGTTAAAGCCGATTTGGTTCATGTAATCCAATAAACCAGAATCGTTCAAGTAACCTGTAACAACTTTAGATCCTGGAGCTAATGAAGTTTTCACGTAAGCAGGTGGAGTTAATCCTTTTTCTACTGCTTTTTTCGCTACTAATCCAGCACCAAGCATTACGTATGGGTTAGAAGTATTTGTACAAGATGTGATAGCTGCAATTGCTAATGCGCCGGTCTTCATCTCAACAGATCTACCGTCTTTAAAGTTAACTGTTGCCGTTTTTTCAATTTCAGCTTCATCAAGCGCAAAACCATGAGGTCCTTCTTCGCCTGTAACAGCTTTGTTGAACTCAGTTTTCATTTGAGATAAAGGAATCAAATCTTGTGGACGTTTAGGTCCTGCAAGGTTTGGTTCGATATCCGAAAGATCAATTTCCACTAAGTCCGTGTAGATTGGATCTTCGTTATCTACAGTGAAGAACATGTCGTTTGCTTGTAAATATTTTTTCGTTACAGCGATTTGCTCTTCATCACGTGCAGTTAAACGCATGTAATCAAGTGCTTCTTCGTCAACTGGGAAGAAACCGCAAGTTGCACCGTATTCTGGAGCCATGTTCGCAATTGTTGCGCGGTCAGCAAGTGGCAATGATGTAACGCCAGGGCCGAAGAACTCAACAAATTTACCAACTACGCCTTTTTTACGTAATGTTTGAGTAACTTTTAATGCCAAATCAGTAGCCGTTGCTCCGTTTGGAAGTTCACCCGTCATTTTAACGCCGATAACTTCTGGAATTGGGAAGTATGAAGGTTGTCCAAGCATTCCTGCTTCAGCTTCGATACCGCCAACGCCCCATCCAAGAACACCGATTCCGTTGATCATTGTTGTATGGGAATCTGTACCGAACAATGTATCAGGGAAGGTTTCAAATGTGCCGTCTGTGTTTTCAACAGCATGAACAACGTTTGCCAAGTACTCAAGGTTTACTTGGTGAACGATACCTGTTGCAGGTGGAACAGCACGGTAGTTATCGTATGCTTTTTGAGCCCAGCTAAGGAACTGGTAACGCTCAGCGTTGCGCTCAAATTCAAGTTCCATGTTGATGCGAAGTGAATCTTGTGTACCATAGTTATCAACTTGTACCGAGTGGTCAATTACAAGATCAACTGGAATTTCAGGGTTGATTTTGTTTGGATCTCCACCCATTTCAGCCATTGCTGAACGAAGTGCAGCCAAATCAACTACTACTGGTACTCCTGTAAAATCTTGTAGGATAACGCGTGAAGGCTTGAATGGAACTTCTGCTTCTTTGTTAGCATCTTTGCCCCATTTTGCTAATTCTTCAACGTGCTCGTCATTGATGACATATCCGTCGTGCTGACGCAATACGGATTCCAATAGAACTTTAATCGAATAAGGTAGGCGTGATACTTTAGCGATACCTGCTTCTTCTAATGCAGCTAAACGATAATAGTTATACGTTTTGTCATTTAGCTCAAAAGAAGTGCGGCTGTTGTGCAAACTGCTCTTTGCCATTTTTTAGTTCCTCCTTTAAATCTTCTGAAAAACGCTTAATCAGCGCTTCTCTCCTCCTCTATCATACCGAATGCTACAGCATAAGTAAATTACATTAAAATTATAGAATGTGATAAGTTTTCCGAATGACTATCTGTTCCCTTCATCATTTTTTCTTAAGGTCTCTTGTAATTGCTTAAAATGACGCTTTTCATGCAAGCCGACAAACGGAAACCATTGAACGAGGGGAACTTTTCCAAACACCGGATGGTTCATTGATTTTTTCTCTAACTGTTCACGACTTGCATGTGCGTAAACTTCATATAGTAAGTTATGCGAGGCATTTAAACGCTTTTTCATTTCTTTGAGAGTGATAAAGTCATTTGTCGGGGTGACGTGACTTGGCGCTTCTACTTTAAATGAGCGACTAACCGTTAAGGCAATTGGCTTTTTGATTGCTTTTTTACTTTCTTCTTTTTGTAGTTCTTGAGAAACCCCTTTTGCAATGATTTTTTCCATTAATTGAAGATGATCTAGAATTTGAATTGGTGACCATTCAGATTCTGAAGGTTTCAAGTTTAATTGTTCATCCGTCTTTCCTTCAACTGCTTGAAGAACTTGGTTTCTAATTTTTGCATTGTTTTCGTTAAACATCTTTTTTCCACCTTCGTTTCGTGTAATTGTCTACTCTTTTAACATACCCTAATCTTTGAAAATTAAATACATTCTACTAGTAGGTTATTCTATTGAATACAAAATGTAAAAAAACTCTCCTCACTGCCTATTGACAAGGGAAAATACGTTCTATTTACCTGATTTAATGGTATAATTTAAGGAAATCCATTAAGAAGAGGTGACGCATAATGCCTTATGGTTACGAGAAATTTAGACTGGACAACGGCATTAGCCCGAACACCGTAGTTCATGAAGTCCAATTGATCCGCTCGCTCTTCGCTTTTCTTAGACATACGTACAAAAGACCTGTTGAACCGCATGATATACGTCCTTCCGACATCCAACAATTTTTAATGGATCAGCACATGGCGGGCATTAAAGACAGTACATTAAACCGGAAACTAATTTATATTAGAAGATGGTTTGACTATATGTGGCAAATTGGTCGCATTCCGAACGATTTTATGCCGAAATTCAAATTCAGTAAAAAGCTGGATTTAACACCGGCTGATATCCACTTAAATTACGAAGATTTGTTAAAAAAGAAAGATGCTGTGCTTGAAGCTGATCGTTTATCTTTGAATGCAAAAATTCTTTATATCCTATACCTTCGCGGACTTCGCCTTCGTGATATGGTAGCCATTGATGTAGATAATTTTGATGATCGCGATGGTAAGCTCGTTTTATCAGTCGATAAAAAAGATGGCTATCAATGCCGGATGGAGTTCACTGACAAAGAAATTCCAGTTATGCTTGATGCAATTGAGCGTGCAGTATTCCGCGGCACACCTTACTTATTGTCATCTAAAGTTAAAAACGAATACACGATGTTTCAAATGGGATCATTATCGGATTATACGGAGGCTCTTTCTTCATTCGTTGGCATGCCAATGCGTTCAGGCGATATCCGTTTTGCATACGTCCATTATTTGTATTCAGTTGAACATAAAAACCTGGAAGAAATCCAAGAAACACTAGGTGTTTCACTAGATTCTGCATCTAGAATATTAAAAGATTCGTTAGTTCGTTTGAAAAGATAATATACAAAAACATGAAAACAGCCTATCCCAATGTGTTTGGGATAGGCTGTTTTATGTTTCCGGTCATAAGAAAAAACCGAAATCCAAAGCAAAATTAAAAATGAGCAATGTGTGAAATACAACAAAAATCATACCTTGTCTATTAAGTTTTTCCACATTTTCATATTGCATCAGGACCACCCCTTCTCTCTTAATTAGTCTGATTATACTGAAAATAAAAACTATTAGCAAGCATTGTTTATTTTCATCTTATTTTATTTAAGTTTATAATCAAGAAAAAGATATAGGAGTGAACGCAATGAAAAAAGCATTATTAGTTGTGGATTATACGGTGGATTTTGTAGCAGACGATGGCGCTTTAACTTGCGGCAAACCTGGACAAGTTATCGAAGAAAAAATTTGTCAGTTGACTGAAGAATTTTTAAATGACGACGAACTAGTTATTATGCCAGTTGATTTACACGAAAAAGATAATCCCTATCATCCTGAAACGAAGTTATTCCCTCCTCACAATATAAGAGGCACGGCTGGCCGCGCGTTATACGGACGACTTGCTGATATTTATGAAGCCCATCGTAGCGACATCATTTGGATGGACAAAACACGATACAGTGCATTTGCTGGAACCAATTTAGAATTAGTGCTTCGTGAGCGGAGTATTGAAGAAATTCATATCGTTGGGGTTTGCACAGATATTTGTGTGCTGCACACAGCAGTAGATGCTTATAATAAAGGATTTAGTATCATTGTCCATAAAGATGGTGTCGCTAGCTTTGATCAAGTTGGACATGAATGGTCTCTGCGTCATTTCACCGCAACCTTAGGAGCACAAGTTTTATAAAAATTTTTTATTTTATGTTTCAAATATCCTGAATAAGGTTATATCTAGAGTGTAGCAATTATACATTACCTAAAAGGAGCTGGAAAAAATGGGTTTTATTTTATATCTAATTATGGGTGGTATCATCGGTTGGATCGCAGGAATGATTCTTGGTAAAGACGTACCAGGTGGAATTATTGGTAACATTATTGCAGGTATCGTAGGTGCTTGGTTAGGCGGATTAATCCTAGGAAACTTAGGTCCAGTAATTTGGGACGTAGCAATTATCCCAGCATTAATCGGTGCTTTGATCTTTGTATTCGTTCTTAGCTTGATCATGGGATCTATGAGAAAAAGAACATAAAAATTCATGCAAAAAGAGTGGACTTTGGTCCACTCTTTTTTTCGTCAATTATATTCTTCTTCGTATAAATGATAATAATGTAAGACATCCGCTACATATTCTTCACTATGATTATACTGAAAAATGGCATTTTCTAAATCGCCTTCTGCTGCTCCATTTTGTGATAAATAATTCGCTGCGCTATAAAGTGAATCTTCTAGATTATACGGATCTGCAATGCCGTCTCCATTACCATCCACGCCATAGCCACCATAATAGGCAATCACATCAAGATTTACTTTGTCTTCTTCGCTAATGTCTCCTTGACCTTGTCCTGAGCAACTTGGATGACTCCACCCCACAAATGTACAAGGCATAAATTGAAGATGTCCTTCTGCGCCAACTGGCGACAATAAAGGATCCATAGTAGAAAATCTCGTTTCAATTCGATGGTGTGCAGCTAGTAATGTCCATGGGATATTGTAAGCATCAGCTGCTTCTTTGTATAATGGAATATTTTCTTCTGGAATTTTAAATTCAATTAAGTGATTGGGTGCGTCTTTGATCGTTTTAAATACCGAATCCGAATTGACTAGTGCAAATATCAAGATAGTGATCGTCGCTATAACTATTGCTGCAGGCACAAAAAGAATCAGGCATCCAATTTTACGTTTCCACCTAATTGGTAATTTTTTCTTTTTCATTTTTTCACACCTATTTTTTCATTTGTTTTAGTGTAGCACAACACCTTTAACATTACCTTTTCGAAGCGGCATGGTAAGGTTTTCTAACAGTCAACTTCTAAGTGTATTTCCAGATTTTTTTTGTTATCATAATCATTAGATTATTAGGAGGCGATGTGTATGTGGGAAGACTTTAAGAAGTTTGCGTTGAAAGGTAACATTCTTGACTTAGCTATAGCAGTAATTATTGGTACCGCTTTCGGGAAAGTAGTATCTTCTTTAGTAGAAGACATCATTATGCCGGTAGTTGGAATGTTGGTCGGCGGAATAAGTGTTGAAAACTGGAGCTATACATTTAACGACGTGGTACTGCATTATGGATTATTTATACAAGCTATTATCGACTTTTTTATTATTTCATTTTCTATTTTTGTGGTTATCCGCATTTTCATTAATTTAAAACGAAAAAAAGACATACCTGCAGCCGAAGAACCAGAAGTCCTGGACAAAACTCAAGAACTCCTTGTCGAAATCAGAGATCTTTTGAGTAAAGAAAAAACCGGTCAATGACCGGTTTTTTAATACTCTTCGATTAATCCACGTAAATCATTTTTAATATCCTCAACCGGCACACTGTCGTAACCGTCATAATTATTTACAACCACACCTTCTTGGTCTACTAAATAAAAGTTCGTTCCGTGTATGACTTGATCACTTTCAGGATCATTGCGGACAAAAGATTTAAAATTATCTTTAGCAAATTCAGCAATTTCGTCCTGCGTATATCCCGTCAATAAATGCCATTTTGAGTCATCTGGCACTGAAAATTGTGCTAAATAGTTTTGTAAGGTTTCGGGCGTGTCAACAATTGGATCCACACTAAATGCTACGATTTTATAATCACTCAAGCCATCAGCTTCTAACTCTTCCTGAATTCCGCTTAAATTAAAAGTCATTGGCGGGCATACCGTATTGCAATTGGTGAAAACAAAAGTCGCTAGCCACGGCGTCCCTTTTAAATCTTCCAAAGCTACCGGTTCTCCACGTTGGTCAGTATATGAAAAATCATCGATTGCAGAACTACCACACGCAGACAACAACAGCACTAAGCTGATTAATGCTGATAAAGAAATAAATCGCATACTATTGCCTCCACTCTTTCATCTCCTTAATCATAGCGAAAGTGTAGAATCAGTACAATACATGGAATACTGCCATTGTCACGATTTTGTGAAGTCAGGACAATTTCAATGTAAGCAGTGCTTCATGAATGGCGACCAGTTTCGTTTCCACACGATGCATCAAGTAAAATGACACAAATATAGGGAATCCGAGCTCCTGTACCCATTGCATCCACTCAGCCATAAACCTCACCTCCAATCTAGAAAAGCTAAAGCTGTCGTTTAGATTCGACAGGCATAAGACAATCTGGCGAAGCGGCGTTTTTTGCCGCACAGCCAGAGTGGCTTATGACCCGAGAATCTGACAGCTGAAGCTAGACAATTAAAAAAGCTAAAGCTGCCGTTTAACACCGACAAGCGCTGGTAGCCTCGGTAGATCAGCTCCATTGATCTTCTCTTCCTATTGAAAAAAGCTCTCCCGAAACAGGAGAGCTTCTTGCTTATACTTCGTACTCCACAATATTGCGTTCGACTATACGTGCACCTTTTACTGTGCCGAGTGACGAACCTTCTACTTCGAACACATTATGTGTGATAATTGCTTGCATTCCTGCGAACAATTCAGCGTCTGTGACGTCGGCACGCGGTTCATCAACTGTTAATGTCACATCTTTTCCGGCAGTGGTTGTGAAGATTAATTCTAAAGTTTTAGCCATTCTCTATTCCCCCTCCTACTAATTATTGATAGATTGTGATTGCGGATTGTTTTTCAACATCCATCAAAGTTTTTGTTCCGAAGTTTGTCAAAACCGCTGCTGTCTCAAAAATACCGTCTGCAGCTGCAGCTTCTTTGACGTTGTGATACGATTTAAACTTTCTCTTTACTTTACCGTTGGCATCCAATCCATTGTCGTACGTGCAGCGAATGCTAGCGTTCTTAAAATCACTAAAGGCCATGTTTCTCACCTCCTTTCATTCGCTATATAGACACAGTTAGAAAAAAGAGATACATTTTTAATGAATTTCTTTTCAAACCCTTCTATAATGGAAGTAATGGAAAAGACGAGGTGAAACAATATGGAACTGAATGGCTGGTTTTTAGTATTTATCCTATTTTGGGTAGTCGTATTAGTAGGGCTTTTTGCCATTGGAGGATATTTTATGTTCAGAAAGTTCCTGAAGTCCATGCCTAAAGAGGACGGCCTTTCGGATTTGAACTGGGAAGAATATTACGTGGATAAAACCATACATTTATGGGGCGTTGAAGAAAAAGCAATGTTGAACGAATTGGTTCAACCCGTTCCCGATTTATTCCGACCAGTAGCAAAACAAAAGATTGCTGGTAGAATTGGGCAAGTCTTGCTTGAAGAAAATGTTAAAAAGATGAAGCTCGAACACATTATTCGTGGTTATATTTTAGCTACGCCTAAACGTGATCATAAGTTTTTACGAAAAAAATTGGCAGAAATGAAAATTGATGTGAGTCCGTACGAACAATATTTTGAACAATAAAAAGCGCTGCTCCCTTAAATGGGAACAGCGCTTTTATTTTTTGCTTCGAGTTTTTTATATTGCCAAAGCATTGAGATTCGCCACGGCCAAAGCATACCAAATGCTAAAATCCAGAACATGCCACCTAATTCGCCAATATCAATACTTGAACTTAAAACAACTTTACCGACTACGCGTACTAGTAACAAGCCAAATAAAATAAAGACAAAAGCTTTCGATTGTTTTAAGTAAATATCACTATCACGAACTTCGAATTTTGATGTCCAAATCAGCACCGTTGAAAAAAGAATACCCACGGCTAATGCCTCTAAAATTTGTAAAGGTGCCACACGAAAAAAAGGAAAGATAAACATGAAAGCACCAGTAGACATAAATAATGGGGGCAAAA
This sequence comes from Planococcus halocryophilus, assembly GCF_001687585.2. Classification (GTDB taxonomy): domain Bacteria; phylum Bacillota; class Bacilli; order Bacillales_A; family Planococcaceae; genus Planococcus; species Planococcus halocryophilus. The sequence goes on along the minus strand of NZ_CP016537.2, from coordinate 1,586,099 downwards.
TAATCTTTTTTACCGATGCCGGTTTCTTTGCAGCCTTCGAGCGAACAAACATCGCTAGCAATCCCATCAAAAATGCACCAACTGTTGTAATGATTAAATAGACTTCTGTAGGAATTTGATTAAGCATCCAAATTCTCCTCCAGCTTATCTAGTCTGCGGCGTAATTCTTCTATCGGTACAAAGCGTGCAAAACGCTGAACTTCTTTACCATGGCGATATAAAATCACCACAGGTGCTGTAAACAGCATCAATTGTCCTGCCAATTCTGGCACCTTTGCCGCATTGACCAAGTAAAAAGGAAGCTTGTAGTCGCCTTCAAAATCCTCAACTTGAGGGCGTAAACCTTCACAGACTGAACAATTATCTGTTTTTACAAAAAGCAAAAAAGATTTCTCTTCACCTATTTTTGATTGATATTCTTCTATTTTCGAAATAGTTTCCATCTTTTTCACCTACTCATTATCAATTTAAAATCCTTGGAAATCACCAAAGAACGGACTTAAGACACGGATCAAATACGTTAGGCCATCGAAAAATAATAAGATCCCAATTGCAATCATAACATAACCGCCAACTTTCATGATTGTTTGATTATGTTTACGCAACCAGCCCATACGTGTCACAAAGAATGACAATACGAAAAACGGAATTGCAAAACCAAGCACATAAGCCACCATATACCAAACACCAGAACCAGGATTAGTCGCAGCAAGTGCATAAATAGCTGCTGTTATCGGCCCTGTACATGGTGTCCAACCAGCCGCAAAAGCTAGACCAATTACAAATGTCCCAAGAAATCCAGATGGACGATTTTTAAATGAGAACTTGCGATCTTGCATGAGTAATTTTGGTGAAAAAACACCGATAATCATTAACCCAAATAACACAATAAAAATCGCACCTACTTGACGGATCAATTCATCATAACGAATAAACCATTCATAAAAGAACGATGTACTAAATCCGAGTGCGATGAAAATTGTTGAAAATCCTAATAAGAAAAATAACGTATGAAACATACCTCTGCGTTGCATAACTTTTTTATCATTTTTAATCTCATCCATTGTCATACCTGTGATATAAGATAAAAATGCAGGATATAAAGGCAACGTACATGGAGAAATAAAACTCAAAAAGCCTGCGCCAAAAGCTAAAAATAAATTAATATCAGATGTCACTGGTAATTCTCCTTCCTGTCTTCTTCTCATCTTAACAAATATTCTAGCTTAACACTGCTCTTACGCCTGTGAAATCTTTGTGGACAAATGATCAACTTATTACTTTTTTCAATTGGATTTAATTAACTTGTTATATTTTTTGGTTGTAAACATTTTTTGACTTTTTGGATAAATCCTTTTGTAGTTTACTACATTGTAAGTTTAAAACAACTTGGGCTGCTCTTTTGTTTAATCCAAAGCGACTAGTCCAATTTTTCGCAACAAAAAACTGTAGTCACCTCGAATCATTCGAATTGACTACAGTATAAAAGCTTTTGACTACTCCACGATTCCATTTTGCAATAAATACATTTTATGATACAAACCGCGTTGTTGCAGCAATTGTTGATGAGTTCCTCGCTCTACAATTTCTCCTTGTCGCAGTACTAGTATCAGTTCGGCATCTTGAATCGTGCTAAGTCTATGTGCGATAGCAATTGTTGTTCGACCAAGCCGCATGCGTTCAAGGCTTTCTTGAATGGCCATTTCCGTTTCCGTATCAATGTTAGCTGTTGCTTCATCAAGCACCAATACTTTCGGATCGGTCGAAATGGTTCTCGCAAACGCGACTAATTGACGTTGGCCGCTTGAAAATGTTGATCCTCTTTCAGTCACTTTTTGCTGATACTTGTTTGGCAATTCTTCGATAAAGCGATCAGCTTGAACAAATTCTGCAGCTTTTCGAACAGCAGAATCCGTAATACTTTGATCATAAAGTCGAATATTGCTTGCGATTGTGCCATAAAACAAGAAAGGATCTTGTAAAACCAACCCTAATTTTTTACGCAATTCAGCGGTTTCATAATCTTTTATAGATACTCCATCAATCCAAATATCACCTTTTTTGAATTCGTAAAAACGCATAAGTAAATTGATAATAGAACTTTTCCCACTACCCGTGTGACCTACCAATGCCACCGTTTGACCAGGCATGGCCGTGAAAGAAATATTTTTTAATACATCAGTTTGATCGTCATAAGAAAAACTCACATTCCGAAATTCAATTTTCCCTTCATTAATGTTCGCGCTTGTTCCTAGTTGAGCTGGTATTTTTTCTTGTTCATCGAGCAATAAGAACACACGTGATGCTGCCACAATGGCTTGTTGAAAAATCGATAAACGTTGCATCACTTGATTGATTGGTTCAAAAAAGCGATCAATATACGTGACAAACGCATAAATCACACCTACTTCAATAGTATTCGAAAACGACGATACACCAAAATAGCTAAGCAAAAGAATAATCGCCATTGTATAAACCAAGTTAACGGCTGGACGTAACAGCAATGCATCTACTTTTATATTGCGTTTAGCTGCTTGCCAATGCCCATCATTTATGGTGCTAAACTCATCTTTCAGGCGACTTTCTTGACCAAATGCTTGAATCATTCCCATGCCTTGAACAGATTCAGATAACTTGGCATTTAATTGGCCTAAGCGTTCTCGCAAATCTTGGTAAAATACCGAACTGTATTTTCGGTACAGATAAATGATCCAAGCTAGTATCGGCAGTAAGATTAGGGTAAGAAGAGCTAATCGGACATTTAGTAAAAACATCGCAATATACACACCGACAATTAGAAAAGCACTTTGAATAAAACCAATTAACACGGTAACAAACATTTCTTTTATCGCTTCGGTATCATTGGTCACGCGTGACACGATGCCTCCAGCAGGTGTTTTATCAAAATAACGCATGCCTAGTCCGTGAACTTTTGTGAAAACATCAATCCGTAGTTGTTGAATAATTTTCAAAGCGGCTTCCTGAAATTTTAACAGCTGAAAATAACTTATAATCACATTGGACGTTTGGATAAACAAATAACCTAATGCTAAGCCAACTATTGGACCAGTCGGAAAGTTGCCTTCAGTTAAGTAATTATCGATAAATACTTTTATCAAATAAGGGCCTAGCACATCACCTAATACCGTTAGTATTAACAAGCCCGTTGCCAGCAACAACATTTTTTTATGCGGTAATAAGTATGTCAACAAACGTTTGAAAATAATCCATTGATCTCGTCCGGTCAGTTCCTGCTTTTTTTCAGTTTCTTTGATCAGCATTATGCCTCGCCTCCTTGTTCGACGAGTGCTTCTAATTGCTGCAGCTCATACATTTCATAATAAGTCCCTTTTTTCGTCATCAGCTCTTCGTGCGAACCAATTTCTTTAATCGTCCCTTGTTCCATCACTAAAATTTGATGTGCATGCTGAATCGCACTTAAGCGGTGTGATGTAATAATGGTAGTTTTGTCCGCTCGCGTTGCTTTCAATGATTTTAAAATGGATTCTTCTGTTTTGGCATCCACTGCTGATAAAGAATCATCTAAAATCAACAACTCAGGTTCTGTCATAAGTGCACGAGCAATTGAAATTCGTTGTTTTTGACCACCAGAAAGAGATACACCGCGTTCCCCTACTACCGTACTATATCCTTCTGTGAAGTTTTGAATATCTTCGTGTATATGCGCCAAACTAGCGGCACTTTCGACTTCTTTGAGTGTGGCTTCAGGTCGTGCAAATGCAATATTCCCTGCAATGCTCGTTGAAAATAAGAAATGGTCTTGTGGTACATAACCGATCGCTCGTCTCAGACGTTGCTTTTTATAGGCATCAATCGAATACTCTCCGAATAAGATAGAACCTTTATAATCGTCAAACTCTCGTAATAATAATCTTAAAATTGCTGACTTTCCAGAACCCGTCTTGCCAACAATTCCAAGCGTTTCACCTTGTTTCACTGTAAAATAGATGTTCCGAAGAGCTGCTCGGTCATCTCCAGTAAATTTAAACTGTTCTAAAGAAAAAACGATATCTCCTGATGGATCTTCATCAATCGCATTTTCACGATCATCAATTTCAATCGGCTCTGCAAGTAACTGCCGGATACGATCATAAGATGCCCTACCGCGTTCTACAATATTGAAAAGCCATCCAAAGGCTAACATCGGCCATACCAATAAACCAAGATAGGCTGTAAATGCGATCAAATCACCAATTGTCATATCGCCTTGGGTCACAAAATAAGAACCAAAACCAATCGTTAGAAAATAACAAACCCCGATAATCGCGGAAATTGTAGGATCAAATAAAGAATCTACACGCGCTACGCGAATATTTTCATTTACTACACGCTCGGACAGGTTTTTAAAATCATCAATATCTTGCTGTTCTTGACCAAAAGTTTTAATGACTTTCATCCCGGAGATACTTTCTTGCGTTTTATCATTGAGTCCTGAGAATGCTTGTTGCGCTCCATGAAAGCGCTCATGCATCAATTTGCCATAATAATTGGTCATATAAGCCATCAACGGCATTGGCAGCAAGACAATTAAAGTTAATTTCCAATCAATTGTTATGGCCATAGCCGCAATAACAAAACCGCCTGTCGCAATCGAATCGACAAGTGTTAAAACACCTGCACCCGCTGTTTGCTGAACCGCCTGCAAATCATTTGTCGCATGTGCCATCAAGTCGCCAACACGACGCTTTTGATAAAAGGCTGGAGACATTTGCGTAAAATGACGAAACAATTGTTGACGCAGATTTCTAGCCAATAAAATCGAAGACCCAAATATTTGCAACCTCCATGTATACCGTAAAACGTACATCGCTAAAGCTGATGCCGCTAAAATACTTAGCCATTTGAGCAAGTAATCTGGTGTTAAGGTTCCTTGGCTAATACGGTCAACAATAAATCCAATAATTCTCGGTGGTAAAACACCAAGAAATGCTACGACCATTAATAGCATAACCCCTAAAATATAGTGTTTTTTCCGTTCTTTAAAAAACCAACCCAACTCCCAAAATACGCGCATCGTCATCTTTCTCCTTGCTGGTTAATTTTTTCTTATAGCCTACTTTACTGTACGCATATTTTAATCTTTTTAATTTTAGCAAATATTGTTAACTTACGGAAAGACAATGCTTCGATTTATGAAATAAATTAGACTTTAGACTGAATTTCAACTAAATTCTTTGAGATGCTCTGTTAATGTCGAAAAAACACAGAAAAAAGCCGATTTTCCATCGGGGAAGAGGAAAATCGGCTTTTTTGATCGCCAGCGGGTACCAAGCGCTAACGACTTTATAGGGAATGGACTTATTACCCGATAAGTTGCTTGGCAAGTCCCAATTGATGATGTACTTGTTCAAAACCTGTGCCACCCAGTGAGTTTCTGCGCTCTACTGCTGTTTTTGGCATTAAGGTGTTGTAGATATCTTCATCGATCAGTGAACTTGCTTGCTTGAGATCAGCAAGCGGTAAGTCTTTTAAGAAATAACCGCGTTGAATGCATGTGAAAACTAGTTTCCCAGTGACATCATGTGCTTCACGGAACGGCATTCCTTTCGCAGCTAAGTAATCCGCTAATTCTGTAGCGTTTGAGAAATCTGAATGAACCGCTTTTTCCATGGAATCCGTGCGAACGGTCATGGTACGAATCATGCCTTCAAAAATTGGCAATGAGCCCATTAAGGTGTGAACCGTATCAAACATTCCTTCTTTGTCTTCTTGCATGTCTTTATTATAAGCAAGCGGCAAACCTTTTAACGTTGTCAATAAACCAAAAAGGTTGCCGTAAACACGGCCAGTTTTGCCACGAATCAATTCCGCCATATCGGGATTTTTCTTCTGCGGCATAATACTTGATCCTGTAGAGAACGTATCATCTAACTCGATAAAACGGAATTCCTCACTTGACCAAAGAATAATTTCTTCCGCAAAACGTGACATGTGCATCATTAACATCGATGAATTGCTTAGAAATTCAAGGATGAAATCACGATCACTTACGGCATCCAAACTATTTTGGTAAACGTTTGAGAAACCGAGAAGCTCTGCCGACATTTCGCGGTCAATCGGAAAAGTTGTTCCCGACATTGCTCCCGCTCCAAGCGGTGAAATATCGATGCGTTTTAACGATTCTGTTAATCGCTCTTTATCGCGCTGCAACATCCAAAAATACGTCATCAAGTGATGACCAAAAGAAATTGGTTGTGCACGTTGAAGATGCGTATAACCTGGGACAATCGTTTCTACATGCGCTTCCGCTTGCGTGACGATTGCATCTTGGAAAGCCGTAACGGCATCAATAATTTCGCCAACACGATTTTTCAAATACAAATGCATATCTGTCGCTACTTGGTCATTCCGGCTTCTTGCTGTATGCAATTTACCACCAACTGGACCTATTTCATCGATTAAATGTTTTTCTAAGTTTAAGTGGATGTCTTCATTTGATACGCTATACTCTAATTCCCCGTCTTGCGCTTTTTGTTTAAGCGTTACAAGACCCGATAAAATAAGATTAGCATCGTCGTTAGAAAGAATCTGGCAAGCAGCCAGCATTTTAACATGCGCTGTGCTGCCTTCCAGATCCTCCATTACTAACTTTTGATCATAAGAAATTGAAGCACCAAATTCATCGACCCACTGTTCGGCCGATTTTTGAAAACGGCCGCCCCACAGTTTGGTCATGCTTTCACCTTCTCTTTCAACTCTTCAGGAACTGCTACTTCTTTTTTGTTTACCATTGAGTTTACAACTGTCGGAAGGCCCCATAGCTCGATAAAGCCAACTGCAGATGCATGGTTGAATGTATCATCTGTCGAATACGTAGCTAGTTGCTCACTGTAAAGTGAGTTTGCAGACTTACGCCCTTCAATAATGGCATGTCCTTTAAACAGTTTCACACGCACTGTACCGTTAACATACACTTGTGTTTCTTTTAAGAATGCTTCAAGTGCAACACGTAATGGAGAGAACCATAAACCTTCATAAATTAATTCAGTTAATTTTTTCTCGATAACTGGTTTGAAATGAGCCATTTCTTTAACCAAAGTAATATCTTCAAGCTCTTTATGCGCTGCGATTAATGTCATCGCTGCAGGAGCTTCATATACCTCACGAGATTTAATCCCTACTAAACGATTTTCAATATGGTCAATTCTACCGACACCATGTTTACCAGCGATTTCGTTTAATTCTAAAATCAATTTAGAGAATGAGTACGAAATACCGTTTAATTGAGTTGGAACTCCGTTAACGAATTCGATTTCAACAATATCCGCTGTATCTGGAGTTGTTTCAAGAGAATTTGTAATGTCATAAGCTTCCTCTGGTGGAGTAGTCCACGGGTTTTCCAATACGCCACATTCGTTAGCACGTCCCCATAGATTTTGATCGATTGAAAACGGGCTATCCAAATTCACTGGGATTGGAATATTATGCAGTTTTGCATAAGCGATTTCTTCATCACGTGACCATCCCCATTGTCTAACTGGTGCTACAACTTCAAGATTCGGGTTTAACGACTTGATCGAAACTTCGAAACGTACTTGGTCATTGCCTTTTCCTGTGCAACCATGTGCTACAGCGCTTGAGCCAGTAGCTTCTGCGATCTCAACTAATTTTTTCGAAATTAACGGACGAGATAATGCAGACACCAATGGATATTTCCCTTCATATAATGTATGAGCTTGCATTGAAATTAATGCATATTCATCCGCGAATTCGTCTCTTGCATCGATCATGTAACTTTCAACCGCTCCAACTTGAAGCGCTTTTTGTTTAATAAAATCTAAATCTTTTCCTTCCCCGATATCCAGGCACACAGCGACAACGTCGTAGCCTTCTTCTTTTAGCCACGGGATGGCCACCGATGTATCTAATCCACCTGAGTATGCGAGTACAATCTTTTTATTCAATATGAAAACCTCCAATGTATTTTTATGCAATGTTTGAAATGAATATACACATAATATCACGGATATTTAACAAGCGCAAGAGAAACGACTATAAATTTTCACAAAAAAAAGCAGCCGCGGCTGCTTCTATTATTTATTCACTTTTTTCTCCACCAATTGTGTACTCGTGTGTATCAAGGTCGATCCGAACTTCGGACATTTCGCCAGTTTCCATATTGCTAAATAAAAAGCCGATTTCGTTATCACGAACAATTGGTTGCCCCATCATGATCAAACGAGACAATTGTTCCGCGTTGATAAAAGCTTCAAGTGCATCTGCTTGTTTAACAGATTCCTCATCTTTTAAAATAGTGATCGTTTCAGCGTCTCCTTGCATAGGAAACGATTCAGCTAGTGGCCCGTTGTAGTCCAAGCTAACTTTCATTCCTGTTCGGATATCTCGAATAACGCCTTCAGTAGTTTCAGCACCATCGCTAAGTTGGACTTCCACATCTTCTGGAATACTAAAGTAGATATTATTAACAAGAATGCTTTCTCCGCTAACTTGTGTGATAAATCCTTCTTCAGTCATACTTTTCTGTTCAACGGCCATTTCTGCTTTTTCCGTATCTTCTGTTTCATCCGGCCCCGCTGGTTCAGTTTCTTCATTCGAACACGCTGCAAGCAATAATGCACTCGCTAAAAATAAACCCCATTTTTTCAAAGCTACCCAATCCTTTTCTTGTATAGTCGTGGTGTACATATTATTCACTTAATTTTACCTGTTACTCGAACTTGTTGCAATTGTCAGCTTTATTTATGCTTTACTATAGTAGAAAATGCCATCGTCACCCATTCGCTCGACAACTAATCCATTTTCTAGCAAGTAATCAATTTGACCAATCGTTTCAGATAACGTTAAGCCAAGCTCTTTTTCATATGCGTGTGCAAACAAGTCTTTTGTCACCTCATATACCGTTCGCTCTCCTTCACCCATTAAACCGTGTGCTTTCATAGCCCGCTGATGCTGTTTCGCTAAGCGCGTGGTGATTAATTCATGAACATTGTATACTTCTTCACCATGGCCACTATAAATCACGTCAACTGGCATTGTTAATAAACGACTGAGTGATGCATTGTATTGAAGCAAAGATTTTGGTCGCCCTTCTGCTGGATCTAACGGTGGTTCAATCAGTGGATTAGAAGAAACTTTTGCAATTACATGATCGCCACCAATCATTTCACCCGTTTCTTTGTTCCAAAAAGACAAATGACTTTGTGCATGTCCCAAAGTTTCAAGAACTTGCCAATCAGGATGTCCTGGTAACACATCTCCTTCAGTAATCGTCGTATCTAGTGGGCGGTTGCCCATTAAATTTAATGGCCGTTTCATCTTTTTGACCCAAAATTGTAAATCGCCTGGTACCCCTTCTTCTTTTAAACGTTCTAAATAAAATGTATCATGATAATCAAAGAATTGTTGATCACGGCGCAGCCATGGATCGTTATACGGATGTCCATATAGTTTTGCATTTTCAAAACCATCAACCCACCCCGCATGGTCGGGATGATGATGCGTCAACACAACTTGTTCCACATCACCAGGTTCTGCTCCAAATTCTTTAAGTCCTGCCTTGATCGCAAGCCATGCTTCTGGCGTTTTCGGACCAGCATCGATTAGCGTGAGCATATCTCCTTTTATTAAATACGAATTAACGTCCCCTACCGCAAAAGGTGTAGGAATAATAATCTTATGTAAACTCACACTCTCAACTCCTTAAAATGAATCGCTATTCATCTATCATACATGGTAAATTACTCGCCGTCACTTCTTGATGTTATTTGACAAAGTCCTACGCTATACTCTATAATTTAATAACATATGTGAGCGAAGATAAAGATTAGTACACAAAGTGAAGGTGTAAAGAGAGTGTTGCTTTAGCTGAAATGCGCACCCCCTCTCCTTTGTGGAACCTGCTTTTGAGCTGCCGTGAAAACACGGCCGTCTGTCCGCGTTATGGATATCGAGTTGTGTCTTTATGGCAAACTTAGGTGGTACCGCGGAAACAAAGCGTTTTCGTCCTTGTATAACAGGGACGAATGCGCTTTTTATTTTGAGGAAAGAGAGTGATGGATATGAAAATCGTTTGTGTAGGAGCCGGATCAATGGCCGAATCTATGATTCATGGCTGGATTAATAAGCGAATTATGAAACCGGAAGAAATTTCGGTGATGAACAAATCGGATCAAGATCGCCTGGAATTTTTAAGTGACGAATACGGTGTGAATATCGTCTGCCAAGAGAAAACCGAATTAAAAGATGCGAACTTCATTTTGTTGGCAATGAAGCCAAAAGATGTAGAGGTTGCACTTTGTGGCATTAAAGACAAATTAACTGGAAACACCGTAATTTTATCGGTAGCAGCAGGTGTCTCGATTGAAACCATTCAAAAACATGTGGGTGATTTCCCAGTAGCTCGTGCAATGCCTAATACTTCTGCAAAAGTCGGCAAATCGGCAACAGGTGTCGCATGGAGCAAACATGTCACACTTGATCAACAACATGAACTACGCAAGCTATTGTCTTCAATTGGCGGCGTAACAGTCGTTGCTGAAGAGCAATTGCATGCAGTAACCGGTGTCGCAGGAAGTGGACCTGCCTATATTTATTATTTTGCAGAAGCAATGACTGAAGCGGCTATCGCAAACGGTCTATCAAATGCGGACGCAAAAAAATTGGTTCGTCAAACTTTTGCTGGGGCAGCTGAAATGTTACAACAAGAAGACTTTGCTGAGTTGCGCCAAAAAGTGACAAGTCCAAATGGCACTACTGCTGCCGGCCTTGATTCTTTAGCAGAAAACAACTTTAAAGAAATTGTTGGTAAATGTGTGACAAGTGCTGCTGAACGATCGAAAGAGCTTGGGAAAGAATTTAAATAAATCTTTCTGTATACTTTATAGTTGTATCTACTAGAAGGAGGACAGTACATGGCTAAGTTATTTGAACCATTTGAGATAAAAGAAACTGTTTTTAAAAACCGGATTGTTATGGCACCTATGTGTATGTACCAAAGTGACCAGGAAGATGGAAAAATAACCGACTGGCACCGCATCCACTATCCGACACGTGCAGTTGGAGGCGTCGGTCTAATTATCACTGAAGCAACAGCTGTTCAGCCACAAGGACGTATTTCATCGAGAGATCTTGGCATTTGGGATGATACTCACATTGAAGGTCAATCCGAAATTGTTCGTTTAATGAAACAAAGTGGGGCAAAAACAGGCATTCAATTGGCTCATGCCGGCAGAAAAGCCACGGTTGATGGTGAAATCTATTCAGCAAGTGCGCTCGCTTTTGATGATAGCTATAAATTACCGAAAGAAATGTCTTCTGATGATATTGAAGAAACGATAGAAGCTTTTAAACTTGGGGCAATTCGCGCAAAAAAAGCGGGCTTTGATGTTATTGAACTTCACGGTGCACATGGCTATTTACTAAACCAGTTTTTGTCTCCTTTAACTAACCAACGGACAGATGAATATGGTGGCAGCGCTGAAAACCGTTACCGCTTGTTAGGAAAAGTGATTGATGTGGTCAATGAAGTTTGGAATGGTCCCTTATTTGTCCGTATCTCTGCTCATGACTATAGTGAAGGTGGTATGACTGCCGATCAGTACGTAGAAATGTGTCAATGGATGAAACAGCAAGGCGTCGACTTGATCGATGTTAGTTCGGGTGCTGTTGTACCTGCTCGCATTCCTGTTTTCCCTGGCTATCAAGTAGCTTTTGCAGAAACTATAAAAAAAGATACACCGATCGCAACAGGTGCAGTTGGCTTAATCACTAGCCCATTGCATGCAGAAGAAATTCTTCAAAACGAACGCGCTGATATGGTCTTTCTAGCCCGCGAACTGCTTCGCGACCCTTATTGGGCATATACAGCAGCAAAACAGCTAAACGTTGAAATAACAGCTCCAGAGCCGTATAAGCGTGGTTGGCTATAAGAAAGTTGCAAAATGCTTCAGATTTAGTATACTTAAGGTAACGCAAAAAAACCGAATGCTTTCGCATTCGGCCAGCTGTATGCCGCTACGAGAGCGGTTGGCTGGAATATAGGCTTAAAAAATAACCGTCATTCCACGCCACATGGGACGGTTATTTTTTTTTGTTAATGACCAAAATCATGGAAACGACAAGTGTTAAGGCGCTAATCGTTAATCCGATACTCGTAAAAACGAGACCGAATGATTCTGCAATGGTCATGTTACCACCCCCTTTCCCTCGGGAATGGCCAAACCGCCCTCATACAGCTGTAACTTTATTTTACCACAAAAAGAACGTATGTTCTATTATTTCCAAAAATATTTTTGTGATTACCCAAAAAAAGCCATCTATTAAAGGCGGCTTCCTTGTTTTTTCCTTATTCTTTTCTCTTGTTGATGCCATTCAAATTCAGCGAAATCATGTGCAATAAATCCGCGCGGATGTTGCTCTTTCATTTGTTTTAATAAAAACTTCTCATCTTCAGGTAAAAAACGAGCACTAATATGATTCATGATTAACGTATTAGCTCTTGCTAATCGCGCAGTTTCAGCTGCATCATAAACAGTTGCATGTCCATATTCTGTAGCCATTTTTTTTGCAGTTGCATCAAATGTCGCTTCGTGCACCAGCACATCTGCTCCGCGACCTAATTCTACCGCTGCTTTACAGAAACGAGTATCGCCTAAAATAGTAACGACAAATCCGGGTTGTTCAGATTCTGTAACATCGCCACTTCGTACCCACTGGCCATTTGCAAGTTCAATGTCTTGTCCTGTTTTTAACTTTGCCAATAAGGGACCTTTTGGCACACCAAGAGAAAGAGCTTTATTAATTAGCAGTTTTGGAGGTAATGGTTTTTGCGTAATACGAAACCCATAGGAAGGAATAACGTGATCTAAAAGACGCGTTTCGACTGTCATCAATTCATCTTCAAATATCATACCTTCAGATAGTTCGTGATAAGCAATCGGATAAGTTAAATGAGTTCGGCTAAGTGTTAACGTCATTTGGACGTATTCTTTAATGCCTACAGGGCCATAAATATCAAGTGGTTCTTCTCCTGCTTGAAATGAACGAGATCCGAGCAAACCAGGCAAGCCAAAAATATGATCGCCGTGCATATGCGTAATAAAGATTTTTTCAATTTTGCGCGGTTTTACTGTAGTCCGAAGAATTTGATGCTGTGTTGCTTCTCCACAGTCGAACAACCAAACAGTTCCCCGTTCTTCTAGCAACTTCAGTACAAGCGCAGAGGTGTTACGTTGCTTAGAAGGCATTCCCGCTCCAGTACCAAGAAATAACAATTGCATACTTTCCCTACTTTCTTTCGTGATCGTCCAAAAAATCTTTACTAAAACTTGTTTTTGAATCGTAATTGGTTTTTTTAATTTTGGTTCCTCGCGTCAAAACGCTTTTTCCAAATCGACTTTCAAGTTTAGCCATCAAATTCAGAATCGGCTCTTCTTTCACATGTTCTTGAAAATTAAAGATTGACAATTGTTCAGTCATATCGCCTTTACTTGCCACGTTGGATACCGTCACACCAATCAGTCTTAAAGCTTCACCATTCCAATGTTTAATAAACAATTGCCATGCCGTTCGTTGAATATCTTCAGCTTTCCAAACGGTATTATTTAATGTAACGCTACGTGTTCTGTTTTTCCAATCCGAACTACGCGTTTGAATACTAACAGTGGAACCGGATAATTCTTTCGCTTCTAATCGGTTGGCAACTTTGTCACTAAGCTGACGAAATAATGCTTTTAAACTTTGTTCATCCGTTTCATCTATTGGCAAAGTTGTGGACGTCCCAACACTTTTAGTATCGTAAATGGAATCCGGATCTACTGGACGGTCGTCAATTCCATTTGCTCGCTCTCTTAGCCGCAGACCGTTTTTGCCCATTTTTTCTTTAATCAAACCTTCGTTCGCAGTCGCTAACTCACCGATTTTTTCAATTTTCAAGCTCTTTAAGCGCGCTGCTGTGCTGTCACCAATACCGTGCATCTCTATTACCGATTTCGGCCACAGCAAAGCCTGAATGCTGCGCTTACGCAACACCGTAATTCCCATCGGTTTTTTCATGTCAGATGCTGTTTTTGCTAAAAACTTATTCGGTGCAATGCCGATTGAACAAGGCAAATCCAATTCCGCCAACAGCCGTTGCTGGATGTCATCCGCAATTTCCAATGCATGACGCGTTTCGGTCAATTCGGTTACGTCGACATAGCCTTCATCAATAGACACAGGTTCCACCATATCCGTATATGTACGTAAAATTTCAAACATTGCTTTTGAAGCTGCACGGTAACGCTCAAAGTTAGGCGGCAGTAGCAATAGTTCTGGTAATTTCCGTTTCGCTTCATGAACTTGCATCGTCGTATATATGCCATGCGCTCTTGCTTCGTAAGAGCATGTTACGATAATCCCTTTTCTTTCTTGCGGATTTCCGGCAATGGCAATCGCTTTTCCTTTTAACTCTGGATTATGCGACTGTTCAACAGAAGCATAAAAACTATTCATATCAATATGAAAAATCACTCTGCTGGCCATAGAACTGACTCTCATTTCCTTTTCTTTTAGTGTATCAAAAAAAGACAGAACATACATCCTGATGGGTTCCGTTTCTTATCTCAAAAGTAAAAGAAGGAGCCATTAAAAACCAGAAAGCATTTTGGATTGCCCAACTTTTTAATTTATTTATTGTCGTTTTAATTAAAGTCGTAAAGCAATGAAAAAGTTTTTACTCATTAGTTTAAGCGGATTCTTAATTATTTCAGGATTATTAGGATACGGAATTTATTGGGGATACAGAGAAGAAACAGCTACGATCAAATGGTTTGATAATCATTTTGTAAATTCTTCTTTTGCTTTATAGTTTTTAAAAGCTCAATAGAGTAATAAAAAACCAACAAATCAATTTACAATTTGTTGGTTTTTTGTAGTTTAACGATAGAAAAGAAACCCGTTATATACATCCTGTTCTTTCTTCCCATCATCACTCTACTATTTACTTCTGTGTTGATTCTTTAACAATTTCAACCAATAATTCGGTTAATTTTTCGAGTTCTTCGATTGGCATACGTTCATTTTTAGTATGAATTTCTTCGTATCCAACACAAAGGTTAACAGTCGGAATGCCAAAACCATTAAATATGTTTGCATCACTGCCTCCACCACTCGTCAAAATTGGAGACGGACGTCCAATTTTAGCGGCAGCTTTTTGTGCAATTTCCACAACGGGGTCCATATCATCAAAATGGAAACCTGGGTACATTAATTGGACTTTTGTTTCTGCACGTCCACCAAGGTTTTCAGCAACTTGTTCAAAAACCGATTCCATGTGAATCGTTTGTGCGGCTAATTTGTCTTCGCTAATTGAACGGGCTTCCGATAGAATACGGACTTCGTCACAAACAATGTTAGTAGCTCCGCCACCTTCAAAATGTCCGATATTAGCAGTCGTTTCTTCATCGATGCGTCCTAGCGTCATTTTAGCAATGGCCTTTGCAGCAATACTGATCGCTGAAATGCCTTTTTCAGGCGCTACACCCGCATGAGCTGTTTTACCATAAATGGTTGTCCATAGTTTCGCTTGGTTCGGTGCAGCAGTAACAATTCCGCCTACTTTGCCATCGCTATCTACAGCATAGCCATATTTGGCAATCATAAGTGAAGAGTCTAGTTCTTTTGCTCCAACTAACCCACTTTCTTCTCCAGAAGTGATAACCAATTGAATATCACCATGCGGAATTTCTTGCTCTTGAAGCACGCGAATCATTTCAAACAAAGCCGAAATTCCAGCTTTATCATCTGCCCCTAAAATGGTTGTTCCATCCGAATAGACATATCCATCACGAATTTCAGGTTTAACACCAACACCTGGTGTCACTGTATCCATATGAACCGTAAAGTAGATAGCCGGAACTTCGCTCAAATTTCCACGTAACGTAGCAATTATATTTCCTGCACCGTGACCAGTTGCTGCAGCTGATTCGTCAATAACGACATGAAAACCCATTGCTTCTAATTTAGTTTGTAATATAGCAGAAATCGGACCTTCATGTTTTGTTTCTGAGTCAATTTGAACCAGTTCCAAAAATTCATTTATCAATCGTTCGTTATTCATCCAAAACACTCCTTCTATATCTTACAGGGGCATATTGCCATGTTTTTTTGCAGGTCGTGTATCTTTTTTATTGCGCATCATTTCTAATGCTTGGATCAATTTAATACGTGTTTCGCGTGGGTCGATCACGTCATCAACCATACCACGAGCCGCAGCTACATATGGATTCGCGAATTTCACGCGGTATTCTTCAATTTTCGCTGCGCGCGTTTCTTCTGGGTTTTCGCTTGCGGCAATTTCACGAGCAAAAATGATGTTGGCAGCTCCATTTGGTCCCATAACCGCGATTTCAGCATTAGGCCATGAATAAACCAAATCAGCTCCAATAGATTTAGAGTTTAATGCCACATAAGCACCGCCATAAGCTTTTCGCAAGATGACCGTCATTTTAGGAACCGTTGCTTCTGAATAAGCATACAAAATCTTCGCCCCGTGACGAATAATCCCACCATGTTCTTGTTTAATACCAGGGAAGAAACCAGTAACGTCCTCAAATGTGATTAATGGGATGTTGAACGAATCGCAGAAACGAATAAAGCGTGCTGCTTTATCAGATGAATCGATATCGAGTCCCCCTGCCATTACTTTTGGCTGGTTACAAACTAATCCGACGGTTTCGCCTTTAATGCGAGCGAGTCCAATGACGATATTGCGCGCAAATTCTGGTTGCACTTCCATAAAGCTATCTTTGTCTACGACTTGGTCGACTACTTTACGGACATCATAAGGACGAATTGCTTCAAAAGGCACAACATCTGCTAAATCTGGACGGTAGTCGTCTTCTTCTCCCTCTTCTAGGCGAGGCGGCATTTCCGTGTTATTTTGTGGCAAGTAGCTGATCAATTGACGAACCATTTCAAGCACTTTTTGTTCTGAATCGCCTCGGAAATGTGCATTTCCGCTAATTGCTGTATGTACTCTTGAACCGCCAAGATCTTCAGAAGATATTTTTTCGCCAGTAACTGTTTCAATTACTTTTGGGCCAGTAATAAACATTTGGCTCGTTTTATCAACCATAAAGACAAAATCTGTAATCGCTGGTGAATAAACCGCTCCACCTGCAGAAGGTCCCATAATTACAGAGATTTGCGGTATAACGCCTGAATAAATCGAGTTGCGATAGAAAATTTGACCATAGCCATCAAGGGACAAGACACCTTCTTGAATACGTGCACCCCCTGAATCGTTTAAACCGATAAAAGGTGCACCATTACGGGCTGCTAAATCCATGACATTAGCAATTTTTTTCGCATGCATTTCCCCTAAAGCTCCACCAAACACTGTAAAGTCTTGAGAAAACAAGTAAATCGGTCTCCCGTTCACTTTCCCATAGCCAGTAACCACGCCTTCACCAGGGCCTTTAGCCATACCGAAATCAGTTGTGCGATGTTCTACAAATGGACTTAGCTCTACAAATGAATCCTCATCAAGCAATAAATCAATACGCTCACGTGCCGTTAGTTTGCCTTTTTCGTGTTGCTTATCGATGCGTTCTTCGCCACCGCCAAGTTCAATCTCGCGTTTCCGATCATATAACTCATTAATTCGTTCGTAAATATCCATTTTCCCCACTCCCAATCACTCTTTTTCACAAAGTTCGTATAATACCCCGTTTGATGATTTCGGATGCAAAAAAGCTACCATCGCTCCGCCTGCTCCAGGTTTCGGCTTGTCGTTCAATAGCTGTACGCCTTTTTCACGCAGTTCTTCCATTCGCTCTTCGATTCCAACGACACCAAAAGCAATATGGTGAATGCCTTCACCTTTTTTCTCTAAAAATTTGAAGATAGCGCTTTCTTCAGCCATTGGTTCGAGCAACTCTAATTTGACGTTGCCGGCATCAATAAATGCCACACGTACGTTTTGAGATTCCACTTCTTCAATTTTCATAAGCGGGAGGCCGAGTGTCTCCGTGTAATATGGAAGCACAGCATTCAAATCCCGTACAGCAATTCCGATATGATCTACTTTTTCCATCCCAATTTCACTTCCTTTTTTGACTTCTCTCTTATTGTACAGATTCACCGCCAAAAACTCTAGTTGTTAGTGAATATTCGGAAACCTGTAGCGTGTCTCTTCAATTTTCAGTAGATCTATGATATGATTTGCTCAATAGATTTGATTGATAAAGGAGTTTATCACTAATGAGAAACGCTGCATTCCGTAAGTTTATTGTTTATGCGATGATTGGTATTATGCTGTTATCAAGCTTTATGTTTGGCTTGAGCTTTGTACTTTAATAAATAAGAAAGGACATTCCGAAATTTCCGGAATGTCCTTTTTTAATTTGTAACGGCTGCTTCCGCTTTTCTTGTGTCTAGACTCCAGCAGCCAGATTCTCGGGGTCATAAGTTTCCCCGACACCGTGGCAAAAAATGCCACATCGTCGGTGCCCCTTATGCCTGTCGAATCTAAACGGCTGCTTCCGCTTTTCTTGTGTCTAGACTCCAGTGCCTAGCTCCTCGGGTCATAAGTCAACCCCGCTACGTGGCAAAGAGTGCCATTTCGACTGTCCGCCTTATGCCTGTCGGAGCTAAACAGGCACTTCCGCTTTTCTTGTATGAAACCCTTTGTAGGATTGTTTGATTTCTAAATAGGCTTCCATTTCGTGAATGACTTGATATAACTCAGCCATTGCTAGGAATTTTTCGTGGCTGTTTGGCAGTGGTAGCTCAGCAAAGTTTTCTTTTACTTTATCCAGCTTTGAAATATAACGATAAGCGGTATTGCCTGAGTGTACATGTTCCGATAAATCTTCTAAAAAATCTGCAACCAAGTCGGTTTGGTCTACAATGACCGGCAAAGCTGTGATTTTTGGTAAGATGCGTTCAATAATTTCAAGTTGCTGTTCACGCATTTCAAAATAATGATAGTATTTGTTTTCATGACGCGTAATGTGATTTTCAACGTCTTGATAGGCAAGTGCTTTTGCCTTTTCTAATAACTTTCTCGCATCCATTAACTCCTTGCCGCTCCATAACGATTCTCTTTCACGTAAGTAAACAGCAATTTCACGAAAAATAGAGGCGTACAACCCTTCAATTTCATAGCGATAATTTTCTAGCTTTTTCTCAATACTCGGCATATACATATTGACTGCTAATGCTGTTCCAAAACCAACCATCATTAACGCTATTTCATTGGTTAACAAATCGAAACTTAGATTTTTGGCATCATAAATATGCATCAAAATAACTGAACTTGAGACGAAGCCATCTTGAAATCGCAATGTAACCAATAACGGGATAAAAAGAACAATGAGGACACCTATGATAATCGGGTGATATGCAATTCCTTCAAAAAAGATGAGCGCAAAAACAATGCCGATTAAACTGGCAATAAAACGAGAAAACGCCGCACGAATCGACTTTTTTTTCGTTGGTTGAATGCAAAGAATCGTCAAAATTCCGGCAGATACATAATAATCAAGTTGCAACAATTGCGCTAAATAAATAGCAATTGCTACACCTAACGCAGTTTTCATTGTGCGATACCCAATTGAATATGGCTTTAAATTCAATTTCATTGTCTCCTCCAATTATTGACATGAAAAAAATGCCTCCATAAGAGGCATTCCTTCTTAAACTTCGTCGCAATGCTGTTCGAATATTGCTTGAATATGCGTAATAACAGACATTGGATCATGACCTTCAATTTCGTGACGGCCAATTTCATCAACCATTTTCCCGTCTTTTAAGAAAACGAAAGATGGCGAAGATGGCAAGTGGTCATCCCCAAAAATCGCACGCGCTTGTGCAGTTGCTTCTTTATCTTGTCCGGCAAAAACCGTAAACAAGTTATCTGGGCGTTTATCGTAATGAATCGAATGTAATGCAGCTGGACGAGCGATACCGCCGGCACACCCACATACAGAGTTAATCATAACAAGGCTAGTTCCTTCTTTAGAAAAAGCTTCGTTCACATCTTCAGCTGTTTCCAACTGTGTATATCCACCATCAATCAATTCCTGGCGTGCTTGTGTTGCTATATCGTTCATCAGGAAGTTAAAATCCATGCTCATCAAATACCACTCCTTATTATTACTTTCTTAATCATAGCAGGTGTTTAGCGGACTTGCAAAAAAGCCTACTCAAAAAGTCGCACAATCGCTTGAGCTACCGTCAATTCATCATTGAGCACTTGATTTTCCAGTACTTTGACCAATTCCCTGCGACTGGCATCTTCAAAAAAGCGGCTATGAAGTTCGTCTGTAATCATCGAGCGGAACCAGTCTTTTGTTTGTTCTTGGCGGCGCTTTTTCCAATAACCACTATCTTTCACCGCTGTTTCAAACTCTTGAATCATTTGCCAAACATCTGGAATGCCAGTACTTTCAAGAGAAGAAGCGGCAATTGGCTTAGTAGTCCAACTTTCTGTCGCAGGCTGTAGAAAATGCAGCATTTGTTTATATTCAGCAACTGTCTTTTTGGCCAAACGCGCATTTTCCCCGTCTGCTTTATGAACAACAATTGCATCCGCCAATTCTAGTATCCCTTTTTTCATACCTTGTAACTCGTCTCCCGCTCCCGTTAAAACGAGCAACAAGAACATATCAACCATTCCGCGAACCAAAGTTTCACTTTGACCGACACCTACTGTTTCCACCAGAATAATATCATATCCTGCCGCTTCACATAATAACATTGTTTCACGCGTCTTCTTATGCACTCCACCAAGTGTACCAGCAGTTGGAGAAGGTCGGATAAAGGCTTTCGGATTGCGTGCGAGCTGTTCCATACGGGTTTTGTCACCAAGTATACTGCCACCCGTCAGTGAAGAGCTTGGATCAATTGCTAGCACTGCTACACGATGACCAAGACTCGTTAACATTTCACCAAAGGTTTCGATAAACGTACTTTTCCCCGCTCCCGGAACACCTGTAATGCCGAGGCGTAAACTATTGCCCGTGTCAGGTAACAATTGATTTAATAGTTCTTGGCCATTTTGTTTATGTTCAGGATTTGAACTTTCCAGTAAAGTAATCGCTTTTCCAAGATACAGACGCGATCCACTTTTAACCCCTTGCGCAATTTCTTGAATATCCAGTTTACCGGAATCGGGTTTTTTAAACTTTTTCCGTGGCAAAGTTTTCATGCCATCATGCGCTTCATGAACACCTTCCATTACACGCCTGGAGTTTTTTTCGTGGC
This sequence comes from Planococcus halocryophilus, assembly GCF_001687585.2. Lineage (GTDB taxonomy): Bacteria > Bacillota > Bacilli > Bacillales_A > Planococcaceae > Planococcus > Planococcus halocryophilus. The sequence goes on along the minus strand of NZ_CP016537.2, from coordinate 1,564,871 downwards.
TCATCAGTCAGCCACTTCCTCATAACCAAGTTGCACATAAATTTCTTCAATTACTTTTTGTGCAGCGACTGGAATAACCGTACCAGGACCAAAAATAGCACTCGCTCCATTATTACGTAAAAACTCGTAATCTTGTGCAGGGATAACTCCACCAACAACAATCAATATATCTTCCCGACCAATTTTCGCGAGTTCCGCTTTCAAGTCTGGTACTAGTGTCATGTGACCCGCCGCAAGCGAACTCACACCAATAACGTGTACATCATTTTCCACTGCTTGTTGAGCTGTTTCTGCAGGTGTTTGGAACAACGGGCCGATATCAACGTCAAAGCCCAAGTCGGCAAAAGCAGTCGCAATTACTTTCGCACCACGGTCATGACCATCTTGACCCATTTTAGCGATCAAAATACGTGGCCGGCGTCCTTCGTTTTCAATAAAGTCTTCAGTCATTTCTTTAACGATTTCCATTTCTTGCTGGTTAGAAAAATTCGAACTATAAACACCACTCACTGAACGAATCACCGCCTTATGTCTTCCAGATGCTTTCTCGATGGCATCGGAAATTTCACCAAGAGATGCTCGGTGTCGTGCTGCTTCAATGGCACAAGCCAAAATATTGTCTTCTCCACTTTGAGCGGCTAGCGTTAATTTTTCTAGCGACGCTGACACTTTTTCACCATCGCGATTTGCTTTCATGCGATCTAGTCGCTCAATTTGCGTTTTTCGAACCATTGTATTATCTATATTTAAAATATCGATTGGATCTTCTTGATCTAAACGATAACGGTTAACACCGATAATGGTTTCTTCATTCGAATCGATTTGCGCTTGTTTTTTTGCTGCTGCTTCTTCGATGCGCATTTTCGGCAAGCCGGTTTCAATCGCTTTTGCCATGCCACCAAGTTCTTCAACTTCTTCTATCAGTTCCCACGCTTTTTCTACTAATTCTTTTGTTAGGGATTCAACATAATACGATCCACCCCAGGGGTCAATGACATTTGTCATCATCGTTTCTTCTTGAAGAAATAATTGCGTATTACGTGCAATTCGTGCAGAAAAATCTGTTGGCAACGCTATCGCTTCGTCAAGCGCATTGGTATGAAGTGATTGCGTATGACCCATGGCCGCCGCATTCGCTTCAATTAATGTGCGCGTAACATTATTAAACGGATCTTGTTCTGTTAAACTCCAACCCGATGTTTGCGAATGCGTACGTAAAGCGAGGGCTTTATCGTTTTTCGGATTAAACGTCTTCATCATTTTCGCCCAAATTTCACGTCCTGCTCGCATTTTCGCGACTTCCATGAAATAATTCATCCCAATGCCCCAGAAAAACGACAAACGTGGTGCAAAATGATCGATATCTATACCTGCTTTAAGGCCAGTACGAACGTACTCAAGACCATCTGCAAGTGTATAAGCTAGCTCAAGGTCCGCTGTCGCGCCTGCTTCTTGAATGTGGTAGCCAGAAATAGAAATCGAGTTAAATTTCTGCATATGGTTAGATGTATATTTAAAAATATCCGCAATAATTTGCATAGACATTGCTGGAGGATAAATATATGTATTGCGTACCATATATTCTTTTAAAATATCGTTTTGAATTGTTCCTGCTAATTTATCAGGAGACACGCCTTGCTCTTCAGCTGCTACGATAAAGAACGCCATAATCGGAACAACTGCACCGTTCATCGTCATGGAAACAGACATTTGATCTAACGGAATGCCATCAAACAATATTTTCATATCTTCTACGCTATCGATTGCAACACCAGCTTTTCCTACGTCTCCAACAACTCGCTCATGATCTGAATCATAGCCACGATGCGTTGCCAAGTCGAACGCTACAGACAAGCCTTTTTGTCCCATCGCTAAGTTTCGGCGGTAAAAGGCATTACTTTCTTCTGCTGTTGAGAACCCAGCATATTGGCGCACGGTCCACGGACGTGATACGTACATCGTCGGATAAGGTCCACGTAAGTTAGGCGCAAATCCTGGCATACTTTCTTCTAGAAATTCGATATCTTCTTTTGTATAACTTTGCTTAATATCAATGCCTTCATTTGTAGTAAAAGGATTTTGATGTTCGACCGTCTTAGCTGCAACGGCTAAATCATTTAACGTTATTTTGGAAAAATCGGGCTTAGTCATTATTGCGCCTCCTTTCCTAAAGCAAGAATTTTCTCAAGCTTGGAAGTAATGTGTTTGCCAGAATAAATTGTGTCTTTAATACCATATTGTTGCCATTCAGCTAATTGTTCTCTCGTATACTTACCGGCAAGATCAATACTTGTTTGAGTATTTAACGCTGGAACTATGCTAGCAATCGCTTGTTTCGACCCGCAAAACACCGCATAATCCAGACTTTCATTTTTTAAGAATAAATTGATTTCTTCAGCAGTCTGTAAATGGCCACTTACCTTCGCTCTAATTCCGCCCACCGCAAGAAATCCAGATACAAAATCAACTTGAGCTTTAATACTTTTTAATGGTTCCAATAAAATAATTGCTGATTTTAAGTTTGTTGCTTTGCTTTTCGCACGAAGCTTTTCAAAAGGTATCGCTAATCGTTTAGCTGTCATGTATTCTATGTGACTGTCATCTGTTTTAACATTTTTAACGGTTTCTTGTGGATTCGCATAAATATTCGTACCAATAAGCGATTGTTTACGTGTCGCTACATTTTGTTCTCGCTCGATCCATTTTGCTTGAATATCATCTGTCAGCCATCCTGATTTAACAGCTTCAGAATAGCCGCCAATATTTTCAATCTCCAAGAAATAATTCCATGCCGCTTCAACATATTCTTTCGTTAATGTTTCGATAAAATACGAACCTGCAGAAGGGTCTACAACATGCGATACATGAGCTTCTTCTTTGATCACTAGTTGCACATTACGCGCAATACGACGGCTCGATAAATCAGACTCTGTCAAAAAATCATGCGGATGTACGGTATGCGCATCTGTACCACCGAGAACTGCTGCAAACGTTGAATTTCCTGCTCGCAGTAAATTGACATAAGGGTCAAGCTTTGAATAAGAACGAACTGACGTTTCTGTAAATACAGGAATCGTTGGCGTTTCATCCCCATATGCTGAGCAAAAAGCTTGCCACAATACACGGAATGCACGTAATTTAGCAATTTCTTGGAAAAATTGAGTATCCACTGCAAAACGAATCCACGTATTTTTAGCGCTTTTAGTAAAGTCAGCATCGATCATTTGTTCTGACAAAATACTGAGTGCAACTCCTAGTTCATGTACTGCTGTTCCTCCTGCATGATGAATAGGAATGGTATCCACTAGTCGTGTGCGTACGTTTTCTGGCGCGTTAACTGGTTCTTCAGAAAAGATTACACCTTGTAGTTGTGATCGTTTTTCTGGAGCGATAAAATCAAAAACCCGTAAAACATTTTGGTCATCTCCCGACACTTTAAAGTACAGCGGGTACTCAACAAGCAGTTTGGCCAATTCGTTTAATTGTTCGTCTGTCCATTCAAATTTACGGAAACCTGTATAAACGACAGTTTCATTTCCACGCAATAGATCGTCTTTCATTAAGGTTAAATATTCGTCTGCAGAGTCTGCTGTTACTTCTTGAGAAACTAGCCAGCTCGGTTGATGTTTGCCATGTTGTATAGCTGCAACTTGAGCGGGTACATAGCTCCCTAATTGATCAAGCATGTCTTTCGTGTATAAAGGTTCAAGTGTAACATCTTCAATTGTAGGCGTTTTCAAAGTTTCTTCAAAAGACTTTCCTTTAATCGCTTTTTCAGCTGCTTGTTGCCATTCACTATATGTATGAGTTGGAAATTTTGTGTTTTTCATCGATTCGATTGTCAAACTATTCCCTCCTTAAAGGCTATCTACTTTCATTTTACCCGACTAGGCGCAGACATTAAAGAAAAAAAAGCTTGAAGTCCGAAGACTCCAGCTTTTCTTAATAAACAGATGTATTTTCTTTTGACATATTTTCTAAAATTTCTTTAACACGTGCCAAGAATTGACCGCAAACAAGACCGTCAAGAACTCGGTGATCTAGTGATAAACAAAGGTTTACCATATCACGGGCAGCAATCATTCCGTTGTCCATAATTACAGGACGTTTTACGATTGACTCGACTTGCATAATGGCAGCTTGTGGATGATTGATAATCCCCATCGACTGAACAGAACCAAACGATCCAGTATTATTAACCGTAAATGTACCACCTTGCATATCAGCAGATTTCAATTTACCAGAACGTGCTTTAAGCGCCAATTCGTTTACTTCTTTGCCGATCCCTTTAACTGATTTTTCATCAGAATTTTTGATAACCGGTACAAACAGGGCACTGTCAGAAGCTACAGCGATTGAAATATTAATATCTTTTTTCTGGATAATTTTATCGCCAGCCCACATGGAGTTCATCATCGGGAATTCTTTTAAAGCTTGTGAAACAGCTTTAACGAAGAAAGTGAAATACGTAATGTTAAAGCCTTCTTTTTTCTTGAATTCGCCTTTAATGGAGTCGCGGTACTGAACTAGATTTGTTACATCTACTTCAATCATCATCCATGCATGCGGAGCTTCATGTTTACTTTTCAGCATATTCGCCGCAATCGCTTTACGTACGCCAGAGACTGGAATTTCGATATCGCCAGGCGCGCTTTCAATTGGAGCAGAAGCAGCTTTAGGCGCAGCAGGAGCTGACGGTTGAGCAGCTGGTTGTTCTTGTTGTGTCGGAGCCGCTTGAGCTGCCGGAGCATCTCCAGCTTTCGGAATGTTGCCGCTGTCGATTAACTTCATCAAATCTTTACGCGTGATGCGGCCTTCATTACCTGAGCCCTCAACTTGCGCTAAATCAATGTCATGGTCTTGAGCTAAACGCAATACAGCTGGTGAATAGCGTCCTTTTGCTCCAGAAGGTTTCACTGGTGTAGAAGAAGTTTTTGACTCTTCTTTTTTATCAACTGGTTTTTCTTCAGTTGCAGGTTTTTCTTCTTCGACAGCTGCAGCGCTTCCGCCTTCTGTCTCAATTGTACAAACGATTTCACCTACCGCTAAAGTTTCTCCTTCTGAAGCAATCAATTCTTTAATGATTCCTGTGAAAGAAGATGGCACTTCCGCTGTTACTTTATCTGTATTGACTTCAGCAAGCGGGTCGTATTTATTGACATGGTCGCCTGGCTGGACGAGCCATTTTTCAATTGTACCTTCTGTAACACTTTCGCCCAATTGAGGCATTTTTATGTTTTCAATAGCCAAGGGATTTCCTCCTTTACTTGATCGAACGGTTATTTGGTAGAGAGCGGCTTATGCCCGTCGAATCTACATGGGCGCTTACGCTTTTCGTTTTAAAATTCAGCTAGTTCTCTCATAGCTTTTTCTACTTTGTCTGGGTTGATCATGAAGAATTTCTCCATAGTTGGTGCGTAAGCCATTGCCGGAATATCAGGTCCAGCTAGACGTTTGATTGGAGCGTCTAGATCGAATAGGCAGTTTTCAGCGATAATCGCTGCTACTTCTCCGATGATGCTTCCTTCTTTATTGTCTTCTGTAACTAGCAACACTTTACCTGTTTTCTTGGCAGCTTCGATAATGCCTTCTTTATCCAATGGATAAATTGTGCGCAAATCAAGAACATGCGCAGAAATTCCATCTTCTGCTAAACGTTCTGCTGCTTGAAGTGCAAAGTGGACTGCTAAACCGTAAGTGATAACTGTAATATCTTCACCTTCGCGTTTAACGTCTGCTTTACCGATTTCGATTGTGTAATCTTCTTCTGGTACTTCACCTTTAATCAGGCGATACGCACGTTTGTGTTCAAAGAACATTACTGGATCTTCATCGCGAATTGCCGATTTTAACAAACCTTTTGCATCGTATGGTGTAGACGGAATAACAATTTTCAAGCCAGGTTGGTTCGCGAAAATCGCTTCTACCGACTGAGAATGATAAAGAGCGCCGTGAACACCGCCGCCAAATGGTGCGCGGAAAACAATTGGACAACTCCAGTCGTTATTTGAACGGTAACGGATACGTGAAGCTTCAGAAATAATTTGGTTAATAGCAGGCATGATGAAATCCGCAAATTGCATTTCTGCAATTGGGCGTAATCCGTACATTGCAGCACCAATTCCAACACCAGCAATTGCTGATTCTGCAAGTGGTGTATCTAATACGCGATCTTCTCCGAATTGATCGTAAAGACCTTGAGTCGCTTTAAAAACGCCACCTTTTTTACCGACATCTTCTCCGAGAACAAAAACGTTTTCGTCACGTTCCATTTCTTCTTTCATGGCAAGCGTGATGGCATCTATATAAGACATAATAGCCATTATTCGTCTCCTCCTTCTTCGGCATAGACATATTTCATCGCATGTTCTGGTGGAGCATACGGTGCTTCTTCGGCATAATCTGTTGCTTCATTGACAATTACCATAATGCGATCATTAATTTCTTTTTCTAATTCATCGTTCATCACACCGTTTTCTTTCAAATAAGCACCAAATGTCAAAATTGGATCTGTTGATTTTTGTGCTGCCAATTCGTCTGCTGAACGGTATTGACGGTGGTCATCATCTGAAGAGTGAGCAGTCATACGTTCAGAAACGGTTTCGATCAAGCTTGGGCCTTCGCCGCGACGCGCACGATCAGCCGCTTCTTTAACATGCTTGTAAACTTCAATTGGGTCGTTGCCGTCAATCGTCACACCTGGCATTCCGTAACCGATTGCACGGTCAGAAACGTTTTTACAAGCTAGTTGACGTTCAACAGGTACTGAAATTGCGTATTTGTTGTTTTCGACCATAATAATAACTGGCAATTTATGTACACCAGCAAAGTTCATGCCTTCGTGGAAATCTCCTTGGTTAGAAGAACCTTCACCAAGTGTTGTGAATGTAATGAAATCTTTTTTCTTCATTTTCCCTGCTAAAGCGACGCCTACTGCGTGTGGCAATTGTGTCGTAACAGGTGAAGATCCAGTTAAAATACGGTTGCTTTTTTGACCGAAATGACCAGGCATTTGACGTCCACCTGAGTTCGGGTCTTCTGCTTTAGCAAAAGCTGAAAGCATCAATTCTTTTGGCGTCATACCAAAATGAAGGACCACACCGATATCGCGGTAGTAAGGCGCGATATAATCTTTTGAATTATCAAGTGCAAACGCAGCGCCAACTTGCGCCGCTTCTTGACCTTGACAAGAAATCACAAAAGGAATTTTACCTGCACGGTTTAATAACCACATGCGTTCATCCACGCGACGCGCCATTAACATCGTTTCATACATTTTTAGTACATCTTCATTCGTTAAACCAATTTCTTCATGTTTCGTAGCCATTGTATTTCCTCCTTTAACTATGGATTGCTTTTCCGTCAACTGCTAATGCCGCTTCGCCCATTACTTCTGAAAGTGTCGGGTGCGGATGGATTGTTTCTGCGATTTCCCATGGAGTTGCATCTAGAACCATCGCAAGACCAGCTTCTGAAATCATATCTGTTACGTGCGGACCAATCATATGCACACCAAGAATATCGTTTGTTTCTTTGTCTGCAATGATTTTAACAAAACCGTCAGATTCCCCGTATACTAATGCTTTACCGATCGCTTTAAAAGAAAACTTACCGACTTTAACATCGTGTCCTTTTTCTTTTGCTTGATCTTCAGTAATACCAACACTCGCTGCTTCTGGATTTGAATAAATGCAGCGTGACACTAAGTCATAATTCATGGCATGCGGATTATTGCCTTTAATATGTTCAATAGCTGTGATGCCTTCGTGTGAAGCAACGTGCGCCAATTGTAGGCCACCAATGACATCACCGATTGCGTAAATATGAGACTCTTTCGTCTGGAATGACTTTTTCACTTGAATAAATCCTTTTTCAACGATAATATCTGTATTTTCAATGCCAATATTTTCAACATTTGCTTGACGGCCTACAGAAACCAGCATTTTTTCAGCAGAAAAACTTTCATTTTTACCGTTGATTTCTGCTTGAATCGTTACACCATTTTCGCCTGTTTCCAAAGTATCTGCCATTACTTTTGCACTTGTTGCAAACTTAATGCCTTTTTTCTTCAAAAGTTTAAGCATTTCTTTAGAAATGTCTTTGTCTTCTGTCGGAATAATGCGGTCTGCATATTCAATAACAGTTACGTCAACACCGAAATCATTAAGCATCGATGCCCATTCGATTCCGATAACGCCCCCACCAACAATTAAAATAGATTGTGGCAAAGTTTCCATTTTCAATGCTTCATCTGAAGTCATAACGAATTCTCCGTCAATGGTTAAGCCTGGCAACGTGCGTGGGCGCGATCCTGTTGCAATAATAACATTGCTTGGAATCAACATTTCATTTTCTTCGCCGTTCTTCATTTCTACTGAAATGGTTCCAGCGTTTGGCGAGAAAATTGATGGTCCGAGAATTCTTCCGATGCCTTCATACACATCAATTTTCCCTTTTTTCATTAATCCTTGCACACCTGCATGTAATTGATCTACAATGCCTTGTTTACGCTGTTGGACACGTGAAAAATCCAACGTGACATCCCCAGTTTGAACGCCAAAATCAGCAGCGTGATTTTTTGTTGTTGAATATACTTCAGCACTTCGAAGTAAAGCTTTACTTGGAATACAGCCTCTATGTAAGCATGTTCCACCTAGTTCACTTTTTTCGACGATTGCCGTTTTTAATCCAAGTTGCGCTGAGCGAATCGCTGCAACGTAACCGCCTGTTCCGCCACCTAAAATGACAACATCATAATTTTGAGCCATAGATTTATCCTCCTTTATCGATTTCATTGTTTAAAATGAATAAGTCTGAACTTGTTCTTCTCCGTTCAACACTCTAGCTGCACCTTCTGCTAAAGCTTGAAGCTCATTTTCGCCGGGCTGGATTTCAATATCAGCAATCCAACTAACCCGTTCAGATATCGCTTCTACAAAGCTATTACCGTGAGCCAAGCCACCTGTTAAAATAATTGCATCCACTTGACCTTTTAAAACAGCACTAGCTGCTCCAATTTCTTTTGCAATTTGATAAGCCATTGCCTGATAAATTAACGCTGCTATTTTATCGCCTGCTAAAATTCGCTTTTCCACTTTAACAACATCATTTGTTTCAAGATACGCAACCAGTCCACTATTTTTGACTAGTTTTTTTAAAATTTCATGACGACTAAATTGTCCTGAAAAACATAATTCCACCAAATCGCCTGCCGGCACAGTTCCTGCTCGTTCAAGACTAAATGGACCATCACCATGTAAACCGTTATTGACATCAATCACACGGCCACTTTGATGAACACCAACTGTTATTCCAGAACCCATATGAGCGACAATTAAGTTGACATCTTCATATGAACAGCCAACTTTTTTGGCATAATGTCGTGCTACTGCCTTTTGATTGAGTGCATGGAAAATAGATTTTCGTTCAATCGATGAAAATCCCGAAATACGTGCAACGGGATCTAATTCATCCACAACGACCGGATCCACAATAAATGCAGGTATATTCAAAGCATCTGCAATTTCATGTGCAACAATACCACCTAAATTAGACGCATGCTGCCCGGAATAACCTACCCGCAAATCTTCTATCATTTCAGCATTTACTTCGTAAGTTCCACCTTCAATCGGGCGCAATAAGCCCCCTCTACCACAAACCGCAGCTAAATTAGAAATATTCATGCCTTCTTCGTCTAAAGACTCTAAAATGGTTTTTTTTCTAAATAAATGCTGATCAGCAATGCTCGAAAATGCGCTTAACTCATTCAAAGTATGCTGTATGGTTTTTTCCATAATCAAAAGATCGTTGTCAAAAACTCCAATTTTAGTCGAAGTGGAGGCCGGATTAATGACTAAGATACGATTTAATTGTCTTTGCACATCCTTCCCCCCTTTCGCTTTATTGATCGAGTTTGCAACCCATATTTCCGCTACACAAAGCAAGAAGCCAGGCGTACTATGCCTGACTTCTTACAGAGGCCAAGCCGAGTACGGCTAAAGCGGCATGAAAAAGATTCCATATCGCGGTTTGGTCTTTTATCTTCTGCTTAAAATATTATGTTCGTTTCTTAAGAATTGAGATCTTGATTTGCGTACGCGTTCAATGCGTTCTTCAGCCATACGGTCTGCAGCGATATAACTTGGGATGTTATCGCGTTTAGCGATAGCAAAAATTTTCGTAATGCTGTCGTAAATTGTTTCAACGCGTTTCATCGCACGTTCGTTGTTGTATCCGTATAATTCATCAGCTACGTTAATAACACCGCCTGAGTTGATAACAAAGTCAGGTGCATAAACAATTCCGCGAGCTTCTAATTCATCGCCGTGACGTTGTTCTTTTAATTGGTTGTTTGCAGATCCTGCAACAACTTTAACTTTCAATTGAGGAATTGTTACGTCGTTAATAATAGCGCCCATTGCACATGGTGCGAAAATATCCGCTTCCTGCGAATAAATATCATTTGGTGCAACTGCTGTCGCTCCAAATGCTTCTACTGCACGTTTTACTGCAGCTTCATTAATATCTGTGACAATTAACTTCGCGCCTTCTTTATGAAGGTATTCGCAAAGTGGGTAAGCAACGTTACCAACACCTTGAACTGCTACAGTTTTGCCTTCTAGAGAATCATCGCCAAATGCTTCTAAAGCAGCAGCTTTCATCCCGATATAAGCGCCGTAAGCTGTTACTGGTGATGGGTTACCTGAAGAACCAAATGCCGGTGAAATTCCTGTAACAAAATCAGTTTCATCATGGATTAAATCCATATCAGCAACTGTTGTTCCAACATCTTCAGCAGTTATGTAACGACCATTTAATCCTTGGATAAAGCGACCAAATGCACGGAACATTTCTTCGTTTTTGTCTTTTAGTGGATCTCCGATAATAACTGTTTTACCGCCACCTAAGTTAAGACCTGCTGCAGCATTTTTATAAGTCATTCCGCGACCTAAACGAATCGCATCTTCAATTGCTTCTTCTTCTGTTGCATAATTCCACATACGCGTTCCGCCAAGTGCTGGCCCTAGAGTAGTATCGTGAATGCAAATGATTGCTTTAAGTCCTGAACTTTTATCTTGGCAAAATACTAATTGTTCGTAGTCGTGTTCTTCCATTTTTTTAAATATTTCCATTGTTAATTCCCCCTAATAATAATTCCTAATTTAGTGATGAATAAATGGCCAAAGCCAGTGAATACAATTTACTTTCGGCACTGTCAGCACGTGATGATAAAACGATAGGCGCTTTTGCACCTGTTACGATACTGCCCACTTTGGCATTTGCAAAAAATACCAGTGATTTATACAAAATGTTGCCTGATTCAATAGATGGAACGAGCAGGATGTCGGCTTTTCCGGCATTTTTTCCTGCAATGCGTTTGTTTTTGGCTGCATCAATGGATATTGCATTGTCGAGAGCAAAGGGCCCATCTACTATACAATTTTTGATTTGCCCGCGTTGATTCATGGCGGTAAGTGCTGCAGCATCAAGCGTTGCTTGCATATTCGGATTAATTACTTCCACACCTGCTAAAGGTGCGACAATCGGTTTTTTAATACCGATTGAACGAGCAATTTGAACAGCGTTTTCGATAATCTGTACTTTCTGTGATAAATCAGGACTGATATTCATTCCTGCATCTGTCACAAAAATGAGTCGATCAAATCCAGCTACTTCAAATGCAGCAACGTGGGACATAACTGAACCTGTCCGCAAGCCGTAATCTCGATTTAATACTGCTTTTAATAGCACAGCGGTTGCGAGTTGACCCTTCATCAAGATATCGCTTTCTTTCTTGAATACGGAAATAACAGCTGCTTTAGCAGCAGATTCTTGACTGCTGACATGACAGAGCACAATATCTGGGTGATTGAGCAATTGAGGAAAATTTTGCTTTATCATGTTCGTCACTGCATTCTCATCGTCGTATAATCGAAAGTACGCCATTTTCCGTTCTACAGCCATACTAATTGCTTCAAGCACAAACAAATCAGCTGCTGCCGCAACTGCAACAGTATGATTTGTTCCGCTCGGGATATTTTCGATTAACTGCTTTAATGTGGCCAATGTTGCTCACCTCATTCTTCTTAATTAAAACAGAACGAAACCCCATATATAAGGGATGAAAGCGTTTTATTTTCGATTTCGGCCATGAAATATTGCAATTTATTGCAAAACCCTGCAAAATGTTGCAAAATCTCACATTAAACCATATTTCTCTAATTTGTAATACAAAGTTCTAAGCGAAATCTCTAATTGTTTAGCCGTTTTCGATTTATTGTCTCCTGCTTGCTTTAGCGCATGATGCAAAATTCCACGCTCTACTGTATCCAATTGTTCTTGCAAAGGCATCGAAGACTGGATGAGCACTTCGTTTTTTGCTTCAGCCACTTTCAACATATTCAGCGGGATATGCTCTTCTGTTAACACTCGATCATTCATTTGCATAAAAATCATCGACCGGCTCAGAACGTTCTCTAGTTCTCGCACATTTCCTGGCCAATCATAAACGCGTAAATATTGCAGTGCTTTGTCTGATATAGATTCAACGCTACGACCGTATTCTTGATTTAATTTTAATAAGAGGCGTTCTGTAATTCTCGGAATATCTTGTTTCCGATTACGCAAAGGGGGAATTAAGATCGGCATCCGGTTTAAGCGATAATAAAGATCTTCACGAAATTTCCCTTCGAGCAATGCTTTTTCCATATTGGCATTTGTAGAGGCTATAACCCGAACATTAACAGGAATTGGTTTACTGCCACCGATGCGCAAGGTTTCATGCTCTTGCAATACACGCAATAATTTACTTTGAAGCATTGTTGACAATTCACCGATTTCATCTAAAAAAATACTGCCATTATTCGCTTCTTCAAATAAACCACGCTTTTCTCCTGTTCTACTACCTGGAATCGTTCCTTCCTCGTAACCGAAAAGTTCATTATCTAGTAACTCTTCAGAAAGTGCAGCACAGTTAACGCGAACAAACTTATTGTATTTCCGTTCACTAGCACTATGAATGGCATGAGCAAATAATTCTTTACCCGTTCCAGATTCACCGCGTAGTAAAACTGTCACCAAAGTTTGGGCTGCAAGTTTGGCTTGTTGCAAAGATAATTGCATCTCTGAAGACAATCCGATAATGTCATCAAACGTATATTTGGATTCTAATGTCCGAATAATGCTTCGCGCTCGGTCTAATTCCTTCATTAAAGAGCGAATTTCTGTTGTATCATGAATAACTCCGACACTGCCTTTCAATTTGTTATCGACAATAATCGGCGCCACGTTCACAATGACTTCTCGATTTGCTGGTCCAACTTTTAAGTTGACGCCCCGAACTGGCTTTCGAGTTTGCAATGCTTTTAAGTGCATACTCTCACCTTCAGAAATATCAGCTGATGCTGGATGACCGATAACATCTTTCATCTGCAATCCAGTAATTCGTGTATACGCCGGATTAACTAGTAATCCATTGCCTTTTTCATCAACTACCGATATGGCATCATCGCTCGATTGAATAATGGCCTCTAGCATCGTCTGAATTTCTTTTAAGTCCGTGATTTCTTCTGCTAATGCAACCACTTCAGTAATATCTTTAAATACCGCAAATGCTCCGATTGTTTTTCCATCGTCTCCAATCATCGGAAAACGAGAAGTGACAATTCTCGAACCATTTCTCAATTGCAATTCTTTATTTAATTCAACACGGCCAGTTTCATAAGTTCTTGGCAATTCACTTAATGAAATAAACTCATGGATATGCTTGCCGATTGTTTCTTCAACAGTAACTTCTAACATTCTAGCGGCACTTTTGTTCATAAAAGTAATATGACTTGTATTATCAATTCCAATCATGCCTTCTTCGATCGAGTTAAGTATTATCTTTTCTCGATGACTTTCTTTACTAAGACGACTGATAAAATGCTCTTTTTCTTCTAATAGCCTGACTAATACATTTGCAAGACTACCAGGTATAATAACCGTTTTTTCTAGGAAGTATTCTTTAAGCTCTTGATAGAGAAACTCACTTCCTGTGACGTTAAATACGATATCAATTTCTGTTTCGTTAAATTCCAGGAAATCAGTCGCAACGGAAATTCCATGAGATTGTGCAGTTTTAATTGCGGGGGCATCAAGTGTTAGATCGACAACACCTCGCACATGTAAATAATCTGATTCCAAGAGTGTGTTTAATATAGCTGACCCGCCAACTCCACCACCAACAATCAACACGTTTTGCATATTATTTCATCCTCTTTTCTGCAGTCATGCAAATAATTGCATTAATGTTTTAAGCGTACATCAGGAAGGTTTTCTTGACAACTTTAACCGAATTGGAAACAATAGATACAGAAGGATGTGGAAATATGGGTCGTCTTGTGGCGTTTATTATTTTGCTGATTCCTGGAATCATGGCGGCGTATGGTATTAAGTTGATGCGCGATACTTTATTCAATAAATTGTTAGAGCCTTATCCCGCTCTTTGGCTTCAGTTTACGCTTGGTACTATTTTTGTCGTTCTCGGTATTGGATTTTTTGCAGGTTTCCTGTTAAACCGCGATCGAAAAAAAGGCAATGTATCAAAAAGATTCCAGAAATAAAAAAATGGCATCACCCTACAAAGGGTGATGCCATTTCAGATTCCAGAAAAAGTCTAATTAAAATAAAGACGGTGTATACACTCTAACTTCAATCAAAGTGAAGTTCCTTAGTGCGCTTAACAATAAAAGTAACCTATTAAAAGGTTTTTCCCCACTCATTTCAGGATTCGGAGCATCTAGGATATGCTCCTGAGCTTGTTCAAAGGCACGAATCTCGGCAAACAATTAGTAAAAGTCGCAGATCCTGAGTTTGCTAAGCTATAAAGCGATGAAATGCCGCCTAGTTCAGGCGGATTTTCCCCATTTACTGGAGATACTGTCGGATTTGTGTGAAATACTGTCCGAATTCGATAGAATACTGTCGAAATCGAGTCGAATACTGTCCAAAATCGAAAAATACTGTCCAATTCGAAATCTGATGATAGCTTGCAAGAAAATTTTTCTTATACTTGCTCCGCAGTACCAAGCTATTGCGATCCACTTTAGGATGCACAGCGCTTGTTTGCGGAAAGCGTCCACTGGGTGCGGAGAATCCCCATATAAAGTTAAAATGGCATCACCCAATAAAGGGTGATACCATTTTTCTTTTAACACGATCGGGGTAATCAGTAATAATACCGATCATTTGAGGCTCCAGTAGACGCGTGAGCGACTCTGAGCCAAGAATACCGTATAAACGTACTTTCTTATTTAGTTTCAATACATCCTTCCATAAAGGTTTGCCAAGCAATCTTTTATGAAGATGAATACTATCCACCCAATCCATTTCCTCAGAAAAAGCGAGCTGCTTATTTTTCTTAATAATCCAAGCCATCTCAGTAGATGGCATCAATTGCTTCATCTCTTGAAGCAATTGTGGATTAAATGAAGATAAATGGATGTCTTGCATTCCCTCTAACATAGCAGCGAGAATTTGAGGTCCTTTTGAATTTTTTTCAAATGAACCTTTCAACTCTACATTCAGTGGGATTTTCTTTTTCTTCGCCCATTGAAATACTTCATAAGCTAACGGGATTTGATGCTGTTGAAATTTCCGCATCCATCTCTTACCGGCACGTAGCTCTTTTATATCTTCGTAATCAAGCGTATCAATGTCCGCATTGATACCGGTCAAACGCCTTAAATTATCATCATGATACACGACTACGACACCGTCTTTAGTAATTTGTACATCAAGTTCGATACCCACACCTAATTCACAAGCTTTAATAAAAGCGTCCCATGTGTTTTCCAGTGCATATCCTGAAGCGCCTCGGTGTGCATACACTTTGACTTCAGACAATAAAATCATCCTCTTCCATTTCTGAAATCTACTGAACCAGAAAAACTTATAATCTTTCAGTTTTACTGACTCTTTTTCTTCAGTTTCACTACCATTTTATCATCTATCATTCAAAACTAAAAGTAATGCCGGTTTGTTGAGGGCGTATTTGGTTTTGGATTTCAATTTCACCTTATGTAAAATGTTACATGTTAAGCTTTTAAATAACTTTTTCCTCAAAAAAAATCCAATGAGCGCTTTGCTCATCGGGTTTGTAATCTATCATTTTAACTTCACTAGTATTATATTGACATCATGGTGGAAAATGCGATAAGAAGGCTGACACAATAAACACCATAAAAATAAAGACGGTCTACAACAGTTCCTTCGTCATTACCTAAAAAGTAGTCATCAATTTGTCTGATTAATTGCAATTGCAATCGCCTCTTTTCATTTCACTGGATTTTTCAATTTTCACAGCAATAAGGTTTTTCATTTTATCGTTGTGAAAACTCTGTCTTAACCTTTTCCTTTATTTCGGCTTTTTCAAACCAAATCTTCAAATTAAAATATCGTCAAATTTCTGAAAAATATATTATTTTAAGATATTTCCAAACTTATGCATAAAAACCCCTTGAACCTTTTCACCGCTTGTTATAGCGATAAAGAAGATTCAAGGGGTTTTGTTAATATTATTTTCCTCACTTTTCTTGCTTTTCTACTTGCAAACTATCCGCTACCATGGCAATAAATTCCGAATTGGTTGGCTTGGATTCTAAATGCGCTACACTGTAGCCAAAGATTTCGGAAATATGATCCACGGATTCATGACGAGTCCATGCTTGTTCGATAGCATGTCGAATAGATCGTTCAACTCTTGATGATGTTGTATCGAATTTAGTTGCGATGCCAGGATAAAGTTCTTTCGTAATTTTGTTTAGAAATTCAGGTTGCTCTAACACCAATGAGACTGCTTCTTTTAAATAACTATAGCCTTTCAGATGAGGAGGTATGCCGATGTCTTTAACCATATTCGTAATTATGTCTTCTCTAGTCGGTTTAACCTCTGCCTCATCTGGTGTATTGCTACGCTTATTCATAATGTGATTGATCTGCACTACTAAACGATTGGTCTCAAATGGTTTCATAATAAAGTAAGAAGCTCCGTAATCGGCAGCCTGACTCATAATTGATTCTTGCCCAAATGCTGAGAGCATAATAACGTCAATTCCCTGTAACTCATCATTTTCCTTTATCGCATCAAGCACGGCTATGCCGTCCAGATAAGGCATGATGATGTCTAGCAATAAAATATCGATTTCATCACTTTTCAACATTTCTATGCAGGTTTTGCCGTTATAGGCAACATTTACAACTTCCATATTGGGTTGTAAATTTAAATAATCTTTCATCAGTCCGACCAATTCGCGATTATCATCTGCAATTGCGATTTTTATTTTTTCCATTGGACTCTCTCTCCTTGGTGACTGACTCTGGTAGGTATTTAGAATAGCTTTACTATTTTACTTCATCAATAATTTACGATCTGCTGCTAAAGAAAGTAATTCTTTTGCATGTTGTAAAGTCAAGTCAGTGATTTCGGCGCCTGACAGCATTCGACTCATTTCTTCTGTTCGTTCGCTACCGTCAAGTTCGGTTACAGCGGTAGTTGTCCGCTGCTTGTCGACTTTCTTTTCAATAAACAAATGCTGATCAGCCATCGCGGCAACTTGGGGCAAATGGGAAATGCATAATACTTGAGAATCAACTGAAATGGCCGCAATTTTTTCTGCAATGGCTTGTGCCACACGCCCACTAACGCCAGTATCCACTTCATCAAAAATAATTGATGTGATCCCTTGATGCTTTGAAAATATCGTTTTCAACGCCAACATCATACGGGACAATTCTCCACCTGATGCCACCTTAGTTAAAGGCTTTAACGGTTCACCAAGATTGGTTGAAATATAGAACGTAATTGCATCATGTCCGTTTCGGTCAAACCTCGCATTAGGCAAAATATCAAAATTTACTTCAAACGAGGCTTTGGCCATATGAAGCTCTTTTAACTGCTCCATAATCGCTTTGCCTAAACTTTTCGCAGCTTTTTTTCGCAAGATCGTTAATTCTTCCGCTTCAACACGTAAATCTTCAGTCATTTCTTTTAATTTTTCTTGATCTAGTTGAAAACGTTGATCCCGGTTGACTAATTTATCCAACTCATCTGTCTGCTTTTCATGATACAGCAAAATATCCTCAACGGAAGACCCATATTTTCTTTTTAACGATTGTATGACAGCTAAACGCTGTTCAATTTCGTTTAATCGGCTAGGATCAAACTCCATATCATCTAAAATCCGTTTAATTTCACTGCCGGTGTCTTGAATCAAATAAAAAGCGCTAGTCAATGTTTCTGAAGATCCTGTAAACGTTTCATCTACAGCTGCTGCGTGTTCCAGTTCAGACATGGCAGAACCAATCCAGTCCAAGCCTTTACTTTCACCTTGAATAGCTTCATGCGCCGCTGAAATCGACTCGTAAATTTTATTGAAATTTTGCAGTTTTTTGCGTTCTTGCACCAGTTCTTCTTCTTCTCCGATAACCAATTCTGCCGCTTCAATTTCTTGCAGTTGAAAAGTTAATAAATCAATCCGTTGTGCAATTTGCTGCTCATTTTCAGTATAGGAAGAAAACTCACGCTTTAATTTCATGTATTTATCGAATGTATGACTATAACTTTCTTTGGACTTCGTTAAATTTTTACCAGCATACTGGTCCAATAAGTATAAATGTTGTTTTTCATCCATCAATTCTTGCGTTTCGTGTTGTCCGTGTATGTCAATTAATGAAGCTCCAACTTCACGTAAAATCGATATTGTTACAAGTTTCCCATTAATACGACAAACATTTTTACCTTTATCATTTAATTCTCTACGCAACAAAATATCGCCATCACTCTTAGTGATGCCGAATTCTTCTAATTTGCGAAATACCGGATGCCGTTCATCTTCTAAAGAAAATAGTCCTTCGATTTCAGCTTTTTTAGCCCCATGTCGAATAAACTCTTGGCTTCCCCGTCCACCTGCTAAAAGATGGACAGCGTCGATGATGATGGATTTACCAGCACCGGTTTCACCTGTCAAAACCGTTAATCCTTCTGCAAAACTAACGGTCAAGGCATCGATAATGGCAAAATTGCGTATATCTAATTCCCGAAGCATATACCGCTCACCTCTTCTTAAAGCATTTCAATTAAACGTTGTTTTAAAACTTCGCGATGTTCGGTATCTCTGCATATAATTAGGCATGTATCATCCCCACAAATTGTTCCGAGAATTTCTTCCCAATCCAAATGATCGATTAATGAGCCAATCGCATGTGCATTACCAGGCAAAGTTTTCATCACTAAGAAATGGCTAGCTCCATCAATGCTGACAAAAGCGTCTGTCAGTGCACGATGTAATTTTTGCATTGGATTAAAACGTTGATCCGCTGGTAAACTGTATTTATAACGACCATCTTGTAATGGCACTTTCACTAAATGTAATTCTTTGATATCACGTGAAACTGTAGCTTGTGTTACTTCATAGCCAGCTGATTTCAATAATTCTACTAACTCGTCTTGCGTTTCGATTTCGCGATTCGATATTAAATCGCGTATTTTTATATGACGCTGTCCTTTGTTCATGGTGCTCCCCCTTGAATGAATAATTATTCTATATACTTTATATCCTACAGCTTTTCCATGCATAAAACAAGAAAAGCTTACACCTATACGTATTTAACTACATTTATTGACTGAGAAAACTCCATGTTATATTTGTATTCCCGTTTAGCGATAAAAAAAACACACTCCTTTCGGAATGTGTTTACAAGATTTCATGTGCTTGTTTAACCGTTTCATCAATCAATGCCTGTGAGACAGGGACAACCTCATGACCTTCCATACTCGATTGAAGATGGAATAAAAACTCGATATTCCCTTCTCCACCAGTGATAGGAGAAAATGACATGTTTTTCACATGAAATCCAGATTCCACTGCGAATTTACCAACTTTGATCAATACATCACGATGTATTTTCGGATCGCGAATAATGCCTTTTTTTCCTACATTCTCTCTCCCCGCTTCAAACTGCGGTTTAACGAGTGCGATAACATCGCCACCCGGAACGAGAACTTTTTTTAAAACTGGAAAAATAATCCGCAATGAAATAAACGAAACATCAATTGATGCGAATTCAGGTAATCCTTGCACAAAATCTTCTGGTTTTGAATGACGGAAGTTGACTCGCTCCATCACAGTGACACGTTCATCTTGTCTGATTTTCCAAGCCAATTGGTTATAACCGACATCTAACGCGTAACAATGCTTTGCCCCATTTTGAAGGGCGCAATCTGTAAAGCCGCCTGTAGAAGAGCCAATATCGAGCATTAATTTATCAACGACCGACAAATCGAATTTATCTAAAGCTTTTTCTAACTTTAAGCCACCTCGACTGACATACTTTAAATCGTTACCTTTCATTTGCAAAGAAGCATCTTCTAGAATTTTTTCACCAGGTTTATTCATGCGTTCAGATCCTGAATAGATAATTCCAGCCATAATCGCTCGTTTTGCTTTTTCACGTGTTTCACAGATGCCCCGCTCAACTAGCAAGACATCTACACGTTCTTTTTTAGGTTTGTTCATAGAATAGTTGTACCTGCCTGCTTTTTGGATTGTGTTCGTTCTTTGATTACACGTACCACTTCATCACTGTTTAAATGAATTTCATCCATTAATTCAGCAACATCTCCGTGTTCGATAAAGTGATCTGGAATTCCGAGACGATCGATAACCGATCCACGATATTGTTGTTCTTGAGCAAACTCAAGAACTGCACTACCAAATCCACCTTGAAGCACTGCTTCTTCAATTGTTAAAACCGGAATATCACGTTTAAAGACAGTATGCAGCATTTCTTCATCCATTGGTTTAATAAATCGTGCATTTACCACTTCAACGAAAATATCTTGTTGTGCTAATTGTTCTGCTGCTTTCATGGCCATAGGAATGGTTGTACCGAATGTTAAAATCACTGCATCTGTTCCTTTTCTTAGCACTTCCCATGAACCAATCGGTAAAGCTTGAAGCTCTTCATCCATCGGGACACCTAATCCGTTACCTCTTGGGTAACGTAGTGCAATCGGACCGCCATTATAGTCAATTGCAGTTTTAACCATATGTTGTCCTTCGTTTTCGTCTTTTGGCATCATAATGACCATATTCGGTAAATGACGCAAGAATGCAATATCAAATACACCTTGATGCGTTTCGCCATCCGCTCCTACAAGACCTGAACGATCAATACCGATAAAGACATTTAAATTTTGACGGCAAATGTCATGAACTACTTGATCATATGCTCGTTGTAAAAATGTCGAATAAATAGCTAGGAAAGGCTTCATATCTTGTGTTGCAAGCCCTGCTGCCATCGTAGTTGCGTGTTGTTCGGCAATCCCTACATCATACATGCGCTCTGGAAATTCAGAAGCAAACCCTTCTAATTTCGAACCAACTGGCATTGCTGGTGTAATCGCGACAATGCGTTCGTCAGTACGTGCTAGTTTACGGACAGTTTCTGCTACTAAGCCGCTCCAAGAAGGTGCTTTTGACGATGATTTTACTAAATCGCCAGTTTCCATTTTATAAGGACCGGTGCCATGCCATGTGCCAATTGTATCTTGTTCTGCAGGTAAAAAGCCTTTACCTTTTTTCGTAATAACATGTAATAAAACAGGACCTTTTGTTTTCTTCGCATAACGTAAATTGTCTTCTAGTTCTTCCAAATCATGTCCGTCGATTGGCCCTAAATACGTAAAGCCCATTTCTTCAAAAAACATGCCTGAAACGACAAGATACTTCAACGAATCTTTTACTCGTTCAGCTGTAGATGCTAAACGGTCGCCGACTGCAGGAACTTTTTTCAATAGGTATTCTAAATCGTCTTTAACTTTATTGTATTTTCCAGCTGTCCGCATACGACCAAGCATGCTATGCATCGCGCCGACATTTGGCGCAATTGACATTTCATTGTCATTTAGAATGATAGTCATATCCGTTTTTGTGTGGCCAATATGGTTTAATGCTTCAAAAGCCATACCACCCGTTAATGCGCCGTCCCCAATAATTGGAATGACGTAATTGCTGTCTTTTTTAATATCACGAGCTGCTGCCATACCCATTGCAGCTGATAATGAAGTTGAACTATGTCCAGTTTCCCAAACATCGTGATCACTTTCATTGCGTTTCGGGAAACCACATAGACCTTTAAATTGACGTAACGTGTCAAATTGGCTAGCTCTTCCCGTAAGAATTTTGTGAACGTATGATTGGTGTCCTACATCCCAAATAAATTTGTCTGATGGGCTATCAAATACTTTGTGTAAAGCCAACGTCAATTCTACTACGCCGAGATTCGGACCAATATGTCCACCTGTTCTTGATAAATTTTCTATTAAAAACCGTCTTATATCTTCACTTAATACTTCAAGCTGTTTTGTGTTCAGCTCTTTTAAGAAAGATGGACCAGTAATCGAATGTAGATCCATTGCCATCACGCACCTTTTTTAAATTTTCCTTCGGACTGTCTGTACATATTATATCAATACTGAGCAATTGTACAAATCAGAGCCTTAAAAATCAGTTTTTTCTTTGCACAATTAATTGGGTGAGTTCTAGTAGCAATGTTTTTTCTCCGTTTAGTGTATGGAGAGCATTTACAGCTTCCGAAGCATGAAAGTCTAATTTTTCTTTTGCTTTTGGCAAAGTTAACAGACTCGGATATGTGCTTTTTTCACTCGATTCATCTTTACCAGCAGTTTTCCCAAGTTCTTGAGAAGTTCCAGTAACATCCAAAATATCGTCTTGAATTTGGAAAGCCAATCCTAAATGCTGACCAAATTGGCTAAGTGCTACAATTTCTTCATTGGTCGCTTGAGCTAATATGCCACCAGCCAATATGCTATACGTTAATAAAGCACCCGTTTTTAAGCGATGAACTTGTTCTAATTCTTCAAGCTGTAATTGCTTTTCTTCGCCTTCAATATCTAGTACTTGGCCACCGACCATGCCTTCAGCGCCCGCAGAAACACTCATCAAATCAATTAAGCGGACTTTGTCGTCGCTCGATACATGCTCAAGTCGCGCCACGACACCAAAGCTATACGTTAATAACGCATCGCCAGCAAGAATCGCAACAGCTTCGCCAAACACTTTATGATTAGTCGGCATGCCACGGCGTAAATCGTCATCATCCATACTTGGCAAGTCGTCGTGAATCAATGAATATGTGTGAATCATTTCAATTGCTGCTGCTACTTTTAGCGCATCAGGATGTTCTTCCCCAATCATTTCATGAAGTACAGCTAATAGCAAAATTGGACGAATTCGTTTTCCACCTGCTTGCAATGAATAATGCATCGATTCTTTTAATGAGTTCGGAATGGATAAAGAAAGAATTAATTGTGCCATTTCCTGTTGGATAAGCGGTTCGTAATGAGCACGAAATTCCGTTAAATTCATTTTGCATTCCCGTCCATTTCTATGTTAGCTGGCACTTCTTTACCATCTTTCATCATAGTCACTAATTGACTTTCTGCATTTTGTAATTTATCGTGACAAACTTTTGAAAGTTCCATACCTTTTTGATAAAGCGTCAATGCTTGTTCGAGTGGCACATCTCCTTGTTCGAGTTGACGAACAATTTCTTCAAGTTGTTCCATTGCATCATTGAACATAATTTTCTTCTCAGTCATCGTTTCCGTCTCCTTTAGGTGCTGGATTTATTTCATTGACCGTTGCTTGGATCGTTCCGTCTTGCATGGCAAGCATTAAATTGTCGCCCACTGTAACTTGTTCAACACTTTTGACGACACTTCCTTCAATATAAGGAATAGAATACCCACGGTCCATAATTTTTAACGGACTAAGTGCATCTAATGTTCGAAGCGCCGAAGACAGCTGGCGTGAATGATTTTTTAGCAATTGCTCTATTTGAAAATCAAGCCTTCTCTCAAGTTCTGTTACATCCGATTCAGATTGTCGAATTTGCTGCAAAGGCATACGCGATTTCAAGCGCTGATCAAGCGATCGGTAATATTCTTTAGAACGGTTTAAATGCTGCAAAGACTCTCTTTGCAGGGAATCCGTAGCACGCTCGACGCGTTCAATAAAGGGCCGGTACAACCGTTCTGGGTAGGCAAGTGGATAAGACGAAGTCAATCGGTTTAATGCCTGTTTTTGCTGACTCACAGCGCTTGAGACAGTTCGATACATTTGACTTCGGTAACTGGAGATTCGCTCTAGTAATTCTGCTTGACTTGGTACCGCAAGTTCCGCAGCAGCAGTAGGCGTTGGCGCACGCAAATCAGCTACAAAGTCTGCAATCGTGGTATCGGTTTCATGACCGATTGCTGAAATAATTGGAATTTCTGAAGAAAAGATAGCACGCGCCACCGCTTCTTCGTTAAAAGCCCATAAATCTTCAATTGAGCCACCACCGCGACCTACAATTAACACATCAAACTGGTCTTTATTGGCCGCTTGGATCGACTGAACAATCGATTGAACTGCTCCAGCACCTTGCACAAGTGTTGGGTACAATACAACATTCGCCAAAGGGTAACGACGATGTAGTGTAATGATAATATCGCGTACTGCTGCTCCTGTTTGAGCGGTCACTACGGCAATTCGTTTTGGAAAACGCGGCAAGTGCTTTTTATGAGAAGCGTCAAATACGCCTTCTTTAGCTAACTTTTCTTTTAATTGTTCAAACGCTAAATAATAATCTCCAATACCATCAACTTGCATAGATTGCGCATACAGTTGATATTGACCAGATGCTTCATAAACCGTAACATCTCCGCGAATTAGCACCGTCATGCCGCTTTCGGGCTTAAACTTCACAGATTTTGCGCTTGCTGAAAACATAACGCCAGGCAAACGCGCTGAATTATCTTTTAACGTGAAATAAATATGTCCACTGGTATGAATTTTAACATTGGATAACTCACCTTTAACATACACATCGCGAAGATGTGGATCGGCATCAAATTTCTTTTTTATGTATTTTGTTAATGCTTTTACACTTAAGTACGGGTCGGACGACACATTTTCAACCCCTATCTGTGAATTTAAAAAGCTGTTTTTCGGATGAAAAACAGCCCCATTGCTATTTATTTTACATACTTATTGTTGTTTTGTCTTTACAGACCCTTTTTCAGCTGATTGTAATGTATTCCCCATTAGCATCGCAATCGTCATAGGTCCTACGCCGCCAGGTACAGGGGTAACAAAACTAGCCGTTTCTTGAACATCTTGAAAGTCTACATCGCCACATAATTTACCATTTTCATCACGGTTCATCCCCACATCAATAATAACTGCACCTGGTTTGATGAACGTGTGATCGATAAATTTGGCACGCCCAACAGCAGCTATTAAAATATCCGCTTGCTTTGTAAATTCCGCCAAATCTTTCGTTTTTGAATGGCAATACGTCACAGTTGCGTCTTTTTGAAGTAGTAATTGTCCGATTGGCTTGCCAACAATATTGCTGCGACCAATGACTACAGCGTGTTTGCCAGCTGGGTCGATGTTGTAATGAGCGAGTAACTCCATAATGCCATGCGGTGTACAAGGTAAAAAGGCTTCTTTGCCAATCATCATGTTACCGACTGAAATCGGATGGAACCCATCTACATCTTTTTCAGGGCTTATGGCTGAAATCACTTTAAACTCATCAATTTGTTTGGGTAAAGGCAATTGAACAAGAATTCCATGTATATTGGAATCATTATTCAATTCATCTATTTTTGAAAGCAACTCTTGCTCAGTCAATGTATCCGGAAATTGATGTAAATCTGAACGCATACCAAGGGCTTCGCATGTTTTTTTCTTGTTTTTTACATATGTAAGAGAGGCGGAGTTTTCTCCAACCAACACAACGGCAAGTCCTGGGATGATTCCTTGCTTCGCCAATTTTTCCACTCGTTGTTGTACTTGAATTTTAATTTTTTGGCTTACCGCTTTTCCATCAATCAATTTTGCAGTCATGTTTACTCCTCCAATTAATTTGCTGTTTCGTCTGTAAACTTCGATAAAACGCCGTTAACAAATCGGCTAGACTTGTCGTCTCCGAATGTTTTACACAATTCAATTGCTTCATTCATCACGACGCGTGCTGGTGCGTCTTCCATATATTCTAGTTCAAAGATCGCCATGCGAAGAATTGTACGCTCGATTTTAGGCAAACGTTCAATCGACCAGTTTTCAAGATGGCCAACCAATTTTTCATCAATGGTTGCCATATTTGTATAAGTGCCTTGAACCAATAAATCGTAAAAATTATCATTTTCTCCAGCCATCACATGATCCATTGCTTCATTGATGGTTAATTCAGTGCCTTCTAATTGAAATAAGGTCTGAAGCGCTTTTTCGCGTGCTTCGTGTCGTTTCATAAGTTATCCGGTCTCCTTTTCACAGCTAGTTACCCCTCATTATACAGGTATTCCGGTAGAACTTCCATGTTTGAAATGTTCGGTCAATAAGCCGAATGTCTCCAAAAGCCTCGTCTAGCTACAGGAATATTTTGGGGTTTGCAACAAAAACAAAGAGAAGGCTGCCCCAGAGCCTCTAAAAGGACTCCGGGACAGCCTTACTGCCTATTCTGCTGCTTGGGACTCGAAATGAACGCCCGTAATATGAACGTTTACTTCTTGAGTTTGAAGTGACGTCATATTTTCAAGCGTTTGACGAACCTGCTCTTGTATTTTTAAAGCGGTTTTAGGAATTGACACACCATAATCGATGACACAATAAACATCAATCGCCAATCCTTCTTCCGACAATTCGGTTTTAATGCCTTTGCCGTGAACTTTTTTTCCTAAGCGTTCTACCACACCCGAAGCAAAGTTTCCACGCATGCTCGCAACTCCTTCAATATCTGTCGCAGCAATACTTGCAATAATTTCTAACACTTCTGGAGCGACTTCAATATTACCTAAGTCTTGCGCTCCGTGTGATTTCATGCGTAAATAAGGTGCTGTTTTTTCTGCCATTTAAAAAGTTCCTCCTTAAGATCCCAAAACGTCGTATTTCTCGAGGAATTTCGTATTGAAATCTCCTGATTTAAATACTTCATGATCCATCAATTTTGAATGGAATGGAATCGTCGTAAACACGCCTTCAATAACAAATTCATTTAATGCGCGTTTCATTTTAGCTACTGCTTCTTCGCGTGTATCTGCAAATGTAATCAGTTTCGCTACCATCGAATCGTAATACGGTGGAATCGTGTAACCCGAATACATAGCAGAATCGATTCTCACACCCATACCACCTGGAGGCAAGTACATTTCGACTTTACCTGCTGATGGCATAAAGTTTTTAGCTGGGTTTTCCGCATTAATACGGCATTCAATTGACCAGCCTTTGAATGTTACATCTTCTTGTTTATAAGCTAGTGTCTCACCAGAAGCCACTTTTAATTGCTGTTGGATCAAATCTATTCCAGTAATCATTTCTGTTACAGGGTGTTCCACTTGGATGCGTGTGTTCATTTCCATAAAGTAGAATTTTTGGTTGACGGCATCAAAAATAAATTCTACAGTTCCTGCCCCGCGGTAGTTAACAGCTAGTGCAGCTTTTACTGCAGCATCGCCCATTTCTGCGCGCAACTCTGGTGACAATGCCGGTGAAGGCGCTTCCTCTACCAGCTTTTGCATACGACGCTGAATTGAGCAATCACGCTCACCTAAATGAATCGCATTGCCATGAGAATCAGCAAGTACTTGGATTTCGATGTGGCGGAAATCTTCGATAAACTTCTCGATATAAACTCCAGGATTACCAAAAGCAGCTGCAGCTTCTTTTTGTGTCATTTTTAAACCCGTTACAAATTCTTCACGAGTACGTGCTACACGGATTCCTTTACCGCCACCGCCTGCTGTCGCTTTAATAATAACAGGGAAGCCAATTTCATCTGCAATACGTAAGCCGTCTTCTTCACTTGCTACGATACCTGTAGAACCTGGTACGACCGGAACGCCTGCTTTACGCATCGTTTCACGTGCCACGTCTTTAGTTCCCATACGCGAAATGGCGTCTGCAGTTGGACCGATAAACATAATATCGCATGCTTCGCAAAGTTCAGCGAAACTCGCGTTTTCAGCTAAGAATCCGTAACCTGGATGGATGCCATCACAATTTGTCAGTTTAGCAACTGACATGATATTAGAAAAATTTAAATAGCTGTCTTTCGATAATTTCGGACCGATGCAATACGCTTCATCTGCAAGTTCTACATGAAGTGCTTCTTTATCAGCTTCTGAGTATACAGCAACCGTTTCGATATCCATTTCTTTACAAGCACGGATAATCCGAACTGCGATTTCTCCACGGTTTGCAATCAATACTTTTTTCATCGTTTTCATCGCTATCTCCCCTTTCCTCAGTTTGCTTTCACGAGGAATAAAGGCTGGCCGTATTCGACAAGCTGACCATCTTTTACAAGGATCTCAGCAATTTCCCCATCTACTTCTGCTTCGATTTCGTTAAATAATTTCATAGCTTCAACGATGCACACAACGTGATCCGCAGAAACTTTTGTTCCTACTTGTACGTATGGTGCTTCATCAGGTGATGGAGACTCATAAAATGTCCCAACCATTGGCGAAAGAATTTTATGATAATCCGTATTATTATCAGTCGATACTTCTAGACCTTCAGATGACACTAAAGTTTCTACTTGTGGTTCTTTTGCCGGTGCTGGCGCGTTAGTTTCTACAGTTTTCTGAGCTTGAGGTGCTTGGTCAGTTGAAGTACTCGTTTGCTGAATTTGACCTGAACCATTTTTCTTCATTTTAACTTTAACGCCTTCAAACTCGTAAGAGAATTCGTCAATAGATGACCCATCTACTAATTTGATGATTTCACGGATTTCTTGGATTTTCATATTCATCATACTCCCCTAATATGTATTTAAATGATTTCTATACCATTTTAGACTTTTTCAGTCTATTTTGAAATAGCTAAACTGACTTTTTAAAAAAAGGCCTCTAATAGAAGAGGCCTTTTTATTATTGAGCTCTAGAAACGTAAGAAGAATCGGTCGTGTTAACGATCAATTTATCGCCTTCGTTAATGAAGAATGGCACTTGAACAGATAATCCCGTTGATAACTTCGCTGGTTTAGAACCGCCGCTTGCTGTATCGCCTTTAATACCTGGATCCGTTTCAACTACTTCTAAAACGACCGTATTTGGCAATTCAACGCCTAGTACTTCTCCTTGGAACTGGATTACTTGTACTTCCATATTTTCCTGTAGAAACTTCAATTCATATTCAATATTTTTTTCTGGCAACTCGATTTGATCGTAAGTTTCCATGTCCATAAATGCGTGCATATCGCCATTGGCATACAAGTACTGCATTTTAGAGTTGTCAATTTGTGCTTTCGCAACTTTTTCACCTGCACGGAATGTCTTTTCAGTGACACTTCCTGTACGAAGATTACGAAGTTTTGAGCGCACGAATGCAGCTCCTTTACCTGGTTTTACGTGTTGGAATTCCATTACGCGCCAAATTCCGCCGTCTACTTCAATTGTGACACCTGTCTTAAAATCGTTTACTGAAATCATTATAGTTCCTCCGTTTGTTTATAAAATGCGAAGCTCTTTTGTGGAGTTAGTCAACCGTTCATTTCCTGACTCGGTTATCAGTATATCATCTTCGATGCGGACTCCGCCAATTCCCTGCAGATAAATTCCTGGTTCTACCGTCACAGCCATACCGGGTTCTAAAATTGTCTGTGATTTAGAAGATAACCCTGGGCTTTCATGGACTTCCAAACCAATACCATGCCCTGTTGAATGACCAAATGCTTCACCGTAGCCTTTAGATTTAATATAATCTCGTGCAATGGCGTCTGCTTCAATGCCGCTCATTCCCGGACCAATTTTCTCTACGCCTAATTCTTGCGCCTTTAATACAATATCATAAATTTCTTTCATTTGCTCTGACGGTTCGCCAACTGCGACCGTACGAGTAATGTCTGAAATATAGCCATTATATAAAGCACCGAAATCCAGTGTAATCATGTCGCCTTTTTCAATGACTTTATCTGTTGCCACACCATGAGGCAATGCTGAACGAAGTCCAGATGCAACAATAATATCAAAACTAGATGACGTCGCTCCTTGTTTTCTCATGAAAAATTCAAGCTCATTAGACACTTCAAGTTCTGTTAATCCAGGACGAATAAAACCACAAATATATTCGAATGCATCATCTGCAATTTTTGCGGCAGCTTTTAACACAGCCACTTCTTCTGCTGTTTTGACCATGCGGATTTTTTCAATTAAATTACTAATCGGTTCTAATTCGCATTCTAATTTTTCTCTATACTGCTCAGCAGAAGCATACGTCATATAATCTTGTTCAAAAGCAAGCGTATCAATATCCATAGATTTGACCGTCTTCACTACTTCATCCATTAGATTTTTTTCTGCTTGAATGACATCAAATTCTTTCACTTGCTCTCCTGCTTGCTCTGTATAACGGAAATCTGTAATAAAAACGGCTTGTTGTTGTGTAACAAGTGCTAAACCAGCCGTCCCCGTAAATTCAGTAATGTAACGCAAATTATAAGGACTAGTAACCAGTACAGCTTCTACTTCGCGTTGTTTCATTTCATCGCGTAATTTTTGAAGTTTCAATGTATTCAACCTCTCTCTTGTTTTAAAATCAGCGCTTGAAGCGCCAGTTTGTAGACATCTTGACCAAAACCAACAATTTGCCCGATGGTCACCGGAGAAATATATGAATGGTGTCGGAATTCTTCTCTTTTATGAACATTCGATATATGTACTTCGATTACAGGCACTTCGATCGCCGCAATCGCATCACGTATTGCGATGCTCGTATGTGTATAAGCACCGGCATTTAACACAATTCCTGATAAGCCTTCATCGCCTGCTCCATGAATCCAGTCTATCAATTCGCCTTCATGGTTCGACTGCCGGCAAATCAATTCGATATGATGATGATAGGAAAATTCCACAAGATCTTGCTCTAACTCTTCTAATGTAAACGTTCCATACGCTTCTTTTTCCCGTTTGCCCAAACGGTTTAAATTGGGGCCGTTCAAGACCAGCACACGCATTCAACTTTCCCCTTCCCCTTATACATTCTTCATTATTTTAACATATCGGAACAATCGAGCAACTATTTATAAAAGCGCTTACGTTCAAAGAAAATAAAAAAAGCGCGATGACTAATTAGTCATCGCACTCGTTATATTACAATCCACATTTTAATTGAGCGTTGCAATTCGTACATGTATTGCAGCCACCCATTTCTTCAACAGTTCCTTTTCGGCAAACTGGGCAAGTATCGCCCACTTCAGAACCGATCGTCACATTCGTTGAACGAAGATCTTGGATGGTGTCGATCAAAACAATCGGACGCTTTCCTGTATCTTCTTGTTGTTGTTCTTCTTCTTCGAAGTTATTGTCTTCAGCTTTTAAAGTTAGAACTTGAGAATCACGGCTGCCATCGACATAAACCGTACCACCTTTTGCTCCACCTTTATACAAACGCTCATACACGCCTTCGACTTGTTCAACAGTATAGCCGCGAGGTGCGTTTACCGTTTTCGAAATCGACGAATCAATCCATCGTTGAATGATGCATTGAACATCTGCATGCGCTTCTGGCGCTAAGTCCATCGACGTCACAAATGCTTTTGGTAGATTTTCTTCGTCTGCTCCAGGATTGTTCTTCACGTATTCACTGACAATATCAGCTTTAACCTCGATAAATTTACCAAGGCGGCCGCTACGGTAGTATGTGAATGAATAATAAGGCTCAAGTCCTGTCGAAACACCCACCATTGTACCGGTAGATCCTGTTGGTGCTACTGTTAATAGATGCGAGTTACGGATTCCTTTTTCAAGAACCGCTTCGCGGATATGTTCAGGCATTCCTTGCATAAATCCAGTGTTAGTAAACGCTTTGCGAAGTGCTGCAGTTTCTTCATCAGAATTCCCAACTAGGAAAGGGAAGCTGCCACGTTCTGCTGCTAAATCAGTCGAAACTTCATAGGCTGCAGTGGCAATCGTTTTGAAGATTTCATCTACAAGTTCGTTGCCTTCTGGTGAACCATATTCCTTGTCACAGTAAATAAGTAAATCTGCTAATCCCATAACCCCAAGACCTACACGGCGTTCGCCGAGTGCTTGAACTTGGTTTTCTTCAAGGAAATACGGTGTTGCATCAATGACGTTGTCTTGCATGCGAACGCCCACACGAACTGTCTCTTTCAAGCTTTCAAAATCGACTGTTTTTGTTTTTGGATCCGCAAATTGTGCCAAGTTGACCGCTGCCAAGTTGCAAACTGAATAAGGAGCTAACGGTTGTTCGCCACATGGGTTTGTTGCAACAACTTTTTGACCATATGCTGCCGCATTTGTTTTTTCATTGGCGTTATCAATAAAGAAAATGCCCGGTTCAGCTGAATACGTCGCGCAAATATTGATCAAGTTCCATAGCTCACGCGCTTTCATCGTGCGATAAACTCGGACGCCGTGGCCCATACGCTCCCATTCACGAACATCGCCGACTTCTTGCCATTTTTCATTGTAAACAGCCATTTCTTCTTTTGAATAAGATTCAACTGCTGGGAAACGCAACTCGAAATCAGCATCGTTTTCAACTGCTGTCATGAAATCGCTTGTTAAGGTTACAGAAATATTAGCCCCTGTTAAAAATTCTTCGTTATGAACAGAATACGTACCGCCGTCACGTAATTTCGTGTCAGCATCGCGCATAATTTTCTCGTTAAATCCGCCCATACCTGGAATTGTTCGGTAGTTTAAGATACCTTGATACATTGCTTCTTCTTGAGCTGACAACGCTTTGAACTTCAATTTGTCGTGAGCCAATTTTTTGATCGTCTCATCTTGCGTGTTTTCAATCAAATAACGCAAAATACGTGGATTCTGCATTTTTGAAATGATGAATTCCGCAATATCTGGATGCCAGTCTGCAAGCATGATCATTTGAGCACCGCGTCGTGAACCACCTTGTTCAACAAGATGCGTTAATTTCGCAATATCATCCAACCAAGATACCGATCCTGATGATTTGCCGTTAACTCCACGAGCTAGTGTATTACGCGGACGAAGTGTAGATCCGTTTGTTCCTACGCCGCCACCACGGCTCATGATTTCCATTACTTGTTTGCGGTGATCTGAAATACCTTCGCGCGAATCTGCTACGAACGGCATCACGTAACAGTTGAAATACGTTACATCTGTATCTGCTCCTGCTCCGTAAAGAACACGTCCAGCTGGAATGAACTTCAGTCCAACCAATTGCTGATAAAACTTCTCAAACCATTCTTGACGCTTTTCAGCTGTTGTTTCTACAGAAGCTAATCCTGTAGCATTGCGTTTCGCAATCTGCTCGTAGAACACTTCCATCGGCTTTTCAATCACGTCGATTGGGCGATTGACGATGCCTGCTTCTTGTTCTTGCGGATTGTCGATTGCACTTCTATAATCTTCCTCGATCCATACTTGAGCTTTGTTTGCTTGTGTATCAATTGACACAATATAGCCAAGGCCACGAGCTGGGAATTTCGGATCTTCTTTGACAGTTAAAACAACAAAATCGCCTGCTTTAAGTGTCTTTTTCTCTGTATCCTTAAAAGAATAGCGATCAATCATCACAAGGCGGGATACCCCTTTGTGCGTTATTTTCATATCTGGTGTAATTTCGTGCACTTGTGGAAACGTTTTGATATCTTCGTTTAGTGCTTGTGCGTTTAATGAATATTGGGATTGTGTGGCGGATACCATTTGACAATTCCTCCTTTATAATATATGGAGTCAGATACTATATATAGTATTACTTCGATTCCCATCATACTACATATTGAAACTTCTTTACAATAACAAGTTTCTGCTGAAAATTTCAAGTTCTTTCAAAAGCTTTATTTATCAAGGTTTTTAACGTGGAAGTTCGGAAAAATAAGACTAAAGACTCTACGCACGAAAGTTCCATTCAGAATTTGCATATTTTTTTTGTTCTAAAGCCTTGACTTCAGCAAGTTGTTGCTCCGTCAATACGTAGGGCTCTAATTCGATCGACAAGGCCTGTTCAAACCCTGCTTTAAATGCCACTACGCATTCTTCTGCAGTTGCAGGTTTTGCACGCAGCGAATTGATCGCGACTGCTTTTTCAGGAATTTTGACGCGCATGCGCTCTTTCGCTTCTTCGTTTTGGAATTTAAAAACCGACAAGAGCTTTTCAGCATCCAAGTCGATTAAAATAGCACCATGCTGTAAAATAACTCCTTTTTGGCGTGTTTGGGCACTGCCAGCCACTTTTTTACCTTCGACGACCATTTCATACCAACTAGGCGCATCAAAACATACGGCTGATTTTGGTTTTTTCAAGTCAGCCCGTTTGTCTTCAGTATCTGGTACCGAAAAATATGCTTCCAACCCCAAATTCTGAAACCCTTTTAACAAGCCTTCACTCAACACACGATATGCTTCTGTAACAGTTTCCGGCATATCCGGATAAGCTTCGCTAACAATGATGCTATATGTAAGTTCGTGCTCGTGAAGCACTCCTCGGCCACCTGTTGGTCGACGAACAAAACCAAGTCCTAATCGTTTCACAGCTTCCATATCAATTTCTTTTTCTACTTTTTGAAAATAACCGATTGAAAGGGCGGCAGGCTGCCAACCATAAAACCGAATAACAGGCGGAATAAGCCCTTGGCTATGCCAATTTAATAAAGCTTCATCGAGCGCCATATTGAATGATGGGGTACCTTTCCCTGAATTTATAAAAATCCATTTTGGATATTTCACAAGATCGCCTCCTATTTCCGATAATTAGTGTAACATTGGCATTGAATATCCGTCATCTCTTCTCTTATAATAAAAGAAGATGAGAAAGGGGCAAGATCATTGGAATTTTTGTACATTACGATCGCAGTACTATTGGCAATCATCATTTATGCGGTTATCTCATATTTCCGCATGAAAAAAGCTGTCACGAACTTGACACAAGAACAATTTATCGAGGGCTACCGCAAAGCGCAATTAATTGACGTACGCGAGCCAAAAGATTTTGCGGCAGGACATATTCTTGGAGCGCGTAATATTCCACAATCACAATTACGTCAGCGCTACAAAGAAATCCGTGAAGACAAACCGGTCTATTTATATGACCAAAACGGAGCACGCAGTGGGCGTGTTGCTATTTTCTTAAAGAAAAAAGGCTATAACCAATTGTTCCAACTGCAAGGCGGGTTCAAACAATGGACTGGTAAAATCAAATCTAAAAACTAAGCTTTAAAACCCTTCCACACATTGCTGGAAGGGTTTTTCTATCTTTGTGACATATATTATCCAAAAGAAATAATAGCCACTCAGAGGCGTTGCACGATGGTTTGTTTTCAAAAAAAGACGTGAAAGCCAAATTGGCCAACACGTCTTTATCGTTTCTATTCAGCTTTACGGTAACGAAGCACAGGTTGACGTGCTGCTTTTGTCTCATCCAAACGATTGATCACCGTCGTGTGTGGTGCGTTTTGAACGATCTCTGGATTTTCTTCTACTTCTTTCGCAATTTGAATCATCGCATCGATAAAAGCATCCAATGTTTCTTTTGATTCGGTTTCTGTTGGTTCGATCATCATGCCTTCTTCTACGTTTAATGGGAAGTAGATTGTTGGCGGATGGTAGCCAAAGTCAAGTAAGCGTTTCGCCATATCTAATGTACGGACGCCTAACTTCTTCTGACGACGACCACTTAATACGAATTCGTGCTTGCAATGACGGTCGTACGGCAAGTCGAAATGAGGTTGCAGTCTACGCATCATATAGTTAGCGTTTAACACTGCGTATTCTGTTACAGCTTTCAAGCCATCCGGCCCCATTGAACGAATGTACGTGTATGCACGGACATTAATTCCGAAGTTACCATAAAACGGTTTTACACGGCCAATCGATTCTGGACGGTCGTAGTCAAACGTATACGCCTCATCTTTTTTCACCAATACTGGCTTTGGCAAGTACGGCATTAAATCTTTTTTCACGCCAACTGGACCAGATCCTGGTCCACCGCCGCCGTGAGGTCCAGTGAACGTTTTGTGTAAGTTCAAGTGAACTACATCAAAGCCCATATCTCCAGGACGCGCTTTTGACATTACCGCGTTTAAGTTGGCACCATCATAATATAATTTCCCGCCAACTTCGTGAATAATCGCAGCCATTTCTAAAATCTGCTCTTCAAACAAGCCCAGTGTATTTGGATTTGTTAACATTAACGCCGCTGTGTCATCTCCAACAACGCGTTTTAAATCTTCTAAATCGACAAGTCCTTGGTCACTCGACTTAACAGTAACTGTTTCAAATCCAGCAACAGTTGCTGAAGCCGGGTTCGTTCCGTGTGCTGAATCGGGAACAATAACTTTCGTCCGTTTGAAATCCCCACGAGACTCGTGGTAAGCGCGAATCATCATTAAACCAGTCCATTCGCCGTGTGCGCCTGCAGCTGGTTGCAATGTCACTTCGTCCATACCTGTAATTTCTTTTAAATGCTCTTGCAAATCAAACATCAATTCAAGAGCTCCTTGAACTGTTTTTTCATCTTGTAACGGATGAATATTCGCAAATCCAGGGAACCGTGCAACAGATTCGTTGATTTTCGGATTGTATTTCATTGTGCACGAACCTAGTGGATAGAAACCTGAATCCACACCGTGGTTACGGTTAGATAGGGCTGTGTAATGACGCATTATGTCAAGTTCCGATACTTCAGGCAGTTCTGCTGCTTCTGTACGGATTAAATCAGTCGGCAATAGCTCGCTCAAGTCAACTTCTGGTACATCAAGTGTCGGCAAGCTGTAGCCGACGCGGCCTTCTTTCGTCAATTCAAAAATTAGCGCTTGGTTGTCCTTATGCATGAGTAGCCCCCACTTCCTGTTTTTTCGCAGCAATTTCCTGTACGAATGCATCGATTTCTTCTTTTGTGCGTTGTTCAGTAACCGCAACCAGCATATGATTTGGGAATTCATCATAGCTTAGTCCAAGGTCATAACCACCAATCATATCTTTTTCAAACAAACGATCGTTTAATTGCTTAACCGAATCTTTCGTTTTAACGACGATTTCATTGAAATGGGCTCCTTCAAAGACAATTTCAAATCCAGCTTTCTTCAATTGTTGTTTCATATAATGTGTTTTGACAATGTTTTGTTTCGCAATTTCTTGTGTACCGACTTTGCCAAGTGCTGTCATTGCAACAGATGCGGCTAATGCGTTTAATGCTTGGTTCGAACAAATATTCGATGTCGCTTTATCACGACGAATATGTTGTTCACGCGCTTGCAATGTTAATACAAAACCACGACGGCCTTCTTCATCCGTTGTTTCACCAACAAGACGACCTGGAACTTTACGCATTAGTTTTTTTGTTACTGCAAAATAACCACAGTGAGGTCCGCCGTATGCTTCAGGAATTCCGAAAGGCTGTGCATCTCCTACTGTAATATCTGCACCCAATTGACCTGGAGCAGTAAGCGCACCAAGTGATAATGGATTTGAAGAAACTGAAAGCAATGCGCCGGCTTCGTGAACAATCGGCTCAATTTCTTTTAAGTTTTCAACTTGCCCGAAAAAGTTTGGATACTGAATCATCACGGTAGCGACATTTTCATCCATCATTTCTTTTAACGCATTCAAGTCGGTATGACCATCTTTTAATGGAATTTCAACTACCTCAATCGACTGACCAAGTGCATAAGTACGAACAACATCGCGTGATTCCGGATGAACTGCGCGTGACACTAGAATTTTCTTACGTTTCGTGTGTCCTGCAGCCAGCATACCCGCTTCCGCAAGAGCTGTTCCACCGTCATACATAGAAGAGTTGGCAATATCCATGCCCGTCAATTCGCTAATCATTGTTTGAAATTCGAAAATTGCCTGTAATTCGCCTTGTGAAATTTCTGGCTGGTACGGTGTATACGCCGTATAAAACTCAGAGCGTGAGATAACGTGATCTACGATAATTGGTTTGTAGTGATCGTAAACACCAGCGCCTAAAAAGGAAGCATAGCGGTTTGTGTCCGCGTTTTTAGCTGCAATTTGCGCCAATTCTTTTGTTAATGAAGACTCTGATTTAGCCGCTTTAATGTTGTATTCGCCTTTAAAGCGAACTTTTTCCGGGATATCTGAAAACAATTCATCAATTGAATCGATACCAATTGTTTCCAGCATTTCTTTTTCGTCTTGAGTTGTCATTGGTAAATAGCGATGTTTCATCGAGTGCTGTCCCCTTTTCAAGTTAAATTAGTTGGATCGTTTATAAAATGGTGTTTCTACTGTTTTCGCTTTTAGTCGTTTATTGCGAATTTCAACTTCCAATTCGATTCCCAATTCAGCATATTCACTTGAAACTAACGCCAGCCCGATATTTTTCTTGAGCGTTGGCGATTGCGTACCCGTTGTTACTTCACCAATTTTTTGGTCACCCATATAAACAGGATAGCCATGACGCGGTATGCCTTTGTCGATCATTTCAATGCCTACTAATTTGCGCGGCACGCCTGCTTCTTTTTGAGCAGCCAATGCTTTTTTGCCGAGAAAATCTTGTTCTTTTTTCAATTTCACAACAAAATTGATGCCTGCTTCTAGCGGCGTGATGTCTTTCGACAGTTCTTGACCGTATAAAGCAAGACAAGCTTCAAAGCGCAACGTATCACGCGCGCCAAGACCTACCGGTAAAACACCTTCAGCTTCGCCTTCTGAGAGAATTTTTTCCCACAATGTGATTAATGATTCAGGAGCGGCATAAATTTCAAAGCCATTTTCCCCCGTATAACCTGTACGCGATAATATTACGTTTTGCCCTGCTACTTTTACGTCGTTTTTAAAACGGAAAGGTTTAATCGTTGAAAGATCTTCATCTGTTAAGCGCTGAAGTACCTTTTCAGATAATGGACCTTGAAACGCCAATAAGCCGTAGCGTTCAGACGCATTGTCTAATGAGACATCACCAGTTTTCGAAGCTTCCATCCATTTAAAATCTTTTTCAATATTGGATGCATTCACTACGAGTAAATAATGCTGGTCTGCTATTTTATAAACCAAAAGGTCGTCTACAGTGCCGCCATCTTCATAGCACATCGCTGTATACTGCGCTTGGCCATCTTGAATTTTGGATACATCATTTGTGACGAGATGCTGGAGGTAATCTAAACTGTCTGCTCCTGTAACGAAGATTTCACCCATATGCGATACATCAAAAAGTCCTGCTTTTGTTCTGACCGCTTCATGTTCTTCTTTAATGCTCGAAAATTGCACAGGCAGTTCCCAACCACCAAAATCAATTGTTTTGCCACCGTATTTTGAATACGTTTCAAAAAGAGGTGTACGATTTAACTGTGCCAATGATTTTCCTCCTCATTTTACAAATCTTTTCGGCCAGCTCCTAGAGACATCTGGGCACGAAAAAAGGACAGAGATTTCCCTTTAAAGGGAAATCTCTGTCCTGGAACCTGAAAGTTTACCAAAATGATGGCTTTCCTCTTTGGTAGCTGACATGCAGCATTCTCCAGAGATGCGTCCTGTACGAGTCTTTTTGCCTGAGAGATTCATAACTTTTGTTATTTGCTCCTTCGGCGACGCTTTCGCATTCTCTCCTCGTACAATCATCCGCCCAAATCAAGATTGATTGGTCCAATCCGTTATACAGAATAGTATAACTTTGAATATATCCTAACATTGTTCTCCAGAAAGCGCAATCTTTTTTCTGTAACAGGATAAAAAGCGAACGAATTGATTAATTAAAATCAAAACGTTCGCTTTTTAGACGATTCACTTGAAATGCCGCATATTGTGTAATTTGCCGTAAAGTACGGAATTCGGTACGAATCGTAATATGTGCCGTTTGTTTATAATCCCGGTAGCGTGCTTTATGCAACGCTTCAATTTCTTCACGAGTCGATTGACGGACAATCGGACGATTGGGATCCCGGTGAATCCTTCGCCAAATTTCCCGGAATGGTGCATCTAAAAACATCACCAAACCTGTATTTCTCATGATTTTCCGGTTTTCTTTCCGCATGGTAACACCACCACCTGTTGAGATGATGCAATAATCATTTTTAAAATTTTGCAAAAACTGCGTTTCTAAATCCCTAAAATATTTTTCGCCATGCTGCTCAAAAATTTCAGGTATCGTCTTCCCTGTCTGACGAACAATCTCTTTGTCCATGTCATAGAAGGGCAGTTTCAGCAGAAAACTTAACCTTCTGCCGACCGCGCTTTTTCCGCAGCCCATGAATCCAATCAAATATATTCTGTTCATCCTACCACCCGATACTTACCTCTACTCAGGTATTTATTTTTGCTCTATTTCTATCAGTAATAGTATCGTAGCATGTCTATGCGTATTTTCCAAACCATCATACGTTTTATATTGAATCGAATAAAGCATCAAAGAGTGGGATAGCATCAGGAGAGCGGACATAAAAAACACAATAGCGATCGGATAAATAGCACCTTTTTCATCCAGATGGTTTCGTAAAAACATATTCTGCCTCTTCTATATTACCTGTAGAAAATTTCGTTCGGATTGTCAATATATCGCCTTCTAACACAAAACTACATTTACTTACACGAGTTAACATCACTTCATGTCCTTTCCTACTTTTTTGCTTGCGCATCATATCTGTGTAAAGTTCGATGTCAATTTCTTCTCCTCTTTGAACAACACGAATCCCGCTTCCTCCATTTATGATTTCAACCGAGTCACTGCGATGCAAGTAGCTCTGCAAATCAATGACGAACAATTGCCACTCTGCCCGGTGAGGGTCTAAGTCTTGTTTAAAATTGATTGCAAAACTAAAAAACAAAACAATTAACGGCAGCAACGTCATTAACACCAGTAAATCAAAAATTGATGTCAAAAAAGAAAACCCTTTTTCATCTAACTTTCTTACTCGATGCATATACGACGCCGCTGTTCTTTATAATCTACATATTCAACACAAAGCTGCTCTTCCATTTTCCAACTATAGAATATATTATTGACCTGTCGCTGCCCTTGCAGCTTTCCAGTGGCACTTATTTCTCGTGCCGCTTCATGCAAAGTTTCAAATGCGCTAACTCGTTCTTTTTTTACTTGAAGGCTCTGTTGAATGCCGATCATCACCGGCAATAAACTGCCGAATAAAATAAATACCATACACAAACTCACCATCGTTTCTGCCCACGATATTCCTCGCTCATTCAGAAAACACCACTCTCCCTCCTCCGAGGTGAACAACTAAGGTTTTTTCACCACTCGTTGTCGAAAACCGGAAAGTACCCGACTCGACCACGGTACCGTTAGAATTAAAGTAAATTTCACTTAAGTTACTTGTTTTCTTCAATTGAACCGATTGCGGCAATTTACGGGAAACAGCAACCGACTGAATGTCTGTAAAGATTTCATACGTTCCTTTGCTTTCTCGAAATATTATTTTCGCTGTCTTGTTTAACGAATAACTTTGACTTTGCGCAAAATAAATATCTTGGTGGAGAACTTCAAAAAAACGCTGCTCTTCTTTTTGTACTGTGAAAGAACGATAGCCCGAAATTGAAATTGCAGAAATTGTTACTAGTACAGCAAGTACTAGCAACATTTCCAACAACGTAAATCCTTTTTCATTAAGGTTTTGCAGAACTAACGACTCCAACAGTAGAAATGGTCACTATATCTCCGTTTGGACAATTTGTTTCACCAGTTTTCAAATAGCCTTCATCCGTAAGATTTACCAAAGTAGGGACCGCTTTGTTATCCATTCGGTACGACTCTACTTGTCCTTGAACCATTTGCACAAAAGCTTTACAACCTTTGTCTTCTACTGCAGTCGACTGTTTTGTCACATTTGGTATTGCGATCGCAATTAAGACGGTAATAATTAGCATAACAATTAGCATTTCGATCAATGTAAATCCTTTTTGGTTTTTTAATAAGCGCATGTTCTTCCTCCTTAAATGGTATGGACTAAGTTATACATCGGCATTAAAATCGCTAAATATGCACCGACAATGCAAATAGCGATCATAATAAAAAAACTCGGTTGGATAATACGTAGCAATTGCTGCGTGTGTTGCTCAATTTGTTCCATTAATACTTCACTATAAAGAATGAGCTCTTTGCCTAAAAATCCCGTCATTTCACCATGTTGCACAAAAGCGGGCATGTCTTTAGAGACAAACGCAACATGTTCGAGCGACCTAGAAAAACTCTGTCCCATCATCAATTCTTCATGAGACACATGCGCCATAAACTGAATAATTTTATGATAATTTTGGCGTTGCAACAAATCGAGGGATTCTTGCATCGAAATGCCACTATGCAATAAAGTACCAAGTTCACGTGCAAGTAAATGCGACCAGTACAGTTTCATAAAGCGTCGAATGACCGGGATCGACAAGAGCCAAGTGATTTGTCGCTCGACTGCTTGTTGTTTTAATAGTTGACTGAATACGTACACTGACAAAGCGACACATGCAAAAAAAGCGATAAAAAAATCTGGCAAACTTAATAAATAAGCGGGCACACCCGAAGCTTCTTCTCCAGTTTGCATCGAATTCATCATTTCCGTTAAATTTGGCACATAGCTTGTACGAAAAAACAAAAATAAGATAGAGGTGAAAATTAATAAAGATACTGGGTAAATTAAAATATTTTTCAACTTTTTTTGTACGCGTTCTGTTCGCGCAAAACTTTTGCCAATGCTATCAATCGATTCTGCCAATCTTCCGTGAGATTCAGCAATTTCAACTGGAAATAACACATGCTCTTTAAACCCTAAAAATTTCAGTATTTCCGCTGCATTTCCTCCTTCTTTTAAAATAGTCGTTATGCCAACTAAAGATTCTTCTAGCTTAGAAGTATGCATTGGTAATAATAAATTCAACGCCACTGGCAACAAATACCCTTCTTTCATTAACACAGCTAAGCGTGTCAGAAATTGTTCGTGGTCACGAAGACGGATCTTGTCTAAACGCATAGGAAGGCTCAATCGCACCAATTTTCACTCCTTCCCGAACTTGACCAGCAAAGGACAAATGACTTGGCAATGTGTATATTTTTTTCTGTTGAGCTGACATTAACGCCTCTTCTAGCCGTTCACCGTCAAGAATTTCATAAAGCGCGCGGTGGCTAGGCTGTTTTTGTTCAACATCTAAAAACAGCGGAATAATTTTTTGCGCAGAAATGGCTACTAAGGTTTGGGACATGTCTTCAAAAGATACACCTAAATCATTTAAGCGATGCAAACAGCCAACAGAATGTCTAGCATGTATCGTAGAAAACACTAAATGTCCAGTCAATGCAGCACGCACAGCGATTTGAGCTGTTTCTGCATCACGGATTTCACCGATCATGATAATATCAGGATCGTGTCGCAAAATGGCTTTTAAGCCTGTTGAATAACTAAGTCCGGCTTTTTCATTTACTTGAATTTGTAAAATCGCTTGGTTT
Source organism: Planococcus halocryophilus (assembly GCF_001687585.2). Taxonomy (GTDB): domain Bacteria; phylum Bacillota; class Bacilli; order Bacillales_A; family Planococcaceae; genus Planococcus; species Planococcus halocryophilus. The sequence goes on along the minus strand of NZ_CP016537.2, from coordinate 1,521,405 downwards.
TTACGTTCTACAGGATCTTCAAGTGTAATAATGTTTCGATTTAGCTTTTCGGAACAATGCTTTAACAACGAATACAAAGTTGTTGATTTCCCACAACCGGTAGGACCCGTAAACAAAATGAGTCCTTGAGATGCTTCAGACAATTTTTCCAAAAGCCGAGCCGAGTCTCGAAACGCTGCCAATTGATAAATTGATTGTGCGGTATCATCAGGCATAATCCGGATGACCATGCTTTCTTTTGTTAATACTGAGGGCAAAGTTGAAATTCGAAAATAATGGGATAAGTTGTTGATGGTAAGCTGGAAAGAACCGGTTTGGGGTTTTCGCTTCTCACTCGTATCTAAAAGGGATAGGTATTTGAAATAAGCAATCATGCGATCACCTAGATCAAAGGGGAGTTGTTTAACTTGTCGCAAGTTTTGGAACGAGCGATAAGCAACGGTATAGCAGGATGGTTCGGGTTTGATGTGGATGTCTGTTGTGCCATTTTCTGCCGCATCATGCAAGAGGTCCACACAGCGGCGCTCAATAATTGATTGCATATCCACCTCCAGTTTTGACTTGAACAAAGGCCGCCTCTTTGTTCTCCCATAGTATAGCTAGCTCTTTTTGAAAAAGAAATAATTTTTGCCAAAATAATTTTTTGAACGTCAATATCAAGCCGAATCTCAAATTTGAAGGTTGCTATATTTTTCTTTGCCTAGAAGATTTTCAGTGAACTAGGGAATCCATTCAGCATTCTTTGTCGTACACTTGTTTGTCACAAAGAAAGACCAACTCGTTGTTTACACATTCACTCTGTTTCCTATATAATAAACAAGAGATTATTGTGTTGTGGCAAAGGAGGGATTACCCATGAATAATATGTTCAAATTAATGGGATGGTGGACTGGAATATTTGCAGTTCTCTTTTATGTAGGCGATATGGTTGAAGTATCATTATTAATGGTCGCTAACACCGGATTTTTTGTTCTTCTTGGATTTTTAAATATTTCTGAACGTATGTATTTGTATATTTTTGGCGCCTATTTAACAGTATTTTTCGTAGGCTTCACTTATTACTCTACGTTCATCCACGTTCCTGGTGCTGGACATTAATCAATGCGTATAAAAAAACAAACGGTGTATCGGGTTTCCCGATACACCGTTTGTTTTTTTATTTTGTTCTAAAGTTATTACTGTTTAAAGACCTTCAGAAACGGATTGCTGTTTAATTCTTGATCTGGTGTTGTTTCAGGGCCATGTCCCGGGTATAGAATCATATGCTTAGGAAGTGGCAATATCGACTCTTCTATAGACTGTAGAAGCCGTTTCTCAGAGCCATCTATCAAGTCTGTACGGCCAATACTTCCACGGAAAATGACATCGCCAACAATCGCAAAGCCTTCCTTACCAAACGAGAAACTGACGCTACCTGGAGAGTGTCCGGGTGTATGGAAAATATCCATTTTGAACGACCCAATTTCTAACGTCTTTTCATCAGTTAACAAGACATCTGCATCTTTCATTCGGTAATCAGGCAATGTCGCATATTTTCCTGAGCCGTTTAAGTTCGGGCGGCTTAACCAGTCTTTTTCTAAATGATGCAAATAAACAGGGACAGAATAACGCTCTCTTATGTCATCGACTGCACCAATATGATCAAAATGCGCATGCGTTAATAAAATAGCAATCGGTTTCAAGTTTTTCTTTTTCACCAATGCTTCTATCTTCTTACTTTCTTCACCCGGATCAAAAATCAGACAGTTTTTCTGATCATCGGAAATGATGTAACAATTTGTTTGAATAGGACCTAACTCTAGTTGATCGATTTTTAACATCTCTTTCACCTCTTTCCGATTATAACATGCCATACTTAGTAGACTGTCAAGATACTGACACTTTTTGTCCTCGACAAAACAGCGGAATATCTTTACAATATAAAGAGAACAAAGCGGCACTGGCTGTTTAAGTTGAAGGGAGTGTCATCGATGAGTTGGATGTTAGTGGTTATATTTGGACTTATTGCAATTCTTGCAGCAATCGGCACTGTACAAACGCTTAAAAACAAAGAAGTTCTAGGTTTCCTTTTTAACTTTGGAACTTTTGTGATTTTTGGCGGGTTTGCGATCGCAACACTTATCACACAAGGTTATCCACCAAGCCTACATTAATCTAAAAAAAGCTGATGCATACTGCATCGGCTTTTTTTATTGCATGAAAAAAGGAGAGCGCGTGATGCACTCTCCTTTTGCTTATTGTTTTAATTCGACATCAGGAATTGTTGTCAATTGACCATCTTCTTCATCGTAAAAACGCAATAAATCTCCGTTAATAATCGACTCGGAATATTCAAGTTCTGTAAATGCCTGCTCAATAAATGGAGCGCACAGTTCTTGTTCGGTCGGTTCACCTGTTTCCTTGTCATAACAAACATTTCCTGCATAAACTACTTCGTCTGTAACAAAACGTCCGTCACGGAAAATCGCTAATTCTTCATGTTCTTCTGAGAAAAGATCGCCACCAAATTGAATATCTTTTGAAGTATCGATGTTCAGCAAGTTCATGATCGTTGGACGCATATCGATTTGTCCGCCCACTTCGTCATCCACATATCCTTTACCATACCCTGGAATATGAACAAAGAAAGGAACTTTCTGCAATTCAGCAGACGTAAATGGCGTTACTTCTTCACCAAGATATTGAGACATGGCCTCGTTATGATTTTCAGATATTCCGTAATGGTCACCGTACATCACAATAATCGAGTTTTCGTATAAGCCTTGTTCTTTTAATTCATCAAAAAGAGTTTTTACCGCTTCGTCTAAATAACGCGATGTTTGGAAATAACGATTTAACGTTCCTGAATTTGAATCGTATTCATCAATTAACTTATCTTCTTCATCCAATGTAAACGGATGATGATTTGTTAATGTTAATAAACGACTATAAAAAGGTTGTGGCATTTCAGTCATGTGCTCGACAGACTGTTCCATAAACGGCACATCTTTCATGCCCCAATTGACTGCTTGGCCTTCGTCCACTTCAAAGCTTTCCACATCATAAAATTCGTCGATGTTTAATGATTCATACATGATGTCGCGATTCCAGAAGCTCTTTGTGTTAGCATGTTGAACGTTTGTCGCATAGCCTTCATCACCGAGGCTTTCTGCCATTGAGTTGAATGTGTTTCCGCTATGCGTAAAGAATACCGCTCCGCCACTTAACGGATAAAGTGAGTTTTCAAGCAAAAATTCCGAATCAGAAGTTTTGCCTAATCCCGTTTGATGATAGAAGTTTTCAAAATAAATGGTGTCTTCATCTTCTGTTAACGAGTTCATAAACGGTGTAATGGTTTGCCCGTTCATTTCTTCGTTTATCACAAAACTCTGCAAAGATTCCAAAGTCACAACAATCAAGTTACGCCCTTCAGCAATTCCCTTCATTTCTGCAGAAGGTTCAATTTGGTTAGCACGCACGTAACTGTTCGCTTCAACCAACTCAGAGCCATCTGCTAATGCGCGTTGCGCTTGTGACTTTGACTGAATGTAAATATCGTATAAATGATAATTGTACATACCTAAGTTTTTCACTAACATCTCACGGTCAAAGCTGCGCGTTAATAATTGTGGTCGTTCTGCTTCTGCAAGCCCTAGATTGAAGAACAGCACTGCTAACGCCAAAATATAATAAGCTTTGCGTTGAACAGATTGAGATCCAACTTTACTCGGTTTTAGTTTAATAAATTTAATTGCCAGCAGAATAATCAAGACATCTGAAAAGTAAAAAAGGTCTGTCCAAAACACACTAGCTGCTGCACTAGATCCCAAATCTCCGAAGTTATCGGTTTGGAACAATACAGGTAAAGTGATAAAGTCATTGAAAAATCGGTAAAATGCAACGTTCCCGTAAAGAACGATTGATGTAATAACTGCTACCGATAGTAAATAGGCATTTTTGACTTTGTCACTTTTAAAGAACAATGAAACTCCGTAAATAAATAACAGCATGCTTAACGGATTAATAAACAAAATAAATTCTTGTAATAAGTTTTCAATGGTAATTGAAAAACTTGTTTTGTAAACGATATATGTTTTTAGCCAAGTGGCGATGATGGCAATTGCCAGGACTATATGTTTTGGCCATTCTTTTTTCAACATTCCTAGACATCCTCCTATTCTTTTATTTTTCAAGTTTATCATAATAGTTCAGTATAAAAGATTATTACGGTCAATTTAAGTAATTACCCTTATTTTAGACGAATGAAACAATTTAAAGTTTCGCAAAACGAATTTATTTTTTATCGTATTCGGATTTTTTGTGGCGCAAAATGAGCATGGCTGTCGCATATTCTTTTGCTGTAATAAATTGCAGGCGGTACAACTCTTTAATTTCTTCTTCAATTAACCCAAGATCGGCACTGTAATCAGCTGTATAAATAACTGTGCCATAGCGCTTTAATAATTGCATAACATCATATAGGTTTTTCATTTGTCCACCGCCTTTAAATCGATAAAACCACTTTCTGTGTAAATGCCTTCAACCGGCAAATCATGTTCTTCTACTGGAATCTCTTCAGCAATTTGACAATCAAAAGCCACAGAACGCGTATCCCCCGTGTAGTTTGCTAAAAAGCGATCATAATAGCCTCCGCCAAATCCAATTCTAAATCCTTGTTTTGAAAAAACCACACCTGGTACGATTAACAAGTCGATTTTTTCAGGTTTTATGTATGATGTCTTTGTGACAATCGGTTCTTTCAATTTCATGTAAACAGTTTCTAGTTGATCAAAATGCTCAATTATTCGGAAGTCCATAACGCGACTTGCCGAATGACATTTGGGTATAGCTATTTTTTTACCTACCATCCAACATTTATCTATTAAAGCTAATGTGTCCACTTCAGGAAATGCAGATATTGTTAAACCAACTGTTTCTGCTGATAAAAAAGCAGGATCTTTCATTAAACGATTGATAACTGCTTGCGATTTACTGTTATATTGATCGGCTGTCATTTGACTAAGCATTGCCAGTACATGATTGCGTTGAGTTTTTTTATCCATATCCATATCTTCTCCTTTAAAAAGAAAAAAGCCAAAACCCATATTAGGTTTTGGCAATCAATGAATTACTTCGTTTCACGGTGTACTGTCATTTTCTTTTCACGTGAGCAATATTTTTTCATTTCAAGACGCTCAGGGTTGTTGCGCTTATTTTTAACAGTGCTGTAGTTACGTTCGCTACATTCTGTACAAGCTAAAGTGATGTTAACACGCATCGGTATCCCTCCTAATTCTTTCAAAGATCATTTGTAAATAAGCGTGATCTATACGACTTAATTATTATAGCATATTTCACCATAAAGTCTACTGTAAAACTCCAATAATATTGAACCTTTCCAAATAAAAAGAAAGACCGGTAGCTTTTCGCTCCCGGCAAAGTATTTTCATAAATTATTGCATCACATTATTTATTTAAATCATAGTGACGACCACGCACTAAGTAAAATAATTGTTCAGCAATATTAGTGGCATGGTCAGCAGAACGTTCCATATAACGACTGATAAAAGCCAATTGTGTAATTTGACCAAGCTTGTCTGGGTTTTCTCCACCTGCTTGAATCAGTTTACGGATGACATCGCCATATAAATCGTCGACTTGATCGTCGAGTTCTGCAATTTCTTTTGCTTTGACAATATCTTCTTCTACAAAAGCTTCGATTACTTGGTGCAACATGGCAACAGCCAATTTTTGCATTTGCTGAATTTGTTCGATTTGAGGTAATAATTCCTGATTCCCTATGCGGATTGTCTCTTTAGCGATATTAACTGCATAATCTCCAACCCGTTCCATATCCGACGCTACTTTTATCGTTACAATCAAACGTCTCAAATCAGTGGCGACCGGCGATTGTTTAGCAATTAACAGGATGACCCGGTCATTGATAAATTCTTCTAGCTGATTGATGCCTTGATCATCTTCAATCACTTCAAGTGCCGCGTCCACATCTTGTGTAACAAGTGCTTCCATTGATTTGTTCAACGCATTTACTGCCATTGTACTTAATGTAATCAATTCCTCTTGAGCGGAATTTAATTCAAATTCAAATTTTTCACGTAATGACAAACCATTCGCCTCCTTGGTTATCCAAATCTGCCTGAAATATAATCTTCCGTACGTTTATCGGAAGGATTTGAAAATATGGTATCGGTTTGATCAAACTCGATTACTTCTCCGTTTAGGAAAAATGCTGTTTTATCTGAAATCCGTGCAGCTTGTTGCATATTGTGCGTGACGATGATGATGCTATAGTCTTTTTTCAGTTCCTGAACCAATTCTTCAACTTTCAATGTCGAAATTGGATCAAGTGCTGATGTTGGTTCATCCATCAAAATAACATCAGGTTCGATTGCAAGTGCACGAGCGATACAGATCCGTTGTTGCTGCCCACCCGAGATGCTATAAGCATTTTCGTTCAAACGATCTTTTACTTCTTCCCAAATAGCTGCTCCGCGCAAACTTTTTTCAACAATTTCATCAAGAATTTTCTTGTTTTTAATGCCGTGGATACGTGGTCCGTAAGCAATATTATCATATATCGATTTCGGGAATGGATTTGGTTTTTGAAAGACCATCCCTACACGAGTCCGCAATTCTTCCACACCATAATCGTGATCGAAAATATTGCGTCCTCTGTATAGAATTTCTCCTGAAGTTTTTACTGAAGGCACCAATTCAACCATGCGATTCAAGGTCTTCAGATAAGTCGATTTGCCGCATCCTGAAGGTCCAATGATCGCTGTTACTTCGTTTTCCATTATTTCTAGATCAATATTCTTCAATGCATGGTTTGCACCGTACCAAAGGTTAAGCTGGTTTGTTTCGTAGACAGCTTTTTTAGCTGAATCATTTACTAGTTCTTCAGTTATTGCTTTTTTTGTAACGATGGTGGTCATTTGCAGAACCCCTTCCACATAATTAGCGTTAATAGCGTTTATCGAATTTGTTGCGAATAATGACTGCGATAGAATTCATGAATAGCAGGACTGCCATCAATACCATGATTCCTGCGGCTGCCACATTTTGAAACTCCGGTTGCGGACGGCTTGACCAATCGTAAATTTGCATCGGCAAAGCGGTAAATGTGTCCATCACACCAGCTGGTAAGAACTGAATGATAACAGGCACTCCAATGACTATCAATGGTGCTGTTTCTCCAATGGCACGTGACAGTGCTAAAATACTGCCCGTTAAAATACCCGGAATAGCCGCGGGCAAAATAATTTTGACGATTGTCTGCCACTTGGTGGCCCCCATGCCGAATGAAGCGTCACGAAGTTCACCGGGAACTGAACGGATTGCTTCTTGTGAAGCAACAACGATAACCGGTAAAATCAATAAACTCATTGTAAAGCCTGCTGCTAAAATACTATTTCCTAAAGCCATTGCCCGTACAAATATCGTTAACCCCAGTAAGCCAAACACTACAGATGGGACACCCGCCAAATTAGAAATGTTCATGCGGATAAATGTGGTAATGCGGTTTTGCTTGGCATATTCCTCTAAGTAAATGGCTGAACCGACACCCAAAATGATTGAAGTCGGTGCAACAACCAGCATCAGCCATAACGAACCGACAAGGGCTGCTTTAATTCCGGCTTTTTCTGGGAAACGTGAAGCAAAGTTGGTTAAAAATTCAATGGATAAATGTCCCATTCCTTGCGAAACAATCCGGTAAAGCAAAATAATCAATGCCACTAATGCCACTAAAGTAGCTGCTAGAAATATATATTTGAAGATGCTGTTGGCGATTAATCTTCCATTCATTCGCTTGACGACTGCTTGTTGTTCTATATATCTCATATCAATATTCCTCCCTGAAACGTTTTGAGACGTAGCCGGCGAGGATGTTCATAACCATCGTAAAGACGAACAGCGTAAATCCGACCGCATAGATGGAGTAGTAAATCGTTGTTCCAAATCCAGCATCACCTTTTGATACTTGAACGATATAGGCAGTCATTGTTTGGATTGAACCTGTAAAGTCGCCATCAAATCTTGGTGTGGAGCCGGCCGCAAGCGACACGATCATTGTTTCTCCGATTGCTCTCGATACAGCTAGCACTACCGATGCAATGATTCCTGAAAGCGCGGCTGGCACCGTTATTTTCCAAGCTACCTCAAATTTTGTCGAGCCCATTGCCAATGCGCCTTCTCGTATGCTTTTCGGCACAGAAGACATAGCGTCTTCTGATAAAGAAGCAATCATTGGAATAATCATGATTCCTACAACAATTCCGGGTGAAATCGCATTGAAGATTTTGATTTCTGGAAATACCGATTGAAGAATCGGTGTCACAAATGTTAGCGCAAAAAATCCGTAAACAATTGTCGGTACGCCTGCCAATACTTCAAGAACCGGCTTCAAAATGCGACGCACATTTTCGCTGGCATATTCACTTAAATAAATTGCGGCTGAAATGCCGATTGGTACCGCGACAATAGTTGCGATTAAAGTAACTTTCAATGTTCCGACGATTAACGGCAAAATGCCAAACTGGGCATCTTTATTTGAAAACGGCAACCAAGTGGTGCCAAAAATAAAATCAAAAAATGGTACACGTGTGAAAAATGTGATAGTTTCCACAATTAATGTTACAACGATTCCAATGGATGTTAAAACCGAAACTGAGGCAATCAAAAACAAAAGAACCGGAATGATCTTCTCAATTACTTTTTTGTTTTTCTTGCCATTTGAACGTGCGATCATTTCTTGTACAGATGGTCGCATATAGAATCCCCTTTCAACCGCAAAAGGTGAGCAGTGGCTGCTCACCCTCAGACTATACTAGACTGGTCCTTGTTATTATTTAAGCGCTTCTAAATCTGCTAAGTCTTTGTCATAATCCTCTTGTGGCAAAGCGACATAGCCAACAGCCTCAGCCATAGCTCCTGCATTTTCAATCGCATACGTCATGAAATCATATGCTGCTTCGTTGTCAGTAAGTGCAGCATTGCTAGCATATGTGAACAATGGACGTGACAGAGGCGAATATTCTCCTGACTCAATCGTTTCATTATTAGGCTCGACACCATCAATCGATACAACTTTTAATGTATCTTGGTTCGCAACGTAATATGCATAGCCGAAAAATCCGATAGCATTTGGATCTGCTTGTATGCCTTGGACCAATGTATTGTCGTCTTCAGATAAAGTTGCTGAGCTAACCAGATCTTCCTCTTCAAGAATCACTTCATTAAAGTAATCGAAAGTGCCTGAATCTGTTCCTGGTGCGTAGAAAACCACTTCTTCATCTGGCCATTCCGGATTGATATCTGACCATTTTTTCGTTGTACCATCTTCTACCCATAACTTTTTCAAATCTTCTACTGTTAAATCTTCTACCCAATCGTTCTCTTGACTAACGACAACTGACAATCCATCATAAGCCAATTCAAATTCTGTATATTCAATGCCTGCTTCTTCAAGGCTTGCAGCTTCCTCTTCTTTTATAGGTCGAGAAGCATTGGAAAAATCCGTTTCACCTTGGATAAATTTTTCAAACCCACCACCGGTTCCTGATGTACCAACTGTTACTTGTACATCTGGTTGTACGCCAGCATATTCTTCAACAATGCCTTCCATAATCGGCGCTACTGTAGAAGATCCGTCACCAGACACAGTTCCTTCAACACCTGATTCTCCAGCTGTTTGTGTACCTGTTTCCGTACTACCACATGCACCTAAAATTAAAGCCGATCCGATCATTGTTGATGCCATTGCGAATTTCCAGTTTCTCATTACGCTGTTTCCCCCTATATGTTTATGTTTGTTTACATTCTCTACTATATAGAGGGATTGTTGAGGACATATAAAGGCAATGTTAAGAAATTGTAAATGACTTAGTTAACATAAAAAAGCCCTAAGGAAAATTTCTCAAAAAGAGAATTTCCTTAGGGCTATCGTTTATTCGCCTTCAACTTCAACTGTTTTACTATAAGGTGGTTTTATTAAATTACTTTCTTCTACTACTTCTTTACTTTTTAACTCGAAATATTTATCAGCTGCTGCTCGTGCAATTTCATTGTTCGCTCTCGGAACATTTTTCGGATCCGTCGTAACGTAGGGAATGACGACTGCATAAGCAATTTCTGGATTTTCAAAAGGGGCATATCCAACATGCGCAATATTGATTGCATATTCCCCGTTTAGTTCATGGTTTTTTTCGTAGAAGTACACTTCGGCTGTTCCGGTTTTCCCAGCAGCGGTATAAGGGGCATCACTAAATTGCGCACGCGCTGAACCTGAACTTCCAATGTATACATTGCGCATACCCGTTTGAACTTGCTCAATTTCTTCTTGTGTATTATTAATGCGATTTAGAATTTCAGGCTCAATAATTGTTTCGATTGGACCTAGTGTTACCCCGTCTGTTGACGCACTTCGAATTTCTTTAACCACATGAGGTTCCATCCGGTAACCGTCATTAGCAATTGTTGAAATATATTGTGCTAACTGCATCGGTGTATACGTATCATATTGACCAATTGCTAAATCGAGTAGTTTAGTAGCGGGAGCGGTTCCTCCCATGTAACCTGTTCCTTCATTCGGCAAATCAATGCCAGTTTTTACACCTAAACCAAATTGTGCATATGAATTACGCATTTCTTCAAACGTTTCAGGAGCTACATATAATCCGCGGTTGTATTGATATTCGACTCCTGCAATTTTCATCGCTATTTTAAACATATAAACGTTTGAAGATCGTTCAATGGCCATTAAATCTGTCATCGGAATTCGATTAAATGGCTCTGTGTTAAAAATGGATTTTTTTAACGCGGTTCCGGCAAATTTGAGCGGCTCATCAATTTGAACTTCATTGAGTTCCACTGCATTTTTAGCGTAACCCGTTAATAAAGTTGCACCTTTCACAGTTGAACCCATTTCGTGAGCTGCTGTAAATGTCCCAAATGCATAGTCATAAATCACTTGTTTGCCATCTTTATCTTCGCCAATTCGTTTGCCTACCATTGATAAAACTTCTCCGGTCTTCGGATTCATCATCACTAAGTAAGCATCTTTGACTAATTCTGAATTCGGACGTTTTTTTAGCTCTAGCAATTTATCTTCTACAATTTTTTCAAGTTCACTTTGCAATTCACTATCAATGGATAAAACTAAGTCTTTACCAGCTTTCCCTTCATCAACAGGAACTGTTTCGATCACACTCCCTCGGCCATCGGTAATATTTTTAACGACCGATTTTTGACCTTGTAACAATTCTTCGTATTGTTGTTCTAAAAAGCTTATGCCGATACGATCATTACGAGAATAATCTCGAGCTAAGTAATACTCCAGTCTCGTAGCAGGAATTCCTGTTTCAGGTGTCGTCGTACTCCCTAAAATGGTTAAGTCACTCGATTTAATCCGTTTCCAGTCGGTTACGGTATTAACGCCTTTTAATTGCGGGTCTGTCAATCGTTCCGAAACACGAGCAAACTCTTCATCCGTTACATCTTCATTTTTGATCATTTGAGGAGTCAATGCATATCCTGAAGTCATCTCACGATAAATTGCCAGCACTTCAAGGTCTTCTGCAGATAAACTTGCGAGTTCTTCATCTGTGATTTTCTCTCTTACTAAAGCATCAAGTTTGCGTTGCTTTTCTTTTTCAGTAATGTCTTCAGCAGCAATTGCTGTTCTTTCTTCATCCGTCACTTTTTTTGTGGCGCTTTCTGTATTTAATTGTATATAAAAATCCTGTTTATCCCGGAGCGTCACTTTGTTAACGTCTTTTTCGATCAGCTTTGCTAATTCTCGGGCCACCGTCATCATTTCTTCTCTTTTGGTCGTTTGCATCGCTGTGTAAGTAATGGCATTGACCGGTTTGTTGCCAACTTGAATCCGTCCTTCGCTATCAAAAATGCGTCCTCTTGGGACACTCGTATTAACTGGGACTTCTTCCGTTCTTGCAATTGCACGCGCATAATCTTCCCCTTTAACGATTTGAAGAAAACCTAAACGTAAAATCAACAAAGAAAACAATAAGAAGATTGTGAAAAACAGGACATTCATTCGAAAGACTGTATTCGACTGCAATTTCACCCTTGCAAGTGAAATGCGTCTTTTTTGAGGCGGTTTCATGAGCAGTTTGCTCCTTTCGCAAAAAATATCCAGTTATCAGTATATCATCCCATAAAAAAAACACACACTTTTTCTGACGAAAAAGTGTGTGCAAAGTTTCAATTGTGACGTCTTATTTTGCTGTTTCGTAACGGTTTGAAACTTCTTCCCAGTTTACAACGTTCCAAAATGCATTGATGTAATCTGGACGTTTGTTTTGGTATTTCAAGTAGTAAGCGTGCTCCCATACATCAAGACCAAGTAATGGCGTTTTGCCTTCCATTAATGGAGAGTCTTGGTTAGGTGTTGATACTACTTCAAGTTCGCCGTTAGAAAGAACAAGCCAAGCCCATCCTGATCCAAAACGAGTTTTTCCAGCAGCAGCGAATTTTTCTTTAAATTCGTCAAAGCTTCCGAACTTACTATTGATTGCTTCGCCTAATGCGCCTGTCGGGTTACCGCCACCACTTGGAGACAATAGTTTCCAAAATAATGAGTGGTTCGCATGTCCACCGCCATTGTTACGGACAGCTGTGCGAATCGATTCAGGAACTGCATCTAAATCAGCAATTAATTCCTCTACAGATTTTGAAGCAAGATCTTCGTGGCCTTCTAAAGCCGCATTTACGTTTGTGATGTACGTGTTGTGGTGTTTTGTGTGATGAATGTTCATCGTTTCTTTGTCAATATGTGGTTCAAGTGCGTCATACGCGTAAGGTAATTCTGGTAATTCATAAGCCATAATTAAATTCCTCCTTGAGTCTAATGGGTCTACCTTCTTAGCCTATCAAAATTTCCAGACTGTTACAAACAAAATGCACATCTAATGGCGTTATTCAGTCTTTTGCCCGAAACATTTTACGGTTGAGCACTTATTGATCTATTTGTCGCTAAAATAAATCGTTATAAAGAAAAGAGTAATCATGACTGTTTGGATAATACCTTTTGTAAAGACCGATGTGATAAATCCGACAACTGACCCTACACCTGAAAGAAATGATTTTTTTAACGTGGATTTATTAAAAAGAATTTCCGCAATAATCGCTCCGATAAATGGTCCGATTAAAATACCAACAATCGGGATGACAAAAGGACCGACAATCAAACCGATTGTACTGCCCCAAAGGCCCGCTTTAGATCCTCCGAATTTTTTAACACCAAAAGCATTAGCAAGTGCATCTGCTCCAAATAATAAAATCACAAATAGACTTTGAATTGCCCAAAACCACCAGGGTAAATCACTAAAACTGAAAAACAAACCATACATAACAAACCCCCCGAAAATAAATAAGACAGCGGGTATAATTGGGTAAACCAAACCGATAAATCCAATAATAAAAAATAGCAAGATTACAATCCAGCCGATGATTTCCATCTGCACTCCTCCTATAAAAAAAGCTCTCTTCCATCGTGCTCTACATTTTTCAAAATGTAAAGTTTGATGAAAGAGAGCTTTGTTGTCTAGACTCCAGTGCCTAGCTCTTCGGGTCATAAGCCAGACTAGTTATGCAGCAAAGAACGCCGCACTACTAGTCTGGCTTATATCTATCAGAGTTGAACAGGCACTTTCTCTTTTCTAATTAAGCTCGGTTTCCTAAGATTGCTTCTGCAATGTTAACTGCGTGGTCACCAACTCGCTCTAAGTTACTTACGATGTCGACAAAGACAATTCCTGCTTGTCCAGTACATAAACCTTCGTTCAAGCGCAAAATATGTTTTTTACGGAATTTTCGTTCCATTTTGTCGATCAAGTCTTCTTGCTCTGCTACTTCACGAGCTAGTTCATGGCTAGTTGTATCCAACGCTTTTAGCGCTTTTTGAACTGTTGCAATCGTCAATGTAAACATTTCTGTTAAATCTTCCATTGCATCTTCCGTGATTTTCACTTTATTGTTTTCTTGATAATCAACTAGCTCGATAATGTTTTCAAAATGGTCACCAATTCGTTCAATATCACGAACTGTTTCCATTAACATTGTGTGGCGAGTTGAATCAGCTGTTGAAATAGACTCTGCTGAAATTAGTACCAGGTAATCTGTGATTTTGCTATCGAGATTGTTGATTGCATCTTCTAACTGATAACCCATTTCTGCATTTTTCTTGCTCTTTGTCATTAAATACTTATACGTTTCTTCTAAACCTTGCACTGAATATTGACCCATGCGTAAAATTTCTTCTTTTGCCTGGCCAAGCGCAATAGAAGGAGATTGTTCGATAAAGTGAATATCCAAATGTTTTGGTTTAAATTCAACCAACACTTCTTCACCTGGAATGACTTTCGTTACTAGGTAAGCCCATGCACCTATTAATGGAAATTGAATAATAGTGTTTACTACGTTAAATGAACCGTGGGCAAATGCGATTTGCATTTTCGGCTCTAATGATAAGACTCCTGAAATCCATTCTACATACGCTGTAAAAGGAATTAATAAGATCAAGAAGATAACCGAACCAACGATATTGAACAATACATGTACCGCTGCTGCACGGCGTGCTGCAATCGATGTACCAAGTGCTGCAAGTACCGCTGTAATGGTTGTTCCAATATTGTCACCGAACAGAACTGGCAGAGATGCGCCAAGCGTAAGGATGTTTTCAGCGTAAAGTCCTTGAAGAATTGCTACAGTACCACTTGAGCTCTGTACAATCAACGTAAAGACTGTTCCGACAAACACTCCCAAAATCGGGAATTCGCTCAAATTAACCGTCATATCGATAAAAGCTGGTAATTCGCGTAGCGGTTTCATTCCACCACTCATTAATTCCATACCGTAGAATAAGCCACCAAAACCAAATATGACTTGTCCGATGTTTTGGATTTTGTTTTTCTTAATAAAGAAAATCATAGCCGCTCCGACTGCCATAATTGGCAAAGCGTACTCTCCGACATCTAAACCGATAATGAAGGCTGTTACAGTGGTACCAATATTGGCCCCCATGATAACGCCGATTGCCTGTCTCAATGTCATAAACCCGGCACTAACTAAACCAACTACGATTACAGTTGTACCTGAACTCGATTGAATTAAGATGGTCACGATAATACCAACTAGAACACCCATGAACGGATTCGTTGTAAAACGATCCAAGATGTCACGCAGTTTATCACCTGCTGCTCTTTGTAAAGCATCACCCATAAACTTAATTGAAAATAGGAAAATCCCTAATCCACCAAAAAAGGAAAAGAAGATTTCTTGCCAGTTCATTTCCACGATACATATTCAACTCCTAAATTTCATATTCACACCTAACCTATTATGCGTAGTTTACTAATAATTTGTAAACATATTTCTACAAAATTTACATTCTCGTAACAAAGCGGCATTTTTTTTTACAATCTACGTGGTACGATTATTGGTATAAATGAGAGGAAGATGATCTTGAACCTATACCAATTATTTAAAGCGAGTTTAATGGAACCTAAAAAACAAGCTGCCGTCCGAATTATGGGCATTGGGAAAATAATGCAGTTTATTTTTGTCTTTATATCATTGTTAACAGTCGCATCTTTTGTTGAATGGAGCACCGGGTTAGGTAATGCCTCTAGCAGTATAGATGGACTCATCGAATTTGTCGAAGAAATCGATTGGCTTCTTTATCCGTTTGCTTTTGTTTTCTTATTTGTCTCAACTACAATTTATCATTTTATCAAAATCAGTTTTTTTGCGTTGATCGCTTTATTGATTTTGAATAGTAGAAAACGTCGAGGTGAATACCGCCATTTATGGCGAACTACCGCTCTTAGTGTAACCATTCCAACATTAGTGGCGTTTGTTTTAAGTTTTTTTGACCTCGATTTTAAAGTTTCATTAGCTACTAGTTTATTGACCATCTTCTATTTATACGTGGCAATCGGCTATTACCCAAAAAAACCACCATTATCAAAGAAAGAAGCTTAAGCTCGATTTATTAGTAACTATGGTGTTAATCAACCGTCTTTCTTGTCTTTTTGAGCACGACACTGCTAAAATGGCTATAGGCAATAGAAGAGAGCCTACCTATTTCGGTGTATTCGATATTTGTAGGACAAAGATATGTGAGCCGGTAAAACAGGCCACCACTAAAAAGGAGAGATTTTTTCATGAGCGAAATGACACACCGTTCAAAAACACGCCCCGTAAAAGTCGGAGATTTGACGATTGGCGGCAGTAATGAATTATTTATACAAAGTATGGCTACTACTAAAACACACGACGTTGAAGCGACGGTCGCTGAAATTTTGCGCTTAGAAGAAGCGGGATGCCAAATTGTTCGCGTTGCATGTCCTGACGAACGTGCAGCTTATGCAATCGGCGCAATTAAAGCACGCATTAACATTCCTTTAGTAGTAGATATTCATTTTGATTATAAATTAGCTTTAATTGCGATTGAACAAGGTGCAGACAAAATCCGCATCAATCCAGGGAATATTGGACGTCGCGAAAAAGTTGAAGCGGTTGTAAATGCTGCTAAAGCAAAAGGCATTCCTATTCGTATCGGAGTTAACGCTGGATCACTAGAACGTAAAATTCTAGAGAAATACGGCTACCCAACGGCTGAAGGTATGGTCGAAAGCGCACTTCACCACATTAAAATTTTAGAAGACTTGGATTTCCACGATATTATTGTTTCATTAAAAGCTTCAGATGTAAGCTTAGCTGTTGAAGCTTATGAACTAGCTTCAAAAGCTTTTGACTACCCACTACACTTAGGTATTACTGAATCTGGAACATTGTTCTCAGGGACAGTGAAAAGCGCAGCTGGTCTAGGCGCATTGTTCGCAAAAGGAATCGGGAATACACTTCGTGTATCGTTAAGTGCAGACCCAGTTGAAGAAGTAAAAGTAGCACGTGAAATGCTGAAAATTTTCGGTCTTTCTTCAAACGCAGCAACACTTATTTCATGCCCTACATGCGGACGTATTGAAATTGACTTGATTACAATTGCCAACGAAGTAGAAGAATACATCTCTCATATTAAAGCACCATTAAAAGTAGCCGTTCTAGGCTGTGCAGTGAACGGTCCTGGTGAAGCGCGCGAAGCGGATATCGGGATTGCGGGTGCTCGCGGAGAAGGCTTGCTGTTTATGAAAGGCAAAACGGTCCGCAAAGTCCCTGAAGCAACAATGGTCGAAGAATTGAAAGTTGAAATCGACAAGTTAGCTGAAGAATATTTTGCAAAGCAAGCAGCGGAGAAAAAAGAATTAGAACAACAAGTATAAGGTTGTGAATAGATGAAATACCGTTTCGGAATAGATATTGATGGAACAGTGACTTCTCCAACGTCACTGATTCCTCATATAAATGAACAATTTAACAGTGAATTAACTTTGGATGATATTAAAGAATATGATTTGACCGCAGCTCTACCTCATTTGACGCAAGGTGAATTTTATTCTTGGTTCCGGGATTCCGAACCGCGCATTTATGCGGCTTCTCCTGTTTCTGAGCATGCCAAACAAATTTTAAACACCTGGAAAGACCAATACGAACTGTATTATATTTCAGCTCGAGGCGACAATGTTCGTGACATTACGTTGAATTGGTTTGAAGAACATGCGATTGCGTATGATCACATTGAATTGATCGGTTCTCATAAAAAAATCGAAACAGCAAAACGTCATAATGTGGATTTGTTTTTCGAAGACAAACACGACAACGCTGTAGAAATAGCTGAAGAGCTGGATATTCCCGTTATTCTTTTTGATACACCTTATAACCGCGAGACCGTTCCATCGAATGTCGTACGCGTTTATGACTGGCTTGAAGCAGAACAATGGGTAAAAAACGAATTCAGTCTGCAAGAAACGTTAAACCGCAAATAACTAGAAAAGCGAGTCTGGATTTTTTTCCACACTCGCTTTTCTAGTTTATTTTGAAAATAAACGCTCCGATCGCTTTGGGGATGGCTCTCGTGAGTCTAGAATTCTCTTGTTGAATGAAGAATTTTTTGCTCTTGTAAAGAAACTATAATTTGATAAACTCGATGATGAAAGTTAGTTCATTTGAGAACTATTATACAAATAAGATGTATTTCCAAAATATAAAAGCGAGAGTGGACTTCCCCACTCTCGCTTTTATTTGCATTCGGGACATTTCCCGTAGATTTCAAACTTATGATTGGCAATTTCGTATGCGGGTAAAGCTGCACCTAGCATATCCATGGGACAAAGGGGAATTTCTTTTATTTTGCCACAATCCATGCAAATAAAATGATGATGATGATGATCACTTTCGCATTGCATGCGAAAATGACGTTCACCTGATAATTCCGTTTCTTCTAATATGCCGAGCGATACAAATGTTGCTAAGTTTCGATACACTGTGTCATAGCTCATGCTTGGATAGTCTTTTTGCATAACATCCAACAAATCTCTCGCAGTCAAATAACGTTCATCGTTCGAAAACAGCTCTAAAATTTGATTGCGTTTCGATGTTTCCTTGAAACCTTGGTCTTTTAGAATTTTCCATGCAGTTGTTAAATTCATGCAATCGCTCCTTTTTTACGCGAAACCATTATTTTTTTATACGCAAGGACTAGCAATAATAGGAAAATCGATGTTACAACAATTGTTCCACCAGGAGCCAAATCTAAGTAGAAAGCAGATACTAATCCGGTAATTACGGAAATTTCACCAAAAACAATCGATAAAATGATTGTTTGCTTAAAACTCTTTGTGACACGCATCGCTGTTGCAACCGGAATGGTCATAAGCGATGATACAAGTAATATACCGACAATGCGCATAGAGCCTGCAATCACGAGTGCTGTTACGATCATAAACATAAAGTGAATCCATTTAGCAGGCAAGCCAGAAGCTCTCGCATACTCGTCGTCAAATGATAAAACGAATAGTTCTTTGAAAAAGATAAACACAAAAGCAAGAACAACGACTGCTACACCAACAACAATAAACAAGTCTTCTCTGCTTACAGCTGATACTGAGCCAAATAAATAACCAAACAAGTCACTGGAAAAACCTTCAGCTAAAGAAATAAAAATAGCACCAAATCCAATACCTGCCGACAATATAATCGGTATCGCTAATTCTTGGTAATGCTTATACAAGCTTCTTAAACGTTCGATCAACATAGAGCCACCTACTGAAGCCGCAATCCCAAGAAATAATGGGTTTAAAAGAGCTAAAGAAGCTACACTTTGACTCAAGTACAAACTTCCTGCAATGCCCGCTAAGGTAACATGACTTAACGCATCAGCGATTAATGACAGTCGGCGAACAACGATAAATACGCCAAGTAACGGCGCAATAACTCCAATGATTAACCCTGCCGCAAAGGCATTTTGTAAAAATTCATAAGAAAAAATAGCTTCTATCATGTGTGGCTTCCTCCGATATGGTGAATTTTTCGGACAGAATGGCCGTACCACGCTTCGCGCTTTTCGTCACTCATCGTGTGAAGCTGTTCTTTATAGCCATGGAAATGGATTGTTTGATTTAAACACGCCACATGAGTGATTCGATCTGTTACCGTATCTACATCGTGTGTAACAAGCACCATTGTAATGTTTTTATCCTGATTTAATCTAGCCAACATATCATAAAATGCTTGAACATTTTCATGGTCAATTCCAACCGTCGGTTCATCCAGTATTAACACTTTTGGTTTTGCAATTAATGCTCGTGCAATAAAAATACGTTGTTGCTGACCACCTGATAGTTCACTAATGCTTCTATCGATAAATGCTTCCATACTGACGGCTTCTAATGCTTCAACCACTTGTTCATACGTTTTTTTGGGCATCCGATGAAACAATCCTGTTTTCTTCACTAAGCCTCCTGCCACTACTTCTTTAACAGTCGCCGGAAATCCCGAATTAAATGAATTTGATTTTTGTGATACATATCCAATCCATTCACGGTTTTTGAAGCTTTTTGAGTCTACTCCAAAAAGCTCGATTTTCCCTTTACTTGGTTTGATAAGCCCTAACATGATTTTTAATAGAGTTGATTTCCCTGATCCGTTCGGACCTAATATTGCTAAAAAATCACCTTCTTCCACTTTCATGGAAATATGATCTAACGCTTTGGTTTCTTCATAGTCAAAACTGATATCTTGAATGTCGATTAATGGCGCAACCATTGTTTCGCCTCTTTTCTAATTAATAATGATTACGATTTACATTAGAAAAGTATAGTGGAGTTCAGCACTAATGTAAATAGATTTTGCTTGAATCGCTTGTAATCAGTTTTTTCAATTCTATTGAAATAAGAGTTCGTTAAAAACAAAAAAGCTGAAGACAAGTACCCAACTACGGGACTGTCTTCAGCGATAACCACTTCTATTTATAAAGAAGATTTTAATTCTTCGATAACTCCCGGTGAAAAGACTCCCGCTTTAAACATTTCAATTTCAAATGCATACGGCGGTTTTTTATTTTTAGCATCTACTCCAACGTACGGCGTTTCGAGAATTTTTGGTACGTGCATCAAATCCGGATGATGAACAATGCCGTTTAACGCATCAAAGCCAATTTCGCCAAATCCAATGTTTTCGTGGCGGTCTTTAGCCGCTCCACGAACATTTTTACTGTCATTAATGTGTAGTACTTGAAGACGATTAATCCCAACAATACGGTCAAACTCTTCGAGTACTCCATTAAAATCTTCTTTGATGTTGTAACCCGCATCATGTGTATGACAAGTGTCAAAGCATACAGACAACCGTTCATTATGAGTCACACCATTAATAATTGCGGCGATTTCCTCAAAACTACGTCCACATTCTGTGCCTTTTCCAGCCATCGTCTCAAGCGCAATATTAACAGGATAATCTTGCGTTAAAACTTCATTTAATCCTTCAATAATCTTAGCTATCCCTGCATCAGAACCGGCTCCTACATGTGCACCTGGATGCAAAACAATTTGTTTCGCACCCAGTGCGGCAGTGCGTTCAATTTCTTTTTGTAGAAATTCAACACCGTGCTGAAAAGTTTCAGGCTTTTGCGTATTTCCTAAGTTGATAATATACGGTGCATGGACCACAATATTTGTTAAATTATTGGCTGCCATATGAGCAAGGCCAGCATCGATATTTAAGTCTTCAATCGGTTTTCGGCGCGTGTTTTGAGGTGCGCCGGTATAGATCATGAAAGTCGACGCTCCGTAAGAAGCGGCTTCTTCGCTTGCTGCAAGCAGCATCTTTTTGCCGCTCATTGATACGTGAGATCCTAATAACATTGACCTATCTCCTTATTTTTTACGATTTTTGCGTCGTTCCATTTTCTTAATTTCGTCCATTTTCCACTTCATCTTCTTCTTGTACATTGGTCTTACTTTTTTCGGCTTGTGAACCATTGTTTTCGCTTTCGCGTCTGCTTCGTTCACTTTTCTTGTACGTGTTGTCCGGCTATGACGCTCTTTCAAGTCGACAAATTCGCCTTTAACAATATCTTTTTGTTGGAAAGGAATGCCCATTTTCTCAATACGGACAATTGCATCTTCTTCTTCTGGCTTGAATAACGTAATCGCTAATCCTTTCATTCCAGCGCGAGCTGTACGGCCTACACGGTGAATGAAGAATTCCAGGTCTTCCGGTAATTCGTAGTTGATAACATGGCTAACGCCTTGAATATCAATTCCACGAGCTGCAAGATCTGTTGCTACGATGTATTGATATTCCAAGTCACGAATTTGACGCATCATTTTAACGCGTTCACGTGGTGCTAAATCGCCGTGGACACGTCCAACACGAATGCCTTCTTTTGCTAATTGGTCTGCGACATAATCCGCATTTGTACGCGTGTTAACGAAAATGATGGCTAAATAAGGATTGATCGCTTTCATCACGTCCTGCAAGCGATCCATTTTCTTTTTGCTACGAACTGGCACTAAGTAAAAGTCTAAACCATCTGCAGTTGGACGTTTGTCGCCAATTTTTACATGAACTGGTGATTCCATGTATTTTTTCAAGAATGGTTTTAATTTTTCAGGAATTGTCGCTGAAAAGACATACATTTCTAGATCGTCTTTCATTTTCCCCGCTACTTGGTCAATTTCTTCGATAAAGCCAAGATCAAAAGCTAAATCCGCTTCATCAATTACTAGAATTTTACCTGTATGCACCAACAAAGCGTTTTCTTTCACCAAGTCTCTTAATCGACCAGGCGTTCCGACTACGATATGGGGCTGTGTTTTTAGTTTGTTAATTGAACGTTGCTTGTCTGTACCACCGATAAACGATTTTACTTCAATGCCCGATCCTACAACTAGCTTTTGCAACTCATTGAAGATCTGCGTTCCAAGTTCACGTGTCGGTGCTGAAATTACCGCCTGCACTTCCTGTTTGCTGACGTCAATACGTTCTACAATTGGAATAATGAAACTATGCGTTTTTCCAGTCCCTGTGTGGGATTGTCCAATTGCACTTGTGCCTTTCAATATATGGGGCATCATTTCCTTTTGAATCTGTGTCGGTTCCGTAAAACCAAGTTTTTCTACCGCTTCTAATAGAAACGGTTTGAATGGATATTCGTTAAATTTTGTCATGGGATTAAATTCCCTCCTTACGCTCTAGACATTATAGCATAAAATCACCACTTTACGCGATGCAACTTTTGTAAAGCTGTGCCGTCTCCGTTATAATGAATATATGATTGTGAAATTGAAAGGAGCGCGGTACTGGATGAAAGTTATGAAAATATCGCCAAGAGGATATTGTTACGGAGTGGTCGATGCGATGGTTATCGCAAAAAATGCTGCAATGGACGAAAGTTTACCACGCCCCATTTATATACTAGGAATGATTGTCCATAATAAACACGTAACAGATGCTTTTGAAGAAGATGGCATTATTACATTAGATGGTCCAAACCGTCTTGAAATTTTAGAAAAAGTAGAATCGGGTACCGTTATCTTTACTGCACATGGTGTTTCTCCACAAGTTCGCGAGCTAGCGAGACGTAAAGGCTTAGTATCAATTGATGCAACATGTCCTGACGTTACAGTTACTCATGACTTGATCCGCGAGAAAACTGCAGATGGCTACCAAATCGTCTATATTGGTAAAAGTGGACACCCTGAACCTGAAGGCGCAATTGGCGTCGCACCAGATATGGTTCATTTAGTAGAAAGTGTTGAAGACGTTAACCAATTAGAACTCGATTCTGAAAAAATCATTGTGACGAACCAAACAACCATGAGCCAATGGGACGTTGTAGCAATGATGGAACGCTTGAAAGAAAAATTTCCACATTCTGAAGTTCATAAAGAAATTTGCCTAGCTACGCAAGTGCGTCAAGAAGCGGTCGCACAACAAGCAGGCGATACTGATTTATTGTTAGTTATTGGAGATCCAATGAGCAATAACTCAAATCGTTTAGCACAAGTATCTCAAGACATCGCCGGAACTCCTGCATATCGTATTTCTGATTTGTCTGAGTTAAAGCTAGAATGGTTAGCAGGCGTTGAAACTGTAGGTATTACAGCAGGTGCCTCTACCCCAACACCAATTGTTAAAGAAGTGATGAAATTCTTGGATCTTTACGACCCAGCAGACCCAAGTACTCATCAGTTAACTCGTTCTGTACCACTCAATAAAATTTTACCGAAAATCAAGCATCCGAAACCATCGGATCGCATTGAGCCTTACCCAGTAGGTGAATAATTAAAAGCTGTCGCAAAAGTTAGGTTCTAACTTTTTGCGACAGCTTTTTTTATTCTACAGATTATTTAGTAAGGTGATGACATACTTATGACAAAAAGAAGGCTCGCGATACTGAAGTATAGCAATAGTTTATCTCGTTTAGTCACCTTTTTTTCAATGACTAAATATAAAAGAAACGTTACCCAGATACAGCATAATGCAGCAATAAATATTTCCATTTAGCAGCTCCCTTTATTAGCCTCTTTCTACATGAATTGACTCTCAGTAAACATGTACCCAATCGTAAGTAGCGATAAGATCAGCATTCCTGATTTTATCCAAATTACCTTGTTACTCATTCCATTCTTTTTTTCTAGATAATAAATGTAATGAACAAGTATTATAAAGCCAATAAAAGTTAAAAAGAAACCTGGTGTATTCACGTTTCCTACGAACAATATATATTCTAGAAGACCGAATGCCAACAAGAACATTCCCACTCCTGCAATCACCATATAAATGTAAGAAGCCCCAG
This sequence comes from Planococcus halocryophilus, assembly GCF_001687585.2. Lineage (GTDB taxonomy): Bacteria > Bacillota > Bacilli > Bacillales_A > Planococcaceae > Planococcus > Planococcus halocryophilus. Next base: position 1,497,185 of record NZ_CP016537.2, on the reverse strand, counting down.
TCTTTTTCTTCTCCATATTCACCCTTCTTTCAAAAGACTAGATAAGTTCATTTCATATACTTATGACATTAGCTACTGCAAATACTATAGGTTTATTGCAGCTACGTATTTAAGTACTATCTGTTGGAAGGACTTACTTTAAAAAATTCACTGTCTTATATTGGATTTTTAGTTTCTAGTACTTCAGCTTTTGAATTACCACAAAATTTAACGCTCGCTAATACGGTGTAACCGAAAACCAATCCGGCCACTGTAGGGACAGTCGTTCCACCAAAAAGAAGTATATTTGGAATAGGTAACCAACCTTCTGCTATAGGTGCAAACGGGACGAATGTCATCAACACAAGATAAAGCGAAGGCAATCCAATTGCAGCAAATTTGATCCAGTGGTAAGTCCATGCTCCGCTATTAGTCAGTTGAAGTATGAATTTCGGCGTACGAAGCAATACACCTATCACTACTGGAAATAAAGCAATGTACAGTTGAATTGGAAAAAGGTTAAATGTCATTTGAGATTTCTCAGCTACTTGTGACTGTAGGTACATTCCTAAGTACAAGATTAATCCAATGACTAGCGTCCACATGAAATAATACAAAAATTGTTTCAAAACAAACTCCCCCTTTTGTTCTTATTCAATAAATCACCTTTCTTCATATACGAAAATGGGTGAGAATCGTTTCATTTATTTGAAAAAAATAATTACAAAGCTAACTTTTGATATATAAACTGCAAATTTCAGATATACGTGTAATACTAAAAATTAGAGCTATTCTTTAATATAAAGGAGACATGACTTATGGGTAAGGTCTACATCACTCATGAACTTATTGGTTCTGATGGAGAAATTCTTACATGTGACAACATTCAAAACCTTGTAAAGTTTTATGTGACGCCCTCTACATCCGTTAATTATTCTGATGCGACTTGTGAAATACTAGTTGATTTCATTTTTACAAAAGCCCTGTTTCCAATCTATCTTACATTCGAACCTTTCACCGGAATGGAAGAGGATTTAGAAAACCTTTTCCAAAACAAAAATATCGAGTACACATTAAGATTCGAGGGTCTGAAAAACAAACGCTTTCCTGTTTTTAAACTTACAATCGAATCGTCTTCTACACTAAGTTTTGTTTTGCAAGAAACTTTTTGGATAGCAACTTGTAATCAATTCTATGCATTTTCTTTCTCAGATAAAATTATGTATAGAACCTTGATAGGCAAGAGCTGGTTTGGACGTAAGAAGACGTCGATATGGCCCCACTTTAATATGAACGGTGCTTCAACCGTTATCGAGATTTGGTATGACGGAGATGGATTCAACCTCTATACAACCGACCCTCATTTTTCAACTAACACATCGATTATAAAGACTGAAGAGTGATTGCCAATAAAAAAAAGAAGAAGCTGCAGCTTCTTCTCACATAAACCGGAATGGTTCTGTATTCGTTTCGGATGGTAAAAATTCGCATTGCCAAGTTGGTTGCTGATTAGACATATGGTTTACGACACCTTTGATCATTACTTTTTCAACATGGTGACCGGGATCGATAACGTTTAAACCGATGTCTTGTGCATCTTGAGCTACATGGAAATACAAATCACCTGTTACATATACATCTGCTCCTGAACGTTTTGCTTGTTGAATGTATTTATTGCCATCGCCACCGAGAACGGCTACTTTTTTGATCACCGTGTCAGGCGCGCCTACAACGCGAAGAGCAGGAACATCTAATTTTTGTTTTGCCCATTCTGCAAATTCGGCTAACGTCATTGCTGTATCAAGCGTACCTATACGTCCAAGCCCCATTGTGATTTCCTTATTTTCTAGCGTGAAAACATCATAAGCCACTTCTTCATAAGGATGTGCGGAAATCATCGCTTTAATCACACGATCTTTTTCGTTTTTGCGAGCGACTACTTCTACTTTCGATTCCGCAGTCACTTCCATTTTACCGGCTTCTCCAATATAAGGATCCGCTTCATTTGTCGGTCGGAAACGACCTGTACCAGACAAAGTATAGCTGCAAGATTCATAATCCCCAATTGCCCCTGCTCCAGCTTTAGCTAACGCTTCGCGAACTGATTCTTCATGAGTTTCAGGAACGAATACTGCAATCTTCACTAATTCGGCTTCATAAGTTGGAACTAACACTTTGGTGTTTTGCAAACCAAGTGCTGCTGCTAATAAGTCATTGACTCCGCCTACCGCAACATCTAAATTTGTATGTGCTGCATAAACTGCGATATCGGATTTAATCAGTTTTTCCATTAACCGACCTTGCGGTAAATCCGTCTGCAAGTTTTTCAATGGACGAAAAATCGGTGGGTGATGAGCAATAATTAACCCCGCACCTTTAGCAATTGCTTCGTCAACAACTTCTTCATTGACATCTAGGGTTACTAAAACACGTTCGATTTTCTTGTTTAATGTTCCTACATGCAATCCGATTGGATCGCCATCCATGGCTAAATATTTCGGTGACCACTTTTCGAATTCCTCAATGATTTGGTGTCCATTAGGAATTTTCACGTTGCAACACCTCTTCTACCAATTGTATTTTTTTTACGAGTTCCTGTTTCTTCTCAACAATTTCAATGGTTTGTGCGGTTGCTTCCATTGATGCTACAATCTTTTTCCATTGCGCGCTTTCACGCATCCATTTTTCTTGGAAAATAGCTGTCTTATGTTTGAGTAACTCTGGCCCCATTAATAATTGTTGAGCAGACCACGAAACAGGAGACTGCGCTTTTTCAAGCACTAAAATTTCATAGATTTTTTCGTTTTCTTTCAAAATTTCTTCTTCTACTATATCCCACTCATTTGAAACGGCCCAGTCACGAATGGCTTTGGCATGAACATTTGGCTGCAAGATCAATCTTTCTACGCCCGTTAACTTTTCTCTACCATGTTCTAATATAGAGCATATTAAAGGACCGCCCATACCTGCAATTGTAACAGCTGTAATGCCGTCTTCAGGTGAGATTGCATCGAGCCCACTTGCTAATCGGACCTCAATTTTTTCCGTAAGCTGTTCTTGCTGAACTTGTTTTTGTGCCGATTCAAATGGGCCTTTAACGACTTCCCCGGCAATGGCTTTTTCAACTACGCCGTTTAGTACCAAATAACATGGCAAATAAGCATGATCACTGCCGATGTCCGCTACGACTGCATCTTTTGGTACATGTTGGGCAACTCTTGTTAGCCGATGTGATAATTGTTGAGCATTCATTCGGTTCCTCCTAATTTAACAGAAAAACCCTTAGTTCAAGAAGAACTAAGGGTATTTTTAGATACTATTCGAGTGATAAAACCCACTCAGCCATTGCCGCTGCGTTTGCTTCGTCAACAAGTCCAGCCGGCATACCGCCTTTACCGTTAACCAAGATATCTTCGATGTCTGCTTGCGGAAGTTCTGTAGCTACTAATGAAGGACCTACTCCGCCTTCATAGCTTGAACCATGACAAGAAATACAGTTTGCTTGTGCAGTTGCTTCAGGATCGAAATCCCCCTCAGCTGTTTCTCCGCCTTCTTCACCTTCAGCAGCTGTTTCTCCGCCGCCTTCTTCTGCTGCTTGTTCTTCTGCGATTTCAGCTTCGTTACTAACTCCTTGTACTGATAAGAAGAAAATTAAACCAATACCGAACGCCATGATTAAGATATAAGGTACAATTGCATTTTTTTGCATCCGTTACCCCTCCCTCTACTAAGTTCTGCTTGATGATATTATTCGTATCATTCATTATTGTACTGTATTATCATTAAAACGAAAAGTCTTAACAGATAACTTTTCCTTGTTTGTGACAAAAATAGTAATTTAATTTCATTTAATACGACTTTAATTCGTTTTCGTTTGTTTTATTATCGACATATCATTTTAAACAATATAAGCCCTGCGATTTGCAGGGCTTAGTTTTTTTTAATAGCAACCGATTTGGCGAGCAATAACCATGCGTTGAATTTCAGATGTACCTTCACCGATTTCCAGTAATTTCGCATCACGCATATATCGTTCCACTTCGTATTCTTTCATGTAACCATAGCCACCATGAATTTGAATCGCTTCATTGGCTACTTCCATCGAAATTTCAGAAGCATATAACTTTGCCATTGAAGCTTCTTTTGTAAACGGTCGGCCTTGATCTTTTAACCAAGCGGCTTTGTATACCATATTACGAGCCAATTCTATTTTCATGGCCATATCTGCAAGTTTAAACTGTGTTACTTGGAACTCAGATAACGTTTTGCCAAACTGTTTGCGTTCTTTAGAGTAAGCAAGAGCTTTGTTAAACGCGCCTTGTGCGATCCCTACAGCCATTGCAGCGATACCAATACGGCCGCCATCTAATGTTACTAAAAATTGCTTAAAGCCGTCTCCACGCTTGCCCAATAAGTTTTCTTTCGGTACACGGACATTTTCTAATACTAATTCTGTTGTGTTGGAAGAATGTAGACCCATTTTTTCATAATTATCAATGATCGTAAAACCTTCTGCATCGGTCGGTACAATAATCGCACTTATTTCTTTTTTGCCATCTTCCATCCCAGTAATGGCTGTAATGGCTAAATGCTTCGCGTGACTAGCATTGGTAATATATACTTTCGAACCGTTGATAACCCAATCGTCACCATCTTCTATTGCACGAGTTTCTGTTCCTCCTGCGTCTGATCCAGCATTCGGTTCTGTTAAACCAAATGCACCGAACGATTCACCTGTACAAATCGGCGTTAAGTATTTTTCTTTTTGTTCTTCGGTTCCAAATAAGTTTAGCGGAGCTCCGCCAAGTGAAATATGCGCAGAATAAGTAATTCCTGTAGAAGCACAAACGCGGCTCAATTCTTCTGTCACAATAGCAAAACTAGTTGTATCCGCTCCCGATCCACCGTATTTTTCATCAAACGGCAAGCCCATCATCCCCATGTCGGACAGCTGTTTGAAGATTTCAGTTGGAAACGCTTTTGAACGGTCACGATCGATGGCACCTGGTGCCACCACCTTATCAGAAAATTCTTTGATGGTTTTTTTAATCATTTGTTGTTCTTGTGTCAAATCGAAATTCATTTGTTTTACATCCCCTTTGTCGTGAATACGCTTACAACTTTCATTATATAGGGAAAATTAAGACGAATTCAAGCTTTAACTCGAATTCCTTTTTTTCGTCCCATAGAAAAGAGCCGCATTCGTGTAAAACCCGATGCAGCTCTTGCCTGTTTTATTATTCAAGAAAATCTTTTAATCGTTTACTGCGTGATGGATGACGCAGTTTGCGTAATGCTTTAGCTTCGATTTGACGAATCCGTTCACGTGTTACACCAAATACTTTACCTACTTCTTCTAATGTCCGTGTGCGACCATCATCTAAACCAAAACGTAAACGCAGTACGTTTTCTTCACGGTCAGTTAATGTATCTAACACATCTTCTAATTGTTCTTTCAATAATTCATAAGCAGCGTGATCAGAAGGCGATTGCGCATCTGAATCTTCGATAAAGTCACCTAAGTGCGAATCATCTTCTTCACCGATTGGCGTTTCAAGTGATACAGGCTCTTGAGCGATTTTTAAGATTTCACGAACTTTTTCTGGAAGTAAATCCATTTCTTCACCGATTTCTTCCGGAGAAGGATCACGGCCAAGATCTTGCAATAGCTGACGCTGTACACGGATCAGTTTGTTAATTGTTTCAACCATATGAACTGGAATACGGATAGTACGTGCTTGGTCAGCGATGGCACGAGTGATTGCTTGACGAATCCACCAAGTTGCATACGTACTAAATTTGAATCCTTTAGAGTAGTCAAATTTCTCAACAGCTTTGATCAAGCCCATGTTTCCTTCTTGGATTAGATCTAAGAACAACATACCACGACCAACATAACGTTTTGCAATACTTACCACTAAACGCAAATTGGCTTCAGCAAGGCGTTTTTTCGCTTCTTCATCACCTTGTTCAATCAATTTTGCCAAACGGACTTCTTCTTCCGCTTTCAATAAATCCACGCGTCCGATTTCTTTCAAGTACATACGGACAGGGTCGTTGATTTTAATGCCCGGTGGCACACTTAAATCATTCAAGTCGAATTTATCTTCGGTCGGTTTCATTAAACGGTCTAAATGCTCTTCATCGTCGGATTTACGCTCCAATTCGATGCCGTGCCCTTCTAACTGGTCGATAAATTCTTCTACTGCATCGGATTCCATTTCAAAAACCGCTAATTTGTCAGCAATTTGTTCGTAGTTGAGTTCTCCGGTTTTTTTACCTGCTTCAATCAGCTGTTTTTTCGCTTCTTCTACAGTTGCTTCCGGACCTTCAGTAGTCAATGGAACATTGCTTGCTTCAACTTCAGTTTGGCGTTCAGATTTCTCGGCCATGTGACTTCCTCCTTTAAAAAAACCGGAATTAACTTACAATGATTTTCGTAAAGCAATCACTTCTTGTGCAAGAAGTAAAGCGCGCTTTAAGTCATGCTGTTTTTCCGCTTCTTTTGATTGCTGGATTTTTAAATTGATTTGCTGCTCGATCCGATGTTTTTGCAAATGCTTTAAACAATCGGCAATTTCTTCATCCGCATGTTCCGGATCGCGTTCGGATAATGCGGTTTCCATAACGAGTTTGCGGAGTTCTGCATCTTGCAATGTCTCCAAAAACATATGAAAATCTGCTTTATCCCATTCCTCATAGAAACCGAGCAATTGAACATACAGCGCCTGGAATTCTTCACTGACAAATGGAATGCCATTGTCTTCGACCACTAATTTATCCATAACCGACGGATCTGCCAGTGCATGAGACAATAGCATTCTCTCAGCTCTATGCAACGAGGTAATCCGTTTCGGTTCTTTTTTAGCTGTCTTTATAATCGTTGGTTCAGGACGGTTCCGTTCGATTGTCTTGTTTTCTAGTTTCCTATAATGCTGAAGGATAGCTTCTTGAGACAATCCAGTTTCCACTGATAATTGCTTTATATATAAATCTCGCTCTAAAGGCGAGGATCTACCAGCTAAAAGTTGCAACACTTCCTGTATGTATTGCAACAGGTCGTTTTCGTACTGAAAGTTTTTATGTCTTCGGGCGTGCATCATTGCGAATGCAATAAATGCATGTGGTTTACCGATAATTTGATCTTTGAAAGCCTCAGCGCCGTTGTCACGAACATAATCATCAGGATCCATTTTCCCTGGTAATACTGCCACTTCCACTTTAAAATTTTCTTCGTTTAAAGAAATAGCGGCTCTTTTCGCAGCTTCCCAACCTGCATCATCTCCATCAAAACAAATGACGACTTCTTGGGCAAAACGCTTCATTTGTCGAATATGCTGAGCCGTGAGTGATGTGCCCATAGTTGCTAAGGCATTATCAACACCTGCTTTACCCGCTGCAATGACATCCATAAACCCTTCAAACAAAATGATTTTTCTATTTTTGCGTATAGCGCTTCTAGCATGATGTACATTATAAAGCACTTGACTTTTTTGGAAAATCGGAGATTCAGGGCTGTTCATATATTTAGCTTCTTGTTTTGTATGCTCAAGAACTCTTCCAGAAAAGGCGATTATTTTGCCTGTTTCATTCATAATTGGAAACATGATTCTACCACGAAATCGGTCAAAATAGCCGCTTGATTGCTCACGCGCAATCGCTAAACCACTCGTTTCTAACTCTTCTTCAGAAAAACCTTTTCGTTTTAACGAAGAAGCCATGTAATTCCACTCTGGAAGCGACCAACCGATTCTGTTTTTCTCGATGATTTCTCGAGTAAAGCCTCTATTTTCCAAATAGTCCAATGCCGCTTGGCCTTCTTCCGTATTCAATAGAATATGTTGATACATGTCCGCAGCAAACTCGTGCATCAAAATTAATTGTTGATCTTCTTTTGATTGCACCGGACCGGAATCGGCAGGGGCTTGTATATCGACATCTATGCCAGCGCGACTCCCTAACCTTGACAAGGCGTCTTGGAAAGTTAAATTCTCAATATCCATCAGAAAAGTGATGACATTGCCACCAGCTCCACAACCAAAGCAATGAAAAATCTGCTTATCGGCCGTAACTGAAAAAGATGGTGTGCTTTCTCCATGAAAAGGACAAAGGCCGAACCAATTGCGACCTCTTTTTGTTAACTGGACATATTCACCAACAATATCGACTATGTCTGTGCTGGACCGAATCTTTTCAATCACTTCTTCAGGAACTCTATTGGACATTATTTTCACCATCTTTGTTTGCTTAACTTAAGTAATTCGTGATACAAAGACAAAATCCTTCATTTTTCGACAAAAAGATAAAGCAAACTATTTATCCGTTAGTAAGCTTTAGCCACAATTCTTCATTATAAAACTTCTTAATGAAAAAATCCACCAAAAAGAAAGAAAAACCGCCTCTGAAGGTGGTTTTCCCAAAATTATTTTTGGAGTTTGCCGAGTATCAAATTCGCTGTTTCTTCAACAGCTCGATTTGTCACATCAACGATTTCACAACCGATGCGATCGACTACTTTGTGAAAATGTTTGATTTCTTCGTGGATGCGATCGATTTTCGCGTAATTTGCATCATCGTTCAATCCTAAAGCGATCAGTCTTTCTTTCCGGATAAAATTGAGTTTATCTGGTGAAATAACTAAACCAAAGCATTTTTTTGGATCTACAAGATACAGTTCTTCTGGTGGATCTACTTCTGGTACGAGTGGAACGTTAGCCACTTTCAAGCGTTTATGCGCTAAATATTGAGATAGTGGTGTTTTAGAAGTTCGAGAAATCCCAACTAATACAATATCCGCCATTAAAATGCCACGTGGGTCTCGTCCGTCATCGTATTTAACCGCAAACTCAATGGCTTCTACTTTTTTAAAATAATCATCATCTAATTTGCGGACTAATCCTGCTTCTTGCAATGGTGATGCATTCAGTTCATTTTCGAGGGCATCTAACAATGGCCCCATTAAATCCACTGCTGTAACATGAAATTTAGCGGTTTCAGACTGCATATAGTCGCGTAGTTCTTGAGAAACTAAAGTATAGACGATAAAAGCTTTTTGTGCGACAGCCAATTTGACGATTTCTTGCAGGTGGTCAATTGAATCGATATAAGGAAACCGTTTTAAAACTGCATTTTGATCTGCGTTCAAATATTGGCTAATTGCTGCTTTCGCGACCAGTTCGCCTGTCTCACCAACTGAATCGGATACAATGAATAATCGCAGTGACTTCATAATTGACACCTCACAAATCGTGGTTTTCAGATAATGATAAAAACGCACGAGTAATATTCGTTTTTGTTAATCTACCGACAACTTTAAAGCCGTCTGGCTGTTCTTCTACTACTGGTAGTGCATCGATTTGTTGATTGATCAAACGGTGCGCCGCTTGGATAAGCGATTCGTTTCTAGCGCAATATGTAATGTTCGGCATACGCGTCATAATAATATGTACCGGAATACTCGATAAATTTTGGCTGCCCAAACTTGCTCGCAACAAATCTTTTCTCGATAACACTCCTGCTAGATGCGAGTTTTTATCCACGACAAAAAGTGTCCCGACATCATCTAAAAACATTTGACTGATGGCATCGTATACACTAACATCTTCTCGGACAACAACCGGAATCGACTGAAAATCTTTAACTTTCATATTGTTCATCGTATCAGTAACATCTTGCCCTGGTTTTTTACCCGAATAAAAATAACCAACGCGGGGACGGGCATCTAAAAAACCTGCCATCGTTAAAATGGCTAAGTCCGGTCTAAGCGTTGATCTTGTTAAGTTTAAGCGATCCGCAATCTGTTCGCCAGTAATTGGACCATTGCCTTTAACAATTTGCAATATTTCTTCTTGTCGTTTATTGAGTTCGATTGGACTCACCGCCTCAAAAATAGATATATGTTATACTCAATATCAATTATTATATACTAATGCACGTGATATTGCGAAGAAAACATTGTCATGATACAATTATAAATGAACTTAATATAGGCAATGACGAATAAATGAGTACTGTAACTTTAGCGAGTAGGGATAGTGGAAGCCTACAACTACAGGAAACGGCGATTCCGAGCTATTTTTCTTTTAAAGTGGACTGCAAATTGCAGTCAATCGAGGTGGAACCGCGGGTCTTAACGTACTCGTCCTCGGGCATGTAACTATGTCCGAGGGCGAGTGCGATTTTTTATTTTATGGAGGTAATTTTTATGTCAATGGAAGATGTAGTAGCATTAGCAAAACACAGAGGCTTTGTTTTTCCAGGCTCTGAAATTTACGGCGGTTTAGCGAACACATGGGATTATGGCCCTCTTGGCGTCGAACTGAAAAACAATATTAAAAAAGCATGGTGGAAAAAATTCGTTCAAGAATCCCCTTATAACGTAGGACTTGACGCTGCCATTTTGATGAACCCGAAAACTTGGGTAGCTTCAGGACATGTTGGTAACTTTAATGACCCAATGATCGATTGTAAGAGCTGTAAAACTCGCCACCGCGCAGACAAATTAATCGAAGATGCATTAGATGCTAAAGGCATTGAATTGATCGTTGATGGTTTGTCATTTGACCGCATGGCAGAATTGATTCAAGAACACGAAGTAAAATGTACCGTTTGTGGCGCACTAGATTACACGGATATTCGCCAGTTTAACCTGATGTTCAAAACCTTCCAAGGTGTAACTGAAGCTTCAACAAACGAAGTTTTCTTGCGCCCAGAAACAGCTCAAGGGATTTTCGTTAACTATAAAAACGTCCAACGTTCAATGCGCAAAAAAATGCCTTTTGGTATTGCACAAATCGGTAAAAGTTTCCGTAACGAAATCACACCGGGTAACTTTACTTTCCGGACGCGTGAATTTGAACAAATGGAACTTGAATTTTTCTGCAAGCCTGGTGAAGATTTAGAATGGTACGCTTACTGGCGCGATTTCAGTAAAAACTGGCTTTTGAACTTGAATATGAATGAAGACAATATGCGCCTTCGCGAACATGATGAAGACGAACTATCTCATTACTCAAATGCAACAGTTGATATCGAATACAAATTCCCATTCGGCTGGGGCGAGCTTTGGGGCATTGCAGACCGTACTGATTTTGACTTGAAACGCCATATGGAACATTCGGGAGAAGATTTTAACTACATCGACCCAGTAACAAATGAGCGCTTTGTGCCTTATTGTATCGAGCCTTCTCTAGGCGCTGACCGTGTAACACTAGCTTTCTTAGTAGATGCCTACCAGCAAGAAGAGCTTGAAAACGACGAAAAACGCACAGTATTGAAGTTCCACCCTGCTTTAGCTCCTTATAAAGCAGCGATTCTTCCTTTATCAAAAAAATTAGCAGAAGGCGCAACCGGCGTATTCGCTGAATTAGCTAAACACTTCATGGTGGATTACGATGAGTCTCAATCGATTGGTAAACGTTACCGTCGCCAAGATGAAATCGGTACACCTTTCTGTATCACATATGACTTTGATTCAGTTGAAGATGGTCAAGTAACAGTACGCCACCGTGATTCAATGGAACAAACACGTATGCCGATTGCTGAAGTACAAGCATATATCGAAAAGCATATTCAGTTTTAAGTTAGAAAAGCGGGTTACAAAAAAAGTGGTGGAATAAATCTATTCCACCACTTTTTTATTCCCTCTCATAATCGGCGTGTGATTTGCTATCCTGTTCATTACTTCATGATAGTATCACTCCTAAAAGAAGAGTTGCCAAAAGACTATTTGTCTTTTGGCAACTCTTCTTTTTTCGGTAAAAATTCGGGTGTTCGTTCTAATTGCTCGAGAAACTTCCGTGACTTTAAGCGAATCCCCGCTTTTTCTTCGTAAATTGTGCGGACAATTTGTTTGAGTAAGCTCTTGGATTCTTTTTTCAGCGTCAAAGAACCCACTCGCTCAATTGGCACAAAATAGAACGTACGAATCAACTTCACTAACGCTGGACTCAACCGAATAATATAGCTGTCGATATGAAAACAACGATGACAAAGAAATCCTAGTTCTTGAAACGAAAAGGCAAATTCCCCTTCAGTCGACCCACAATTTGCGCATTGATGAAGTGTTGGTGTTAAACCTGCTGTTTGGAGCATTTTCCATTCGACAAACAACGTAATCGCTTCTGGGTCATACCCTTCGTCGATCGCATGAAGTGCTTGATACAACATATCAAAAATGGCAGGTTGTGGTTCGTCTTGTTCGGTTAAACGATCAATTAACTCAGTAACATAACTTGCATAAGCAGTAGACATGATGTCTTCACGAATATGCCGCAGTGATTCTAGTGGATCCCCCGCCTGTATAGTTCCCATGCCTTTTCCTTTATAGATGGAAAAACTGCCATGAGTAAATACTTGGGTAATTGCCGCCAAACGACTAGCAGGTTTTTTCGCACCTCTTGCCATACAAGTAATTTTCCCCGCTTCTTTCGTAAACAAGGTGACGATTTTATTGGTTTCGCCATAAGGCATTGTGCGAATGACAATACCTTCTACTTGATTTTGCATGGGAAGGACTCCTTAATATTCGTCTTCTCTGAAGCCGAAATCGCGTAAATGCATCGCTTTATTGCGCCAATCCTTTTGAACTTTTACCCATAATTCCAAGTACACTTTTGATCCAAGCAAGTTTTCAATATCTTGGCGAGCACGTGTGCCGATTTGTTTGAGCAAGACGCCTTTTTTACCGATCACAATACCTTTTTGAGAATCGCGCTCGACCATAATTGTTGCTTGTATTCGAATCATATTTTCGTTCTCTGAATCAGGTGCAATTTTTTCAATAACAACAGCAATCGAATGCGGAATTTCTTCGCGCGTCAAATGCAGTGCTTTCTCACGAATCAATTCAGAAATGATGAATCTTTCTGGGTGATCAGTGATCTGATCAGCCGGATAGTATTGAGGTCCTTCAGGAAGACGCTCATTAATTTTAGCTAGTAAAGTTTCAACGTTATTCCCTTCTAACGCAGAAATTGGAATCGCTTCTGCGAAATCAAATTCCTTACGGTACGACTCGATAATTTTCGGTAAATTATCAGGGTGTACTTGATCGATTTTATTAAGCACTAAAAATACTGGTACATCAATGCCTTTTAGCATTTCTAGTACATAGCGGTCTTCTTTACCAACGCGGTCCACACCACTTGCTACGAATAACAATACGTCAACTTCGCGGAACGTGTTTTTTGCAACTTTCAACATAAAGTCGCCTAATTTGTGGCGAGGTTCATTAATACCTGGTGTATCGATAAAAATCATTTGGCTATCATTTGTTGTCACAACGCCTTGAACTTTGTTTCGTGTTGTTTGGGGCTTATCACTCATAATCGCAATTTTTTGGCCCACGACACGGTTAAGAAACGTCGATTTACCGACGTTAGGACGACCAATGATTGAAATGAAACCTGATTTAAATCCGTTATTCTCTAGCTGCATATTTTAAATCCTCCGTTGAAAATGCGCCAGGAAGCAATTCACTAATTGTCGTTTCCTGAACGTCACCTTTTAAATTTGTTAAGTATACTGGCATATTTGGCGGACAAAACTCTGCCAATACTTGTCTACACGCACCACAAGGTGATACAGGCCCCGCTGTGTCTGCTGATACAGCTAAAGCTACGAACTTATTGTCACCTTCTGATACCGCTTTAAATACGGCTGTGCGCTCTGCACAATTTGTCAGTGAATAACCAGCGTTTTCAATATTACAGCCTAAGTAGACTTTTCCATCAGCTGTCAGTAACGCTGCACCGACAGGGAATTTTGAATAGGGCACATACGCATTGTTTCGTGCTTCTATCGATTGCTTCATCAATTGTTCTTTTTCCATTTTTAATCACCTCTGCGAATTTAAAACCATTTGGGTAAAAATATTATTAATCCAATTATAACACTCGCCGCTGCAAATACCAAAACAGCACCTGCCGCCATATCTTTTGCTTGTTTAGCGAGCGGATGAAGTTCAGCCGTCACCAAGTCGACGACCCGTTCAATGGCTGAATTGACCATCTCTAATGCAATCATGCCCGCAATTAATAAAATGACCACTAGCCATTCTGTGTAAGACAAAACCGTGAACCACCCTGCAATGACTACAATAATCGCGGCTATAAGGTGGAACCTGATATTTTGTTCACGTTTTAAAGCAGTTCCAATTCCTTGAGCTGCAAACCAAAAAGAACGGAAAAACCTACGCGCCGTCATGTTTATCACGCGTGATGCCGAGAGAGACTAAAATCTCCTCTTGGCGAGAAAACATCTTTTTTTCATCTTCTTCTGTCAGGTGATCATAGCCTAACAAGTGCAAAAAACCGTGAACTGCTAGAAAACCGAGTTCTCTTTCAAATGAGTGACCAAAATCTGCAGCTTGCTCTTTTGTCCGGTCTAAAGAAATAATGATGTCACCCAACATGCGCGGTTCCTGTGAACCGATAATCGCTGTTTCTCCTTCTCCCATTTCTTCCATGGCAAACGAAATTACATCCGTCGGTTGGTCTTTGCCACGGTATTCACGGTTAATGTCACGAATCATTTCGTTGGTCACAAAAGTCACGGATACTTCAGAATCCGTGACTTTTTCTTGTTTCGCAGCATGCTCCAATATTTTTTGCACAAAATCCAATTCTTCTTGGTCCAAACTTTCTGTTTCATCCATAAAATCGATAGCTATCATAACAGTTCCTCCTGTCAGTTGGTTTCTTTCGGATATTCAATACGCGAATGGAATATCCCATTTAAAGTATCACACATTACCGCTTTTACCTTTTTTAGTTCTTTTAAAGATATATCGCATTCTTCGAACTGCCCATCTTTAAGTTTATCTTCTACAATCGAATCTACCAATTTTTTTATCTTTTCTGATGTTGGTTCTTTCATTGATCGAACTGCAGCTTCTAAACTATCCGCTATGGATATAATCGCAATTTCTTTTGTTTGTGGCTTAGGTCCTTGATAACGATAGGTGTTTTCATCAAGATCGGGATTTGTTTCTTTTGCTTTGTAGTAGAAAAATTTCAATAGACTCGTACCGTGATGTTGCGCAGCAACATCAATAATTTCTTTCGGCATTTTATGCTTTTTTAACATTTGGGCCCCATGTATACCATGCGCCAAAATAATATCCCTACTTTTCTCAGGAGGCAAACGATCATGTGGATTTTCAATATTTACTTGGTTCTCGATAAAAAATTGCGGGTATTTCGTTTTGCCAATATCGTGATAATAACAACCGACTCTAGCAAGTAACCCATTTGCTCCAATCGCCTCACAAGACGCGTCCGCCAAATTCGCCACCATCAAACTGTGATGATAAGTACCTGGTGTTTCCATCAAAATTTTCTTTAGTAGTGGATGATTCGGATTGGATAATTCGATCAACCGCATTGTTGATAGCATACCAAATGCCGATTCGAAAAATGGCAAAAATCCAATTGCCAATGCTCCAGACAATAACCCCGAGACAATCGCAGCTGAAAAATAAAATCCGACTTCTGACCAACTATACTGTGTTTGGCCAAGCAATAAATAAAAAGCGACAAACAACGCGTTAGTGCCCGCTACCGCTAAACTGATGTGCAGTAAACGTCCACGTCCGCCTACTCGATCGATTAAATAAATCGCTGTCAATCCACCAAAAAGAATATAAAAGGCGACGTCTACTTGTAAAGTAGCGGAATAGCCACTCGGCAACATTAAACCTGCTGCTGCGCTAACAAAAATAGTGACATATACAGCCGCTCGCTCATTGACTAGCAAGCATATTAACATTCCTGCTAAAGCTGTCGGGAAGAAAAAAGAAATTACTAAATCAAAATTTCCGCTAATAGCAGACAGTAACTTCATCAATATTAATGAAATAGAAATTGTCACCATTACCACAAGCATCTCGGTAACTTTGTTTTTATCGTCTTTTTTCGAACGAGAAATAACGATGAACATTAGTCCTACTGCAATGATGACGAATATTAACAACCCTAATAACGGTTTGTAATTTAGCCGCTCTTCGGTCATGCCAACCAATTCTAGCTGACGGTAAACTTCCCGGTCGATCACTTGACCTTCTTGAACAAGAACTTGTCCTTGTAAAATACGTGTTGGTTCAACACTATTTCGAATTTGTTCTACTTGTTTCGCTGTTAATTCTTCATTGACTACCTCGTTTGCAATTATACCAAATCGGCCAATGGTCAATGCCGCTTGAATAATATCGTTAGGAATCGTTTCATTGCGGCGAATATCTTGTTCAATCTCGGTTCGATAACGCGCCACTTCTTCTACACGAATAGATTCATTCAAAGAGGATTGCAATAAGTTGTTTAATTCTTCTTGGACACTAATTAAGCGTGCTTCTGAAAGTGACAATAATGAACTTAGCATATCGTCTGTTAAACGCAATCCATTATCACTTGTTTCTAACAATCTTAAATCTTCTCTCAGTTCCGCAATCATTTCCTCTTGAGTCAATCGATCTTCTTCTTGTTCTGGAGCAGCTTTAACGTCCATAATATAACCAAATATCGATGCGACCAAAGCGGTTTGATTGTCTACTATTTCACTCATAAATTGATAGCTTGGCGATACTTCTTCAGTAAGCCGTTGTCTTTCTAACTCCGTTTTAACTGGATCTTCAACGGTTTTTTCAGAGCGTATTGTTTCAGATGATAATTGGAACAATTGTATATCGTATGTATCACTTTGAACAGAATCCATTAAAAATCCGTATAAGATGATGCCTGTCAACAAGATGCCTGCCATCATTATTTTCCGATAACCCAGTTTCTCAAAAAGATCTTGTGCTTTTTGACGCATCCTACCCCACCCCACATTTCCTAGTTCCATCATAACAACTAAAGAAATAGATTTCACCGTGTTTTTTTCTAATAATTTGAAATTATGTCTGTATAAACGAGTAGTAGAAAATCTCTTAACTATTTTATAGAAAAAAGGTGCAGGGAAAGTGATCCCTACACCTTGCTCTATACTCTTTAAGTTGGCTGATTTTCATAAGCATCAATAATTTTTGCCACAAGTGGGTGACGAACCACATCACCACTTTCAAGGTATTGAAAATGGATATTTCGCACACTTGATAAAATCGTTTCAGCGGCAATTAATCCAGATTCAGCACCACGAGGCAAATCAATTTGAGTTTTGTCACCAGTAATAACCATTTTCGATCCAAAACCGAGACGTGTTAAGAACATTTTCATCTGTGCTTTTGTGGTATTTTGCGCTTCATCTAGAATAACAAAAGCTTCATCTAATGTGCGTCCTCTCATATACGCCAAAGGAGCAATTTCAATGGTCCCACGCTCGATAAAGCGGTTGGTTTGTTCGAGCCCTAACACGTCATGCAGCGCATCATATAGTGGACGTAAATATGGATCAACTTTCTCTTTTAAATCCCCTGGTAAAAACCCGAGACTTTCGCCTGCTTCAACAGCGGGCCTTGTCAAAATTATTTTCTTCACATGACCGTTTTTTAGTGCTTGGACGGCCAGAACGACTGCAAGATACGTTTTACCGGTACCGGCAGGACCAATCCCAAAAACTAAATCTTTGTTGCGAATTGCATGAATATAATGCCTCTGCCCAATGGTTTTTGCGCGAATCGTTTTGCCGTTAGCATTACGCGCAACTTCTTCATCATAAAGTTCAGCAAAATATTCGATTGTACCATTTTTAGCCATCTCAATTGCTGAGACGATATCGCGCTGATCAATATTGATGTTTTTGCGGATAACCCGCAATAATTGTTCTATTAATAATTTCCCCGTTTGTTTGTCTGCCTCAGAACCAGCTAATTTAATGACTTCTCCACGGGTGATAATTTGAATGTTAAAAGCTTCTTCGATTAATGTTAAATGGCTATCTGATATCCCGAGCAGCTGTACCGCTTCATTTGGGTCTTTCACATGTAATTCTAGTAGGTTATTTTCTGTCATGTGGACGCTCCTTAGGATCGAGTATTTACTGCTAATTTCACTCTATCATTAAAGATAATCACTTGTAAAATATTTGTTCTGTGCACCTTTAACGTGAAAAATTTACCTTTTACCTAAATATCCTAATAATTCTATTTTATCAGCAGAGAAAATTCCGCTTATTTTTTTTAGTTTACATAATAAAAATATGGATACTAAAAATCAGCCAGTTTTCACTGACTGATTTTCATTAGCGCTTTGACTTTGGCGGCATTAAAATTTCCGCCATGATAATTCCTTTTCTGACGTCCTCATCGCTAAGTGGCAATAATTCATCAGAAGTTTTCTCTACTTTAGGAACTGCAGGTTGATTGCGGATTGATCTTGATTGGCTTAGTGATGTACGACTTTGTGTATTACTAGATGTAACGCGACGCTCTACTTCTTGACGCGCTTCGCGAAGAGGCGTTCGATCCACAACTTCTACCGCTTTTTGCTTTGCCTCTTCTAAACGATCAGACCCTTGAGCTTTTTGATTTTGCAGTTCACCATAAAGTTCCTTTGCATAATCTTCTACTCGTTTGAACCGGGTTTGCGCAGAACGACTTTCTCTCGTAGTTGATGTAGTTGTCGAAAAGGGCTTTACCGGAGCATCTCTTTTATTGGAATCTTTTTTGTTTTTATTAAAAAAAGCACTTACCGCCATGATGACAAGTCCAAATATGAGAGCTTCCACACGACAAACCTCCCTTATGGCTAACGCCCATTATTTGTTGTCGGATTTATCCGTGCTGGTTTTTGAAATAGAATCGCGCATACTTGTATCAGCTTGGATATTTTTGTAGTTCACGTAATCCATAACGCCAATATTCCCGTTGCGAAGGGCTTCAGACATTGCAAGTGGTACTTCTGCTTCTGCTTCTACAACTTTCGCTCTCATTTCCACAACTTTTGCTTTCATTTCTTGTTCGCTTGCAACAGCCATCGCGCGGCGCTCTTCAGCTTTTGCTTGAGCAATTTTCTTATCTGCTTCTGCTTGTTCTGTTTGTAGTTCCGCTCCAATGTTTTTACCGATATCAACGTCTGCAATATCGATAGACAGAATTTCAAACGCTGTACCGGAATCAAGACCTTTCGATAAAACTGTTTGAGAAATTAGATCTGGGTTTTCAAGAACTTTTTTATGGCTTGTGCTTGAACCAAGTGTCGAAACAATCCCTTCACCAACACGGGCAACAATTGTTTCTTCCCCAGCACCACCGACTAAACGGTCGATATTTGCGCGAACTGTAATACGCGCTTTTGCTTTTACTTCGATCCCGTCCATTGCCACACCGGCGATAAATGGTGTTTCAATCACTTTCGGGTTTACCGACATTTGAACAGCTTCTAGCACGTCACGACCTGCTAGGTCAATCGCCGCTGCGCGTTCAAATGGCAATTCGATATTGGCACGGTGAGCCGCGATTAATGCGTTAACAACACGATCAACGTTACCACCTGCTAAGTAATGACTCTCCAATTGATTAATAGTTACCGTTAATCCCGCTTTTGAAGCTTTGATTAACGGGTTAACAATACGCGATGGAATAACACGACGTAATCTCATCCCTATTAGTGTAAAGATACTGATTCTTACGCCTGCAGCTAATGCTGAAATCCATAACGTAATCGGAACGAACGTAAAGAATATTGCCAAAATAACGATAATACCAATGATTGCTGCGCCTAGACCAATTGTTTCAAGTCCCATTCTCTTATTCCTCCTCTTGTTTATCCAGCTCACGAACTACGATTCGTGAACCTTCTACCTTGATAATCTTAACATTTTTGCCACTGTCTATAAATCTTCCCTCAGAGACAGCATCGATTCGCTCATCGTCTAGCTGAATTGTACCTGATGGACGCAATGCAGTCAGTGTTCGTGCAATTTTACCGACAAGTTCTGGACGGTTTGTAGTCGATACATAACCACTTGCCGTATCGGTGGCGTCCGTCAAAATAATGCGTTTGAACAAACTCAGTCGTTTACCAAAAAACTTCACTACGATCACCATCCCTACTGTTGCTACTACCATTGCTATAAGTACTGCTATGGCGGTGGTTTTCAAGTCTCCTCCCGCCAATAAGATACTACCGAGAATAGCCGCAACTCCTAAAAATCCAGCCACACCACCCGGTATGATAAACTCAGCTACTAAAAGTCCGAAACCAATAATCAATAAAATGATGGATTCGTAACCTGCTAAGCCGGCCACTAAGTGACCATAAAAAAACAACAGTAAAAATACCATTCCGATAAACCCTGGAACTCCGACTCCTGGCGTGAATAGCTCAAGTAACAAGCCAAGTCCTGCAAATGATAAAAGAATCGGCACGATAAACGGATTCGTTAAAAAGCGAGCTAGACTTTCCGAAAACGTTTCGTCAATTGTAACAATTGTTGCGTCCTGAAAGCCCTTTAACGCTAAAAGCTCACTTAACGAACTAACGGTTCCTTCTGAATATCCTACTTGCTCAGCTTCTTTCGCATCTAAAGTTAATAATTTACCTTTAGCTGCGCCCACTTCTGGAAGATCTATTGATGCATCGGCCATGGCCAAGGCATACTGGGGATCTCGGTCAACTGTTTGTGCTGCACTTTTCATTGAGGACAACCAAGCACTATTTGCTTTATCAGCCGCTGCATTCCCTGACTGATTTATTACTTGTGCCGCTCCCATGCGCCCGTTAGGATGCATGTAAATTTCGTCATTATGCAAAGCAAGAAACGCACCAGCAGACAAAGCGTCTTGATTAACAAAAGCCAGTGTTTCTAAATCTGTTTTGTCTAACAGACGAGCAATGCCATCTGCTGCATCTACAAATCCACCCGGTGTATCTATTTCAAATATGATGGCTTCGGCTCCAGCATCTTCCGCTTCTTCAATCCCCCGTTCGATAAAAGCCTGCAATCCTCTTTCAACTTCATCTTCGATTGGAATAACGTACACCGTCGAAGTATCCGCCTGGATAGTTGGGAGCACAAGTAGAAACGATAATAGCAAAAGTCCAAAACCCATAAAGACTTTGACTTTGCTCAACAGGATCTCTCCTTTCGCATTTCAAATTTCTTCTGCACCATATATACGGTTGAACTGTGAAGAAGTTTCAATTTACTATACTTATATTATAGAGGAAATCTTCTGCAATAACGAAAGAATGCGCTTACTTATGTGACAATTAGAAAAACCGCCAACACAAGATTGTGTTGGCGGTTTTCGCTGGTCGTTCATATTTTTTAAAAGTCTATATGCTTCTTAAAGTCAATTAAAATTTACGTTTACGCGCAGCTTCTGATTTTAGTTTACGTTTCACGCTCGGCTTATCATAGTACTCGCGCTTTCTTACCTCTTGCATTGTTCCAGATTTAGAAACAGTGCGTTTGAAGCGGCGAAGAGCATCTTCAATCGATTCGTTTTTACGAACTGTAGTTTTTGACATCTCTTTTTCCCTCCCTCCGAACACACGTTGAAGCGAAGAGCAACAAGTGTTATATACTCAAAAATTATATCGTATTCTAGATGAAAGGTCAATAGTTAATAATCAGAATCAGAAGTTAAGCCTTGCATGATTTTAACGCCAGAACTTGCGCCAATACGCGTAGCTCCTGCTTCGATCATTGCTTCTACATCTTCTAAGCTACGTACGCCACCTGATGCTTTAATACCCATATCTGGACCAACTGTTTGACGCATCAATTTCACATCTTCAACTGTCGCTCCACCTGTTGAGAAGCCAGTAGAAGTTTTAACAAAATCCGCTCCAGCTTCTTTAGATAATTGGGAAGCGGTTACTTTTTCTTCGTCCGTTAACAAGCACGTCTCAAGAATTACTTTGACGATTGCTTTGCCTTTAGCTGCATTGACAACTGCTTCAATATCTTTTTTCACGTGATCTGTATTGCCGCTCTTTAATGCGCCAATGTTTAAAACCATATCAATTTCACCAGCGCCTTTAGAAATAGCATCCGTTGTTTCAAAAGCTTTTGTCTCAGGCGTAGAAGCTCCTAATGGGAAGCCAATAACTGTACAAACTTTCACTTCACTATTTGTTAATTCTGCAGCTGCTTTTTCAACCCAAGTTGGATTTACGCAAACAGAAGCGAAATTGTATTCTGCTGCTTCTTTGCATAGCTGAACAACTTGGCTTTCTGTTGATTCAGGTTTTAATAAAGTATGGTCGATATAAGATGCAATGTTTGTCATTTTTAAAAATCCCCATTCTATATAGAAGTCGTTTGTTTTCCCAGCTCATTCCCTACAGGAAACTTATTCGAACTCGTAGGAAATAGCTGACAGTGCATACAAAGGAGCGGTTTCGGTCCGCAGAATTCGTGGCCCAAGAGAAGTAAAAATAGCGCCAAAGTTTTTCAGCGCCTGGACTTCAGCATCAGAAATTCCACCTTCAGGACCAAAAACAAGTAACACTGAATCTTTATCATACAATGATTTTATAATTTCAGCAAACCGTGTTCTGACGCCTTGTCTTGCCTCTTCTTCATAAGCTACAATGACTGCGTCATACGCTTCCGCTTTACTTAATAATTGCTTAAAGCTATGGATGTTGTGAATTTCAGGAAGATGCGTTCTATGCGATTGCTCAGCCGCTTCTTTCGCAATTTTTTGAAGACGACCGATTTTTTTATCACTTTTTGCATTGTCCCATTTTACAATCGAACGTTCTGCTGAAAACGGCAAAAGCGCATACATACCCAGTTCCGTCGCTTTTTGAGTAATCAAATCAAGCTTGTCGCCTTTAGGTAATCCACAAGCAATCGTCACTTTTTTCGGAAGCTCTACTTGCACTTCTATTCTGTTTCTAATTTCAACTTCTACATCAAAATCTGCTGATACAATTTCTGCTTGGTACGCTTGGTCTTCGATAACAACGATCAAGTTGCCCCCAACAGTTTGACGCATAACTTTGGCGATGTGCTTTGCATCATCGCCAGTTATTGCCACTATTCGATTTTCAGGAATTTCACCTTCTATAAAATATCGTTGCATCGTGGCACCTCGTTATTCCGGTTTTTTTGAAATGATGGTAACCCAGTCTTCCATCATCATAACATCTTCAATAACAAAGCCAGATGCTTCCAGAGCCGCTTTTACATCATTTTTTTTCGCCGAGATGATGCCTGATGTAATATAGACTCCACCTGATTTAACAATCTTAAATGCATCATCTGTAAATGACATAATGACTTCCGCCAAAATATTAGCAACCACTACGTCACCTGGTTGATCAATTTTATCCGTCAAATTGCCTTCTTCTACCGTCACAACATCTTGAACTTTATTTAATTTGACGTTGATATTCGCAGATCTGACTGCCACTTCATCTAAATCCAGTGCATACACTTCTTTAGCGGACAGTAAAGCTGCTCCAATTGCCAATACACCAGAACCGGTCCCGATATCAATAACACGATCAGCTGGTTTGACCATTTTCTCTAATGCTTGAAGGCTCATCACAGTTGTTGGGTGAGTTCCTGTACCAAAAGCCATTCCAGGATCCAATTCAATGATTAACTCGTCGCTTGAAACCGGGTTATACGTTTCCCATGTTGGAACAATTGTAAAGCGTTTAGATATTTTCACAGGGTGATAATATTTTTTCCACGCTGTAGCCCATTCTTCTTCATTTACTTCGCTAATGGTTACTTCGTTTTTGCCCAAGTTAATGTCAAATGTCACTAAGTTATTAATCGCCAGTTTAATCGCCTCTACAGTTTCCCCTAAAAAGCTATTAACAGGAAGATATGCTTTTAAAATAACGCCATCTACTGGAAAATCTTCAGGATCTAACGAATAAATTTCACCAAAGCGATCTTCTCGTTCTTTTGTTAAATCTTCTGAGTCTTCAATGACAACACCGCTCGCGCCTGCTTCGTGCATGATATTGGAAACTGCTTCAATTGCTTCATTTGTCGTATGAATCGACAGTTCTGACCATTTCAATAGTGCCCAGCTCCTTTTCCACTTTTACAGTCAGTAAGACTCTCGCAAGTCGCAAGAGTCTTCTGCCTGTAAAATTGAATTGCTTTAGCCGCCGATGAATAAAAAAGCATCCATCATTTCAGCTATTATGAGTCGCCTTTAATAGTGCGTTTGATTTTTGCAAAAAGAGAACTGCTATGTTCTTCCGGAATATCTCCGCTAATTTCAGCAAATTCACGTAATAGCTGTTTTTGTTTCTCACTAAGTTTTGTTTGTGTTTTTATGCGAACAATAATATGTTGATCACCTGTTCCGTAGCCGTGGACATTTTTAACACCTTTGCCCTTCAAGCGGAAACGTGCTCCACTTTGTGTACCAGCTGGAATTTTCAGTTTCACTTTCCCTGAAATTGTTGGCACTTCAATCTCATCACCTAATGCGGCTTGCGGATAAGTGACCGATATTTCTAAATAAATGTCATCGCCTTCACGTTGGAATTGCTTATGTGGTTTTACGCGGAATACAACGTATAAATCTCCTGCTGGTCCTCCGTTAATACCTGGTCCACCTTGACCTGTCACTCGTAATTGCTGACCATCGTCAACGCCTGCTGGAATCGTAACTTTAATTTTGTTTACTTTGCGGACTCTTCCTTGGCCTCGGCAAGTTGGACATTTCTCTTCAATAATTTGCCCTGAACCTTCACAATGTTGACAAGTACGACGATTGACCATGCGACCAAAAGGTGTGTCCTGCGTTACATTGGTTTGACCCGAACCTTCGCAATATGGACATGTTTTTTTCTTCGTCCCTGGTTTAGCCCCAGAGCCATCGCACGTGTCACATGTTTCATCTTTAGGAATTTCAACTTCAGCTTCTTTACCAAATACAGCATCCATAAAGTCGATTGTCATCGAATACTGTAAATCGTCACCTTTACGCGGCGCGTTCGGGTCGCGACGTCTTGCACCGCCACCAAAGAAAGTACTGAAAATATCGTCGAAACCAAACCCTTCTGCTCCGCCACCAAAGCCTTGGTTCGGATCTTGATGACCAAATTGATCGTATTGTGCACGTTTTTGATCGTCACTTAATACTTCATAGGCATCTTTTACTTCTTGGAATTTCTCAGATGCATCTGCATCTTTATTAATATCTGGGTGGAATTTTTTCGATAAAGTCCGGTATGCTTTTTTAATCTCTTCTTTGGAAGCAGACTTGGATACACCCAGCACTTCATAATAATCTCGCTTGTTCATAAGTCACTCTCCCTTAGCAATCAATTGTAATTGTACACGGTTTAAATCCTCGTTGCAAAGACATTGAAAAAGCCAAAGCATGTTGCTTTGCTTTGACTTTTCAAGATATTACTTATTGTCGTCGTTTACTTCTTCGAAATCTGCATCAACTACATCGTCGTTATCAGCTGTTGCATTTTCGTCTTGTCCAGCTTGTTGAGCTGCTGCTTGCTCATAAGCTTTCATAGAAAGACCTTGTAAGATTTCTTGAAGTTTATCTTTTTTCTCACGGATATCTTCGGTGTTATCAGACTCTAATGCCGCTTTTAATTCATCGCGTGCATCTTCCGCTTGTTTTTTCTCTTCTTCAGTAACCACTTCACCAAGATCAGTGATCGTTTTATCAGTTTGGAAGACAGCTTGATCGGCTTCGTTGCGAAGTTCTACTTCTTCTTTCACTTTCGCATCTGCTTCAGCGTTTTCTTCAGCTTCTTTGATCATACGTTCGATTTCATCATCTGATAATGATGAGTTCGATTGAATTGTGATCGTTTGTTCTTTTTGTGTTCCAAGATCTTTCGCTTTAACACTTACAATACCGTTTTTGTCGATATCGAAGCTTACTTCGATTTGTGGAACACCACGTTGTGCTGGTGGAATATCAGCTAATTGGAAACGACCAAGCGTTTTGTTAGCTGCCGCCATTGGACGCTCACCTTGTAATACATGAATATCTACAGCTGGCTGGTTATCAGCAGCAGTTGAGAATGTTTGTGATTTTGAAGTTGGGATTGTTGTGTTGCGCTCGATCAATTTCGTGAACACGCCACCCATTGTTTCGATACCAAGTGATAATGGAGTTACGTCTAATAACACAACGTCTTTAACGTCTCCAGTTAAAACGCCACCTTGAACAGCTGCACCCATTGCTACAACTTCATCCGGGTTAACGCCTTTATGCGGATCTTTACCAGTTTCTTTTTTAACTGCTGCTTGTACAGCTGGAATACGTGTAGATCCACCAACTAAGATTACGCGGTCTAGTTCAGAAGCTGAAATTCCAGCATCTTTCAATGCTTGACGAGTAGGTCCCATTGTACGCTCTACTAATGAAGAAGTTAATTCGTCAAACTTCGCACGGCTCATTGTAATTTCCAAGTGAAGCGGTCCTTCTGCTCCAGCTGTGATAAATGGCAATGAAATTTGTGTTGAAGAAACGCCTGACAAATCTTTTTTCGCTTTTTCAGCAGCATCTTTCAAGCGCTGAGTAGCCATTTTATCTTTCGATAAGTCTACGCCGTTTTCTTTTTTAAATTCTTGTACTAAATAATCGATGATTAGTTTATCAAAGTCATCGCCACCAAGACGGTTATCGCCGGCAGTTGATTTTACTTCGAATACGCCATCGCCAAGTTCAAGGATTGATACGTCGAACGTACCGCCACCAAGATCATAAACAAGGATTGTTTCGTCTGTATCTGTTTTATCAAGACCATATGCTAAAGCTGCTGCAGTTGGCTCGTTAATAATACGTTCTACTTCAAGGCCAGCAATACGTCCAGCGTCTTTAGTTGCTTGACGTTCTGCATCGTTAAAGTAAGCAGGAACCGTAATAACAGCTCTTGATACTTTTTCGCCTAAGTATTCTTCAGCGTATCCTTTAATGTATTGTAAGATCATTGCAGAAACTTCTTGAGCTGTATACTCTTTGCCTTCTGCAGTTACTTTTTCTTCTGTACCCATTAAACGTTTAATCGATTGAATTGTGTTTGGGTTTGTGATTGATTGGCGTTTTGCTACTTCGCCGACTTGGCGTTCGCCGTTTTTGAAAGCTACAACAGAAGGTGTTGTACGGTTACCTTCTGGATTCGGAATAATTTTTGGTTCGCCGCCTTCTAATACTGCGACTGCTGAGTTTGTTGTACCTAAGTCAATACCGATAATTTTGCTCATTTTTGAATTCCTCCATTAATTTTATTCGTTTACTTTTACCATTGCAGGACGTAAAACTCGATCTTTCAGGATATAGCCTTTTTGCAATTCCTGTAAAACCACTCCCGGCTCTGCAGAATCATCTTTTTCTTGCATAACCGCTTGATGGAAATTCGGGTCAAACTGTTCGCCTACCGATTTAATCTCTTCCAAGCCTTCACGATTTACTGCTTCATGCAAAGATTTCTGCACCATTTCAATACCTTTTATCAACGAAGCGGATTCTTCACTTTTCGTTGGTACCGACATTGCGCGTTCAAAATTGTCCAAGACCGGCAAGAGGTCTGCTAACAACG
This sequence comes from Planococcus halocryophilus, assembly GCF_001687585.2. GTDB lineage: Bacteria > Bacillota > Bacilli > Bacillales_A > Planococcaceae > Planococcus > Planococcus halocryophilus. The sequence continues at coordinate 1,469,775 of NZ_CP016537.2, read as the reverse complement.
ATTGTGAACGGAATTTATTGGCAAGTTCTTTGTCTTTTTGAGTGCGCCTTTTGAAATTATCATAATCGGCTAACAGGCGCAAATATTTGTTTTGCTCTGCTTCAAGTTGCTCACGGAGTTCTTCAACTTCGTTTACTGGTTCTGCCTCTTCTTCAACAGGCAGGTCGGTTTCTGGCGTTTCTGTATCCGCCACTTCTGACTGTTCTTCCGCTTCAGGCGCTTTTACTTCCACGTCTTCAGCTATTACCTGTTCTTCTGTTTTTAATGATTCATTTTTTTTTGGCAATTTTGTTCCTCCTTTGTTCACGTTCCATTAAACATCCGGTTAAGTTCTTTCGATAAGTCACCACTTAGTAAATCTAAGATCGAAACGATTCGTTTATAATCCATTCGTTTCGGGCCGATAATGGCGATTGAACCCGTCTGTTCTTTTCCAGTATCATACGATACCGTAATGACACTGCAATCTTCCATTGCTGTAAGCGTATTTTCCGAGCCAATGCGAATGTGGAGACCTTGACTTCCAACAGGCAAAATCATCGGAATGTGCTTTGCTTCTTCCATAACATCCATCAAATCCCTGATTTTTTGAAGATCGTGAAAATCAGGCTGTTTCAATATGTTCAATTTACCACCATAATAGATATTTTCATCTTCATGGGGCAATAAAACTGCTTGTCGAAACGTATGGAATAGCTCGCCGTAACGCTCAATATGCTGCTTTAATATCGATAAAGTTTCTTGTTCCAACCGCAGATGCAGGTTGTTTAGCGCCACACCTACTAGCCGTTCATTAAGAATATTCGTCATTTTTTCAATATCCGATGGGTTTAATCCTGGCGGAATCGAAAATACGCGATTTTCTACATGTCCGGTGTTGGTGACGATAATCGCCACTGCTGTGTCTTGGCTCAACGGAACAATCGACAATTTTTTAACGATATGTCTGCGCACATCAGGTCCGAGTAAGATAGACGTGTAATTGGTCAGTTCTGAAAGAATCATTGCAGATCGCTTGATGACTTCTTCCGTTTCTGTCAGTTTTTCTTCAAAAATCGAGCGCAATTGCACAATATCCTCTTTCGGCAACGGTCTTGGCGTCAACAAATGATCGACGTAATAACGGTATCCTTTTTCAGAAGGAATGCGTCCGGAAGACGTATGTGTTTTTTCCAAAAAGCCCATTCTTTCCAACTCCGCTAATTCATTACGAATCGTTGCTGGGCTAAAAGGAGTTTCAAGCTTTTTGGAGAGTTGGTTCGATCCTACCGGCTGAGCTGATTGAATATAATCATCTACTGTCACTTTTAAAATGAGCAGTTGCCGTTCTGTTAACATGATCATCACCTCTGTTAGCACTCTATGTGTTCGAGTGCTAATACTACATTTAAATTAACAAATAAAAAGACCAATGTCAACGCAAGAGCTTTAAGCTAATAAAAATTGTTGAAAAACCTCGTTTCCAACAAATCGCCCTTTTCTTGTTAACCTAATAAAATCGTTCACTATCTCTAAATTTCCTTGCGCGATTTCTTTATCTAAAATCGTGCCATAGACATCTTGCATCGGTTTTTGAAATTTAGTTTGAAAGTGATTCAAAGAAACGCCAGCTGTTTTTCTTAGACCTAAAAACATTTCTTCTTCCATTTTTTCATGAGGTGGCACTTCGTGCGTGCTTAAAATTGGACGCTCGCCTTCATCTAATGGAGACATGTATTTTTTTAAAGGTCCGGCATTTGAATAGCGAACGCCATCCACATAACCATGTGCACCCGCGCCAACACCAATATATTCGACGTTGTCCCAATACAATAAATTATGATGTGATTCGTGTCCTGGACGGGCAAAGTTAGAAATTTCGTATTGCTTTAATCCACGTTTGTCCATTTCATTCATCAACTTTTCATACATATCTGCTTCTAAATCTTCTGTCACTGTATTCAACTTGCCTTTTGTCATTAAGTTATAGAACACCGTTTTCGGTTCAATGATTAACGAATACGCTGAAAAATGCGGCATGTCGAAGGCGAATGCTTGTTCAAGTGTATCGTCCCATTGCTGCATGGTTTGACCGGGTAACCCATACATCAAGTCAAAACTTAAGTTTTTAAAGCCAACTTGTCGAGCAGAATCAACCGCACGTTTTACGTCCGAGTTGCTATGCGTTCGACCTAGTCGTTTTAGTAAGTCTTCATCAAAAGACTGAACCCCCATACTTAACCGGTTTACTCCACCATCAAACAATACTTGCATTTTGTCTGTTGTTAATTCGTCCGGATTGGCTTCAGACGTCCATTCCAAGTTCTCGGCCATCGGAACATAGCGATGAATATACGCTAGCAATTTCTCCAATTGTGCGGGTGTCAACGATGTCGGAGTTCCGCCTCCTAAAAAAATTGTCTCAAGTGGATTATCCAATGCACCTTGATCTTTCCAAAGCGCTAGTTCTTTACCTAACGAATCAATATAAGCATCGACTGGTTGGTCTTTAAAATACACTTTATTGAAATCACAGTAAAAACAAATTTGGTGACAGAATGGAATGTGGATGTACAATCCCTTTACCATTTTATTTCCTCTTTTCTAATAAGAAAAGGAGGCTGAAATTTCGCCTCCTTTTTTTCGTTTTATTTTGATTGGTCATCCATTTTCAGGATTGCCATGAATGCTTCTTGTGGAACTTCAACAGATCCAACTTGCTTCATACGCTTTTTACCTTCTTTTTGCTTGTCGAGAAGTTTCCGTTTACGAGAAATATCTCCGCCATAGCATTTAGCAAGAACGTTTTTACGTATTGCACTGATGGTCTGTCGGGCAACAATTTTTTGACCGATTGCTGCTTGAATCGGCACTTCAAATTGTTGACGAGGAATTAAATTTTTCAACTTATCAACAATTACTTTTCCGCGCTCATAAGCAAAGTCACGATGAACGATAAAGCTCAATGCATCTACTTGTTCAGAATTCAACAAGATGTCCATCTTCACAAGCTTAGACTCTTTGTAACCAATTAACTCATAGTCAAAGGAAGCATAACCTTTTGTTCCTGATTTTAACTGATCGAAGAAATCATAAACAATTTCAGCTAGCGGCAGTTCATAAATAATGCTCACACGAATGTCATCTATATAATCCATCGTCAAGAAGTTCCCACGTTTGCGCTGACAAATTTCCATAACTGCACCAACGTATTCATTGGGTACCATGACTGTCGCTTTGACATACGGTTCTTCAACCACATCGATTTTTTGAGCGTCTGGCATCATCGCCGGGTTATCGATTTTCAAAACTTCTCCGTCTGTCATATGAACATCGTAAATTACGCTTGGTGCTGTGGTGATCAAGTCGATTTTAAATTCACGTTCGATACGCTCTTGAATAATTTCCATGTGCAATAAGCCTAGGAAACCACAACGGTAACCAAAGCCAAGTGCTTGAGAAGATTCAGGCTCAAACTGCAAAGCTGCGTCGTTTAACTCTAATTTCTCTAAAGCATCACGCAAATCATTGTATTTTGATGTATCAATCGGGTAAAGTCCGCAATAAACCATCGGATTTAATCGACGGTAACCAGGTAATGCTTTATCAGCAGGGTTATTAGCTAATGTAATGGTATCACCCACTGTTGAATCACCCACATTTTTAATGCCAGCTGTTAAAAAGCCTACATCCCCTACTGTTAACTCTTCGCGAAGAGTTGCGTGTGGTGTAAAGACGCCTGCTTCAATTATTTCAAATTCCTTACCAGAAGCCATCATTTGAATGCGATCACCTGGTTTTAGTCTTCCTTGAACAATCCGAATATACGCCACTACACCGCGGTAAGGATCGTAAATCGAATCAAAAATCAGTGCCTGAAGTGGTGCTTCAGGATCGCCAACTGGAGCTGGTACTTTTGCGACTACTTGTTCAAGAATATCTTCAATGCCAATACCTGCTTTTGCGGAAGCTAATACGGCTTCAGAAGCATCTAATCCAATTACGTCTTCGATTTCTTGACGTACGCGCTCTGGGTCAGCTGCAGGTAAATCAATTTTATTGATAACCGGAAGGATTTCCAAGTCGTTATCTAATGCCAAATAAACGTTAGCCAATGTTTGCGCTTCGATTCCTTGTGCAGCATCAACAACTAGTACAGCCCCTTCACAAGCCGCTAAACTACGTGAAACTTCGTAGGTAAAGTCGACATGGCCCGGTGTATCGATCAAATGCATAATATACGTTTCTCCGTCTTTGGCTTTATAGTTAAGTTGGACAGCATTTAATTTAATCGTAATGCCACGTTCTCGTTCAAGATCCATCGAATCTAGAGACTGTGCTTTCATTTCTCGGGAAGTTAATGCTTCCGTCATTTCTAAAATTCTATCTGCAAGTGTCGATTTACCATGATCGATATGCGCAATAATCGAGAAGTTGCGGATTTTACTTTGGCGGGATAATCTTTCCTCATTGTTCATTCTCTTCACTCCTATATAAACTACTATGAATTATAGCAGTACAGCTAACATTGAGCAATGAAAGCCCGTGAAATCATTTCACTGTCAAGGCAAACTTCTTTGCACGTAACTATTGCATTCCTGTCGTTGATTTGATAAAATAACTCATGTTGTATAGAGACATTAAAGAGTTAGGATTTTATCCGCTCTTCCATATTGTCTAGGAGGTGAAATATATGCCAAACATTAAATCTGCAATCAAACGTGTGCGCACGAACGAAACTAAAAACGCTCAAAACTCACATGTAAAATCAGCAATGCGTTCTTCTATTAAGAAAGCTGAATCAGCTTTGACTAACAAAGACGATAACGCTAACGATACTGTAAAAGTGGCGATCCAACAGGTGGAAAAAGCATCTTCAAAAGGCTTAATCCACAAAAACACTGCAGCTCGTAAAAAATCTCGCTTGATGAAACAACAAGCGTAACACATTAAAAAGCCGGTTCCTTTAGAGGAGCCGGCTTTTTGCTATTCATTATTAAGGCTTTTTCTGACCTGCACGCTTCATTAAGAAAAACTCCAGTATGCGATTGCGATTGCCACTTAGTGTTTTTAGCTGCAAATCGATATCTGCTAAATCGCCTAACACTTGTAGCAATCTTTTCTCCGAAATTTGTTGCCTTTTTTCTACCAATAATTTCACTCGATACGGGTGAGCTTTTAATTGCTTAGAAATTTGCTGTGCGTGATATCCTTTTTTCTGCAAATAATAAACTTGAATCATAAAACGAATTTGAGATGCTAGTAATGCCGTTAGCGCCACCGGTTCTTCTTTTTGACGCAATAAATCATAATACACGCTAAGCGCCTCACTAACATTGCCATCTAAATACGCTTGCAACATTTTAAATGCATCTTGTTCAAGTGTTCGCGCAGTCATTTGTTCCACAAGCTCTACCGTAATATCTTCATCAGATGAGCCGAGGTATAAAGACATCTTTTCAATTTCTGAAGAAAGTAACGTTAAGTTCGTACCTGCCATTTCCATTAACCGTTGCGCTGCTTTTATCCCAATGCCTTTGCCAAAATTTTTCGCTTCGTGCATTAACCAAGTTTCCAAATCATTTGCTTGCAGCGATTTCGCTTCGATCAATACGGTATGCTGTTTCATCTGCTTGGTTACTTTTTTTCGCTCATCTAGTTTTTCGTATGGTGCTACAAAAATCGTCACCGAACTACTTGGAGGATGTTCAAGCCACGCTTCTAAAGCTTTTAAATCGTGGTTGATTTTTTCCTTGCCACGTTCTGCCGCTTTTAAAAACGACGCATTTCGAGCAATAATCAGCTTACGGTCGCTGAAAAACGGAAATGTATCTGCTTCATCAATTACGTGTTCTACCGGCACTTCATCTAAATCAAAAAACGTCAGCTCCAGTTCGCCACCAACCGTCAATTTATCTTTTAACAAGTCCAAGGTTTTTTCAATAAAATAGCTTTCTGTTCCTACGATGAGATAAACAGGGTCTATTTGTCCGCTGCGTATGGATTTCCACACGGAAGTAATCATCTTATCAGCCTCCCCTCTCTCTACTATATCGGATTTTCGCCCCTTTGGGTATTTGACAGTTATGTGTCGGTGTAAAAATTCATCGGTATAAGTTTACTTCAATCTAGATTTTTGGTGAGTCTTCGCTTATAATTATAAGGAATTAGGAGGGATTTCAATGAATGAATTTGAACAGAATGTACAATCCAAACGTAACGATGCAATCGACGCGGGAATGGGCTTCGTCGTATCCTTTGGATTTTTCGCCCTTATCTTTATCATCGCTGGACTTGTACAGTTCGCTGCGCGGTAATTAAATCAAAAAAAGGTTCCGGCTTTTATAGCCAGAACCTTTTTTTATTTTGAAATGAATTCGGTCGTTTACGCTGTGCGGCAAAGTACGCCACTTCGCTGTTCTGTCTTATGCCCGTCAGAGCTATATGTGCGCTTCCACTTTTCTTTGTCCTAACGCATCTTTTCAAGTTGAATTCCGTTTTCATCATAAAGCAACGTAATGGTGCCGTTCTCTGCGGTGTTTAAAGTTTTTAGTTCTAATTTGTTAAACCGCTCGACTACTTCTGGACTAGGGTGACCATAACGATTGTCTTTTCCTGTAGAGAAAATCGACAATTCCGGTGCTAACGCTGTTAAAAATTCTTCACTGCTAGACGTTTTACTGCCGTGATGCCCCACTTTTAGCACTGTTAGTCCCGCCAGTTCTCCACCGTAGGAATCTAATAAATCCTTTTCTCCTTCAGCTTCTAAATCCCCAGTAAACAAAATTCGGTAGTCCCCAGTCTTCATCAAAAGTACGAGCGAATCATTATTGCCTTCATATTTTGCATCACTTGGTGACAAATAAATAAAGTCGGTTTCGCCATCACGCCAATTAGATCCCGCAGCAGGAAATACCACTTTTGCTTCTGCGGTGAACGGTGCAAGCTCTAACATTAAGGCATTTGACGTTGATCCTGGTGTTAAATGCAGCTCTTTCACTGAAAACATTCCGAAAATTTCTTCTGCTCCTTCAGCATGATCTGCGTCCGGATGAGAAAGAATCATGGCATCGAGCGATGAAATGCCTCTTCCTCTCAAGTAAGGTGCCACAACTTGCCGACCGATTTCATATGGTCGCTTTTTTTCTTTAAAAGTTTCTACATCAAAACGAAGTACACCTCCGCTATCTACTAAATAAACAGCTTGGCGGTAAGGCATTTCAATAACAGCGCTGTCGCCTTGTCCAACATCTAAAAAAGTCACTTTTAAGCGAGGGTCCATATACGGCAGTGACGTAAACAAAATCGCCGGTACGAATAAAATCAGTAGGTGCCACCAACGAAATTCACGTTCAACTGCACAATAAAAAAGGTACACACTGCTCATCAACAAAACGAATGCTCCAATTCCTGGTTTTCCTGGCACCCATAATTGATACGGTAAGCTCGCTATTGCAATCATCAGCTGGTCAATATGTTCTCGCAACGGCTCATAAAAGTAAAAAACAAAGTTTGCTACTGGCGGAAAAACAGCTGTCAAAAACAACAGCAAGAAATTTGCTGGCAAAATAAATACAGTAAATAGCGGAACAAACAAGCTATTGACGACAAAAGCGGATAATGACAATTCATAAAAATGAAATAGCAATAATGGATACAATGTTACTTGGGAGATAAATGTAATGACAAATCCTGCTTTTACCGGTGATTTTATTGCACGCAACATGTTCAACGAATAAATAATGCCAAATGTTGCTCCATACGACAACTGAAAACCAATTTGATACATCGCATATGGATCCCATAAAACGAAAACCACTATACTAGTTAACATAATATTAGCAAGTGGCACCTTAATATTCATCAGTTTCCCACTTGTGACAATGACTACCATACTAAGAGCTCGCCAAACAGACGGAGCTCCACCTGCAATTACTGCATACAAAGGCAAAACCAGTAATAAAATGACTAAAGCTGTCTCTTTTCGAATATGCAATCGTATGAGAAGAACGTATAACAACCCCGAAGCAATGCCCACATGCAAACCCGAAATTGCGAACAAATGAGAAATGCCGAGCGTTTGGTGTATGCGCCGATCTTCCGGGTCCATATTCTCGCGTTCGCCAATTAATAATGCTTCCGCTTCTGCTGCCAAAGTTTCAGGAAAATGTTCACGAATATGAGTTTTGAACAGGTCTCTTCTTTTTAACAAACGATTTATCCACGTCTTATTTTCCATCACGCCACTGATCGACTCAACTTTTAGTAGTGAAGCTGCTCCATTATGACGTAAATAATGAGTCATATTAAAAGAATATCGATGTGAAGGCGGTGTAGCTTCTTCAAAAACACCAGTCACTAAAAATTTAGAATTACTCACTAACCGTTCCATATGAAGCTTTTGCTCGTTCGACGTTAATCGAAAACGAGCATAAACGATCGTACCATCTTGTAATGTAGCAAACCCTCTAAGGCTATCGCCATCGATTACCGTACCTGTGTGAAAAATGAGTTCTCCTGTATAAGACTGTGAAGTATCAAAGATATCTTTACCACGCAAATCCTGTACGATATAAACGCCACAAACAAATAGAAGAATGAACACAATAAATGTCCATTTTTCTTTTTTCAAATACATCCAACTAAAAAGCAGCGCCATGAACACGAGTTGAACCGCTGTTTCATGCGCTGCATATGTAGCCATTATTGTAGCTACTGCTACGTAGAGAAGAGGACTTGTTGTTATACTTCGATTTCTCCGAATAATTCATTCACCCGTTCACTATAATGGGCCAATTCTTCTTCGCTTCCACCTTTTTCACGCAATTTATCAAGCAGTTCGATATAAAGAGCTGATTTTTCGACACTTAAAAAGTCAATCTTTCGCTCATCAAACATTACTTGTACCACTTCTACCCCAGCTTGTTCTAATAATTCGATAGCATACTCGTGGTTTTTGTAATCAGCGGCATAATAGAGTCGGGCAATTCCTGATTGGATAATTGACTTGGTGCATTGCAGGCAAGGAAAATGGCTAACATACATATCAGCTCCATTGACACTGACGCCATACTTTGAACATTGCAATAAGGCATTCATTTCTGCGTGGATTGTTCGAACGCAATGTCCATCGACAACGTAACAGCCTTTATCGATACAATGGTCTCCTCCTGAAATAGATCCGTTATAGCCTCCAGCCATAATTCTCCGATCACGTACAATCGTTGCACCGACAGCAAGACGTGTACAAGTGCTTCTAAGTGCGAGCAAATGGCTTTGTGCCATAAAAAATTGATCCCAAGTTATTCGCTTCATTTAATTGCCTCCTGCTTGTTTAGTTAAAATAAGTGTAGCAGAGGAGGCATATTCGTCAACTGCCTTTTATCACGTACTTATTATTTCGCGACTATTAAATCTTTTAGTTGTTCAAATGTCTTGTCACCAATGCCCGTTACTTCCGTTAATTGTTCAGGCGCATTAAATTTCCCTACCTCATCTCTATAAGCAAGAATCGCAGCGGCTTTTGAAGGGCCTATGCCAGGGAGTTCCATCAATTCAGTTTCAGTTGCCTGATTTATATTTATCAAGCCTCCACCACTAGCTGTGGCAGTCTGTGGCGATATTGAAACAACAATTTCTTCTCCAACCGCTGGTACATAAAGACTCGTTTCGTCCACGACAATTAACGCTAAATTAATTGCGCGACTATCCGCTTCGGATGTAAATCCTCCAGCTGCTAGAATGGCGTCTTGCATGCGGGACCCTGCTTTTAGCTCATAGACACCTGGCTTATTCACTTGGCCTTTTACATCAATCATTAAAGGTGCAGCTGTTTCGGGTATTTCCTTTATTGGGGTTTCTGTCTGCTGAGGGGATTCAGCGTTGATTAATTCGAAAGCAGTAGCTGGAGATGACTCCGGCTGTTGTTGAGGAAAAAATAAATAAATCAAAAGCAGCACTATGGCGACTGCGGGGATCAGCAACCATGTGGGCTTGTTCTGAAGCTCGGAAAATTTCACTCGCATTCCTCGTTTCTTCAGAAGGCAATTAAATAGAAGCTGTTTGAATTATATAATAATTGAAATACGCTTGTCTATTTTTTAACAAACAAAAAACCACCTGCAAGATGCAGATGGTGAGCTCATTTTTTGGCATGAAAGAAAACACGTTCACTTTCGTCATCAGGAGACTGGCTTGTGAAATCAGCTGTAACAGATTCTACAGAAAATCCAGCAGCTTCTAGCCATTTTGTGTATATCTCGATTGGGAAAGTACGTTGTTCGTGCGTTTCTTCAAAGCGCTCGAACAAGTCATTTTGACGCACAAAAAAAGTCATATCGTGAATGACACTATGTGATGCTTGACCTGGCTCTGTATGCCAAATATACGCTATTTCTTCAGCATCATAAACAAACGGGCTGTCCATAAAAACTGTATCGACTTTAAAAACAGAGTGGACATCAAAGAAAAAATGGCCTCCAGGATTTAACGCGTCATAAATTTCTTTAAACGTTTGCTGAACTTGTTCTTCGCTCTGTAAATAATTAAGAGAGTCTATTGCAATCGTGACAATATCAAAACCCGTTAACCCCTCTAAATTATCCATAGACAATTGAAGCACAGGAATCGCTTGATTTGCTTTTTGGAAACGTTGATTTGCCACCGTCAACATGTCTTCAGACAAGTCACTAGCAGTTACGTCATAGCCCATTTCAGCAAAAAGATGTGACAATGTGCCAGTTCCACACGCCACATCCAGCAATTTGCCAGACGCAACGTGAGAAGCGACCCACTCCACATACTCTTCGTAAGGAATATCTTCCATCAGTCCATCATAGACTGCGGCAAATTTTCCGTAGTTCATATTTCCATTTGCGGAGCTTCTCTCCACAGCCGTTCAAGGTTATAATACGAGCGTTCATCTTTATGGAAAACATGAGCAACAACGTCACCAAGATCTACTAAGACCCAACGAGCTGAGTCAAATCCTTCGACACTTTTCACTTCGTGGCCGTCTTCATGAGCTTTGTCCATAATTTCTTTTGCGATTGATTGAACTTGACGATCAGAATTCCCTGTGCAGATGACAAAATAGTCAGCTAGCAATGAAATTCCCTCCATGTTCAAAACCACGATATCTTCTGCTTTTTTATCTTCTGCTGCGTTAACCGCTACTTGTAGTAAAGTTTCTTTTGTCATTCTTTCACTTTCCCTTTCTGTTGCACGAAGTACTTAAAACACTTCAGTGAATCCGGAAATACCGGTTGATTTTTCGATTCTAAAAATTCGATGGAATGTTTGACCGAGGCTTCCATCATAACATCCAATCCTTGTTCTTTTAATTGTCGCAATTCTTCAACACCTGAAAATTTGCGGTTTGGTTCGACCAAGTCAGCAATGTAGACGACTTTTTCCAAATCAGACATATTTTCTCGCCCTGTTGTGTGATAACGGATAGCATTTAATACATCTTCATCTTCGACACCAAATTCAGTTTTTGCTAAATAAGCACCTACAGGAGCATGCCAAAGTTCTGCATGATATTCGAGTAATAAAGGATCCATGTTTTCAGAAACAATAATGGATTTCATCCAGTCTCGATCTGAAAATTTCGCTATATCATGCAGTATCGCAGCAGTTTTTGCTTTTGACTCGGAAACAAAAAATTTCTTAGCCAAGTCAACAGCCGTGTCTACTACACCTAATACATGTATATATCGTTTTTCAGGAAGCCGTTCTTTAACTGTCTGAAGCATTTGGTTGTGATCCATATAAACGCTCCTTTCGAATATAAGCTTCCACTTTTTCTGGCACTAAATATAAAAGTGACCGATTGGCAGCGGCGCGTTCTCTCAACATCGTAGATGATAACAACAACTCTGGTGAACGTATCATCAATACCGGATAAGGTGTCTCCGTATTATAACCCGGCCGATTAACTCCGATAAAGCGAATCAACTTCACCAGCTCATCAATACGGTGCCAAGTTGATAAACCCTCTATCATATCTCCCCCGATAATAAAATAAAATTCCACACCAGGTTCTTTTTCGATAAGCTTGGTCAATGTATCAAACGAATAAGAAACACCACCGTGTTTAATCTCGAAATCTTCCACTTTAAAATGGGCATGATCCGAAATCGCCAACTCGGTCATTGCTAGCCGTTGCTCGGCACTGGCACCTGCAACTTCTTTATGAGGTGCAATATAATTGGGCATAAAGCGAACTTCATCTAATCCCGCTTCGAAAAGCGCTTCATTCGCCATAATTAAGTGGCCGAGATGAGGCGGATTAAATGTTCCGCCCAAAATCCCTACTTTTTTCATCTTTTAACCGGTAACTCGATTCGTTTGTTGTGGACCGATTGTTTGTAAAGAACGACTGTGTGGCCAATTAATTGAACCAATTGTGATTTTGTGCCTTTTGCAAGAGCTTTTGCTACTTCATCTTTACCATCTTCATTGTTTTGAAGAATGCTGATTTTTACTAATTCACGCTTTTCTAATGCTTCTTTGATTTGAACGAGCATCGCATCGTTAACGCCGCCTTTACCTACCTGGAAAATTGGTGCTAGATGATGTGCTTCGCTTTTCAAAAAGCTTTTTTGTTTAGTTGTTAACATAAGTGCCTCCTAGTTTTTCTGTAATCAATTGAATCATTTTTTCCGTATTAGGTTCTATACCTGTCCATTTTTCAAATGCAATTGCACCTTGGTAAACAAACATGCCGACACCATTTACTGTGATACAATTCTTTTCTTCTGCTTTTTTCAAAAAAGGTGTTTCAAGTGGATTGTATATGATATCCGCGACCAACGTTCCTGCCTCAACTCGATCTAAAGAAATTGGCAAAGCTTCGCCTGTTGCTAAACCGACCGATGTCGTTTGAATTAAAATCGCAAAGTCAGCTAAACGTTCTTCTGATTCGATAAGTGTGATAGCTGAAGCATTTGTATCAGTGGCCAGCTCTTCTGCTCGACGGTATGTCCGGTTCGTAATGGTAACATCCGTAAACCCCGCTCGTTTCAAAGCAAATGCGATACCTCTTGCCGCACCACCTGCTCCAATTAATAACACTTTAGCAGCTTTATCGACAGAATGAACAAGCAACGAACGAACAAAGCCGTCACCATCCGTATTCGATCCCGTATATTCCGCTCCAACCAAATTTACCGTATTAACAGCATTCATTTGCATCGCATTTTCTTCCAGCTTCCCAAGTAAGGGAACGATGGATTGCTTATGTGGGAGCGTGATATTAAATCCACTAATCCCCAATGTTTTCATGGCCTCAAATGATTTTTCTAGCTGAGACGGTTCGACATGAATCGGTAAATAAGCTGCATCAATGCCGTGTTCAGCAAACCATGTTTCGTGCATGAACGGGGATAGAGAATGGGAAATCGGGTCACCGATTACCGCATACCATTTCTTCATCTGAAAACCTCCTAGATTAACGATGGACGTAACAATACTTCTACACCTTTAGGAGCGTGAGCTGCAACAACTGCGTTGCCGTGCTGGATCGTGATCCACCCAAGTCCGGAAAACACAATGTCGGTTTTTGCATCTTTAATGCTAAATTCGTGACGTACCAATTCTGGAAAATCGTCTTTGTATTCAGCTGAAGGCGGAGCTAGCATATCGCCCAAATGCTGCGCATATAAAGCATCAGCATTGTCTAATTTCGTACGATGAATGGGTAAATCATTCGCGATATGAACAGTGAATGAAGAGCGCTCTCCTTTAATAAAGTCAAAACGCGCCAATCCGCCTATAAATAAAGTTTGTTCTGCATTCAACTGGAAAACGCGCGGTTTAATTTCTTTCTTCGGCATAATTTGCTTTAAATCCGCTGTTTTCAAGTGGTGAGCTAATTGGTGATGATTGATGATTCCTGGTGTATCAAATAATGAACGTTCGTCATCTAACGGAATTTCAATCATATCCAATGTCGTCCCTGGGAAATGAGATGTCGTAATGACATCAGATTGCCCTGTTGCTTGTTTAATGACACGGTTGATAAAGGTTGATTTCCCAACATTTGTACAGCCGACCACATAGACATCTTTACCTTTGCGATATTTTTCGATTGCTTCCATCGCTTCTGGAACTCCAGTTCCTCTATGAGCACTGACCGTCAACACATCAATTGGTTGCAAACCTAATTTTCTCGCTTCTTGCTTCATCCAATGAATCAATTTATGCTGTTTAACTGATTTCGGCAATAAATCGGCTTTATTGGCAATTAATAAAATGTCATTGTTCCCAACAAAACGGTGAAGACCTGGAAGCCAGCTACCGTTAAAGTCGAAAATATCAACAATTTTCACGATAAGGCCATCACGTTCACCTAGCCCATTTAAAATCCGCAAAAAGTCATCATCCGTCAACGATACCGGTTGAAGCTCATTGTAATTTTTCAGACGGAAACAACGCTGACAAATAATTTCATCTTTTTCTAATGAAGACGGCGGAGCGTATCCTACCTCTTCTTTGTTTTCAGTTTGAATCTGTACACCGCATCCGATGCAAGTTGGCATTTCACTCAATTTTTTTCCTCCCACATCAATTGTCCTTTTTCTTTCAATTTCTTCATAATTTTGCGTTCGACTTTCCGATTGAAACGGGTAAAAAAGCCGTCCGACTGCGCTACTGGCAATACAAGAATAGTATGCATCTTGTTCAAATTGCCTCCGAAAATATCTGTCAGCATTTGATCTCCAATGACCACCACTTGTTCGCGTTTCGCTTCCATAATGCGAAGCGCTTTTCGAAAAGCACGTCCCATCGGTTTACGCGCTTGGTATATAAACGGAATACCTAATGGATCCGCAAACGACTTGACGCGCATTTCATTATTGTTAGAAACGATCACTACTTGTATGCCAGCATCTTTCATCGATTTCAACCAGTCAATTAATTTCGGCGTTGCATCCGGACGATCCCACTCAACAAGCGTGTTATCCAAATCCGTAATGATGCCTTTAATGTTCTTTTCAACTAAAGTTTCTGGCTTGATGTCAAAAACTTCTTTAACATACTCACTTGGTACAAATTTTTGATACACTGCTACTCACTCCTGTTTCCCGAACTTAATTCTATTGATTATACCATATTTCCTAACGTTTCTCCCACCTTGATCCTTTGTCCATTAGACATATCTTCGACAAATTTGATGGAATTCTCCTCAAAAAATAGCACAACCGTAGATCCAAAACTAAAATAGCCTACTTCACTGCCCTTTTTCCAGTCGTTCCCTGTTTCCGTTAGTTTAATGGAATTAACAAACATCGCACCAACTTTAACCACTAGCATGTTGCCAAATTCGGTTTCTAATTCGGTAATCATCCGGTAATTTCCACTAAGTGGCGATTTCCCATACTGCAATCCAGCTGCGTTTACTGGATATGATTTTTTTCCACGTATAAATTGTTTTTTCACTTTGCCGTTTACCGGACTGTGAATACGATGATAATCAGCAGGCGACAAATAAAGAACTGCATATTTCCCGTTTTGGTATTGCTCAGCCAACGCTTGATCGCCTAACAAGTCTTCCAAAGAATAATGCTGGCCTTTTACTAGAAACTGCGTGCCTTCTTTCAAATCTCCGGCAATTTCAATCTTCCCATCTACGGGAGATACCACAACACTCTCAGAAATCGGACGACTAGCTGTCTTTAACTTGCGAACAAAAAAATCATGGAGAGTCTGAAAGCTATTTAATGGTTCTTCTATATCACGCGTTGAGATTTGATAAGTCTTTATATAACCTGGAATAAACCGGCGGCTTTTAGGGGACTTCGCAAATTGACGAATTAGATTTGAAGTGAAAGCGCCGTTCGTTAGTTCAATTGAACGTTGGTACAAGTATTTTTTCATAGAGATGCCTCCGTTGCTAAAATAGTCTACCATTTTTTTACCTTTCACAGTATAATAGAGTGAACAAGTTTTCAAAAAAAGAAGGAGTGTTTTCCATTGTTAATAACAGAAAGAATGGATCACACCATAAAAAAGCTAAGGTCGCAAACCGCAAATACCATTACAGTAGGCAATATGCTGTTTGGCGGAGCTTCTCTTATGGCAACTTTAAATGGATCTTATAGCTATAGTGTGCTATTTATATTTATTGCGGCTTTTTTGGACCGCTTTGACGGTATGGTGGCAAGAAAATTCAATCAAGAATCAGATTTAGGAAAACAGCTCGACTCAATGAGTGATATTTTATCTTTTGGTGTCGCGCCCGCAATTTTAATTTACCAGCTCGTGTTGTCGGAGTTTGGCTTTGTCGGAATGGTATTTACAGTGTTTTATATTTCTGCCGGTGCTTTCCGTTTGGCTCGCTTCAATATCTCAGAATCCACTGGTTATTTCACTGGATTGCCAATTACAGCCGCAGGAACCGTTGTAACTTTATCTTATTTCGGAATTTCACTGTTCTCGCCAGTTGTATATATGTTCCTATTTATCCTCTGTGCTTTATTAATGGTCAGTACCTTTACATTGAAAAAAGTTTAAAAAGCTGAAGACGTTGAGAAAACGTCCTCAGCTTTTTTATTTTGGCCAATTCCATGCACTAGGTTAAATACGTGAAGCTAATTGACTGATGACGTTAAAGACGATTTCAGTTGAATGTTTGGCAGCTTTAGGCAAAAATTCATCAAACGACACTGAAGACTCTTTCCCAGCGATATCTGATAATGCACGAATTACCACAAATGCTACGTCAAATTGATAACAAACTTGCGCAACCGCTGCCGCTTCCATTTCAGCAGCTTTCATCGTCGGGAAGTTTTCACGTACTTTTGCAACGCGTTCCGGATCGTTCATAAACGAATCACCTGTCGCAATCAAGCCGACTGCATATTCATGTTGCCCCATATCTTTTACTGCTTTAATGGCTAATTCCATCAATTCTTCATTAGAAGTAAATGCAGCAGGCATTTGTGGAACTTGCCCCATTTCATAACCAAACACCGTAACATCAACATCGTGATGGCGAACTTCATCTGAAATGACTACTGCCCCAACTTCAAGCTCTTCATCAAATCCACCTGCTGAGCCAATGTTGATGACAACGTCCGGCTGATATTGTTGAAGAAGAATTGTCGTTGACATGGCGGCATTAACTTTACCAATCCCACTCTTTAACAAGACAATTTCCTGTCCTTCATATGTACCTATGGTAAATTCACATTTCGCAATTTCTTCCGTTCGCGCATCTTCTAACTTACTTCTCAATAATTGAACTTCTTCTTCCATAGCACCAATTACACCGATTTTCATTTGACTATTCCTCATCTCTCTCGAATATTCCTGTTCACGCTTTGGTTGTTGAATTCATAAAAAAAGACGCCTAATTAGTAGGCGCCTTTCAAGGTGTTTAAGACGTCCATTTTCACTGGTTTCCAACCTTCGCCGTCAACCCATTCTAAGTGGACACGGTATTTTTCTGATTCGTCTTTAGACTGCACAGTAGCGACTGACTTTTGAGGGCCTCCGCCATTTTTTATCATCATAACGTACATATCATTAGCATCAAGCCCTGTTGCATAAGAAACTGCTTTAACTTTTTCATTCCAGTCTTGTGAATCTTTTTGATAAACTGAGACATGTTCACCTTTTTGATCGGTGCCTATCGGTTCCCAGCTCGTGTTGATCATGGTTTCTTCTACGATTGGATCGCTTGAGTCTTCACGAGTGATGGTACCACCTTTAATAGCCTCTTCTTTTTCTTTTTCTTTTTCTTTTTCTTTTTCTTCTTCAGCTTTTTTAGCTGCTTCTTTTTCTTCCTCTGTAGGTTCAGCTTGTTCTTTGTTATTGTCTTCGCTATCACCTGAGTCACTCGTTTGTTCATCGGTTTCAGGCGAAATCACTACGGCTTCAGGTTCTTTGGCCTGATCATTCCCTCCGCTAAATAGCATCGATACGCCAATAATAAGAATCAATGCGAATACCAAACCGATCATAATATTTAAAATCGTGTTTGACCGATTTTTCTTTTTCTTCAAACGAGAGGGATACGGCTTTTCTTCATTAGACATTAGATGTCCCCCTTTCTTAAATAGTTTACCATTAAATCCGTATGACAAATTTGACGTTTCAACCATAATTTCGTTTCAACTAAAGTTTTGTTAAAGAGAAACAGCCATTCTTTTTACAGAATGGCCGCTTTATTACATGATTGACAGAATCTTGATTTCCATTTCTCCACCCGGTGTTAACACTTTAACGCGCTCACCGATTGTGCGGCCGATCATGCTTTTCGCAATTGGAGAATCATTTGAAATACGACCTTCTAAAGGATCTGCTTCTGCTGAACCTACAATTGTATATGATTCTTGATCGCCATCTGGAACTTCGATAAATGTTACCCTTGTGCCTAAACGAACGATATCTTTGTTTGATTCATTTTCATTTATGATAACTGCATTGCGAATCATTGATTCAAGTGTTGAGATGCGACCTTCTACGAAAGCCTGATCTTCTTTAGCTGAATCGTACTCAGCGTTCTCAGATAAATCGCCGAAATCACGAGCGATTTTAATGCGTTCTACCACTTCTTTACGTTTAATCGTTTTCAAAAAGTCTAATTCATCTTCCAACTTCTGCTTTCCTGCAGCTGTCATTGGAAATTGTTTTTCGTTAGCCATTCTTCCCACTCCTTCAACTGCTGACCTGGATGCCTGTATCCGTCAGTCTCGTATCATCATATTATAGTTTTACAATCTATTCAAGAATAGTTTTAATTTTTGTAACCATTAAATCAATCGCTACTTCATTTTGTCCACCTTCAGGAATAATTACATCCGCATAACGTTTTGTTGGTTCAATAAATTGGTTATGCATTGGACGAACAACCGTCAAATATTGTTCAATAACAGAATCAATTGTCCGGCCACGTTCATTAATATCACGCAATAAACGACGGATAATGCGAAGGTCGCCATCTGTATCTACGAACAGCTTGATATCCATTAATTCGCGTAAACGTAGATCTTCAAGTACTAATATACCTTCTAGAATAATAACATCTTTTGGGTCAATAATTACGGTTTCTTCTGCACGTGTATGTAGTGCGTAATTGTAGATAGGTTTTTCGATTGGGCGGCGTTCAAGCAAGTCATTAATATGCTCGATTAGTAAGTCTGTATCAAATGCCAATGGATGGTCATAATTCGTCTCTAAACGTTCTTCAAAAGCCAAATGGCTTTGATCCTTATAGTAATAGTCTTGCTCGATTACTACTACTGAGTTTTCTTTAAACACTTCATAGATTGAATTCGTTACACTCGTTTTCCCCGAGCCCGAACCCCCTGCGATCCCAATAACGACCGGCCGTTTCTTAGACATATCATTTAGCTCCCTGCAAACATCTTTTTAATGTGCTTATTTTTTCCTACAAATCATAATGCCGTCACCAGATGATAATAATTCCGTATCATAACGAGCGTCATTCAGCATATGTTCTTTAAAAGTCGCCAGATTACGGATCATTGTCCGCTTTCTTCTTGGCACTTCCGATAGCGGTATATCTGAAAGGCCATGCATAGCCATATTATCACAATATATGATGCCGCCATTTGCCAACAAAGCTTCATACTTATCAAAAAATCGCTCATACTGACCTTTTGCTGCATCTATAAAAATCGCATCATACTCTGGCTTCAAATCAGCAAGCGAGAGTTCTAATGCATCTGCATGGAAAATGCGTATGCGGTCTCCAAAACCTGATTGCTCGATAAATTCTAGCGCTTTTTGATAGCGAGAGTCGTCGCGTTCAACCGTATCTACTGTACTGCTTGGCAAAGCTTCGGTCATTTTAATCGCGGAAAATCCGATTGCCGCACCAATTTCAAGAATTTTTTCAGGCTGTTGAACTTTTAAAAGTTCAACAAGTTCCCCAATACCTTGATTTTCCATGATTGGTACATGATGCACGACGGCATAGTCCTGAATAGCTTGTAGCGTTGTGGATAATTGATTGTTCACCATACAAGAAAGCTCCTTTTCGACTACGCAAAAATCAATTCAAATATTATCATAAAAAGAGAAGGAAAGCGAGGACGCTTCCTTCTCGTGGTTCTTAATTGCCGATATATTTATCTCGGTTAGCCAAATGTTGTTCATAAGTTTTAGCAAAATGGTTTTTGCCTTCTTTATCAGCCAAGAAATAAAAATATTCGGTTTCAGCAGGGTCGAGCACTGCATCAATTGAAGATAATCCAGCATTTGCGATTGGCCCCGGTGGTAGCCCTTTATTTTTATAAGTGCTATAAGGATGCTCAAATTCATAATCAGTATTAAACAAACGATCTTTATGTTCACCCATTGCATAAAGTACTGTTGGATCTGTTTGCAAAGGCATATCGATTTCTAAACGATTATAAAAGACGCTCGCGATGGTTTGACGATCCGATTGTGCTGTTGCTTCTTCTTCTAATAGTGAAGAAAACGTTAATAACCAATGCGGAGACTGTTCCATTTCTTCTAAAATAGGTTGATATTGCATCACATTTGCTTGTGTCGTATCAAGCATTTGTTCAATGAGTACTGTTAGAGGTGGATTTTCTTCGTAGACAGGATAAGTGGCAGGATATAAATACCCCTCAAGTGCATAACGAATATTTTCACCCAGTATTTCATCTGTCAACAAATCAGGAAACTTAATCATTAATTCTTCAATATATGCAGGATCATTAATTTTCTCTAAAAATTCTTCCGCCGTATAGTCGGTTTTTTTAGCGATAACATTTTCTGCAATTTCTTCTACTGTTAAGCCTTCTGGAACATTGATGGTATAAAGAGGTTCGTGGTAAACTTTACCGGTTTTCAAACTCTCTGTAATTTCATCTAATGTCATCGATTGCACTAAGTCATACGTGCCTGCTTGAAACTCGGATTCGTTTTTAAACTTAACATAGTATTTATAAATCCGGGCATCGGTTATTACACCATTTTCTTCAAGTAATGCCGCAATGCCGTCCAAACTCGAACCAATTGGTACTTCCACCGTAATGATTTCTTCAGAATCCGGATCAACCGGTTCTAATGCATTGGAGATGTAATTATAAGTTTGAAAGCCTGCAATTCCTATAATTATTAATAGGACTAGCGCAATAATAAATACAATGCGTCGGACGACTCTCACTTCCTTTTTCTTTTCTTTCATGCGTTCAAACATGATATCTTTCTTTGTCTGTTTTTCCACGGGTTTTCCCCCCAGCTTTTCTGTTCTACAGAAGTCGGACTATTTTTGTACAACTTCTACTAGTATACAAGAAAAGTGCGCAAAAGAAAAAGACGGAATCAACAATCAATTCCGTCCTTTACATTTTAAAGCTCTTCGTTTTCTTCTTCTTCGTCAAGGAACGTGTTTAACATTTCTTCAATCATGTCCCATTCTTCGTCAGTTTCTACCGGGCGAAGCTCTCCACCACCTACTGTAGTTTCATCTGATTCAGGGTTTTCAGTGAAAGAAGATGCATGGATTTCAATTTCGCCTTCTTCATCTTCTTCAGCGCCAACTGGGAAATACAAAACATATGATTTTCCAAAGTCTGCTGACTCAAATGTAAATAGTACTTCAAATAGTTGCTCGTTGCCGTTTTCATCAACGACAGTAATGTGTTCTTGTCCGTGTTCCATTTACGTCACCTCATTATTTTTTAAAATCAAGATAACCTTGCAGTATCATTACTGCTGCCATCTTGTCGATCACTTTTTTACGGTTTTTACGGCTGACATCTGCGGAGATCAACATCTTCTCTGCTGCCGATGTCGTTAGCCGCTCATCCCAAAGCACCACCGGTATATTATACGCTTCTTTTAACAAAGCTGCAAATCTTTCGGATGCTTCAGCACGTGGTCCAATTGAATTGTTCATATTTTTCGGATAGCCAACAACGGCTTCGGTCACTTCATATTGCTTTATCAGTTCACCAAGGCGTTGCATTCCGAATTCTTCAATTGCTTCATTTATTTTGATGGTTTCAATTCCTTGGGCTGTCCACCCCATCGGATCGCTAATGGCAACTCCGATTGTTTTTGAACCAACATCAAGTCCTATTATGCGCATCATTATTCCTCGTTATTCTTTTTAATATAGAACTTTACAAGCTCTTCCAGAATTTCATCTCGTTCCAGTTTGCGAATCATATTTCGCGCATCTTGATGGCGAGGAATATAAGCCGGATCACCTGACAATAAATAGCCGACAATCTGATTGATCGGGTTATAGCCTTTTTCTTCAAGTGCAGAATGTACCTGAAGCATTACTTGCTTGACTTCTTGTTCCATCGACTCATCAGACGAATCGAATTTCATTGTGCGATCAAATGAACTCATGACAAGCACCTCGCTTTCGGATTTTAAATAGAAATAATTGCTCCTGCTGTCTGTTTTTCATTATAACCGATAGCGCAGATTTATTAAACTTATTTAACTAAGCTGTAAACCGATTTTAGTGCTTCGCCTAACTTACTTGCATCTTTAGCGCCTGCCATCGCCATATCTGGACGGCCGCCACCTTTACCGCCGCATAGCTCGGCCACATGTTTAACGATTTGTCCTGCATGATAGTCTCCACCAGCCAAGTCTTTTGTAACTCCAGCTGCCAGCATTACTTTGTCTCCATCTGTCGCACCAAGTACAATAACCGCTTTGTCCATTTTCGATTTCAAGTCATCCATCATCTGACGCAATTGGTTATTGTCTTTTGCTTCGACTTTCACCGACAAAACTGTGATATCGCCAACTTTTTGAGCTGCATCTAAAATTCCTGCCGATTGCGCGTTAGAAACTTTCGCAAGCAAGGACTCATTTTCACGCTGTAATGATTTCATCTCAGCTTGAACAGTTTGTACTTTTTGAACCATATCTCTTGGAGATGATTTTAATAATCCAGCTGCGCTTTCTAAGACGTTCTCACTATCTTTTAAGTTTTCATATGCACCTTTACCTGTTACTGCTTCGATTCTACGAATACCTGCGCCGATGCCGCCTTCAGAAACGATTTTAAATAAGCCAATCTCAGATGTATTTAATACATGGACGCCACCACATAATTCTAGAGAAAATCCACCAATTTCTACAACACGTACAACATCTCCGTATTTCTCACCGAACAATGCCATCGCGCCCATTTCTTTTGCTTCTTGCAAGTTATGATAGCCTGTTTGAACCGCAATGCCGTCCCATACTTTTTCATTAACGATTTGTTCAATCGTTTCAAGTTCTTCTTTTGTAACTTGACCAAAATGAGAAAAGTCAAAGCGAAGACGGTCTGGTCCAACATATGATCCTGCTTGATTTACATGCGTTCCTAAAACATCTTTTAACGCTTGGTGTAATAAATGTGTCGCTGTGTGATTTTTCACTGTATGACGACGTTCTGAAGCATCTACTTGTGCAAGCACTGACGATTTCGTCAATTCTCCCGTATCAATACGTACAGAATGCAAGTTTTGACCGTTAGGCGCTTTTTTAACATTTAACACAGATACTTGAACTAAATCATTGCTCAATGTTCCACGATCGGCAATTTGACCGCCGCTTTCTGCATAAAATGGTGTTTGATCTAATATAACGTCAACTTCTTCGCCTTCTTGTGCACTCTCAACAAGCTCACCGTCTTTAATAATGAACAATACGTTAGCATCTGATACCGTTTGGCTATAACCAATAAATTCACTAGCTTCTTTAATATTTCCCAATACTTCAGATTGGGACTGCATCGAATTAACGTTTTGACGTGCATTTCGTGCACGATTACGTTGTTCTTGCATCGCTGTTTCAAATCCTTTGTGATCAACAGCCATGCCTTCTTCTTCTGCGTATTCCTCAGTTAATTCAACCGGGAAGCCGTACGTATCATACAAACGGAAAGCATCTTCACCTGGAATTTCACTTTGACCAGCTGCTTTTTGTTTTTCAATTACAGACGACAAAATGGTTAAACCGTCGTGAAGTGTTTCATGGAAACGTTGTTCTTCCAATTTCATCACACGAATTATAAAGTCTTGCTTGTCGTTAACTTCTGGGTAGAAACTCTTCATCACGTCTCCAACAACTGGGACTAAATCATACATGAATGGTTGTTCCACACCTAATTTTTTCGCGTAACGAACAGCACGACGCAATAAACGGCGTAATACGTAGCCACGACCTTCATTTGATGGCAGTGCTCCGTCACCAATTGCAAATGCTACAGTTCGGATATGGTCAGCAATTACTTTGAAGGCCATGTCCATTTCAGTGTTTTCTCCGTATTTCTTACCAGAAATTTCTTCCGTTTTTTTGATAATTGGAATAAATAAATCGGTATCGTAGTTAGTTGGAACGTCTTGCGCAACACAAGCCATACGTTCTAAGCCCATTCCTGTATCGATGTTTTGTTTTGGAAGTAACGTATACGTATGATCTGGGTTGTGGTTGAATTGTGAAAATACCAAATTCCAGATTTCTAAATAACGTTCGTTTTCTCCACCTGGATATAATTCAGGATCGCTCATATCATTGCCATAACTTTCGCCACGATCGTAGAAGATTTCTGAGTTTGGACCACTTGGACCTTCTCCAATATCCCAGAAATTCCCTTCTAAACGAATAATACGTTCAGCTGGCACGCCGACTTCGTTCAACCAAATCGCGTATGCTTCTTCATCTTCTGGGTGAATCGTTACCGATAATTTATCAGCATCAAAGCCGATCCATTTGTCGTCTGTTAAGAATTCCCAAGCCCAGTGAATTGCTTCGGTTTTAAAGTATTCACCAATCGAGAAGTTCCCCAGCATTTCGAAAAATGTATGATGACGTGCCGTTTTCCCAACATTTTCAATATCATTCGTACGAATTGATTTTTGTGCGTTAACGATACGTGGGTTATTTGGAATCACACGGCCATCAAAATATTTTTTTAATGTAGCCACTCCACTGTTGATCCACAAAAGAGATGGATCTTCAAAAGGTACTAGCGGCGCACTTGGCTCCTGGTCGTGACCTTTTTCTTTAAAGAAATCGATATACATTTGTCTAATGTCTTCTGCTTTCAAGTTTTTCATCTGTTTTTCCTCCTCTACAATATAAAAAGCCCCCATCCCAAAAAAGGGACGAAGGCTTTATTTCGCGGTACCACCCTAGTTACACAAAGCTGGTGGCTTTGTGTCTCTCGAACACCTTAACGCGGTTCAACGGCAGGAATTAGCTGCACTCCGGAGTAGCTTTCTAAAATCGAATGTCGTCGGGACCTTTCAGCCGAGGATCCCGTTTCTGTCCGAAAGCGATTTTATACTGTCTCCATCAATGTGTTTGTCTATCAGTCTAATTTGAATTATAGAAAAAGCTTTGAGTGATGTCAATAGTGACTTGAAGAAATCGCTCCAGGCGGACGCTTTCCGGGGGCACGGCTTCAGCCGCTTCCCTCGCTGCGCTCAGTCCAGGGTCTTCAGCTCGTGCTGTCTCCCCAGGAGTCGCCTCCTTACGCTCTTTCTTCTAAAAGTTAAATCTTAAGATATGTAGCAAAATAGCGCAGACTCCTGCGGGAAAGCGAAGTGCTGAAATCCACTCGGGCATCAAGCCCGAGTTAGTTCAGCGCAAGCCCGCGGAAAGCGTAGCTATTTTGCGGAATATCTTCTTCACAACTAATTTTTATGCTTCCATAAATTTTTGTGGTGTGATGCCTTCCATACCGATCATTGGGTGGATGGAGTGGGCATTTTCGGTTGTTAAGCTTACTGGTCCGCTTTGTTTTGTTTCTTCGTGTTGCTTTATTTGTTGGTCGGTTTTCGGTTCTTCTGTTGAGACTGCTAGACGGCTTTGCAGTGTGGTCATGCGTTGCGTATCGTCTGTTCGTTCAACTCCGTAACGGAAGGCACTTGGGTCGCCGCATAGCACGAGAAAGTCTTTACTTCGTGTGATGCCGGTATAAAGCAAGTTGCGGCGCAACATTTTCATATAGCCTCGAACAATTGGCATAATAACCGTTGGAAATTCCGAGCCTTGGGATTTATGAATGGAACAGCAGTAAGCTAATGTTAATTGGTTTAAATCGCTACGTTCGTAAGTAACTTCGATTCCATCAAAGGAAGCAACCAACATGTCTTGTTTTTCAACCGTTTCTTTTGCTTTCATGATGGCAACAACTTCGCCCATATCGCCGTTAAAAACATTGCTTTCAGGTTGATTGACAAGTTGAAGTATTTTATCGCCAATTCGGTAGGTGATGTCCCCAAACACCAGCTCTTTTCGTTTGCCATCAGGATTTGGGTTGACCATTTCTTGAATGAGTCGGTTTAAGGCATCGATTCCTGCAGGTCCTTTGTACATTGGCGCGAGCACTTGTATGTCTTTAATCGAATGCCCTTTGGACAAGGCACTTTTTACGACTTTTTCAACAACTATAGGAATTTGATCAGCACCAGCTTTAATAAAAGAACGATCTGCCGTTTTCACTGTAATGTCTTCTGGCAATTGACCGTTTTTCATTTGGTGCGCAAGTTCTATTATTGATGAACCTGAAGATTGTCGGTATATGTCTGTTAATTCGACTGTCGGTATTCGTTTTGATTCGAGTAAATCACGCAATACTTGGCCTGGGCCGACCGGCGGCAATTGATCTTGGTCACCAACAAAAATCAATTGTGCGTCTTCTGGTACTGCTTTTAGCAATTGGTGCGCAAGCCAGGTGTCGACCATTGACATTTCGTCGATAATGATCAATTTGCCTTCGATTTCTTTTTCGGTTTCTTCGTCTTTTTCTTGACCGTTAAAGCCGAGTAAACGGTGAATCGTCATCGCTGGTAGCTCGGTTGATTCACTCAAACGTTTTGCTGCACGTCCAGTTGGAGCTGCGAGAATGATTGGAAACGGCTCTTGTTTTTTAGCATATTCTTTTGGATCGAGCGACAATCCATGCAGTTCGGCATAAATTTCTACGAGTCCACGAACGACGGTTGTTTTTCCTGTACCCGGTCCTCCTGTTAAAATCATGACCGATGAATTGATGCTACTTTCGATTGCGTCAATTTGCGTTTCAGCATAATTAACACCGAGCCGTTCTTCCGCTTCACCAAGCGCTTTTCGAATTTCTGAACTCGGGAATTTCGCACGCGATTCCTGTTCTAATAATAAAGTTTCTAGTTTAGTCGCAATGCCCACTTCTGAATAATACAGCGACGGCAAATAAAGCCGAGTTTCTTCACCCGCTACTTTGCCTTCTTCATTTAATTCGATTGCTGCTTTGGAGATCGCTTCAATCGAAATTTCTGCTTGTTGACGCGCTTCAAGCATTTCTTTGACCATCGGGATCAAAGTTTTGGCATCAACATACACATGTCCATCCGATAACGAAGCTTGGTTGAGAATATGTAAAATAGAGGCCTTAATACGGTCCGGATGACTTCCTGTAATGCCTAGCTTCATCCCTAGTTCATCAGCACGTTGAAACCCAATTCCTTCGATTTCTTCAATCAATTGAAATGGATTTTTCGTCAAAATATCAATTGTTTCTTCACGGTACGCTTGATAAATCCGCATGCCGATTTGTGGACCAAAGCCCCAATCATTTAATTGAATCATGACGCGTTCAAGTCCTAAGTTCATTTGAAGCGTGGCACGAATGGTATCTTTTTTGTCATCAGATAAACGCGGAACTTTGTCTAGTGAATCTGGGTCTTCTAAAATCTTTTTGATGGCATCTTTGCCTAGTTTTTTAACGATGGTTTCAGCCGTTTTTCGGCCTATGCCGTTAAACATATCACTCGATAAATAATGAATAATGCCTTGTTCAGTTTCAGGCACTTCTTTTGTAAATGTTTCTACTTGAAATTGAACACCGTAACGCGGGTGATTTTTTACCACGCCGGTAAAACGATATTGCTCTTCAAGAGTTAACATGGGGAAATAACCAGAAACAATGATTTCTTTTTCGGTATAAGGGGTGTTGGTTTCTTGGATTTTCACTTTTGCGATGGAGAATAAATTTTGGGGATTATGAAAAATTGAGACGACAGGACGCCCTAATACAAATTGTTTTTCTTCTTGAAATAAATCGATTTGTCCGGTCATGTCTGTCGTCTCCTTTTCCTGTAGCTATTCCAAAGTTGTTGCGATCATATCGTAAGCATAACGCGCCATTTCGTTGCGCTCATCTAACGTATATGCTTGTTTCAAGTGATACATAGCGTCTTCTTTACGATCTGTTGAAACAGCATAAAGAACACCTAAATTATAATGTGCATCCGAATGATTCGGATCTCTTTGGATTACTTCTAAAAATTGTGGTTCTGCTAGTTCAAATAATTCCATCGAAGCTAAACAAATGCCGTAACTTAAACGCGCTTGAACATCTGTTTCATCCAATTCGACTGCACGTTGAAGATAAGGAAGCGCTAGTTTTGGCTGTTCCATTTTTTCAAAACATTTGCCGATCATGAAGTGCGCATCCGCGCCTTCAATTTCGTATTGCAAGGTTTTTTCATAAAGTTTCAATGCTTCTGAATAACGCTCCGAATTGAAATATAAATTAGCTAAACCGTAAAAAGCCGTCGCAGATGTTTCATCTAGCGTAATGGCTTTTTGAAAAAAGCGCTCTGCACGATCGATTTCGTCCATCGACGTTAACACATGACCAAAATTAATATAGCCAAGCGGATTTTCCGGCTCTTCTTCGATTGCTTGTGTAAATGCTTTTATAGCTTCTTCTGTATTGCCTTCTTGTAACGCTTGTATACCAATTTCGTTATAATTCATTGCTGTCTCTCCCATTAGCCTACATATTCCAATCGTGCACCATTTTTAAAAACGTGATCGATGGTTCCGCCGCCTAAACATTCTTCGCCGTCATAAAAAACCACAGCTTGACCAGGTGTAATCGCACGTACTGGTTCTGCAAAAGTGACGATTGCTCTTTCGCCTTTAAATTCCACAGATACTCCAACATCTTGCTGACGGTAACGGAATTTTGCTGTGCATTCCAAAATACCCGTTGGTGCTGTATTTGATGTGAAACTTAAGTTTACCGCAGTTAAGCTATCTGAGAAAAGAGCGTCATGATGAATATTTTGGCCAACATATAAAACGTTGCGCTCTAAATCTTTACCGATAACGAACCATGGATCTCCTGCCCCACCAATGCCAAGCCCTTGGCGTTGGCCGATTGTATAATACATTAAGCCGTCATGCGAACCCATTTTAACGCCTTCTAAAGTTTCCATTTGCCCCGGTTGCGCTGGCAAGTATTGACCTAAGAATTCTTTGAAATTACGTTCTCCAATAAAGCAAATACCGGTTGAATCTTTTTTCATGGCTGTTGCAAGTCCTGCTTCTAAAGCAATTTCACGGACTTTTTTCTTTTCCATGTGACCAATTGGGAACATCACTTTCGACAATTGCTGTTGATCTAACTGATTTAAGAAATACGTTTGATCTTTATTATTGTCTTTGCCGCGCAACATTTTCGTTTCGCCGTTTTCTGCGTGCTCTACTTGTGCATAATGGCCTGTTGCTAAATAATCAGCGCCTAAACTTAATGCATGCTCTAGAAATGCTTTAAATTTAATTTCTTTATTGCACATTACATCTGGATTTGGTGTGCGACCTGCTTTGTATTCTTCTAAGAAATACGTGAAAACTTTGTCCCAGTATTGTTTTTCAAAATTAACCGCGTAATACGGAATGCCAATTTGGTTACAAACACGAATGACGTCTTCATAATCTTCTGTAGCGGTACATACGCCATTTTCATCGGTATCATCCCAGTTTTTCATGAAGATACCAATAACGTCATAGCCTTGTTCTTTTAATAAATACGCAGCAACCGAAGAGTCGACCCCTCCAGACATTCCGACAACAACTCGTGTATCTTGTGGTGCTTTTGTCATTTTATTCACCTTTTCATTTTATTGCCAAACGCTGGCTGATTTGCGCTGTCTTTTCGGCAGCTTGTTCAATGGTTTCAGACGTTAATCCTAAGCCGAAGCTAAATCGAATGGAATTACGTATTTCAACAGCCTTTTCACCGTACATGGCAACGAGCACATGAGAAGGATCGATTGATCCCGCTGTGCACGCCGATCCACTAGAAGCTGATATACCCGCTAAATCCAAGTTAATCAAAAACGATTCGATTTCAATGCCTGAAATGCTGAGATTTAAAATATGCGGCATAGAATTACTGCCATTTTCTTTATAGTCAACGCCTTGTTTATCTAAAACGTCTTTGAAAATTGTTTTATATTGCTCATAAACTGAGTTTTTTTCTTCCATCGTTGCTAACGCAATTTCTGCTGCTTTAGCAAACGCTGAAATCGCCGGTACGTTTTCCGTTCCCGCGCGACGTTTACGTTCTTGCTCTCCGCCGTAAAGAAGCGGAGAAAGTGCCGTTCCTTTACGCTGATATAAAAAGCCAACACCTTTAGGTCCATTTAGTTTATGCGCAGAAACCGATAATAAATCGACGTTTAACAAGTTGACATCGATCGGCAATATACCAAACGCTTGAACCGCGTCAGTGTGGAATGTCACTTCTGTATCTTTTAACAACTCACCAATCTCGGCAATTGGTTGAATCGTTCCGACCTCATTATTGCCCAACATGACCGACACTAGAATTGTATCGTCACGAAGCGCATTTTTCACGTCTTCTGCTCGCACGCATCCATTTTTGCCCACTGGCAAGTAAGTTACGTCGTAGCCTTCGCGCTCTAGTTTTTCGCAAGCATGCAAGACCGCATGGTGTTCAATAACTGTCGTAATGATATGTTTCCCATTCTTTTTTGCAGCAGTGCCGAAAATTGCTAAGTTATCAGCTTCTGTTCCACCATTTGTAAAAATGATTTCATTGTCATCCGCGTGAATACTGTTAGCCAATAATTTACGCGCATCGTCTAACACTTTACGCGCCGCTCTACCAGTTGTATGAATGCTTGAAGGGTTGCCATAAACTGAGGCAAGCGCTTCAGAAAAAGTAGTGATCACTTCCGGGTGCATTGGCGAAGTCGCCGCATGGTCTAAATAAATTCGATTCATGATTTGCAAACTCCTTATATATAATACATATAGTTTTCTGTTTCATCGTTTTCAGCATTAGCCAAATCTTCGATGGTGGTCGTGTCCAAGACATTTTTCACTGCATCACGAATGCGTACCCATAGCTCGCGCTGTGGTTGCTTTTCGTCTTCGATGCCTTCAACTGGCTGAATAGGTCCTTCAAGAACACGAATCACGTCTCCAGCTGAAATTTCTTTTGGGTGGCGTGTCAACATATAGCCACCATATGCCCCGCGGACACTTTTAACTAATCCCGAATTACGCAACGGGCCGACTAATTGTTCTAAATAAGCTTCAGAAAGGTCATTTTGTGCTGCGATTTTACGTAGCGGTAACGGACCTTCACCGTAATTTTTTCCAAGATCGATCATAATTGTAAGCCCATAACGGCCTTTTGTTGAAATTTTCATGAGTACACCTCTAAGTTTGATAATTTTCATAAGATTGGTATTCCGTAAACTAGCTACGCTTTCCTGCGGGCGAGCGCCAAGCCGCTTCGTCGCTATGCTCCTGCAGGGTCTTGACTGTCTCGCTTTCCCGCGGGAGTCTCCGCTAGTTTACTCCATACTTGTTTAATAGAAATAGCTAACTATATAAATACTTGTTTAAAACAAATAAATTATTCTCGATAAAAAATCCAATTTACTCTTATCGAACAATTTACTACATGCGACTAGTTTTATTAACAGAATAATGCTAATAATACATCGTAAAATCGCCGGTTTAACTGCGTATATTCTTCAAAACAGTATAGCATAATTCGACACGAATGGACTTGCAATGACTTTTGAAATCCTAAACGCTATACTGATAGAACGAATGTACGAAAGGAGTTTTCTTATGCATAACGAGCCTTTAGCTTTTCGTATGCGTCCACGAACCATTGATGAAGTCGTCGGACAAAAAGATGTAATTGGACCGCATACGGCTTTATATAAAATGATCAGCAACGGTCATGTCCCGTCGATGCTACTTTACGGAGAACCAGGAATCGGCAAAACTTCCATCGCTCACGCTATCGCAGGGACATCGAATTTACCTTTTATCGCTTTGAATGCTACAACTTCTGGCAAGAAAGATGTCGAAGAAGTCGTTACCGAAGCTCGAATGACTGGAAAAGTGTTGTTATTTCTCGATGAAATCCATCGCTTTAATAAATTACAACAAGATGCATTGTTACCGCATGTCGAAAGCGGTTCGATTGTCTTGATTGGCGCGACGACTGAAAACCCCTTTCACGATGTTAATCCCGCGATTCGTTCACGTTGCGGTGAAATCAAACAGTTAAAACGATTATCTCACGAAGACATCGTTCAACTTTTAAACGCCGCTTTAACCGAACCAAAACGAGGACTCGGCAACGAACAAATCGAGATTTCTGAAAAACAAGTGGAGCGCATCGCAGAAGGCACAAACGGCGATGCCCGAAAAGCATTGACAATGCTAGAGTCGATTGTTATTGCTTCAGATGAAATTGACGGTAAATTTATTGTTGAAGATCAGATGATCGAGCAAATGATCAAACGTGTTGGTGTGTTTGGTGATAAAAAAGGATCTCACTTTTTCAATTTACTATCTGCTTTACAAAAATCAGTACGCGGTAGCGACGTGAACGCTGCGATGTATTATTTGGCGCACTTGCTTGAAAATGGTGATTTAACGGCCGTTACACGCCGTTTACTCGTCATGGCATACGAAGACATTGGACTTGCAAACCCCGCAGTTGGCGGCCATGTTCTTGCAGCGTGTCAAGCAGCTGATCGTCTCGGCTTGCCAGAAGCCCGCATTCCACTGGCACAAGCGATTGCTGAAATGTGCCTATCCGAAAAATCCAATTCTGCTTATAAAGCCATTGATGCAGCGACCAGTGCAATTAATAAAGGTGAAGTTGGTGACATCCCGATGCATTTGCGTGATACGCATTACGCCGGTAGCGCAGAGCTCGGACACGGAGGCTATCGCTATCCGCATGACACGCCAATAGGTTCATTTGGTGGCTGGGCAGATCAAGATTATTTACCGAAAGAAGTAACTAAAGCTGAATTCTACAAACCGGTTATTGCTGGGGAAGAAAAAAAATTCGCCGGAATTTATGAAAAGCTAAAAAGCTTCCGAAAGAATAAAAAATAAATGCACTTAGACAAAAGCTGTTTCCTGAATTGGAAATGGCTTTTTCATTTTCATAAAACCGCAAAGAAAAACCGGCTCATGAATAGAGCCGGCTGCTAATTAATTCATGCGAACGCGTGTAATCGGAATAGATTTGGTTATGTCGTTAACTACCCAGCTCGCAGCGATCAAGCCAACCGCAGAAGGCGTGAATGCGTTTGAGGACGGCGGCATCTGCGCTTTACGAATGCTTGCATCCGGCTTACCCACGTTCTCCACCACATCTTCACGAACAATGATTGGGCTTTCATCTGAAAAGATAACAGGAATACCTTTACGAATTCCAGATTGACGTAATTTCTTGCGGATTATTTTCGCCAACGGATCCGTATGTGTTTTTGAAATATCCGCGATTTTAAAGCGTGTTGGATCGGTTTTATTCGCCGCTCCCATGCTCGCAATAATTTTAATGCCACGTTTATAGCACTCTTCCATTAAATGAACTTTATAAATCATCGTATCCGATGCATCTATAACATAATCGGGATTGTAACTGAAAAATTCTTCACATGTTTCTTCTGTATAGAACATGTGCAACGAAATGACGTTACATTCGGCATTAATGTCGGCGATGCGATCTTTCATCACACCTGCTTTAGATTTTCCCACTGTTGATAAATTGGCAACAAGCTGGCGATTAATGTTGGTAATATCGACGTTGTCCTTGTCCACAAGGATAATCGTACCTACGCCACTTCGTGCACATGCTTCAGCGGCGAATGAACCTACGCCTCCGATTCCGAGGATTGCCACTGTTGAATTTTTTAATAACTCGATGCCTTCTTTTCCTACTGCTAACTCGTTTCTCGAGAACTGATGTAACATTAGAGCCACTGCCTTTCAAAGTTGATACGCATAATAGGGATTATACACATAAAAAATCCCTTAAACAATAAATTGTCTAAGGGATAAAAATGATTTTTTTATTAAGAATCCCAATCGTGCCGTCTTTGTTGTTGCGCATCGTTTGAACCCGCTGAAAGCAGGTGGGTGACCTCTTCACCACTTATAACTTCCCGTTAAGGCATGTTAGCCATGGTGAAATGTGATCTCCCGACGACATAATGTTGGGTCAAAATCGAATTGCTTAAAACGAACACATCAGGATTCTCTATACCCGTATATTAACACAGCTTTTTTATTTAGACAAGTGTTTTACTTTAAAATTATTTATTATTCTGAATGTTCAGCATTAAGCTTAATTCATCAAGCTGTGTACCCGACACCGTACTTGGTGCATCTGTTAACAAATCACTAGCGCTCGCCGTTTTCGGGAATGCGATGGTATCACGCAAATTCGTGCGTCCTGCTAACAACATAACAAGTCGGTCTAAACCAAATGCAATCCCGCCATGCGGAGGGGTTCCGTACTCAAAAGCTTCCATCAAGAAACCAAATTGTTCGTTTGCTTCTTCTTTACTAAAGCCTAGCACTTCAAACATTTGCTCTTGAATTTCGCGACGATAAATCCGTGCCGATCCTCCACCGAGCTCATAGCCGTTCAACACAAGGTCGTAAGCCTGCGCACGAACGCTTTGCGGATCTGTTGCCAATTTGTCTAAGTCTTCTTCAAACGGCATTGTGAACGGATGGTGAGCTGCATAGTAACGACCATCTTTTTCATCGTACTCAAGCAATGGCCAATCCGTAATCCATAAGAATTTATAAACCGAGCTGTCAATCAACCCTAATTCTTTACCAAATTTCAATCGAAGTGCACCAAGCGCATCTGCGACTACCGATTTTTTATCTGCAACAAATAATAATAAGTCGCCAGCTTCTGCTTGTGCACGGTCTGTTAAGGCAGTTGCTGCTTCGCCTTCGAAGAATTTAGCAATCGGTCCTTTCACGCCTTCTTCTTCCACTTTCAACCAAGCAAGGCCTTTTGCTCCGTAAACTGCAGCAAATGTGCCTAATGCATCGATATCTTTACGAGAATAATTTGCCGCTTGCCCTTTAACATTAATCAATTTTACTTGACCGCCATTTTCAATTGCGCCAGTAAATACTTTGAACGCTGAATCCTTCACTAAATCAGAAACATCCACAAGTTCTAGACCAAAACGCACATCCGGTTTGTCTGAACCAAAACGATCCATTGCTTCTGTGTACTTCATACGTTGGAAAGTTGGTTCGATGTCGATTTTTTTCACATCTTTCATCATTTGAACCATTAAACGCTCGTTCATGCCAATAATGTCTTCCATTGACTGGAAACTCATTTCCATATCGATTTGTGTGAATTCTGGCTGACGATCAGCGCGAAGATCTTCATCACGGAAACAACGTGCAATTTGGTAATATTTATCAAACCCAGAAACCATCAACATTTGTTTAAACAATTGAGGAGATTGTGGCAATGCGTAAAATTCACCGTCATGAACACGGCTTGGTACTAAATAATCGCGTGCGCCTTCTGGAGTAGATTTAGTTAAGATTGGTGTTTCTACTTCGATAAATCCTTCTTCATCTAAGAACCGACGAATCGATTTGGTGACATCAGAACGCATTTTGAAAGTTTCGTACATCGCCGGGCGACGTAAGTCTAAATAACGGTATTTCAAACGCAAATCTTCGCTGACATCTGTGTTATCTTCGATTGCGAAAGGCGGGTTTTTTGCAGCATTGATCACAGTTGCATGATCTACTTGTACTTCGATTTTCCCTGTTTTCATCGTTGCGTTAATTTGACCTGCTGCTCTTTCTACTACCAGTCCGTCAATGTGCACCACAAATTCGTTGCGTAGCGATTCGCCAATTGCAGCTGCTTCTTTTGATATTTCTGGATTAAAGACAACTTGAACAATTCCAGAGCGGTCACGAACATCCACAAAAATTAGCCCGCCAAGGTCACGGCGTTTTTGTACCCATCCTTTTAATGTTACACGTTGTCCAATGACAGTTTCATTGACTTCCCCACAATAATGCGTTCTTGACATATTTATTCCTCCAGTGATTTCTTTTTCAATAAGCTTGCTGCGATTTCTTCGAATGACATTTCCTGTTGCTCACCCGTCGCCATTTCTTTTAATGCCACTTTGCCGCTCTCTAGTTCTGTTTCGCCGATGACGATGACGAATGCAGCTCCTTTGCGATCAGCAGATTTCATCTGCGCTTTTACTTTACGACCAGTGAAATCCATATCTGCTGAAATGCCGTTTACGCGTAAATCACGAACAACTGCAAAGGCTTTTTTCTTTGTCGTTTCGTCCATCGCGACGACGTATACTTCTAAGTTATTTGATTGCCCGATGACGATTTTTTCCATTTCAAGAGCCAACAATAGGCGTTCGATACTCATCGCAAATCCAATTCCTGGTGAATCTGGTCCGCCTAAATCTTCGACAAGTCCGTTATATCGACCCCCACCAGCTAAAGTAGTAATCGCGCCAAATCCTTCAGCGTCGCTCATAATTTCAAAAGCTGTGTGGTTATAGTAATCAAGGCCGCGTACTAAATTCGGATCCACGACAAATTCAATATCCATGCTTGAAAGGTATGATTGCACTTCCTCAAAATAAGCGCGAGATTCCGCGTTCAAATAATCTGTAAGTGATGGTGCAGTCGCCATTAAGGGGTGATTGCGGTCTACTTTGCAATCCAGTATACGCAATGGATTTTTCTTTAGACGTGTTTGGCAATCATTACAAAATTCATTAATGCTAGGTTCGAAGTGTTTAATCAATGCTTCTTTGTGCGCAATGCGGCTTTCTGTGTCGCCAAGAGAATTGATCACTAAACGCAATTGCTTAAGTCCAACAGAGCGATAAACTTCCATCGCGAGTGAAATAACTTCAGCGTCAATTGCCGGATCTTTTGAACCGATTGCTTCCACGCCAAATTGCACAAACTGACGCATGCGTCCTGCTTGCGGACGCTCATAGCGGAACATGGGACCGGTATAAAATAATTTGACCGGCTGATCGGGCATACCGAATAATTTATTTTCTACATAAGAACGAACGACGGATGCAGTTCCTTCAGGGCGTAGCGTTAATGAACGATCGCCTCGGTCTTGGAATGTGTACATTTCTTTTTGAACAATGTCAGTTGTGTCACCTACACCGCGTTGGAATAATTCCGTGTGTTCGAAAATTGGTGTGCGAATTTCTTTGTATTGGTAAAGTCTGCACAAGTCATTAATTTTTTGTTCAACTTCTTGCCATTTTGCTGATTGATCGGGCAGCACATCATACGTGCCGCGTGGTGCTTGAATATTCATCTCTTGATTCACTCCTTTATTTTTCCATACAAAAAAGCTCCCGCCCCTTGCTTTACGCAAGGGACGAGAGCTTGTATTAGCTTCCGCGGTTCCACCCTAGTTGATGCAAAAAACGCATCCTCTCATTCCGGGTAACGGCCGGTTCCGTTTTTTCCTAATAAGCGGTATACGCCTTTCAGAAAAAAGCCTCAAAAGTGTTATTCATCGCAGGTGTCTGTAGGAAAGTTTACAGCCCGAGACTTCCCCTCTCTTTTCAGCCAATTCATGCAATTACTTTCTTCATCGTCAGCAAATATATAAGTATAATAAATCAATCTTAATAACTCCCTGAGAGCTTGTCAACCTTTTTGACACAAGCGCGTTGTTTTTTGATACTATTGAAGAGAAGTTTCTATAGGGGGTATGGCATGAAACACAAAGGGTTAATTGCAATTATTTCATTTATTTTAATTATAGCTGCCACCTTTCCGTTGTTAGATAAAAATCACGTCTTCGCCGACACCGGCACCGTGGAAATTACCGGCACAACGGTCAATGTTCGGTCAGGTCCTGGACTTTCTTATAGCGTGACTGGTGACTTGGAACAAGGGCAAACGGCATCTGTCGTATCTAAACAAGGCGAGTGGTTGGAAGTCCGAGTTGACGGGCAAGAAGGCTGGATTGCTTCGTGGCTAACGACTACAAGTGGCGATGCAGGAAAAACAGCTGGACAAACCGCCGTTTCTTCAGTTAACGGCTTAAACGTTCGTTCACAACCCGATTTATCGGCTGCCGTTTTAACGAAAATGAACGCAGGCGACCGAGCGGAAGTCGTAAGTACAGCAGGCGAATGGATTGAAATCAACTTCCGCAATTCGCGCGGGTTTGTTTCAAAACAATACATTAGTTTTGCTGAAGAGACTGAAGAGACCGTAGCACCTGTTGAAACAGAGTCAACAGAAGAAGAGAAAAAAACAGCTATTTCTAAAGTCTCCTCTTTTGAAGTAGTGGTAAATGCATTAAATGTTCGCTCAAAACCTGACTTGAGCTCAAAAATTCAAGATACTGTGCAAAAAGGTCAAGTCTTTCCAGTCTTATCAATGGCAGGTAATTGGGTTGAAATCAAATTAGCTAAAGACAAAATTGGCTGGGTTTATGCGTTTCATGGACAATTGTCTGATCAAACGGTTGAGACAGTCCAAAGTGACTTAAATGAATCGGTCGTCATTTTGACAGATGGTACAAACTTACGTAATGCAGCGACCACATCTTCTGAAGTAGCTAGTCGCGCGAATGCAGGTGATAAATTAGCCGTACTTGCAAAACAAGATGATTGGTATCAAGTGTCATTGCCAGATGGCAAAACCGCGTTTGTCGCAGAATGGGTTGTTTCGACTGAAGAAGCATTTGCTAAACAACAAAGCGAAACGACCGTCCGCAAAAAAGGCACATTAAACGGTCTAACTATCGTCCTCGATCCAGGTCATGGTGGCAATGACGGTGGCACAGTAGGCGTTCGCAAAACACAAGAAAAAGAACTGACTTTAAAAACAGCTGAAATTTTGTCTCATCATTTAAATGCTGCCGGCGCTGAAGTTGTCATGACGCGTCAATCTGACACTTATGTCGACCTTCGCACACGCGTTTCTGGTAGTCATCAAGCTGGAGCAGATGCCTTTATCAGCATTCATTACGATGCTACCGATGACAGCAGCATTTCCGGATTTACTTCTTATTACCAACACGACTTCCAAAAAGAATTAGCCGAGCACCTCAATTCAGAGCTTGGCAAAAAGCTGACTTTAAAAGACCGTGGTGTTCAACACGGCAATTACTTGGTCCTTCGCGAGAACAAGCAACCCGCTGTTCTGGTTGAACTTGGCTTCTTGAGCAATTTTAATGAAGAACGCGTCTTAACAAGCAAGCAATTCCGCGAACAAGCAGCGCTCGGCCTTTATACGGGCATCATCAATTATTTTGATGCTAAATTAGCCGAATAAACATGTGGCACGGAGGAAGATTCCTCCGTGCTTTTTTTGTGGTTTTTGGCGACCGCGCGTATTTCTCGCGAACGTGCGTATTTCTCGTGCACCGTGCGTATTCCTTCTCCAACCGTGCGTATTTCTCGCGGAAAGCGCGTATCCCATCTCCAACCGCGCGTATTTCTCGCGGAAAGCGCGTATCCCATCTCCAACCGCGCGTATTTCTCGCGGAAAGCGCGTATCCCATCTCCAACCGCGCGTATTTCTCGCGGAAAGCGCGTATCCCATCTCCAACCGCGCATATCCTCTCTCCATAACAAACAAAAAAAGAAGCACAAGGCAAACTCACCTTGTACTTCTCTCCAAATATGCTATTTTGACTCCAACATAATTGTCACTGGGCCGTCATTGACTAACTGAACATCCATCATGGCACCAAAAACGCCAGTTTCGACAACTAGTCCATGACTTTCAAGCGCTCTGTTAAACTCCTGCCAAAGCGGTTCGGCTACTTCCGGACGAGCCGCTGCGACAAAGCTTGGGCGTCGTCCTTTTTTAGTGTCACCGTATAATGTGAATTGGGAAATTGATAAGATTTCGCCGCCATTTTCGAGAATAGACCGATTCATTTTGCCTTCTTCGTCTTCAAACAAACGAAGTTGTGCAATTTTCCCAGCCAAATAGTCAGCATCTTTTTCTGTATCTTCATGAGTGATGCCAACAAGCAAGACGTAACCTGAGCGAATCGCACCGGTCTTCTCACCGTCAACTGTCACTGATGCTTGTTTAGAGCGTTGCAAGATTACTCTCATGTTGCCTCCTTAATTCGTTACGCGCTGGACTGAATAAACGTCCGGAATTGATTTAATTTTTTCAGTGACTCGATTCAAATGTGAGATATGCCCGATTAAAATCGATAAGTTGATGGTAGCAATTTTATCTTTATCTGCTCGTCCACTAACTGCCGTAATTGTTGTCTTCGCTTCACTAACCACGTGCATCACTTCATTGATCAAACCAGTTCGGTCATACGCCTGAACTTCTATATCTACTTGATAAGATTTATTGTCCGGTGTGCCTTCATTTTCCCACTCAACAGGAATGAGTCGATCGTTTTCACCCGAGTGGATGTTTGGACAATCGGTGCGGTGAACAGAAACGCCGCGACCTTTTGTAATAAACCCGATAATGTTATCTCCTGGTACCGGATTACAACATTTTGACAGACGAATCATCATATTGTCGATTCCTCTTACAATGACGCCTGATTCCGTTTGCTTTCTCGGCGTGTTGGATTTCATTTCAACAGTGATTTTTTCTATCGCTTCTTCTTGCTCACGCTTTTTACGCATTTTTTCAGCCAAACGGTTTACGACTTGTTGTGCAGTAATGCCGTTAAAGCCAACTGCCGCGTACATATCGTCTTCGCCCGCAAAGTTAAATTTCTCGCAAACTCGTTTAATATTTTCGTTTGTTAATACTTCTTTCAGCGGGAATTCTTGTGCTTTAATTTCTTTTTCGATCAGTTCTCGACCTTTTTGCACATTGTCTTCACGCAATTGTTTTTTGAAAAATTGCTTGATCTTGTTTTTGGTTTGCGTTGACTTAGCAATTTTCAACCAATCTCGACTTGGTCCGAAAGACTGCTTAGAAGTTAAAATTTCTACAATGTCTCCAGTATGCAATTCGGTATCGAGCGGTACCATTTTTCCATTTATTTTCGCGCCGATGGTTTTATTGCCAATTTCCGAGTGAACTCGGTAAGCGAAATCAATTGGACAAGAACCTGCAGGCATTTCTATAACATCGCCTTTAGGTGAAAAAACATAAACCATGTCTGAAAACAAATCGTACTTTAAAGATTCCATGAACTCTTCCGCATTGTCAGACTCGTTTTGGAAATCAAGGATTTCACGGAACCACGACAAACGAGAATCGACCGAACTTTTTGGTTTGTCGATTATTTTGCCTTCTTTATAGGCCCAGTGTGCAGCAACTCCGTATTCGGCAATGCGATGCATTTCCTCTGTACGAATTTGCACTTCTAGCGGATCGCCTTGTGGTCCGATAACGGTTGTATGAAGCGATTGATATAAATTTTGTTTTGGCATTGCAATATAATCTTTAAAACGACCCGGCATCGGTTTCCATGTTGAATGAATAATCCCGAGCACAGCGTAGCAATCTTTAATGCTTTCTACCGTAATACGAACGGCCAACAAATCATAAATTTCATTGAATTGTTTGTTTTGAATCGCCATTTTACGATAAATGCTGTAAATATGTTTTGGCCGCCCAAATAGATCCGCTTTAATATCGACTTCGTCGAGTTGTACGCGAACCTCTCCCATGACCTTATTTAAATAATCTTCCCGCTCGGTCCGTTTCTTTTTCATCAAATTGACGATACGGTAATATTGTTGCGGATTTAAATAACGCAACGCTGTATCTTCTAATTCCCATTTAATGGTATTTATTCCAAGGCGGTGCGCAATCGGGGCAAAAATCTCCAGTGTTTCATTAGCTTTGATGCGTTGCTTTTCGACAGTCTGGTATTTAAGTGTACGAAGATTGTGCAGTCGATCAGCGAGTTTGATCAAGATGACACGTATATCTTGTGCCATAGCAACAAACATTTTCCGATGATTTTCCGCCTGTTGTTCTTCTTTTGATAAATATTTAATCTTGCTCAACTTGGTTACACCATCAACCAACATTGCTACTTCTTCATCGAAATCATGGACGATGTCTTCACGGCTGACTTCTGTGTCCTCAACTACATCATGCAAAAAGCCTGCTGCCACTGTGGCAGGATCCATTTGTAAATCTGCTAAGATGCCTGCTACTTGAACCGGATGCACAATATATGGTTCTCCCGATTTACGGAATTGTCCCATATGGGCATCATACGCAACTTGATATGCCTTCTTAATCGTTTGTACATGATCGGCATTCATATAAGACGCAACCATTTCGAATACATCTTCAGCTGTTCTCACTTGATCTTTAGACATAATTGCCCACCTTGTTTTCATTTTTTCCAAAAGTATATCTATCTATTATAAAAAGGAATGTAGTCAAATGTAAAGCTTTGATAGCCATTTAACGAGACTTTAATGTAATTTTCGTCAAATTTCGACAAACAATCAAAAGTTAGCTCTTTATACCTTGCATATTAGCGATTGATTAAAGAAACAGATTACTTCGTTTTCGAATTTCTTCTAAATGAACTAAACCGCTCTCTTCTCCCACCAGTACCGCTTCTTTTGCCGAGGCAATGCTTAGAAGATTTTTTACACGTACACTGTTTGCACTTTGTTCGCCACCAGCTATGGACACATCAGCATTTGCAGTCGTAAAGTTTTCAATAACGCCATTGGTCAATGAAACACATGTAGCTCGGTACTGAATAGCGACAGCGGGCTTGTTTTTGTAGTCATAATTTGGATCCCCACTAAATAAAAAGCGGTTAATGGCCACATTACGATAACCTGACACCACTAAACAGCGAGGCGATGAGGATTTGTACAGTGCTGTTTCAGTGGGTTCGATTGATACTAGCTTTTGAGCGCGAATATTAAAGGCTGATAACGATTGTGGATCATCTTTTTTATGATGACCGATGTGACGGAAATTAAATGAGCGATTGTCATGTACCGATAAATGTCCTGATATATGGACACCTGTTGCTGCAGAAGAATCCTCATGGGCTTTTATTTCCACACCACCAAAGCAACGTGCACTGGAGTTATTGACAAGCCAAACATGTCTGGAGCCATCGTCCACTTCAAATCCATTCGAATTAGAAAACCCTTTTTTATGAGCTCGACCACTCGGGTCACTAAAATGAGAATTTGACACGAAAATATAATCGCTATGATGCGTCGTCACTCCG
This sequence comes from Planococcus halocryophilus, assembly GCF_001687585.2. Taxonomy (GTDB): domain Bacteria; phylum Bacillota; class Bacilli; order Bacillales_A; family Planococcaceae; genus Planococcus; species Planococcus halocryophilus. The sequence goes on along the minus strand of NZ_CP016537.2, from coordinate 1,426,502 downwards.
TCGTCACCAAATCCTGAACCACTCACGCCATCAAGCCAAACAAATTGGCTACCGTTTTTTCCTCGCAAACCATCGCCTGCGTAATTATAAAGCGGCGCAGTAATATCAAAACAGTGCAACCCAGGATTGAGTCCTTCCACATCTTTTACCCACCCATACGTAAGATTTGAGTAAGTTAAACAACTAGAGTAATTATTACCTGTACTTGTTTTCTCAATATCACCAAGACGCTCAACATGCCAGTCCAATGTCAAATGCTCGACAGAAATATTCCGGTTACCTTTTATGTAATTGCGGTTGGTCAGTAACCGTGCCCTGCGCGGTGCATCTGGATGAAGCTTTATAATAGTCTTACCTTTTCCGGCACCAATGAGTCGTGTCCATGACGGGATACGCAGTCCTTTGACTATATAAACGCCTGCTGGAACTTTTACTTCCACCGCTCCATTGCCAAATGCTCTATAAAATGCAGCTGTGCTATCGGTCATTCCATCTCCCATTGCACCGAAATCGGTAACAGTAACGCGATCTGTAATGGTCGACTCCAGCTTTCGGTATTCTTGGTCTAGCCGTTCTTTCCATGACGGAAAAAGCTCGTTTCCCGAAACAACGCTGTTGAAATGATGTTCGTCTTCTATCGTAAATGTCTCTGAAAATAAAGACCAAATTCGTTGCACCATTGTTTTTTTCTGCCGAGAATATTTACTTGTGGCAAAGTCTTTTTTAATGGCTTTAAAATATTTTTCTGTTTCGTAGGTTATTTCTTTTAGGGGTGTGCGATTGTCCAAAAATTGGTCAATCCATGCGGCATTTAAATGGGGATCGTGATTTTTTTCCAACTTCATCATCCAGACACCTCTCTTTTATCATCATTACAGTATCTATACCCTAGATTGTAGAAAAAAATCTCTTTACCAAAAGGCAAAGAGATTTCATATTAATATTGCATTAATGTCGTGACGTCATAGCCACCTAAGTTTTTGCGACCATCTAAGTAAGTCAATTCAATCAAAAATGCGCAGCCTACGACAATGCCGCCAAGCTGTTCTACCAAATTAATCGTAGCACCAATCGTACCACCCGTTGCAAGCAAATCATCCGTGATTAATACACGTTGACCGGGTTTGATGGCATCTTTATGCATCGTTAAAATGTCCGTTCCGTATTCAAGACCGTATTCGGCTTTGATCACTTCACGTGGCAATTTTCCTTCTTTACGAACTGGAGCAAAGCCAAGTTCAAGTGCATAAGCTACTGGGCAACCGATGATAAATCCGCGTGCTTCAGGTCCTACGATAACTTCAGCATTTACTGTTTTTGCGTATTCAACAATTTTGTCTGTTGCATACTTATAAGCAGTTCCGTTGTCCATCAACGATGTGATGTCTTTAAAACGAATTCCTGGTTTTGGCCAATCTTCAACAATGGTAATGTACTGTTTTAAATCCATATTTCTTCCTCCTTGGCAGATACTTTCGTATCGAACCACTCTTTTAAATCTTTAAAAGACGCATACAAAAGCTTTTGCTCCAAGGCAATCTGCTGCTCACGACGTTTATAAATCGGAGCTTCTGATAAATCCTGTTTGCTTGGCGATTGCGCAATCTCGGTAATACCATTGTTAAGTGTAACAAAACCAAGTTCAAAAAACACCTGCAGCATGAAAAATAATGAATCTCGTGTCCAACCTTTGTGTTTTGCTAACTCGTCACAATGTTTATTGAAATCAAATGACCCCCGCTTTTTAATAAAAGCGAATAACCACTTAAATTGTTCACGCGTCGGAATTTGCTCGAAATACTGAGAATCCTTGGCATGAAAATGCGCATAAATGCGTTTTGGTTTTAACTTCGATAACACTTCAGCCAATTGCTCTTCAGACTCTGGTAAGTCCAACAGCACTAAATGGTCTTTGCTATCTGGTAAAGCATTTAATTGAGCAACTGTAGAAATTGGCTGTGGCAAAAATGATTGAAATAATGCAGGTGTTTCTTCTTTAAAAGCTAAAAACACTTGGTTTTGTTGTGGGATCAATTTCGACCAACGAGATACTTGGCGAATGCCGCGAATATCGAATAATTGCCATTGGTCTGTACGAACATCTTCCACCATTAGTTGCGGCTTTTTGCGTCCGTTCCATTCATTCACTTGCAAATCACCAATCACATCAATTTTAACATCTGGTGTTAATTCATCTCCCACAGAACCGAGCCCAAAGCCAACTGCATCCAGCGTTGCAGCGTGTTGCGTCAATTCCATTTTCAAATGATTTGAAGCAGCGCCAATTTTACGAATAGACGACACGTGGACGCCTTCAAGATAAAACTTCGGTTTCGCAAAGCCCATACCAAACGGTGCAAGTGAGCGCATCGATTCAATCGCTGTAATGTCGATTTCGTCTAAACGAAGCGGAATGTCAATATCCACAACAGGCAGTAAATCATCTGCTGTTAAAGTTGTTTCTGCTTGCTTGATCAATCGCTCGCGCAACTCATCCACATCACTTGCTTCAAGAGTCATACCTGCTGCCATTGGATGTCCGCCAAAATGCGGTAAAATGTCTCTGTTTTTGGCTAATTCGTTATACAAATGAAAGCCATCGATGCTTCGAGCTGAACCTTTTGCTTTGCCGTTCTCTTGATTTAACGACAACACAATCGATGGGCGATAAAATTTCTCTGTCAGTTTTGATGCCACAATCCCAACTACGCCAGGATTCCAACCTTCTTGCGCGACAACGATAACGTGTGGTACTCCATCTGGATAACGCTGTTCCACTTGTTGCATCGCTTCTTCTGTTATTTGTTTCACAATTGCTTGGCGCTCTTTATTTAACACATCAAGCCCAGAAGCCAATGAACGTGCTTCTGCTGGGTCTTCTGTTAAGAACATTTGTACAGCTGGGTCTGCATCTTGCAGACGACCAATAGCATTAATACGCGGCCCAAACATAAAGCCAATTGTTTCTTCTGTTATGTCTTGTTGTTTGACGCCAGCTACTTCACAAAGAGCTCCAATCGCAGGACTCGGTGAATCAATTAATGCAGCCAATCCTTCTTTAACAAACAATCGGTTTTCTCCATGTAGCGGAACCAAATCGGCCACTGTACCAATCGCTGTCAACTCAATCAAATGATCTGGAATTTCTTCATATAGCGCATGTGCCATTTTAAACGCGACTCCGACTCCAGCCAGTTCGCCAAAAGGATAATGTCCTTCGGGATGACGCGGGTGAACAATCGCTAATGCATTTGGTAATTGGTCTCCAATATCATGGTGGTCACTGATGATAACATCCATTCCTAAGCCATTGGCAAAATCAACTTGCTCGATGCCTGAAATGCCGTTATCGACAGTGACGATTAGTTTTGTTCCGTTGTCAAAAGCTTGTTGGAACAATTCAGTATTGGGTCCATACCCATGTTTAAAACGATTCGGTATCATAAAGGACACATCGGCCCCTAAATCTTGCAACACAGTCATCATAACGGTTGTGCTCGTGACACCATCCGCATCGTAATCACCGTAAACCACAATTTTCTCTTGTTTGTCGATTGCTTCGCGAATACGCGTAACGGCAATGTCCATATCTTTCATCAAATAAGGATCATGCATACCGCTAACGTCCATTTTCATAAATGCGCGGGCTGCTTCAGCTGTGTTTAAACCACGCGTCACTAAAATTTTAGCTAGCACAGATGATATATTCAATTCGTTCTGGATGTCTTGGACTTGTTGTTCATCTGGCGTTGTTAAACGCCATCTTTTTTTAGATTCTATCATCGAATTCACTTCCTCACCGATTCATTATACAGTAAAAAATCACAGACAAAAACCTTTCGATGTCTCCATCGAAAGGTTCATTTTTTAGATTTCTTCTTTAGTTGTATTTTCGGTTGATTCTTGTGGTGGTTTTTCGCTTGTTACAATTTGAGCTTCCGGTTCTACGCCCGCTTTTTGGTAAGCAGCAATTTCGTTTTGTTGAGTCGCGATTAGCGTTTCTTTTACAGCAATTTCTTTTTGCAACGCTTTAACTTTACGTTGCATTTGGTAATTGCGCATAATCGCCAACACACTGCTGAGTAAAAATCCAAGAAGTGCAGAAGCTAAAATCACCAAGATTAACGGCCATTCGGCTTCTCCGAATACATAATTGACCGGTACTTCGTCAACGTTGACAACGGCAAATACGGCAATAATTACTGCAAAAACGAGTCCAATTAAAAGTAGCCATTGTAATTTCATTGTCATTTCTCCTTTCAATTAAAAAAATAGAACAGGGTCAATCTAACTATACCCTGTTCCATTTCTATTTCAAACTTAAACAACCGGCTCGTCAGAACCCCATTTGTTTTCTTGTTCTTTTTTCTCGATATCGATTGGACCTTTTTTATTCAACTCACCTTTTTTCAATATCAACCATAATTGAGCGGCGATAAAGATCGAAGAATACGTACCGGCGATTAAACCGATTAGTAAAGCAATCGAAAAGTTTGTGATTGATGGTGCACCAAAGATTAATAAAGCGATCACTACTAATAACACTGTCATCACTGTGTTAACCGAACGACCTAGCGTTTGTCGAAGTGATACGTTGACCACTTTTTCTAGTTGCTCGACAGTGTCAATTTTCTTCATGCGCTTCATGTTTTCACGAATTCGGTCAAACGTCACGATGGTATCATTAATCGAGTAACCGATAATCGTTAAGACAGCTGCGATAAAGGTAATGTCCACTTCAAGACGCAATAAACTGAAAGCTGCTACGATGAAGAATGCATCGTGAATTAATGCAACAATTGATGCGACACCCATTCGCCATTCAAAACGGAATGCAACATAGATGATAATACCAACAGCTGCGATAGATAATGCATACAATGCATTTTTCGCCAACTCTTGACCTACTGTCGGTGACACTGTTGACACGTTTGGTTCTGCACCAAACTCATCCATTGTTACAGCTTTTAAGTTATTAATTTCTTCTTGACTAAATTCTTCTGCAAAACGAGCAACACCGATATTGGAATCGTCACCTGAAATAACAATATCGTCTGTTTCAAATCCAGCACCATCTAAGAAAGTTTGTACTTCTTCTTTTGTTAACGCAGCTTCTGAAGCTATTTCCACACGCGTACCACTTGAGAAGTCGATTCCTAGATTTAGACGGAACACCCCAAGAACAGCCATCCCTGAAACGATCAACACAATCGAAGCTAAGAAAAACTTATTGCGATTACGTGCAAAATCAAAGCGATCAAAACGTGTAGATAGATCCGTAATTTCTAAACCTTCTTCTTTTGTATGAATGATTGATTTTTTTAATCCAAACATGCCAGGCTTGTAGTCGAGCAAACCACTGTTGACCCACAGGCCGAGCAGTAAACGCGACCCCCAAACAGCTGTTAAGAAACTGACTAAAATAGAGATAATAAGTAAAGTCGCAAAACCTTTAACAGAGCTAGTTCCATAATAGAACAACACCGCTGCTGCTAATAAAGTCGTAACGTTGGCATCAATTATCGCCGAGAATGATGAACGTGCACCTACTCGGAACGACTCTTTAATCGATTTCCCGGTACGCATTTCTTCACGAATACGTTCGTATGTGATGATATTGGCATCAACTGCCATCCCGACACCAAGCATAATTGCTGCAATACCTGGTAACGTCAACACGCCGCCAATCCATTCAAACACGAGCAGTATCAAGTAAACATAAGCTGATAGCGTAACAACTGCTACCATACCTGGTAAACGATAATACACGAGCATGAATAACAGCACTAGCGCAATACCAACTGCTGCTGCAACCATAGTTTGGTCAAGTGCTTGTTCACCAAACTGTGCACCCACAGAAGTCGAGTAAATTTCTTCTAAGCTAACCGGTAACGCACCGGCATTTAAAATACCCGCCAGATTTTGCGTTTCTTCTACTGTAAATGATCCTGAAATTTCAACAGATGGCGAAGAAATTCGCTGTTTCACACTCGGGGCTGAAACAAATTTCGGATCTGCTTTCAAACGCTCTTCTGCGTATGAATCGACACCTTCTTCAAAATCCAGCCAAATAACTAACACATTATTTGGTGACGCTGTTTGTGAAACTTGTTGTGTAATTTCAGCGAATTTACTTGGGTCATTTAATTCCAATGTCACGATTGGGTTGCCATTAGAATCGAAAGTTCCCGTAGCTCCGCCTTGTTTCAAGTCATTACCAGAAAGTAATAAATTGTCTTCAGCATCACGGAACGTTAAGTTCGCTTCAGTCGATAGCAATTCACGTGCAGAAGACTGATCTTCAACTCCTGCCAATTGAACGCGAATGCGGTCTTCTCCTTCAATTTGAATAACCGGTTCGCTGACACCTAGTACGTTAATTCGGTTCATTAACGCATTTGTCGTATCCGTCAGCACGTCTTGCGTAATTTCCTGGCCATCTTCAAGCGCTGATACTTCGTATAGCACTTCAAAACCACCTTGCAAATCCAACCCTAATTTAATGTCTTTTGCGATTGGTAAACTCGTGCTGCCAATAACTCCTATCAGTAAAACAACCAATAAGAAAAAGGCAATAATGCGACCTCTTGCTTTCATATGTAAATTTCCTCCTCGTCGTGAAAAACACAGCACTATCATTATGAAACAGCGGTAATGAGCTGTCAAATTCAACTCGGTGAATCGAGTGAAAAATGTGTGTTTTTAAAATCTAGTTGAGACCTGTCTACTTAATAAAAAATGTCTATTTATTTTTTTTAAGTGGCCGCAGCAAATGTTGAATATTTTCAAGCGTACTGTCATCATGCCATCGAGCTTTTTTTAACTCTTCAACTTGGTGGTAAGCTAAAAAGTCAGATGCCGTCATATCCATAATGTCGTTGATCATTTCATATAGGTGCATGGTGTTTATATCTTTTTTACGCCATTTTTTCTTTACACAAAACTCCCATAAGTCTTCTTCTGTAAAGGTATCATAATCGAAATGATGAAATTCACTGCGTTTACTTTCGAGCGCTGGCAAAACGAATTCAAATTGTTCCGGATAACTCGTCATGCGAATACTCCTTTCCGATATGTTGTATCTATTGTACCTCGTAACTGGAAAATTTAGAATAAGGACATTATTTATTCAATAAAAAAACGCCTTCTAAATCGAAGGCGCACTTTTGCATTTAGATTACTGCTTTTGCAGATTCCACTACGCGTGCGATTGCTTGACGCTCAAACTGCAAGCGCGTGCCATCAGCTACAGTGATGTAGATTGTTGCATCATCAACTGCATCCACTAGGCCGTGCAAACCACCGATTGTGACAATACGGTCGCCACGTCTTAGTTCTGTCTGCATGTTTTTAGTTGCTTTTTGACGCTTTTGGGCAGGACGGATGATGAAAAACCACATCAACAAGAACATTAATAGTAAAGGTGATAACGCAATTAACGTATCCATTATTCAATTTCCCCCTTTCACTTTCTCTATTCTTTTTCAAACTCAGAAATTTTTAGCATTGGGTTTATTGAAACCGTAAGCTTCAAAAAATTCTTCGCGGAAATCTCCCAGGCGGTCTTCACGAATAGCTTGACGCACCTGTCTCATTAAGTTTAACAGAAATTGCAGGTTATGATAACTAGTAAGTCGAATTCCGAAGGTTTCATCGGCACGAATTAAATGATGGACATATGCCCGCGAATAATTTGTACACGTGTAGCAATCACATTTCTCGTCGATTGGTCCAAAATCACGTTTAAATGCTGCGTTTTTAATGTTCAAACGCCCTGTGCTTGTCATCAATGTACCGTTACGGGCTATACGTGTTGGCAATACACAGTCGAACATATCAATGCCCCGAATTGCTCCGTCAATTAACGAATCTGGTGATCCCACACCCATCAAATAACGTGGTTTGTCCGCAGGCATTAACGGCGTCGTAAATTCTAACGCACGGTTCATAACGTCTTTTGGTTCACCCACTGATAATCCGCCAATTGCGTATCCTGGGAAATCAAGAGATACAAGATCTTGTGCACTTTGCTTACGCAAATCTTCAAATTCTCCACCTTGGATAATACCAAATAAACCTTGATCTTGCGGACGCTGATGCGCTTCTAGACAACGTTCTGCCCAACGTGAAGTTCGCTCAACACTCGATTTCATGTATTCATGCGTCGCTGGGAAAGGCGGACATTCATCAAACGCCATCATAATATCAGAACCCAAGTCGTTTTGAATATGCATCGCTTTTTCTGGGCTTAAAAATAATTTATCGCCGTTCATGTGGTTACGGAAATGAACGCCTTCTTCTTTAATATTACGGAATTCACTCAGTGAAAATACTTGGAAACCACCAGAATCTGTTAAAATCGGACGATCCCAGTTCATGAACTTATGCAATCCACCAGCTTCTTTAATCACATCATTACCTGGACGCAACCATAAATGATATGTGTTGCTCAAAATGATGCCTGCGTTCATTGCTTTTAATTCTTCTGGCGACATCGTTTTTACGGTAGCTTGCGTTCCGACTGGCATAAATGCCGGTGTTTCAAAAGAACCGTGTGGAGTGTGGACGATTCCTAGTCGTGCACCTGTTTGTTTACAGGTTTTAATGTGTTCGTACGTAACTGCTGCTGTCATTGGTGAGTCTCCTTTTTCTGTGGTTCAATAAACATCGCATCTCCAAAACTGAAGAAGCGGTAGCGTTCATCTACTGCTTGGTTATAGGCGTTTAAAATATGGTCTCGGCTTGATAAAGCACTAACCAGCATGACCAATGTGGATTTTGGCAAATGGAAATTGGTGATCAAGCCATCAACCGCTTTAAATTCATAGCCTGGGAAAATGAAAATATCTGTCCAACCACTATCTTCTTGTAATTCGCCGTCAAATTTTTGAGCAACAGACTCAAGCGTACGGGTCGAAGTTGTGCCAACAGACACAATTCGTCCACCTTTTCTTTTTGTTTCATTGATGAGTTCAGCCGTTTCTTTTGTAATTCGGTAAAATTCCGAATGCATTTCATGGTCTTCAATCGAATCAACCGACACTGGGCGGAATGTGCCGAGTCCCACGTGAAGCGTGATAAACGTGATATTAACGCCTTTGTTACGGATTTTTTCTAGCAATTCATCTGTGAAATGAAGTCCAGCAGTTGGCGCCGCTGCACTGCCACGTTCTTTAGCAAAAACCGTTTGGTAACGGTCTTGGTCTTCTAATTTTTCACGAATATACGGTGGCAATGGCATTTCGCCCAATTGATCCAAAATCTCGTAAAAAATACCGGCGTAAATCATTTTAAAATGACGGCCACCGTGATCGAGAATACCGGTACATTCTGCACGCAGTAAGCCTTCGCCAAATGACACGACCGTACCGATTTTTACTTTTTTCGCAGGTTTAACCAAAGTCTCCCACACATCATCTTCAATTTGCTTTAATAGCAGCAATTCAATGTTTGCGCCCGTATCTTCTTTGACACCCATTAAACGCGCAGGTAACACGCGCGTATCGTTTAATACGAGCGTATCTCCTTTATGCAAGTAATCGATTATATCGCGGAAATGACGGTGAGATGTCGCTCCTGATTCTTTATTCATAACCAAAAGCCGACTTGACGTGCGGTCAAGTAATGGCGTTTGCGCGATCAATTCTTCAGGTAAGTCAAAATCATAATCTTGTATGTTTAAGCTTGTTTTTACAGTTAGTTTTGTCATTCAGGCATCTCCATTTTAAAGTGTTCGTAGGCTAATTGTGTAACAGTACGACCTCTTGGTGTTCGTTGGATAAAACCAATTTGCAATAAGTAAGGTTCGTAAACATCTTCAATTGTTGTCGATTCTTCTCCAATACTTGCTGCTATGGTATCTAATCCAACCGGACCGCCGCGGAAACGTTCTATCATACCCGTTAATAATTTATGGTCAATGTGATCGAGTCCCAGTGGGTCAACTTGCAGCATTTCCAGTGCTTGCTCTGCCATGTCCATCGTAATGGTGCCGGTGCCGCGAACTTGTGCATAATCACGAACACGTTTTAGTAAACGGTTGGCAATACGCGGCGTACCACGAGAACGACGTGCAATTTCAATAGCGGCGTTTGGATCAATGTCTGCTTCGAATAATTTTGAAGAACGGATGACGATTTCTGTCAACGCTTCCGTGTCGTAATAGTCGAGTCGTGACAACACACCAAAACGGTCACGCAGCGGCGCCGATAAAGCACCAGCACGCGTTGTTGCGCCAATTAATGTAAATGGTGGCAAATCGAGTCTTACAGACCTCGCTGTCGGACCTTTACCGACGACAATATCCAAACAAAAATCTTCCATCGCCGGATAAAGCACTTCTTCAATTGCACGATTTAAACGATGAATTTCATCGATAAATAATACATCACCAGGTTCTAATGACGATACGATTGCGGCTAAATCACCCGGACGTTCAATTGCTGGTCCGCTGGTCATTTTAACGTTAACTTCCATTTCATTGGCGATAACAGCAGCCAACGTCGTCTTCCCGAGTCCAGGAGGCCCGTACAACAAGACATGGTCTAAACTTTCTTGACGCATTTTTGCCGCTTCGATGAAAATTTGCAAATTGTGTTTTACTTTATGTTGCCCAATATATTGAGACAACATTTGAGGTCGCAATGATTGTTCAAAACGATCATCAAATTCCGAAATTTCACTATCTATAATGCGGTCTTCCATGCCGTTCGCCTCCTTTCATCAGTTTTGTTTGAGTAATAACTGTAACGCTTTTTTCATAAATCCTTCTGTATCTAAATCCAAATCGCGCAATTGTGGTTTCACTTTATTGATTTCCCGTTCTGAATAACCGAGTGCACCAAGTGCTAGCATCGCTTCTTCAAGTTCTATACGGTCATGTGCTAACAAGCTATTCGTGTCTTCTGCTCCTAACGATTCGCCGAAAAACTCGGTAAGCTTGCCTTTTAAATCCAAAATCATTTGACGAGCTGTTTTCTTACCGACTCCTGGGAATTTCACCAAATATGATTCATCTTCTTGTTCGATCGCTTCAATAACATGTTGGGGTTGTCCACTCGCTAAAATGGCTAACGCACCTTTTGGACCGATGCCAGAAACCGAAATCAATTTGCGAAACAATTCTCGCTGCTCGAATGTTGGAAAGCCAAATAACAATTGAGCATCTTCTCGCACATGATGATGAAGAAATACTTGCAAATCTTCTGTACCAAATGAATACGGGTTTGGCGCAAAAATTTGCCAACCAATTCCTTGTTGCTCTATTACTAAATATTCAGGCGTTACGCGTGTCACCGTGCCTTTTATGTAATCGTACATGGACAGTCTCTCCTTTAATTCAACTTAACAATTATAGCATATCCCTGTGCTTTAGACGAAATAATCCCACTGTTGTTCGGCACATGATAAGATAGCTATAACGAGTCGATAAGTGGGGGATTTACATGAAAAAATTATTAGGTGAACAACGACGCCAGTTTCTACTAGAAAAAATCAAAACGTCAAATGAGCCAATAACCGGCAGTGATTTGGCCACTCTTGCCAATGTATCTCGTCAAGTGATTGTTGGAGATATGACTTTGTTAAAAGCAAAAGGCGAACAAATCATTGCAACCAGCCAAGGTTATTTGTATTTAGTTGATCGCACGACAGAAAAAGCGAGCCGACGCATCGCTTGTCGCCACCAAGCTGAAGATACTGAAAGCGAATTAAAACTATTAGTAGAAGCGGGTGTTACCGTTAAAGATGTGTCAATTGAGCATCCAGTCTACGGCGAATTAACAGCGGGTGTTCACGTATCAAACGTTCAAGAAGTTGAAGCTTTTATGAAACGCATCCGCGATACTGGCGCTAGTTATTTACTGGAGTTAACAGATGGTACACATCTTCACACCATCACCGCACCAGACACTGCGACACTTGATCAAGCTGTGAGCGCAATGCGTAAGAGCGGATTTTTATTGGAGGAAAGCGAATAAATTTCGAATAACAAAAGTCCCGCAGCGAAAAATGCTGCGGGACTTTTGCGTTTAATTTTTATAAGTGTAATACGAACCGAGCGTTTTCACCGTACAACCCAAAGCTGTTAGTTCTTCAAATGCACCACGCATCATCGCATCATTTTCATCTGCTAGTACATCCGCAATAAAGAAATAATCTCCAAGACCCGTTTTCAATGGCCGCGACTCGATTTTACTCAAATTCAAACGTCTCCATGCAAAAACCGACAAAATCTGGTGTAAAACACCTGAACGGTCATCTTCTGGCAAGGTCATCATTAATGTTGTTTTGATCTGATCCTCATGCTGCGGATTTTCTAGCTTATGGTTAGTTTTTGATAACACGAAAAAGCGTGTGTGGTTAAAATGGAAATCATGAATATCGCGCTGTAAAATATCCAGTCCGTATTTTTGGGCAGAGAATTCATTGCCAATTGCCGCAATATTACGCTCTGGCAATTCAGATACCATTTTAGCTGCAGCTGCTGTCGAACTATATTGCTCTAGTGGCGTACTTTTATATGTATAGTAAAGATATTTGTGGCATTGTGCCAATGCATGCGGATGCGAATAAATCGCTTCAAATGATTCCGCGTGACGGTTTTCCGGGTGCACCAATAAATGCTGCTCAATCGGTGATAATACTTCGGCTGTCACATACAATTGGGCTTCGTGGAATAAATAATCTACGGTTAATGGTACCGATCCTTCTAATGCATTTTCCAGTGGGACGACAGCGTAATCTACGCTGCCTTCTACCACTGCTTCTATGCATTCGGGAATGGTTGTAAATGGCACCAGGGTACTGTCAGGGAAAACTTTTGTTGCCGCAAGGTGTGTAAATGACGCTTCCGGCCCTAAATATGAGATTCGTTTACTTATAGCTTGTCCAGTCATTTAAACATTCCTCCATTAAGATGATCCGCTTGATACCACATCAGCCGACTCGACAAAATCGAGTTTTTTCAGCTGTTGCAAAAATACGTCCAAGTTCCCGTCCATCGCCGTAACATCCAAAGACAAAGTCACATTCGCCCGCCCTTGAATCGGAATGGTTTGATGGATGGTTAAAATATTACAGCCGTTTTCAGCGACTGTTTGCAGAAGTGTCGCAAGCGTTCCTGAGCGGTCTTCTAATTGTAAGAAAACCGTCAAGATCCGTTCTTTGACAATCGAATGGAACGGAAATACAGCGTCACGATATTTATAAAACGCAGAGCGCGAAAGACCTGTTTTGTTAACGGCATCCATAATCGAAATGCGGTCATTTTGCAGCATTCTTTTCACTTCAAGCGTTTTTTGCATCGCTTCTGTTAAAACGTCTTCACGCACTAAATAATAGCGTTGTTCCGAAATATCCTTCATTCAAGCTACCTCCGCATCAATCCATAAATTCGAATTCGAATTCAAGCAAGCGAACCGTGTCGCCATTTTCCGCTCCACGTTCACGAAGAGCATCATCAATCCCCATACCGCGCATTTGACGAGCAAAACGACGAATTGAGTCTTCATGAGAAAAGTCCGTCATCTTGAACATACGTTCAATCGCATAACCAGACAAGATAAATGCGCCATCAGGACCGCGTGTAATATCAAAGCCATCAGCATCAGTTTCGTGTTTGTACAATACTGTGCTTTCTGAATCAACTTCTTCATCGCCCATTAATGGGAATTCTGGAGTTACTTCAATGACATCAGCAATCGCGAACAACAAATTGTTTAATCCTTTACGTGACAATGCGGAGATCGGGAAAATACGTGCATCTTCCGGTAATTTTTCGCGGAATTTCGCTAAATTCTCTTCAGAATCCGGCATATCCATTTTGTTTGCCACTATCAATTGCGGACGTTCTGTTAAACGCATATTGTATTGTTTTAATTCTTCGTTGATTGTTAAATAATCTTCGTAAGGATCGCGTCCTTCAAGTCCAGACATATCAATTACGTGAATAATAACACGCGTGCGTTCAATATGGCGTAGGAATTGATGGCCAAGGCCGATTCCTTCGTGAGCGCCTTGGATTAATCCAGGAAGATCGGCCATAACAAAGCTGCGCTGGTCTTCTGTTTCAACCATGCCTAAGTTTGGAACGATCGTTGTGAAATGGTATTCAGCAATTTTCGGTTTAGCTGCAGAAACCACTGACAATAACGTCGATTTCCCGACACTTGGGAATCCGACAAGTCCAGCATCTGCCAATACTTTCAATTCCAAAATGACATTGCGCTCATAACCCGGTTCGCCTTTTTCAGAAAGCTCTGGAGCAGGGTTTGCCGGCGTTGCAAAACGTGAGTTTCCTCGTCCGCCGCGTCCACCTTTAGCGATAACCGCAGTTTGACCATGTTCAACTAAGTCAGCAATTGTTTCGCCTGTATCGACGTCTTTTACAACTGTGCCTGGTGGAACTTTGATCAATGTATCTTCTGCTTTGGCACCGTGTTGGTTTTTGCTCATGCCATGTGTTCCGCGATCTGCTTTAAAGATCCGTTTGTAACGGAAATCCATTAGCGTACGCAATCCTTCTTCAACGATAAAGACGATATTCCCGCCTTTACCACCATCTCCACCGGCTGGGCCGCCGTTTGGTACATATTTTTCGCGACGGAAAGCAACCATGCCATCTCCGCCGTCGCCACCTTTAACATAAACTTTTACGTGATCGACAAACATATTATCCCTCCATCTGTGCACGAACAGCAATCATTGTGCTGTCTTCGCTACACTCTTTTCGTACTGTGAATCCATCTGCTTCCACTATGTTCAAGTCCGGCCAACTCTCCGAACACTTGATATTTATTTCAAAAAACGCTGCATCGGATTTCAATAACATTTCACAATCAAACACTTGATAAGGACTCAGATGCTTTTTCGCTAATTCTACAAAATCATCTAAAAAACGTCGGAATTCGCCATCTAAATGTGCAGGAGCTGTAACAGCCTGACACTCTACGTGAAAATTAAATCCAGGAAAGCGCCAATTAACCGTTAACAACCATTCCTCTGTCAGCGGTAACCCGATGTCGGCTAGCCTGCTGGCATGCATAGACGCTTCGGCATACGAACGAATAAGCGCTTGCGCCTCTTGAAGACGACCAAGATCCAAATTCATTTTGATTAATTGAAGGTCATTTAAAAAATCATGGCGCGCATGCCGAAGCGATTGTGCCACTGTCATTGGTTTTTCCATAAGTCACGTCCCGATTCAGCTTCTTATTCCAGTATACCAATAATTCGCAGTAAATTCCTAAAATAATGCGTCTAACCTGTTTCGTGAATTGCGTCGATTATTATCAAAAGAAAAAGGACTGCGAAAGCAGCCCTTTTCGTTTTGTATTAAGCTTCTTGTGCAACTGGATATACGCTAACTTTTTTCTTATCGCGTCCGAAACGTTCAAAACGAACAACTCCGTCGATTTTAGCAAAAAGTGTATCGTCTCCGCCGCGTCCAACGTTCTCACCTGGATAAATTCTAGTACCGCGTTGACGGTATAAAATCGAACCACCAGTAACTTCTTGGCCGTCTGCACGTTTTGCGCCAAGGCGTTTAGATTCTGAGTCACGTCCGTTTCTCGTTGAACCTACACCTTTTTTAGATGCAAAAAACTGAAGATCTAATCTTAACATTCTGTCCCACCTCCTAAGCTGTGAAGGTTATTTTAATATATTCTTCATAGTCTTGTTCAATCGTTTTTAATGAAACAATCATAGAGCGCACTAGCAGTTGAACCTGCTCATCCGTCTTCTCATCCAAGTTATTCGGAAAACTGACTTTTAAAAAGCCGCTATTTGCTTGCTGAATGTCTGGTTCGATTCCCGTCAGCTCCATGATGGCATTCACCGCTCCAAAAGAGACAGCAGATGCTCCAGCACATACGAGGTCTTGCCCGTGTTCAGCGTAATCCGCATGACCTGACATTTCAAAGGACGAAATGCGATTTGATGCTTCTTTTACAGTTACAAGTATCATTCTTACAGGTTAATTGCATCGACAGTCAATTTCGTGTATGGCTGACGGTGACCTTTTTTTCTATGGTAGTTCTTTTTCGCTTTATAAGTGAAAACAGTGATCTTTTTAGCGCGGCCGCTTTTTACAACTTTAGCCGTAACAGTAGCTCCTTCAACAAAAGGAACACCCACTTTAGTATCATCTCCACCTACAAATAGAACTTTGTCGAAAGTGATAACATCACCAGCTTCTCCAGTTAATTTCTCAACATAGATTTCTTGGCCTGCTTCAACTTTGATTTGTTTTCCACCAGTTTCAATAATCGCGTACATATCCTTGCACCTCCTCTAGATTAAGACTCGCCTATTCAGGTGATCTGCCGAAGCATCTTCTTAAAATAACCTGATTCGAGCGGTTGCAGCAATGATATGCTACAAACATAACATTAGAATAATACCATGTGGCGACTAGTGGAGTCAATAGGGAATGTACTGTTTTGGGAAATTGATTGTGACGCGTGAGGTTTTGTTTGTGAGGTGCGGTTATGTGGGCGCAAGGTGCGGTCTTTGTTGTTTGAGGTGCGGATGTGGGGGCGTGAGGTGCGGTCCGTGTTTCTTGAGGTGCGCTTTTGCCCATTTAAGGTGCGGTCACCGATAAACGCGACTAAAATACTCACGTAACAGCTCTCGATTTTCAATAATTCGCCTTTTTCCACGCGTCTGGCTTTTCGGCGCTGACTTTTCAAGCAACCGATACAACACATATTTATTTTCAACTCCAAGTAGCCGGTATGCAAGTCGCGTGTCGAGATCCCTTCCAAACAACAAAGCATATTCTTGAAGCGTCACTTCGTGAGCATCTCGCGAATGAAAGCCGCAAGACTTGCAATGCCATTTTCGGTCTCGCCAGATAAGCGAACAAGTGCGACACGTTGGACAGGTCACACCGAGTCTTAAGGAATCTAACCCAATCTGGTGACGCGTAAGCCATGAATTACTAAAATTTTGCGGAGGTAACTTTTCTAACATGCTCGTTAGCTTTGCTACATCAAAAAGCTCGGATCTATTAGCCAACTTCTCCAAATGAAACGGCAAGTAGTCGAGTGAGACGACCGGATAAAGTTTTGGTGCTTCGACTACTTTTCCAGACCGACTCGTTAAAACTATGACGCCATGAACCGGAACACCTAAAAATCCACTAACCGCTTTTACCGCGCGATGCAATTGAGCTTCTGGGTTGCGCATGCCTTCTCTGCGTCCGTCGACAACTCGGTGAAACTGGAAATTGACCGAATCAAAATAAAATTCTCCAATCATGTTTTTTACTTCTAATACACATACACAATCTGCATGAATCAATAGCACATCAATTTGCACAGAGCCGTCTTTATAAGGAATATGGACATCGCTCAATACAACAACATCCCCCACTAAATCCAACTCTCTATTCAACAAAGCGGCCGTACGTTGTTCACCGCTCACTCCTGCTAAAGAATTTTTCAACTCGGATAAAACTGTATGTTTTGATTCGTGACTAGATTGTAATCGTTCTGCAGCAACCATTTGCACAAGTACAAAATCGTTCATTCCACACCTCCTAAAAGTTTTAAAAAAGCCTTCGCTATAATAGCGAAGGCTCCGTATATTTTATTTCGTAAAGACTGCTTTGATTTTAGTGAACAAGCTTGGCGGTGCTTTTTCCATGCTCATCAATGGAACCGATTCACCTAGCAAGCGGCGCGCAATATTGCGGTAGCCAAGTGCAGCGGTGTTCGACGGGTCCATAACGATCGGTTCACCTTTGTTTGAACTTGAAATGACGCGCTCGTCGTCTGCGATGATGCCCAGTAAATCGATCGACAAATGCGTCGTGATTTCGTTCACATCAAGCGCTTCTCCCGCTTTCATCAAATGCGGGCGGATGCGATTAATGATCAAACGTGGTGCATCGATGTTTTCTTCAAGTTCCAACAAACCGATAATGCGGTCAGCGTCGCGAACTGCTGAAATTTCAGGAGTTGTCACGACAATCGCGTGATCTGCTCCCGCTACAGCGTTTTTATAGCCTTGCTCGATGCCGGCTGGGCAATCGATAATGACGAAATCGTAGTCTTTTTTCAGTTCTGTCACAAGCTCTTTCATCTGTTCTGGATTGACATCATTTTTGTCGGCAGTTTGCGCTGCTGGCAATAAATAAAGCATATCATCAAAACGTTTGTCTTTCACAAGCGCTTGGTGAACTTTGCAACGACCTTCTAATACGTCAATCAAATCATAAATGATGCGATTTTCGAGTCCTAAAATAACGTCGAGGTTGCGCAATCCAATGTCAGTATCGATTAAACATACTTTTTTCCCTTGAAGGGCCAATGCAGTGCCGAGGTTGGCGGTTGTCGTCGTTTTACCGACGCCTCCCTTACCTGATGTAATTACGATAGCTTCTCCCACACTAGCTTCCTCCTTTAAACGTTGAAATTTGCGGACGGATAAACCGCAATTCCTGTAAACGGTCAATGATGATGGTGCCATTTTTATGTAAATATGCACATTCCATTTCCGGTTGTTCAGATAAACTAGACAATTCGTCTGTCATTGTTTCTAATTCGTCGTGAATTTTTAATTGTGTTGCTTCTAGCCATGATGCCGCAATGACTGCATCGCGATTGCCTTTTGTTCCGGCATGCGCTGCACCTTTTAAGCGACCTAGCACATAAACACTGCCGCCTGCTTCGACGCGACCATTCGGGTTGACATCACCAATAACGACCAAGTCGCCTTCAGCTTTGATCACTTGTCCAGATCTAACGATGCCGACATACGTTTCCGACTGGCTTTCAATGATCTTTTGTTCGCATTCTTCAACAGTTAAAATATCGCTCGTTGTTCCAACGACCTTTAAATGAGGGTTTGTCGCAACTACTTCGCTAAGTTCTTGAATTTGGCTATCCGTGCAATAACGTTTGTTTAAATGCACCATCACTTCGGTATCACTGTCTAGCGCAGGATCCGATACTTTCGCTTTTAACTCGGTCAACAACTCAGAATATGCACATTGATCATCGAGATACAGCACAAGTCCTTTATTTTTCCCTTTAATATTAACGAGATTCTTCAAAAAAATGTCACCTGCGCTTTCATTAATATAACCCTATCTTATTGTCACGCTCTGATAATTGCGTGACAATTACCGACTTGAAAATCCAGCCAAGCATCACCAAGAAAATAGAATTGGCGATCATCGTTGGCCATAACCTTGTTGTGATAAATGTGCCAAGCGGCATTCCCGTAAATGAAATAAGCAGGAAGAATTGGTAAAGCAAAAACTCGAACAATGCCAATAAAACGAGCGTCAGCAGGGTCGCTGTCAATAAATTCCGAGGGATTCTTTTGAATGCAGCTGCTGCAGCCAGACAAGTGGCCGGGTATAGAAAAGAATATAATCCAATAATATCAATGTAAAAGACATCATACAAGAGCCCGAAAAATAATCCATAAAACATAGCATGTTTTAAATCATAATAAAGCGTTAGAAATATCAAAAACATTATTAGAAAACGCGGGACTATATAATTCAATTCGCCACCAATATTTAATGGTGAGAAAAGACCAAAAACCGGTTCCATGAAAAACAGGACGAGGCAGATCAACGGGATAAGGAAACGAATCATGATTCATCGTCTCCTGTCACGCCATTGTCTTCACCGTCCACTTCCGGCATCAGTCGGTCTGCAATAATAACGTGGTTTAAAAGAGAAAAGTCGGCTGCTGGTTTCACGTAAGCAAGCTTCGTTAAACCAAACTCATCAATTGTCACTTCAGTAATTGTTCCAATTAAAACACCTTTCGGAAAAATCCCGCCGAGCCCACTTGATATCACTTGATCGCCTTTTTTCAATTCAATATTCGCATCAATGCGCTTTAATAATAATTCGTGTCGCTCTGCATCGTACCCTTCAATAAGTCCATAAACATCTTTCGCCCCACCAACAACCATCGCTGAAACACGGTAGTTCGGGTTAAGCGTCGAAATCAATTCCACCGTCGAAGTAGTCGGCGTTGTTAACGTCACTTTGCCGATTAAGCCACTTGCGGTCATAACCGCCATGTTTGGTTTAACACCTTGGTTGGCACCACGATTTAGAATCAACTTTTCTTCCCATTGATCGGGGTTCCGCGCAATAACAGTTGCTTGTATCGGGTTAAAATCTCGTAAATCTTCTTCTTTTCCAACAATTTTTTTCAGTTCTTCATTTTCAGAACGCAAGTCCTTTACTTCAGCCTGCACACCCGCAAATTCTTCTAAGCGCGTTTTCAGATGCTGGTTTTCTTCAAATGTATTCAGTAACGAATCCACATTATCAAAAATTCCAGTTACAAAATGAGCAGGTCGTGAAAATACCGACTGCCCGGCTCCAACAGCATCTTTTATAATTTGTTCCGGAAGTGACACATTGTCGCGATCACGGAGCGAAAAAGAAATTAGTGCAACGAGCAGGATGACACCCAACAGCAGCAAAATAAGCCGCTTGTTTGTTAAAAGTTGTGGCATATTGCCATCCTCCTTATTTAATTGATAACTGACGTCGGAATTTGTCCCTATTCTCAAGCGCCTTGCCTGTGCCAAGTGCAACACAGTCTAATGGATTTTCAGCGATAGATACCGGCATCGATGTTTCCCTTGAAATCACACGATCGAGGTTTTTAAGTAATGCTCCTCCACCGGTCAACACCATCCCGTTTTCGATAATATCTGCACTCAATTCAGGCGGCGTTTTCTCAAGCGCGGCTTTAATCCCGGCTAACATATCAGCTACTGGTTCGCTCAACGCTTCTGCGATTTCACCAGCCGTGATTTGTAAGGTTTTCGGAAATCCTGTTACTAAATCACGCCCACGAATTTCCATAGACACATCTTTTTCAGAGGCTTCCATAATAGCCGCAGAACCGATGCCGATTTTGAGTGCTTCAGCCGTTCTTTCGCCAATTAACACTTTATAGGCTTTACGGATATACTGGATAATTTCTGTATCCAAAGCATCTCCAGCAACACGAATCGATTCGCTCGAAACGATTCCACCTAGTGAAATAACCGCGACTTCCGTAGTTCCGCCCCCAATATCGACGACCATACTGCCAACAGGTTCCCATACTGGCAAATCTGCTCCAATCGCCGCAGCGAAAGGCTCTTCAATTGTATAAGCTTCACGCGCTCCAGCTGAACGAGCAGCATTTAATACTGCTCGTTGTTCCACTGAAGTAATGCCAAAAGGAACACATATCATGACCGTCCCTGTTTTCCATTTACTACCGACTGCTCGAAACGCTTCAACAAGATTATACTTGATCATCGTTAACGTCGTATCGTAATCGGCAATCACGCCGTCACGCATTGGACGCACAGCAATAATCGAACTTGCTGTACGCCCCATCATATTTTTAGCTTTGCTACCGACTGCTACAATTTCGCCAGTCGTTTTATTTTTAATGACAACAGAAGGTTCGCGAAGAACAATACCCTTGCCTTTAATATACACCAATGTATTTGCCGTACCTAAGTCTATTCCAACATCTTTTGAACCAAATCCAAACAAAGTTTTTCGTCCCTTCTTTTAAACAGCTGCACCTCTACAATTGCGAAGACACAATACCAATCATTATAGACGAAAAGAAAAAAAATAAACAGTGCTACATGAACCCCTTTTCTTTCAACGAAATGAATTGGTGGTCACCAATTATAACGTGATCGAGTAATTCGATCCCAATAATACTGCCCGCTTCAACTAGTCGTTTGGTGACTTCAATATCTTCAGGGGAAGGTGCTGGATTACCAGACGGATGATTATGTGCGCAAACAATTGAAGCTGTAGAACGACGGACCGCTTCACGGAAGATTTCTCGAGGATGAACGATAGAAGCATTCAAGCTGCCAACAAAAATTGTTTGTCTGTGCATAACTTGATTTTTAATATTGAGGAATAACACAACAAAATGTTCTTGCTTGAGCGAGGTCATATCCGCCATTAAATAAGAAGCGGCGTCTTTTGGCGAACGAATGGTAAATTTTGTATCGGTTTGTTTTGAAGACAAACGCCGACCAAGTTCGACTGCTGCGAGTAATTGCACCGCTTTTGCTTGTCCGATGCCATTGATCGCCACCATTTCTTCGATCGTAGCGTTTTTCAATTCTTGAATGTGTTCAAAATGAGTAAGCACGCGATTTGCTAAATGCAAGACTGACTCTTGTCGACTGCCAGTGCGCAGTAATATCGCGATTAGCTCTTGATTGGATAACGCTGCCGCCCCCTGGTTCATCAACCGTTCACGGGGGCGGTCTGTAATGTGCACATCACGAATCATTAATGGCGTTTCGTTTAGCATCGAACACCACTCCCTTCTAACGAAATAAACCCAGCAGCATTTAATTTTTGCGTTAAAGCAGCAACTGGTAACCCGACGACCGCATTGTAATCACCATTGATTTCTTTAACAAACAACCCAGATACCGTTTGAATGCCATAAGCACCCGCTTTGTCATACGGATCTTCTGTATTGATATAAGCGTCAATCCACGCTTCAGGCAAATCAAAAAATGTTACTTGAACTGTTTCATGAAACGATAACTCGCTATCTCCTTGAACGACCGTTACCGCAGTGATGACGTGATGCGTGTTGCCAGACAATTTTTGTAAATAGCTTTTTGCTTGTTCTTTGCTTTTCGGTTTTAATAAAATCTCTTCATCTAATACCACAATTGTATCCGAACCAATAACGACGCTATCTCTTTTTCCAGCTGCCACTTCCTGTGCTTTTTGTGCAGCGCAAGCTAACACATAACCAAGCGCTGTTTGAAATTGCTGCGGATCCGGTTCGTCTTTCGTGCTTGGTACAATAGTAAAATCAACACCAAGCATGCCAAGCAGTTCTTGGCGACGTGGCGATTGTGAAGCGAGTATGATCGGGAAATCGGATTTAAATTTCATAAGGGAATCTCTCCTTTTTTCAAGAATCATACCATTCTTGGAAACGTGAAAACAAATGACGAAAAATGATTTTTGCTTTGATTTGCTTGGTGAAAAATGAGATTTGGTTGTTCTCTAAGTCTTAAAACGCTTTGTATAGGTGTTGATAATTCTGATTTAATTAAAACCTACATTGGGCAATATTATTATCGTAAGACATATACCAAACCTTAATATAGTAGTGGCGCGTCCATGGGCTAAGCGAAGAAAAGAGACAGATGCTCTTCCTGGCTCTTTGCGAGAGCTATGCCCTAAGCGCCACTACGGATATACAAATAAAAAAGATGAAGCCTTAGCTTCATCCTAGAAAATTCATGTACCATGTAAGAATTCCTTCACCCCAGAAATACACAATGATTGCTGCGGCTGCAATAGACGGACCAAACGGAATCGGTGATTTGCGTCCTTTTTTCGTGACACGCAATTGAATAATGCCCACAATCGCACCAATAAACGATGCGAAAAATAGCGTCATCAACGTCCCACTTAAACCAAGCACTAAACCGATAACAAAAAACAATTTGATATCGCCACCACCCATACCGCCTTTAGAAACAATAGCGATTAAAAACAGCAGCGAAAATCCAATCACTGCCCCAAGCAAACTATTCCACCAAGGCTCAAGTGGAATCACAAAACGCAAGCCGAGCAGCACAACCGCAAACGGCAATAATACTTTGTCAGGAATTAGCATATATGCAATATCAGACACAGTAATGATAACTAGTAGCGAAACAAACAAGATCGCTACGATCAATTCCGGCGTAAAGCCAAAAACTAAATAAGATGCAACAAATAAAATTCCAGTGATGGCTTCCATTAAAGGATAAACCCAGTGAATGCTCGAGCTACATGTACGGCATTTCCCTTTTAAGAAAAGATAAGAAAAAACTGGCACCAAATCTATCGCAGTTAAACGGCGATCGCAATTCGTACAATGTGAAGGTGGATATGCAATCGACTCTTTTTTCGGCACACGCAGCCCGACTACGTTAAAAAATGAACCGAAAACGAGACCAAACAGTGAAAAGAAAATAGAATAAGTCAGTACCATAGAAACCCTCTTCGCTTAAATTTTTTGGTGGTTGAAGAACTTGCATAAGGCGGACGCTTCCAAGAGGCCAACCGAAGACTAAATCCATGTATTGCGCAGGCGAAATGCGATCAACAGAGCTTTTGTTTGCGGAATAATCTAGTTTGTTTGCAGAATACATTATTTTATTTGCCGGACGGTCTAAACCTTCTCCAAAAAGAGCCCGTTCACCCAACTCTACCAAAAAGAGAGAAATCACAATGATTTCTCTCCATCATTCATTCGTCTTCAGATGCTGATACGTTTTCATCGACATTGACTTCAACGGTTACATCGACATCTGCGGCTTCTTCAAAATCTTCCTCTTCAGCAAGAGCCAAGCCATTGTTTTGCGGCAAAGGATTGTTTTTGCCTGCCGGTGCCGGAGCATCGACTTTTGGCAATGTGTCGACTAATGCAATCAGATCCGGACGAAAGTAAGCAGAAAAAGTGACGTTGACATCGATTGCTTCAGCCACTTGGTCGGCTGCGGTGACTTCTTCGTTAGATCCAAAATCAATGGCTTCGACGATCATGATGCGCTCCATCGCTTCGACTTCTGTGATGAAAGTGGTGATCTCCTGGTAGTCATCGGCTTTGATGGTGACGGTCGTCAGCACTTCCTGAAGGTTCTCAAGCCCTTCAACCGGCACCGGCATTTCAACGAGGCCTTCGGTAATGCCGATATTGTCGACCAGTGTATCCGAAATCAATTCTGCCTGTTCGATCTGCAGGACAATCTGCTCGGTCAAGGATTCAACGGAAACTTTCTGCTGCAAATCGCTGGTGCTGATCTTTTCGCCTTCCGGTAATTCCTTCAGCTGTGTCTGTAACCCGATCAAAACGTCACGTTCAGAACTCAACATCTGTTCAGCTTGAAGCCGTGCTTCTTTTGCTGGTGCATACAGGGAGAAATACGAATACGCTGCGAGCGCCAACAGGAAGATGATGGCTAACACAATCAACCCTTTTTCTTTCTGGCTTTTCGATAAGCTGCTCATTGGCCATCCCCTCCTGTTTCTGCTGGAGCGGTTTCAGCCGGTTCGACTGTTTCGGCAGGTGCTCTGGTTTCGGTGTTGACTTCAACGTCCACTTTCACATCTTCCGCCGGTTGTTCAACAGCTTCTTCTGCAGGCGCTTCGGTTACTGCTTCGCCTTCTACAGGAACTGCGCTATCGTCTGTCGGAATGCGCTCATCGACAAAGATGATTGTATATGTCGCAATATAGCGGGGCATTTCCTGGATAACGGCTTCTTGGACAACAACGCCTTCTTCAGTTTCAGTAGTATCAATTTCGTTTTGTGCCACACTGTCGAGCGTTGCTGACTCGATCAGTTCAGATGTTTTTAGCTGAGCCAAATAATAAGCGGCTTCGCGTGCGGTATCGAACTGGACCGACAAGATTGCCTGGTCCAGGCCGGTATAGGAAAAGCTGTCAAAAAAGCCTCGTGCCGGCAGGATGGATACCAGTTCTTTCAATAACGGAACGGTATCGAATTGATAGCCCTCTGCCCAGTCGACGGTGGCTTTTAATTGCTGTTCTTCATTCATGCCTTGCGCTGCTTCTAATCGAGTGCGGATGGCTTCTTGTTCAGTAGCGACCTGCACGGATTGCGCGGCAAGGACCGCTTGTTCCTTTTCATGGGAGCCGGCCAGAAACGCCAAAACCGCCCAGATGATAACAGCCGTCAGTAAAATTGAAATCGCCGCAATGAGAAAAGCGGGACGGTCCCGTTCTTTTTGCGGTAACAGGTTAATATCGACCAACATAAAACTTTACACCTCTTTCAGCGCAAGACCGATGGCCCGGTTAAAGCGTCTTGAAACATCTTTTTCGTCGCCGCACGGAATAACATCGATGACAAGCGGCAGGACCGGAATTTGGAAGCGTGTTTCCAGGCTTTGCTGGAAGGTCTGCCAGTCGTAAAATTCACCGTTGCAGATGATTTTCGTAATGCCGATTTCCCCGCTGTTCATATTGTAGCGGTAAAAGTTCGCCAGTTTTTCGGCTTCGATTTCAATCGTCTCCATCACGGCGGTACGGTCTGCCGCGTCTGGATCTTCGACTTCCAGATCGACCGGTCGCATGAACATCGGAAAATGTTCATGGAATATCGAGACGGTCATCTTTTTCGACTGCAGGTCGATGAGCATGATGTGCTCGTCATCCTGGAAATCATGCTGCAGATAGCCCAAGCGATATAGGGCGAGCGGCGTGATGTCAGCTACGACCGCTTTTAATTTTACCTCGTCAAAAACGTCCTCGTAGGACTGCATGATCGATTCTTTAGAGGCGATGATGATCGCTTCCGGCTGTTCTTCTTCCGGATGGTACGGCACCACATCAAAGACGGGATCTTCAAAGGGCAGGTAAAGCGTCGAACCGATTTCAATGAAGAAATGGCCTTTCAATTCATCAGCTTCAACATCTTCGGGGTATGGTACTTTGCGGATAATAACGAATTCGTCAGGGGCGAGGAAGCGGACTGACTTCTTAGAGAGACCCCACTGATTGACAGCCTTACCGAGTTCCGAGGCCAGCGCTTCCGCGTCGACAATTTTGCCCTCTTCGATGATGCCTGCGGGAAGAAAAATTTCTTCCGCACAATTCAGCTCGATCGGCAAAGAGGATTTCAAGTCGACATGACGAATCGCGTCTTCTTCTATTGTAATGGTGACGACGCGTGCTTTTCTCGATAAAAACGATAAGGCCATTTTTTCAGCTCCTACAGGTTGGACTTAAATAGTATAGATTCTTTTAAAAAATTAGTTTTGTATTAAATCCTTAAACTCAGCTGCAGACATTTCACTCAATTCAGCGTTCGTTTGCGCAACCGTTAATGATTCAGTAGTGCCATTCAAATCAAAACTACCTAAAATTTCCAGGCTTCCTTCATCAGCTCCCGCAGTATCACCTGCAGCAGTAGTAACCCTACTAATAGTAACATCAATTAATGAACCAGCATCTTCGATATACTCGGATAAAGAATCCAAATCAGTTGGATCTGTTCCTTCTTCTGCAATATATAAATTTGCTGCCGCTAAAGCATTTTGAAAGTCTGACTTCACTGCTCCATAACGACTATTCTCAATAATATTCCCAATCGCCGGAATAGCAATCGCTGCAATAATCGCGATGATAACGATAACTGCCAAAAGCTCGATTAACGTCATCCCTTTTTCGTTATTCAATTTCTTCTGAAGATATTTTTTCATTTTCTTTCCCCCTATTTTTTTACTTTTTTATACTACTTTGAGTATGTGTTAATTATAACAATAGTACTAATTTTTGCAATAGTTTTTATTTGAAAATAACATGTATTTTTAATAAAAATTTTGTTTGAGGCTTATAATTTATCTACATTTTGGAACATTTCGAACATCGGCATCATAATAGCAAGTACTATAGTCCCGACAATAGTGGCTAAGAAAACAATCATTAAAGGTTCAATCAATGCTTTTAAGCGATCGGTTTCTGCTTCCACTTCTTTTTCGTAGAATTCCGCTACTTTACTGAGCATATGATCTAACGAACCCGTTTGTTCTCCAATCGCAATCATATGCGGAATAAGCGGCGGAAATGCCCAGTGCTTGCGCATCGGCTCGGTTAAGGAACCGCCGCGTTCGAGTGAATCGCGTGACGCCAAGATGACTTTTGACATGACTGCGTTGCCGACGACTTTTTCGGTCATTGTTAAACATTGCAGGATCGGCACGGAGCTGGAAAACAACGAACTCAAAGTTCTGGTCAACCGGGCAAGAGCCGACTTCTGCAGGATCTTGCCGAAAATGGGAATCTTCAGCAGCATGGTGTCGAGAATCATATTGCCTCTTGGATCCTTGCGCATCAGCCAAATGACTGCGGCGATTCCGAAGCCACCCAGCAACAGCAAATACCAATAGCCCATGACAAAGTCGGATGCGCCCATGACAATCTGGGTGATCATCGGCAGCTCACCACCAAAGCCTTCGAACATATCGGCAAACATCGGGACGATGGAAGACAACAGGAAAATGACGACACCGATTGCGAGGACGCCGACGACAACAGGATAGGACATGGCCGAAACCACTTTCTGTTTGGTCTGATAAGCTTTATCGTAATGAATAGCCAAGCTTTCCAGCGAGTCGTCGATGTTCCCGGACATCTCTCCTGCTTTGACCAGGTTGATGGTCAGTGGCTCGAAAATCTTCGGATATTTCGCCAGCGAGTCGGACAAGGAATTTCCTTTTCGCAGTTCTTCGGCAATTTCCGACAAGGCTTTTCGCAGCGCTTTGGATTCGACTTGCTGGGACAGGATATGGATCGAATCGACGATGGTCACGCCTGCGCGCATCAAGGTCGAAAACTGGCGCAGGAACATGATAAACTGGTCGCGTTTGACCGGATTGCCGAACGTGATGTCTTTTTGCAAGGTAGTCACCGGCATTTCGCGGATTTCGATGACACGGATGCCTTCATCCCTCAGTTTCGCCACAGCTTCTTTTCGGCTGTTGGCGACAGCGATGCCGGTCCGGATCTTTTTGCGGTCGCGACCTTCGTATTTGTAACGGGCCACGTTATTCCGCTCCTTTCAAGTATGGCTGGGCGATTTCACGTGTGATCTTGCCTTTTTTCAGCAGCTCCTGAACCGACGTTTCCATCATGTGCATGCCGGACGCCCGGTTGGTCAGGATGACGTTCGGGATCTGGTGGACTTTCTCGGAGCGGATCAGGTTGGCGATGGCTGGATTGGAAATCATGATTTCGGTTGCAGCAACCCGCCCTTTGCCGTCAGCCGTCGGCAACAAACGCTGGGAAATGACGGCTTTGATGATACCGCCGAGCTGCGTCCGAATCTGGGCATGTTGTTCATGCGGGAAAACGTCTATAATCCGCTCGATGGTAGAAGCGGCGCTCGAAGTATGCAGCGTGCCCATGACCAAGTGGCCGGTTTCAGCAGCGGTGATGGCGGTAGTGATCGTTTCCAGATCCCGCATCTCACCTACCAGGATGACATCGGGATCCTGCCGCAATGCCGCACGCAAGCCATTGGCAAACGAGTTGGTATCAAAGCCGACTTCGCGCTGGTCGATGACCGATGTGCCATGGCGGTGCATGTACTCGATCGGATCTTCCAAGGTGATGATGTGTTTGGTCATGTGTTCATTCATATAACGGATCATGGCGGCGAGCGTTGTCGACTTACCGGAACCGGTCGGACCCGTCACGAGAATCAGCCCTTGATGCGTATCGGCAAGCTTTTTCAAGGTATCCGGCATCTGCAGGTCGTCGATTGACGGGATTCGAGAAGGGATCGTCCGGAAGGCGTGCGAAATCGAACCGCGCTGATGGAATGAGTTGACGCGGTAACGTGCTACGCCGGGAATCGAGTAGGAATAATCCATCTCGCCTTTTTCCAGGAAGGTGTCCCACAAGGATTCCGGCATCAACGCTTTGGCGATGGCCATCGTGTCGTCCGGCATCAGCTTTTTGTCGCCAAACTGGATCAAGGTGCCGTTCATCCGGAAAATAGGCGGGATGCCGGTGGTCATGTGGATATCGGAGACATTGCGTTCTTTGGCTTCAGTCAATATGTGATCGATAAATGTTGTAGTAGGCATAGGCTAGTCTGTCATGGCAACGCGAAGTACTTCTTCCGTCGTTGTCATGCCCTCCTTTACTTTTAATAATCCGTCGTCGATGAGGAAAATGGTTTTATTCTGAATGGCGATTTCACGGATTTCCGCTGCGGTGCCGCCACGATTGATGACGTCTTTGATGGCTTCGTCCACCACCAGCACTTCGTGGATCGCCATGCGGCCTTTATAGCCACTCATATTGCATTGCGGACAGCCTGTGCCGCGCGCAATGGTCTCGATGGAGATGCCGCGTTTGGCGAAAATCGCTTGTTCGCGCACAGTTGCCGGCTGAATTTCCCGACAATCTCGGCAAACCCGGCGTATCAAACGCTGCGCCACAACGGCGTTCAGCGAAGCCGTTACGAGAAACGGCTCGATGCCCATATCCATCAGGCGGGTGATCGACGCGATCGAATCGTTGGTATGGATGGTGCTGAGGACTAAATGTCCGGTCAAGGAAGCCCGTATGGAAATGTCGGCCGTTTCCTTGTCGCGGATTTCCCCGACCATGACGATGTCCGGATCCTGGCGCAAGATCGACCGCAGCCCGGCCGCAAAGGTCAGCCCGACATTAGCGTTTACCTGGATCTGGTTGATGCCTTCAAGCTGGTACTCAACCGGGTCTTCTACGGTGATGATATTGACTTCTTCGGAATTGAGCTTGTTCAGCGCCGCATACAGCGTCGACGATTTCCCTGATCCCGTCGGACCGGAAATGAGGATGATGCCGTTCGGTTTGTCGATTTCGTGCATAAAACGTTCCATGTTCAAGCTATTAAAACCGAGTTTGGAAATATCGGTGAGGTTTTGGCTCAAGTCCAAAATCCGCATAACGATCTTCTCCCCGAAAACGGTCGGCAACGACGACACGCGCAAATCGATGGCACGGAAATCGACCGTGGTCTTGATGCGGCCATCCTGTGGAATCCGGTTTTCAGTAATGTCCAAATTCGCCAGAATCTTGATACGTGCGGTGATCATCTGCTGCATGGTCTTTGGCAGAATCCGTTCGGTGCGGAGTGTGCCGTCAATCCGGTAACGCACCAGAATGCGGTTTTCCTGTGGGTCAAAGTGGACATCGCTGGCTTTTTGCGAAACGGCGTTCGACAGGATTTGGTTGACCAACCGGACAATCGGCGCATCCAGATCATTCAAATCGCTTTGCTGTTCTTCTGCCGCCTGCGGCAATTCCTCCAGTAGCTCGTCATAGGATTCTTCATCATAGTATTTCGCAATGGTCTTGATGATGTCTTCTTTAGAAGCGATCGTTGGCTCAATTAGGAAACCGGTCGTCAACCGAAGATCATCGATGGTGATAAAATCCGTCGGGTCGGTCATCGCGATAAACAGTCGGTCGCCTTCTGTCTTTAAAGGCACCAGTAACTTACGCTTGGCAAATTCCTTCGGGACGACATTAAAAAGCATCGGATCGAACGGATAGCGGAATAGTGAAACATGCGGAATGCCCAGCTGCACTTCCAGTGTCTCGATCAATTGCTGCTCAGTGATGATGCCACGCTGAAGCAAGGCGTCACCGAGTTTTTGATCATTCTGTTTGCCATTCAGCGTTTCCTGCAAGTCCACTTCCGTCAATAACCCCTGTTCGACCAATATATCGCCTAACCTTCTTCTGACAACTGCCAATTCGATCTCTCCTTCCGTACACTTACTCCGTGACTAAGTTGCCACCTTTATCATAGACAAGATTTTCATCGGTTTTATCCAAATTTTTTGTCGGATCAGTTGTTGCCGGTACATCGTGTACGCCGTCTCCATTGGCATCGATGAATCCGGGTTGTCCGGAAGTCGGTGCTTTTGTCGGGTCATCGTGGATTCCATCACCGTTCGCATCAACAAAGTCCGGTTGTCCCGCTATCGGCGTCGTGGCTGTCCCGTCATGGATGCCGTCTCCATTGGCATCGATGAATTCAGGTTCACCGGCGACTGGAACTGCGGCTTCCGGTGCTGCAGGCTGCGTGAGTGGATAGACTTCTACACGGTGGACGGGCGGATAGAAATCATTTGATACCGTCTCGACTTCCAACGGCTCATCGTCTTCCAGAATCGTCCGGATGACATTCAGGCGTTTTCCAAGCTGTCCTTTTTCTTTGACTTGATTGCCGCTCATCACAAATGCACTGTATTGCTTGATCAAACGCGGCTGTATATCGGTTTCTTCCGTAATGCCGATGGCGTAGGCGTATAGGAATGGGTAGCCACTGATGGATGCATTCAAGGAATCACTCGTTTTTGACATATTCAAAGTGAATGAACTGCTATTTGGGTTCGTGAAAACAAAATCGATGCCGAGCTGGCGGTTGATTGCCGCTTCCTGCCCGAGCGGAATAGAAGCCGGCACTTGTGAACCGATGCTCCGCTCATCCACCAGGAAATTGGTCTGCAGCAATGCGCCGTAGACCGCAGAAGCGATTTGCGTCAGTTCCCCATCACTGACACTGGTCAGCGGAAGCTCCGCAATAAATTCAAGAAAGGAAAATTGGCTTCCGGGTGCCAGTTGAATACCGTTCAAGGCATCAATGACCGTTGCGCTGTCCAAGCTTGAAAAAAGGGTAGGAAAGACAATATCCGCCACTTTTTCACGCGCCACACTCAGGCTGTCGTCGCTGATGGCAACCTGCGTTTTTTTCTGTCCGCCTTGAAGCGCTGTTTCCAACTTTCCATTGATGGCTTCAACGTCCTCTTCAGAAAAAGCGGCAACCGGGAAATGATCGGCTAAAAACGC
Source organism: Planococcus halocryophilus (assembly GCF_001687585.2). Lineage (GTDB taxonomy): Bacteria > Bacillota > Bacilli > Bacillales_A > Planococcaceae > Planococcus > Planococcus halocryophilus. The sequence goes on along the minus strand of NZ_CP016537.2, from coordinate 1,394,100 downwards.
CCGCGTCGTATCAGTGGACAGTTGAAAGACAAAGCTGTTCTGCGAGCCGGTCTCGGCATTGCGGACAGTTTCATCCAATAGGATTTCGGCATTTTCAAGCGGGTATGTAGCCATTGCATCCTGGTAAGTGACTTGGAGTTCGGCATCTGCGCGCCACGTCTCCGACTGACCGGCAAACATCATCTTCGCCGATTCCACTTCCATATTGGAAACATCGGTTGTGCCAATATAGGTGTTGTCGCCGAATTCCTCTGTCGGAAACAGCCAGTTGTCTACAGCGTAAGCGCCGGCGTTGGTCGCTCCGAATACGAATAGCGCTAAGCCGAAAACGGCCGCAAAAGTCAATCCAAATAATTTATTATCCACGGGTAATCTCCTCTCGCTCGGCATCAATCGACTGCATGCCGAACGGTTTCGGCTTTTCAGTGGATACTGGCGCTGCTGGCGTTTCTTCAGTTGTCGCTAAATATGTTTTCGTTTTTTGCTGTTTGAGTTCTCGGCGTTCTTCCACAAGGCGCAGCTTTTCCCTTTGCTCTTTTTCAACCAGCTTCATGTAGACGAACGCGGCCAAAAATGATACCCCGAGCAAAGCCAAAGCCACTATGTACCAGGCATATGCTCCCTGCATCAGTATCGCAATCCCCGCAGCCGCAATCCCGCCACCGGCAATGGTCATCCGCTTGGCGAGCGGCACCTGTTTGAAAAGTAGATAAGTAAGCGGCAAAACCACTGCCGCCAGAATGACGAAAATCAGTATGCGTATCATGTAAATCCTCCTGTTTGTCTGGCTGTTGTTAATAAATCAGTATTCCACTTCGAAATCGAATTCGGGGTCTAAAACATTAGGAACAGCCACTTCCGTTGACTCTGTAACTGTATCCTTTAGTGTTACACCACAGGCATTCAAGAAAGTTGTGTAATCATCCATTCTCTTGACATAGAGTCCTGTTCTTTCTTCTCCCGATTTACCGTTGATTTTCCCAGTCAATTCGAAATTTTTTCCGGAGTATTTTGTAAAGTAGATCATCTTTCCGCTATTGGTGAATTTAATTTTTTCAGATAACCGCTCAAGATCGGCGGGTAGAATTTTATCGATATCGATACAAAGATTCGAATAATTATCGACTTCGAAATTTTGGCCCCAACGGATTCTCGACACGTTTTCGGGCATACCCGCGGCAACTCTTCTACCAAGAATCAAGAAATTGGTATAGTACATGTTTTGAATATTGTTCCCTACATTCAATTCTTCTAATATAATTGTTTGTTTATTACCATTTTTGCCTAAGTTGATCAAGTTGTTTCCAACAGTCAGTTCACCGTTCACCTGCAGATTGGCTTTGATCAAGTTATTCATATTATTGAATGCATCTGTATCTTCTGGATTAACTACAATCGTTACTCCTTTGAAATCCAGAGAATTGCAATTATCCGTACATATATTAGTCGTGAAATTGCTGGTATACACTTTAAATAATTCGGGATCCAAATTCGCAGTTTCGATAGATTTCAGCAACCCTTTAAGACTTTGTCCAAGGTTGCATTCGTATGGTGGGGTAATATTATTCCCTGCAACTTTAAGCTGAGTTACCAGATCAGCACAACTTATGGCGGGCATAGTCTCGCTGAAAACATCTTGATAGGTGACGCCTTCTTTTTCCACCGAAATTTCAGTTTCAATGATCAAGGGTTCTGAAGCATTCAAAAATGTATCCGGTACTTCAATAGTAAAGAAAGCTTTTAGTCCACTGCTTATCTCTTTGGAAGTACCTGTCATTTCCATTTCAACTTTTATAGCTTTAACAGTCTCTTCCGGCATCGCCGGATCTGTAATAATATCACCAGCACTATCCAATTTATTGGCAGTTGTATAAGCGACAGCATATTTTATCTGATCTTCTAAAAAAGGAATAATTTCGATACCTGACATGGCATCAAGCTCCGTTACTTTCGTCAGTATTTTTTGCATATAAAGTGTTCGCATGTCTTTATCAATTTTGGTTTCTATAGCAGCAATTTTGGTTTCGTTATCGCAACTTCTATCTGTTTTGACCTGAATACAGGAAATCAGCAAATTGACTCTTTCTTGCGTATTCGAGAAGATTTCCATTTTTATCAATTCAAGTTCCCTTTCAAAATCCGTACTGAAGTATTTTGCGCCCATCTCCGCTGATGCTACAGATTGGTTGGATGTATCCACGGTCTGTTCTTGTGCTGCATTGCTGAGCGAACCGGCTATAAAGGTGGCAGAGATGCCCATAAATAGTACAACCATCAATAATACGATAAGTAGCGCATAACCTTGCTGGTTTTTCATCGAATGCTCCCCCCCCTTACTCTATTCACTTCATACCGGTAATTATTCTAGTCAATGTCGTTTCGACAATAATTGTGTTTTTTGAGTTGCTCAAATCTGTCAGAACCAGCTTTAGAGTCGTATGACTTTTATTAGGTTCTATATTAGAAAAAACATCCGGAGCACTATCATGTGAATCGACTTCTATATTGTTTATCATAGTCCCTGTAAAATCATAGGATTTGTCAATTACCTCGTCTTTGCAGCTTCCAGTGGAAGAACAAGAAGTGACCTTTATTTTATTTGCTTCAAATACCAACGAATAAGTTGCACTTCGGCGGTGCACCCCCGTTAAACTGCTAATGATCAGATTGGCATCCTGCTGGATCTGTGTTTTTTGTGTCTCAACTGCAGCATGCTTGAACCCGATGGATATGGCAGTCCAGGCGATGCCTGCAATTAATGAAACAAGGACAAGAGCTGCCAATACCTCGACCAAGGTGATTCCATTCTGATTTTTTTTCAACTTAGCCACCCCCGCTTGGTGGTGTTTCTTCTTTATAAGCTGTATAAGGAATGAACGAAAATGTTTCGCTGCTTAATCGATAGCTTCCACTTGTCGTTTCACTTTCTTTAAACACTTTCAAATGGATCTTATAAAGCTTTTTCTTTTCTATTTTGCTGCATGTGTCAGGCGCAGGCTCTTCTCCGCTGATCAATGTAGGATTCAGGAACGGTAAACATTTCACATATATATCTACTTCATATAAATAGCCGTCTTTTTTTTGGAACCTTAATAGGTCTGCAGCATCTGAAGTACTGACTGATTCAGGCAAATAATTGAGGGCTTCCATTTCTTCAATAATCTTCGTCTCAGATAAATAGTCCGGTATTCCAGTATCAGGCGTTATGGCACTTGAGACCAATTGCTTTTTCCATTTATCGGCAGACACTATCTTTGCCATCTCCTGTCTAGCCAAGTTCATGGTATCCAGTTTTGTTTCTGTTTTTGCATTGAATAAAGTCATTTGAGGGAAGATGGACATGATGCCGACGAAAAGGATGCCCAATATGACGACTGCTGCCAGCACTTCAACTAAGCTTAATCCTTTGTTATTCATGTTCATAAGCCCTTCCCCCTCTAACATACATTAATATATACCTTTTTATTCCTATTAAAAGAATCTTTATATCCAAATTCAACTTAGCTACATTATTACATTCTTTCTATCCTAATGAACAGTGTTTTCTACTGAATTTCACTGAAATTACTAAAAATATTAACAATATAATATTCAAAATAGGAAAAAAGACTACATCCGGGCATCAGCCCCTCTGTAGTCTTATTTCGAATATGCCGCAACTTTATTTCGTCCCGCTTGTTTTGCGCCGATATAAAGCGCACGATCGGCGTTACGGATTAATGACATTCCTTCATCGCTATCTTCTGGCGCAGATGACACACCAATGCTCATTGTAATATGGATAATTTGCTGTTGACGTTCATTGGCTAAATCAGTTTCGATTAGGAATTCATGAGTTTCGATGCGTTTACGTAGTTTTTCAGCAAGCAGCATTGCCAGTTCTTTACTGTAGTTTCGAAGAAGTACAACAAATTCTTCGCCACCGTAACGTGCCACCATACCTTCTGCGGCAATTTCTTCCCTAAGTATGTCGGCCAACTGAACTAAAATGTCATTGCCGCTTTGATGTCCGTATTGGTCATTGATGCTTTTGAAATGATCGATGTCCATCATAATGAGGGATAATTGTTCTAGTTTACCTTCTTTTATTTCTTGAATATGCTTTTCTAGACTCTCGTCTAAATAGCGGTAATTATACAATCGTGTTAATCCGCAACGCTCGCTTTTTGCGATAACTTTTTGCATATACCCCGCTTTTTCAATTGACACGGCAAAATATGTACTGAGGATATCCAAAATTTTCAATTGATGCTTTGCAAATGCATATTTCTTTTTCGAGGCTAGTACGAGCACCCCTTCTGTTTTATTGTTTCGGGCAATCGGCGTCGCCATTATGCTTTCAGTATCTATTGGCAAATTACCAGTCGCCAAGTTTTCCCAATCTCTTTTTTCATTATAAATAAAAGATTCACCCGTCAATATGACTCTTCCGGCAGTTCCCTTTTCATAAGAGACGGATGGAATATTCCGCGACTCTAATTGACCGTTTTCATAAATTCGCATAAATTGCTGAAAACCATCACGATAATCTATTATATAAGCGTACTCAACTTTGAACAATTTCGCGACTTCTACGATAAACAAATCGAATATTTCACTAGCCTCTAGTCGATCGGCAAGTTGGTGACCGATGACTCCCGCTTTTTTCAAGTCCATATTGATTTGTTCAGAGTTGTTATACATCTTCATCACCACCGTCATTGTTAAGAAAGGAATACCTAACAAAAGCAACGCAACAACGCCAATATAAGATTCAAACATATACAAAGCTATCGCGTATGGGAAAATCACAATCATTAACACAAAATCCCAAATCGCATCTACCGAGAAAAACTTACCCTTATTGCCATTTATAGAATCATACAAGTAAAAAATGATTTGATTGACCAGAACTGATACCACTTGAAATATTAACCCAAAAACAACCACATGCATCAGGTTAAGTGAATTAATCTCACCACCTATCGCCATATAGGTTAACCCTGCAATTAACGAAACACCAAAAAACATAAGTGAATTAAATGGAATTCGCAACGATTGAGCTTCTTGTGTACGACTACGATATAACACAATCAACATCGCTAATTGTGAAACTACGATTTCGATAAAAACTCCGTATTTAAGGAAAAGTGCCACTGTTACCCATTGCACCAAAAATGTTGAAGCGCCATTGATGTTCATCGGCATTAAACTCATCGATACAAAAAATAAAGTATAACCTACTAAATTCCAAGGATCGTTTACTACAGGAGGAAAGAAGTTATAGACAAGTAGTAAACTTGCCGGAATAACCAAAATCCATATACTCCAAAGAATTATTTTTCGTTTTGTATTCCCCTCCATAACATCTTTCCTCTCTGTATTACAAATTACGACTATTCACTTTTTATTCTTGATAAAGACGGAAAAATGAATACTTAGCGTTTCTTAGAAGGGATAGTAAATATAAAGAACCCGTGACTAAAGTCACTTCATCTTTTTCGCATACAGGTAATATATCATTATATTTTAGTATTGTCTTCCTTTTTATACCACATTCTAATAATAGTTTTTCGGCTGGTAACGCTTTCTCATAATCAAACTCTATAAAAGTGAAATGGTCGCTTATTGTTTCCAATTCACGAAGTACATTTATATAATCTTTATCTTTAAGAATCCCCATTACTACATGGATAGAACGGCCTGGATACACTTCCCTCACCGTCTTGACTAAGGCTTCTGCACTCGCTTGATTATGCGCTCCATCAAAAATAACCCCCGGAAAAACTTCTTCAAAACGATAGGCAATATTTGCGGATGACAAAGCATTTATGGCTTTTTCTTCACTAAAGTCTTTTCTAAGCAGCTCTTTAGCAGCTTCCATAGCTAAACTAGCATTTCCTAATTGATGAGGCCCTTTCAATTTTAACGAGAGGTCTTTAAAGGCTTTAGGCCTAATCACTTCAGCATGAAGATCATTCGCAGTTTTCCGAATAATCGCTAGCGATTTTTCTGGCAGTTCTCCAATTACAACAGGCTGCCATTTTTTTATAATCCCTGCTTTATGCCAAGTGATTTCTTCTATTGAATTTCCTAAGAAATTAATGTGATCAATAGAAATTGACGGGATTATCGCAATTTCGGGGATAATCACATTCGTACTATCTAAAGCTCCACCCATACCCGCTTCTATAATCGCAAAGTCAGGTGCGTGTTTTCTGAAAACCAATAATGCCGCTATCGTTAACAATTCAAAATCTGTTAATGGTGTTTTCACATGACTTAGCTGTTGCATAATGGGTTCAAGTTCCTGGGGACTAATGGGATTACTATTTAACTGAATTTGATCATGGAGGTCCTCAATGCATGGTGAATAAAAGTTACCGACAGAATATCCATGAGCCTGCAGTATGCTAGATAAAAAAGTCGCAGTTGATCCTTTTCCATTTGTTCCTGCTAAGTGAATGAACTTTCCACCTTTATGTGGATTACCAACTTCTTCAAGAGCTGCTGTAATGGCTTCTAAACCTGGGTGAATGGCAGTATCTGTTTGGATACTCCATTTTTCTTTATAATGTTCAAGTCCAATTATCATTAGTAGCCTCATTTCTTCAATAAACATGATACACTTTTTGAGTATGATTATAGCACGAAGGTGGAATCGATATGACGAGTTGTTGGGTGATTTACAACGGAAGCTTAGTTTCCGATAAATTTGCAGACCAAGCGAGTTTAGTTGCTGAAGCAGCACAACGAGCAGGCGTATCTGTAAAAATTATGAAAAATTATGAAACTATTATGGATTTATCAGTAAATTTAAGTATACCTGATTTTGCAATATTATTGGATAAGGATATTTTACTAGGCTATTTTTTAAAAAGCCGTGGTGTTCCCGTTTACAACGATCCGGCCGTTATTGATTTATGTGACAATAAAGCCACACAATATGTACAGTTGGCCGCTCACGACTTGCCAATGCCAAGGACTATCGTAGCTCCAAAAGTTTATCCGAATTTCTCGATCATTCATTCGGGTTATTTTGAAAAAGTCATTGCACGCTTGAAACTACCGATGATTATAAAAGAAGGACATGGTTCTTTCGGTATGAAAGTATATTTGATTGAAACAGAACAACAATTTTACGAAAAAGTCGAGAGCCTCAGAGGAATTGATTTTGTCTTTCAAGAATTTATCGAATCGAGCCGTGGTCGCGATATACGCGTTAATATTGTTGGTGGACGAATTGTAGCTGCCATGCATCGCCATTCAACAACCGATTTCCGCGCCAATATTACCAATGGCGGTGTGGCATCCCCGATCGAATTAACTCCAGCACAACAAGAAGTTGCGCTAGCTGCCGCCCAAGCAGTCGGTGCAACTTTTGCAGGTGTTGATTTGTTATATGGAGAAAGTGAAAAACCTCTCGTTTGTGAAGTCAATGCTGCTGCACACATCCGCAATATTTTGAATGTCACTGGAATCAATGTTGCAGATGCCATGATTGCTTATATATTGGAGGACTTGTCATGAAACTTCTTTATGAAACACAAGATGCAAAACGGAATCATGGGTTTATAGATGAATTACAGCGATTTGGACATTTTGATTTGGTCGAATGGGACGACTGGAGCGATGAAGGACTGACACGACTGGCGGCTAATCTAGTCGGTGAACTCGTTGTCTTTCGCGCACGACGACCAAAAGCCGCTCGTTTTTTAGAAGATCAAGGCCTTCACTTGATCAATCGCGCAGAAGTGAATCGCGTTGCCAACGACAAATGGAAAAGTTTTGAGTTGTTTATGTTGCTCGGTGTTCCTACTATACCAAGTTACCGACAAGCACCCGAATATCCGTGCGTGGTAAAAACTATGGACGGACATGGCGGTTCAGAAGTATGGCTACTCCATTCAGATGAAGATATACCAATCACCACTTCTCCCCTACTTTTCCAACCGATTATTGCGCACGTGGCTGATATTCGTGCTTATGTAATAGGTACCAAAGTAGTTGGTGCCGTAAAACGCATTTCGACTGATTCCTTTAAAGCCAATTACTCACTAGGCGCAACAGTTGAAAAATACATCTTAACAGCAGCTCAAGAAAAAGACGTATTGCGCATTGCACGTGCGTTAAATAGCGACTATGTTGGAATAGACTTTTTGCTACTTGAAGATGGACGGCATGTATTTAATGAAATCGAAGATCCCGTCGGAGCCCGTTCGTTTTACAAAACGCATGACGAAAATATTGCGGAACTATTTGTCGAACACATACAAAAAACGGAAAAACATGCTCCTTTTCAGCGGGAAGATCGACTGAAATAATTTCTATTTAAGTTAGACTAGATTCTCCACCTTTTTTTCCACTATCTTTTATAAAAACAACGTATAAATATAGGCACACCTGATTTAGTAAATTTCTTAGCGCAGGCGCGGCCAAGGGCTAAGCGAAGCAAGAAGACTGGCATTCTTTGCCTGGCTTTTTGCGAGAGCTATGCCCAAAGCGGCCGAAGCGATTTGAAATATTAGTTTTATAGTTCAACTTATTAGCTTGTGAACCATTAAAAAAACCGCTCTCCCATTATGGGAAAGCGGTTTTGTCGTTTTATAGATTTTTTAGTTCTTCAATGCGTTTTTCAACTGTTGCGTGTTTTTCCATGTAATCAGCTTGTTTCGCACGTTCTTCAGCAACTACTGCTTCTGGTGCTTTTGAAACAAAGCGTTCATTCGATAGTTTACCACTAACGAGTTTTACTTCTTTTGCCCATTTTTCAAGTTCTTTGTTTAAACGAGCAAGCTCTGCATCAATATCGATCAAGCCTTCAAGTGGCATGAACAATTCAGCACCTGATACTACTGCTGACATCGATTTTTCAGGAGCTACGATGTTTTCACCAATTGTTAAGGTTTCTGGATTACAGAAACGTTCGATGTAGGCTGCGTTGGCTTCTAATACCGCATGAGTGTTGGCATCTTTTGCTGAAATCGTCAACGGCACTTTTTTGCTCATTGGCGACTGTACTTCTGCTCGAATCGTACGTACTGAACGAATCACGTCCATTAATAATTTCATACTAGAAGACTGACTTTGGTTTGTTAACGAGTCATCTACTGTTGGCCAAGCTGCAATCGTAATCGATTCGCCTTCGTGCGGCAAGTTCTGCCAAATTTCTTCTGTGATAAATGGCATGAACGGATGCAATAAACGCATTGTGTTATCAAGTACATAAGCAAGTACCGAACGCGTCATCTTCTTCGCTCTTTCGTCTTCACCGTATAATGGCAATTTCGACATTTCGATATACCAGTCACAGAAATCATCCCAGATGAAATTATAAAGCGAACGTCCAACTTCACCAAATTCATAGCGTTCTGCAAGTTCTGTCACTTGTTCAATAGTTTCATTTAAACGAGTTAAAATCCATGAATCGGCAACTGACTTTTTGCCTGATAAGTCGATTTGGTCGTATGTCATGCCTTCCATGTTCATCAATGCAAAACGAGACGCATTCCAGATTTTATTGGCAAAGTTCCATACCGACTCAACTTTGTCGTTCGCATAACGAAGATCTTGTCCTGGAGACGATGCTGTCGCTAAGAAATAACGCAGTGAATCTGCTCCGTACTGAGAAATCACGTCCATTGGATCGACGCCGTTACCAAGTGATTTCGACATTTTGCGTCCTTCTGCATCGCGTACCAGTCCGTGAATCAATACGTCTTTAAACGGTTTTTCACCAGTGAATTCTAATGCTTGGAAAATCATACGCGATACCCAGAAGTTGATGATGTCATAGCCTGTAACTAATGCATCTGTTGGGTAGTAACGGCTAAGATCATCGTTTTCTTCTGGCCAGCCAAGTGTTGAGAACGGCCACAAGGCAGATGAGAACCATGTGTCTAGTACATCTTCGTCTTGTGTCCAGTTTTCAGCGTCCGCTGGTGCTTCGTGTCCTACGTAAATCTCATTTGTTTCGTTATGATACCAAGCTGGAATTTGATGTCCCCACCACAATTGACGGGAAATACACCAGTCGCGTATGTTTTCCATCCAGTGTAAATACGTTTTCTCGAAACGATCTGGCACAAAATTAACACCGTCTCCACTTTTTTGTGCTTCTACAGATGCAGCAGCAAGTGGTTGCATATCAACAAACCATTGAGTGGATAAATAAGGTTCCACTACAGCACCGCTACGCTCTGAGTGACCAACTGAATGAATATGCTCTTCGATTTCGAACAACACGTCCATGTCTTGTAAGTCTTTAACGATTTGTTTACGGCATTCGAAACGATCAAGCCCTTCGTATTTACCAGCGTTTTCGTTCATTGAACCGTCTTCGTTCATCACAAGTACACGTTCTAAATTATGACGGTTCCCAATTTCAAAGTCATTTGGGTCATGAGCCGGTGTGATTTTAACAGCACCACTTCCAAATTCTCTATCTACGTAATCGTCTGCAACAATTTCAATTTCGCGACCAACGATTGGCAAAATAACTTTTTTGCCAATTAAATGCTTATAGCGATCATCTTTCGGGTGAACCGCGACAGCCGTATCGCCAAGCATTGTTTCTGGTCGTGTCGTGGCAATTTCAATGTGTCCACTGCCGTCAGCAAGCGGGTAACGCATATGATAAAAAGCACCTTTTACGTCTTTATGAATTACTTCAATATCCGAAATTGCCGTTTGTGTATTCGGGTCCCAGTTGATGATGTATTTACCGCGGTAAATGAGTTTTTTCTCGTATAGTTTTACAAATACTTCACGTACGGCTTTTGACAATCCGTCATCTAATGTGAAACGCTCACGCGAATAATCAAGTCCTAAACCTAATTTAGCCCATTGCTCGCGGATATGTCCTGCGTATTGATCTTTCCATTTCCATGATTCTTCAAGAAACGCTTCGCGTCCTAAATCGTAACGTGAACGTCCTTCTTCTTTTAGTTTGCCTTCTACTTTGGCTTGCGTTGCAATACCAGCATGGTCCATTCCTGGAAGCCATAATGCGTCAAAACCTTGCATACGTTTCATGCGTGTCATGATGTCTTGTAATGTTGTGTCCCAAGCATGACCTAAGTGTAGCTTGCCGGTAACGTTTGGTGGAGGAATTACGATGGTATACGGCGTTTTGCCGCTTTCTGGTTTTGCTTCAAAGAATTTTTTGTCGACCCACCAATCATAACGGCCTTTTTCAATTGATTGCGGATCGTACTTTGTGGACATTTGTTCAGTCATGGGAATTCCTCCTTTAATTTCTGGTAGAACGCAAAAAACTCCTGTCGTCTGTAAAGGACGAAGGAGTTTTTCGCGGTACCACCTTTATACACAGGTCTAGTTACAGACCTGGCTCTCAAGTTTCATAACGGATGTTAAGTCCGGTTCCCGCTACTCATTTCACGGCAACTGCTCCGAGGTGACATTCAACTATACGCCATAAAGACCTCTCACCAAATGGTCTTCTCTCTGAAATGCCCGTATACCCTACTATCCTCATCAACGCATGAATATCTAATTACTCTTATTGTACTCAAAAGAAGGTTTTAGCGTCAAGTTATTTTAGTATTGTTGGGTTAGTGTGATTTGCTTTCTTATGTGGCTTCGAGTGCTTTGTATGCGAACTTCTTTTTAGATAGATGGAATGGATTGAATGTGTCACCTTCTTATAACGATTCGGTCGCTTTGGGCATGGCTCCTGCGATAAGCCTGGAAGTGCACTAGTCTTTTCGCTTCGCCTAGCCCTTGGACGCGCCTCGCTTTGTGAATGAACATCTTTTTAATTGGGCTGGGGTGTTAGGTTGCATCGCTTTCTTTTGTCGCTTCGGTCGCTTTGGGCATGGCTCTCGCGATAAGCCGGGAAGTGCACCGGTCTTTTCGCTTCGCCTAGCCCTTGGACGCGCCTCGCTAGGTGTGGGAACATCTTTTTGGTTGGGTCTTGTAGATAGTTTGCATCGTTTTCTTATGTCGCTTCGGACGCTTTGGGCATGGCTCCTGCGATAAGCCTGGAAGTGCACCAGTCTTTTCGCTTCGCCTAGCCCTTGGACGCGCCTCGCTTGGTGAATGGACACCTTTTTATGGAGTGGTTTGGATAGGTTTTGTCGCTTTCTTATTCCGCCTCGGTCGCTTTGGGCATGGCTCTCGCGATAAGCCCGGAAGTGCACCAGTCTTTTCGCTTCGCCTAGCCCTTGAACGCGTCGAAGCTTAGTGTGGGAACATCTTTTTAGTTGGGTCTTGTAGATAGTTTACATCGCTTTCTTTTGTCGCTTCGGTCGCTTTGGGCATGGCTCTCGCGATAAGCCGGGAAGTACACCAGTCTTTTCGCTTCGCCTAGCCCTTGGACGAGCATCGCTTTGTGAATGAACATCTTTTTGATTGGGCTGGGGTGTTAGGTTGCTTCGCTTTCTTTTGTCGCTTCGGTCGCTTTGGGCATGGCTCTCGCGATAAGCCTGGAAGTACACCAGTCTTTTCGCTTCGCCTAGCCCTTGGACGCGCCGAAGCTTGGTGAATGAACATCTTTTTGATTGGGCTGGGGTGTTAGGTTGCTTCGCTTTCTTTTGTCGCTTCGAGCGCTTTGGGCATGGCTCTCGCGATAAGCCTGGAAGTGCACCGGTCTTTTCGCATCGCCTAGCCCTTGGACGCGCCGAAGCTTAATGAGTGAACTTCATTTAGGTTGAGTTAATGGGTTGAATTTATCGCTTTCTCTTGTTTCTACAAACCAGGGGTTTTTTATAACATAAATGTGCATAAAAAACGAAGAGGCTTATCAGCATTGTTTCATTATTATTCTTGAATGATATTCATTAAAAAAATATTACTTTTATTCAGCAAGATAACTTTCTATTAAAGTCATATGACTAGCTGATTGGAGTGCAGATGCTCGACTCCTGCGGCATCAGCACGAGCCGAAGACCCTGGAGCGAACAGCGTGAGTGAAGCGGCTGAGGCTGTGCCCGCGGAAAGCGAGCATCGGAACGGAAAACAACGATTTCCTACAACCGGAAATTTTGCACTGTTAAATGTGCATCTAAATAGATAAAAATCACCACATATAAAAAAGAGCTATCCGCAAAAAACATTTTCGTGTCTTCTTGGGATAGCTCTACTTATTTTATTAACGTGCCAGTTTAGCAAATACGGTATGGAATGCTTCTACGGTTTTTGCGATATGCTCTTCCGTATGGGCAGTCGATAGGAACATGCCTTCAAACTGGGAAGGTGGCAAGTAAATGCCTTCTTCCGCCATCAAGCGGTAGTAATTTGCGAACAGTTCAAGGTCAGAAGTTTTTGCTGATTCGAAATCAACTACGTCTTCATTTGTGAAGAATACCCCAATCATTGAACCTGCACGGTTAACTGTGTGCGGGATGTTGTATTTTGTTGCAGCTTCGCGGAATCCTTTTTCTAGTTGATCACCGCGTTCGATGAACGTGTCATAGCTTTCTTCTGATAAGCGTGAAAGTGTTTCAAAGCCTGCACGCATGGCAAGTGGGTTACCAGATAATGTACCTGCTTGGTAAATCGAGCCACTTGGTGCAACTTGTTCCATAATTTCACGTTTGCCTCCGAATGCACCGACTGGTAAACCGCCACCGATTACTTTGCCGAGACAAGTCATATCTGGTGTTACACCATAATAGCCTTGTGCACAGTTATAACCTACACGGAATCCTGTCATAACTTCATCGAAAATTAGCACTGTGCCATTTTCTTGAGTTAAGTTGCGAAGTTCCATTAAGAACCCTTCGCTTGGAGGCACAACGCCCATATTACCTGCAACTGGTTCTACAATAACAGCCGCTAATTCATTGCCGAACTCTTGAAAAGCTAAACGCACGCTTTCAAGGTCATTGAAAGGTACTGTAATGGTGTTTTGAGCAACTGATGCTGGAACACCAGGTGAGTCTGGCAAACCTAAAGTTGCAACGCCTGAACCTGCTTTGATTAACAAGCTGTCGCCATGGCCGTGGTAGCAGCCTTCAAATTTCAAGATTTTGTCGCGGCCAGTGTAGCCACGAGCTACGCGCAATGCGCTCATCGTCGCTTCTGTTCCAGAAGACACCATACGCACCATTTCGATTGACGGCACACGGTCCATGACTAATTTTGCCATTTGGTTTTCTAGTTCTGTTGGTGCACCGAACGATGTTCCAAGTGCAGCCGTTTCTTGAATGGCTTTGACGACATCTTCTTGTGCGTGACCTAAAATAAGTGGACCATAAGACAAAACGTAGTCGATATACGTGTTGCCATCAACGTCTTTAATTGTCGCGCCACTTCCAGATTGCATGAAAATCGGATCCATATTGACTGATTTAAACGCACGAACCGGGCTGTTAACGCCGCCCGGCATTAAAGTTTTGGCTTCCGTAAATGCGGCTAATGATTTTTCGTATGTCATTCTTTTTCCTCCAACCAGCGTGCTGCGTCTTTTGCGTGATACGTCATAACGATATCCGCTCCTGCGCGCTTCATGCTTAATAAAGTTTCCAAAACGATTTTTTTCTCGTCAATCCAGCCATTTGCTGCAGCTGCTTTGACCATCGCGTATTCACCTGAAACGTTGTAGGCAACGATGGGAATATCGAAATTGTCGCGAACTTCGCGAATAATATCCAAATACGACAATGCTGGTTTAACAATCATGAAATCTGCGCCTTCTTGAACATCAGAAGCTGTTTCACGCAACGCTTCCATACGGTTTGCCGGGTCCATTTGATAGGTTTTCCGGTCTCCAAATTGAGGCGTGCTGTGAGCTGCTTCGCGGAAAGGTCCGTAATAGGCAGAGGAATATTTAACGCCGTAAGACATAATTGGCGTATTATCAAATCCGGCTTGGTCTAATCCGTAACGAATCGCTGCAACAAAACCGTCCATCATATTTGATGGTGCAATAATATCAGCTCCCGCTTTTGCTTGAGACACAGCAGTACGCGCCAATAAATCAAGTGATTCATCATTTAAGATAACACCCTCTTCGATTACGCCGCAATGGCCATGATCGGTATACTGACAAAGACATGTATCAGCGATAACGACTAATTCTGGATGACGTTTTTTCGCAAACCGAATTGCTTCTTGCGTGATGCCGTGATCATGGTACGCTTGCGTTCCGACTGCATCTTTTTCATTTGGTACGCCGAAAAGAATAACGGAAGGAATACCAAGATCAACCACTTCATCCAGCTCTACACCTAAATTATCCATCGAAAACTGGAATACACCAGGCATTGATGAAATTTCGTTTTTTATATTTTCTCCTTCAACTACAAAAATCGGATAAATAAAATCCTCTTTATGTAAGCTTGTTTCGCGAACCATTGAACGAAGATTAGCTGAACCGCGTAAACGGCGATGACGATTAAAATTCAATTCTTTCATGTAAACAAACTTCCTTTCGCTATTTCATTGATGACTTCAATATACGTATATCTTTCAGGCATAAAATCCACTGTGCCACCATTATCGGTAATGGCTTTTTTCGTTACGTGACCAATTGCAGCGACTTGGATATTAGACCAATTGCCCCCTGCTTGACGATAGGCTTTTACCGCAGAAGGACTAGCAAACAAAACAATAACGTCTTTGAATTGAGTTATAGTTTTCGCATTCTCACCGTTTAACGCAGTATCGTAAACCGTCCATTCATCAACTTGCATGGACATAGTGGAGATGGTGTTTTTCGCCATTTGCCCTTTAATAAACAAACATTTTGCTCTTCCTGAGACGGGCGGGAATTCTTGGATAAACTGATCCGCACTAAACACTTTCGGAATAAACTCCACTTGGTGACCATGTCTTTCTAAAACTGCCGCCGTCTGATTACCGACTGCGGCAATTTTAGCTGACACGGTTTCATTGAACGAACAAAACACTTCTGCGCTTGTACGACTTGTGAAAATGAGCCAGTCATATTCCGTAAAATCCGGCTTTTGTGACTGGCGAACAATTGTTTCAACAAGTGGAACGTACTTTGTTATTGCTCCAAATGATTGTGCATGAGAAATCGCTTCTACCGGTTTTCTAGAACCGGTAAAAACGATTGTTTTTCCTTCAAGCAGTTTTTTGCTATTAGACATTACTTTCAGCTTTGACACGTTGAATTAAATCGTAACCGCCTTGAGCACTAATTTTCTCAGCAACAATCCGTCCTGCTTCGATTGGGTCATGGCTAATTGCCATTTCTTTAAACACTTGGTCAGCTTCTGGTGAAGAAATAAGTCCTGTAAACGTTACTTCTCCATTATTCACTGTTGCATATCCAGCGATAGGCACTTGGCAGCTGCCATCCATATCTTTAAGGAATTTACGTTCAGCGTTTACTGCTAAAGCTGTATCTTCATGATTTAGTTTTGCTAATTCACTAAGAAGTTCTGTATCTTCCACGCGGCACTCAATCCCGAGTGATCCTTGTCCGATTGCTGGTAGACATTCATCCACTTCAAGGAATTCTGTTACTAAATCATCTTTCCAACCCATACGTTTTAACCCAGCTGCCGCTAAAATAATGGCGTCAAAATCACCTGCTTGCAGTTTTGCAAGACGTGTGTCGATATTGCCGCGAATCCATTGAATATCAAGGTCAGGACGCAATAATAGCAATTGTGAACTACGGCGTAAGCTGCTTGTTCCAACAACTGCTCCAACTGGTAAGTCCAATAACTTTACATGGTCATTTGCAATATAGGCATCGCGAGGGTCTTCACGTTCCGGAATACAACCAATTGCCAAACCTTCCGGTAAAACAGAAGGCATATCTTTCATGCTGTGTACAGCAAAATCGATTTCGCGTTCAAAAAGTGCTTGCTCGATTTCTTTTACAAACAAGCCTTTTCCGCCAACTTTAGAAAGCATAACATCGACAATACGATCGCCTTTTGTCACAATTTCTTTTATTTCAAATTCAAAAGGTACACCTGCTGCTTTTAATTTATCAATAAACTGGTTTGTTTGAGTTAACGCTAGCTTGCTTCTTCTCGAACCTACAATAATTTTTCTCAATTATATCCTACCTCTCTTTAATACCAAAAATGAAAATCAGATAACCGACTGCCTAAAAAGAAATTGATGAGCAGCACTAAAAATAAATACGTATGAGCCAGTGCATAATTCATACCATTTAACGAACCTTTACGATGTCGCCAAAGAACCAAGCTGTATAATACCAGCAAAACAAAAGATCCGATAATCTTCATGTCTAATAATGAAAACTCCGGCAGTGAAATAACCGCCCATTGTAAACCGAGTACAAGTGACACAAACAACAATGAAATACCAACTAAAATTGAAATGGTCATAAATTGTTGGGTTTGTCCAAGCGATGGCAAATTTGCCCATTGTTTCGTCCATTTTTTCTTCTTAAGCATTCTATACAAAACCATGTGGAGCGCTGCAAACACAAACGACAACGAAAATGCCACATACGATAGAATCGCAAAACTAACATGGATAAACAATAATTCCGATACTAATGCATCGCCAACAGGTGATTGTTCGATTTGTACCGGTGAAAATGTGTGGATTGTCATAAAGATAAAACCAATAACATTGATGAAAAACACCACAAAATCAAATCGGTAAAATATCCTTAAAACGATCGACAATGTTACCAACAGCCAAGCATAAAAATAAATCCCTTCAAACAAAGTCAATACTGGAAAACGTTGGGTTTCAAAAATATACAATACTAAAAAAATGGTTTGTAATACCCACACAATGCCGAGTAAACTCATCGCAATGCGAATTGCTTTTTTTTCTTTATATAAATAATCTATAAAATAAAAAACAAGGCTGACAGCATATAGAATAACCATAGCTTCATGCAGCCTTGCCATTGTTATATCAGCCATTCCATTCCCCTTCATCTCCATAGTTAAAGGCGTTTCGTCTCTACATTTTAACATATAGATTCGAAAACGCCTCTTTTAAAAAGCTTAAAATGAATACCTGGGAGTTTCAGTTGATGAATTTTCGGTTTGATGTACAGCTTTATCCGTTTTCTTTTGTGGAGCTTTCGACTGTTTTTCTATTTCTTTTTCAACTTCCTCTTCGATACCAAAGATTTGCATGAATAGTTCTAGCTGTTCACGGGATTTAGGAGCCCCGCCCATTTCTTTCGCTTGCAAAATTGGATCTTTTAACAATTGGTTGATAATCGATTTGGTATGTTTATTAAGAATTTTCTTTTCACGATCCGTCAAATCCGGCATTTTGTTTTCAATACTCGCCATCGTCTCAGCCTGAATGCCAAGTGCTTTTTGGCGGAGGGCAGAAATTACCGGCACGACGCCAAGTGTTGTTAGCCAGTCGTTAAACTGGAGTGCTTCTTGATCGATCATTGTCATGATTTCACCCGCTGCACGTTCGCGCTCTGCTAAATTCGCTTCTACAATTCCTTGCATATCATCAATATCGTACAAAAAGACATTTGGTAAATCACCGATACGCGGATCCATATCACGTGGTACGGCAATATCAACCATAAACAACGGTTTGCCTTTACGAAGTTTTTCTACAAACTGCATCAATTCAAGATCAATGACGAAATCTGTTGAGCCTGTAGAAGAGATCAAAATATCCGCTTCTAACAATGCACATTGTAATTGACTCAACGGTTTTGCATTGCCACCAAATTTGTCAGCCAGTAATTCAGCTTTTTCGAATGTACGGTTAATAACCGTCACACGGTCCGCTCCACTGCCTTGCAAGTTTTTGATAGCCAATTCACCCATTTTTCCGGCCCCTAAAATAACAACGTGCTTGTTTTTAAGCGTGCCAAAAATCTTCTTACCAAGTTCAACAGCTGCATAAGAAACTGACACGGCATTTTCGCCAATCGCTGTTTCCGAATGCGCTCTTTTTGCCAAAGTTACAGCTTGTTTGAACAATTGATTAAAGATAGTTCCTGTCGTACCTTGCTCTTGTCCAGCAAGGAAACTATTTCTTACTTGACCCAAAATTTGAGTTTCACCCAATACCATCGAATCGATACCAGCCGTTACACGGAATAAATGCTCAATCGCCGCATCCTGCTCATGAATGAATAAGTACTGAGAAATCTCTTCTTTTGGTAAGCCAAAATAATCAGCAAGAAACTGCTTTACATAGTATTTACCTGTGTGAAGTTGATCCACGACTGCATAAATTTCCGTCCGGTTGCAGGTGGAAACAATCACGTTTTCCAATATGCTTTTTTGTTGTTTTAACGATTCCATCGCCTGTGGCAAATCATTTTCGATAAATGATAACTTTTCACGTATCTCCACAGGTGCAGAGCGATAATTCACACCGACTACTAATGTGTGCATGGGTACAAAACACCTTTCACGTTCAATATTTCATCTCTATTAAGTATAACACTTTTATGCATAATGTTGACTCTAAAATTGTGAACAAGGCATGAACCTAGCTCCTGATTATAATTATTATAAATTAATACTAGCAAACTGTTTTCCACGTCACAAGTATAACGCTCTTAGTCAGAATTAACTGTTAACGCATTAACAAGTTATGAAGATTTTAACCCTTAAAGTACATCACTATACCAAAATTCCACAACAAAAAGCGCAGCCCAAGGGCTGCGCTTTTTGTTTTACATTCTGCTTTCAATTTCTTGCCATGCTTCATCTTTACCCAATCCTGTTTCAGAAGAGAAGACGATTAATGGATCGGTTTTCTCCATCTCCAAAGTCGTGCGGACAATTTTCTTATGCTTGTCCCATTTACCTTTTGGAATTTTATCCGCTTTTGTTGCAATAATGATACATGGAATTTCAAAATGTTTCATGAAATCATACATAGCGACATCGTCTTTGCTTGGCGGATGACGTAAGTCAACGATTTGAATAACGGCACGCAATGGCTCACGGCCAGTAATATACCGTTCAATCATTTTGCCCCATGCTTCACGTTCGCTTTTTGATACTTTCGCATAACCATAACCTGGTACATCAACATAAAATAATTTCTCTTCAATTTTATAGAAGTTAAGAGTTTGTGTCTTACCTGGTTTTGATGAAATACGCGCCATGCTCTTGCGGCCAATCATTTTGTTGATAAAAGATGATTTACCAACGTTTGACCTTCCAGCTAAAGCAAATTCTGGCAAGCCGTCTTCTGGGTATTGATCTGGACGAACGGCACTGATAACTAGTTCTACATTATTAACTTTCATTCATTTTCTCCTTCTAAGGCGATTTCTAATGCCTCATCTGCTTGAGAGACCAATTTAAATGTCATCTCTTTGCGGATTGTCTCTGGAATGTCTTCCAGGTCTCGCTCATTGTCGATTGGCAAAATGATGGTTTTCAACCCAGCACGATGCGCGCTCAAGGTTTTTTCTTTAATTCCACCGATTGGGAGTACGCGTCCACGAAGGGTGATTTCGCCGGTCATGCCTACTTCACGTCGAATTGGACGTTTCGTTAACGCAGACACTAAAGCTGTTGCAATCGTAATCCCAGCAGATGGTCCGTCTTTCGGAACGGCACCTTCTGGAACGTGAATGTGAATATCATGCGATTCATGGAATTTCGGGTCGATGCCAAGTGATTCCGCACGTGCTCGAACAAACGACAAAGCAGTTTGTGCAGATTCTTTCATGACATCGCCAAGTTTACCAGTCAATTGCAGTTTACCTTTACCTGCAGACAATGAAACTTCAATTTGAAGTGTATCTCCGCCCACTGTGGTATAAGCTAGCCCAGTAGCAACACCCACTTGGTTTTCAGACTCTGCCATACCATAGCGGAATTTGCGTTTCCCAAGATAAGCCTCGACTTCTTTTTCTCCGACAACAACGTGTTCTTCTTCTTTTGAAACAATTTGTTTTGTTACTTTTCGGCAAATCGAAGCAATTTGACGTTCTAGCCCGCGGACTCCTGCTTCACGCGTATAGTAACGTACTACGTTTAACAAAGCATCCTCTTCAAACTGTAATTGTTCTGCCGATAAGCCGTGTTCTTTTAATTGCTTTGGAACCAAATGATTTTTCGCAATCATTTGTTTTTCGACTTCTGTATAGCCCGCAATCGTGATGACTTCCATCCGGTCACGCAGCGGTCCTGGAATTGATCCAAGATCATTCGCTGTGGCAATGAAAAGGACATTTGAAAGATTGTATGTCTCTTCAATGTAATGGTCACTAAACGAATTGTTTTGTTCTGGGTCCAATACTTCTAGCATCGCTGAAGATGGATCCCCACGGAAATCATTCGACATTTTATCGATTTCATCCAATAAGAACACAGGGTTCACAGTACCCGCTTTTTTCATTCCTTGAATGATTCGTCCAGGCATCGCCCCTACATATGTACGACGATGACCGCGGATTTCCGATTCATCACGAACGCCACCGAGTGAAACGCGAACAAAATTACGATCGAGTGACTCAGCAATCGACTTCGCTAATGAAGTTTTACCGACCCCAGGAGGTCCAACTAAACAAAGAATAGGTCCACGCAAAGAATTGGTCATTTGTTGTACAGCTAAATACTCCAGCACACGTTCTTTAACGCTTTCTAAACCGTCGTGGTCGCGATCTAATACGTCTTCAGCGTACTTAATATCCAACCGATCTTCTGTCGCTTCTGACCATGGAATCGTCACGAGCCATTCAATGTAATTACGAATAATGCCACTTTCTGCAGCCGCTGCAGGAAGTTTTTCGTAACGGTCAAGTTCTTTAAGAGCGGTTTTTTCCGTAGACTCTGGCATTTTTGCATCTTCAATCCGTTTTTTCAAATCAACAACTTCAGCTGATTTTCCGTCTTTATCGCCAAGTTCGGATTGAATGGCTTTCATCTGCTCGCGCAAATAAAATTCTTTTTGCGTTTGCTCCATTGCTTTTTTAACACGAAGGTTAATCTTTTTTTCAAGATCGACTACTTCTTGTTCACTGTGTAACCGAGTGATTAACAATTCTAAACGTTTGCTAATATCAAAGGTTTCCAAAACTTCTTGTTTTGCAGCTACTTTCATCGATAAATGAGAAGCGACCATATCTGCTAAACGCCCTGGTTCTTCAATATCCGCTACGGTATTGTACGTTTCAGTACTAACTTTTTTCGAACTTTTAGCGTAATTCTCGAAATGCTCCAACAACAAACGCATTAACGCATCTTGTTCGGCATCTCTTTCTGTTTCATCAGCAAAAGGAGTTACTTCTACCGTTGTGAAGTTTTCTTCTTCGTCATAATTTTTTAATTGGCCACGTTCTAATCCTTCAACCAATACACGAATCGTACCGTTTGGCAATTTCAACATTTGCTTCACATAAGCCAATGTTCCGATTTTGTGAAGATCTGCTCTTCTTGGCTCTTCAACGCTCATATCTTTTTGCGTTGCTAAAAAGACAATATTGTCATCTAGCATGGCTTTCTCTAATGCCGCTACAGAACGGTCGCGGCCAACATCTATATGCAGCACCATCGTCGGAAAAACAAGAAGTCCACGTAATGGTAATAATGGAACGTGTTTCGTTACTTTTTTCTTCGCCATCTAGGAAGTCACCTCCGGGGATATTTTAAACATGAATTAGTAGCATCTAATTTATAAGTTGCTTTGCTTTTCTAACAAAAACGGGCTAACTCAGAAGGTGCGGATGCGCACGATCAGAGTCAGCCCGTATCATCCTTTTGATTGGTTTAACGTTCCCCCAGTAAACTTTGCCTGCTGGGTGAAATTCCACTCATTACGCGGATGTTTTCTCATCGTTGTCGCTAACGTACTCTGAACCATCTTCTAAGATTAGTTTAGGTGGCACGCTATCGGCAACAGTTTCTTTTGTAATGACACATTCGACAATATCTTCACGTGAAGGTAAATCGAACATTACTTCAAGCATCGTGTTCTCAATAATTGAACGAAGTCCACGTGCACCAGTTTTGCGCTCAATTGCCAGTTTCGCAATTGCTACAAGTGCTTCAGGCTCAAACGTTAATTTGACGCCATCTAGCTCCATCATTTTCTGGTACTGCTTGATCAATGCATTTTTAGGTTCAGTCAAAATTTCAACTAACGCTTTTTCATCCAATTGTTCAAGGCTTGCCAATACAGGCAAACGACCGACAAATTCTGGAATCAAACCAAATTTCAATAAATCTTCCGGAATCAATTGGCTAAGCAATGATTTCTCGTCGATTTCTTCTTTGTTTGGGTTTGCACCGAAACCGATGATTTTATTGCCTAGACGGCGTTTAATAATTTGATCGACTCCGTCAAAAGCTCCACCTACGATAAATAATACATTCGTCGTATCGATTTGGATAAATTCTTGATGAGGATGCTTGCGTCCACCTTGAGGAGGTACGCTTGCAGTTGTGCCTTCTAAAATTTTCAGAAGTGCTTGCTGCACGCCTTCACCAGATACATCACGTGTAATTGATGTGTTCTCAGATTTACGGGCTACTTTATCAATTTCATCGATATAGATAATCCCTTTTTCTGCACGTTCAACGTCATAATCTGCTGCTTGAATCAGTTTGAGTAGAATGTTTTCTACGTCTTCACCGACATAACCTGCTTCAGTTAATGAAGTGGCGTCAGCAATAGCAAACGGCACATTCAGAATACGAGCCAATGTTTGTGCAAGCAAGGTTTTCCCGCTTCCTGTTGGTCCAATCAGTACGATATTCGATTTCGACAATTCAACGTCGTCAATCTTACTATTAGAATTTACGCGCTTGTAGTGATTATAAACTGCTACAGCCAATGATTTTTTCGCTTTTTCCTGACCGATCACATAGCCATTTAAAATGTCTAAAATTTCTTTTGGCTTAGGTACTTCTTTAAATTCTACTTCTTCGTCTGTACCAAGCTCTTCTTCTACGATTTCCGTACAAAGCTCAATACACTCGTCACAAATATAAACACCTGGTCCTGCCACCAGTTTACGAACTTGCTCTTGTGGTTTACCGCAAAACGAACATTTTAAATGCTCTTTTTCGTCATTGAATTTGAACAATGTATTCACCCCTATTCAAGCAATTATCTTACAAGATTATCGTAATTGTAGCAACTAATTAGATTCAGCGTCAATTTTGCTGCTACTTACATATAAAGCCGGTCTTCTATGTAGTGGAAAACAAGGTACGTTTCCGCACCTTGTTTTCCCTAAAACTTATATGTTACTTATGAGTTATTCAGAAATTTTAGCGTTGTCCACTAGGAACTCAACTGTGTTCTGCATACGGATATCATTTTCAAGCATTTCAGTTCCACCTAAAGCTGTTTTGATCTGTTCAATGTCCATGCTGAATTGAGCAGCCATTTTTTCAAGCTCTTTATCGATGTCTTCTGAAGTTACTTGCATGTTTTCAGCTTTAGCAATTGCTTCAAGTGTCATTGAAACGCGTACGCGTGTTTCAGCATCACCGTGCATTTGCTCACGAAGTGCAGCTTCGTCTTGACCAGAGAATTGGAAGTATAGCTCAAGGTTCATACCTTGTTGCGTTAAACGTTGTTCAAAATCGCTCATCATGCGATCCATTTCAGTGTGGATCATTGCATGAGGAATGTCGATTGTTGCATTTTCAGCAGCTTTTTGAACCAATTCGTCACGAAGTTTCGCATCAGCAGCTGATTTTTTCTCAGCAACTAAGCTATCTTTCATTTTTGTGCGTAGAGCTTCTAAGCTTTCAACTTCTGGGTCAATTTCTTTTGCCAATTCGTCGTTAAGCTCAGGAAGTTCTTTGCCTTTAACTTCGCTTACTTTTACTTTGAACGTTGCAGCTTTTCCTGCAAGTTCAGCAGCATGGTATTCTTCTGGGAAAGAAACTTCAACTTCTTTTTCTTCTCCAGCTTTAACGCCTACCAATTGCTCTTCAAATCCTGGGATGAATGAGTTTGAACCGATTTCAAGAGAATAATCATTTCCTTGTCCGCCTTCAAATGCTTCTCCATCTACAAATCCTTCGAAATCGATAACAGCTGTATCGCCTTCAACGATTGCTTCGTCTTCTTTAACAGTCAACTCAGCCAAACGCTCTTGGTTTTCTTTCAATTGTTTTTCGATATCTTCGTCAGTTACTTCTGTATCAGGTTTTGACGCTTCAAGACCTTTGTATTCGCCAAGCTCAACTTCAGGTTTTACGATTACTTTAGCAGTAAACACTAGAGGTTGGTTTTTTTCGATTGTTTCGATGTCGATTTCAGGACGGTCAACTGGGTTGATTCCTGCTTCTTCAACAGCGTTTGCGTATGCGTCAGGTAGGATGAAATCTAATGCATCCTGGTAAAGTGACTCAGCACCAAAACGTTTTTCGAACATTTGACGAGGCATTTTCCCTTTACGGAATCCTGGCACGTTGATTTCTTTAACAACTTTCTTAAACG
Organism: Planococcus halocryophilus; assembly: GCF_001687585.2. GTDB lineage: Bacteria > Bacillota > Bacilli > Bacillales_A > Planococcaceae > Planococcus > Planococcus halocryophilus. Next base: position 1,368,792 of record NZ_CP016537.2, on the reverse strand, counting down.
CTTTATCAAGACCTGCGTTTACTTCTTCTGCAGGAACTTCTACTGTTAAGACTCCTGTGTTACCTTCTTGTTTTTCCCATTTTGCTGACATAATTATAAGCCCTCCAAACATTTTCTTAAAAGTCATTTAACGTTCTCTACGATTTTTGACAACTTCAATATTATAGCACAGATGCACGCAGGTTCAACTATTTCTACCCATTACGCATCTCAAACCAAAGTTCAGCCTGTTGAATCAACTCTAGCAGCTTTTCATCTTCACTAAATGAGCTTATTCCAGTAAATAACCCGGCCGTATAATCCATATACGCTTGTGCTATTTCTTTTTCATTAAAGTCATCCCACATAAACGGATATAGCAAGTAAATATGGCGTTCAAATAATTCTTTTACGAGTTCTAGACGAGTCGGATCTTTTTCTAAAGCTTCTTCCATAATAGCGGAGATTTTTTGTATGCGTCCGTCATTTACCGGATCAGGTAATTCACTAATTATGAATACCCCTTTGTAATGGAATTTTTGCACTCTTACTTCAGCATCAATCTTCTCTTGAGACAGCATAAATAATATGTATGTTTTCGTCAACAAATCCGCTTCTACATGTTCAATGATTGCCAGCAGCTTTTTTTTGAGAGCTTGATAAGATGTCGTTGGTAACGCTAGAATAAGTTGTTCTTGTTCTGAAGGATGTAACGATAGAAAGTTTTCAATCGCATACAGTGATGCATCCACTTTCTCTGACGTTGCATTCACTGAAATGCGTTCGTTCAATTCACGCAATTGCTGAAACTGCTCTAATCGCTCTTCAGGCAATACCTTTTCTTCTATTAAAACCTCGATCATCTTTTCTGCTTCTTCAAATTCACGGACTTGCATTAAAATACTTATGTATAGCTCCATCGTCTCCAAATAGTGGATAGGACCGATTTGCAACAATTCTCTGCACACTTCTAGAGCTTCCCCAAACTCTCCAAGCTCATACAGACAATAAGTATAGCCTCCCAGTGCAGCTGCGTGTTCAGGTTCGTAACTAAGCACCTGATACAGACTGTCCCGAGCATCTTCGTACTTCTCTTCTTTTAAATAAGTCATACCTTCTGCCAGTAAACGTTCCACTGTGGTTGGAAAGACAATGACATTCCCCTTGCGTTTCAACTCCCGGTATTTCTTTCGCACTTTACCACCTCTTTTGTGTTTCATAATCATATCATATTCCCTTTATGTAGAAAACAATAACCTCGATGCAACATACTTACTACAAAAGCTTTTGTTCATAGCTAAGTTCCATCACTTTCGCTAGAAAAGATAAGCCAATGCCTAGAACTACCTCTTCAAGTATAGTACGTCCTGAATGCGTAATGGTTTCAGTGTTCATCGAACGAATACAAAAAACCTTCTCTACGTTTAGTAAACGTAGAGAAGGTTTTTTGCGGATTATGTACATTCCTATAATGTCCCAGGAGGGATTCGAACCCCCGACCGACGCCTTAGAAGGGCGTTGCTCTATCCAGCTGAGCTACTGAGACCAAAGCTTTCTTAAAGTCTAGACGGTGGCGCCGGCTTTCGCTGACGGCTTTGCTTTTCTATTGAAAGACAATTTTAATTATAGAAATGATTTAAAGAAAAGTCAACGCTATTTTAAAAAAACATTAAAATAATTTTTCAACGACTTAGTTTTGTTCACTCAACCAATTCGGCATGCTTTGTTTAAGTTCACGCAATGCATTGCCACGATGTGAAATGGCTGCTTTTTCATGCGGCAATAACTCAGCCATTGCTTTTTCTAAACTCGGCACATAAAAAATTGGATCGTAACCAAAACCATTTTCGCCCCGACGTGTATCCAAAATTCTACCTTCGCATGACCCTGAGAAAGTTTGCGTTTGTTGTCCTGGAGCTGCGACTGCTAGCACGCATCGGAAACGTGCTGTGCGTTCGTTATCAGCCACGCCAGTTAATTTCTCAAGTACTTTATCGATATTCGCATTGTCGCTCTTTTCGCCACCTGCATAACGCGCAGAGTATACACCTGGTTCACCGTTTAACGCATCAACTTCTAAACCGCTATCGTCAGAAATAACCGGTATGTTCAACTCTTTCGATACCGCTTCTGCTTTTAAGATGGCGTTTTCTTCAAACGTTACACCGGTTTCTTCCACGTCCATATCTTGTGCTACATCTAGAAGCGTTAAAACTTCATATCCTAGTGGCGCAAGTAGCGCTTCAAAATCTTTTGCTTTTCCTTTATTTTGAGTTGCAATTACTATTCGTTTCATAGTTCTGCTGGCACCTTATCGCCAATTCGTTCAGCTAGTTCACCTAATGCATCTTGTTGCATCGCGATCAATTGACGAATTCCAGCTTCTCCAAGATCCAGTAACTCGTTCAACTGAGCACGCGTAAAGGTTGATTCTTCACCTGTGCCTTGCAGTTCAACAAAATGGCCTGCACCGGTCATCACTAAGTTCATATCTACTTCCGCACTTGAATCTTCAACATAATTCAAATCTAGAATCGGTCCATTTTCAGCAGTGACACCTACACTTGTAGCCGCTAGAAAATCCGTTACTGGAAATTCTGGTAACTCAAGCTTACCAATAGCCATTGTCATTGCGATAAAGGCACCTGTAATAGATGCTGTACGAGTTCCACCATCCGCTTGGATGACGTCGCAATCTATCCATAGCGTACGCTCGCCTAGTTTCTCTAAATCAACAACTGCGCGCAATGCACGGCCGATTAAACGTTGAATCTCCATTGTACGTCCACCGATTTTACCCGCAGAAGCTTCGCGGCGATTCCGGCTATTTGTCGCACGCGGTAACATGGAATATTCTGCTGTGATCCATCCTTTTCCTTGGCCACGTAAAAAACCTGGAACTTTTTCTTCAATGGTTGCCGTACAAATTACTTTTGTTTGGCCCACTGTGATTAATACCGAACCTTCTGGGTGAATCAAGTATTCAACGTCCACGGTTACGGGACGCAATTCGTTTGTTAGTCTATTATCTATGCGTGTCATTAAAATCCTCCTTAATATATGCTCAATAGCTTACCATATTTCGCACATAACGACAAAAACCTGACAGCATGAGCTATCAGGTTTTTGGAAATCGGATTGAATGAATGATCGGCTCTTCAATCTCCAACCACTTTCGAACAATTGAGCTAAAGATTTGGGTAGACCCCGATGTATAAAAACGGTGTACTGGAGGTTTTTCTCGTTTGGCAAATTGATTTTTGTAGTTTAAGTAACGTTCAACGTCTTTCGCTGTTTCTTCTGCTGACGAAAGAACATGGACAGTATCTCCAAGCACTTCTTCGATAAAACCTTGTAGCAAAGGATAATGGGTACAACCTAAAATGGCTGTATCGAATTCCTCATAAGCGATAGTTGCCAATGTTTCTTGAACAATCCGATGCGCAAATTCCCCTTCGTATTCATCACTTTCTACAAGAGGGACAAATCGCGGACATGCAAGCTGAACCACATGAGCTGAAGATACTAAAGACAAGATGGCTTTTTCATAAGCTCCACTTTTCACTGTCCCTGAAGTACCCAAAACGGCTATTTTATTGGTTGTGGAAGATTTAACCGCTGCGCGTGCTCCTGGAAAAATAACACCGATTACAGGAATCGGCAAGTTTTTTTGTAGAGAGTATAATGCAGCTGCTGTTGCCGTATTGCAGGCGATGACCAACATTTTTATGTTTTTTTTCATCAATGCATTAGCCATTTGCCACGTATAAGTCCGAACTTCCGATAGCGGACGCGGACCGTATGGACATCGCGCATTATCGCCAATATAACAAATTTGCTCATTCGGCAATAGCTTCATAATTTCTTTTGCGACAGTGAGTCCCCCGACTCCTGAATCAATTACTCCAATTGGCGCATTCAACGTCATCGCCTCTATCCTATTTCATGTTTGTGTGCAGTTTTTCAAGTAATGCTGCAAATTGCTCTGATTCATCTTCAGTAAAATCTTCTAATACCGTATTCAAGTATTCACGGCGCTTTTGAATTACTTCTTCAATTACCCGTTCGCCTTCTTTTAACAATTTGATCCGTACAACACGACGATCTTGTTCTTCTCGTATACGAACGACCATCTCATTTTTCTCCATGCGATCAACCAAGTCAGTTGTGGTGCTGAACGCTAAGAACATTTTGTTCGACAAATCGCCGATTGTCATATCTCCGTGTTCGAACAGCCATTGCAAGGCGACAAATTGAGGCGGTGTAATCGTATAGGAATTTAAAATTTCTCGTCCTTTTTGCTTAATAATACCCGAAATATAACGCAATTCTTTTTCCATAAATGCGATGCGTTCTAAATCATGTTTTGTTTCTTTGTAATTTTCATTCATAACTAGTTACCACTCCTCAAAAACCCTATCGTATTTCTATAGTGCAGGTTTTTTATCGATATAGCAAGAGCTCCTTATTTTTTTGCAACAGCTAATTGTTGCGATTGAAGCATTTCAATTTCTTCTTTCGTCCACGGATAGCCTCTATTTGTTTGCTTAGAAACTTGGACAATCGCTCCTCTACCGGTAAAACAAGTTTCTCCTTTTTCATTGACTGTCCAATAATGAACATCGACAGAAGAAGTACCAATTCGCGCGATTTTAACATGAACATCTAGTTTTTCATCAAAAAAGACTTGCTGCACAAAATCCACTTGCATATCTGCTACCACCGGAAACAACTCATTTCCTGGTTCAAGCCAGCGTTGCATCAAGCCCATCTCTTTCATAAATTCAATCCGTGCAAATTCAAAATAAGCGATTGGCACTGTATTGTTAACATGACCAAACATATCAGTTTCAGAAAAACGCACTTGAACGGGTGCAGAAAAGAAAAACTCTCGCTTCCACTCTTCGAAATCTTCAATGTAATTTGCTTTCATAGCGACCTCCAGAAAATTGACTTGTTGATTCAGCAAAATTCACGCGAGAACGCGCAGCTGATTTGGAAATCCCACTAAAATTTCCATCGTACTTGAATTATATATTTCATTTGATTAGTATATCAAAAACTTTAGAAAAGAGCAGGCGTTTTTCGTTAGACAAAAAGAAAAACCCCGCCTCAGCGGGGTTTTCACTAAATACTAGTCAACCATTCTGTCGCTTCCGAAGAAGTTACGGAACATTTGAACTGTTGTATCGCGGTTCAATGCTGCGATTGACGTTGTCAAAGGAATTCCTTTTGGACAAGATTCAACACAGTTTTGAGAGTTACCGCAGCCTGCTAATCCACCTTCATCCATGATCGCGTTCAAACGAGCATCGCGGTTCATAGCGCCAGTTGGATGCGCGTTCATCAAACGAACTTGTGAAAGTGGTGCAGCTCCGATAAAGTCAGATTTATCGTTGACATTCGGGCATGCTTCAAGACATACACCACAAGTCATACATTTAGAAAGTTCATAAGCCCATTGGCGTTTACGCTCAGGCATACGTGGTCCGTCTCCAAGGTCATGCGTACCATCAATTGGCACCCACGCTTTTACTTTCTTCAATGAGTCGAACATACGGCTGCGGTCAATGATAAGATCACGAACAACAGGGAATGTTTTCATCGGCTGAAGGCGGATTGGCTGTTCTAGTTGATCAACTAAAGCCGTACACGATTGACGCGCTTTGCCGTTGATGACCATAGAACATGCCCCACAAACTTCTTCAAGACAGTTCATGTCCCAAGTTACAGGCGTGGTTTTTTTCCCGTCCATGTTGACAGGGTTACGACGAATTTCCATCAATGCCGAAATGACATTCATGTTCATCTTATATGGCAATTCGAACTTTTCCCAATACGAATTTTCATCCGTAGAGTTTCTGCGTTCGATTTCAAATATTACCGTTTTTGCTGCTTCACCCATGGTAAATTAGCTCCCTTCATAATTATGCTTTTGCTGAATAATCACGTTTACGCGGTGGAATCAACGATGTATCGACTTCTTCGTAATGGAAGATAGGTGCATCAAAGCCATTAAATTTAGCCATTGTCGTTTTCATGAATTCCTCATCGTTACGTTCCGGGAAATCCGGTTTGTAATGAGCTCCGCGACTTTCGTTGCGGTTAAGCGCTCCGATTGTGATTACACGAGCTAAATGAAGCATATTGCGCAATTGACGCGTAAACATTGCGCCTTGGTTACTCCAAAGTTGCGTATCCGTAATGCTGATATGGTTAAAGCGCTCAAGAAGTTCTTGGAGTTTTTCATCTGTCTTCTGCAAGCGATCGTTATAACGTACCACTGTTACATTATCCGTCATCCACTCGCCAAGTTCTTTATGAAGAACATAAGCGTTTTCTGTGCCGTCTAATGCTAAGATTTCTTCCCATTTACGTTTTTCTTCTGCTTCATGTTGTTCAAAAATCGTTGAAGGAAGATCTTCCGATAAGACATCAAGGGCATTTACATAGTCAAGAGCGTTTGGTCCTGCGACCATACCGCCGTAAATTGCTGAAAGCAATGAATTTGCGCCTAAACGGTTACCCCCGTGCTGAGAATAATCACATTCACCTGCTGCTAAAACACCAGGAATGCTTGTCATTTGGTGATCATCAACCCATAGTCCACCCATTGAATAATGAACAGCTGGGAAAATTTTCATCGGTACTTTACGTGGGTCATCACCTGTGAATTTCTCATAGATTTCGATGATTCCACCAAGTTTAATATCAAGCTCTTTAGGGTCTTTATGTGAAAGATCCAAATAAACCATGTTCTCGCCATTAATGCCGAGTTTTTGGTTAACGCAAACATCAAAAATTTCACGTGTTGCAATATCACGCGGAACTAAGTTTCCGTAAGCAGGGTATTTTTCTTCAAGGAAATACCAAGGCTTGCCGTCTTTATACGTCCAAATACGTCCGCCTTCTCCCCGAGCCGATTCTGACATTAAGCGCAGTTTATCGTCTCCAGGAATCGCTGTTGGGTGAATTTGGATAAATTCGCCGTTTGCGTAGTATGCGCCTTGTTGATAAACGATAGAAGCCGCAGAACCTGTGTTAATAACAGAGTTTGTCGATTTCCCGAAAATAATTCCCGGACCACCAGTCGCCATAATGATAGCATCTGCGCGGAACGATTTAATTTCCATTGTCGTCATATTTTGAGCTGTGATTCCTTTACCTACGCCCTGCTCGTCAAGAACAAGTCCAAGGAATTCCCAGCCTTCATATTTCGTGATAAGTCCGGCTACTTCGTAGCGACGAACTTGCTCATCTAGTGCATATAATAATTGCTGACCAGTAGTTGCACCGGCAAACGCTGTTCTATGGTACATTGTGCCACCAAAACGACGGAAATCTAAAAGACCTTCCGGCGTACGGTTGAACATAACGCCCATACGATCGAACATACGGATAATTCCAGGTGCTGCATCTGCCATTGCTTTCACGGGACGTTGATTCGCTAGGAAATCGCCTCCGTAGACAGTGTCATCAAAGTGAATATCTGGGGAATCCCCTTCACCTTTTGTATTGACCGCTCCGTTGATCCCGCCTTGTGCACATACTGAGTGGGACCGTTTAACGGGAACGATTGAAAATAAATCAGCGGGAGAGCCTGCTTCTGCAACTTTGATTGCTGCCATTAAACCAGCAAGGCCGCCTCCGACGATAGAAATTTTGCCCTTCGCCATGGTAGTATTCACTCCTCTTTTAGTTCACCAATGATTGAAACATTCTTAAACGAACGCAAACAATGCTCTGATACCAATAACCGATAACACAATAAATACTAGAAGTGTGAAATAAGTTGAATATTTTTGTGCTGCTGCAGATTGTGTAATTCCCCAAGTAACAAGGAAAGACCAAAGTCCGTTTGATAAGTGGAAAGTTGCTGACAACACACCAACAATGTAGAATGCTAACATCCATGGATTACTTAAGATGTTCTCCATCATGTTGAAATCTGCTTCAGCTGCATTTCCAATTGCCACTTGGAATCTTGTTTCAAAGACGTGCCAAGCGATAAAGACTACTAGGAAGACGCCTGTATAACGTTGTGCAACAAATAACATATTGCGCATATAGCTATAATGTCCAGGATTGTTCTTCGCAGTAAACGCTATGTATAGACCGTAAAATGCATGATACATGAGCGGCAAGTAAATGACAAAGATCTCCAAGAAAATAACGAATGGAAGATTTGCCATGAAATGAGATGCAGTATTAAATGCTTCTTCACCTTGTGTTGCAAAATGGTTGACGATTAAGTGCTGCGTTAAGAATAAACCAATAGGAATAATCCCTAACAATGAGTGCAGCCTGCGCATTAAAAATTCACGATTGTTATCCAAAATTTTACCCCCCTCAAAACTTTAATTGGTAGCGTTCAGAGCAGTCGTTTATTAGGAAAGCATCTGAAGCCACGCACCATCATGATACAATAATATGACATATTTATTGTACTCCCCCCCTTTAGGAGCGTCAAGGCAACGAATCTCTTTTAAGCACATAGTTATTACGTCTTTTAACGGCAATAAACAGGCGATTCCTTCTAAATGGTTGTGAAATGTAAACGTTTTAATAGTTTTGGGCTAAAAAGCGATTCTCTAATTGAGAATCGCTTTTTCTGACTAATCTACTGGGTTCACTCATGTCGCGATTGTGATCTAGTTACAATTGAGAATTTGAACATTTTGTGAATATTTTCACGAACTAGTATTTAAAGAGAACTTTGACGTATCTTCAATCAATTCTTCTTCGGACAAACCATACGCATTATGCAAAGCATTTGCAGATTTCGTCATCTCTATTTCTGGTACCACTACTGAAATTTTAATTTCAGATGTGCTAACCATTTTAACCGGAATTTCTTCGCTTCTTAAAATATCAAACATACGAGCGGCAACTCCTGGGTTTGATACCATACCTGAACCTACTATTGAAACTTTTGATAACGCAACTTCCACATTCATTGAGAGAAAACCAATTTCCTCTTGGGACTCCATTAACACACGGCGCGTTTCTTCAAGACTTTCTTGACTGATTGAAAAAGAAACCGAAGGCGGAAATTCATCGCTGATGCTTTGGACGATGATATCAACATCAATTTGGTTTTCCGCAAGCTTATTAAAAATATTGGCGAGTGAGCCGTTAAAAGGCTTTTTATAAGTTACAGTGACACGCGCGACTCCCGGTTCAAATGCCACACCTCTAACGATTAAGTTGGTTTCCATAGTGATCACCTCTTGTATGATTGTGCCAGGCTCGTCTGAATAACTTGCTCTGACAGATAATGGTACATGATTATTTTTTGCGAATTCTACTGCACGGGGATGCAACACACCCGCTCCGAGGTTAGCCAATTCTAACATCTCATCATAAGAAATTTGTTGAAGTTTCCGTGCACCCGTCACATATCTTGGATCAGACGTATAAACACCATTAACATCTGTATAAATTTCACATTTCTCTGCTTTTAATGCAGCTGCAAGTGCCACTGCTGTTGTATCTGACCCACCTCTACCTAGAGTGGTAATATTGCCGATTTTATCTACTCCTTGGAATCCTGCGACGACACAAAAATAGCCGTTTTCCAATACACGTTCGAGGCGTTCTGTATGAATCTGTTCAATGCGCGCATTGCGCGGAACCGATTCGGTTTCGATTCCCGCTTGCCAGCCGGTAAATGATAAAGCTTCATGACCTAATTTTTTAAAAGCCATCGCCAATAAAGAAATGGTTACTTGCTCTCCTGTAGCTAATAGCATATCCATTTCACGCTTTGGTGGCTCTGAAGAAATTTCTCCAGCTAAGCCAAGCAACGTGTCTGTCGTTTTGCCCATCGCCGAAACGACAATAACGACACGCTTACCTTTCTCTTTTTCACGAATCGCTCTTTTTGCCACACCAATAATTTTTTCTGGTGTTGCAACAGATGTACCACCAAACTTCATAACGATTGTTTTCATTCCATCCACTCCCACATTTAGTATGTGGCCCTCAAAATGACTAGCGATTTACCTACTAGACACAAAAAGAGGCAGCTCACCGCAAACGCGGCAAACTACCTCTTTTATCATGTACGAAAAACGTCCATGTGAGATAGCCCTCCAGAGATTGACTCTGACAGCCCTGCACTTCTTAAATGCAGAACCAGCATGCGCAATAGCAGTAAAACGCACACTTCGGCGATCGCCCCTTTCACCATCCATCTCAGATTCTGCAAATCTCCGAATGCTTACTATTGACGTTCGCGCCTCTATCATCACTTTTCCAAGTGATTTAATTATTCACTACAATACCACGTTATGATTCACTTGGCAATGTATCTTCTGCAAAATGCTTTTCGATGGACTGTGCCAAAGCTTCAGGCATTCCTGCTTCTTTAATTTCTTCTACGGACGCTTCTTTAATTTTTTTGACAGATCCAAAATGTTTCAGTAATTGCTGTTTACGTTTTGGACCTACTCCTTGTAGCCCATCAAGTGCAGATTGAATTGAATTTTTGCCCCGCAATTGACGGTGGAACGTAATAACAAAACGGTGAACTTCGTCTTGGATTCGTTGCAACAAGTAAAAAGCTTCACTGGTCCGTTTAAGCGGCACAATTTCAGCTGGTGAACCGTATAGCAACTGTGAAGTCTGATGCTTAGCGTCTTTTGCAAGACCTGCAATGGGAATCGACAAGCCAAGTTCGTCTTCTAAAATTTCACGCGCCGACTCCATTTGCCCTTTTCCTCCATCGATGACGATCAAATCCGGCAAAGGCAAACCATCTTTTAATACACGTGAATAACGTCGACGAATCACTTCACGCATCGCCGCGTAATCATCAGGCTTTGATGCATTGCGTGTTTTGTATTTACGATAGTCTTTTTTAGATGGTTTACCGTCAATAAATGTGATCATCGCGGAAACAGCGTCAGCACCTTGAATATGTGAGTTATCAAAAGCTTCGATACGTAAGGGCGTTTCGATATTCATCGCTTCTCCTAAATCTACACAGGCACCAATTGTTCTTTCTTCTTGACGCTCTAACAGCTGAAATTTTTCTTTAATCGCCACTTCGGCATTTTTTTTAGCTAACGCCACTAATTCTTTTTTCTTGCCACGTTGCGGAACAAGCACACGGACACCGAGCCACTCTTTCAGCATATCCGGATCATCCGCTTCTGGAATTAGAATTTCACTCGGTTTTACATGATTGGCTTTTTCGTAAAATTGACCAAGAAAAGTTAAAAACTCTTCTTCTGGATCACGGTAAAGCGGGAATAACGAGACGTCCCGTTCAATCAATTTACCTTGACGGACAAAAAAGACTTGTACGCACATCCATCCTTTATCCACTGCATACGCAAAAACATCGCGATTGGTGAAATCGTTCATCGCCATGTTTTGTTTTTCCATAACAGTTTCAATCATATTGATTTGATCACGGTATTCTTTCGCGCGTTCAAATTCCAGATTTTCTGCCGCTTCAGACATTTTTTCGGTCAATTGTTCTTTTACTTCACGGAATCCACCATTCAAGAACTTCGTAATTCCATCAATCAATTCTTGATAGGTCTCTTTTTCAACTGGTTTTACACATGGTGCTAAACATTGCCCCAAATGGTAATACAAGCATACGCGGTCTGGCATGGTATGACATTTACGTAACGGGTACAACCGGTCTAATAACTTTTTCGTTTCTGCCGCTGCGTATGCATTGGGATAAGGTCCAAAGTATTTACCCTTGTCTTTTTTCACTTGTCTTGTCGTAATCAGTTTGGGATGACGTTCTCCTGTAATTTTCAAATACGGATAGCTTTTATCATCTTTTAACATAATATTGTATTTCGGGTCGTATTTTTTGATCAAGTTCAATTCTAGAATTAGCGCTTCTTTATCAGAAGACGTAATAATGTATTCAAAATCGATAATTTCGTTAACCAAACGCTGCGTTTTTGTATCGTGACTGCCTGTAAAATAAGAGCGCACACGATTTTTTAACACTTTTGCTTTCCCGACATAAATAACAGTATTTTGACGATCTTTCATCAAATAACAGCCGGGTTGGTCAGGCAATATTGCCAATTTATGTCGAATCAATTCATTTGCCATGTTTATCACCCTATTAAAAAACCGGGTACCATCGCTGGACCCGGTTAAGAATTATGCGTGTTTTTCAACCAATTCAGCTAATGCTTCTTTTGGTCGGAAACCAACTACTTTATCAACTGTTTCGCCGTCTTTCATCAATAGTAAAGTTGGAATTGACATAATGCCATAGTTTCCAGCTGTTTCTTGGTTTTGATCGACATCAACTTTTACGATTTTTACTTTATCGCTCATTTCAGCGTCTAATTCTTCTAGCACCGGAGCGATCATTTTACATGGTCCGCACCAAGTTGCCCAAAAATCTACTAAAACGAGTCCTTCTGATACTTCTTGTGAAAAGTTCTGATCTGTACCGTGTACAATTGCCATGAATAATTCCTCCTTATGATTAACCAAACTATATACAGAGTATAGCATGTGCCAAAAACACTAGCTATTTTTTTGCCTACTCTTTTATTACCCTCATTTAGTCCGAGTAAACGGCGGGATTTTGGCTTTGCGCGCTCTTAAAATCGATAAACAAAAACAGGTAGAGAAAGTTACGTAACTTTCTCTACCTGTTTAAATTCGGTTTACATCACTTTTTTAAACTCTTCTGTTAGCATTGGAATGACTTCGAACAAGTCACCAACGATTCCGTAATCTGCTACTTTAAAGATGTTTGCTTCTGGGTCTTTGTTGATTGCTACGATAACTTTTGAGTTAGACATACCCGCCATATGCTGGATTGCTCCAGAAATACCAGCTGCGATATACAAGTCAGGCGTTACGACTTTACCTGTTTGTCCAATTTGTAGTGAGTAATCGCAATAATCCGCGTCACATGCTCCGCGAGATGCACCAACAGCACCACCAAGAAGATTTGCAAGTTCTTGTAGAGGTTCGAATCCTTCCGTACTCTTCACACCACGACCTCCAGCTACGATTACTTTCGCTTCCGAAAGATCGACACCTTCAGTTGATTTGCGAACAACGTTTTTAATAATTGTGCGCAAGTTTGTGATATCAACAGATAGAGAGCTTACATCACCTGTGCGATCTTGTTTTTCAAGAGGTGCAATATTGTTCGCACGCACTGTAATAAAGTCAATACCGTCTTTGAGTTTTACTTTCTCAAATGCTTTACCTGAGAAGATTGGACGAATAAATACGGCATCGTCGCCTTCGCCTTCAATGTCCGTTACATCTGAAATTAATCCAGCTTGTAATTTAGAAGCAATTTTTGGTGCCAAGTCTTTGCCAACTGCTGTATGACCAAAAACAAGTCCTTCTGGGCTTTCTTGTTCAACGACTGCCATGAATGCTTGACCATAGCCGTCAGATGTATATGATTTCAAATGTGGATGTTCAACCGTAACAACACGATCAGCACCATACGCAACTAACTCAGCGCCGAAGTCTGCAACCGCATCCCCGATTAAAACTCCTACTACTTCACCGCCGCCAGAAATTTTCTTAGCAGCTGCAATTGCTTCAAATGAAACATTACGTAAAGCGCCTTCGCGCGTTTCGCCTAAAACTAATACTTTCTTCGCCATAGTCCGTTTACCCCCTAAGTAGATGTGAAAACTGTTCCCGCTTTTACGAGATAGAAATTCATAGTGTTTATGAATTGATTTTTAAAATTTATAGTGAACCTTTAAGAGATTTGAAATTCATTAAATAACTTTCGCTTCGTTACGTAGCAAGCCAACTAGTTCAGTTACTTGGTTAGAAAGATCGCCTTCAAGAATACGGCCAGCTGCTTTTTTCGGTGGCAAGTAAATTTCGATTGTTTCTGTTTTCGCTTCAACATCTTCTTCTTCGATATCTAAATCATCCAGTTCCAATTCTTCAAGCGGTTTTTTCTTCGCTTTCATGATGCCTGGAAGTGATGGGTAACGTGGTTCGTTTAAGCCTTGTTGAGCTGTTACAAGAAGCGGTAATGAAGTTTCTAATTCTTCTGAATCGCCTTCAATGTCACGAACGATTGATACTTTTTCGCCATCAATGCTTAAGCTAGTAATCGTCGTCACATAATTGATGCCAAGTAAATCAGCAACACGTGGTCCGACTTGTCCAGATCCACCATCGATTGCTACGTTACCTGCTAAAATCAAATCTGCTTTTTTGTCTTTCAAATATTCAGCCAGTATGTATGCAGAAGTAAATTGATCCATTTCTTCAACATCGTCTTCTGTATTGATTAATACGGCTTTGTCAGCACCCATAGCTAATGCTGTGCGAAGCTGTTTCTCTGCTTCATCATTACCGATTGTAATTACTGTGACTTCTCCGCCGTGTGCGTCGCGGACAGTGATTGCTTCTTCAATTGCGTACTCATCGTATGGATTAATGATGAATTCCGCACCGTCTTCCTGGATTTTCCCACCTGAAACAACGATTTTCTCTTCTGTGTCAAACGTACGTTTTACTAATACATAAATGTTCATGAACGTAAACCTCCCAAGTATTATTTCCCTTTAAATTGTGCTTCACGTTTTTCCAGAAATGCCTGGATTCCTTCTTTAGCATCTTCTGAAACAAATACTGTTCCAAAAGACTGCGCTTCTGCATCTACACCTTCATAATAGGATGCAGGTTTTGAATACTGCAACATTTGAATTGCCGCTTTAACAGAAACCGGACTTTTCTTCGCAATTTTCCGCGCAATTGTAAGCGTTTCCGAAAGTAAGTCTTCTTCTGCATATGCACGGTTAGCTAAACCATATTGCGCAGCTTCTGTTCCAGTGATTGGATCACTCGTCAATAACATTTCAGCTGCTTTCGCTGCGCCTACATATCTCGGCAATCGCTGTGTTCCAGCAAAACCGGGAATCAACCCTAGTTGAAGCTCCGGTAATCCTAGTTTAGCATTTTCAGTGACAAATCGCATGTGACAACTCATTGCCAATTCCAATCCACCACCTAAAGCTGCCCCATGAATTGCCGCTATGACTGGCTTATGGAACGTTTCAACTCGTTCAAAAACTTCCTGGCCACTCGCTGACAACTTCGAAAATTCTTCTCCTGAAGAAACTTGCGTAAACTCTTTAATGTCTGCTCCTGCAGAAAAGAACCTTCCTTCTCCGTGCAAGACAATAACGCGAACTTCATCATCATTCTCCACTTGGTTCAATAATTCATCCACTTCTAAAATAAGCGAACGCGATAGCGCATTTGCCGGTGGACGATTAATCGTCGCAATAGCTACACCATCTTCTTTTTTCCAACTAATAAATTCCATCTAATGAGCCCCTTTCTTTAAGCTTGCATACCTTTCAGCAGCAAACGATGAACTTGTGGTGCGAGGTCAACTAAATTGTATTTATGTTCATTCATGACCCAGGTTGTTATGGTCTCATCCATTGTACCAAAAACCATCTGTCTAGCTAAACGAATATCCATATTTTCATCAAATTCTCCGTCATTCATACCTTGAATCAGAATTTTATCCATCAATTTTAAATATTCTCGAAGCACATTATTAATTTTCGTACGAAGTTCATGATTTGACTGACGCAACTCTAATTGCGTAACTATCGCCAAGTGAATATCGCTTGCTAACAAGTCAAAATGACTTTCGATCATTAATCCCAACTTAGTTGAGGCACTCAAGTCACGTGCGATAATTTGTTCGAGTTTATCAACAAAAATGCCCATCTTTTCTTGAAATACAGAAATCAAAATGTCTTCCTTGTTTTCAAAATACAAATAAATGGTTCCGTCAGCCACCCCTGCTTGTTTAGCTATTTTCGAAACTTGCGCCTGATGATAGCCATTTTCAGCAATGACAATAACTGCCGCATCTATAATTTGCTTATATTTCGGCTTATTTCTTTTCTCCACTACGTCACCACCCAAAAAAATATGAAAATATGAATGGCGATTCATTCATATTTTCATATTATAGTGTATTTTATAAAGTGTCAAGTTTTATCAGCTAGTACGCATAAGGCTAACAAAGGCCGTTTATGACGGTACAGCTTCGTTTTGTTTAGCAACTTCTTCATCCACTAACGAACGGCGTAGAATTTTACCAATTGCTGTTTTCGGTAATTCTTTGCGGAACTCATATACGCGCGGCACTTTAAATGAAGCTAGCTGCTCCCGACAATACGCATTAAGTTCTTCTTCTGTTACAGTATACCCTTCTTTCAAGACGATGTAAGCTTTTACTGTTTCGCCCCGATATGGATCTGGAATTCCGGCTACTACGCATTCTTGCACAGCTTCGTGTTCATATAAAACTTCTTCAATTTCGCGTGGATAAATATTAAAACCACCCGCGATAATCATGTCTTTTTTACGATCGACGATAAAGAAATGTCCTTCGTCATCCATGTATCCAAGATCTCCAGTGAGTAACCAGCCGTCAACGATGGTAGCAGCCGTTTCTTCAGGCTTGTTCCAATACCCTTTCATCACTTGAGGTCCTTGAATCGCAATTTCACCGATTTCACCATTTGGAATCGGAATTGTAGTACCTGTTTGGAAAATCTTACAATCTGTATCTGGGTATGGTATTCCGACAGAACCTTTTATCCGCTCTCCCCACACTAAATTGGAATGCGTAACTGGAGAAGTTTCAGTTAATCCATAACCTTCAACTAACTTCCCACCTGTTAATGCTTCAAATTTTTCTTGTACTTCTGCAGGTAGTGGTGCAGAACCACTCATACAAGCTTCTATAGAAGATAAGTCGTATTTCGCAATATCAGGATGACTCATCAACCCAATATACAAAGTTGGCGCACCTGGGAACAAAGTAGGTTTTTGCTTATTAATCGTTTTCAATGCCGTTTCAGGATCAAATTTTGGTAAGAGAACCATTTTATTTCCTAGCATAACGGAAAGGATCAATACCGTCGTTAAGCCATAAACATGGAATAATGGGATAATGCCCATAATGGTTTCTTCGCCTTTTTTGCATTTATACAGCCAGCTATCACACATTGTCGCATTCGAGATTAAGTTTTTATGCGTCAACATGACTCCTTTTGGAGAACCGGTTGTTCCTCCTGTATATTGAAGCAAAGCTAAATCTTCTTCAAAATCAAAAGGGGTTTCCACAACAGTTGGTTGGGCCGTTTTCATGATTTCAGTGAACAAATGATTAATGCCTCTATGTTCGACTTTAACCGTCATGCCATATTGCTTTTTCTGGATAAACGGATAAACAAGATTTTTAGGAAATGTCAAATAATCTTTAATCCCTGTCACAATGACATTTTCCAATTGTGTTTCTTTTATCGCTTTCGAAATTCTTGGGAACAAAATATCTAAGCTGATAATCGCTTTTGCTCCAGAATCATTCATTTGATAGACGATTTCACGTTCAGTATAAAGCGGGTTTGTCATAACGACAATACCACCAGCATACAATATACCGTAAAAGCTAATCACTGCTTGTGGACAGTTTGGCAACATAATTGAAACTCGGTCACCTTTTTTAATGCCAAGCTTTTGTAGATAATTGGCGAACTTCATAGAAGACTGATACAGTTCTTCGTAAGAAAGTTCTTTCCCCATAAAGTGAACTGCTACTTTTTGTGGGTATTTTTTGTAAGCCTGCGTCAAATATTCTTGTACAGGCATACTTGGATAGGTCAGCGTATGGGGCACTTCTGGTGGATAATGCGCGAGCCAAGGCTTTTCAGTCATTCTTTTGACCTCCTAATTTTTGATAGAATCGTGCGAATATTCCTATTTTTCATTATAGAGAATAATGATACCGCTTACAACTCTATTTCTTTAAGCTACAAAAAATACTTTTTATTGCATATAAAAAAGCCAGCTAAAAAGCTGGCTTTAATCATTATAAAAGAAACAAGAAAATAATCCCTACAATCATGAAGATTGCACAAAAAACAAATAATATTTTAATGAGATTTTCCACAACGTCCAACTCCTATTGAATACTAGCGCCTATCACAAACGACAAGCCGACAGAAATAGTTAGCGAAATAAATCCAACTGAGCGATTATCTCGTTCAATTTCGTCATCCACTTTAAACTTCGGTGTCAAAAACTCAAACAAAATATAAGCAAATATTAGCAAAGTAAAACCGTATAGTCCCCACGCAACCATTTCGAACAATGAATTATGTTGCTCAATTGAAAAACGAAAAATATTGGTTACCCCAAATATTTTCCCGCCAGTAGCCATCGCTACCGCTAAGTTTCCTTTTTTGATTTGTTCCCAGTTATTGTACTTTGTCACCATTTCAAAAATTACCATAGCAACGATTAAACACATTACAACAACACTAAAATAGCCAGCTGACTCGACTAAAGGGTGTGTCCAAAATCCTGTTTCTGTCATTTCTTATACTCCTCTTCGGAAACTTACTTTAATTCAGCGACAGTGACACCAGAGCCGCCTTCACCTGCTTCACCAAAACGATAGCTCTTCACGCGTGGATGCTTTTTCAAATATTGCTGAACACCTTGGCGTAAGGCACCTGTTCCTTTTCCATGAATAATCGATACTTGGTGGTAATTTGATAATAACGCATCGTCTAAGTATTTTTCAACACGCGCCAATGCATCTTCGTATCGTTCACCACGCAAGTCAAGTTCCATTTTCACGTGACTATCACGGTCTTTCAACGTCGCCATAGTCCGCGTTTCTTTTTGCTTTTCTGGTTTTGTGAAAGATAAATCAGATTCAGGTAATTTCATCTTCAAAATACCAATTTGAACAATCCATTCATTTTTAGATACTTTTTCAACCAAAGTTCCTTTTTGTCCAAAAGAAATCACTTTAACTTCATCATTAGGCTGTAAAGGTTTCGCAGCGTTATCTTTTGCTGCTTTTTTCAAAATACGATTTTGAGGCATAGCGTCTTCTAATCGTTTTTTAGCATAGATCAATTCATGTTCTTTGACTGATGAACCTTGATTGAGTTGCATTTTGCGCAATTCCGATATAACAGATTCTGCTTCTGCTCTAGCTTCATCTACGATTTTCCGCGCTTTTTCTTTTGCTTTTTCTTCTCTTTGTTCTTTTTGTTTCTCATACTCTTCTAACTGCTGAGCCAACTCTTTTTTCAATTGTTCAGATTCTGACAACACTTCTTGTGTTCGTTCCGCATCTCGTTCTGCTTCACGACGACTTTTTTCAAGTGATGCAATCATTGAATCAACAGCTTTGCTATCTGTTCCTGTAAAGCTTTTCGCATGGCTAATAATATGCTCTGGCAATCCAAGACGCTTAGAAATTTCGAATGCATTGCTGCGTCCTGGCACACCTATTAATAACCTGTATGTTGGGCTTAATGTTTCCACGTCGAATTCTACACTCGCATTTGCGACACCCGGACGGTTAAAGCCATATGCTTTTAGTTCAGGATAATGTGTTGTCGCGATAACACGCGCACCTCTACCATGAACTTCATCCAGTAATGAAATTGCAAGTGCTGCTCCTTCTTGAGGATCTGTACCCGCTCCGAGTTCATCAAAAATAACCAACGAGTTTTCATCAAACTTTGTTAATATATCGACAATATTGACCATATGAGACGAGAATGTACTCAAACTTTGCTCAATCGACTGTTCATCTCCGATATCTGCAAATATTTGATCGAATACTGCAAGTTCAGAGCCATCAAGTGCCGGAACTGGTAAACCGGATTGCGCCATTAACGTTGCAAGCCCCACTGTTTTCAATGTTACCGTCTTACCACCGGTGTTCGGTCCAGTAATAACAATTGCCGTAATCTCTCGACCAAATTCAATATCGTTCGGCACCACTTCATCTCTTGGAATCATCGGGTGGCGTGCTTTTTTCAGATTAATATAGCCCTCTGTATTCATTGTTGGTTTGGTGCCTTTATGCGCTGAACCGTATTTAGCCTTTGCTAAGATCAAATCAATTTCACCAAGGACATCTACTAATACGAAGAGCTCATGAGCAACTTCCTGCACTTGCGCCGACAGCATCAATAAAATACGGTCAATTTCTTCTTTTTCTTTCATTTTCAATCGACGTACTTCGTTATTGGCTTGTACGACAGAATCTGGTTCGATAAACAAGGTTTGCCCAGATGAAGATTGGTCATGAACAATGCCACCGTAATGGCTACGGTATTCTTGTTTGACCGGAATAACAAAACGATCATTCCGAATGGTCACAATCGAATCCGACAACATTTTTGATGCATTTTTGCCGCGAACCAAACTTTCTAATCGTTCGCGGACACGGCTTTCCTGAGTACGTAACTGCTGACGAATCGAACGCAACTCTGTACTGGCACTGTCCAAAACACCACCATTGTCGTCGATGCAAACATTAATAGCATGTTCGAGCACCGTCAAAATTGGCATTGATTCTTTTTTCTCTAAAAAATGAGGAATTTGTACAACGTCTTCTTCTTGAATGGTTTCGAAAAATTGACGTAAAATGCGACTCGCCCGAACGGTAGACGATACTTCCATCAATTCCATCGGGCTCAAGCTCCCCCCAATTTGCGCTCTTCGCGCTTGAAGACGAATATCAAAAATTCCGCCCATCGGAACATTGTTTTTGACACGCAAAACTTGTGCGCCTTCATCCATTTGTTCTAACAGTCGATTAACTTGATTGATATCAGTAGAGGGCAATAAATTGTCTACATGTGCTTTCCCTAGTGATGAAGTGCAGTAACGAGCCACTTCATCCCGGATTTTATAAAATTCAAGTGTTCTTAATGCACGCTCTGCGATCATTTAAGAACCTCCTAACTTTGAATATATGATAAATCTTATAGTGTCTTAATGATTTGTTACTTCGACTTATTGATAAATGTTTTGAATTTTTCAAGTGACCATGTATTGACCACGTTGTCTTTTTTCAACCATGCTTTTTGTGCATGTTTGACCCCTGTCTCCATCACTTCTAAGCCTTCAATTGCATGAGCATCGGTGTTGATAGCGACTGGAACGCCTTTTTCTTGGGCCATCACTAAATACGGAACCGCCAAATCTAGGCGATACGGACTTGCATTTAACTCGACAATTTTGCCGTATTCTTTTGCCCAGTCTAAAATTTGTTCAACGTCCGGATTGTAACCCTCGCGTTGCCCTACTATTCTACCTGTCGGATGCGCAATCATGTGCACATTTGGGTTTTTCATCGCTGTTAAAATGCGATCCATTATTTGCTCTTGTGGTTGTTGGAAACTCGAATGGATGCTGGCAATGACAAAGTCTAATTGTTGAAGCATGTCATTATCAAAGTCTAAAGTAGCGTCAGGTAGAATATCCATCTCTGTACCTGATAACACTTCTATTTCTGAGTATTTCTTATTCAATTCACGAATTTGGCCATTTTGGTCAGTTAACCGCTCTGGAGTTAAGCCATTGGCAACTTTTAAATACTGCGAATGATCCGTGATGACCATGTATTGATACGATTTTGCTACACAAGCATCAATCATTTCCGTTAATGAGTTAGCACCGTCTGACCACGTTGTATGCATATGCAAGTCACTTACAATATCTTCAATCGTCACTAACTCTGGCAACTCTTCTAAACGATCGAGTTCACGTCCATCTTCACGAACCGATGGCGGAATAAAAGGCAAACCAAAATGAGCGAAAAACTCAGTTTCAGTAGAAAATGTCTGTATGCTACCGTCTTCTTGTTCCACGCCGTATTCACTAATTTTTTTGTTTTGCGATTTAGCCAATTGGCGCATTTTCACATTATGATCTTTGGACCCTGTGAAATGATGCAGCGCGGTCACAAATTCTTCCGGTGCCACCAATCGGAAATCCACATCAATCGGCTCTAAAACTTCCACAGTTACAGAAACTTTAGTGTCGCCAGAGGCGATGGTTTCTTGCACAGGCAAAGCTGCTAGTAATTGTTCTTTTACTTTTGCAGGTTCAGCTGTTGCAATAATAAAATCGATGTCTTTACTTGTTTCTTTTGTCCGGCGGAAACTGCCAGCAACCGAAAACTCGGTAACCTCCGCAATAGATGTTAAGACGTCTTTGATAAACGCCACTGTTTCTTCTGTTTTCCAAATAGGCTGACGGTCAGGTTTTGTTTCAAACTCATTCAGCTCTTTTAGAATTTTTTCTTCTGATTTCGGACCGAATCCTGGAAGCTTTTGGATTTCTCCATTCAGACATGCAGCTTTTAATGCTTCCATCGAATCAATACCTAATTCTTTGTACAGTTTGGCGATTTTCTTTCCACCCAACCCTTGAAGTTTCATCATTGGAATAAGCCCTTTTGGCACTTCTTCTTGAAGCTCTTCTAGAACTGTGGATTTATTGTCGTTAATCAGTTCAAGGATAACGTCACCTGTCCCTTTACCGATGCCTTTGAGTTTGGTCACGTCTTCAATTTCATCTAAGCTACGCTGATCTAGTTCTAGTGCTTGCGCGGCTTTTCGGAATGCCGATACTTTAAATGGGTTTTCCCCTTTAAGTTCCATATATAACGCAATTTTTTCAAGTGTTCTGATGATGATTTTCTTATTCACCAAAAGCCCTCCCCGTTTCGATTAAAAAAACTTCCCTCGTAAGAGAGAAGTTCCTACTACATATAAATATACCACCATTCTTTTACTTTCTCAGAGAAATAAGGTGTATGCTCGAGCATCGCTTGGGCAATTCCGGAATTCTCCAATTGGTTTTGTACCGCATCTATTGGGAGCAATGCAAATACATAAATGAAAATAAACAACAGTATGTATGCTTCGATAAAACCTAATACTGCACCGAGTACTTTGCTGAAAAAACCAAGTACCGGTAAATACTTTAAGAAATCAAACATGGATGCAAGCAATTGCAACGCAAATTTGACAACAAAGAAAATAACCGCAAATGCCAATAGCTGATAGAACGTTTGATCTAAGTCCAATTGGTCTACTACTAGCGTAAATTGGGAATTTTCGTTTATAGCTGGATAAGGAATCCACAGAACAAAGTATTCAGATAAGGGTTTGTAGTATTTATAAGCCGCGACTAAAGCAATTACAAAGCCAACCATATGAATCAACTGGACAACAAAACCTCTTTTTGCGCCCACGATGATGCCACCGATCAGTAAGACGAGTAAAAGTATATTAAGCATTCACGTCAACCTTTCAGTTTTTTCAATTCATTTTCTAATTGTTCTACTTGCTCTTTCAGTTTAAGATAGTCATGTACCGCATTTGATGCAGTCAAGACGGCAAGCTTCGCCTGATCTAGCGATGGATTTAAGGCATTAATCTCGCGCATTTTGCTGTCGACCATCGATGCCACAAGACGCATATGACCAGAAGTTTCGGTTCCAACCATTTTATAGGTGTTGCCATAGATGTCAACGACCGTGTGAATTTTATGTTGCTCTGACAATGCAATATCCCCCTTTGGAATTCTATAACCCATCATACCATGAACACAAGCCGATTGTGAATCAAAGAAAGGTGACTCGTCCATGTCTAATACTGTTCTGAAACTACCGGAGGAAAGTCTTCTCCAAGTGATTGCCCATTACCAGAAAAACAAAATTGCTTCAAAAAATCCATATGCACGATTTAGCGCAAAACTAACAGACACTGTCGTGACCGTTTACACCTCTGGAAAAGTCATGTTTCAAGGAAACGGCGCAGATCGTGAAGCGGCAAAATGGGGAACTGTTCCTGCTTCCACCAAAGTTGTCTCGACAAAAGGTGATAAACTGCCGGAAGGCTTTGCCAAACGCTCAGTACTTGGATCTGACGAAACAGGTACGGGTGACTTTTTCGGCCCAATTACTGTTGCAGCCTGCTACGTGCCTGCAGACAAAGTTGAACTCGCTTATGAACTCGGCGTTAAAGATTCTAAGCAGTTAACTGATGACTGGATGCGTAAAGTCGCACCCGATTTAAAAGAAGCATTTACTCATAGTGTGCTCACTTTAAATAATGACAAATACAATAAAGTTCAAGCACAAGGCTGGTCACAAGGGAAAATTAAAGCATTGCTTCACAACCAAGCACTCAAGCACGTACTCGCTAAAATTGCACCTGAGAAACCGGAAGCTATTCTGATTGACCAATTTGCTGAACGTGCGATTTACTATAAACACATTAAAGACGAAACCGAAATTATTCGAGAAAATGTCTTATTCTCTACAAAAGCAGAAGGTCTTCACGTATCCGTGGCTTGTGCATCGATCATTGCCCGTGTGGCGTTTTTAGATGAAATGGACCGGATGAGCACAGAAGCTGGAGTCACTTTACCTAAAGGTGCTGGAAAGATTGTAGATGAGGCTGCTGCTAAGATCCTTTTAAAGCACGGAGAAGATTATTTAAAAGGATTAACAAAATTTCATTTTGCTAATACGAAAAAGGCGATTGGGTTAGCTGCTAAACGACGGAAGTAAGGTTTTTGGCATAGAAAAAGCTCTCTTGAACAGTAAACCAAATGAGCCGGCTTCATTATTACGAGCTGGTACTTGGCTTAGGTAAGAGAGCTTGCTATTTTCTATGGCATAAAACTACTATCAATAATCCTATATAGAACGAGTTATTAATTTACAAAATAATCTACTTCAGTTTCACCATTAAAATCCCATATTGGCGTTAGCACACCAGGTTTAGGGCTAGATAAAGTACATTCTCCTCCATTATAGGAATATTTGCTTCCTGAAGGAACTTTAGCAAATTTTTTCGTTACTTTCACTCCGTTTACATACTCGTTACCTGAAACGAATAATCTACTATTGCTAGATGAATATGTATAAGAATTAAAGTAAATATCACCATATACAAAAATATAAACTTTATTTCCAACATTTATTCCTTCAAGTACAACTAAATCACCTCTAACTACTAAACAACCGTGATTTTGAAAATATATATCTTTGTCTACATACAAATTTCTTTGAATTAATATGTCATTACCACCACTAGAATTCCCAGTTTCTCCTCGTACTTCCCCCATTACTTGAAGACTATTTTCAGTTTGTCTATATACACCATTCATAAATATCCCACTTGAATTTACTATTTTTAAAGTATCATCATAATCAATAGGCTTTGGTATTTCACCAGAATTCAAGGTGTTGCCACGCTTGTTTTTCACATAAAGTTTAGCTTTGATTTTATCTTCTCGATCCAAGTAATCCCCTTTACTTATTACAGAAATTGAAAAATCTCCATTTGTTAAACTACATTGCACATCCGTTGTATTTACGACATAACGAGATTTACCATCCTCTGATGTTCCAGATACTGCTTTTGTTAAATCAGCACAAGAGAGATTCACTTTTCGAGGATTTAATTTTACCGTTTCAGCAAGCTCCGCTTTATAATGTAAAACCCCCATCTCTGCTTGATGTCTTGCTCCAACTTGTTTTTCTTTCATACTAAATTGCTTTGCTGCATTCATATTCATGGTAAATAAGCCCATCCCCATAATTGTAAAAAGAACAACGAGAAGCATAACAAATAATAAAGCATAGCCTTTCTCATTTCGAATTGGCTTCAATTAGCCCACCTCCTATTTCAATTTACTGAACGAAGTTTGCACTTCAAAACATTGATTACTTGAGCAGGTTTTCAAATAAAATGGCATAACTTTTGTTCTGTCGAATTCTACCACTTCGGGATTTGATCCTGTCCCCATAGCATATTGATAGCCTGTTGATATAATTTGCTCATTTGAACCATCAATTTTTGAAATCAATAACTTAGCTCCATCAACTCTAACTTTGAATTTTCCCTCGACAGTACTATCCTTCTCATTCTTTAAATAACTCGCCCGTATTTGCTCAATGATTAAATTAGATTCTTGCTGAAGTTGTTGGCGACTCGCAGTACGTTCAGATGAATTCGCCCCCGTTGAAAAAACTGACATAACGACAACCATAACGATGCTTGTAATTACTAAAACACCTAGAAGTTCTACTAATGTAATTCCATATTGGTTTTTCATCTAGTTCACCTCATAAAACATTTCTGTCGTAAACGCGGAGTTTGGATTACTCGTATTATTTTTGGATAACACCGTAATTTCCACTTTTTGTAGTTTAGATTTCACGACACCTTGTGTTTTTTCAATTGTTATAGAAAATTCAGGATGTAATGTTGCCGAAGTAACTTTGGATGCGGTACCAACAAATTTTTCAGGTGAAACAGTTAATTCAGTCAGTGATTTAACCCCTCTTACTTTAGCGACAACTTCTTCTCCAACTTGAACAGCTGTTAAAGTTTCGTGATTACTGGCAGTAAATTTTGCGGATTGCGTGAAGAAAGTCATGACGCTAACAAGAACAATTCCTAAAATCACCACTGCAGCTAGTATTTCTACTAAAGATATCCCTCTTTCGTTTTGTATTAGCTTCTTCATAAGAGTACCTCCGTAATTAGTATTAGATAAATACTACCACATTTTTTCGTATTTTAAGCAATAAAGTCCTATAAAAAGTAATTTTTTTATATCATAATGCTTAAAATATTAAAAAAAGGATGAATCCAATGGATTCATCCTTTTCATGTGACGAGTAAAGCTATTTAACTTCTTAGCTCTGCTCCAACTTCTGTTAAAGCAGCCAATACTTTTTCATGTGCTTTTGTTACTTCTTCGTCCGTCAATGTTTTTTCAGGATCAAAGTACGTCAACGAGAAGGCTACTGATTTTTTGCCTTCTTCCATTTTGTCGCCTTCGTAAAGATCAAATACGCGAACGTCTTTTAGAAGTTTGCCGCCTGCGCTACGAATAACATTTTCGATCGTCGCTGCTTCAACAAATTTAGAAAGGACTAAAGCTACATCGCGTGACATAGATGGATAGCGCGGAACTTGTGTGTAAACTAACGCTTCTGTCTCAAGATTTAATATAGCTGCTAAGTTTAGCTCCATTACTACTGTTGTTTTCAAGTCACGAGCTTTTTGTTCAGACGGGTGCAATTGACCGATGACACCAATACGTTGACCATCTAATTCGATGAAGGCCGTTCTGCCTGGGTGTAAGTCGTCCATTTGACCGCGCTCGAATGTTAACTCAACTCCAAGTTTCGCGCCAAGAGCTTCTACAATGCCTTTAAGTACGAAAAAGTCGACCGGTTTTTTCTCGCCTTGCCAGCTATTGTCAAGCCACAAACCAGTAATTGCCACTGCCAAATGCTCTTGTTCGTTTAATAGTTCGTCATTTCCTTTTAGGAAAACCGCTCCAGTTTCATATAACGCTACCGAATCCATTCTTCTCGCAGTATTATAAGTCACCGACTCCAATAAATGCGGCAATAAGCTTTGACGTAAGATACTGCGCTCTTCGCTCATTGGCATCAACAATCGCGTCATTTCTGTTTTTTCCAAAGCAAATTGTTTTGACGATTTTTCAGATGTTAACGAATAAGTCGTTGCTTGTAATAAGCCTGCACCTTCTAAGAAGTTACGAACAATGCGACGTTTTGCTTGATAAGGTGTTAAGCCACCAGGAGTTGTTTCTGCTTCTGGCAATGTTGCAGGAATTTCATCATATCCGTGCAATCGTGCAATTTCTTCAATAACGTCTTCAGGAATTTGAATATCTTGACGACGTGTAGGTACAGAGATAACCAATTGACCGTTGACGGCTTCAGTCGTGAATTTCAAACGGTTTAAAATGTCTAACATTTCTTCAAATGCAATTTTCATACCAAGACGGCTATTAATAAAGTCTGGCGAAACTTTAACGATTTTTTCATCTTTCGACACTTTATCAAATACAACAGAACCAGACAACACTTCGCCACCAGCTAGTTCAGACAATAATTGTGCTGCGCGTTCAGCTGCTGGAATGACGCGATTTGGATCTACGCCTTTTTCAAAACGTGAACTTGCATCGCTGCGAAGACCATGATCTTTCGATGTTTGACGAACAGATCCTGATTCGAAATAAGCAGACTCGATTACAACTGTTGTTGTCGCATCACTTACTTCTGAATTAGCCCCGCCCATTACTCCTGCAATCGCGACTGGTTTTTCGCCATTGGTAATGACTAATTGATGAGCAGATAATTTACGCTCGGCGTCGTCTAATGTTGTAATCATTTCGCCTTCTTTAGCGTGCCGAACTGTAATGTTCCCTGTTCCCAATAAATCATAGTCAAATGCGTGAAGCGGCTGACCATATTCCATTAATACATAGTTGGTAACGTCGACGACATTATTGTGTGGACGAACCCCTGCAGCCATTAAGCGCTGTTGCAGCCACATTGGTGACTCTTGCACTTTAATGTTTCGAATAACTTTAGCAACATATAAAGGATTGGCTTCAGGCGCATCAACAGTTAAGGTCAACATAGATGCTGCTGTGTCCGCTGCTTCTTTATAGCTGATTTCAGGTAATTTAACGTCTTCAGATAAAATTGCTCCGACTTCATATGCAACACCCAACATACTCATTGCATCTGCCCGGTTTGGTGTCAGACCAAGTTCCAGAACGGTATCGTCTAAATTGAAGTTCGCAACAACGTCTGATCCTGTTTCTGCATCTGCTGGTAATACGTAAATACCTTCAGCGTAAGCTTTTGGTACAAGCTTGCCTTCGATGCCAAGTTCTTGAAGCGAACAAATCATGCCATTTGATTCTTCTCCACGAAGTTTCGCTTTTTTAATTTTCATGCCTCCTGGAAGTTTTGCTCCAGGACGTGCCACAATTACTTTTTGGCCTTCTGCAATATTTGGAGCGCCACAAATAATTTGTGTTGTTTCTTCTCCAACATTTACTTGGCAAATTGATAATTTATCTGCTTCAGGATGTTTAACACAAGATTCAACATAGCCCACAACGACATTTGTCATGCCGTGTGAACGGTCGATCACTGCATCTACTTCGATACCTGAACGCGTTATTTTTTCACCTAATTCAGCAGGTGGTAATTGTTGTGTATTTACATAGTCTTTCAACCAATTTATGGATACGAGCATGTTTTATTTCCTCCTTAAAGTTCTGTACGTTGGAATTGAGATAAAAAGCGGACATCGTTAGTGTAGAAATGACGGATATCTTCGACGCCATATTTTAACATCGCAATACGTTCTGGACCCATACCAAAAGCAAATCCAGTTAAGCGTTTCGAGTCATAACCGGCCATTTCAAGAACATTCGGATGCACCATTCCAGCGCCCAGAATTTCAATCCAGCCTGTTTTTTTGCAGACGTTGCAGCCACTGCCGCCACATTTAAAGCATGAAATATCCATTTCAACAGAAGGCTCTGTGAACGGGAAGAAACTTGGACGAAGTCGGATTTCGCGATCATCACCGAACATTTTCTTAGCAAATACAGAAAGTGTTCCTTTCAAGTCGCTCATGCGGATATCTTCTCCGATAACCAATCCTTCGATTTGTGTGAATTGGTGTGAATGCGTCGCATCATCACTATCGCGGCGGTACACTTTTCCTGGACAAATAATTTTAATTGGCTCTCCGCCTTTTGCTTCCATTGTCCGTGCTTGTACAGGAGATGTATGCGTACGCAGTAAAACATCTTCTGTTATATAGAAGGAATCTTGCATATCACGAGCTGGGTGACCTTTTGGTAAGTTTAATGCTTCAAAATTATAATAGTCTTTTTCAACTTCTGGACCTTCTGCCACTTCGTAACCCATTGAAATGAATAAATCTTCAATTTCCTCGACAACGCGCGTTAACGGATGGGAGTTACCTGTTTTCACAGGACGTCCTGGCAATGTGATATCGATTGTTTCGCTTTGCAATTTCGCATTGATCGCTTCTTCTTCTAAAAGGACCATGCGACCTTCTAGTTGCGTTGTTACTTCTTCACGGACCACATTGACTAAAGCCCCCATTTTTGGCCGTTCTTCAGCCGGAAGTTTCCCCATGCCTTTTAATAAATCCGTAATCGGTCCTTTTTTCCCTAAATACGCAACACGAACGTCATTTAGTTCTTTAACCGTTGATGCCGAGGCAATTTTTTCAAGCGCCTGTGTTTTCAATTCCTGCAATTGTGCTTCCATTTTTTCTCCTCCTTAGACAGTAAAAAGCCTCGTCCCAGAAAAGGGACGAGGCATTATTCGCGGTACCACCCTAGTTATTGCAAATAGCAATCACTCATTTACATAACGGCTCTTCACCGGCCCATCTTTACAGTATGTCTACTGGTCCCGTTGGGCAGCTCGCGGGGTGAACTTCTGAGGCGTTTACATATCCACACTTCCAGTCAAGGTGTAGAATCTCTGTGATGTAAGGGCGCAACGTACTTTTCCCGTTCTTCGCTTTTACTTATTTACCTCTTCATTATACGAAAGTTCTTTAGTTTTATCAAACTTAGTTTTTTGGAACTAAGCTATACAATAAAATCCCTGTAGCGACTGCTACATTTAACGATTCCGCGCTACCGTAAAGAGGCACCATCAAGTTTTGATCTGTTTGTTGCAAGAGAACTGGATCGACACCACTGCCTTCATTGCCAACAATTAACGCAAACCGCTCAAGCGTTTTTGCTTCGTGAACAGGTGTCGAGTTTTGAAGCGCTGTTCCAAAAATGGGAATGCCGCTCGCTTTTGTTTGCTCAGTCCATTCCATCAATTCACCTTTAACAACAGGAATTTGGAAATGAGATCCTTGCGCTGAACGAACGGCTTTTGGGTTAAACGGATCTGCGCAACCTTTCCCAAGAATAACGGCGTCAATGCCACTCGCTGAAGCTGTACGAATCATTGTTCCGATATTACCTGGATCTTGTACCGCATCAATCATCAGTAGCTTTGTCCATGACTTTTGCTCGTCTTCGGTAAACACCGGCTGCGCGCAATGCGCGAAAATCCCTTGCGTGTGCTCGGTTTCCGAAATTTCTTTAGCCACAGCAGCAGTTACCGAATAATGAGGAACGCCTTCAATATCCCAGCCTTCTGGAATATCTACGCCTTCGCGCACAATCAGTGATTTCACAAGATCTTTTTTACGAAGAGCTTCTTCTGTTAAATGAAATCCTTCTACTAAGAATTCCGCGAATTTATCGCGCTCTTTCCTAGTAGTGCTAAGCTTTTTCCAATGCTTAACGAGTGAGTTTTGACTTGATTCAATTCTTTTCATGTTATGTTCACGCCTTTATTTCAGAATAGCTCAAGTATAGCACAGCTTAGATTTTATCCGTGAAAAAATCAAAGCCAAGTGCTGTCAAAAGACCAAATGCTAGTGTCCAAGCTGCAATGCTAATCGTCAACCAAACGGTCGTGTTCTTTTTTGTCGCACCTAGCGTCATTCCGATAAACGCGGCAATATGCGTACCGATTAAAACGGGGCCAAGCATAGCGAGACCTGGCAAACCATATCGGTTCCATATTTTTTTAGCGCGATCACTTTTTTTCGACGCTGTTTTCCCTTTTGCTTCTTGACGTTTCGTGTACCAGATCTTGAAACGATCGAAACCGATAATCAATGCGAGCACTGTTACCATGTTGCCGATAAACGCCAGAATCATTACCCAAAAAGGTGACAGGCCCCAAACGATGCCGAGCGGAATAACTACAGCGATTTCAAACCAAGGAATTGCGGCTCCTAAAAAGACGAGGAAATATTCATATATCATTCATCTTCCTCCTTAAAATGCGTACGGATTTCCACGTAATAAATTACGTATTGAATTAACGCGATTAGTAAAATCACAAAAACGGTGTAAATGCGTGAGAAAGGTGAAAACATCGCAAATACTGCCAGTAGCGGCAAACTCCAAGACATAAATGTGTATACTTTTTGAGATGCTTTTCGTGTAATATGTGTCATCCCTTCGTCTTGCTCTAAATATTCAGGAGGACGGATTGGAAAAATCGAAATTTTTTCTGCTGGGTTCTTTTTGTTATGACGTTTTAACTGTGTGTAAAAAACAATCATCATCAGGAAGTATAAGATGACTGATCCAACAGCGAATAATCCAGCAATGGGTCCGAGTTCGACCAAAATACTTTGTTCTGTTTCCGTATTAACAATATGAGTTGTCGGCGAGCTCACTCCAAATAAGAACATCCCCAGCGTCACAATAAATCCCATCATCCACAACGGATATTGCATGCGAAAATCATTTTTCATGGTTTTCATCCTCCTCTAACCAAAATAAGTCGTTAACGTTTGTTTGTAGCGCTTTTGCTAGTTTTAGTGAAAGTGTGATGGAAGGTGAAAACTCTCCTTTTTCAATAAAAGCGATGGTTTGTCGTGTGACATCTACTTGTTTGCCGAGATCACTTTGTGTGAAGCCGTAACGAGCTCTGAGTTCTTTTACTCTATTTTTGAGCATCTGCTTCATCCTCTCTCTTATTATGTTCGGTTTACATAACATAATGTACATTATACTTAACATTAAGTCAACAATTATGTACATTATTCTTTTTTTGAATTTCATTGATTGGTTGATATTTTTCGTTGTTTGCGGGATGAGTGAGTTTTTTTGCGGGATAGACCACGTTGTTTGCGCTATCTATCAAGTTGTTTGCAGGAAACGATCGTTTATTTGCGCAAATCGACACTTTGTTTGCACAACGCAAAAAAAGCTTCTCACCTGAGTGAAAAGCTAGTCTTTATTCTTTAAGTGATAGGTTCGGTTGCGTAATGCTCCGACCGTTTCAAAATCAAAAGTTGCCAACAAGCGAGAAGCTACATAGGGCGATGCGATATTGCAAAACTGCCTCAACTGCTTATTACTCAGCTGCGGATGAATGAGTGAAAAATATTCTTGAACCGAAGTTTCAAATGCGAGTGGATCTACCGATTGGCATAACTCGCATATCCAGCCACACCGAGATTTTCGAATCATCTGATGTTTTTTGCAAGTAACACAAAAAATTCCGGTCCTTAGTTCAGTAGAAACTATAGCATACAACTGGCATAAAGGAAGTCGTTTATAAGGAGTTTGATGTTTTTGAAGAAGTTTATCGATTTTCGACAAATTGGGTTGGTTATTCATGTCGGGGAAAGAGTTGAGTATATTGAATAGATAATCGATCAATTGATAAATTTTGCAAACCGTTCTATTTTGTGGTTTCGTAATAAATTCACATTGTTTAGAAGTAAAAACGACAACTCCTTTGATCGGCATATGGATTTTATGCAGTTTGAAGAATTTTGTTATAAAGCGAATGTTTTTGTTTAATTGAATCGTGGGATCTTCCATCACCGTTCTTAGGCCGTCTCCATCCGTACGGGCAAATTCGCCTGTTTGATGATCGAAATAAAGTTGACCGCTAATGTTTTTCGACTCAATAATAATCGCTCCACGTTCTGTCAGCAATAATCCGTCTATTTGGATTTTCCAATCGCCAAGTGACAAGCAAACATTATTCAAAAAGCGGTGATTTTCTTCTGGACTAAATTCAACTAGTTTCCGTGCTAGTCTGTCTTCTCCTCTTTTTCCTGCAGCACTTCGGTACAACTCGACTTGAAGAAATTGGCGTTGTGGATGATGTTCAGGCAACCGGTATAACAGTCTTTCGAGCGATTCTATTTGTGACAGTAAAACGAGTTCTTTTTTATGCATAGAGCACCTCCTATCAGAATAAATAGAGTATAGCATTCTTTTGAAAACCTGAAAATCTCTAATAATGGATGCTTTTCGCAAGCGAAAAGCGAAAAACCTTTGGATCTTTGCGTGATAGAGTGAGTTGTTTGCGAGATACACACAGTTGTTTGCACAATCTTGCAGTTTGTTTGCGGCAACGGAGCCTTTATTTGCAAAAAGTACCACTTTGTTTGCAAAACACAAAAACCCCTCGCCGAGGCGAAGGGTTTTCCGATTTTATTCGAATGTAATACGCGCGACTGTGTCTTTGTCGAGCTTTTTGATCACTTCGATGATTAATTTTACTGCATTTTCGTAATCGTCTCGATGCAGGATTCCTGCATGCGAATGAATATAGCGTGTAGCTACACCGATTGCGAGTGCAGGAACACCGTTCGCTGTTAAGTGAATCGATCCGGCATCTGTTCCTCCGCCTGCAATCGTTTCAAATTGATACGGAATGCCCGCTTCTTCTGCTGTGTCGACCACAAGTTCGCGCAAGCCGCGATGCGCTACCATAGAAGCATCGAAAAGCAATAATTGCGGACCATCGCCCATTTTACTGTTCGATTCTTTGCTTGTAATTCCTGGTGTATCTCCAGCGATCCCTACATCAACTGCGAAACCGATATCTGGTTGAATTTTAGCGGTTGCTGTTTTTGCCCCGCGCAAGCCGACTTCTTCTTGAACTGTTCCCACTCCGTATACTACATTCGGATGGTCAACGCCTTTAAGTCCTTTTAACACGTCGATCGCAATGGCACAACCGATGCGGTTATCCCAAGCTTTTGCCATCAACAGTTTGTCGTTGTTCATTACTGTGAATTCGAAATATGGTGTAACCATATCTCCTGGCGTAATGCCCCATTCTTTTACTTCTTCACGTGAAGATGCACCGATATCAATAAACATGTCTTTAATTTCAACAGGTTTTTTGCGTGCTTCGGGAGTTAGAATATGTGGCGGTTTAGAACCAATTACGCCCGTAATTTCGTTACCTTTACGAGTCGTAATGGTAACTCGTTGAGCTAGCATGACTTGTGACCACCAGCCGCCTACCGGTTGGAATTTTAAAAAGCCTTTTTCATCCACTTGCGTAATCATAAAGCCAACTTCATCTAAATGACCTGCTACCATAATTTTGGGTCCATCAGCTAATCCTTCTTTTTTGGCGATTAAACTTCCAAGACCGTCTGTTTCAATTGAGTCGGCATATGGTTCTATGTATTTCTTCATAACTTCACGTGACTGACGTTCATTTCCTGGAATGCCATTAGCATCAGTCAATTCTTTTAACATCAATTGTGTTTCATCCAATTTCGTCATTATTTCGACCTCCTAAATAATCCTTTGCTTATTTATTTTAAAGGAATTTCTAGCTATTATCAAAACATTCGTTTATTAATAGCCTTCGTGTTGACGATCGTAATTGGTTTTGTTTTTTTGCATATACGCTTCAAGGACATCTTCATAGTTAAACTCGAGCGCGCGCGCTAATCCTCCGTAACAACTCCATACTTCCATGTAATTAGACATCGAATAATTTTCAAGAAATTCTTGAATGGCTTTTTGCGTGCGAAGAAATAGTTCCGTCAATTCTTTTTCAGCTATGGGATCTGGCCAGTTTTCTAGTGTATTCAAGTTTTTTTCAATGCCCAGCGACAGCAAGAAATGTATAGAATCTACGTACTCTTCTAAAATAACAGATCG
The DNA here is from genome assembly GCF_001687585.2 of Planococcus halocryophilus. GTDB lineage: Bacteria > Bacillota > Bacilli > Bacillales_A > Planococcaceae > Planococcus > Planococcus halocryophilus. Next base: position 1,333,578 of record NZ_CP016537.2, on the reverse strand, counting down.
TTCTGATGCGCCTTTCGTACTCCAAAATTTAAAGCAGCGTGTTTCATTGGCAAGTTCCGCCAGTTCTACTAATAAAGCCAAACCTTTCTTACGAAACACATCTTCATTGATTTTTTGATTTGATTGGATAAAGCGATCAAGTTCTTCTTGCATTTTGAACAATTCTTGCAATTTCATACAAATCTCCCCTTTATTCTATTAAATCGTGAAACCATATTACTTTCAACTCGTATACTAATTAGTAGAAATATGTAAAACAGGAGGTAATTCAAATGGCTTTTCTTATACGCCTCATTGTATTGGCATTAATCATCTATTTATTTTATCGATTGATCCGTTATATCGTGGATCCGAAAAGGAAATTGGATGCCGCTCTTGAAGCAGGAAATTATTATTTTTTAGATGATGTAAAAAATGTACAAAAAAACTTCTTCATCGCACTTCGAGGTGTGTTGTTCGAAGGTGAAAAATACTTGGGAACGACTGAACAATCTTTTGAGGTCGTTTCAATTTTTGTATGGGTTGCAGACCCCGATCAATTGCAGGGCTTTACAAAAGAAGATTTCCGTTTTCTTGAAAAGGAAATTTTGATGAATTATCCAGAAGCTCATATTAGTTGGAAAAATCCAATTGAGCGTTTAATGAAACAACAAGAATAAAACATTTAGTTCGGTAAGAAGTTTTGATAACTCCAAATCAAAAATGCACCATCAAGTAGGGCTAATACTAAAAAGCCAATACGGAAATTGGTGTGTTTTGTTTTATGGCGAAAAGCCATCATGCCAAGATACGCACCAATTCCACCGCCAAAAATGGCGACTGTCCATAAGTTTTTTTCTGGGATTCGTTGACCACGATTTTGCGCTTGGTGTTTGTCGATTTTCATCATTACAAAAGCCATTACAGTCAAAATTGCCATATATACAAAGATAATTAAAAACATCGGATTTTCCTCCATAAGAAAAGACTGACGAAAAATCGTCAGTCTTTTTTATTGTTGCGTTAAATGCCTGTGCATTGCAGCTTTCTAGTTGTGTGATGTCTATGGACTGCAATGAACAGGCACTTTCGCTTTTATTATCTAGCTGCAATGACCTGCTCCTCGGGTCATAAGCTGCCCTTCCTACGCGGCTAAAGCCACTAGGGAAGTTCATCTTATGCCTATCGGAGCAAAACGGTCATTTCCGCTTTTAATTACTTAGTTACTGCTTTTTTCGCTTGGTCAACCAATGCTGTGAATGCAGCTGCATCAGTTACAGCGATTTCAGCTAGCATTTTGCGGTTGATATCGATGCCTGCAACTTTTAATCCGTGCATTAAACGGCTGTATGAAATTTCGTTCATACGAGCTGCTGCGTTGATACGTGTGATCCAAAGTCTACGGAAATCACGTTTTTTGTTACGACGGTCACGGTAAGCATAGTTACCTGACTTCATTACCTGTTGGTTTGCTACTTTGAAAAGGATGTGCTTTGCACCATAATAACCTTTTGCTAATTTAATGACCTTTTTACGACGCTGACGCGTCACTGTTCCACCTTTTACGCGTGGCATATCACATTACCTCCTGCTGAATATAAATAATTCGATTTTTTGTTGCATGTCTAGACTCAAGCACCCAGATTCTCGGGCACTTTAGCTTTTATTATTTCATGTTATAGATTAATGATTTGATGCGTTTCAAGTCGCCTGAAGAAACAAGTTTCCCTTTGCGAAGTTTACGCTTTTGTTTTGTTGATTTGTTTGCAAATAAGTGGCTAGTGTGTGAGCTGTGGCGTCTTACTTTACCAGTACCCGTTTTTTTGAAACGTTTTGATGCACCGCTATGGCTTTTCATTTTCGGCATTTCGAATTCCTCCTAAACAATGATCTCTTATTCTTTTTCGTTAACTGGTGCAAGCATCAAGAACATGCTGCGACCATCCATTTTCGGGCGCTGCTCAACTGTCGCAACTTCTTTGCACGCTTCTGCGAAACGTTCAAGTACACGTTGTCCAATTTCTTTGTGCGTAATCGCACGGCCTTTAAAACGAATAGAAGCTTTCACTTTGTCGCCTTTTTCAAGGAACTTGATCGCGTTGCGAAGTTTCGTGTTGAAATCGTGATCGTCAATTGAAGGGCTTAAGCGTACTTCTTTGACGACAATCACTTTCTGATTTTTACGGATTTCACGATCTTTCTTCTGCTGCTCAAACTTGAATTTACCATGGTCCATGATCCGAGCAACCGGCGGCTTAGCTTGAGGAGCCACAAGAACAAGATCCAAGTTGACACGAGCTGCAATTTCAAGTGCTTCGATACGTGTTTTGATGCCAAGTTGTTCACCGTTTTGATCAATAACTCGCAACTCACGTGCACGAATACCGTCATTTACATTAATGTCTTTGCTAATAGTAATCCACCTCCGGATAGTGTCGCGAATAGCTTAAATGTGTGAACCGGCCGAACCGGTTTACAGGGTTCCGATCAAAACAAAAGCGGGTGAACCTCAGAGGTTCACCCGCAAATATGACAACACGCGTCTTTCTGCGTGTAAAAGTCAATCGTGTATACCTGCCAACAATCGGTCGATCAGGTGAGAAGCGGGTGCTCCTGCTTGCACATATAAGTATTCTATAACCTTATTCATAGTATCATGTGTGTTAAACACTGTCAAGCTGATTAACGAAGTTCGCTTTGAACCAGTTTTACAAAGTCTTCGAACGGCATACTTTCTGATTTCTGTTCGCCATATTTACGAACATTTACAGAACCGTCTTCTAATTCTTTGTCACCGAGGACTAGCATGTATGGCACTTTTTGCATTTGCGCTTCACGAATCTTATAACCTAGTTTTTCATCGCGCTCATCAATATCTACGCGAATTTTGTGAGACTGTAGTTTTTCTTGAAGTTCTTTTGTATACGCACTATGCGCGTCAAGCGACACTGGGATTAGCTCTACTTGTACAGGTGCTAACCAAGTTGGGAATGCGCCTTTATATTCTTCGATCAAGAATGCGACAAAACGTTCCATTGTTGAAACGACTCCTCGGTGAATAACGACTGGACGGTGTTGTTTGCCATCTTCGCCAATATACGACAAGTCAAATCTTTCCGGTAGTAGGAAGTCTAATTGAACAGTAGACAAAGTTTCTTCTTTGCCAAGAGCTGTCTTCACTTGAACATCTACTTTCGGTCCGTAAAACGCCGCTTCGCCTTCTACTTCAATATAATCAACGTCCAACTCATCCATCGCTTCTTTTAACATCGCCTGTGCACGATTCCACATAGCATCGTCATCAAAGTATTTTTCTTTATCTTCCGGGTCACGATAAGACAAGCGGAACGAATAATCATTGATATTAAAATCTTTATATACTTCAACAATTAAATTAACAACGCGTTTAAACTCTTCTTTAATTTGGTCTGGACGAACAAATAAATGCGCGTCGTTTAACGTCATTCCGCGAACACGCTGAAGTCCTGACAACGCACCTGACATTTCATAACGGTGCATCAAACCAAGTTCAGCAATACGAACTGGCATTTGGCGATACGAATGAATGCCTTGTTTGAAAATCATCATATGATGCGGGCAGTTCATTGGACGCAATACCAATTCTTCGTTGTCCATTTTCATCACTGGGAACATGTCGTCTTGGTAATGATCCCAATGTCCACTTGTTTTATACAATTCCACACTCCCCATTACTGGAGTATAAACGTGATCGTAGCCTAGACGTTCTTCTTTATCCACAATATAACGTTCAATAATACGGCGAATTGTCGCCCCTTTTGGAAGCCACATCGGCAAACCTTGGCCTACTTTTTGAGAGTTCATGAATAAATTCAATTCTTTCCCAATTTTACGGTGATCGCGTTCTTTTGCTTCTTCTAACATTTCAAGATGCGCTTTTAAATCTTCTTTTTTGAAAAAGGCAGTTCCGTAAATGCGTTGAAGCATTTTGTTGTCACTGTTCCCTCTCCAATAAGCACCGGCCACACTTAGTAATTTAAATTCTTTTAATTTACCAGTTGATGGTACGTGAACACCGCGGCAAAGATCGAAAAAGTCGCCTTGTTCATAGATCGATACTTGATCGCCTTCAGGAATTGCTTCAAGAAGTTCTAATTTATAAGGATCTTCGATTGCAGCAAAACGCTCTTGCGCTTCTGCACGTGACACGTCATGACGAATGATTTCAACATTTTCATTGATGATTTTTTTCATTTCTTTTTCAATTAAAGGCAAGTCTTCTGAAGTGATCGCTGTTTCTGTGTCGATATCATAATAAAAACCATTTTCAATAACTGGACCAATGCCAAGTTTTGAGTCTGGATACATGCGCTTAATCGCTTGAGCTAGTAAATGGGCACTGCTGTGACGCAAAACTTCTAATGCTTCATCTGATTCAGGTGTTACGATGGCGATTTCGCCATCTTCCGTTAACGGCGTACGTAAATCGACCAGTCTGTCGCCTACTTTACCAGCTAATGCTTTTTTACGTAATCCTGGGCTGATTGATTGTGCAATCTCTTCAGTTGTTACACCTTGTTCAAATTCTTTTACTGCCCCGTCAGGGAATGTTAGTTGAATCATGTCTGCCATGCAAATCTCTCCTTTTAATTAAATCTAGTGAAATGTCTATACCACAGGGTCTGGTAGACATTTCTTTATTCTTGTCTAGGCTTCAATGGCCTGCTCCTCGGGTCATAAACTGTCCTTCCTGTGCGGCAAAAACGCCGCTTCGGAAGTCCATCTTATGCCTGTCGGAGCAAAACGGCCATTTCCGCTTTTCTTGTCTGGCTTCAGTGGCTAGAACCTCGGGGTCTTAAGTCGTCCTTCCTGTGCGGCCAAAACATGCCGCTTCGTCAGCTCGCCTTAAGCCCGTCGGTTCTGTTCAGCCATTTCCGCTTTTCTTTTTTCCACAGAAAAAAGCCCCATCCCAAAAGGGACGAAGCTTTAGCTCGTGGTTCCACCCTTCTTCACTTCAATATAGATAGATCTATATTGAAAGAAGCTCTGCATCGGCTAACGGACCGGTACCGTCAGCTGCTAGTTAGAAAACTGTTCACAGCTGCTGCTCAAAGGGGGTAAGCGGAAAAACGATTCTTAAGAAGCTCACAGCCAAGGCTTCTCTCTCTGTAAGTCGTATATGTCCGCTCATGTCCTTGTCAAGGCATGTAAAATCTTGGTTTGATTGTTACTACTATAAACCGAATTGTTTCAAAAGGCAATAGTTCTACTGTTAATTTCGTCGGTTACGACCATCAAGTTTCACTGGCGTTGTTAGTGCACGAATTCGTTCCATAATGCGTGCTGCTTTTAAATCTTCTTTTTCGCCGCGCTGCGAATATGTTAAATGATATTCAAGTTCCGAATAACTAAAATTAGAAGACATGAATGTCGGCAGTTTTTCTGACATGCGGTAATGGAGAATAGTGCCCAGCACTTCATCACGTGTCCAACTCGACATCGCTTCGGCTCCAATATCGTCTAACATTAAAACATCCGCTTTTTTCACGTAATCTACTTTTTCTTGCAAAGTTTGATCACCAATTGCTTGTTTCATTTCACGCATGAATTCCGGCACAAAAACAAGAACGGATTTGACATTGATTTCAGCTAGTTCATTAGCCACTGCACTTAATAAATACGATTTACCGATTCCGAATTGTCCATACAGGTACAATCCTTTTTCAGGCAAATTGTCAGGTCCTGTTGCTTGATCGAGGAAATCCCCAACAGCTCGGAAAGCTGCCATACGGCTGTCGTCCAAATCAAAACCAGAAAGTGTTGCTTGCATCACTTCTTTTGGCATATACATGCTGTGAATTAACGAAGAAGCATGACGTTTGTTATCATGTGCTTCTTTTAACCGGCATTTTGTATAAGAAATACCTATCGTTCCACGTTCTAACACTAAGTTTGGTTCAAAGCCTTTTAGATGATTGATACAGGCATCTAAGCTCGGACACTTATTGCAGTCGTGGGATTGATCGATATACTCATACAATTTCCCAAGCCCGCGATCGATTGTCGGGGCATCAATTTCTTCAGAATGATTTTCAAGAAATTTTTGAACGCCAGGATGTGCTAGTACTTCTTTACGCATTTCACTATAACGCTCAGAAAAAGCAGGCGCATTGACCACACGTTTTAATGTTTCGCGAATCGGTTCCATTTAACCACCTTTTCCTTTCTTCAGCGCCAGTTTCGCTAGGAGCTTTTGTTTCTCCACTTCTAAACTTTCGTTTTTCGGCTCACCTTTGGGAGCAGGTGTTTGATCTTTTTTATGGAACCATTCCGGCAGTTTTTCTTCACGCACCGGCTTGCGGTTTCCATTTCCCGTAAACGGCTTTGCTACAGTCGTAGGAGAACCTTCTGATTTCCACTTCATGTATTGAGTGTGTTCGACACGCGCAATTTCCATCGCCTCTTTTGCCGTTGTCACGTTTTTCCGCAACCAATGCGAAGCAATTTTTTCTACATACGCTTTTGTTAGTTTCATATCGGTGCGCAATAACACATACTGTAGTAGCACATTGACGACCGCTGGCTTCATGCCATGCGTAATCACCAATTGATTAGCTAGCTCAACATCCGCAGGCAAAGGTTCACTACCGTTCGCAATATCTCGCAACACTTGAATCGGTGGAGCCGTTTCCAAATAAACGAGTAATTCGTCTTGTTTGGTTTTTGGTGTCTCTACTGCGTCAACTTGCTTTTCAGCTGTCTTATGTACTTGAACAAGCTGCGGCGCTGTCGTAGATACTGTTAGTTTATAATACTCAGATGCTGATTTTTTCAAACCTTCTACTGTTAATTTATAATCGTCTTCAATCGCTAATAAAATGACTTTTTGCATTTCTAGCGGTCCCCAACTATATAAATAAGAGAGTTTGGTAATAAAATCTTTAATCGTAGCGGTTAATACTTTTTTGGGCACTAACTGTTCGGATAAGCCTTGTCTAAGTAAATCGAAATCAAATTCAGAATCAGCTTCATAATTTCCCTTTTTTCGTTCTTGTAAATCTTTTTTAACGGACGGATATCCCGCTTTAGCATGAACTGGTTGAAAAATATCTGTGAATGTACGAGAGACTTCTTCGTAATCCGTAGGAATTTCCGTGTATACTAAAAAGCGATTTCGTACTCTTCTATAGGAAGATTCTCCGATTTTACTGAATAAGAACATCGATAATAAAGGGTCCATAAAAAAAGTTTTCGGATCGAGCGGCGGACACAACTCATAAATAAAAGAGCGGTCGCCTTCGTTACTTCTATATGTTTTCAATAATCCGATGGCTTCAAGCTGAATTCTTGCATCGAAAATTTTGGCAATCGGGTTTCCTAATGTGTTCATCAATGTATAATGAGTCGTTTCTTCGCGCGATGCTTCGCCTTCAGCCCACAAAGTCAAATACAATGCTATTGCCTCTGCACCAATCATCGGTTGATACAATAGCGTCAAGAGCTGCCGATCATAATTCGAGAATGGATAAGGCAACCGAATACGATATGGATCAGCAGGCTGCACCTCTTTATAATAAGCAGTCATAAGTTACCACCTCAATCGATTTTCTTGCCTTCTGGTCCTTTGTTTAATAAATCCTTTAGTTCGTCGATGAAAACGGTAATGTCTTTAAATTGGCGATACACCGAAGCAAAGCGAACATACGCCACTTCGTCAATGGTTGCTAATCGGTTCATAACCAATTCCCCAACCTCTTCAGACTTTACTTCCGGATTGCCTTCTCGTCGAAGGTCTTTTTCAATGGTAAATACGACTTCCTCCAGCACTTCTAAAGATACCGGCCGCTTTTCACACGCGCGAATTAATCCGCGTAGAACTTTCTCACGGCTAAATTCTTCACGCGAGCCATCTTTTTTGACGACAATCAGTGGCATCTCTTCCACTTTTTCAAAAGTGGTAAAGCGATATCCGCAAGCTTCGCATTCTCTTCTTCTTCTGATTGATTTCATTTCGTCTATTGGCCTGGAATCGACAACGCGTGTGCCGTTATGTTGGCAAGCTGGACATTTCATTTTGACATCTCCCTAACTTCTCTATCTAGTGTATATAGTATAACAAAAAATCGTTAGAAAAATAGAAAAAGCAGAGGATTTCATCCTCTGCTTACGTGTTTTTGTTAAATGGATTATACAGTTACTGAAACTTTGGATTTTTCAACACTTACTGGACCCATACCACGTGGTATTTCTACAAGCTCACGTGATGTTGAACCTAGTGCTTCTGCGATATATTCCGCTGCAATAGTCGGATCAAGATCGCCGCAAGTGTAAACATCTACACTCGCATAGCCGTGTTCTGGAAAACTGTGGATTGTTAAGTGAGATTCTGAGATAATCACAACTCCGCTAACACCTTGTGGTGCGAATTTATGAAAAGCTACCTCTCTTACTTCAGCTCCAGATTTGAGTGCTGCATCAACAAAAGTTTGTTCGATAAAATCCATATCGTTTAATTTGTCAAAATCACACTGCCAAAGTTCTGCAATTACGTGACGTCCCATTGTTTCCATGGTTCGTTTTCCCCCTTTGATATCATTTTGGTTTTTGCGCAAAATATTCAAAGTAGACTACCACGGGGGAAAGTTAGTCCAAAGAGATCCTAACCCTTTAAGCAGTCATGTGAATAAAAAATCTTACGCTCCTAATTCCTAGTTACTATGTTGGAAAGTCAGAAGTGGTAGTCGTTTTTTAACTACGATTCATAGTATAAAACGTATTTATTGTAAATGCAATAAATAAATCTTATTAATAGTTAACTTCTTTAAAAGGTGCCATAGTGAAAAACCCCCGGTTCTCCTGTCAAACGTGGAGAACCGGGGGTTTTTCACTTATTTGGATACAAGTACTAATGCATTTGCTACTTTTTTAGTTAAGTCAATTACACGTGCGGAATATCCCCATTCATTATCGTACCAAGCCAACACTTTTACTTTGCGCTCACCTATTACCATTGTCGATAATCCATCAACAATGGCCGATTGAGGATTGCTGTTAAAATCAACCGAAACTAACGGCTCCATTGTGAATCCTAAAATTCCTGCTAAGCCATTTACCGATGCTTCTTCAAAAGCTTGGTTCACCTCTTCAATTGTAACCGCTGTCTCTAAGTCCACAACTAAATCAACTAATGATACATTCGGAGTCGGCACTCTCAATGCCATACCATGAAGTTTTCCTTGCAATTCGGGCAACACCAATGATAGCGCTTTCGCAGCACCCGTAGAAGTAGGGATGATCGATTGAGCACAAGCACGAGCACGACGAAGATCTTTGTGCGGATTGTCCAAGTTTTGCTGGTCGTTTGTATACGAATGGATTGTTGTCATCAAGCCGTTTTCAATACCAAATTTGTCATTCAGTACTTTTACGACTGGTGCTAAACAGTTTGTTGTACAACTTGCATTTGAAATGACATCGTGTTGTTCGATATCTAATTTGTCATCATTAACGCCCATAACAATTGTAATGTCTTCTTGTTTACCAGGTGCGGTTAAGATTACTTTTTTAGCTCCTGCTTCCAAATGAAGAGCTGCTTTTTCACGAGAATTGAACTTTCCAGTCGCTTCGATAACGATATCAATGCCCATTTCTTTCCATGGCAAATTCAAAGGATCGCGTTCACTGACTAATTGAACTCGCTTTCCATTAACAATTAATGCATCTTCTTCTGAAGATACGTCACCAGAGAAAGTGCCGTGATTTGTGTCATACTTAATCAAATGCGCAAGGGTTTCAGCTGGATATGAGGCATTGACTGCTGTGATTGTGACGTCATCCATCATTATCGCCTGTCTGAAAACCATACGGCCAATACGGCCAAACCCGTTAATTGCAATAGAAACTGTCATGTAGGAATCCTCCGTTTGTAATTAAGTTATACTTATGTTTTTAATTTCTAATATAGTATAACACAATTGCTTATTTAGAGAACCTTAAAAAGCATATCTTTTATTCTTTTTCAGAATTGGCTTGCCAATTTACTAAAATTCGACTTAATTGCTGTTTCGTTTCTTCAAGAGATCCGTTGTTGTAAATAACCGCATCAGCTCCATCTTCTTTCACAGACATTGGTAACTGAGAATTGATGCGTACTCGTGCTTCTTTTTCCGTAAAGCCATTTCTTTCCACTAATCGTTTAAACTGATTTTCTTCAGTGACGCTAACCACCATAATTTTATCTACTAAATATTGCAGGCGACTTTCGAATAACAACGGAATGTCCATAATGATGATTTTAAATCCTTGCTCGAGCAACTCATAGCGCTGCTTGAGCATTTCTTGTCGAATTGCTGGATGAATAATATCATTTAAGGTTTTACGACTTACCGGGTCATTAAAAATGATTTCCCCTACTTTTGCGCGATTCATAGTGCCATCCGAGCTAATAACTTCAGATCCAAACGCTTGCCTAATTTGCTCAAGCGTTTCAGAACCAGGTTCTACGACTAGCCTTGCTACTAGATCGGCATCAATAATCGGATAACCTTCATTTTTCAACATTTCGGATACTGTACTTTTTCCACTGGCAATACTGCCTGTCAATCCAATAATCATTGTCAGTCCTCATTTCTGACATGTCGGGCAATACACGGAAGCCCGACCGCCAATTTTCAAGGTCTTGGTCTGTGTGCCACAATTTGCACATTGTTTTTTTCCGTACATACCAAAACGATTTTGCATGCTACCTGATTCACCATTAATATCGCGGTAATCTGAAATTGTACTGCCACCTGCTTCAATGCTTTCTTGCAAAATAGCAACTATCGATTCGAAAAGTTCTATTTTCCGCTTCCGGCTAATGCGACTAGCTGCACGTTTCGGGTGCATCTTCATTTTAAACAAAGCTTCTGTTGCGTATATATTGCCACAGCCAGAAACAATTTGTCCGTCCATAATGATTTCCTTAATCGCCTTATTTTTGTATTTCGGACTTTCAGCTAGTGCAAGAAAATGCTCAAGTGCACCTTCATGAAATGGTTCTGGAGCCATCAACAATAAAGGCGGAAAATCTCCTTCTTGTTGCAACACGCGCATTTCTCCGAAACGACGAATATCTGAAAACGCTAACAAATTGCCGTCGCTTAACGTCAACACAATATGGACATGACGTCGAAACTTATCTTCAGGAATCGACTGGAGCTGGTCGACATAAAACCAAGCTCCGGACATCCCTAAATGATTAACTAACAAAAATTCATTGTCTTTTCGCAATGTGAAATAGATATATTTACTGCGACGTTCTACTTGAACGATTTGTGCTCCGGTTAATCTTTCGATAAAACCGTCAGCTTCTATTCGCTTAATAATGGCTTCCTTACCATTTTCTTTTGATAAGCGGATGACGTCCGACACCGCTACAGCCTCAATTTTTTTGCCAATCGAAACGGGGCGGATTTGCCGAACAACTCCTTCGACTTCTGGAAGTTCAGGCATATCGATGCCCTCCTATCATTTAGTATCGTACCAAGTTGAACCGTGAGCGATATCCACTTTTAAGGGAACATTCAACTTCACTGCATTTTCCATAACTTCAGGTACTAATTTCATCAATTGATCTAACTCTTCAGGTGGCGCTTCAAAGATCAATTCATCGTGAACTTGTAAAAGCATGCGAGCTTGCAATCCTTCACGCTCTAACGCTGCATCCATATCAATCATGGCTTTTTTGATAATATCTGCCGCACTGCCTTGAATTGGTGTATTCATCGCCGTGCGTTCTGCAAAGCTTCTTAAATTAAAGTTTGAACTTGTAATGTCTGGTAAATAACGGCGACGATTCATCAAAGTTGTAACAAATCCGTCACGCTTAGCATCAGACACAATGTTCGTCATATAGCTTTTGACGCCTGGGAAGCTAGTAAAATAACGTTCAATAAAAGCAGCTGCTTCTTTACGTGGAATATTTAAATTTTGAGACAAGCCATAATCGCTAATCCCATAAACAATTCCGAAGTTAACCGCTTTAGCCGCTCGGCGCATGTCACTCGTTACTTCTTCTTCAGCTACGTGGAAAACATCGCTCGCAGTTGTCGTGTGAATATCACGGTCGTCTTTAAAAGCTTGTACTAATCGTTCATCTTCAGACATATCGGCGAGCACGCGCAATTCAATTTGAGAATAATCTGCTGCTACCATTACCCAGCCCGGTTCTGACGGTACGAAAGCTTTGCGAATTTTACGTCCTTCTTCAAGACGAACTGGAATGTTTTGCAAGTTAGGGTTGATTGAACTTAATCGCCCAGTTGTCGTGAGTGCTTGTTGGAAGCGCGTATGAATTTTTCCATCTTCATGAATTTCTTTTAATAAACCTTCAATATAAGTAGACAATAGTTTACCTAATTGGCGATACATCAATATATGAGAAATAATTTCGTGTTGACCTTCTAATTTTTCTAGAACATCCGCTGCTGTCGAATAGCCGGTCTTCGTCTTCTTTAAAGGCGGTAATCCTAGTTTTTCAAATAATATAACACCTAACTGCTTTGGAGAATTAATATTAAATTCTTGACCAGCTAGTCCATGAATATTTGACTCGATTTTCTCTAGCTTATGAGACAACTCTTTGCCCATATCGACTAATTGCTCGCGGTTTACCATTACACCAAGAGATTCCATTTGCCCTAAAACTGTGGCGAGTGGCAATTCTAATTTATCATACAAATCAAATTGCTCGTTTTCTTCGAGTTTTTCCATAATGAGTGGACGGACTTTCCAAATGGTGCGGGCTTTTCTAGCAATATGCTCATGTAAAACAGCGTCTTCTGGAACTTTCTTTTTAGCTCCTTTGCCGTAAACTTGTTCATTCGTCGAAACATCGTTATGACCATACTCTTGAACAATGCTCGCCATATCGGTATACGTTAAGGATGGATTGACGATATAAGCTCCTAACATTAAATCGAAATCCACGCCTTTTAGTACAATACCAAAGCGTAAAAATGCTGCCGTTGCTGCTTTAGAATCTGCCATGAATTTTTTCTTTGATGGATCTTTAAACCATGCACGAAACTCTTCTGACTGCTCAACAACGCTCATCGGAATAACGTAAGTATCCGTTTTAGTCGCGAGTGAAACCCCCAGCAAATCACAACTATGATAATGATCATCGTAAAGTTCAAGATGAACTGCCATTTCATCTTTTAATATAGATGAATCGATTGTTGTCAGTAATTCAAATTCCAACTCTTCTTTCACCGTTTCTTCTGCTGTGTATTCCATTTTTTCTAGTAAAGATTTAAACGCTAGTTCTTTCCATACTTTAACCAACTCGTCTTGGTCCGGCCCGGAATAAGTCAATTCATCGATTTGAATTTTAATTGGTGCTTGTCGTTCAATTGTTGCTAATTGCTTACTAATATAAGCAAGGTCTTCATTGGCAATTAGTTTTTCCTTCATCTTGCCTTTTTGTTGTTCGATAGCTTCATATACACCTTCGACCGAACCGTGTGCTGCTAATAATTTCAGCGCTGTTTTCTCTCCAACACCTGGTACACCTGGAATATTATCCGAAGCATCGCCCATAAGACCTTTCATATCGATAATTTGAAGAGGCGTTAAACCATACTTTTCTTTTATATGCTCTACTGTATATTTTTCGATATCCGTTATGCCTTTTCGCGTAATGTAAACCGTCGTTGTGGGTGATGCCAATTGTGTTAAATCTTTATCTCCAGAAATAACGACAACTTCGTCGCCTTCTCGTTCAGCTTCTAAACTTAATGTACCGATAATATCGTCTGCTTCGTAATTTTCTAATTCGTAGCGCTTAATCCCATATGCATCGATCAATTTGCGAAGATAAGGAAATTGTTCCGATAATTCAGGTGGCGTTTTTTGTCTTCCGCCTTTGTATTCGCTAAACGTTTTATGGCGGAATGTCGTTTTTCCCGCATCAAAAGCCACAATCATATGTGTAGGTTGTTCTTCACCGAGTATTTTTTGAAGCATCATGGTAAATCCGTATACAGCATTCGTATGAATGCCATTTTCATTGGTTAATAGCGGTAAAGCGAAAAATGCGCGATACGCCAAACTATTCCCATCTAATAAAAGTATTTTCTTTGCCACAAAAATTACCCCTTCCATAAAAAAGCCGTCATTCCCTTTATTTTACCACGCAGGCAAATAGAAGAGAAATGACGGCCTTAGCCTAATTGAAATTACCTGACAAGATATCTGCATAAGGTGAATCTGATGGCAAAATAATGACCGTGTCATCACCAATTGTTTTCTTATAAGATTCTAGCGAACGGTATAATTCGTAAAACTCTGGGTCTTTTGAAAATGATTCGTTGTAAATTTTAGCAGCTTGGGATTCGCCTTCTGCTTGGATCAATGCAGCTTCTTTACGAGCAGTCGCAATGACTTCTTGCGCTTCTCGGTCTGCTTGTGCTTCCATTTCACGTTTTTTCGCGTCTCCTTGAGACAGATATTCTTGAGCCGTAGACTCACGTTCTGAAATCATTCGTGTATATACAGACTGTTCGTTTTCCTCTGGTAAATCCGTTCGTTTAATGCGAACATCCATAACTTGAATTCCGTATTTATCTTTGTCGAGCAGCTCGTTCACTTTCGCTGTTACTGCATCATTTATGCTACCTCTAGATGAATTTTCATCGTTGATGATTTCATCGTAATTTAATTGCCCAAGTTCTGTCCGGACAACCGAATAGATAAATTCTTCCATTCGAGATTCTGCATTGACGATTGTTCCGGCATTTGAAATCAATTCAAGGGGATTGACGACATGCCAAACGGCATAATTATCAATAATGATCCGTTTTTTATCTTTTGTATTGATTTCGGCTTCAGACACATCATATGTCATTTGATATTTTGGTAATGTTGTAACGCTTTGAATAAACGGGATTTTCATTTGAAGGCCTGGCTCTTCTTGAATTTTCACCACTTCACCAAATTGACGAACCACCCGGTACTCGCTTTCTTTCACAACATAAACATTTGTCAGCAAGATTAGCAAAAGAACAAATGTGACAACTAAACCAACAATCAATTTCCAATATTTTTTAAAATCAATTGGATCTCTCGGTTCTCTAGTCTTTTTTGGTCGTTGGTAAGGGTTGAATTTTTTCACTTCACCTAAAGGTTTGTTGGGTTCCATTAGTTGCCACTCCCTTCTGAGCTCTCAGTTGCTGGTGGAATCGTTGTTTGCAAGCCTTCTAATGGTAAATATTTCATCGTGCCACCTTCATCGTTCATAATATATAATTTGGCATTTGGTAACACCGTTTCTAAGGTTTCCATAATAATTCGCTGTTTTGTAACTTCCGGGTTGCTTTCATATTCTTTGTACAGTTTATCAAATAGCGCGACATCCCCCGTTGCCTGTTGAACCCGTGTCACTTTCTGTCCTTCAGCTCGGGAATTGATAGCTGCTTTTTCACCTAACGCTTCGTTGCGTTTTTGGTTTTCGTATTTTTTGGCTTCGTTAATTTTTGTGTTCATCGTTTCACGAGCATCTGTGACGTTCGTAAATGCCGCACGTACTTCTTCGTTCGGCAGCTCAACGTCTTGCAGTTTTACAGCTAAAACCGTAATCCCAATATCGTATTTTTCAATTAATGAAGCTAGCAAGTCACGTGTTTCAGCTTCAATTTCTGCTTTACCAGACGTTAATGCATCATCAATCAATGAATTGCCGATAATCGAGCGAATCGAAGCTGAAGTGGCATCGTGTAAAATATCTTGCGGTGCCTCTGCATTAAATAAGTATTTTTTGGGATCAGTGATTTTCCATTGAACGACGAGATCCGTCAAAACGATGTTTTCGTCTCCGGTAATCATTTTTGTTTCTTTGTCGAATGCGACAATTTCGCCTTCTGCATTTTGGTTATAGCCGAATTGAAGACTATAGGTTTCTTTTGATAAAATTTCTGCTTTTTGAATTGGCCAAGGCATCTTAAAATGTAACCCAGCTTCAGTAATCGTTTCATTAGCTACACCAAACGTTATAATAACCGCTTGTTCAGATTCATCTACTGTATACCAAGAAGTAAAAACTGCAGTGAGCAGCAATATTCCCGTAATAGATAAACCAATTACTGCCAGCAATTTTTTTGTTGTCATGACGGATCCCCCTTTGTGTTGTTATCTGTAATACGGAATAATAGTGAAATAGTTTCATAAAACAAGAAAAAGAGTCCCGGGGAAGGGACTCTTTTTATATCATGCGGTTGAAGGGGGTTCTATTTAACTTTAACACCCAAGTATGAAGCTAGTGTTAAGCTTCTGTAAATTCACCATTGATTGTTTTTATACTTCTTATAATAGTTAAATTGGCGCGCCAATAAATATAGTTTGCGTTTTAAATGCTTATCTTTTTTATAAAATAGTGGATTGCCATATTGACCTTTTTTAATAAGACGTTTAATGTCTTTGAGCACGGCTTTATTATGAACAAAATTGCGCAAAACAGCTTTTGGAACGACAGTGAACAAAAAGTCCTCATTCAAATATGTCACAGGCTTTTCTATTTGATAGATTAAATCATCCACAAAATACTCCGCCATGTTGTGACCAAGAGCCGTTACGTAATAACTTGAACGACCTTGACGAATGTTCACTTCAAATACTTTGAACTTTTTATCTCGTGCATCGTATTTCAAATCGAAGTTTGCGAATCCTTGATAACCAACAGCTTCAAGGAAGTTTTGCAATTTGACCATCATGTCTTTATCAAAGCGTGTAATCAATGCCGTATAATTTCCGATTGCCGTCACTGTATGCTCTTGCAAAACAACTTGGGCAAAAGTCACTAATTGCGTTTTCCCTTTAGAGTTCGCATAGATAACTGAATCCCACATAAATGTATCGTCTCCAGGAATATAATCTTGGATGATCAATTCATCGCGGTAGCCACCTGCTTTGATTTGTTGAATTACTTCATGCAATTCTTTCGGACTTTCAACTTTATACACTTTTTGTTGGCCATCAAATTTGTTTCTGCTGTACTCAATGCCATTACTCGGTTTAATGATCACTGGGAACATCATTTCTTCTTCAAATGGCTCTTTTGAATTGCAGTCATAAAAGAAGGTTGTCGGTGTATCAATGCCATGAACTTTACAAAGCTCATAAAAATTAGCTTTGACTTGTAGCTGATTCATCAAATCTTCGTTAATATAATTAAACACATAATGCTCACGTAAAACTTTTGCATTTTCAATAATTAAGCGAACATAAAGATCATTCGTCCCAATGAGTAAAAGTGTTTTTCCAGGAGCTCTGTATTTATCTGCTATATCCATTAAGATATTCGCAAATTGAGCATCGTCAGCCAGACCTGAACGCAATTCAATCGTTTCGGTAATGGTGCTCAATGAAGTAAATGATAAAGGTTCTTTTCCGACTAAAATCGGCTTAATGCCATATGCTTCGTGAAATGAAATGGCCATGTTGTATGCATTCATATCTGTGCCAACAATAATCGGTAAAAATGGGTGTTTAGTTTCCATGCTTTCCTCCTAGATTAAATAGCCAAAGGCAAATAGATCGTAAAAGTGGTCCCAACTCCGACTGTACTGTCGACTTCCACTTGTCCATGATGCGCCTCGATTAAGTGTTTAACAATAGATAGTCCAAGTCCGGTGCCGCCTGAATTGCGACTACGCGCTCGATCGACTCGGTAAAAACGTTCAAATAACCGTTCAATCTCTGAGCTTTCGATGCCGATTCCTTGGTCTTCTACTTGTATAATGGCTCGATTATCTTTCCTAAAGAGCCGGATAGTAATTTCAGTATGGTTGCTTGAATATGTAACAGCATTGATCAGCAGATTCATCATCACTTGTATTAAACGGTTTGCATCCCCTAAAACGTTTATAGGTTGAATCTCCAGTTTTAAGTGAATCGATTTTTCGTCTATTTTCGGTTGAATCATTTCTCTAGCACGTTTAATAACGGCTTCCATATTCATAGGTTGCGCATTTACTCTAAAACCGCTTTGTTCAACCTTCGATAAATCAAGCAAATCATTAATGAGCATCTCTAATCGATTGCTCTCAGTATGAACGATTTCCAAAAATGACAATAAAGTTTCCGTGTCTTTATAAGCGCCATCTAACAAGGTTTCTGAAAATCCTTTAATAGAAGTTACCGGAGTACGAAGTTCGTGAGATACATTGGCAACAAAATCTTTTCGGATTTGCTCCAATCTCTTTAATTCGGTAATATCTTGAAAAACAATGACAATGCCTAACCAGCGCTCATGTTCCCCAATTACCGGTGCTCCGTATACATTAAAGTTTTTGAGTTTTAATCCTGATAAAAACTCAATTTGTACACGCGAATGCGTTTCCGTCATAAATACACTTTCAATGAAATTTTCGACTTCTATAGGAACTTGGATTTCTTTGTAAAATTTCCCCATAACAACACTAGGAGTTAGTTCAAACTCTTCTAAGAAAGGCTTGTTAACAAGAGAGACGGCTCCTTGTTTGTCAATCATAATCAGCGCACTGCCCATGTTCTCAATGAGTGTCTTTAACCGCTCTTGTTCCATGACGCGAACTGCTGTGATTTCTTGCAAATTCCGCGCCAAAACATTAATCGTCCGGCTCAATTCAATACTATTGGAGGCATTCGATTCGGATGCGCGTGCTACATAATTACCTTTAACAAGCTCCATCGCGGTTTCTGTAGCATTTTCAATTGGCTTAATCGCAACCCCTATAACTCGGCTACCGACAATCGCAGATAATACTAAAGCGACAACAAGTGAAAAAAACAAAAGCATCCATATATCAGATTTATCCTCAGCATCTTCGTATATCGGCAATAACTGCAACATGACGATAAACAAGCCGGCTAACATCATACCTATCCATACTAATAATGTGGTCAGCAAGCGATGGCGTAAAAAGTTCATAAGCCTTTTGGTTCCTCAAACTTATAGCCAAGTCCCCGAATCGTTTTAATAAAAGTTGGTTTCCGGCTATTTTCTTCTATCTTCTCGCGTAAATGACTAATATGAACATCCACTATGCGCGTATCCCCCGCAAAGTCATATTTCCAAACTGCACTCAACAATTGATCGCGTGTGAGTACGCGATTTTTATTTTCCATTAAATAGACAAGCAATTCAAATTCTTTTGGTGTAAACTCTATCTGCTCTTTATTAAGGAATACTTCAAATCGGTCTGGATAAACATCCAGTTTACCGAGAGAGATTGGCTGAGAAGCATCTTGCTGTGGAGTTGGAACATTACTCGCTCTTCTTAATACTGCTTTTATGCGTGCCACAACTTCTCTCGGACTAAAAGGTTTTGTCATATAATCGTCTGCGCCGAGTTCTAACCCCAATACTTTATCAAATTCATCGCCTTTAGCTGTCAACATAATGATTGGAATATTGATTTTTTGCTGACGCAGCGATTTACAAACTTCTACTCCGTCCATCGATGGCAACATTAAATCCAATACAATTAATGATGGATTTTCACTTAATGCCAAATCATAGCCTTGTTTGCCATCATTGGCAATAATCGTTTCAAAACCTGCTTGGACCAAATTATAAGATAGTAATGTCGCGATTGAATGTTCATCTTCAATAATCAATATTTTCTTCAGCATTTTACATCCTCCACACTCAGTTTGAAACCCCCATCTCAAACCGCGTTAGAAATCATCTGTTGCATGAGTCATCAATTATTCAATTGTTTGCGGTGGATTAGCAGTAATTTGTCCTTGTACTACTATTACACCTTGCTCATCGATTCCTTCAACTCGGACGACGACTCTATTGTGCACGATATCCACTTCGACAACTTCCAATGTAAAGTCGACTGTCGCGTAATGATAGACCGGTTTTAAAAAATTTAACTGTTGGCTAGTAATGTACGATCCAGGTCCCGGTATATATTTAGATATCGCAGACGTTAAAATACCCGTCAACATAATATTCGGTACTACAGGCTTTTCAAAAGTTGTCTGTGACGCGAAATCATGTTGAATATAAAGCGGATTGCTATCATTCGTTAAACCAAGATAAAGAAGAAGATCCTTGTCTTCAATCTTTTCTGTCAGCTTTAAGTTTTCACCGATTTTAATGTCTTCCACACGTCGACCTAATTTCCGCTTTTTCCCAAGCAACAAACAACATCCCTCCATTTTCTTGATACTCTTATAGTATCAATTTAGCCAATGAAAGTGCAAGCACCTAAGGTAGCAGGAAAATTAGAGTTTGCTTTTCTCATGCGAAAAAACTTCATAAAAAAATGAACAAGAAATAATCCTGTCCACCTTTCCATCATTTAACCTAATACTTTCATAACTGCCTTTACGGACTCGGCAGATTGATTTAACAGCGCTTGTTCTTCTTCATTTAAATCGATTTCAATAATTTTCTCAATGCCGCCTGCTCCTAAAATTGTTGGCACACCTAAATAAATACCATTCATGCCATACTCACCTTCTAAATAAGCGATAGACGGCATAATACGACGTTGATCTTTTATAATGGCCTCGGCCATTTCTACAAGTGACGCAGCTGGCGCATAATAAGCAGAACCATTCCCTAACAAATTAACAATTTCCGCGCCACCTTTACGCGTTCTCGCAACAATTTCGTCTAAACGCACTTTAGGAATTAACGAATCTAACGGCACACCACCGGCATAAGAATACCGAATAAGCGGAACCATATCATCTCCGTGACCACCTAAGACGAACCCTGTAACGTCTTTAACTGATACATCTAGCTCTTCGGCTACAAACGTTCTAAAACGTGCCGTATCTAAAACACCTGACTGCCCAATGACCCGCTCTTTCGGTAATCCAGATGCTTTGAAAACAGTATAAGTCATTGCATCAACCGGGTTGGTTAAAACAATAATTGTTGTTTCAGGAGAGTATTTCATAATATCTGCAGTTACAGATTTCATCACTTTCTGGTTGGTTTGGACCAAATCATCACGACTCATACCTGGCTTACGTGCAATTCCCGCAGTAATAATAACTAAATCAGAGTCTTTTGTGTCTTCGTAATTAGCTGTACCTTTTATGCGAGCATCAAATCCCAGCACAGGGCCAGCTTCTGCCATATCCAAAGCTTTGCCTTTCGCTGGATCTTCCATGTTCGGAATATCGACCAAAACAATATCAGCCAATTCTTTTTGAGCCAATAAGAAAGCTGCTGTCGCCCCAGTAAAACCAGATCCAATCACTGAAATCTTTGTACGTTTGAATGTCATAAAATATCTCTCCTTTTAACGTATTTGAATTAATCATAATAGCAAATTGAATTTGCATTATGATTCTCTAGTTTAAAATAACATAAAAACACAAAACATCTTAATAGTAGATACAAAAAAAGAGGGGAAAATCCCCTCTTTAGTTTTTACTCTTATAAGTTTTTGATTAATTCGTCAGCAAACTCAGAGCATTTCACTTCTGTAGCGCCGTCCATTAGACGTGCAAAGTCGTAAGTTACAACTTTAGAAGCAATTGTTTTCTCCATAGAGTTTGTGATCATTTTAGCAGCTTCAGCCCATCCTAAGTGCTCAAGCATTAATACGCCTGAAAGAATAACAGATGATGGGTTTACTTTATCAAGACCAGCATATTTAGGAGCTGTTCCGTGAGTAGCTTCAAAAATCGCATGTCCAGTATCGTAGTTGATGTTCGCTCCAGGAGCGATACCAATTCCGCCTACTTGAGCAGCCAAAGCATCAGAAACGTAATCTCCGTTTAAGTTCATTGTTGCAACAACATCGAACTCGCTTGGACGTGTAAGGATTTGTTGTAAGAAGATATCAGCGATTGAATCTTTAACAAGAATTTTTCCTGAAGCAAGAGCTTCTTCTTGTGCTTTGTTCGCAGCGTCTGTACCTTTTTCATCTTTAATTGCATCGTATTCGTTCCAAGTAAATACTTTATCGCCGAATTCTTGCTCAGCCACTTCATAGCCCCAGTTTTTGAAAGCTCCTTCAGTGAACTTCATGATGTTTCCTTTATGAACAAGTGTTAATGATTCGCGGCCTTCAGTGATTGCATAGTTGATGGCAGCACGAACTAAACGTTTTGTTCCTTCTTCTGAAATTGGTTTGATACCAATACCTGAAGACTCAGGGAAACGGATGTTTTTAACGCCCATTTCGTCTTGTAGGAAAGCGATCAATTTTTTCACTTCATCCGAACCGTTAGCGTATTCAATACCAGCGTAGATATCTTCTGTGTTTTCACGGAAAATAACCATGTCCGTATCTTCAGGACGCTTAACTGGAGAAGGTACACCTTCAAAATAGCGAACTGGACGCAAGCAAGTGTATAGATCTAATTCTTGACGTAGTGCCACGTTCAATGAACGGATACCGCCACCGATTGGCGTTGTCAAAGGACCTTTGATTGCGATCAAGTATTCACGGATTACATTTAACGTTTCTTCAGGAAGCCATTCGCCAGTTTCGTCAAATGCTTTTTGTCCTGCTAAAACTTCTTTCCAAACAATTGATTTTTCGCCGTTGTAAGCTTTTGTTACTGCTTCTTCTAAAACGCGTGAAGCTGCGTTCCAAATATCCGGTCCAGTTCCATCACCAATAATATATGGAATAACTGCATTGTTAGGTACGTTCAAAACACCGTTTTCTACTGAAATTTTTTCGCCGTTAGTCATATTAAATTTCCTCCTGTAGTCAAAGTCATAGGGCTGCACACAGTGCAAGCCCTATAAGTTATATTTTTTTATCGTACAAATAGATGAAGATTTCTTATCTTTCTTCAACTGGCACGTAAGTTTGCATACCCGGTCCGATGTATTCCGCACGTGGGCGGATCAAGCGGTTGTTTGAGTACTGCTCAAGGATATGAGCTAACCAACCTGATGTACGCGAAACTGCAAAGATTGGTGTAAACAAGTCGTGTTCGATGTTCAAGCTATGATAAACCGATGCCGAGTAAAAATCTACATTTGGCGGCAAGTTTTTCTGGCCCGTAACGATTTCATCGATTTTCACCGACATGTCGTACCATTTTTCTTCGCCGCGAATTTTTGTCAATTTTTGAGACATGTCACGTAAGTGCTTCGCACGTGGATCGCCTTTACGGTATACACGGTGGCCAAAGCCCATGATTTTTTCTTTGTTCGCTAGTTTTTCGTTGATGACTTTTTCCACGTTATCGACCGAGCCGATTTCCGTTAACATCTTCATCACTTGTTCGTTCGCTCCACCGTGAAGAGGTCCTTTTAATGCGCCAATGGCTGCTGTGACACCTGAATAAACGTCAGACAACGTAGCGACAGCTACACGTGCCGTGAACGTTGATGCGTTTAATTCGTGGTCCGCGTGAAGCACTAACGCTTTGTTGAACGCTTCTTCTTCGATGGCTGCTGGCACTTCACCAGACAACATGTACAAGAAGTTTGCTGCAAAGCTTAAATCTGTTTTCGGGGCAACCGGTTCTTTGCCGCTACGAATGCGACCGAAAGCCGTTACCAAAGTTGAAATTTTTGCCTGAATTTTGATGGCTTTGCGGTAATTTGCTTCCGGTTCCATTACTTCAGCTTCTTCGTCAAACAAGCCAAGCATTGATACGGCTGTGCGAAGTGCCGCCATTGGGTGCACGTTTTTGATGTCGTATGTTTTAAAGTGATCTAACACAGCTTGTGGAACGGCCATGTTGTCCGCCAATTGTTGCTTCAATTCCGCTAATTCAGCTGCTTTTGGCAAACGTTGGTGCCATAACAGGTAAATCACTTCTTCAAAGCTGGCATTTACGGCTAAATCATCGATATCATAGCCGACATATGTAAGTGTGTCATCAATGATCGAACTGATCGCGGATTGTGTTGCTACTACACCTTCTAAACCTTTTGACGATGTCATTTAAATCGCTCCTTCTTCAATATAGTTCATCATTCCAAAAAAAAATGCAGAATGATGGCTCATCTGCTTTTATGAACTTCTATTTTAACCTTACTAAGCTATTATAATCAACTTTGTACAGTTTGTGAATGAAAACGCTTATAGAATTTAAAATTACTAAAAAAAAATGATGGAAACACCCTGAGTTACCCTACGATAACCCGGGTGTTTTTCATCTTTTTATGAATCATTCGATAAATAAACGGCTTATATATTTTTTGAGTGGGGCTAAATAGCATAGTGAACCCTATCGCATCCGAGATAAATCCAGGCGTTAGCAATAGCACACCACCAACTAAAATAAATGCCGCATTCAACAATTGATCTCCAGGAGCTTGAAAACTATTCATTCCTGTTTGGATATCTTTTAGGGCTTTAATACCTTGTTTTTTAGCAAGAAAAGCACCCAGCAAACCGGTTGCCACGATAATTGCCATCGTCGCAAAAAATCCGAGTTTGCCTCCTGCCCAAATTAGCAAAGCCAATTCAAGCGATGGAACAATAATTAAGGCTAGGAAAATCCATTTCATCATGTTGACCTGCCTCCTTATTATGAATTATAGGACACTAGCATGGCCGTGATAAACAATGCCTGATTCTGCATCCATCGTAATATCATAGGTATTCTTAATAAGTGAAGTTGCTTCTTTCACCCCAACAATTACCGGGATTCCAAGGCTCAATCCAACTACTGCCGCATGGCTCGTTAAGCCACCTTCTTCAGTTATAATTCCAGCACATTTGTTGATGGCTGGCATCATTTCACGATCTGTTCCGATTGTGACAATGATTTTACCTTCCGTATCAACTGCCAAAGCTTCTTCTGCATTGCGAACAACTACAGTTTCAGCGAATGCTACTGTTTTGCCAATTCCTTGACCTTTAGCCAGGATATCGCCAATAACATGAACTTTCATTAAGTTAGTTGTACCCGCTTGTCCTACAGGGACACCTGCTGTGATAACGACAAGATCGCCGTGTTTCACATAGCCGTGCTTCAAGCTTTCGTCAACCGCATTTTCGAGCAATTCATCTGTCGAATGGACTGACGCACCAATAATTGGTTGTACGCCCCATACTAAAGATAGTTTGCGCGCTGGACGTTCTGAAGAAGTTACTGCGATGATTGGTGCTCCAGGGCGATATTTAGAAATCATTTTCGCCGTTGTGCCACTTTCAGTTGGTGCAATAATGGCACGAACCTTTAAGTTCAAAGCCGTATAAGCTACAGCTTGACCAATCGCTTCTGTCATATTCGACTCTTTTTCTTTTCTTCTATTTGAAACAATTTGCTTATAATTTAACGCAGATTCTGTCGTTTCGGCAATGCGGTGCATCGTTTCGACTGATTCGACAGGATAAATACCCGCGGCCGTTTCACCTGACAACATAATAGCGTCTGTGCCATCAAAAATTGCGTTAGCAACGTCACTTGCTTCTGCGCGTGTCGGGCGCGGATTACGCTGCATAGAATCTAACATTTGCGTAGCGGTAATAACCGGTTTACCTGCACTATTGCATTTTTCGATCAATGATTTTTGAACTAGCGGAACTTCTTCTGCTGGAATTTCTACGCCTAAATCTCCACGTGCCACCATCAAGCCATCGGAAACCATAATGATTTCATCAATATTGTCGACACCTTCTTGGTTTTCGATTTTCGGAATAATTTGAATATGCGAGCCGTTGTTTTTTTCAAGCAAGCCACGGATTTCCATCACATCTGAACTTCTTCTAACAAATGAAGCCGCAACAAAATCAACGTTTTGTTCAATGCCAAATAAGATATCTTGTGCATCTTTTTCAGTAATACCAGGCAATTGAACTGAAACGCCTGGAACGTTAACACCTTTTTTACTTTTTAATGTTCCAGCATTTTGAACTGATGTATGGATCATGCCGTTTTCCATATCGAGACTTTCAACACGCAATTCGATCAAGCCATCATCCAAAAGAATGATTGATCCTGCCTTAACATCTTCGATTAATTGGTCGTAAGTAATTGAAAATCGCTCAGCAGTCCCCAACACTTCAGTCATAGAAACTTCGATTTTCTGACCTGTTACTAGTTCAATTGAATCGTTCTCCATCTGATGTGTACGAATCTCAGGACCTTTTGTGTCCAACAAAATCCCAACAATTTTACCAGCTTTATCAGCTGCTTCGCGAATTCGTTTAATACGTAAAGCGTGTTCTTCGTGATTACCGTGCGAAAAGTTTAAACGAGCTACGTTCATTCCCGCTTCGATTAAGCGTTCTAGTAGTTCAGGTGATTCACTTGCCGGACCAATCGTACAAACAATCTTCGTTTTTCTCAATAAACTCACTCCATTTATGTTGTTTTAAATTGCTAATTCTTTGGACAATGTATATAAGCTCATGTCAGCATTGTGCTCTGCAGTAAATGCTTCTGTCATATCATAGTCTACCACCTGATGATTCTTCATGCCAATAGCTCGTCCTCCGACACCTTCAATAAGAACTTCAACTGCACGTGCACCAAACAAACTTCCTAGCACACGATCTCGTGCTGTTGGAGAACCTCCGCGTTGAATATGTCCCAGTACTGAAACACGTGTTTCAATATCAGCTTTTTCTTTAATAAGTGCTTTTAGTTCGTTACCACCCATGACGCCTTCTGCCACGATAATGATACTGTGACGTTTACCACGGTCTCGGCCTTTTTGTAAACGGTCGATCATATCACCAATGTCATAGCTTTCTTCTGGAATCAAAATCGTTTCGGCTCCACCTGCAAGACCTGCCCATAAAGCCAAGTCGCCTGCATCACGTCCCATTACTTCGACAATAAATGTCCGTTCATGACTTGTTGCTGTATCACGGATTTTATCGATTGCTTCAATGACTGTATTTAATGCCGTATCAAATCCGATGGTGTAGTCTGTTCCTGGAATGTCGTTGTCGATCGTTCCTGGAACTCCAACACAAGGGAATCCTCTTTTAGTCAAAGCCATTGCCCCACGGTATGAACCATCTCCGCCAATAACTACTAAACCTTCTAGGCCTTCTTTTTTCATTTGTTCAATAGCTTTTAATTGACCAGCTTCTGTTCGAAACTCTTCACAACGGGCTGAGTATAATTTAGTTCCCCCACGTTGAATGATATCGCCCACATCGCCGGCTTCTAAATTTTTGATATTCCCCTCAATTAGCCCTTGGTAACCTGAATATACGCCTGCAACTTCAACACCATGATAAATTGCTTTACGGACAACCGCACGGACAGCTGCATTCATCCCCGGCGAATCTCCTCCACTTGTTAATACTCCAATTTTTTTCATAATCATTATCCTCCTGCAGTCCATTTACTCTTCTAACCTTACCATGCCAGAGCCTTGCTGTCAGTCTTGAATCGCTTTCTTGCATGTTAAGATTTCGGTTCATTTTTACATTCATTTCAAGAAATTGTTAACGTAATAATAATTTTGACAACCAAAAAAACCGCCGAGGCGGTTTTCCATCATTCGCTGAAGACACCAATTGATTTGAATTTTTTATAGCGCTGTTCGATTAATTCTTCACCCGACATGCCATTCAATTCTTCTAACGATCGTCTAATTGCTTCTGACATAATAGATGCTTGTTTTTGTGGGTTGTGATGCGCTCCTCCGCGCACTTCAGGAATCATATGTTCAATGATTTTCATTTCTAGTAAGTCAGGCGCTGTAATTTTCATCGCTTCTGCTGCAGTTTGAGCAAGAGCTGAATCTTTCCACAGAATCGAAGCTGCTCCTTCTGGAGAAATCACTGAGAAAGTCGAGTTTTCTAACATTAAAATTTGATTTCCGACACCTAATGCTAGTGCTCCACCACTTCCACCTTCACCAATAACAATGGATAGAACAGGCACTTCAAGTCCCGCCATTTCAACCAAGTTACGTGCAATGGCTTCACTTTGACCCCGTTCTTCCGCTGCCTTCCCAGGATACGCACCTTTTGTATCGATTAAACAAATAATAGGACGCTTGAACTTTTCAGCTTGTTTCATCAAACGTAACGCTTTACGGTATCCTTCTGGATGAGGCATACCAAAATTCCGTCGAACATTTTCTTTCGTATCTTTGCCGCGCTGGTGTCCGATGATTGTTACGGGTTGTCCGTTAAAACAGGCAATGCCACTAACGATTGCTTCATCATCTCCGTATAGACGATCCCCGTGTAATTCAATAAAATCATCAAAGATCATTGGAATATAATCGAGCGTTGTTGGTCGTTCAGGATGACGGGCGACTTGAACACGGTCCCAAGGCTTCATGTTTTCATAAATTTCTTCTTCGAGTTTAGAAAAACGCTCCTCTAAAGATGAAATTTCCGAACTTAAATCTACTTCGGCAGTTTTTGTATATTCTTTTAGCTCTAAAATTTTCGCTCGCAACTGGATAAGCGGCTCTTCAAATGCTAAAGTTTTCTTTCCGTTCTTCTTAACCATTTGCGATAGCTCCTTTCGTATGAAGGCGCACAATGGTCGCCAATGTTTGTTGCATCGAATCACGATGAACTACTGCATCTAATTGTCCGTGTGCCAACAAAAACTCAGCCGTTTGGAAATCTTCAGGTAGTTTTTCTCGAACGGTTTGCTCAATAACACGACGTCCCGCAAAACCGATTAAGGCTTTTGGTTCCGCAATATTAATATCTCCAACTGATGCAAAACTTGCTGACACTCCGCCTGTCGTTGGATGCGTTAAAACAGAGACAAAAAGTAAACCTTCATTGCTGTGGCGCTTTAACGCTACACTAGTTTTCGCCATCTGCATTAAAGACAACACACCTTCTTGCATACGAGCTCCGCCACTTGCTGTGAAAATGATAAATGGCAACTTGCGATCTGTTGCTACTTCAATTGCGCGAGTGATTTTTTCACCTACAACAGACCCCATAGAACCCATTCTGAAATGCGAATCCATTACTGCGAGTACAATGTCTTGACCTTGTAATTTACCAGAGCCGGTTAAAACAGCTTCGTTCAAGCCCGTTTTCTCGCTGTCAGCTTGAACTTTTTCTGTATAGCCTGGAAAACCAAGTGGATTTTTTGATTTCAAATGATCATCCATCGATTCAAAACTTCCAGCGTCAACTAACATATTTATTCGTTCATATGCCGTCATTTTAAAATGATGATCGCATTTAGGACAAACTTTTTTGTTTTTCTCTAAATCTTTTGTTAACGTAATTTCTTTACATGAAGGACATTTCGTCATCAATCCTTCTGGTACATCTTTTGCAGATTTTGAAGGCATTGTTGCTTCTTTGGTATCTTTATTGCGTTTAAAAATATCACGTATTATTGCCATTGCTTATTCTCTCCTTTTTTAACCATTCACTCCAAGCCTTAAACTCTTGAATGGCTGTATCCGCGTTTTGTTGCTCAATTGCCAATAATATATTATTCATGAAGTCAATTTCCTTAGAAGAAACGTTTCCAGCATATGGATTCCCGCTATATTGTGTTAGTAAAAACCAGATTTTTAAAGACAGTCGATTTCCAGACAGGACCATCAATTCTCGGACAAAATCTTCACGTTGAAAACTTTCGCCTTTTAATCGCAAGCGAAAGCTGTCCCAAATTTTCATTTGGCTTTCCGTTTCACTTTTGCAAATTGCTTGAATAGCTGCGACTTCATGAAGCAAACGTGTTTCCCATACATCTTCATGCGAACGATTGTCCTGTAAGATAAACGTGGACAAGACTTCAACCAATTTATGGTTTCTATAATCAGACAAAAAGGTACCTTCTCCTCTACGGGTTTCAATTAATCCCAATAGTTCAAGACTGCGTAGTGCTTCACGTAAGGTTGAGCGACCCACTTGCATCCTTTCAGCCAATTCCCTTTCAGATGGAATGCGGTCCCCCGGTTTGATTTTTTCTTGCCGGATCATATCACGAATGTCTCGTACTATATCCAAATACCGTTTAGATTGATTCATGATAGTTCCTCAGTTCCCATTTTTTTGAAAGTGGTCTGACCACTCATATCCTCTACAATACAAAAAAAACCATGCTACGTAAAGAAAAAACTGCTTTTCTTTTCGAAAAGCAGTCAGGTTTCTATATTTTTGCAAATAATTGCGGTTTTGTGATTTCGATTTTCAACTAATCCTTGAATTTCAAGTGTCGCATGAGGTTCCAAAAGTAAGTTGAATTTTGCGTATTCCACCGGAAACAACGTAACAGAAGCTGGACCTGTTTCATCCATTAAGGTTAGAAATGCCATAGCATCTCCTTTTTTTGTACGAATTCGTTTTATATCCTCTATCACCCCTAATACCTTTACCAGTTCTCTATCACGTTTCGACTTTAATGATTTAAGTGCATCATATGATTTTTGTCGATTTTCTTTTTCTCGTTCAATCGGATGTTTAGACAAATAAAAACCCAGCACTTCTTTTTCAAATTCAAGCTTCAAACTTTCGGGCATCTCTGAAGCTTTTGTATATTTGGGTTTCATAAAGCTCGCTCCCATGTCATCAAACAAGCCTGGCTCGTCATTTGGTTTTACCAGCTCAGCGTGTTTAATGGCGCTATCTAATGATGCCAAAACAACACCACGATCATGCCCAAATTCATCAAGAGCACCTGCTTTTATAAGAGGTTCAAACGATTTCCGGTTAAAATGCAAAGCCGATATTCGTTCAGCAATATTAAACAAACTTTTAAATGGACCTTCTTCACGAGCGGTAAGCAAAGCTTTGATGGTTGAACCCGGAACACCTTTCACGGCATTTAATCCGAATCGAATTTGACCGTCTTCTACTGAAAACGTGTGACGACTTTTTTGCACAGATGGAGGAAGTAAAGGAATTTTCTTTTCCTTGATTTCCTGCATCAATTGCTTTGTTTTTTCGGCATTACCAGCACTATTTGTCAATAAACTTGTATAAAAATAAACGGGATAATGGGCTTTCATATAACTCAATTGGTAGGAAATCATGCTATAAGCTACCGCATGACTTTTCGGAAATCCATAATCGGCAAAACGAACGATTAAATCATAAACTTCGGCTGCTTCTGCTTCAGTAAACCCTTTTGCTTTCGCACCTTGCACAAAATGTTCGCGTTCTTCATCCAAAATTTCACGTTTTTTCTTGCTGACAGCGCGACGTAATAAGTCAGCTTCACCAAGAGAAAATCCTGCCATTTTCGCGGCAATATGCATAATTTGCTCTTGATAAACAATAACACCGTAAGTTTCACGTAAAATCGGTTCTAAAATCGGATGAACGTATTTCACCGTTTCTTGACCGTGTTTTCGTCTTGCATACAAAGGGATAAATTCCATTGGACCTGGTCGGTATAACGCGTTAACTGCAACAATATCGCCAAATGCTGTCGGCTGGATTTGTTGAAGCGCATGACGCATGCCATCGGATTCCAGCTGAAAAACACCAGTTGTGTCTCCTGTTGCCAGTAATTTAAAGGTTTTTGCATCTTCTAGCGGAATGCTGCTGTAGTGGAACCTCTTTTTCGTATCCCAATAAATCAAACTGCGAATTTGTTCTAAAATTGTTAAATTGCGAAGTCCCAGAAAATCCATCTTCAATAAGCCAATCGCTTCGAGTTCCTGCATTGGCCATTGTGTCAAATAAATGCCTTCATGTCCTTTTTCAATTGGCACATGATTGACTAGTGGGGTTGGACTTAAAATTACACCTGCTGCGTGGGTAGAAGCGTGTCGTGGTAAACCTTCTAATTTTAACGCGGTCTTAAACCAAGATTTGCGTTCCTCACGTTCGATGATCCAGTCATTAAACTTTGTAGACTCTTTTAAAGCTGAACGCAAAGTTGTGCCGGGACGATTTGAAATTAGTTTTGAAATAGCTTCAAGTTCTTCTGCTTCAAAACCAAATACACGCGCAGTATCTCGTGCAACTGCTTTTGCAGATAATGTTCCAAATGTTATGATTTGTGCGGTTCGAACAGCTCCGTATTTTTGTGCCACATACTCTACTACTTCATGGCGTCTATGATCAGCAAAATCGATATCGATATCCGGCAGCGTAATACGCTCTGGATTCAAGAAACGCTCAAACAGCAAACCATGTTCGATAGGATCGACATCTGTAATTTTCAATGAATAAGCAACAAGCGAACTCGCTGACGATCCCCGTCCAGGGCCTGTCATGATGTCTTGATCTTTGGCGTATTTCATAAAATCCGCAACAATTAAGAAATAATCGATAAAACCCATTTTCGCGATAATCGATAATTCGTAATTTAGCCGCTCTTGATATTTTTTTGAAAAGTCTGGTACTCGTTCTTCAAGTCCCACTTTACATAATTGCGCAATATAAGTTGCTTTATCCATTTGTTCTGATAACGGATAGACCGGTAACAACTGCCGATTCATTGGTATAGTTACTCCACAGCTTTTTAACACGTCTGCGGTTTGTTGAATCCATTCGTTTCGATCTTCAAACCAAGACAAAAACTCTTGTTGACTCGGAACGTAAGCATTCGTATGTTCCGGTTTCTGTCTTTCTGGATCATTCATTTTGACACCTTGACCAATCGCCGATGCAACTTCATAAGCAAAAGCATCTTGTTGATGCATATAGCGGATTTCATGTGAAGCAATGATTGGAATTTCGATTTTTTCACAAAGCTCAATAAATGCGGATTCGTATGGAGACACTACGCCGCCCGGACGTTCAACGCTGCCAAACGCTGCTTTGCCAAATAAATTCTTTATGTACTCTACAACTAAACTGCGATCGGTCATGAGCCATTCTGCTTTGTTTGGAATTATACATATTAAACCTTCTCTATACGCTTTTAGCCATTGCTCAGGAATTGCTTCTTTATCTCGAGTAGATAATGCGCTCGAAATTTTCAACAAATTGTCATACCCTTTGTTTGTTTGAGCATATAACACAACCGGAAAATGCTGCTCTTCATACTCGATAAAAACCGAAAGGCCGATCACCCCATGGATGTCGGCGCGGCGGCATGCCTCCCAAAACGGAAGAATGCCATATAATTTTGTATTGACGATTGCGACTGAAGTAGCTCCTTGTTCCTTTAAAAACGGGAAAAGTTCGTCAAGGCGCACCGTGCTCTTCAGCAAATCAGCCGATGTGCTTATATGCGGATAAACCATTGACATTAGTCTCTCCTCCTTAGTTTGCAGCTGCACAAATTTCTGCTAGGCGCTCGATTACACGATCAGCTTCTTCCCATGAATAAGCTGTAGCACCAGAAGCCATTGGATGACCGCCGCCACCGAATTCTTTTGCTAATGTATTGATAATAGGCCCTTTTGAACGCAATCGAACACGTATTTCTTTTTCTTCTTCAATTAAGATAACCCAAGCTTTCATCCCTTTTACATTGCCGAGTGAGCCGACTAGTAATGAAGTATCCGATGCCGTCACATTAAATTCTTTTAAAATGTCTTTTGTAATTTTCACATGTGCTGCACCATTTTCGTCCATTTTGAAATTTTGGTACATATATCCTTGCAGATGCAATAATTTTCGGTCCATCTCGTACATTCCGTTATGTAACGCGTTTCGATTAAAGTCATATTTGATCAATTCTCCTGCAACTGCAAAAGTCCTTTGGGTTGTGCTCGGAAATAAAAATCGACCCGTGTCTCCAATAATCCCTGCGTACAACAAGCGTGCAGCTTTCGCACTCATCGTCCAATTTTCATTTTGGTGACCATATTCATAAAGTTCGTAAATAATTTCAGAAGCAGAACTAGCTGTCGTGTCAACATGTACAATGTCACCATAAGCATCGTCATTTGGATGATGGTCAATTTTGATAAGCTTGGCGCCCGTTTTATACCGCTGATCGTCAACACGGTCAGTATTTGCAGTGTCCGTTACGATGATTAAAGCCCCTTCAAAATCTTCATCTGCAACAACATCTGGAAAATCAAGGAAATCCATTGTGTATTCATGTGTTCCAGCTGCTAAAATGCGCTTGTCTGGATAGTTTTGTTCTAACAAATATTTCAAACCAAGCTGAGATCCGTACGCATCTGGGTCTGGTCGAACATGACGATGAATAATAATGGTCGTATATTGTTTAATTGTGTCGATGATTTGGCTGTTCATTTTTAAGTTCCTCCATTTATAAGGAAATCCATTCGCAATTTTGTTCAATTCTCAGTACAATGAGGTATGAGTTTTGAATTCAGGAGGTCCTTATGTTAATTTTTGTAATTTTAATTATTTTATCATTTGTTGTTTATTTTTATAACAAAACAAAGCAATTTCGTACACGAACAGTTTTGCCTATTCGAAAAAAATGGTATTCTGCACGCGCTTCAATGGCGTTAGGTAGTTTCGTTACGTTTTTCGGCATTAATCAACTATTTGTTTTTCAGTCGATACTTACGTATATCATTTCAAGCGTCTTTATCATTCTTGGTTTGGCTTTGATTTATTACAATTTCAAAGCATCAAAACATTACCATGTATTTCTTGAAGAAGAAGCAGATTTAAACCCTTAAGCAGTTTTAGAATTTCAGGCAGCAGGCACACTCATTTAAAGAGTGATCCTGCTGCCTTTTTCACATCGTAATTTCTGTATTAGCGATCCAATAATTGGAAGGTTAACATGGCTTTGCCCACAATTTCGTTTTCTAATGATACTTCAACATCCACTTTTGCCGACTTTCGACTAATATCCAAAATTTGCGGTCGCACCAAGACAAGTGCATCTAGTTGAACAGGCTTTAAAAAGTAAATTGATGCGTTTTCTAGTACGCTGTCTTTACGGTTTTTTGTTTTCAAAATCGCCGACGCCGCTTCCGTCAAAATCATCGTATACGCAGCATGAGAGATTGAACCGTATGCATTGGTCATTTGAGGTGTAACACGGAACTCCAAAATCAATTTATCGCTTATTTGCTGATGTAGTTGGCTCTTGATAATGTCATCAATAGTTTCGCCTTGTTGTGGTTGACGCTGTGCTGTTTGAATCGCTTTTAATACGTCCTGTCGACTAATGACACCTTTTAGCTTGCCATGATCATCTGCGACCGGCAGTAAATCAATGCCTTCCCAAATCATACGATGTCCTGCAGCGGCAACGCTTGTTTGCATGGAAACGGTTATCGGATCTTTGGTCATCACTTTTTCCACTAATTCTTTAGCTGAATGCCCAATTACATCCCGCGATGTAATAATACCGACTAGCTTGTTCGTATGATCAACTACTGGAAATCCGCCATGAGTTGTTTCTTCATTTAGCCCATGGTAGCGGCTAATTGGCTCTTTAAGATTCAAATGTGCCGTTACCTCTAACGGAATTAAGATATCTTCAATTAATAAAATCTCTTTTTTGATCAATTGATCGTAAATTGCTCGGTTAATCATCGTTGCTACTGTAAACGTATCATAGCTAGTTGAAATGACAGGCAATTCAAATTCATCCGCCAATTTTTTTACTTGATCAGCTGCTTCAAACCCACCTGTAACGAGTACTGCTGCACCCGCGCGAAGTGCATACTCATGCGCTTTGTACCGGTTACCAACAATCAATAAATTGCCCGCTTCCGTATAACGCATCATGTCTTCTAGCTGCATTGCCCCAATCACAAATTTGTTCAATGATTTGTGCAATCCCGCTCTACCGCCTAGTACTTGTCCATCGACAATATTTACAATTTCAGCATATGTAAGTCGCTCAATATTTTCCTTCTTTTTACGTTCGATTCGAATGGTCCCAACGCGTTCTATGGTCGAAACCAATCGCTTTGTTTCCGCTTCTTTTATCGCTCGGTAAGCCGTTCCTTCGCTTACTTGCAAATCCTTTGCAATACGCCGCACTGAAATTTTCTCACCTACGGCTAAAGTCTCAATATACGCTAATATTTGTTCATGTTTAGTCGCCATGATTTCACCCATTCTTTCTACGTTCCTATATCCTCTAGTGTAGCATAACTTACGAAAAGTTGAGAGGGCTGTCTAGTCTCGACAGGCATAAGAGAATACATAAAAACCCACGAAAAGCCATCGCTTTTCGTGGGACTGTGCCGCTATATATTATTCCTACATTTTGGTTATCAGTTCGAAGGTTCAGACTCTAATTCCACACTTTCTCCTGGTTGTAAAATGTTCACTTGAACATCTTTTACTAACAATTTGAAATGCTCAGGATCTTGTTCAATAGGAGGGAATGTATTGTAATGAATTGGCACCACCATTTTTGGTTTTAATAATCCCACCGCATACGCTGCGTCTTTTGGTCCCATTGTGAAATAATCACCAATTGGCACAAATGCCATATCAATATCATTTTGTTCCCCCAAAATCTTCATGTCTCCAAATACTTCTGTATCGCCTGCATGATAAATCGTTTTGCCTTCTGCTTGGAACAAAATTCCAGCAGGCATCCCTCCATAAACGACTTCTCCTTCATCAGTTGTAAAAGATGAGCTATGGAAAGCTTTCGTAAACTTCACAACTCCAAAGTCGAACTTATGCGCACCACCTAAATTCATACCGACCGCATCTACGCCTTGACTACTTAAATAATTAGCTAGTTCAACCGGCGCTACTACTTGTGCATTATTGTTTTTCGCCAGCTCAACTGTATCACCGACATGATCATTATGAGCATGCGTCAATAGAATGGCATTTGGCTTTTCGTTTGCAACCTGCAAATCTGTAAGTTTGTTGCCGCTAATAAATGGATCAATTAAAATCGTAAACTCCCCTGTTTTAATTTTGACGACAGAATGACCATGATATGAAATGTGCATAATATCCCTCCAATAAGTTTTGAAAATCGTATTTCCAGCTTTCATAGCTGTATTATACCCTGACTTTTGATATGCTACACATGTAGAGGAGGAATATACATATGAACAAAATTAAGCAATTGCAAAACTATTTAAAAGAACAATCGGTTGATGCGGCGTTTATTACAGATCCTTATAATGTTTTTTACGTTAGCGGTTTCAAGAGCAATCCACATGAACGCTTATTAGGTGTTATGGTGTTCGCTGAAGCTGAACCATTTCTGATTTGTCCGAAAATGGAAATTCCAGATGCTAAAAATGCAGGGTGGACTGGTGAAATCGTTGGTCACGAAGATACGCAAAATTCGATGGAGATTTTGTATAAAACAGCTCAATCACGTGGGATTGATTTGAAAACGATGGCTGTTGAAAAAGCGCATATGACTGTTGAGCGTTACGAAGCACTTCTGTCATTTTTCAGCTCCCTCTCAATCGCTCAATTGGATAAGCAACTAAATGCCATGCGCGTCATAAAAGACGATGCGGAACTACAAATATTGCGAGAAGCAGCTGCATTAGCTGACTATGCAATTGAAGTAGCTGCTCGAACGATTAAAGAAGGCATTACTGAAATTGAAGTTATGACAGAAATCGAATTGGCATTGAAAAAACGTGGAGTTACGCATATGTCATTTGATACTACTGTTTTAACTGGTGATCGCGCAGCTTCACCACATGGCAAAACTGGCCAATACAAACTTAAACAAGGCGATTTAGTTTTGTTTGATCTTGGTGTTGTTCATAAAGGCTATTGCTCAGATATCACTCGTACATTAGCACTTGGTGAACCGAATGAAGAACAAAAAGAAGTATATGATGTTGTATATCGTTCTGAAATGGCAGCTCTTGAAGCGGTTAAACCAGGCGTAACAGCAGCTGAACTAGACCAGATTTCACGCCAAGTGATTGCAGATGCTGGATATGGTGATTATTTCACTCACCGCCTAGGACACGGTCTTGGAATTGATGTTCATGAATTCCCTTCGATTCACGGACAAAACACGATGAAGATGGAAAAAGGTATGGTCTTCACATTAGAGCCGGGTATTTACGTTCCAGGAAAAGTTGGTGTTCGCATTGAAGACGATGTAGCTGTAACAGCTGACGGCTATGAAGTGTTAACTAAATATCCAAAAGAACTTCAAATTATTAATAACTAAACTTAAAAGCGACATCGGAATTTTTCCGATGTCGCTTTTTTAATAATAAGAACCCTTTTTCGTAAATTAAACAAAAAATTCAGCAAATTAACTTCAATTTAGCAGGAACTCTTCTTTTTATAGCGAATGAGTATCTATAGACAGATGAAGGAGGAATGTAGGATGACATTAAAATACAGTCAAATTCTTGTAGCGGTAGACGGTTCTAAAGAAGCAGAGTGGGCATTTAAAAAATCAGTGGGTATTGCGGAACGAAACAACGCCACATTAAACTTAGTAAATGTAATCGATACGCGTTCGTTTGCTGCAATTGAGGCTTATGACCGATCCATTGCTGACCGTGCGCAAAAGTTCGCTGAGGATTTATTGGAAGAGTATAAAAAAGAAGCGTTAGCCGGTGGTGTTGAAAAAGTGAATATTGTCGTCGATTACGGGTCTCCAAAATCCATGATTTCTAGAGACTTAGCTCAAAAAGTTGAGGCTGACTTAATTATTTGTGGTGCGACTGGATTGAATGCAGTTGAGCGCTTCCTAATCGGCAGTGTATCTGAACATATTGTCCGTTCTGCCAAATGCGACGTTTTGGTCGTCCGTACAGAAGAAGCTCAAGACGATGCACCTACTGAATATTACTCAGCAGACAAAGCTGGAAAACCTGAAAATTTTTAAACGCCATTGAAAAATCCTTTCGCTAATGTGAAAGGATTTTTTTATTTTATGATTTTAGTTTGATGATAATTTTCCCGCGGGCATGGTGAGTCTCACTCAATTCATGAGCGTTTCTAACCCCTTGCTCCGAGAAATCAAAAACATGACCAATTGTTGGTTTTAATTCGCCAGATATGAAAAGGTTAGCCAGTTGATGCAATTGCGCACCATTTGGCTCTAACCAATAACTTGTTGCGTTTACTTCATGCTCTTTCGCTTGTTCAGGAGAAGGTTGTCCTGCAATGGAAATTAGCTTACCGCCTTTTTTCAACACTTTAAAACTTTTCTCCAATACTTCACCGCCCATAGTATCTAAAACGGCATCAAAATTCTCCAGCAATTCACTAAAATCTTCTTCACTATAGTTAATCACACGGTTTGCTCCTAAAGATTTAACCAATTCGTCATTGATATCACTCGCAGTCGTAGCTACGTACGCCCCGATGCTATTGGCTATTTGAATAGCCATCGTTCCCACTCCACCAGCTCCTGCATGAATTAGGACTTTTTCTCCTTTTTTCACATTCGCAAAGCCAACAATACATTGATAGGCAGTTAGTCCAGCTAATGGAATAGCCGCACCTTCTTCAAATGACATGCTTTCAGGCATATGCGCAAGTAAGTCTGCTTCTACTGGGACAAACTCTGCATAAGTCCCTTGTCTTGTTGTCGCCGGTCTTGCAAAGACACGATTTCCCACTTGAAAATGTTTAACGTTAGCTCCAACTTCAGCTACTACACCTGCTACATCCCACCCTAAAATAATCGGAAATTCCCAAGGTAGCATTTCTTTTAAATAACCTTCACGTAGTTTCCAATCAATTTGATTGACTGAAGTTGCATGAACTTCAACAAGCACTTGATCATCCGTAATCGATGGCGTTTCAATTTCTCGTTCAACTAATTGCTCTCTACCGCCGTAGTTATCAATAACAATTGCTTTCATCTCGGACCTCCCCTTTCGTTGTTATATAAATATACCCTCTTTCAAGAAATTATATACCTACTTAAAGACGATATTTGAAGCCTTCTTTTTATAGGTGGATATGTTATTATTAATGCTGTTCGTTAAAGAGGTTCGCAAACTCCCTCTCTAAAAAACTAAGGAGTGTATCAGATGAAGAACGAAAAAGCGGTTGTCGTTTTTAGCGGTGGCCAAGACAGTACCACTTGCCTATTTTGGGCGATTAAGAACTTTAAAGAAGTTGCAACAGTAACTTTCGATTATGGCCAGCGCCATTCTGCTGAAATTGAATGTGCTCGAAAAATCGCCGATGAACTTGGCGTACTTTTTAAAGTGTTGGACATGACGTTGATCAATCAACTTTCAGCAAATGCGCTGACGCGAGATGACATCGAAGTAACAGCAGAGGAAGGTGAACTTCCTTCGACATTTGTACCAGGTCGAAATCTCTTATTTTTATCTTTTGC
Organism: Planococcus halocryophilus; assembly: GCF_001687585.2. Classification (GTDB taxonomy): domain Bacteria; phylum Bacillota; class Bacilli; order Bacillales_A; family Planococcaceae; genus Planococcus; species Planococcus halocryophilus. Next base: position 1,293,606 of record NZ_CP016537.2, on the reverse strand, counting down.
AGCAGTTTATGCAGATGCCATTGGTTCGCGACATTTAATCACAGGTGTTAGTCAGACCGATTTTAGTGGCTATCCCGATTGCCGCGATACCTTTATCCGGTCATTGAATGTCACATTAAACCTGGCGATGGATAAACAATTTATCATTCACACCCCATTGATGTGGCTCGACAAAGCAGATGTATGGGAACTTTCCGATACACTTGGAGCACTTGATTTTGTTCAAGAAAAAACATTAACATGTTATAACGGCATTCCGAGCACCGGCTGCGGTGAATGTCCAGCTTGCCAATTACGCACTGATGGCCTCGCACGCTATCAAGCGAAAAAAATGGCAGGTGCAAACACATGATGCAGCAATTTTATCCGACGGTTTCTCATAATTATCAATTTGAACTCAATAAAGACATGCATTTTTCTGCCGCTCATTTCATCCCAAGTGAAGATGCCGGAAAATGTAAAGTGATGCATGGGCATACCTACCACCTCAATATTACAATCGGGGGCAATCAGCTCGATTCCATCGGTTTTCTAATTGATTTTAAATTACTGAAAGAGTTGATCCATAAAAAATACGACCATAGTGTTTTAAATGATCATCCTGAATTTGCAAACAAATTTCCGACAACCGAACTTCTTGCTCAACAAGTATGGCAATCGATTCAAACAATGCTTCAAGCAACAATCAATCGACCAAATTGTCTGCAAGTCATTGTTCGCGAGACACCGACAAGCTACGTCGTATACCGACCACGTCAGGAGGATTTGTTATGAAAATTCCTGTAATGGAAATATTCGGTCCAACTGTTCAAGGAGAAGGCATGGTAATGGGTCAAAAAACGATGTTTGTCCGCACAGCGGGCTGTGATTATTCTTGTTCTTGGTGTGATTCCAAATTCACTTGGGACGGCACAGGGACTAGCGTTTCGAAACAACCAGCTGATATTGTCGAAGAGTTGATCCAAACTGGTGGCGAAAATTTTTCACATGTCACCATTTCAGGCGGGAACCCTGCACTACACAAAGGGATTGGCGAACTAGTAGAACTTTGTCATCAACAAGGTTGGAAAGTAGCAGTAGAAACGCAAGCCTCTATTTGGCAAGAATGGATGCCAGCAATCGACGACATTACCTTGTCACCAAAACCACCTAGTTCAGGCATGAAGACCGATTTTGCGAAACTAGATTTGTTTTTGGAGAAATTGCAAACAGCTAATGTCAGTTTAAAAGTGGTTGTTTTTGACCAAGATGATTTCGCCTATGCCGAAAACCTTCATCAGCGCTATCCGAATGTCCCGTTCTTTTTACAAACGGGCAATGAAGATACAATTACGACAGATGATGCTCAGCTTGTATCAAACTTACTCGAGCGCTATGAACAATTAATCGATTATCATGTGAAGTCCCCTATCATGAATGATGCGAAAGTGCTGCCACAATTGCATACGTTAGTATGGGGCAATAAACGAGGCGTTTAATAGATATGTATTTGATAAACGTGATGGCAAATCACACAACAATTATTCAAAAACAAAGGGTGTTGGAATAAACTTATTCCAACACCCTTTTCGTTTTATGCTTTTTTCACAAATTCTGATTTCAGTTTCATTGGACCAAAGCCATCGATTTTGCAGTCAATATCATGATCGCCTTCGACTAGTCGGATGCTTTTTACTTTTGTGCCGATTTTCAACGTTGATGAGCTACCTTTAACTTTCAAATCTTTAATAACTGTAACTGCATCGCCATCTTTTAAAATTGATCCATTTGCATCTTTCACGACTTTTTCTTCTTCAGCTTGTTCTGCGTCAGCAATAAGACTCCATTCATGCGCACATTCAGGACAAACCAACAGACTACCATCTTCATAAGTATATTCCGAATTACATTTAGGACAATTTGGTAATGCTTTCATGTTCTCCTCCACTTGGTCTACCCATATATCACATGACAATAAGACCGCTCTTTTTTAATCATTATACCAGAATTCCAAAGCGGTAAGCAGACATTATTTTACAACTAGCACCGGACAATTTGAATGATTAACAACTTTTTGACTAACTCCACCAAGTAATATTTTTGAAACGGGATTTAATCCACGGCTCCCAATAACGACTAAATCAAATCCGCCATCGTTTGCCATTTCAATAATGACCGGTGCCGGACGACCATGCATCACTTCGATTTTATAAAACGTTTCATTTAATTCAAGCTGCTCTCTAATTGATTGAACCTTTTTCTTTCGTGACAACTCAAATTCAAGTTGACCTCCATCATGCACTTTCTCTTGACTGTCTTCGTCAAAATCAGAAACATAGACAACCGTCACTTCTGTATCTTTACTCATGGTGGCTAGCTGTGCAGCGTGTTTGCCTGCTCGCTTCGAATTTTCGGAACCATCTACGGCGACTAAAATCTTTTTATACATTTTCTCCACCCCTTCGACTATTTTCCGCGGCTTAGTAACAAAACGCTCTCTATAGTACTATTCGACTTTAACATCCCTTTTCCTGCTAAGTGAAGAAAACCGATGATATGTAGCATCACCGGTTTCGTCTATTCTTACTTATTGTTTATTTAAAAGTTAATGTTTTTCCTGTAAATCCAAATACTACGGTCAATACTGGAGACAACAGACAAAAGACGGCAAATGGCAAGTATTCGAGTGTGGGAACGCCGATAACACCTGTTATGAAAATTCCACAAACACTCCATGGCACGAGCGGATTAACAACTGTTCCTGCGTCTTCCATAACACGGCTCAAGTTTTTACCGGCAAGTCCCACTTTATCGTACGGTTCTTTAAATGCTTGACCCGTTAACAAAATTGATAAGTATTGTTCTCCGATTAAAATATTGATACCGATTGCTGTCAAAGCAGATGCGGCAATAACAGAAGACACTTTGTTCAACAAGCTTTCAATTTTAGCTAATAGACACTGTACAATCCCTAACGTGAATAACAAGCCACCCATGCTTAATGCTAAAAGTACGAGTGCCACTGTAAACATCATACGTTCCATGCCACCTCGTGATAACAAACTATCAATCTCTGCAATGCCGGTAGATGACACATATCCGCTAAATAGCACATTGAAAATCTCAGAAGCTGTGGATACTTGGTGCAGAAAAGAAATCACAATAGCCGAAATTGAGCTAATCGCTAGCGTCATCAATGCTGGTACCTTTATAAATGTTAAGACGATCAAAACAATTAGCGGAATCAACGTATACCAATGAATCATCCCTGTAGCTAAAAGACCTTCCTTAAATTCACTGACATCTTGTATCGTCCCCTCTGTAGCCCGTGGAGAAACAATGAGGAAAAAAACCAATGTGAGCAGAAAAGCTGGAATCGTGGTCCAACCCATATTGCGAATATGCTCAAACAAATCGACACCTACGATAGCAGATGATAAATTTGTTGTATCTGACAACGGCGACATTTTATCACCAAAAAATGCGCCTGAGACGATAGCACCCGCCGTCACTGCAAGCGATAAGTCCATTGCCGTTGCCATACCTATAAATGCCACACCAATCGTCGCAACCGTTGTTAGCGAACTGCCGACCGATAAACCAATTAACGAAGTAACAATAAAAACAATGGCAAAAAAGAATGTCATTGAAATTATTGAAAATCCAGCATAAATCATTGTCGGAATGGTCCCGCTAATCATCCAACTACTAATGAGCATGCCGATAAAGAAAAACAAAAATACAGCACTCATGCCTGCGCCTGCACCTTCTACCAAGCCTTTTTCAAGTTTTTGGTAAGATACATCTTTTATTAAGCCATAACCAAACAACAATAATATCGAAAGTAGAATTGGAATATGAGGAACCGATCCAAACTGAATGATGCTAATACTTATCAGTAAAAAGATCGCAATTGTAATAAAAATAGCTTCCAAAAACTTTGGTGTGATGACTGGTTTAATCATTTGCATAATAAAATCTCCTTTTCTGTATAAAAAAGAGAAAACCCCCGCCCCAATAAAGGGACGAAGGTTTTCTCCGCGTTACCACCCATTTTAATGCTCTGATTAAACAAAACATCCACTTGATTACGAACCGATCAAAACTGATGACGTACTTCATCCAATTTGCTGCCTGAACTTCCAGCTACCATTCAGTCTCTTGTTGCTGCGCACAAATTGTCTACTAAATCATCGATCGACTTATTTATAAATTATTTTAAATGGTGAACCGATAAAGCTCAAATTCTTTGATAATTCGATTTCTATAATTTTTTTAAAAAGTATAATGAAATAACTTTATCATTTCTTTCAAACAAGTCAATACTTTTAAGAAAAATTATTACAGATGCTACCCAATCTAGAAAAAAGACAAGGAATGCGTACTCCTTGTCTTTTAAATTCATCATATAGCCTAGGTTATAAGATAATCACGTACCCATTTTCCGACGGTTATTGCTTACTTTTTTCGATTGTTGGCTCTTCATTTTTTTAGTTGAAAGTGAAGCGTTGCCGCCACCTTGTTTATCGCCAGCCTGGTTTTTCTTTGCTTCTAGTTGACGTTTTACTGCTTCTTGAAGACTTACTTTTTTCGGCGCTTCGTTTGACTCAGTCATTGCGCATCCCTCTTTTCGTCTAAAATGGTACATATGGCTTTTTTGTAGCTTAAGTATAGCACAATTTGGTTCGACTATTCTTTGTTTTCTTTAAACCAGCTTGTTACTTGTGAAAAGAATTTAGACATTGATTCTGGCTTTGACATATTCGGAACGCGCGCTAACAAGACCTCTTTCGGTGCTTTAATACCTTCTTGTTTTTTCTGTAGCACAAGAATTCCTTTAGCATGAGCCGAGTTTTTAAATAAGCTTTCCGGTAATTCCATGACCGATTGAATATGAGCATGTTTTTTCAAAAAGCTATGTAATTGACTCGCATGTTCGGATTCAAACAAAGCTTTTGGAACGATGAAAAACAAATAACCGCCATCAGCCGTATGTTTTAACGATTGCTCGATAAACAAATGATGCGCATAAGACATACCTTCATCTGCTTTTAATTCGTATGTGGCTGCAGTTTCATCGTCGGGATAATAACCTACGGGTAAATCCGAAACGACAACATCTACAGGATCAATTAATAAAGGTTGCAATGCATCTTGCAAGTAAAAAGTAATAGGCTGTTCTACTAAATTTCCAGCGTTTGATGCGAGACGAACAAGAAGGTCATCAAGCTCTACGCCCGCTCCGGTCATCCGTCCATCCAAGTAATTCATCACGGTTAATAGCAAATTACCTGTCCCGACAGCCGGATCTAAAATAACTGCTTGTTCTTTTTTGACAAACAACTCAACCAAATATCCAACTAACAACCCAAGAGCGTCAGGTGTCATTTGGTGATGCGGTTGAATATGTTCTTTCATGCCTTTTAAAACTGCTAATTGAAGCGCTTTGCGAATATCTTCTTTGCTTGCGCCTTCTTCAGGCTTAATCAATCCATCTAACCATTTTTCGGTAGTGGTCAATAAGCTCTCCAAATACGCATTGTCTTGTTCTTTTTGGATTTCTGTTGTGTGATTATCGATAAAATTAAAAGTTTTTTCCATTGCTGAATTCATATTTCGCCGTCCTCAATAAGGAAACCCACTCTCTCGAGTGGGTTTCTTGTATTATTTTGTTAATTCTTTAACTGCATTTAATGCTTTCTCGTAATCAGGATGATCTGTTCCTTCAGAAACATACTCTGCGTATGTAACTTTGTCATTTTCATCAAGTACGAAAACTGAACGAGCCAACAATCGAAGCTCTTGCATCGTCAATCCGTAAGCTTCACCGAATGACAAATCGCGATGATCTGACAAAGTCGTGATGGCATCCACTTTGTTAATGTCTGTCCAACGTTTTTGTGCAAATGGTAAATCAGCTGAGATAGTCAATACTTCTACATTGTCTCCTAAAGAAGTAGCTTCTTCGCTGAAACGTTTTGTTTGGTCTGAACATACTCCTGTATCTAGTGATGGAACTACACTAACTAAACGAACTTTACCAGATGTATCTTTTAATGTAACTGGCTCCAAGCCGTTTGATAAAACCGTAAATTCAGGTGCTTGATCTCCTACTTTTACTTCTGTGTTCGGTAAAGTAACAGGATTATTCTTGAATGTAATTTGTGCCAATCAATACGCCTCCCTTTTCATAATATCTTCATCATACTAAAATGCCCTAGTCTCTTGCAACTCAGACCCCTCTGTCTGATTCTTCTTTAACATTTTGTTTTTTCTAAAAGACTCTTCATGAACGACTGTCGTATCTGCAATATAGTCGTGGACGCCTTGTTTTAATGGTGTAAAACCGACGATCCAGTAAAGCGGTAATATCGTCACCGAAATAAAGCGGCCAATCCACTCTCGAAACAAAAGCGTCATAATCGATAGGTTATCAGATTTCAACGACACAACACGAATACCCATAATCATCTTGCCAACCGTTTGTCCGAAAAACTTAGTCATTAAAACAAAATAGCCATAGAAAATTACAGCGGATACAACTGCAAACGGTCCATACCAAGGCATATTAGTTGTTTCCAACCCAGATAATGCAAATACCGGTTTAACTAAAATTGAGGTAAGGGCCGCAACAACAAGCAAATCAATTAAATAAGCCCAAAAACGCACCCAAAATCCAGCCGGTTTCCGTTCGTAAAAAAGAACTTCTTGATAACTCGGTGTTTTAGAAAACTCCTTCGCACCTTGCATTTCTGCTGATTTCTCTGTTTCATGGTCTGTCATGATGGTCCCTCCTTATTTGTCACCGTATAAATACATCATACGCGGAGAACTATATTCAGTAAGTAATTTTGAAATCATTTGCGTCTCAAGATCGTTACCAAAGAAAGAATTAACTTTCATCGAGAGCAATGAACCCCAGCCTTGGTCGTTTCCATATTGGAATACTTCTGCGTTCCCTAAATCAAAATCTGTTTTTATTTGTTCGATGACGTCTTCTTCAAAACCAAAATCATCTGCTAAATTCACTTCTACTGCTTGGCGACCATTCATAATCCGACCATCTGCTACAGCTTTTACTTCTTCTTCCGTCATACTTCGACCTTCTTCAATGACATCTACAAAAGATTCATACGAATCATCAAGCATTTCTTGAAGCAATGCACGTTCATCTTCTGTCATATCACGCGTTGGGCTCATAATATCTTTGTATGGACCTGATTTGATCGTCACAAAGTCCACACCATAGCGTTCTGCGAGTTCACCATAATTGACGCTTTGCATAATGACACCAATCGAACCTGTTAATGTTTCTTCATTCACAAAAATCTTTTCTGCCGGTGCTGCAATATAATAGCCCCCAGAAGCAGCAATTGCACCCATCGAAACGTAGAATGGTTTTCCGGTTTCTTCTTGAATTTCTGTGATTTTGTCGTAAATTTCAGCAGACTCGACAACTCCGCCTCCTGGAGAATTTACCGCAAGTACAACAGCTTTAACCGAAGTATCTTCTTTAATATTTTCTAATTGTTCCATAAAGAACGAGTGGTTATAGCCAGTTGTTCCAAAGAACGAAGCTGCATCTCCCGTGTCTTGAATAACACCGTCTACATTTAAAACAGCAACGCGATTATTAAAATCGCCATCTTCCATTACTGTTTCCGACAAACTTGTTTGTGTGCTTCCCATTAGTTCATCGACACTTTCACTAAATCCGCCTTGAAGAAATGCGAAGGCTGAGTTGATGACTAGCGAAATTCCTAATACGGCAGCAGCCACTACTAAAGCAATCCAACGTTTCGTATTCATTTTTACCATTCCCTCCATAGTTTCTACTACATACTATACGTGAAACATCTGAAAATGTTTCATTAAAATTTAAACTGAAACTTTCCGGTTTGCTCGTCGAATTCCTCTAGCTTCTAAAAATTTTGAGGACGTAAACAAAATTAACGCACTCCATATTAACGAAAACGAAATGATTTTGACCACATCAAAAGCTTCTCCGTAAATAAACACACCAATTAATAGCATCAATGATGGAGCAATATATTGAAGGAACCCAATCATATACATCGGGATTAACGGCGCTCCAATGGCAAACAACAATAGTGGAAATGCTGTAATCAATCCACTAGCTAACAATAAACTATCTGTCGGCAAGCCCAATTGTAAAAATGAGACTCGATCTATAGAAAACAAATATATATAATAAGCAATTGCAAATGGGAAAACAAATAAAGTCTCAATGGCTAATCCACGAAGTGCATCGAGTCGAATTGTTTTTTTGATCAACCCATAAAAAGCAAAGCTAAACGCCATACCAAGTGCTAGCCAAGGCAAAGAGCCGAAAGAGAAAGTTAAAATCAAAACGCCTGTTGCAGCTAGCAAGAATGCAACTTTTATCGCTGGTGATAATTTTTCTTTTAAAAAGATGGCACCCAATAACATCGAAATCAATGGATTGATGTAATAGCCAAGGCTAGTTTCGACGATCCGATCATGTGAAACTGCATAAACATAGAAAAACCAATTGGCGGAGATTAAAAAAGACGCTAACATTAATAAGAAAAATTTCTTCTTCGATGCCCACAAACTTTTCAAATCAAGCCATAATTGACGACCTCCATTAATTAAAACAATAAATCCAAGAGTCAATATAAAAGACCAAATAATCCTTGCTGCTAACACTTCGTCTGCCGGGACGTCGGCAAGCTGTTTCCAAAAGATCGGCATGAACCCCCATAATGTGTAAGTTAAAATAATGACCAAAACACCTTTTTTAGAATCTATCACTCTGCATCGCGCACCATTCTTATTATATTTTGTATTTCGAAATAATAGTCTCATTATAGGCTGCTAACAGGCAGAAAGTAAATGTAGGTGCATTAATATTCAGCGGTAAAAAAACAGCGTAAAAAAGAAACACCTCTCTTTTTAAAGAGAGGTGTTTCTTTTTTACGCTGCGTTTAATTTTTCACACTTTCTTGCTGACGCAATTCTACACGTCGAATTTTTCCTGATGCTGTTTTTGGCAATTCTGTTCGGAAATCAATGGCCCGCGGATATTTATACGGAGCCGTTAGTTTTTTCACATGATTTTGTAAGTCTTTTATTAGGTCGTCTGATGCAACTTGATCTTCTACTAAAACAACAAAAGCTTTAACGATTGTGCCACGTACTTCATCTGGTGCCCCGATAACTGCACATTCCTGAACAGCTGGATGCTTGACTAACGCATCTTCGACTTCAAACGGCCCGATTGTATAACCGGAAGAAATGATGATATCGTCTCCGCGACCTTCAAACCAGAAATAACCATCCTCATCTTTAGACGCTTTATCGCCAGTAACGTAATAATCTCCGCGGAACTGCATACTAGTGCGTTCAGGGTCTTTAAAATATTCTTTAAACAATGCAGGTGTTTCTACATGAACTGCAATATCTCCAACTTCGCCAACAGTGCATGGTTTACCTGAGTCATCGATAATTTCTACACGGTTTCCCGGTGTGGGTTTGCCCATTGAGCCCAGACGAGATTCCATGCCTTTCATAACACCAACGAGTAAGGTATTCTCAGTTTGGCCATAGCCATCTCGTACTTCCAACGAAAAATGCTCTTTAAAGACATTGATTACTTCAGCATTTAGTGGTTCTCCTGCCGATACAGCGCTATGCAATGCGGACAAATCATATTTCGCTAAATCTTTTTGCTTGGCCATTAACCGATATTCTGTCGGTGTGCAGCAAAGCACGTTGATTTTACGTGTTTCCAAAAGATCCAAATACACTGCAGGATCAAATTTTCCATTATAAACAAAACCAGTAGCTCCACTACCCAACGTTGCTAAGAACGGACTCCAAATCCATTTTTGCCAACCTGGACTTGCCGTTGCCCAAACGACGTCGCCTTCTTTCGCTCCTAGCCAGTGTTCTGCTGACGTACGAAGATGTGCGTATGCCCAGCCATGACTATGGACCGCGCCTTTTGGATTTCCAGTAGTTCCTGATGTATAGGACAAAAACGCCATATCATCTTTTTTGGTCGGTGCTGCTTTGTACACTTCAGCAGCGATTGCCATTTCATCTAGTAATGAAATCCACGATTGATCTGAATTACCGATAACAAACTTCACTACATTGTCCATTTCTTTTACGCCTTCAAATTGATCCATGAATGGCTCATATGCAATAACCGCTTTCGCATCACTGTGATTTAATCGATATGCAATATCTTTAGCACGCAGCATCTCAGAACTAGGAATAACGGCTAACCCCGCTTTTAGCGCTCCTAAGTAGGCTACATATGCTTCAATAAGGCGTGGTACCATCACAAGCACCACATCCCCTTTAACTAGTCCTGCTTTTTCAAAGCTATTCGCTGCACGATTCGCTCGCTTCATTAATTCATCATATGTAAGTTGATATTTTTCACCCTTATCGTTTTCCCAGAGGATTGCAAGCTTGTCTTCCCCTGTTGCATATCGCTCAATTTCTTCAACTAAATTATAGAATTCTGGCGCTAACAAATCTTGTCTTTTCAAAATAATTCCTCCCGCTCTTGATGTAAGTGCTTGTCCATATATTATTATACAATAGAAATTTAAGTATTCATACAATTTCATATAATTCGACTACTAAGCAATAAATTATAGCGAAACAATATTTTTATCTATCTGGCTTTACTCATCTATAAACCTTCTTATTTAAAGCAACAAAAAAAGCCCCCTTAAAGGAGGCTAAAACATTATAAAAGATCTTCAAATTGGTTAACTTTAGGACGCGGAAATTGGATTACTTCCCGTTCTGCTACAGCTTCTTCGATCAACTCATCAAAAGACACAAAGTTCTCGTAGTATTCTACTTTTTCAAGCTTCGGTTTGGTCTTTGGATTAGCCGGTGTGAAAATTGTGCAGCAATCTTCGAATGGGCGTATGGAAATGTCGTAAGTTTCTATTTGTTGAGCGATATCAATAATCTCTAATTTATCCGTCGCAATAAGCGGGCGCAATACCGGCGTATTCGTCACTGCATTTATCGCTTGCATGCTCTCTAACGTCTGACTTGCAACTTGCCCTAAGCTTTCTCCTGTGATAATAGCTCTGCAATTGGTCTCAGCTAATACTAAATCCGCTACACGCATCATCATGCGACGTGTAGAAGTCATCGTAATATTATCCGGCACTTGCTTATGCACTTCTTGCTGAAGCTTTGTAAAAGGAATGATATGCAGTTTGACAGATGAACCGAATTGCGACAATCTCTCAGCCAGATCAAAAACCTTTTCCTTTGCACGGTCATTAGTAAACGGCGGGCTGAAAAAATGGATTAGTTCTAATCTGACGCCTCGTTTTAACATATGATAGCCTGCAACTGGACTGTCGAGACCACCTGATAGCATTAGCAATGCTTTGCCTCCTGCTCCAACTGGTAAGCCTCCAGCTCCTTGAATGACTTCTGCCATCATATAAACCGCTTCTTTTCGAACTTCCACTTTCAAATCAATCTCAGGATCTTTCATTTGAACTTTTAAATCTGGAAAGACTCTTAATACATGAGAGCTTAGTTCTTTCATGATTTCCGGTTTTTCGTGAGGAAATTCTTTGAATGGTCTTTTTACCGATACTTTAAAACTTTTATCAGTATCTTCTATTTTAGCAATTACGGCTTCTGCTGTTTTTTTCATAGCTTCGATGTCTAATTCACATGCCGTTACTGGACTAAACGATTGAATGCCAAATACATACGGCAAACGCTCAATCACTTGCGCTAGTTCTTGTTCATCGTCTGAAGTAATAAACATGCGGTCGCGTTCGGCTTTTATGTGAATTTGGTCTAAGTCAGAAAAAGTTTGTCTGACATTGTCACGCAGTCTTCCGATAAATGAACTACGATTTTTGCCTTTTGTTGATAATTCTCCATAACGGACAAGAATTTGATTGGTTTTCATAACAGTTTAAACTCCTTTAATCATGCGGTATACCCGCTGAAACGCTTTTTTTAGCGCATTAATGTCTTGTTCTGTTGTAAATTCGCCAAAGCTAATTCGGATTACACCATCTTTAAACTCTCGCGGTAAACCAATAGCTCGAATTACCGGACTTGCTTGGCTATTTTTTGATGAGCATGCACTTGAAGTAGAGACGATTACCGATTCTTTTTGTAAACCGGATACAAGAATTTCGCCTTTTAACCCTTTTACCGCTACTGCCAAAATATGCATGGCCCCATTTTTAGGACTCACAATTTTGACACCTGCAAATTCCGAAAAAAATTGACGCAATTCTTGATTCCATTGCGAATATAATGGATTTGGTACTGCCAACCTTAATGCTTTCGCCAAAGCCACTGCATTCGGTACAGAAACGGTGCCACTTCGCATTTCAGATTCTTGACCGCCACCGTATTGGATAGCTTGTAAATCTACTCCGGAATAGGCTAGTAATCCGCTACCTTTTAATCCATGTATTTTATGCCCTGATATGGTCAATAAATTCGGCATAGCAGTTGTGTCAAAATCGATTTTGCCGATACTTTGAACAGCATCCACATGGAAAAAGATGCGCCGCTTTTTCAAGAGATGCGCAATGTCCGCAATTGGATGAACGGTTCCAATTTCATTATTAACATGCATGAGTGATACCAGAATCGTATCGTTTCGCAAAGAATTTTTCAACTTGTCAATGTTGATCTCCCCGGAATTCCCAACTGGTAAACGAGTAATTTCAAATCCTTCGCGCTCTAATGCCGCTATACTATTTAAAACAGATGGATGCTCCGTTTCTGAAGTAATAATATGTTTACCACGAGACTGATAGTTTCGAGCTGTGCCAATCAATGCCAAGTTATTTGCCTCTGTACCGCCAGATGTGAAGATGATTTTATCCATATGTAGCAACTCTTTTATTTGGTTGCGTGCAGTTTCTAACAAATCCTCAGCTTGATTGCCTAGTTCATGGAGTGAAGCTGGGTTTGCATAAAACTGTTCGTTAACTTTTACAAAAGCATCAAGTACTTCTTTTTTTGGTTTCGTCGTTGCGCTATTATCCAAATAAATCATCTTGTCACCTCCGAAAAGAAAACCACCAGCATATCAGCTGGTGGTTTTACATTTTGTTTTGTTTAAATGCGCTAAGCGTCTTCTTTGACCAATACTTCAATTCGCTTCATCGAACCTGGTTCAAAGTTTTCAACTGCAGTCGCTGCTTCTTCCAATGCTTTCGTGTATCGAAGCTGTCTGAATGATTCTTCAGCTTCTTCCAGTTTCGCATCTAATTGAAGATTGGATTTGCGGTATCGGTTTCCGTATTGAATAATGCGCTCAATCAATAAGACATTTTCAACCATTTCAACCGCTTTTGTATGGCCATCTTCAATACTCTTTTCAGCTTGCTCTAAATAACTATGCACTAGCTTAATATTTAATGGAACTTCTCGCAAAGTTTGCATCGTAACAAAAAGATGTTCTTCAGCTTCTTCAAGACGCACGTCCATATCTTCTGGAATTCCAGGAATATTGGCTTTGTGTAACACACGATCTGTTTCTTGCAATTTGCGTTTTAATAGCTCTACTTTTTCGCGAGCCTTGTTTTCTTCGATACGCAAGCTCTTCAATGCAGTCATAAAATCAATTTGAGTCGAATCGACAATCGATAAATCTTCGCGAATATGAACCAACTCTTCTTGAAGACTTGAATAGGCTGATTGATCTTCTTCTAAACGACTCATAAGCAATTCAAAGCGTTTTACTAATTGCTCCATCTTATCCATACAAGATTTCGGAATAGCCGCTTCGCTTTCAGTAATTTTATAGCTATGCTGAACGTATCTACTTTCTTCTTCCATTTCTTTTGTATCACGTGCCACAACTTCTAAATGACGTTCTGTCTCGATACGATGTTCATCCACATAAATCTTCGCTTCAACTTCTTTTTCCAACATTTCATAAAACGAATCGATGCGATCTTTTATTTTTTCAACAGCAATTTTTGTGTGTGTCATTTCTAAGTTTTCAATGTTTTCTTTCAACACTTCTAACTCTTCTTCTATTTCATCAAGTTGAAGGGTTAACTCTAAATGCCCAAGATAATAAGAATTTTCTTCCATTTCGTTCTTACCTTGACGCAATTCAGCAATATAAGAAGGGATTTTTGTTTGAATATCCGCCAATAATGATGGAATATCGTCTACTAATAAAAATGCTTCTTCGCCTTCTGCTGATAACCCAATTACAATTTCACGAGCTTTCAAGTAATTGCCTTCACCCGTCAATTTTTCGTATTCGTCAAATAACGGAATAAACGATTCGAGCTTTTTCTCAAGTGGTTCGCCTGCTGCTCCATAAGATTGCTGATGAGCCAATAGATTTTTACGTGCACGGCGGTATTTTTCTTGAAGAAGATCGATTTCGCTGCGATTTTTCTCTTCACTGCCAATCAGTTCTTCCAATTCCACCAAAATGCTATTCATCTGTTGATCAACGCTATCAATCTTCACTTCTGTATCCTGTTCTAGTTTAGACGCCTTGTTAAATCTAAAACGATTAATCGCTTCCTCGGCATCGTATAAAGAAGCATCGATTTTCGGGATATGTACGTCCATGATTTCAGTCCATACGTTGCGCCAGCGTTCGAACATCTCTTCCGTCTGGCCGTTCATGTTCAACTGTTTCACTTTAGTTAGTTCTTCAAGAATTGGTTTATTTTGTATTTGCAGTTTTAACTGTTCCAAGCGCTCAATTTCAGCTAAATGTTTTTTGCGAAACATAAAACCAATGATTGTTACCGCTAATAGAATGATGACCGCAATGATGATATACTCCATCATAAGTCACATAGCCCCCTGTTCCAAAATCACATTACCAGTTATACGTAAATGTATTCATGATTCTTTTATTTTAACATGTATTCTACTCTTTTGTTTGCCAAATTAGAAGAAAAGCGATTATATTTTTTAATAACTAGAAAAGAGGATGCCTTAATGAGACGAGATGGTCACATTCACACCCCCTTTTGTCCACACGGGACAAAAGACTCAACCAAATTATACATTGAAAAAGCAATAAAGTCCGGGTTTACTGATATTTCATTTACAGAACACGCACCACTTCCAGCCAATTTCACTGATCCAACACCTGAACAAGATAGTGGCATGAGCATGACTCAGTTATCCTCTTATGTAGAAGAAATTAACCACCTTAAACATGTTTATCAAAAAGATATTCGCATTCGCTTAGGATTGGAAGTCGATTATATCGAGGGCTTTGAAAAAGAAACTACTCATTTTTTAAATGATATGGGCCCTGTTCTAGACGACTCCATTTTGTCGGTTCATTTTCTGCAAGTAAATGACCAATATTTTTGCGCTGACTTCAGTAAAGAAGTTTATACAGAACTCGCTGAGGCTTGTGGATCTGTAGAAGCTGCTTACCAGCTTTACTATGACACTCTTGAAAAATCGATTTACGCAGACCTTGGACAATTCAAACCAAATCGAATTGGACATCCAACATTGATTCACAAATTCCAAAAAGCACATGGCGAAAAGATCGATGATGACAAACAAATTCGGCACATTCTTCAGCTCTTGAAAAAAACCGGCTTTGAACTTGATGTAAATGGTGCAGGATACTCGAAACCAGATTGTTTGGAAGCTTATCCGCCGCTCACTTATCTCGAATTCGCTAAATCACTTGGCATTCCGTTGGTCTTTGGCTCGGATGCTCATAGTGTCAATGGCTTGCATAAGCATTACGACAAAATTTATACTTACTTAAGTTAACGAGATTTGATTCACAACAAATACTATAAACTGAAATGAGGGAATTTTTTATGTTCACACAAAAAAGTTACAGTGGCAGTAGTTTAGAGCAATACACCATGCTTTCAAAGCAATTAGATGCTTTGTTAGACGGTGAGAAAAACAGCATTGCCAATTTAAGTAACGCCTCTGCTTTACTCAATCAATTTCTTGAACGCATCAACTGGGTCGGATTTTATTTAATGGAAGATGGAGAATTAGTACTTGGTCCTTTTCAAGGTCTACCGGCTTGCGTACGAATCCCAGTAGGAAAAGGCGTTTGCGGTACAGCCGTTGCTGACAAAAGAACAATGTTAGTTGAAGACGTTCAAGCATTCCCTGGTCACATTGCATGTGACGCGGCGACACGTTCTGAAATCGTTGTTCCCTTGATGAAAGAAGATCAAGTAATCGGCGTTTTAGATATTGATAGCCCCGAGCTAGATCGTTTCACTAAAGAAGATCAGCAAGGCTTGGAACTTTTCGTTAACGTGTTAATGAAGCATTTATAATTGTAAAAACCCAAAAACTCACGTTGTGAGTTTTTGGGTTTTTTTAGATTTCTTGAAGTTTTGGTTTAACTTGCTCAAATGCTTTGTTTAGATCAGCGATCAAGTCATCCGTATGCTCGAGCCCGATTGATAAGCGCAGCAAGGAGTCACTAATGCCCATCGCTTGTCTACTTTCAGGAGGTACCACTGCATGCGTCATCGTGGCTGGATGTTGAATTAATGTTTCCGCATCGCCTAAACTAACCGCAATCTTGATAAGTGATAAGGCATTTAAAAAGGCTTGTGCTTCTTTTTTACCGCCTTCAATTTCAAAAGAAATCAACCCGCCACCTTCACGCATTTGGCGTTTCGCAATTTCAACTTGCGGATGACTTTCATCGAACGGATAATATATATTTTTGACGATTTCTTGTTGTTTTAAAAAATCTAATACAACTTTCGCATTGCTAACATGTCGATCCATTCTGACATGAAGCGTTTTTAATCCTCTTAACAAGAGCCATGCATCAAATGGAGACATAATGCCACCAACATCTTTTTGTATGGTCATCCGAATATGTTGCATTTCTTCTGCATCGCTTCCAACTAAAACTCCACCGACCACATCCCCATGGCCATTCAAGTATTTCGTTGCGCTATGCAAAACAAAGTCTGCACCCATTCGTAACGGATTTTGCAAATAAGGTGAACAGAACGTATTATCCACAACGACACGAATATTATGTTTTTTCGCTACAGCCATAACTGCTTCAAGATTCACGAGTTCCATTGTCGGATTGATTGGCGTTTCTACGTAAATGCAAACCGTCTCTGGACGAATCGCATTTTCTACTTCTGCTTCTGTTGTCATCGACACCAAGCTATGCGTAATTTTGTATTTTTCTTCCATAATTTCTAATAGCCCAAACGTACATCCGTAAATACCTCTTGAGCAAAGGATGTGATCTCCTGCTTTGGTCAAATAAATTAAAATCGCACTAACTGAGGCCATCCCCGACCCAAAAGCTAATGCACCTTGACCGCCTTCAATTTCCGCCATTCGCTCTTCGAGTACACGAACTGTTGGATTGCCAAGACGCGAATAAATATTACCTTCGCAATTTCCTGCAAAACGATCTTCCCCCTGCTCTGCATTAGCAAACGAATACGTCGAGGTTTGATAAAGCGGTGTCACCAAACTATCATGATGTTTTGTACTGTCATAACCTTTGTGGATAACCGCCGTTTCAAAATTCATCTCTTTTTCTTTCATAACCAATACACCCCTTAGACATTATAGAAAGCGCTTACATACATACTCGATTTCATTCTACCTCGTCTAATAAGAAAAAGAAAGCTAGTGCTCCAAACTATTCTAAGGCTTGCTGTTGACTTGAGGTTCCAAAATCAGTTATACTATTCTTTGTGTAAAATAATCGCAGCAGTTGTATGTGCGTGTTTGTCCATTTTATTCCTCATAGCAGGTGTATCGTGTAACTCTTTGGCTGCTGAGCGAAGGTACAAGAATATAAAATGGCTTGCAGCATGAATGCATCTGGTTTTTATTTTACTCTAAAAACCAAAAACAGAGGAGGAGACTTATATGTCTCGTTATACAGGTCCATCATGGAAACTGTCACGCCGCTTAGGAATTTCCCTTACAGGCACAGGTAAAGAATTAGAAAAACGCCCTTACGCACCAGGTCAACACGGTGCTAACCAACGCAGAAAAGTTTCTGAATATGGTTTGCAACTACAAGAAAAACAAAAACTACGCTTCATGTACGGAGTTACAGAACGTCAGTTCAAAACTTTGTTCAACAAAGCTGGTAAAATGCCTGGTAAACACGGTGAAAACTTCATGATCCTTCTTGAAGCTCGCCTTGATAACGTTGTTTATCGTTTAGGTCTTGCGCGCACTCGTCGCCAAGCTCGCCAAATCGTAAACCACGGCCACATCCTTGTTGATGGCAAACGCGTTGACATTCCGTCATTCAGCGTGAAACCAGGACAAACAATTGCTTTCCGCGAAAAATCAAGCAACCTTGATGTAGTAAACGAAGCAATCGAAGTAAACAACTTTGTTCCTGAATACGTTACTATCGATACTGATAGCAAAACAGGAACTTTCGTACGCCTTCCAGAGCGTAGCGAATTGTCTGCTGAAATCAACGAACAGTTGATCGTTGAGTACTACTCACGTTAATTCCAACTTGATTTCGAAAACCTCCCAAAACCTTTCAAGGTTTTGGGAGGTTTTTTCTTTCGTTTTTGGAATACGCAAACAAACTATGTTATTGCGCAAACAAAGCGCCCTATCCTGCAAACAACTCCCCCACCGCTGCAAACAAACCGCTTTATATTGCAAATAAACTCCTATCCTGCAAACAATCCATGCTTTTACGCAAACAAACTATTCGAATCTGCAAACAACCAAGCCCATCCCGCAAATAAAACCAGCATCCCTTTAAATAAAATTCAAAAAAATCCCAAGAGCCAATTAAGGTTCTTGGGATTTTCATCAAAACGAATCAACTTGATTTTGTTTTAACGCATGAGCTAGTGTATTATACACTTCAATATCTATAAACTTAATACCCAACTGCACAGCAGTTTGAGCAATCACTGGGCTAATGCCTGACAAAGCAACTTTCACGCCGATAATTTCCAAGCCTTTGATCAGTTGAAATACTTGTTGTGCGACCATCGTATCAATCATGGGTACACCCGATAAATCGATAAACAATTTCTCCAAATCGTGTTTAGAACTTTGAGCTAAAGCTTTTTCAAATATAATTTCTGCTCTATGCGGAGTGATTTCTCCAACTAAAGGCAACATACCAATTTTATTCGCCAATAAAATAACCGGCGCACTCATTTCCACAATCATCTGTTGTTGGGAGTTCATGCGCTTTTCCGCAGCCTTCGAATTTTGATCCGTAAATTCAACAATCACTTTACTAAAGATTTGAACAATCGCTTGTGTCCATTCCATCAATCTCTCATGACTAACTCGATCCTTGTGTGCTAATGCATACTTTCCAAGCTCATCCAAATATTGATCTTGTGTACGGAAAAACTCACCAATCACTTCTACAATTGGCGTGTCTAAATGAGCTTCATCTTTTACAATGGATTCTATCCAACCTTGAAAATTCGATTCAAAATCATTGTAATCTTGTTGAAACATGGTACAAAAGCGAAGATGAAATTCATGATTTTGTTTTTTTAACAATGCTATTTTATCAGGGTCCGTCGAACCATAAACACCGGCCTTGCTTTTGTCTAAAGAACTGTACCAGTCTTCTGTCATTTTCAAAGTCCGTCCGCTTAAGTGTTCATATAAGTCTTGATCTTTCAACATTTAACAGCCATTGCTGCAAATCGACACTCGGTACCGTAATACGCAAGTTCACATTCTTTAATCGATTCGGCAATAGCTTCACCCCGCTCTCGCTATTTATTTCCAGTCAATTGTTTAATAAATTTATTGAAATACATTTTATCAACACATGTATACCTACCCGAACTTCTGTTAGTTAAACCCAAGACCCTCTTTCCTCATAGATAAAGACTATATAGAAGAAAGCGTTCCTGAATTTTACAACTTGTGTTCTTTCTTCCTTATGATACTTTGTTTTCACAGTTTCTTCAAATAGGAAGAATTTTTTTCATTGGTCATGGTAAACTTGAAAAAATGGAGGTGGAGCTGGATGCGAATTATTTCGATTTGTCCAAGTAACACGGAACTTTTAGCATTTCTAGACGCTGAACATATGCTCGTAGGTATTGATGATTATTCTGACTGGCCAAAAGAAATTACGACATTGCCCAAACTCGGCCCTGATTTATCCATTCGAATGAACGAACTCGAAGCGTTAAAACCCGACTTAGTGTTGGCGTCATTGAGCGTTCCTGGAATGGAAAAAAACGTGGATGAATTAGTAAGACGGAACATCCCTCACATTGTCTTAGATCCACAATCATTAGATGAAATTGGAAAAGACTTATTAAAAGTAGCAGATGCATGCGGAATCAATGCGACAGCAATCCATTCTGAATACTTGGCCGTTATCGAAGACATCAAGTCACGTGGAAAACGAGCAAATACTTGTCCGTCATTATACTGGGAATGGTGGCCAAAGCCTGTATTCACCCCTGGCAACATTAACTGGCTTACTGAAATTAGCAGTATGACCGGTGCTCGTAATCTTTTTGACGATACGGATTCTGCCAATATTCAAACCGATTGGGCAGATGTACTAGAGCGTCAACCCGATTATATTCTACTCGCATGGGTTGGCATCTTAACGTCAAAAGTAAAACCTGAACTTGTCAAAAAACGTCCAGGTTGGACTGGCATGAAAGCTATCGATCATATTCATGTAATGGAAGAAGAATTGTATTGCCGCCCTTCTCCTCGTCTGATCGAAGGCGCTATCCGGTTAGGAAAACTAATTCACCCAGAAGAATTCGAAGATATGGAATTGCCTCATTTTATCAAAGAAAAACAAATATAACATATTAAAGGACAGCCCAAAATGAACTGCACCTCCATTGTTAGTTGTGTCTAACAATTTCGGTGCAGTTCAAAATTCGGCTGTCCTTTAAGTTATTCTTATTGGAATTGCACCATGTGGTATTTCTTTTTGCCTCGACGAATAATGGCAAATGCATCATCTAAACGATCTTTATCGTCGACGATGTATTCCAAGTCCGTCACTTTTTCGCCGTTTACAGAAATCGCGCCATTTGTAACGTCTTCACGAGCTTGTCTTTTCGAAGATGAAATGCCCGCTTCAACGATCAAATCTACTATCAACTTGTCTTCTTTTGGCATCTCTACAGAAGGAACATCTTTAAATGCAGCTTTCATTTCTGAAGAAGACAATGCTTTCAAATCACCACTAAACAACGCTTTTGTAATACGCTGAGCGTCAGCTAATGCTTCTTCTCCGTGAATTAGTTTGGTCATTTCTTCAGCCAATGTTTTTTGCGCTTTACGCAAGTGCGCTTCTGTTTCAACCGCTTTTTCTAATACCTCAATGTCTTCACGGCTAATAAACGTGAAAATTTTCAAGTACTTGATCACATCTGCATCTGCTGCGTTAATCCAAAACTGATAAAACTCGTATGGTGACGTCTTTTTCGGATCTAACCAAACAGCCCCACCAGCTGATTTCCCAAATTTGGTGCCATCCGCTTTTGTCACAAGCGGAATTGTAATACCGAAAGCTTTTGATTCTTCATCATGTGTTTTGCGAATCATTTCAAGACCTGTTGTGATATTGCCCCATTGATCAGATCCACCAATTTGTATGCGGCAATTGTGTTCGTTGTATAAATGATTAAAGTCAATCGCTTGGATTAACGTGTACGAAAACTCCGTAAACGAAATTCCCGTTTCTAGACGTGATGCAACTGAATCTTTCGCCAACATGTAATTCACGGAAATCAATTTACCGTAGTCACGTAAGAATTCAATCACACTCATGGCGCCGATCCAATCACGGTTGTTGACCATTTTCGCACCGTTTTCAGATTTAAAATCAAAAATTTGTTCCATTTGAACTTTAATCCCCTCAACGTTACGGTCAATTTGTTCAGTCGTTTGCAATTGACGTTCTTCGTTGCGTCCTGAAGGGTCTCCAATCATTCCTGTCGCTCCACCCACCAATAAAATCGGTTGATGACCATGCATTTGAAAACGACGTAATGTAAGTAACGGAACAATATGTCCAATGTGCATACTGTCTGCTGTTGGATCGACTCCGCAGTATAATGAAATTTTTTGTTCGTTTAATAATTTCTCCATACCTTCTTCATCCGTTTGTTGGTACAACAAACCGCGCCATTGTAAATCTTGAATTAATTCGTTCGTCATTGTTGTTCCTCCTTATAATATATTAATCAGATGAGAGTTTTACAAATCCACATAAAAAAGCCCCTGCATGAAAAATTCATGCAGGGACGCAATTGCGCGGTACCACCCAGCTTGGAGAACCTCGTCTCCCTCTCATCATGTGCCGAACGGGGCACTTCCGTAAACTCCAAACCTGTAATTCGATTCATGCATTTTGACCGGTTTTCACCACCCACCAGCTCTCTAAACAAAACTGCACAATCTACTTCGGATTCTTCACTGTTTAAATATGAAATATACTAGTATTTTACTTTATTATTGCAACTTGTCAATATGCTTAGATGCAATTATAAGAATATGATATACTATAAAAGATTTTAGGAGGGTGATAATGTGCGTGATAAATTTAAGTATTGGCTAGGAAAAGCTGAAGAAACAACCGATAAATTGACTTCAACAAAATGGTTCAAACGAATGAGCATAACGACAGGCGTTCTTTGGAATTTGGCATTGATTTTGGCGATTGTCTTGGTCACAATCGGTGTTTTTGCCGCTTCTGTTGGAGCAGGTTATTTTGCTTCACTGGTAGACGAGGAAAAGCTTCGTCCTAAGGAAGAAATGCTAAAAGAAATTTATAGTTTTGAAGAAACTTCCGAAATGTTTTTCGACAATGATGTTTATCTCGGAAAGCTTCAAACAGATTTGGAACGTAGAGTTACTTCATTAGACAATGTATCAGATTATGCAATAGATGCTGTTCTGGCAACTGAAGATGAGTATTTCCTTGAACACGAAGGAATCGTTCCAAAAGCTATTTTCCGCGGTTTGATGCAAGATGTGTCAAATGCAGACACCCAAACAGGTGGTTCTACCTTGACGCAACAATTGATTAAAAACCAAATTTTAACTAACGAAGTTTCTTACGAGCGAAAAGCAAAAGAAATTCTTCTTGCTATGCGTTTAGAGAAATTCATGGATAAAGACGAAATCATGGAAGCCTATTTGAACATCATTCCGTATGGCCGAATTTCTTCAGGTGCACACATTGCCGGTATTGAAACAGCGGCTAAAGGAATATTCAACGTATCGGCTAAAGATTTAAACTTGCCACAATCAGCATTTATTGCCGGCATTCCAAAATCTCCTTACACATACACTCCATACGCTGAAGGTGGTGTAGTAAAAGAAGGAGATGCATTAGCTCCAGCACTTGATCGAATGAGAACTGTTCTTTTCCGTATGAAAGAAACCGAATACATTACACAAAAAGAATACGATGAAGCAATGGCTTATGACATTGTTGCTGATTTCCGCAAAGACGAAAAACGCTCATACTCTGAGTTCCCTTTTGTCACAGTTGAAATTGAAAAACGGGCATCTCGAATCATTATGGACGTTTTAGCGGAGCAAAATGGAATCGACCCGATTACATTAGAAGAAAACAACAAACTTTATGAGGAATACGCAATTCTAGCTGATCGAGCTGTTAGATCTAATGGTTATCGAATCCACTCGACGATTGACAAAGACATTTACCTAGCTCAAGAAGAAGCTCAGAAATCGTATGAATCTTTTGGTACAACCGCATTAGGAAAAGGCTATAACGAAGTTGGAGAAGTAATAGACAAAGAATATCCTGTTCAACTTGGTAGTATTATGATTGAAAATGGCACAGGACGCATCATCAGTTTTGTTGGTGGCCGAAACCATGAAATTGAAAAGTTAAATCATGCGACTTCAGCATATCGCTCAATGGGTTCTACCGTTAAACCTTTATTGGTATACGCTCCCGCGATTGAATTAGGTCAAATTGGTGCTGGATCCCCTCTTGTCGATGTAAAATTCGAATATATGGATGGCAAAGATATATGGAGTCCTAGCAACTTTATCGCATCTAGTGAACAAGGAATTATGCCAGCAAGAGATGCGTTAGCACAATCTCAAAACTTACCGACAATTCGCTTGTTTGCTCAAATTCAACAACAAATGCCAATTCAGTATATGATGAATGCAGGTTTTACACGCGTTTTAGAAGATGAGAACAATAATTTAGCTTCTGCTTTAGGCGGTGGAATTGAAGCTTCGATTGAAGAAATCACTAATGGCTATGCAATGTTTGCGAATAACGGTCAATATGTAGAGCCAACCATGATTGATAAAATCGAAGACGCTGATGGAAACGTTATTTACGAACATAAAACAGAAACAAAAGAAGTCTTTACGCCTGCTACGTCTTATGTGTTAACAGATATGCTGCGCGATGTCTTTAAAACAGACCGTGGTACAGCAAATCGCGCAAATCGATTATTGAAATTCGATGCTGATTTTGCAGGTAAAACAGGTACTACACAAAGTACTACAGACGTATGGTTAGTCGGTTATAACCCGAACGTAACAATGGGATTATGGCTTGGCTACGATACAGAAAAAATCAAGTTATCAAAATTTGAAAACCGTGATTTACCCGCTTCATTACGTGTCAATCAAGTATGGGCTCGCTTAATGAACGCTAGTTACGATGCAAAACCAGAACTTGTTGGCACTTCAGAGAAATTTAAACAGCCTGATGGAGTTGTTACCAAATCGTTCTGTGGTATTTCTGGATTATCTCCAGATGAGGCCTGCAAAAATGCAGGACTTGTTCGTTCAGATTTATTTAACGCTAAAGCTATGTTGCCTACAGAAAAAGATGATAGTTTTACAAGCGGTTCGTATACAACAATTGATGGTAAACGTTTTGCCGTGTTGTCTAATACACCTAGCGACTTTATCTCAGGCGGTGGAATTGGTGTTTCACAAAAATACATCGATCGCATAATGGCTCCACTTGGAGGCGATGCAAGTAAACTATTCCCAGGCAACTCAAAATTCTCTTCGATTGTTGCAAGTGCCGAATTTAAAGCTGATGACGCTGCTCCTGGTGGTGTTCAAGCAGCTATTAACGGAAAAACCATTACATGGTCCAACTCTGGATCAAATGACGTTGTCGGTTATAGAGTTTACAAAGATGGTTCGCGTATAGCTTCTATTTCAGAAGCTCAAAGCAATTCCTATACGGCGGGTTCTCCTGGAAGCTATACGATTGTTGCAGTAGATATTACAGGAAAACAATCAGCGGCTTCAAACAGTGTCAGCATCGCTGCACCAAAACCTGAGCCGAAGCCAGAACCGAAACCTGAACCAAAGCCAGATCCTGAACCAAAACCGGATCCTGAGCCAAAACCAGATCCTGAACCAAAACCAGATCCTGAACCAAAACCGGATCCTGAACCAAAGCCAGATCCTGAACCAAAACCGGATCCTGAACCAAAACCAGATCCTGAACCAAAGCCGGATCCTGAACCAAAGCCGGATCCTGAACCGAAACCAGACCCTAAACCAGATAAACCGGCCGAAGGTGACGCAGCCTAACAACATTAACCCGATTCGCTTTATTAGCGAATCGGGTTTTTTTTAATTCAAAAAGCAGCGGACAGATAATACTGTCCGCTGCTTTTTTGATTAATCTTCCATTGTAGACAAATCGCCAGCTGGTAAATCCAATTCCCAAGCTTTTAAGACACGACGCATAATTTTCCCACTGCGTGTTTTCGGAAGTTTGTCTTTAAACTCAATTTCGCGCGGCGCAGCGTGTGCGGCTAATCCTTTTTTAACGAACTGCTGAATTTCTTGCACTAACTCTTCTGATGGTTCGTATCCATCAACCAAAGCCACAAACGCTTTGATGATTTCACCACGAATCGGATCTGGCTTACCGATAACCCCTGCTTCAGCAACTGCTGGATGTTCCAGCAATTTACTTTCTACTTCAAACGGTCCAACACGCTCTCCTGAAGTCATAATAACGTCATCTACACGCCCTTGGAACCAAAAATAACCTTCTTCATCCATATAAGCCGAATCTCCCGACACATACCATTTATCCTTCAAGAAATACGAATCATATTTCGCTGGGTTGTTCCAAATTTGGCGCATCATTGATGGCCAACCTTTTTCAATCGCCAAGTTCCCCATTTGGTTTGGTGGCAATTCATTTCCTTGATCGTCAACAATAGCCACATTCAGTCCAGGGATTGGTTTCCCCATAGAGCCTGGTTTAATCGTCATCGATGGATAGTTACAAATAGTCTGCGCACCTGTTTCTGTCATCCACCATGTATCATGAATGCGTTTATCAAACACTAGAGCTCCCCATCTCACCACTTCTGGGTTTAACGGTTCACCTACTGACAATACATGTCGAAGTGTAGACAAATCGTATTCTTTTACTAATGCATCTCCTGCTCCCATTAACATGCGGAAGGCGGTAGGCGCACTATACCAAACCGTTACACCAAAGTCTTCAATCGCTTGATACCAACCTTCCGGTGAAAATCTTCCACCAAGGATAACCGTAGTAACCCCATTTAGCCAAGGAGAGAATACACCGTAAGCGGTTCCAGTTACCCAACCTGGGTCAGCTGTACACCAGTAAATATCAGTTTCGTTGAAATCCAAGACCCATTTACCTGTTTGGTATTGCTGGACCATCGCATATTGGGCGTGCAAGACGCCTTTTGGCTTACCCGTAGATCCAGAGGTATAGTGGAGAACCAAGCCGTCTTCCTTGTCTAACCATTCAACATCAAATTTATCAGAGCTAACTGGTAAATTTTTCATGACATCAATGTAACCGTCTTGCTCTTTGACATCATCCCCTACTAGGAAAATTGTTTCTAATTCTGGCAAACGGTCATAAGGAATACGCTCTAACAACTCCGGGGTTGTAATAATCGATTTGGCTTTGCTGTCATCAAGACGATCGTAAATCGCCCCTTCCATGAACGCTTCAAAAAGCGGTCCAACAATAAGACCCATTTTCAAGGCCCCAAACATTAAGAAATACAATTCCGGAGAACGTGGCATAAAAATGAAAATACGATCTCCTTTTTCAAGGTTTGAATTAGCTTTTAGCAAATTCGCCGCACGGTTGGTCATGCGCTTCATTTCATAAAATGTATACGACTCATTTCTATTTTGATCTTTATAATAAAGAGCAACTTTGTTTTTTCGGTCAGATTCAGCATGACGATCAATTGCTTCATGAGCCATATTTACTTTGCCGCTTTTGTACCAACTAAATTCCTTCTCGACTTCTGTCCAATCGAAGTTAGCTGCTGTCTCTTCATAATTATGTAATTGATGTACTCCTGATTTTGCTGGTAATGCTTCAACTTTCATTCCATTCACCCTTTCTCATTGATTACTTACATTCTACAACAATGTCACAATTGAATGCGAATTATTTCAATTGTTTAGAAAAAACAGCTAATTCTGTCTGCTTTTTTCCAAAATGACAAACGTTCATGTATAATGAAACTAATTGCATCTGACAGGCGGTGAAATGATGGAACACAAAAAAATGTATAACTCTATGGAATTGGAAACTGCACATGGCCCGATTATTATCGAAGGCCCCATTGCAGGAAAAGAATTAAGCGAGCTTGAGTTTCACGAAAATTTAGTGGCTTTTAGACCACCAGCACAGCAGCATAAAGCCATTATCGAAATTGCGGATTTACCAGAAGGACGCATTCTTATCGTGCGCTCAGACAAGATGATTGTCGGCTATGTCACATTCTTATACCCCGATCCTCTAGAACGTTGGTCGGAAGGAAATATGGACAACTTAATCGAGCTTGGAGCAATTGAAATCATTCCAAAATACAGAGGCAACGGAGTCGGAAAAGCTTTACTGAAAGTTTCAATGATGGATGATGCTTTTGAAGATTTCATCGTTATTACGACTGAATATTACTGGCATTGGGATTTAAAAGGAACCGGGTTAAATGTATGGGAATACCGAAAAGTGATGGAAAAAATGATGCAGGCCGGCGGTTTGGAATACTATGCCACCGATGACCCTGAAATCAGCTCACATCCAGCGAATTGCTTGATGGCCAAAATTGGCAGCCGTGTCGATAATGAATCCATTCAAAAATTTGACAGACTCCGGTTTATGAATCGCTATATGTATTGATTTAATTTTAAAGGGGTGCTTTTATGTTAGTCGAAGAAATTATGAAAACCGATGTGTATACATTAAGTTCAGAGCAGACGGTTCAAGACGTTATGGATTTGTTTAAAGACAAACGAGTTCGACACGCACCGGTAGTCGATGATGGAAAAGTCGTCGGTATCGTGACAGATCGGGATTTAAAAGAAGCAGTTCCTTCTCGGTTTACCGTAGCACCTAAAGGTGAACCGTATAAAAAGAAAGTGGCAGAAATTATGACAGCTAACCCGGTTATCGCTCACCCGCTCGACTTTGTCGAAGAAGTAGCGATGATTTTCTATGAACATAAAATTGGCTGCATTCCTGTTGTAAGCAACGAAAAACTTGTAGGTTTCTTAACAGAGACAGATCTTTTATATACTTTTATCGAATTAACAGGGGCGCATCAGCCGGGTTCACAAATTGAAATTCGAGTTGATGACCGATCTGGCGTCTTATATGAAGTTTCGAAAGTTTTTCAGCACCAAAATGTTAATGTGTTGAGTGTGCTTGTATACCCCGACAGAGTAAATAAGGCGAGTAAAATTTTAGTTTTTCGTGTTCAAACGATGAACCCTCTGGCGATCATCAATGAGCTACGAAAAGAAGGTTTTGATGTTTTATGGCCAAGCACGCCACAAGTGAACGAATGAAGCACGCAGTGTTCATCTTTTCAGAAGATCAATTGGGGTATAAATTTTCTGAAACACATCCATTTAACCAGAAAAGACTCGTCTTAACGATTGATTTATTAAAACAAATGAACGCGCTCTCAAGTGATTTAATCGTTCCTGCACGCATTGCGACAGATGAAGAGTTATTATTAGCTCACGATCAGCGCTATATCGACATCGTTAAAAAAGCGAGTCGTGGAGAAATAACACCTGAAGCCGGTGAAAGTTATGGTATCGGAACAGACGATACTCCTATTTTTGAAAATATGCATGAAGCAAGCGCACGTTTAGTTGGCGGCACATTGACAGCTGTCGATTACGTCATGGAAGGTAAAGCTCAGCACGCATTAAATTTAGGTGGCGGACTTCACCATGGCTTTAGAGGCAAAGCATCTGGTTTTTGTATTTATAATGACAGTTCAGTCGCTATCAATTATTTAAAAACCAAATACAATGCTCGCGTACTTTATATCGATACGGATGCACACCACGGCGATGGCGTTCAATGGAGCTTTTATGATGACCCTGATGTTTGTACCGTTTCTATTCATGAAACAGG
Organism: Planococcus halocryophilus; assembly: GCF_001687585.2. GTDB lineage: Bacteria > Bacillota > Bacilli > Bacillales_A > Planococcaceae > Planococcus > Planococcus halocryophilus. The sequence continues at coordinate 1,264,208 of NZ_CP016537.2, read as the reverse complement.
TCGTTATCTTTTCCCTGGAACGGGCAACATTAATGAGCGAGGCAGCGGTCAAGGATACGGCACGTCCTTCAACTTTCCTATCGATGCATTTACAGAAGATGAATCTTTTCTTGAGATTTACAGAACATCTATGAGGGAAATCTTTGAATTTTTTAAACCGGATGTGATTTTGACACAAAATGGTGCAGATGCCCATTATCTTGACCCTCTGACCCACTTGTACGGCACGATGGAAATTTACAAGGAAATACCTAAGATTGCACACGAACTTGCTCATGAGTATTGTCAGGGCCGTTGGATAGCTGTTGGTGGCGGTGGTTACGATATTTGGCGTGTTGTCCCTCGAGCTTGGTCGTTAATCTGGATGGAAATGAACAATTTCCCTCTTCCTTCAGGAAAGCTACCAACTTCTTGGGTAGAAAAATGGCAACCAGAGTCCCCTGTCAAATTAATCGATTCATGGGAAGATCCACCGAATATGTACAAAGCCATACCACGAAAAGCAGAAATTACCGATAAAAACCTACAAATGCTTAATAAAGCCTTATACATGATTCGTAATAATTAACGGAATTAAGCTTTGTTTTTCCACAAAAAAGAAGACACCTTGCTTGGATAAAATGATCCAGGAAGCGTGTCTTCTTTTTTGTAATTATTATTTTCAAAAAGGAATATTAATCGTTTTTTGTCGATTCTCTTTCTTCGATTCGATATGGAAGAATAACTTGCTTTTCTTCAATCTCTTCGTTATTCATGTATTTTGTTAATAAGCGCATCGAAACTGCTCCAATATCGTAAAGCGGGAAAGCAACAGAAGTCAACATTGGACGCGCCATACGTGCCAATTTAGAATTTTCATAACTAATCACTTCGACATCCATTGGGATTTTCTTCCCTTGCTCTTCTACTGCATGAATAACTCCAATAGACATTTCGTCATTGCTGACAAAATAAGCAGTTGGCTCAACAGGAGCTAAAGTTTGAACAGCCTCCATAGCTTCATCGTATGAATTATTACACTCTACAATAAGCTTTTCGTCATAGTCAATGCCAGCATCTGCTAGTGCTTCTTTATACGCTTTTAGCTTGTATTCTTTGTTAATCATTGACGTTAACGGTCCGATAATAAAGGCGATTTTTTGGTGTCCGTTATCGACCAATTTTTTCACAGCTTCATAAGCTGCACCGTAATAATCGATATTTACCGAAGCAATCGCCGCTGATTCATCAATAGAGCCAGCTAACACGATTGGTGTCGGCGAACGTTCCATTTCTTTAAGAAGTTCAGCAGAAATTACATCACTCATAAAGACAATTCCGTCTACTTGTTTTCCGAGCATGGTTTCCAGTAACTGAAGTTCTTTGTTTTCGTTTTGATCTGAGTTGGATAAAATAATGTTGTAGCGATACATTGTCGCGATATCTTCAATTCCACGGGCCAATTCAGCGTACATGCTATTGGAAATATCGGGTATGATGACGCCGACCGTCGTTGTCTTTTTACTTGCCAGTCCACGAGCAACAGCATTTGGACGATAGCCCAATTCTTCTATCACTTTTAATACTTTCTTTCTTGTAGCCGGTTTAACGTTTTGATTGGCATTAACTACACGTGACACAGTAGCCATGGAAACGTTTGCTTCTCTTGCCACATCATATATCGTAACGGTCATTGTGCGCCCTCCTTTTCCAGTCTTTCTTTAATCATACGATAAAAACTTCATGAATATCAACTAAAAAAAAGAAAAGCCGGAGTAACTCCGACTTTTCCGATTTATATTTTCATTTCGTATTGTTTCATGAATTTCATCAATGCATCGTAGTACTCATCGAATTGGCCAATATCCATTTGCTGTTGAGCATCAGATAATGCTACTGCTGGATCTGGGTGAACTTCAGCCATAACGCCGTCTGCACCAATTGCGATTGCCGCTTTGGCAGCAGGAAGCAATAAGTCACGACGACCTGTTGAGTGAGTTACGTCTACAAATACCGGAAGATGCGTTTCTTGTTTCAAGATTGGCACAGCCGAGATATCTAATGTATTACGTGTCGCTTTTTCGTATGTGCGAATTCCACGTTCACATAAAATGATGTTTTCATTTCCTGAAGCAATAATGTATTCAGCTGCATGGATAAATTCATCCACAGTTGCTGACATCCCACGTTTTAGTAAAACCGGCTTATTGATCGAACCTACAGCTTTTAGCAATTCGAAGTTCTGCATATTACGTGCGCCAACTTGTACAACGTCAACGTAATCAAGAGCAGCTTCTAAATGCGAAGGTGTCACGATTTCTGAAACAACTGCTAAGTTGTATTGATCAGCTGCTTTTTTCAGCATCTTCAAGCCTTCTAAGCCTAGCCCTTGGAAATCATAAGGCGATGTACGTGGTTTGTAAGCTCCCCCACGAATCATTTTCAATCCTTTGCCGCCAATAGCTTCTGCAACTTTCATTACTTGCTCTTGAGATTCTACTGCGCAAGGTCCAAAAATGAATGATGGATCTCCAGCGCCAACTTGTTCGCCGTTAATATTGATAATCGTATCTTCAGCTTTTTTCTTACGTGAAACAAGTAATGCTTTGCGGATATCTTCTTCTTGCATATCCAATGCTGATTTGAAAATTTCTTTAAAGATATGATCAACTGTTTTCTGATCTAGTGGTCCAGCATTATTTTCTTTTAACAGATTCAACATATGGCGTTCACGCAACGGATCGTAGCGGTTAACACCTTGTTTTTCTTTTGCTTTTCCGATCTCTTGAATTACGGAAGCTCTCTCATTAATAAGAGACAGAATCTGCAGGTTGACTGCGTCCACTTTTTCTCTTAGCTGCTCTAACTCTAAATTACTCATTCTATAACTTCCCCTTTCGCGATTAACCTTTATCAGGTGACGCATATTAACTTGATAGGACTATTATAAGCAAACTATTCAGGAAAGTCACGTAAAATGTTTTAACGCTTCAACGCGCTAAAGTATTTAGACCATGAAAAAGCCGAAGCATCAAGGCTTCGGCTTTCTTGTTAGGCGATAAATTCTTTCATAAACTTACTTTTAATTTTGTTGTGGGAAGCATTCCAGTCCATTTTTTGACTCGCAAAGTGAAATAATTGTGGTGACTCATGCCTTACTCCTGTAATTTCTTCAATCGCTTTGGAAAACTCTCGACTTTCCTGAACGACGAGGTATAAGAATAATTGATTCGGATGCAATGAGGCATATTCATTATATTCATTCCACGCTCCAGCGGACACTGGGCACGTACTGCTATGTTTAAACAGCCAGTAATGTTGATTACTTCCTACTGCCTGTTTTAGACTGTCCATACTGTCTACACGCATTAAGTTTTTCATCTAAACCGCTCCCAAATTAATTCTTTTGATCGTAATTCTTGTTTGAACCATTTGATGATTTATTGCTGTTGTTGTTGCTGCTGGTCGTGTTTGGAGCTTTGCTTGTATTTGCTGTATTGCTGTTCGTATTGCTGCCTGTATTGCCAGCTGTTGACGAACTTGTATCTGGTTTTTTTTCTTCTTTAACTTCTTCAACTGCTTGTTTTAACGCATTGGCAGTTGACGTGAATTCATCAGAACTTTTAGTCTCAGGTTGGTTTTGTGTATTTTGAACTGTCGAAAGAATATCAATCGACTCTTCGCCTTCTGATGAAGCGGTACCATCGTCCATTGGAGAATTTCCAGCTTTCATGTTTTTCACTTTTTCAACTACTTTAGTAGATTGTTCTTTTAGTTGATGCGCAAAACCTGCCCCATCTTCACTAAAATCTGCTTGTTGAGAAGCTTTTTCTTTTAAAGTTGTCGCTTGTGTTTTTAGGTCCGCTTGTAATTCTTTACCTGTTTTAGGTGCTAGGAATAAAGCAGCTGCTGCTCCGATAACACCACCTACTAAAATACCAACTAGGAAACTTGAGCCACCAGATGACTCTTCGTAATCATAAAGGTCGTCATAGCGATTTGATGCACCATAAGATTGCGGCACATAATCACTCTGTTGATAATTTTTTTCATTGTTTTGTCTGTATTGGCCACCTTGTGTATAATAATCTTGGTTATTTTGTGAATCGTTACCATTAGACTGATTGTACTGGTCTTTATTTCTGCTCATTAAAATTCTCCTCCATTTAGTTAGTAGTAAACGTTTTAATATTGACCGTTATGAGGTAATTTTTTCTGTCCTGGTACCGGAGTTTGTGTTGCATTTGTACTAGCTTCGTAAATCTTGCGCTCGTTCCATTTCTCACGGATGCCCATAAAGACGTTACTCCATTGAACTACTTGAGCAATCTTGTCTTCGTTTTGTTCTACTTGCACACCAACGCGTGACGTAATGCTGCGAACAGTTGAATTTAAATCAGTAACAGAGTTGCCGACACCTTTAACTGCATCTACCACTCCATTTAATTTTTCTGATTTCACTTGAATGTCTTCAGCAAGTTCATTTGTTTTATGCAATAAGTTTGTCGTTTCCAACGTTACCCCTTGCAATTGATTTTCAAGACCAGCAACGGTACCTGAAACTTCTTTTAATGTGTTTTTTAATGAATTTAATGTCATTGCCAACGCTACGCATAAAATTAAGAATCCAATAGCGGCTACGATTGCGGCAATGTAAAGTAAAATCTGCCAATCCATCTTGTTTCCTCCTTTTAATTAAATTATGTTATATCCTTTTCTACTTCTACCCTTGAGCAGTTTGGATTAAACACCGTCTTTATCATTATTCGACAAAAACAGTTTCATTCCTGCAGAAAAAAAAACAGTTTAACTCGAAAGTTAAACTGTTTCTCCTGTATTCAATGCATTTTCGAACGCTTCTTGGAATTTTGTAACGTCTCCTGCTCCCATAAACAAATAAACGGCATTGCCGTGCTCTGCTAAAGAAGACACTTCGTCTAATTGTAATATGTGGCTGTCTTCAATTTTGTCAGCCAAATCTTGAATTTTTAAAGTACCTGCTTTTTCGCGTGCAGATCCAAAAATATCACAAAGATAAACGTGGTCCGCTTCTCTCAAACAGTCGGCAAATTCTTGTAAAAATGTTTGAGTACGTGTGAATGTATGCGGTTGGAAAATAGCAATCAGTTCCCGCTCTGGATACTTTTGACGAGCAGATTGCAAAGTCGCACGAATTTCTGTCGGATGATGTGCATAGTCATCGATTAAAATCCGATCAGCAATTGCTGTTTGTGTAAATCGACGCTTTACACCTTCAAAATCTTCAAACTGCTGTTGAATAATATCCGCAGGAATGCTTTCATAATGGCAAAGAGAAATAACAGCCAATGCATTTAAAATAGCATGGTCTCCAAACATTGGAAGTTTAAATGTATGGAAAAACTCGTTGCGAATTACGACATCAAATGTAGTTCCGTCTACAGACTTTACTATATTTCTTGCTTGGAAATCATTTTCTTCTCCAAAGCCATAATACACAACTGGAATTGGCGCTTGAATTCGTTGCAAATATTCATCATCGCCACAAGCAATGATGCATTTTTTAACTTGCTGAGCCATTTCTTCAAATGCCTTAAAGACATCCTCAATTCCAGTAAAATAATCCGGATGATCAAAATCAATATTGGTCATAATCGCGTAATCAGGGTGGTACGCAAGAAAATGACGGCGGTATTCACAAGCTTCAGCAACGAAGAAATGAGAATCCTCTTGGCCAACTCCGGTCCCGTCTCCGATCAAATAAGATACAGGTTTATATCCTCCCAATACATGAGCCATCAAACCTGTTGTCGAAGTTTTACCATGTGCGCCTGTAATCGCAACAGAAACATATTGTCTCATCAAATCACCTAGAAACTCGTGATACCGGATAATGGTTGCACCTAATTCACGCGCTTCTACCAACTCCAGATGATCGTCTCCAAATGCATTACCGGCAATGATGGTCATATTTTTTTCTATATTGTTTGCATCAAACGGCAAAATGGTGATGCCTCTTTCACGCAATCGATCTTCAGTAAAAAAATGTTGCTCTATATCTGAGCCTTGTACTTGTTTCCCCATGTCATGCATGATTTGTGCAAGCGGACTCATACCGGAACCTTTGATCCCAGTAAAATGTAAAACTGTCATAAATGGACCTCCTGTGGGAGTTGAAAATTAGTCTATATAAATCGCTAAGCGAAATCTATAGCTAGTAAAGATAAACATAGTAAAATATTATATCATAAATTTGTCTTTTTTTAAAATACTTCAGTATTCTATACAGTCGAACCACATATAAATTTCAGTTGGTTAAAAATAGCAGTAGAAAACCGAAGTCGCCTGCAGTAAACTAGCAGACGACTAACAATTAACTAAACACACTTTCGATTTCCTTTTCTGTGATTAGAACAGTACGAGCTTTACTGCCGTTTTGTTCAGAGATAAAGCCATGTTGTTCGATTAAATCCATCAAACGAGCAGCACGGTTATAGCCAATGTGGAATTTACGTTGCAAGAGAGAAGTCGAAGCACTTCCTTGCGTCATGATAAAGCGACAAACGTCTTCAAACAAATCATCTTGTTCAGCAGGCGATTCGCTGCGCTTGATCAATTCCTCTTCTTTAAAAAAGTACTCTGGCTTTCCTTGAGATCTCACATGCTCGATAACTTTTTCAATTTCGTCATCGGTAACAAATGTTCCTTGCAAACGACTAGGTGCTGACATACCGTTACCAAGATACAACATGTCCCCTCTTCCGAGTAATCGTTCGGCCCCTTGAGAATCAAGAATTGTCCGACTATCTACTTGAGATGACACTGAGAACGCAATGCGTGTTGGGATATTGGATTTGATCAGTCCCGTGATGACATCAACAGACGGACGTTGCGTCGCAATCACTAAGTGAATTCCACAAGCACGTGCCTTTTGTGCAATTCGGCAAATCGAATCTTCAACATCCGAAGGCGACATCATCATCAAATCGGCTAACTCATCAATCACAATTAAAATATACGGAAGATGCTGAGCATGATGCCCTTTTTCTTTTACCCGCTTATTGTAACGGCTAATATCGCGCACTTCGCTGTGGGCAAATAATTTATAGCGACGTTCCATTTCTTCGACTGCCCATTTTAATGATGCTGTTGCGGCTTTAACATCTGTAATAACTGGGCTAACGAGATGTGGAATATGATTATAGGGCGCCAATTCAACCATTTTCGGATCAATCAACAATAATTTCAAATCTCTTGGAGATGACTTATATAATAAGCTGACTAAAAGTGAATTGATGCAAACTGATTTACCCGACCCCGTTGCTCCTGCGATTAGGCCGTGCGGCATTTTACGCAAATCTAATGTAACAGGCTTTCCAGTTAAATCTAAGCCTAGAGCCGCTTCAAGTGGTGATTCCGAATCTTCGAATACAGCACTGCCAATAATTTCAGAAATGCGTACTGCACGACTTGTACGGTTCGGAATTTCAATACCAATCGAGCTTTTACCTGGAATCGGTGCTTGAATCCGTATATCTCGTGCAGCCAAAGCTAGCTTTAAATCATCTGCTAAATTACGAATTTTACTAACCTTTATACCTTGTGCAACTTTTAGTTCGAATTGTGTCACAGCTGGTCCTTGTACTGTACTCAATATTTCAGCTTTAACTTGGAAATGGGACAAAGCTACGACTAATCGCTCTCCTTGTTCTTCCATCCATTCCTCGTCTTTTCGATTGTTTTCAGGAGCCATTAAGTATTCTCGTAACGGTAATTGATAAGCTTTAGATTCGGCCGAATCTATTAAATCCGACTGAATTCCGGCTTGTTCAACTAAATTTATCGTTTTTTTTTCCGCTTCTGGTACCTGCGCCACAGGATTTTCATTATATGGAGTCGTAACTGAAAGCGATTTAGCCTTATTTTTCAAAGACTCTTTATCCGATTTAAGCATTAACACATTAAATGGCACTGTCTTTTCGCGCTTTTGTACACCTTCTGGTTTCGTGTCTACTTGTACTTCTGAAGCTTGTGGTTCTTCTATTTCTTCTGTTGTAGGTTCTGATAGCACCTCTGATTCGGCTTGCACTTTCACATCCAACTTGTTGTACAATTCTGACTGTTGTTCAGTAACGCCCACTTCAATTTCTGTTTCCGGCTGCTCTGCGGATTTTAACTCAACAACTGTATCTGCTTCTTCATCTACTGTTACCAGTTCAATTTCCGTTTCTAGCTGTACTTCGAATTCTAACTCGGCAACGGCTTCTACTTCTTCATCTTTTGAAACAAGTTCGATTTCTAGAGATGTCTCGTGTAGTTCTGTCGCTTCTTCTAAAGCTGCTTCTTTTAATAACAAAGCCTTTTCTTCCCGCTCTCTTGCTTCTAAAACAAATGATACTGTATTCGACACAACGCTCGTTGCTCGGGATTCTCGTTTAACTTCTGTCTTCGGTTGTTGAACGGACTCTTTTTCATAAGAAGAACGGATTTCAGGCTCTACCTGTGTTCTTGGTTTATGGAATCCAGCTCTTGCTTTTTCTTGAATAGCTTCATCATACATTTCGCGATCTAATTTACTTTCACGCTGCTCTTCTACCTTTTTTTGAATAGGTTCAGGTCGCGACACGTTATAACCGTGAACTGGCGACACTGAACGACTTGGTTCAAAACGACGCGCATTTTGGATAGGTAGTTCTGGTGCTTTGCGTTTTGGTTTTGATACCGAGCGCACAGGTGCCTCTTTTGGTCCCATAAGCGGTTTTTCAACTTCTTTTCGATAAACCGTTCTTTCCTGTTCATCGAAAATCGGCATTTTAGTACTCGGTTCTGGACGCTTTATATCATGGGAAAAATCATCTTTTTCTTCGTCTGGAATAAGTGGAAAACGAAATGGTGCTTTTTCTTTCTTCTCAGTCGGGGCTTCTTCATAGATGATTTCTTCGTCGATTTCTTCGACCTCATCTGTATCTGTAAACATACGATTCCATACGTTTTTAATCCAGCTCATAGTGCTTTACGCCTTCACTTCGAAAGCTGAGCCAGTTTCTGCATCTTCAGACAAGACAAGAATGCCTTTTACCTCAGGTGCATTTGGCAAAGCCAACTCTTTTGCTGAACAAATCATTCCAGTCGATGCCACTCCCCGAAGTTCCGCATCGCGAATAACCATTCCAGAAGGCATAACCGCCCCCACTTTTGCTACGACAACTTTTTGACCTTGTTCAACATTTGGAGCACCACAAACAATCTGCAATTTCTCTTCGTCCCCAACAGCAACTTGACAAACATTCAATTTATCAGCATTTGGGTGTTTTTCTTTAGCTTCCACAAACCCAACAACAAATTTCGGTGAAAAATCGACTTCAAGCGTAAAATCAACACCATTTTTAGCTAATGCATTTTGCAAAGATGTAACAAGTTTTTCAGACACTTCTACTTGTTGACCTCCAGCCAAGTCTGTATAACTAGAGGCGTTAAATACATTAAACCCAGCAATTTTTCCTTCTGCATCTTTGATCAATGTTATGTCCCCAAATTGTTCGGGATCAATTTTTTCTGGAGTTTCTGTTTGAAGTTGAACGAGCAACACATCGCCAATTCCTTCTTTGTTATAAAATACATTCATTTTTTATCGTTCTCCTCGTTAGGTCTGTTTTTTGCCATAATGAAAATCGGCTCTAGTTCATCATTTTCATAAATGAACGATAAGGAAGTAATCGGCACTTTGCCATTCGTAAAGAAATGCATAGCCATTTGTGCGAGCACATCGTATCCCGTTTCATTTTGGATATCTCCAATAATCAGTACGTCTTGATGAGGTACAGAGACGGTCATATCACCTGTGATTTTTGTTTTCATTTCTTTTAAAAACGATTCGTTCAAAATTCTTGAAGCGTCATAGCCATCGTTTTCGTTTAGAAAATAAAAGATATTTCCGGCAACATGGTCTTCTTTGACTGCAGTTTTTAATTTTTTCACTTGGAACTTCGCAATTTCTTTAATCTGCTCTTCAGTCAGACTTAATGAATTTACCACATTTTCGTCAATTAAGCGATAGGTAGTACCAGCATCTAATGCAAAATATATGCGTGTTTCCGCCGTATGTTCAGCCGTAATAAACTTATGGCCTTCATTCGATTCCGTTGGAAATGAAGTTGAACGAATAACAGGGAAAATATGCTCGGTCGATTTCATTTCACCTTTTGCTTCTCTTTCCATTGCTTCGAAAGTTTCTGTAATCGTATAAACGATTTCTTGAATCGCTGAGTCACCTTTTGCTTCAAAGCGATTGATAACTTGCGGCAAGGATATGCTCATTCCTTTGCCCAGTTCTGTATGTTGAATATTTGCAACATCCTTCTCCCGATCAAAGCGCCATTCTAGTTGGCGGCTTGGCATACGCTCTCTTAGTATATTAAAAAGTTCTGTAGATTTCATCATTGTTTTGCCTCGCTTTCATAAATAAACGGTTCAGCCTAGTTAGGCGAACCGTTTTTATTGTTATTGTGACAAATTCGAAATAAACGCTTCGATTTCTGCCTGTGTTTTACGGTCTTTACTGACATAACGGCCCGTTTTGTGACCATTAGCGTAAGCTAGAAAACTCGGAATACCAAAAATATCCAATTCAATACACAGATCAATAAATTGATCACGATCTACCGAAACAAATATATTGTCTGAGAATTTTTCTTCAATCTCAGGCAAAATTGGATCAATGACGCGGCAATCTGGGCACCAGCCTGCTGTGAACATAAATATTGAAGCAGGTTCTTTTATTAATGTATGAAATTCTTCAGTCGATTGTAATTTTCTCATTGTTTCAATCTCCTATTCATCAAGTTCTATTGAACGAACCGTTTTCATCATCCAGTTCATGTTTTTAGGAAGGTCGTTTTCTGTTGAAATGGTTGCTATTTTAACGCCACCGGCTCCAATTACGAGTTCCAACTTATTTTCTGTAATTTCTGTTACTGTCACAAACCCAAACCGACCATTTTGACGAAATTTTTCATCTACCAGCCATTGTTGTTCTGGGTTTACTTTCTGCAAATCATAAAACAAAGTACTCGTCGCTTTTTCATTTGGGTTAATAGACAAAGAAAAAGAATCGCCGCCTTTGGTGATTAAGCCATTAAAGTCTTCTTGCGGTTCTTCAATAATATAGCCATTAGGCAAATAGAGAGCGGTTTGCCCTATTTTTTCATTATCTGATTTTGGTTCTGCTTCAAACGCATCACGTGCGTTCGATACTCCTTGAACAACCAGGTTTTCTGATGTAGCGCTACAGCCAGCCATTAGTCCGACTGAAAAAAGTAACAACACCATCCATCTAGCTCGAGGCACGCTCATTCCCCCTGACATTACTGCTATTTATTTTAAAGGTGTTTACAAGGACATGCAACTTAATCGCTGTGTCGTTGATACTGACCCATCAATAATTTAACGACATGTCCAAACATTTCTCCTCGGTTCACCAGACCGTTCGTTAAAATACCGATCGCGCCTTTGTGTTGGCGAATTCCACTTTCATTGGCATATTCGTCCATAATCGGTCCAAGCTCTGTGCCATTTCGCAGACCGTCTGCAATTTCTTCCGGCAGTGGTATTTGAGCACCAGCAGCGGTAAATATATGTCCATCCTGAGTGGCTAGTGCACCCCAGTTGCATAAAAACAATATACCTTCCATTTCGTAAACGCCGCCTTCTAATCCGATCGCAAAATCATATTCTCCCAATGCATTTTTTGCTCGATTGACAGCACCTTGACGGGTTTCTTGTTGTGAAAAAGGCTGAGCCGATACTTCTGAATCCGCATCTATCGCCGATAAGTCAACTGTCCATTCCATATTTTTAAGCACGTTTGATACGGCATTGATTTTTGCAGGGTTTTTGGATGCTATTGCTGCACGAATTTTTTTCATTGGCGTTATTCCTTTCAAAAAAAAGAGCCCATAGGCACTTTTTTAAACGTTTTGTTTAATGGTTTCTAGAGTTGTGCGGTCTGTAGCTTTCACTAACTTTGTCAGTAATTCTTTCGCTGCTGCATAATCATCTGTATGAATGATAGATGCTGACGTGTGGATATAGCGAGAACAAATTCCAATTACAGAACTCGGGATCCCTTCATTGGTTGTATGTACGCGACCTGCATCTGTTCCACCTTGTGAAACGAAATACTGATAAGGAATATGATGTGTTTCAGCTGTATCGAGTATAAATTCACGCATGCCTCGGTGAGTGACCATGCTCTTATCTAATATGCGCAACAAAGTTCCTTTACCAAGCTGCCCGAATTCATTTTTATCACCCGTTGCATCATTAGCTGGACTTGCATCTAATGCGAAGAATAAATCTGGCTGAATCATCGTTGCCGCAGTTTGTGCACCGCGTAACCCAACTTCTTCCATTACGGTTGCTCCAGAAAACAATTGGTTTGGCAATTTTTCATCTTTCAGCTCTTTTAAAAGCTCAATCGCTAAACCACAACCGTAACGATTATCCCAAGCTTTTGCCATAATTTTTTTATCATTCGCCATTGGTGTAAACGGACTAAAAGGCACAATTTGCTGACCTGGGCGAATGCCAAGCGCTAATGCATCGTCTTTATTGTCTGCTCCGATATCGATAAGCATATTTTTTATTTCCATTGGTTTACTTCGCAATTCTTCACTTAGCAAATGTGGAGGAATGGAACCAATAACGCCTGGAATCGTTTTTTCGTTTGTAATAATGTCTACGCGTGTTGCCAACATCACTTGGTTCCACCAGCCGCCTAAAGGCTGAAAACGCAACATGCCATTATCCGTAATTTGTGTAACCATAAACCCAACTTCATCCATATGCCCTGCCACCATGATACGCGGTCCATCTTCTTGACAGTCCTTGACGCCAAAAACGCTTCCCAAATTGTCTTGGATCAATCGATCTGAATACTTTTCTAGTTCTTGACGCATAAATTTACGAACCGCATGCTCATTTCCTGGAGCTCCCGGTAGTTCTGTCAAAGTTTTAAACATTTCACGTGTTTCAGAATTCATATCAATGTTCCCCCTAAATAAGTTACCTTTATTAAGTTTAGAGCTTTATTCAGATAATTTCCAGTTTTGTACTCTCTTTTTTAAAGTACATTGACTTTTAAGCTATCATTTCGCCCTTCAAAATATTTATGGTACAATTTATCCAGTAAATAGAGGAGGGATTTTAGTGAGAAATCGTGATTTACTTATTGGATTTGCTACAGGAATCGCCGCAACGTATTTGGTAAAAGAACTTTACAATCGTTCAGAAAAATTATATCCAGCAGATGACGTTTTAAAAGAAGTTAAATCTGCATTTAAAGAAGAAGGCCCGATTGACGGTTCATGGATTTTCATGAAAACGGAACCTTATAAGCAACACGCGTTAACAACTGAAGTTTACAAAGGCGGAATTACACGTCATAAAGAAGACGAACTTCAACAATTTGAATTTTTAGCTGATGCTTTTACAGGCGCAGTGATCGAAGTAAAACAAGTATAAAAAAAAGAGCCCAAGGGCTCTTTTTTTTTATACTTTTAAACATGTTAATAACCAACTATATTTTTTGAAAAACAAATTGTTTTATTAACTAAAAAAGTCTACTATCTACGTATTTGAAGAAGCGTTCGCTCGACTCCTGTGGGAATAGTGGGTTTGAGAGACCCCGCAGAGAGCGTAAGCGAACGAGGAGGTTCGATGCCCACCCCACGGAAAGCGAGCGATAAGCTTCGGAAAATACACTTATTCAGCACTTTCTCGATACTCAAAAAAAGAGCCCAGAGGCTCTTTTTTTTTAACTATTCTTTTCTTTGCGTACTAATGACTTCATAATCTCTTTGCCGTCTGCACTCCATTTTAAGATACGATAATACGCATCATGGTAAAAGCTGAAATAATAACCGCTTTCTAAAGCTTCTTTCATCAACTTTTCTTTAGCGTAAATTGAATCCATTGGATAATCATCAAATGCTAATACCCATAATGGATTTTGATGGGCATGAGTTGGCATGATGTCACCCATATGCAAAATCGTTTCATCGCCACTTGTCATTTTAATGACACTGTGGCCATTTGAATGACCTCCGGTATGAATCATGGTGATTGCCCCAAATATAGTTTTCTCTTCTTCAAATGTTTCAACTTGATCGACAATTGGCTCCCAATTTTCTTTCCAGTATGTATTGCGTGACCGGATGTTTGGATTTTGCATTTCATCCCACTCTACAGCTGATACATAAATTTTGGCATTTGGAAAAGTCGAAACCAACTCTTCGCCTTGCCATTTTGTAAGTCCTGCCGCATGATCTCCGTGTAAATGAGTCATTAAGACCGTATCGATGTCTTCAGGTTTTAATCCAAGCTCCGACAAGTTTTCTTCTACACGGGATTGTTCTGAAACCCCTAAGTTGCGCAACTGACGCTCTGTCAATTTGCCATCACCAAGACCGCTATCGATCAATATATTATGTTCTTTAAATTGAACAAGTATTGGGTGTGTTGGCAATTCGATTTGGTTTTTTTCATTGACCGGGTAACGTTTCGACCAAATGACTTTTGGTACTACCCCAAACATTGTACCGCCATCTAAAAATGTGGTTCCCCCATCAAGCCAGGTTAAGTTCATTTCGTGAAATTGAAATTTCTGCATTCCCTTTTCCCCCTTGTCAAAATCAACTAGCTTAAAACTGTGCTTCTAACCGGTAAATCGGCTGTCCTTTTTTCGAGAACTTTTCTTCGTATTCCGTCATGATGTTCCATTCAGGTTCGTTATCGTGAAGATCTAATGAGACATCCGTTAATAACATACCATATTCAGAAATGCTCGTAAGCGAATATTCAAAAAGTTTCCGGTTATCGGTTTTAAAATGAATTTCACCTTTTTCAGGTAAAACAACCTGATACAACTTCAAGAACGATTCATGCGTTAAGCGGCGCTTAGCGTGACGCTTTTTTGGCCATGGATCAGAAAAGTTTAAGTACAATCTGTCAACTTCCCCTTTTTCGAAATACTCGCCGATTTTTTTTGCATTAACTTTTAAAAGACGCAAGTTTGGAATCCCATTTTCTTCTTCAAGCACTGTCTCAAGAGCCGTAACAATGACGCTGTCGAACAGCTCGATGCCAATATAATTGATGTCTGGATTCGCTTTGGCCATTCCTGTAATAAAGCGGCCTTTACCTGTTCCCGCTTCAATATGCAATGGGTTTTTGTTATCAAAAACTTCTTGCCATTTCCCTTTTTTCTCTTCTGGTTTCGGAATAACAATTTCTGGATGTGAATCGATTAAATCTGATGCCCATGGTTTAAAACGTGATCTCATATTTCATCCTCTTTCTATTTTCCATTAATTTATTGATAACCAATTATGTGGACTAACTGCATAGACGACCATTTCGTTTTGAGTGCTCATACCGGCATCGTCACCATCCACATGGCGAAAAACCGATTTGTCAGATGAAAGCCGAAACTCCGAGCTGCTCATTTGGCTGACCTCTTTGAAACGCGTATGTGCTCCGCTGAATACCGTACCAAAAACGAGCAAGAGTTTCAAACGTGATATTTGATGAACCACGGTCAATTCAAGCAATCCGTCATCTGTGTATGAGGCTGGAGAGATTTTCATGCCCCCACCGAAATAAGGTTGGTTGCTAACAGTCGCTAACCAAACATCTTGATAAACAACGGTTTCGTCAGCACTCTGAACCGTTAATGTGAATGTTTCAAACTTCACTAAGGTCTTAATCACATAAAGATAATAAGCTATTTTTCCAAGGCCAAACTGATTCAGCTTTTTCTTGAGAGACGACTGATTCACAGCGATCGTGATTTCCGCATCAAAACCAATTCCTGAACTGCTGACAAATTGAAAATCTTGTCCGTTCGCAAATTCACCAAGGTCTTGGCGTTTAAAACGAGGTATTTTTTGAAACTCTTCAATTGCCCGTGCATCTTTGAACGTGCCGTAAGCTCTAGCAAAATCATTGCCAGAGCCAGCTGCTACAGATCCAACAATTAACTCTTTCGCGCCCGCTGCACCTACTACGATTTCACGCAATGTCCCGTCACCGCCAAAGCCGATTAACAACACTTGTTGTCCTTCGTCTTTGTAGGCCGCAGCAATTGCCGTAGCATGACCTGGAAATTCCGTTAACATGTGTTCAAACGGAAATTGAATGGTTTTTTCAAAGCGCTGCCATTGCTTTAACGCTCTGCCATTGCCAGCTGTAGGATTGATAATAAATACAATTTTCATAAACACTCGCCTTTAAATGTAGTAGATGCATTTTCTAGCGTATAATTTGCGATCTTTTGATAACGAGGCATTTCATTTGGTGCAATTCGGAACAACGAGAACTCCGTTACATCGAATCGCATGTTAGCGATTGAAAATTGACGATTTGTTGGCTCTCCCCCTGCCCATCTGCTAGCCAACGTAATATGTGGCACAAATTTCTTTGGATCGGGTTTTATTTTTAAAGATTCCATTGATTTATGTACTTGCTGTTGCAACTCGTCCAATTCCCGACTCGTTTCAAGAGAAGCATAAATAATACGCGGTGTCGTTGGATTACCAAAAGTTTTGATGCCATCAATATTTAAAGTAAAAGCTTGTTCCTTAATGGTTCCCAGTAATTTCTCAACCTCGTTGATTTCACCATACACGTCCTCGCCGATAAACAATAAAGTAATATGCATATCTTGTGCTGGCGTTAGCCTTTTGTGACTTTGCAATTGCCAACTTTCTCGTTCTGTCGCCAAGGTTTCGGCTATGTCTTTTGGAATTTTGATCCCAATAAAATAATGTGGTTTCATTTAGCATCACCTGATTCCAGTTTACCATGCAAATAAGCGCAAAAAAATAGTGATTGGCCGGAGCCAACCACTTTTATTTTAAATTTATGATTTAACGCCAACTTGAATGCGTGCTTCAAATGCAGTTTGTAATTTACGCGTCAACTCTCCAGGAACGCCTTGACCGATTTTATGATCACCAATCGCAACTACTGGCATCACTTCCGTAGTTGTTGAAGACATGATGAATTCATCCATTTCAAGTGCTTCCGTTTTTGTAAATGGGGTTTCTACTACTGGAATTCCCAATTCTTCACACAACTCAAAAATCACTCGTCTTGTAATTCCATTTAAAATAAGGTTATTTGCAGGATGAGTATAAAGAGTGCCATTTTTTATACCGTACATATTCGATGAACAACCTTCTGTCACCGTTTCACCTCTGTGCAAGATCGCTTCGAAAAACCCTTCTTCGTAAGCTTCTTGTTTAGCTAATACGTTGCCAAGCAAATTCAAGCTCTTAATGTCGCAGCGTAACCAACGAATATCTTCAATAAATTTAGCCGTAACGCCTGAGCTTAAGCTTGCGACTGGACGATCAACTGATTTGGTATTGCCAGTAATCACTGGCGTAGCTTGTGTAGGGAATTGATGTTGACGCTCTGCAGCACCTCGTGTAACTTGCACGTATACTTGGCCAGTCTCAATATTGTTCACTTCAACAAAATCGTACATCATTTTATGGAAAACGTCTTTTGTATAAGGAATGACGATGTTGATTTTGTCAGCACTGTCGTAAAAACGATCGATATGTTCTTTAGCCGTAAACAGATTGCCATCATATACGCGAATTACTTCATAAATTCCGTCACCAAACTGATAACCACGATCTTCTTTCGAAATCACCAAATCTTCTTCACGAATAAATTCTCCATTATGCAATATCAAATCCATATCCATTCCTTCTTTCCTCATTTTTTACAAGCTAATTGATAAATTGCTTCTGCGTAAATGGCAGTCGCTTTTATTAAATTGTCGATGTCCACAAATTCATCCGCCTGATGGGCAACATCTGGTTCACCAGGGAACAGCATACCAAACGCCACACCTTTATCTAATACGCGTGCATATGTGCCTCCGCCAATAGCAATCAGATTTGCTCTATCGCCAGTTTGTTTTTCATATGCATTTTGCAGCGTTTTGATGAACGGATCGTTTTCATCCACATAATGAGGAGGAGAATTGGACGCAATGTCCAGTACGAAATCCTTCAACTGATAGGCATCTATTTTTTCTTTAAATGGATAGCTAATCGAGTATCTCATACTTACTGTAATCATAGCGGTTTTCTTTTTTTCAAACCGAATAATTCCGGCGTTGAACGTTGTATCTCCAGATTGTTCATCTGTAAAATCCAACCCAAGCTTACGACCACGAGAATCTAGATAAAACGTGTCTGCCACAAATTCAACAAACTTTTGGCCATCGCCTTCTAAACGATCTTTCAAAAATACAGCTAGCAACACCCCGGCATTTATACCATCTTCGGGCTCCATGGCGTGAGCTGATTTCCCATTTAACGTTAATTCTGTTGAACCGTTATGCTGTTCAACTTTACCTGTTACGTCATGCTTTTTGCAAAACGCCTTAAAATCTTCTTGCCACTCTGCTAATTGACCATTTAAAATGGCTGTTGCTTTATCAGGCACCATATTGGTACGATGACCAGCAATAAACGATTCTAAGATCGCATCTTCGTGCATCGAAAATGTGGAGAAAACTAAAGATGCGATGCCTTTTTCTGCATTGATGATTGGAAAATCGGCGTCTGGAGTAAAGGCTACAGCTGGCATTTCTTCTGTTTGGAAATAGCGTTCCATGCAGCGGAATTCACTTTCTTCATCTGTACCGATAATTAAACGCACGCGCTTTGTAAATTCCACACCGGCATCCTTAAGTATGTTTAAAGCAGCCCATGCAGCAATTGTTGGTCCTTTATCATCAATGGCGCCACGACCGTAAAGTCGCCCATTATGAATTTCTCCACCAAACGGAGCCGTTGTCCAACCCTCACCAACTGGCACCACATCAACATGACCTAAAATTCCCAGCAATTCCTCGCCTTGACCAATTTCAAGATGTCCTGCAACATCTCCAATATTTTTAACCGTATATCCTTCTGTTCTACCCTTTTCTAAAAACCAATCCAATGCCTGTTTAACTTCTTTTCCAAAAGGAGCTATTGGCGTGGTTTCATTACTTAGTACACTGGGAATCGCTATTAACTCTTGCAATTCGCTCAGTATTGTTCCCTTACGTTTTGTAGCTTCTAACTGCCAATCCATGTTTCACACTCCTTTTTGTTATGGCTATTGTACACCTTTTTTCAGGAAATTAAAGATTTTGTCGTTAATTCACATAAAAATTCTGTCTTTCCAACGTAAATTTTTTGTAAATTCAGCTAAAATCCTAGAATTCGAGATGTTTATTCGGTATAATCAAATTGTCAGATTAGTAAGATTGACATATTTTTTAGGAGAAGGGGCTGTCTTTGGCATCAATTATACTCGCTGTATAACCTCAGCACATCGTCCGCTAGTCTTTGCCAATGGGAAAAAAGATGAAGGAGTGGTTCTATTATGAAACCCACAACCGATCGAATGCTCATTCGAATTAAAGATATGTATAAGTACATTCTCGAGAATGGGACTGTAACGACGCAAGATCTTGTCGACGAATTCGGCATCACTCCTCGCACCATTCAAAGAGATTTGAATGTGTTAGCCTTTAACGATTTGGTGTCTAGTCCAACTCGAGGCAAATGGACAACGACGCAACGCAAAGTGAAAATGACGTCCTAACAGATTTCCTAAACAAAGAAAATGACCGCAGTTATGCGGTCATTTTCTTTGTTTAGATAGTCGAGAAATATCTCTTTAATCATGGTTTTCCGAATCTTACCGTAAAGATAGCGACCAGAATGATCCGTAGCCAATAAAAAATGACCGCAGCTATGCGGTCATTTTCTATTTTTTAAGCTAGTTAGTTCTTCTTCTGTTAAATGACGATATTCACCAAGTTCTAATTCCGGATCAAGACTGAGCGGTCCCATCGACAAGCGTTTCAAGTAAACAACGTGTTTGCCGACACTTTCGAACATCCGTTTAACTTGATGAAATTTGCCCTCTGTAATCGTCAATTCAATTTTAGACATAGCAGCACTTTCCAAGATGTTTAAACTTGCTGGTTTCGTCACATACCCATCATCAAGCGTAACACCTTTTCTAAATACTTCTGCATCTTCTTCTGTAACTACCCCTTCAACATGTGCAAAATACGTTTTATCCACATGCTTTTTAGGCGATAGCAATTCATGTGCTAACTTGCCGTCATTTGTTATCAATAAAAACCCTTCAGTATCCTTGTCTAATCGCCCTACCGGAAACGGCTCGAAATGTTGCTCATCTTCCCCTAGCAAATCAATGACCGTTTTATCGTACTTATCTTCCGTTGCCGAAATCACACCTTGAGGTTTATTCATGAGCAAATAAATAAATTCTGTATAAGTAACAGCTTCGCCACCGACCGAAACGTGATCGGCATGCTCTTTGACATGCACTTTTGGGTCACGAACGATTTCACCGTTTACTTCTACTGCTTTTGACTTCAATAGAACTTTAACTTCTTTTCTAGAGCCATAGCCCATATTGGAAAGATATTTATCTAAACGCATTGTTTCACTCCTAAAAGCCTAATTTCCGAGAGATTTTTGTTATTTTTGAACCCATCAATTTTTGTGCTAAACCAGTTTTTAAGCCGAGGTATCCATAAACAACTGCCCCAACACCACCGATTAAAATGATACGAATCATGGATAGGAATTTATTGTCCATACCGATAACTAAATCGATTCCTGACATCGACACGTAAACCGCACCTGCCATTATTAAGTTCAAAATAACAATTAATATCACGCGTCTTGTTACCATTTGCGAATGATAATTCATTGTTTTAACGATTACAATCATGTTCATCCCTATCGCTGCTATATAACCAATAATCGTTGCTGCAATCGCCCCGTCTGTTTCAAAACGTTCGATTAACGGTGTATTTAACAGAGCTTTTAATAATAGACCTGTCGACAAGTTGATGATGATCCATTTTTGTTTGTTGATACCTTGTAAAATAGAAGCTGTGACGGGGAAAGCAGAAAACAAAATTGCCACGGGTAAATAATGCGCCAAAATCTCAGATCCAACATCACTTACTTCGTAAAAGACATGGTATAACTCATCAGAAAGCATCGTCATTCCAATAACTGCAGGTAATGTTAAGAACAATAATAACTGAATTGATTGATCTAATGTTTTTGATACTTGCAAATATTCTCTACGTGTAAAATGCTTCGTGATCAACGGAATCAATGCCATAGAGAAACCAGTAGCAAGCATGACGGGAATCATGACTAATTTATGAGCAGTTAAATTCAAAATACCTAAAAGGTCAATTTCCGAAAAATTTCCGCCAGAACTCATTGCTCGGTTAAACGTCATTAAATCGACAAACTGGAACAATGGATTGGCAATACCGAGGAAAATGACTGGTACGGCATAAATCACAATCTCTTTGTACATATCACGTAATTTTACATCATACGATTCAACAGAGTTCGCTAGCAGTTGATTGTATTCGGGCTTTTTCTTTTTCCAGAAATAACCCAATGTGACAATTCCGCCGAGCGCTCCGATTGCCGCAGACAATACTGCAAACTGAATCGCTGTTTTTGGCGTACCATCAAAAATATAAAGAACTGCAAATGCGCCGCCTAAAAGGAAAATAATGCGAACAATTTGCTCGACCAATTGTGAAACAGCGGTTGGCATCATGTAGTTATAACCTTGGAAAAACCCTCTCCATAGACTCATAAACGGTACGACGATTAATGCAAAACTGACCCAACGAATCGCTTCGGTGACATCCCCAACCGAATAAATCCGTTCATCTTCGGAGATGGTAATACGCGCAAGTGGCTCTGCGAAGATATAAAGCAAGAGAAACGAAACAAAACCGGTAATCATCATCGTCAGAAGGCCTGACTTTAATAATCGCCTACCTGTTTCATAATCACCGAGGGAATTGTATTTAGCGGTAAATTTCGAGAAAGCGATTGGAGCGCCTGAAATAGCCAGCGCCAGCATCAAATTATACGGGATATATGCATATTGATAAAGCCCGATATTGTCTTCTCCTACCATGCTATAAAACGGAATGATATAAATAACTCCCAATATTTTTGACAAAAATAACCCTAATGTTAAGATGGCTGTACCTTTAACTAATGACGACATTTTACACTTCCTGACTTGTTCATAATAAAAGCAATCTACACGATAGTTTACACCTATAGATGAAATTACTCAACGTGTTTCGCTGCATCGTGTATACTAAAAAGAAAACGAAAGCGAGTTCTTAATATATGTATGACGTTATAATCATCGGCGGAGGCTCCTCCGGCTTAATGGCATCAATTGCCGCAGCTTCAACGAATCAAAAAGTATTACTGATCGAAAAAGGGAAAAAGTTAGGGAAAAAATTAATTATTTCTGGTGGTGGACGTTGCAACGTTACTAATCGGTTGCCACTGGACGAAATTGTTAAGCATATTCCAGGGAACGGTCGTTTTCTTCATAGCCCTTTTTCCGTATTCAACAACGAAGACATTATTTCTTTTTTTGAAGGACTTGGTGTTGCATTAAAAGAAGAAGATCACGGTCGCATGTTTCCTGTATCAAACCGTGCACAAGACGTAGCAGATGCGATGTTTAAAGAAATGGAACGACTCAACGTCACTATTTTATTGGATTCACCTGTAAAAAAATTATTGATGACTGATGAAAAAGTGACCGGCGTTCGCCTGCATACCGGTGAAGAATATACGGCCAAAGCAGTGATAGTAGCCGTCGGAGGCAAAGCCGTACCGCAAACGGGTTCTACTGGAGACGGCTATCCATGGGCTGAAAAAGCAGGTCATTTGGTGACAGAGCTTTACCCAACAGAAGTGCCACTTCTGTCTAAAGAACCTTTTATCGTCGGCCGTGAGCTTCAAGGCTTGGCATTACGTGATGCTGCTGTAACCGTATTAAACAAAAAAGGCAAAGTGCTTGTCACCCATCAAATGGACATGCTGTTTACTCATTTTGGGTTGAGTGGCCCAGCAGTTTTACGCTGTAGCCAATACGTCGTCAAGGAAATGAAAAAAAATGGCGGTCAACCGGTTGAAATGCGCATCAATACTTTACCCGGTGAAAATGCAGAATCGGCCTTTCAGCTGCTAAACAAGATGATGAAAGACGACCCGAAAAAATCACTAAAAAACGTATGGAAAAGCTTAGCACAAGAGCGTTGGTTGCTATTTCTCATGACGCGTGCAGAAATCGATCCACTACTGACGGGTGCAGAATTGCTAAGTGATAAAGTACGCGCCATGGCTCAGCAGTTAACGGCTTTTGCCATGTTCGTCAACGGCACGCAATCTATTGAAAAAGCGTTTGTTACGGGTGGCGGTGTATCGATCAAAGAAATCGAACCTAAAACGATGGCATCTAAAAAGAAACCCGGATTGTATTTCTGCGGTGAAATTTTAGACATCCACGGCTACACGGGCGGATACAACATCACCTCTGCATTAGTCACAGGCAACGTGGCCGGACAAAGCGCAGCTCGTTTCGCAAAAGAACACTCAGTCACATCAAACAACTAAGTGCCAGCGCGTCCACGGGCTATGCTCCATAAAAAAGATATTCACTTATCTTAAACACCAAAATAGGCAGACTGGAAAATTTCCAGTCTGCCTATTTTTATTATTCTACTTTCAAAATGCTCCCGGAAGGTTTTGCATTTTCATGTCTAACTTTTTTAGCCTACTACGATGTTAACCAATTTCCCTGGAATCACAATCACTTTGCGAATTTGTTTGCCGTCAGTTGCCTTTTGAACATTGTCATCCGCAAGTGCTGCTGCTTCTAGTTCTTCTTTCGTGCTGTCTTTAGCGATCGCTAGCTTTGTTTTTACTTTGCCGTTAACTTGTACTACTACTTGGATCACATCATCGATCATTTTCGATTCGTCGTATTGTGGCCAATTTTCGTAAGTTACCGATCCTTTATGACCCAATTTCTCCCACAGCTCTTCTGCTACGTGAGGTGCAATTGGAGACAAGAGTTTCACAAAACCTTCAACGTATTCTTTTGGAATGGAATCGACTTTATAGCCTTCATTAATAAAGACCATCATTTGTGAAATTGCTGTGTTAAAACGCAACCCTTCAAAGTCGTCTGTTACTTTTTTAACAGTCTGGTGATAGATTTTTTCCATTTTGCCGTCGTTTGAATCAGTGATTTTTGCACTCAATTGCTCTTCGTCCATCAACAAACGCCAAATGCGGTCTAGGAATCGACGAGAACCGTCTAGACCATTTGTTGACCAAGCGATAGATGCTTCAAGTGGTCCCATAAACATTTCGTACATACGCAATGTGTCTGCACCGTGGCTTTCGATAATTTGGTCGGGGTTCACGACATTGCCTTTTGATTTCGACATTTTCTCGTTTCCTTCGCCCAAAATCATGCCTTGGTTAAATAACTTTTGGAAAGGTTCTTTTGTTGAAACTACACCGATATCGTATAACACTTTATGCCAGAAACGCGCATATAGCAGATGAAGTACAGCGTGCTCTGCGCCACCGATATACACATCAACTGGCAACCAGCGTTTCAATAGTTCTGGGTCAGCCAACATTTCATCATTAGTTGGGTCGATAAAGCGCAAGTAATACCAGCAGCTTCCTGCCCATTGTGGCATCGTGTTGGTTTCGCGACGGCCTTTCATTCCTGTTTCTGGATGAACAACATTTATCCAATCGGTAATATTGGCAAGTGGAGACTCACCTGTTCCGCTTGGCTTAATATCCGTTGTTACTGGCAACATAAGCGGCAAGTCTTTTTCTTCAACAGGCGTCATCGTGCCATCTTCCCAATGAATGATCGGAATTGGCTCGCCCCAGTATCGCTGACGGCTAAACAACCAATCGCGCAAGCGATACGTAATTTTCTTTTCGCCGACTTTTTTATCAACTAGCCAGTCAATCGCTTTTTCAATTGCTTCTTTTTTGTTTAATCCGTTAAGGAAATCGGAATTGATCAATTCGCCGTCGCCTGCATAAGCTTCTTCTTCAATATTACCGCCTGATACCACTTCGACGATTGGCAAATCGAATTGCTTCGCAAATTCATAATCACGCTCGTCGTGAGCTGGAACTGCCATTATCGCGCCTGTTCCGTAAGTTGCCAATACATAATCCGCAATCCAAACTGGCATTTTTTCGCCACTCGCTGGATTTGTAGCATAAGCTCCTGTGAAAACACCTGATTTGTCTTTTGCCAAATCTGTACGTTCCAAATCACTTTTCGTTTTAACGTCGTCAATGTATTTTTCAACAGCTTGTTGTTGTTCTGCTGTTGTAATCGCAGCTACTAATTTATGTTCAGGCGCAAGCACAGCATAAGTCGCACCAAAAATTGTATCTGGACGAGTCGTAAACGTGCGGAAAGAATGTTCCGTATCCGCTACTTGGAATTCCAATTCGGCGCCTTCTGATTTCCCGATCCAGTTACGCTGCATGTCTTTCAAGCTTTCTGGCCAATCAAGATCATCCAAGTCTTCAAGCAAACGGTCCGCATAATTTGTGATACGTAATACCCATTGGCGCATTGGACGACGCTCAACTGGATGCCCACCGCGTTCTGATTTGCCATCGATTACTTCTTCGTTCGCAAGAACTGTTCCAAGTGCCGGGCACCAGTTAACAGCTACTTCGTCAACATATGCTAGTCCTTTTTTATACAATTGGATGAAAATCCATTGTGTCCATTTATAATAAGACGGATCCGTTGTGCTAATTTCTCGGTCCCAGTCATATGAAAATCCAAGTTCTTGAATTTGACGTTTGAATGTTTCAATGTTTTTAGCCGTAAATTCAGCTGGGTCATTTCCAGTATCAAGTGCATATTGCTCAGCTGGTAGACCAAAAGCATCCCAGCCCATTGGATGCAAAACGTTATATCCTTGCATGCGTTTCACCCGACTTAAAATATCCGTCGCCGTATAGCCTTCCGGGTGACCAACATGAAGTCCAGCTCCTGATGGGTATGGGAACATATCCAGAGCATAAAATTTCGGTTTAGACGGATCGTCTACCATTTTAAACGTTTTGTTGTCTTGCCAATATTTCTGCCATTTCTTCTCAACTAGTTTGTGCTTGAATGTCATTTCCAATTCCTCCTCAAAATAAAAACTCCCGTCCCTTATAAATAAGGGACGGGAGTTTTCCCGCGGTACCACCCAAATTAGCGACTGCTCGCTCAACTTGACTCCTTAACGCGGAAAACGGTGTACCTTACTTAGTTTCACATACACTGACTCCAAGGTGAGTTCGTTTGAGCATTTTACCGACTTGCACCAACCGCCGGCTCTCTGTGAAAAATACACAAACTACTAGTCCTCTTCGCTGTCATTAACTATTGTCTTCATTTTAGACGAGTCACCGTTTTTTGGCAATAGCCTAAGAGACTTTAACATTTTCTGTGTTTAACGGTGCATCTGTTGAATCGATAATGTCTTGAACTGTAAAGCCATCAAAGACTTCTAACAACACCAATCCAGCATCTGTCACTTCAATTACGGCGCGTTCTGTAATGATTTTATTGACTACGCCTTTGCCTGTTAACGGCAAATCGCATTGCTTTTTAATTTTGGCAGAACCGTCTTTTGACACATGATCCATAATAACGATTACTTTTTTCGCACCGTGCACTAAATCCATTGCGCCACCCATGCCTTTAATCATTTTTCCTGGAATCATCCAGTTGGCTAAGTCACCGTTTTCAGCTACTTCCATACCACCAAGAATCGCCACATCAATATGTCCACCGCGGATCATCGCGAATGATTCAGCACTTGTAAAGAAAGCCGATCCAGGAATCGTTGTAACAGTTTCTTTACCTGCATTGATCAAATCCGGATCCACATTTTCTTCTGTCGGATACGGTCCAATTCCTAAAAGTCCGTTTTCCGATTGAAGAACGACACTTTTGTTATCCGAAATAAAGTTGGCAACCAATGTCGGCATACCGATTCCTAAATTAACGTAATCGCCATCGTTGATTTCTTTTTCAGCGCGTTTTGCAATGCGTTCTCTGACTAATTGTTTATCCACGATTTTCTCCACCCTTTCTTAAACAGTGCGTGTTGTAAGACGTTCGATCCGTTTTTCTTGGTCTGCCTGAAGCAAGCCTTGTACATAAATGCTTGGTGTTTGAACGTGGTTCGGATTGATGTCACCAATTTCCACGATCTCTTCTACTTCCGCAATGGTGATTTTCCCAGCGGCTGCAGCAAGGGGGTTAAAGTTTTGTGCTGTTTTGTTATAAATAAGGTTGCCCATTTTATCAGCTTTATGTGCTCTGACTAATGCAAAATCTGCTCGTAACGCGTGTTCAAGCACATATTCTTTGCCATCAAATTCGCGAATTTCTTTGCCTTCTGCAACAGTTGTACCTACGCCAGCTGGTGTGAAGAAAGCTGGAATTCCCGCTCCGCCTGCGCGCATTTTTTCAGCTAACGTTCCTTGTGGTGTCAATTCAACTTCGATTTCACCCGATAACACTTGGCGCTCGAATTCTTTGTTTTCACCTACATAAGAGCCAATCATTTTTTTGATTTGTTTGTTTTTCAATAACAGGCCAAGACCCCATTCGTCTACTCCACAGTTATTGGAAATGACGGTCAGATCGGTTACCCCTTTATCAACTAGTGCTAAAATAAGCTGTTCAGGTATCCCTACTAACCCAAATCCGCCTACCATAATTGTGGCACCGTCTTGAATTTGTTCAACTGCTTCTTTTGCAGAATTGTAAATCGGTTTCATTCCATTATGCCTCCTCTAACTCATCCACTTAAATTCAGTATTAAAACGCTTCCATTTTAATTTAAACAAACTATTGCTCTAAACGCAATATTCATAAAAATCCATTGTCCCATTAGTAGGCATTGTTCGCCGTTTTGTCGTCATGCTACAATGGCTTTCGAGGAGTTGTTTCGATTGAGTAAAGAGTTTCCTTTTTCATCTGATGGAAAACGTTATTATACATGGAATCGCCATTTGCGCGATCATTTTGGTTTTAAGGTCATGAAAATTGCTTTAGATGCAGGCTTTGATTGTCCGAACCGGGATGGTACGGTAGCACACGGGGGCTGTACGTTTTGTAGCGTCGCAGGATCTGGTGATTTTGCTGGAGACCGAGTTGACTCGATTTCTGAGCAATTTGATAAAGTTAAAGAAAAAATGCATCGCAAGTGGAAAGATGCCAAATACATGGCCTATTTTCAAGCCTATACCAATACCCATGCCCCTTTGCCTGTGATTAAAGAAAAGTTTGAAGCGGCGCTCGAGCAAGAAAATGTTATCGGTTTGAGCATCGCAACGCGTCCGGACTGTTTGCCAGATGACGTTGTGGATTATTTAGCAGAACTAAACGAACGCACGTATTTATGGGTCGAGCTTGGATTGCAAACGGTTCATGAGCGAACGGCCCTTTTGGTCAACCGTGCGCATGATTTCGAAGCATATGTAGAAGGCGTAACAAAATTACGTAAGCGCGGCATTCGCGTGTGTACACATATCATCAACGGCTTACCACTTGAAGACCGAGACATGATGATGGAAACTGCTCGTGAAGTGGCAAAACTTGATGTCCAAGGCATTAAAATTCACTTGTTGCATTTATTAAAAGGCACACCAATGGTCAAGCAATACGAAAAAGGCATGGTCGAGTTTCTTGAAAAGCAAGAATACATTAACTTAGTAGCCGACCAACTTGAAGTGTTGCCACCAGAAATGGTTGTTCAACGCATTACAGGTGATGGCCCGATAGATTTAATGATTGGGCCGATGTGGAGCGCCAACAAATGGGACGTCTTAAACGGCATTGATGCCGAGCTCGCACGCCGCGAAAGCTGGCAAGGTAAACTTGCGGCTGGGAGTGTGACTTCATGACGATACAACGCGTATTGCCTTTTACAAAATCATTACTTGAACAAGCGGTCTCTTCTGGAGACGTAGCCATTGACGGCACTGCTGGCAACGGTCATGACACACATTTTCTAGCAAGTTTAACGGGAACAACCGGAAAAGTCTTCGCTTTTGATATTCAAGCAGAAGCGATTAGCGCGACACGAATTCGAGTGCAAGAATTTGAACACGTCGAACTTATTCATGACAGCCATGCCAAAATAAAAGACTATGTGTCAGAGCCCATTGCAGCTGCTGTTTTCAATCTTGGCTATTTGCCAAAAGGTGATCACAGCATTATTACGAAAGCAAAAAGTACGCTCTCTGCTCTCGAACAATGTTTAGACCTTTTGAAAATAAAAGGCGTTTTGTTAGTTGTCGTATACAGTGGGCATGAAGGCGGCAGCGAAGAACGTGACGCCGTAATGGAATTCGTTTCCTCGCTACCGCAAAAAACTTTTGATGTGCTGAAATACGAATTTATCAATCAGCAACATTCACCACCCTTTTTATTAGCCATTGAAAAAAAACAAGCAAGCAATTAAAAAACGCAGAAAAGAGCAAGTGCTCTTTTCTGCGTTTTTTCAGCTTAGTTTTCTATTCCCTCTTTTTCTGGCGGATTTGCTAGTAATGCCGCCACAATACCTAGAAGCGGGAAAATCATAATAACCCATAACACTTCTTTATAGCCGCCAAAGAAATCGTAAAACAAGCCGAACGGCAATGGACCAAGGGCAGAACCAACTACCATAAAGGCCATCGAAATGCCGGTAATGCTACCAAGGTATTGCCGACCGAAATAGTTTGGCCACACGACACTAAGGGTCACGCGTTCAATTCCCAACATAAAGCCCCATACAATAGCAAAAAGAATTGCTCCTGAAAACAGGTCCGCTTCTTTCAACAAGAAAATCGAGGCAATTTCACCAACAAAAACAAAAGCTAACATCCACTGCACGCGTATTTTATCAAGCAAATAACCTGCCAGAAACGTTACCGGAAAACCAATAACCGCCATCAAACTCAAGACAGTCGCAGCTGTTTCAGGTGCTAATGATTGAATCGAAAAAATAGACACCAAATGGAAAGTCATTCCGGTATTAACCAAAGCAGGAACCACTACACAAAATAACAGGAGCCAAAAAGAGCGGGTCTTTTTCGCTTCTTTTACCGTCCAACTAATGTCTGAAGATAAAGGCTTTTGTCGATCTTCTTCTCTTACTAAAGGTCCATTATCCGGCAACAAGCCAATATCTTCTGGCCGATTTCGTATAAAGAAAAATGCTAAAGGTGTAAAAATCAGGACAATGGATGCACCAAGAATTTGCCAAGTCGTTCTCCAACCATAAGCTTCAATTAGCCAAACATTGATCAATGGAAATGCAGCGGATCCAATCATCCCACCTAGCGCAGCTAACCCAAGCGCACGACCACGTTTTTGTATAAACCATTGAGGCACTAACGCGTTTGGAACAAGTGTCATCGAGCCTTGACCAAATAGCCGTATAGCGAAAAAACCCATAAACAACATCACCCAATTGACCACGAAACTATTAAATATACTGGCTGCTGCTAAGATTAAGGAGACGGCAATCGCCATTTTTCGCGCACCGACTTTATCAATCATTCGACCGATGATAAACAATAAAAATCCTGCAAGAAGTGTCGCTGATGAATAAATACCGGACACTGTCGAGCGACTCCAGCCAAATTCTTCTATGTAATAATCTATAAAAATGGCGTTTGAATAGGTTTGTCCAGGTCCAGAAAAAAAGTGAGACAATCCCGCGAGAATAACAATTACCCAGCCGTAATAAAATGGCGTCTGGATCACACCGTTTCCATTAATCCTGTTTTCCTTTGTATTCTTCATAACAACCCTCCCTCACAAAAAAAGAGCCCCTTTGAGCTCTTTTTATTCGTCCTATTATTTTACAATTAAAACGGGGCAATTTGCACGTTTCACCACTTTATGACTAACACTACCAAGAACCATTTCTTGAAGTGAGTTCAAGCCGCGGCTGCCGATGACAAGTACGTCGAATTCATCTTGGTTAGCATATTCAACAATGGCAGGTCCAGGTGTACCATGGAGAATTTCCACTTTGTAATTGACGCCTCCCGCACTTAACGCATCTTCTACCGGCTGAAGATTTTTTCTACGTTTAAGGTCAAGTTCCGAGGAACTGCCACTATGCAAAACTTCTTTTTTAGAATCATCATAATCTGCCACAAAAACAATGGTTACTTGAGATTTAGTTGATCCTTTTGCTAATTTCACAGCTTCTTTTGCAGCGCGCTCGGAATGTTCCGAGCCGTCCACTGCTAATAATATTCGAGTATACATGCACCAGCACTCCTCTACTATTTTAATGGGTTGGGAATTTTACATGTTGATTGTTGAAGACCGCTAGCTGATCAATCAGCTTCTGACTGCCTGTATCCAAGCCAACAATTTTTACATTATTGCCATTTTCCTGGAATTTCAAGACAACCCGATCGACGGCACCAACGCCAGAATCATCCCAAATATGCGATTCGGTAAAGTCAATGATAACCGTCTGTCCTTGCGTTTCGTAGTCAAATTTTTCAAGGAAATCTTCAACTGAAGCAAAGAACAATTGACCTACTACTTCGTAATACGTGTCTTCCAATAATTTTTTCTTCACTTTAATCTTCGATATCTTTGCGACAAAGAAGATAGCACTCAACAGTACGCCTGCTAGCACACCGATTGAAAGGTCATGTGTGTAGACAACAATCATTACTGTTGCCAGCATAACAATAGAATCGGCTTTTGGCGCTTTTTTTAAATAACTAAATGACGACCAGTCAAAGGTGCCGATAGATACCATAATCATGATTCCGACTAAAACCGGCATTGGAATCTGTACCACGACATTTCCTAAAACAATGATGAGGAACATGAGGAACGCACCGGCTACAAAAGCCGACAGTCTGCCTCTTCCACCTGACTTGACGTTAATGATAGATTGACCAATCATGGCACATCCCGCCATCCCACCGAAAAATCCAGTGACAAAATTGGCGATTCCTTGTCCTCGAGACTCCTTATTTTTATCACTTGTTGTACTTGTCATATCATCTACAATATTCGCTGTTAACAAGGATTCAAGTAACCCAACCACTGCTAAAGCTAGAGAATAAGGTAAAATAATCAGTAAAGTTTCCATGTTAAATGGAACATTAGGCAGAAGGAAAGTCGGCAATGTTTGACTAATAGCACCTAAATCCCCTACTGTCCTCAAATCTAGTCCCCCGTAAATTGCAGCACCCGTCAAGACCACTAACGCAATCAATGGCGCTGGGATTGCTTTAAAGAACCTGGGAACGATGTAGACAATGGCAAGCGTAATAGCTACGAAAACATACGTTAAATTATTGATGCCGATAAAATGCGGCACTTGTGCCATGAAGATGAGGATGGCAAGTGCATTAACAAATCCGATCATTACTGCACGTGGGATGAATTTCATCACTTTTGCGACTTTAAAAACTCCAAATAAGATTTGAATAACGCCCGTTAAAATAGTAGCAGCCAATAAATATTCCAAACCATGATCCCGCACCAACGGTACCATTAGCAGCGCCATGGCTCCGGTTGCCGCAGAAATCATACCGGGGCGACCTCCTACAAACGCGATAATAACCGCGATACTAAATGAAGCGTACAGCCCGACCATTGGGTCCACTCCGGCGATGATTGAAAATGCTATAGCTTCCGGGATCAATGCCAGAGCGACAACAATTCCCGCCAGGACATCTCCTCGTACATTTCCGAACCATTGCGTCTTAATTTTTCTCCACATATTCACTTACTCCTCTTACATTTTTTTTGACTTTTAACTCTCATAAAAGCCGATCCGTTTTACCAATAAAATCAGTGTATCATCTTTTTACCCAAAAAAGAACCTTTTTGGAACTATCAACATTTTTACCTTGTGCTATGATAGATATGACTCGCTATGAAAGGGGATTTTAACTTGTTGATAGGTTACGCAAGACCTAGCGTTGAAGATCCAGAGTGCCAACAACAACTCATGCTTCTTAAAAGTTTCGGCTGCACTAAAATATATGTAGAAATGCACGCCTCTCCAAAAAATCGGTTGCAACTTGAAAATTTGTTGGAACAAGTAGAAGTTGGTAGCCGACTAGTTGTTGCCAAGCTATACACTTTTGCGGATTCTACTCGGCAGTTAGTAGAGCTTTTAAACATACTAGAAACAAAAAAGACCACTTTTTTTTCTATCCATGAAAATATTGATACAAATAACGAAAAAGAGTACCCATTCATTAAAATTTTAAGCTGCTTATCCGACTTTCAAAGTGATGCCATTAGCGAAAAAACCAAAGCAGGCTTATCTCTTGCCAAAGAAAAAGGTATCGTCTCTGGTCGCCCCAGAAAAGCAGACGAAAATGTAAAAAAAGCAATCGAACTGTATGAAAGCAAACAATTTACCTTAGCTGAAATCAAAGAAAAAACCGGTATCAGTAGATCCACTTTATATCGTTATTTAGAGAATTAATGTCGAAAAAAAACCTTCGCCTAAAAATAGGCAAAGGTTTTTTTAAGTATATTTGATGTTAGTTTGCTATTAACTATCCCTTTAAATTCTTTTTAATATACTGCACAACTTTGCGAAGCTCTGTTGCGCTCGGACGTCCATAAGGGCTCGTTTGCTGCTGTTGATAAAGAATATTCCCTTTTTCATCAAGCAAATAATGAGCAGCTTCCCCGTGGATTCCATGGTCTTCATACGGTGCATCTTCTCCGTGGTAATAAGCTCCGTACTGGTCCAACAAATCTGTTGTAAGGTCAGACAGGAGTGGAAAGCTTAAGCTATGCTCATTTTTCATCCCCAATGAGTTTTCTTGGCTATCCGTTGATAGAGCCGTAAAATAAACGTCTTTTCCTTCAAAATAAGAAAGGCTTTCTTCAATTTCTTTTAAATCTTGGTTACATACTGGGCACCATGATCCTCTGAAAAAGACCAAAAATCTCCAACCTGGACGATCCGTCAAATCTTGTTCAAGAGAATAAGTGCCACCTTCTGCTAATGGTAGTTCAAATAATGGTGCTTTATCCCCTAGTTGCAATATTGTCATAGTTAGTTTCCTCCTTATTTTTAAAACACAATCAAGTAAACTTTATTTCCACTTTAACAATCCAGTTAAATCATCAAATATATAATCCGGCTCTAGATCAAGCTCTTCGACCGGCATTCCTTTTCGGTTGATCCAAGCTGTTTGAAATCCGAAACTTTTCGCACCCGATACATCCCAACCATTAGACGACATAAAGAGAACTTCATGACTTTCGATTCCAAGTTGCTCTAACGCATATTGATAAGATGCCGGTGTTGGTTTAAATTGTTTCACGTCATCAATACTCAAAATTTGATCAAACAACTCATCTAAACCGGCATTTTTAACTAATGGATCCAGCATATCGTGAGAGCCATTTGAAAAAATCACTAAGTTTTTATCTTTTAACTGCGTAAGAACTTCTTTAGATTCTGAGTAAAGCGGTAAATGCAGATATGCAGCTAACAACTTCTGCTCGTTTTCTTTACTTGGTTGCAAGTCATTTTCGTTAAGTGCATATTTTAATGCATCATGTGTAATGGCATAGAGCGTGGCATAATTATCCATCAGCTGGCGCAACATAAAATATTCCACTTGCTTGGATCTCCATGTCTGACTGATTTTTTCACCGTATCCAGGATATAATTCCTCGCATTCTTTTTTTATCGCCGTAACGTCAAACAAGGTTCCGTAAACATCGAACACAAAAGCTTTGATTGAATTATCCACTCTACATCCTCCTTTTGCTGACACTGCGAACATAAATTATCTATTTCACAATTTACTAACTTGCTGTACAGTCTTTTACTTCTATACCCAAAGCCAGTCGGATTAATCGGAAATGAACAAGTTCATCTAATTGAAATAAAAAAACCCGAACCGGCGCACTTTTTAAAGTGCTACCGGTCGGGTTAAATCTTTCATTTTATAACTATTTTAAAAATAATTCATTGGATTTACTGCATTTGAGCGAGCGCCATTCCATGGACCAACATGGATTTCAAAATGAAGATGTGGTCCAGTAGATCGTCCTGTGCTGCCAACGAGTCCAACATTTTGACCTTGTGAAACGGCCTGTCCAGATGAAACATTAATAGCACTCATATGAGCATAAACAGTCGCATACGTTTGACCTTTAATGGAGTGAGTTAAAATTACTACGTTACCATAGCCACCCATGTTTCCAGCAAAGGAAACATAACCAGTTGCCGCCGCAGAAATTGGCGTACCCGTTACATTGGCAATGTCTTGTCCAAGATGCGATTCGGCACCGTCACCGATATCACGTCCACCAAAGCCTGAAGAATGTCGTCCAGAAGCAGGCCAAATAAACATCGCACTAGGTGCTGGTGCTGGTGCAACTTCTACTTTTACTGGCGGAGTCACAGCAGGTGTAGGGGCTTTCGACTTGCTTACTGATTCAGCTTTGGCACTACTTTTAGCTTGAGCCTGTGCTTCTGCCTCTGCACGAGCTTTTTCTTCTGCTGCGGCTTTAGCAGCTGCAGCCTCTTCTGCTTCTGCTTGTAGACGAGCCTCTTCTGCAGCTTTTTCAGCAGCAATTTTCCGCTGACGTTCTTCTTCTTCTTTTCTAGCAATTTCAGCTAAACGTGCTTGTTCGTTCATGATTTGTTTTTCCAAATCTGCACTAACTTCAAGAACTTCGGCATGTTCAAATTCTAACTCATTTTTTTCAGCTGCCAGTCGTTTTTGTTCTTTTTCTAAGTTTTGAACAGCTTGTGCTTGTTCTGTTTTTTTACTGCTTAATGAAGCTTTTAACCCAACCAATTCTAAACGTCGGGATTCTTGTTCAGCTAACTTGGATTCTACTTGTTCTTTTTGTTCAGCTAGCAGTTTTTTATCTGCCGCTTGTTCCCGCATGATTTCTCTGTCTGCTTCTATTAACGTATTCACCGCAGAAAAACGATCAATAAAATCAATAAAACTATTTGCGCCAAGTAAGACATCTATGTAATCTACAGAACCGCCACTTAACTGGATTGCACGAGCTCGTTCTCTCAACAATTCTTCACGTTCTTCTATTTTTTGTTCAAGTTCTTCAATTGACTTTTTCAGCTCGTCAATTTCTACTTTAGTTTTATCGATTTTCGCTTGAACATTACTGATTTTTGTTTCTGTACCGGTAATTTGTGTGTTCAATTCTTCGATTTTCGCTGTTAATTGGTCTAACTTTGATACGTTTTGATTGATTTTCCCCGCTTTTTCACTAATATCAGAAGTTAATTCACTTTTTTGTTGCTCTGTTTGTTGCTGTTTCTGCTCTAATTCATTTAATGTATCTGCGTTAGCTGTCGGTATCAATATTGATAAAGCTAATACAGAGGATAAACTAGTTACTAGCCATTTCGATATCACGTGTTTTATCCCCTTTCAATAATTACGAGTGTTTCATCTATGTATATTTTGAATGTTAAGTTGAAATAACACAAAAGCCTCCATTTAATGCAACATGTTCAGTATAACAGCTCGGAATCCTTATTCTGTTACAGCAGTATTTCAATTTATTCTAATTGTGAAATATTTATGTAATATATTAGAAGTTATAATATTTTAAATTATGAGATTTTTAAACTAGAAAGGCTCAGAATTTAATTATCATAGCTTAATTTGTTGCTCTATATTTATTTTTTTACCTTAAGAAACAACTGAACGCAAAGAAGAGCTACGAAGGTGTAGCTCTTCTTTGTATAAAAAATAGGATCACTCCTCGGCCCGCTTAAAGTTTGGAATTATAATACGCCGTAGAAATCGCCCAACCAGCTAAATGAATAATCAGTAAAGTACCTAATACTTCAATTACTGCCAACTCCATTCCGAAAATTACAAAGATGAACTGAATATACATGGCGACCAATGTGATCTTCCAGGCATTTGCTAAAGCTTTCATAGTGATACTTGCGTACCGTCCGGTGTTTTCTGCAGCTTTCTTCCGTGCCCACACAGTTCGAACAGCCCTCCCGTTGCTCCGAGTAATAATCCCAATAGACCCAACAGTTGATTTGTTTCCATACTTATTCACTCTCTTTCTCAAATATGAAGACATCTTCAATGCGAAGTTGAAATAAAGTAACGATTTTATACGCTAATTCCAAAGTCGGTTTATAACGTACATTCTCAATTGAAATGATTGTTTGCCTTGAAACACCTAATTTCTCAGACAGCTGTTCTTGCGTATACCCAAATGATGTTCTTCGCTCTTTAATGCGATGTTCCACATTCTAACCTTCCTGTAATGCTTACTTTACTTCCACTAATATTTATGAAATAAAAAAGAAGCCCTCACTGGAGCTTCTCTATCGGTAATAACGTACATAAACTATTTATATTTACTCAACAACTTTTCTGGGATATGACAATAATCATCCGGACATCTCGTTAGCCTATCTTGATGTTCTTCTGCACTTTTTACATAGTTAGAAAGAGGCAGCACTTCAACAACTATACGTTCACAATCGCTTCTCTCACGAATAAATGTCTTTACCTCTTCTAAATGCTTTGGATTTTCACTATACACGCCTGTTCTGTATTTCTCACCAACATCTTGCCCTTGCCGATTCAAACTGTAGGGGTCGATGATTTCAAATACATACGCCATTAAGTCTTGAATCGTCAATATTGCTGGATCAAACTCTGTTTTTACACATTCCGCGTAGCCATCATAGTCCCCATCAAGTGTATGACTCGTCCCATTTGCTCGTCCTGCTTCTGTCGCCTTTACTCCAGGCAAGGTTTTGATAAACGCTTGTACTCCCCATAAACATCCACCCGCAATATATATGACTTCCATATGGAACCTCCCTAGCCTAACTATTTAGAGCCAGTATAACATTATCATAAAGCCTGCTCATTAATTAATACTTACTTTGTATTGAAGAAAGGCTGTGTAATAACCACTCTTTATGGTTTATAATAACCCAATACTTCCGCTTGTATTGCCTCTACTTTCAATGAATGCTGACTGCTTCTAAACCAATCATCCCCGATGAGAAAAACTTCATCTTCTCCTAAATAAATTTTTTCCATACTCATTTGAAAAATCTCTTCCATTCCCGAAGTGCTGCTGTTAGGGGATGCATTTTTTTCAAACCATGCATTGTATTCTTCAAGAGAGCCAATTCCTAAGCGATGAGCCTTACCATAAAATGTATCCAATTTTTGTTCATCAACAAAAATTTGCCCGTCTAAAATTTCAATTGTTTCCCCCGGCAAACCGATAACCCGAGAGATGGTTTCTTGCATTCCATCAAAAAAATCATATTCGTATTTAACAACATCTCCGCGCGATATCTTTTTGTCTTTATACGCCAATGGATTAATTACTAGCGGATATTCTGCATACTCATGATTGCCTCTATCCATCGCATCATAGTTAAACTCAAAAATTTCTAGTGGCTGCGTATATTCCGCAAAAACGGGGATGTCCACATCTGTATCTGTATCAGTCACTACTGATTTTTCTATGCCACCAGTAGATGTTAGTTGCGGCACTTGCCCTTTATCGTTAACAATCTGGATTGCAAAAAGCGCAACGACTGTCAATAAGATCACAAAAACCGCTGCATATATGAACCACTCATATTTTTTTACAGTAAATTTATGTGGCCGTTCTTTAGCTTGCATTTGAAGTAGCATATTACGTTGTAAAGATTTGCTAAACCTCGGGCTTTTGCCAATAAAATCATCGATATCCCGCTTAAATTTGTTCATCCTGGAATCCCTCCCACTCGCTTGTATCAACAGTGTTTCTTAACAAACTTTTAGCTCTGTGCAATCTCGTTTTCACCGTACTTTCCGGACAGTTCAGCAGTTTGGATATTTCGTTAATAGTGAATTCATGATAATAATAAAGAAGAATGGCTTCTCTGTATTTGATCGGCAAGTCTAAGACATATCTTGTTAAATTGAAAATATCTGATTCTAATTCATACGATTCTTCAATTGATTTTGAGTTCGATAGTAGATTCCCAACAGTCTCAGTAAAAATAATTCGTTTATTTTTCCAGCTTCGCAAATAATCATGGCACCGATTGATTGCCATTTTAGATAGATACGTTTTCAGCGAAGAGCGATGTTCAAACTGATTGGCTTTTTGATAATAAGTAAAAAAACTTCTTGAAGGATATCTTCCGCAATCGACCAATCTTTCACATATAGATAAATTAACCGCATCAAGTATTCACCGTAAGCACTCATAACCTGTTCAATGTGTTCATCATTTAATTTTTTATCTCTAAGATTCTTAGCCAACTATTACACCGCCCCTTCCTAAACACCCCATAGACGTAAGTTTTAAGATTTTAGTTTCAAATTTTTAAAAATAGAAGTTTAAAAGTCTATCCGACCGCTGAAATAATAAAAGGCAGATAGTGGCTTTAATGCCTTCTATACTGCCTTGCCTTTATTATATATAATAATTAGGTATATGATTTGACGGATTATTTACTTCCGATAATCCGGAATATGTAAACCTGTATCCCTTTGAGACTACAAGTTAAAACTTTAAAACAGAACTTTTACAAAGGTTCATCCAAAGCATAAGAACCCCCTGGTAAGGAATATAAATGAAAGCCATTGTCTCCTTGTAATTCCCACCCTTCAAAGTAATTACTTTCATGAAACAATTCAAGAAAAATATTGCCTTCAAACTCTATAATTAAATCGGCTATTTCTTCATACAAAAAGATATGTTTTATCTTTTTCCCCAGTAGCACCTTTTCTACATCTTTGTGCGAAAATCTTTCTGGTGCATAGAGACAATCTGAATACCCCACCAAGATTTCAGTGGCCAATCTCAATCTCCAAGGACATTCGATTATTGAAGTTGCTCTTTCAAAAGTCATTCCTAAAGGCGCGTTTTTTTCTGTATTTACCTCTGTAACCCTTTGACCAATAAAAAAATTAAATTTGATATTGCTTATCTCTCTAAACATATTTGACCTACTCCCGGGAAATTTATACTATTGTTTCCTACCTTCTTTAAATACGACTCACTCAACTAAATAGCCTATTCTAAACAAGTGAAATCAATAGCAATGTCTGACAGAACCTAGTTTTATAAAGGTAATGGTTTCTACTCTTTATATCATTAGTCTCCTACTGCAATCACTTTTTTCTTTCGGTCCAGTGCAGCCAAACAAAGCACTTTCAATTCTTCAGCAAAACAGTTGATTCCCTTTGTTCTTTTGTCCACTTTCCACTGTTTCTTTTCGGTGACACTGTATTCATTTAGCAGATGTTCGCAAATAATGACCAGTTCATTTACTTCTCTAGCTGAAAACATTCGATCACTATATTGATCCAGGTTTAAAAGGAGACCGTACTTTTTTGCTGGATCTCCCTCCTTTTTCAATAGATAATCTTGCAGATCCTCCTCGAACTTCACATGTTTTTCGGATTTAGGTATTTCTTTTAGTGTACTGGCAATATAAAAATCGATTCCGACTGTCATTTGTTTACCTCCAACTTTTGTGGAATGAATGTCTGAACGTAACTTAATTCACAATAAGTTACATTCAAAAAAAGACAGCAAAACTTTAAATATACTCTGATATCAACTATTTTATATCCGTCAGTATTAATTTTTCTGTCTGTCCATCCCACATAATTTCCATTTCAAGCTCATCATTTTTTTGAAAAGTTCCGCAACCTTCACAGCCACTACCAATTTTGGCTTTTCCGTCTGTTAACGGTGTTCCTGTTTGCCCCATTTTGGTTAATGTGGTTCCAATTTTAGAATTTACTGTTTCTGGCATTGGTCCATTTCCCACGTACTTAAGAGTTCCAGTCGCTTCTTGTTCATCTTCGTTAATGACATCGACCATATAAAAAACTTCCCAATTATCGGTAGTCCCCGAAAATTCATAAATTCCGCCATTACTACAACCAGCTAAGCCAAGTAAAAGAATAATCAATAAAGAAATCTTTTTCGTTCCTTTGC
This sequence comes from Planococcus halocryophilus, assembly GCF_001687585.2. Lineage (GTDB taxonomy): Bacteria > Bacillota > Bacilli > Bacillales_A > Planococcaceae > Planococcus > Planococcus halocryophilus. The sequence goes on along the minus strand of NZ_CP016537.2, from coordinate 1,223,249 downwards.
CCCCTTATAAAGTCATTTTCGAATGTAACTTAACTGTACATAAGTTACATTCACTTTCTAATAAAAGGTGTAGGTGAAAATAAGTAGTGAGAGAGCTAGCAGACCAGACTTAACCCAGATAACTTTATTACTAATGCCACTCTTCTTTTCTAAATAGTAAATGTAATGGACTAGTATTAGAAAACCAGCAAAAGTTAATAAGAAACTAGGTGTAGTTGTACTTCCAACGAACGATATATATTCTAGAAGGCCAAATACTAGTAAGAGCATACCAATGGCACCGATTATTAAATAAAGGTAAGAACTGTTAGTCTTTTTCTTCTCCATATCCACACTCCCTCTAAAATCTAAGAACTTGGTGAGTTCAGTATTATTTTCATTCACTTACTTTTACTAACTAAATTATATACTTATTTTACCATTCTATAGTTTTTATAGTAGATGTCTTTACTAACTTTTCTATAAATATAACCGTTCGTGAAATTACACTTTCGCAAAGAAAAAGGAGAAAAGATGCGCTACGTGCAGCCCCTTCTCTCCTTTTCACTATAAGTAGCTTCCGATAAGGTGTCATATGTAAACTGTTTATTCGTTTAAAAGTTTTTTGTTTCCTTTAAAATTAATGATTTAAATAAGGATAGTATTTTCGAATGTAACCTATAAAAATTTGATATTACTCAACTGTATTTGAATGATTCTATGCCTTAAATCAAAAATGCAAGTCTTAAAACATTTGTCAATTCAATTATAACTTTATGTTTTTGAATAATAGGGAAAGTTAATTTAATTACCATTATGACGTTCATTAGAGGAAATTTATCGTTATAATATATTGAAAATGTATTTGTTCAGAAAATAAGAACTGTAGAAATTTGAGAGGATGAAGGATAATACATGAGACGGTTATTATGGGATATCATTGAGGAGTCCAAAAAAGGAAAAGAATATTTGCCGAGTGAACAGCAATATGAAAATCTGATAGATATAATGAATAGATACGATAAAGTAACTATAGAAAAGCTGTATGAAGAATGGAAAAATATTTACAACCAAATTGTGAATGATGAGTTTGAAAAGCTGCATATTGATAGTGAAGAAGGCGGGATTGTAGAAGGCGGTGACGATACTTTCTATCAAGATTTCGGCCATTGGTTTGTCGCTCAAGGCGAAACAGTCTTTAAAAAATATCAAGAAAAAGGACATTTAGCCATGCTTGAGTACATTGATAAGCATCATATCGATGAAGAAGAATATACTTTTGAGAATATGGTTTATGCTTTTCATGATTTTATCGATTGATTCAGGAGCATAAGGCAATAAATTGGGTGGAAGAACTTCAATCGAAAACTAGGATTTCAAATTCACTATTCACTTTGAGATTCTTATTGACCAATGAAATACACCGTTGTTCCTGTCCTGTTTAAGAGACAAGTTCAATTATTTCATCTTTCCTCTTTTAAATTCGACTTGATGGGTGGATGTTTTTAGAAACAATTTCGTTCGTAAAAGTACTCTAAAATGAACAAAAAGAAGGAAAGAAGCTAAATCTAACACTTCTCCCCTTCCTATAAGTTTTGATATGTAAACTCGAATTAATTAAATAGCAGCTTAAAGTCTAGGTTTTCGGGGAACTGGTAGAATCAAACGGCAGCAATTCTTCAGCTTCAATTATCAAGGCTGTTAACCCGTTTTCAGTGGTCGTTTCATGACCTTCGCCTTTTGCCCAACTAACGGCTTCCCCTTTCTTGATCCGTTGCTTTTCTTGTGTATAACTTCTCACCCATCCTTCCCCTTCTATCACTAGCAGAATTTGTGGAACCACAGCTTGATGAAACCCAATTGTCTCGCCAGGATTAAGAAAAACAATTCCTGTATGAGTTGCGCTTTCTGTCTTGGCAATTCGCGTCATGATAAAATTCGAGTTAAATGCAGTGATACGTTTTCCATTTTCTTTATTGAACGAATAAAACCTCAATGGTATCCCTCCAAATCTTTCTCTTTCATGATATGGATTAAATTGGGTTATTAAAAGTCTTATAATTCAAAATCTATAATGCTATAATTGAAATATAAAGAAAAAGATTAATTAACAAAAGAACTTTAAAAATATTACTATCTTAAGTCATCAGTTCATTCTGATGGCTTTTTGCTTTTTAAAGAATTTAGGTTAAAATAACCGTTCGTAAAAGTACACTTTGACAAATCAAAAAGGCAAAGAGCTCATAGTTGAGCTTTTTTCCTTTTGGCGATTAAGAACTCTATCGATCATCGGTAAAATATTATTCTAGAAGTTCTGACATATGAATTTGCGCTTTTTTTACTGTAAATAAACTGTTTTAAACTGATGTTCACATGGTTTTCTTTCATGAACCCTGACTTCATCATTACCTACCCATTTAATATCTCCCAATAATGGATAGAGCAATTCGAATATTGGCTCTGTTTGATAAAGGACTTCTGAATAGATGTGCTTTTGTTCTTTATCTTCAACTACTAGTGAAGCCGTACAATCATATATCCCAATCTCTATTTCAATTTTCGCTTTCAATTTACGATTGGGACTGGATTTTGGCTTTTTATACGTTTTTTTGAATGTATAATTTTTTTCGACTACCTTTTGATACGCATATAAAAATGGTTCTTCATCCCAACCCTTGTCTTTACAAATAACCCGTAATCCATCCATCATTAGGTCAAGTGTCTTTTTCTTTTTCTCTAGATCGGATAGATCGTAAAAATCACTTACATTATAGGGGATCGTTACAGGTAGTAACCCATCCATGATGACAGGTTGATAAGCCAATTCTGCATTTGGATAACACTCAAATTGGACACTACTTACATCATTAAAATGAAGTTTAGGTAAAAACTGTTCAAAGAGATAAACAATGCAGTTGGTTTCCACATAAAACTGACTTTGTTTAGGTTTATGATGTTGTGATGAGCGATCTTGAAAATTAAAGCCTCTAAATAACACTCAACAATCTCCTCCTTATGGTCTTGAGTGACATTTAGTATCACACATCCTGCCTTAACCATGTAGTGTCCGTGGAATCACCTCATAAGCAGCAATGGTTTCGCTGCAAATACGAATCTGGTTAATAACGGCTTAAATAATTCCAATACCAGATTTACAAGCTTTTTCTTCTATAATACTTGATAACTAAACCCCAATCCTATTGAAATTCGAGCTTTCAAACTTCATAGCACCGACTTTTGAATGTATCATATTTTCTTTTGAAATTAGTTTTGATGGATTTTTTAACAAAGCTTATGAAATAGGGAAACTGAATGTAACTTAATTAGACTTATGTTACATTCAACCAACGTTATGTAAACTGTAAATTCCAGATTAAAGTGTGATACTAAGAACTAGAGATATTCTTCAATGTAAAGGAGGTAAAACTTATGAGTAAGTTCTACATCAATCATGAAACTATTGGTTCGGATGGAGAAATGTTCTTATGCGACAACGTTCAAAACCTTGTGAAGTTTGATATGGGCCCTTCAGAATCCGCTAATGATCCTAATTCTGATTCGACATGTGAAATGCTAGTTGAGTTCATTTGTACGAAAGCCCTATTTCCACTCTGTCTTACATTTGAACCGTTTAGTGGAATGGAAGATGATTTAGAGCGCCTTTTCAAAGGTAAAAACATTGAGTACGCATTAAGATTTGAGGGGCTGAAAAACAAACGTTTTCCTGTTTTTAAACTCACAATCGAAAAACCTTCTTCACTGACTTTTGTTTTACAAGAAACTTTTTGGATAGCAACTTGTAATAACTTCTACGCCTTTTCTTTCAGGGATAATATCGTGTATAAACCTGTGATAGAAAAGGGGTGGTTTGGACGTGAGAAGACCTGGATATGGCCTCACTTTGATATGAATGGTGCATCGACAGTTCTCGAAATTTGGCATGACGGGGATGGGTTTAACCTCTATACAACCGAACCCTGTTTCTCGACAATTGAAAAGTTGGCCAGCTATTTTCCAGTTGGAACATCGATTGTAAACAATGGAGATTGAATGTAACTTAATTGCTATTAAGTTACATTCAAAACTAAGATTTCTTTTATTTAGAATTGTCTTCAATAAATTCTTTCATTACGTCCTTAGCTACTTCCAATGTTATTAACTTCCCGAAAACTTGACCCCCAGGGATGTTTTGGGGAAGGGGAATACCCTTGAAGTACGCTTTTGTCTTCCATATCGGAACTTCAATTTTAACTTTTGTGATTTTATCTAATTCAATTTCTACAGAAACGAAAGAATAAAAATTAGGCTCAAATGGGTCTTTTCCTAATTTTTTTAATTCGAGGACAAGTTTCTTATTTATATTAGTAAAAATTGATCCGTATTCATTTAGCAATACTTTGTTATAAGCACAAAATGATTGTTCAGTATCTTTTATCAACTCTTTTAGTTCAAGGGAAAACTCCCGTTGTGAATACTTCAATGAATTGGACCTCCCTTACTTTACGTAGTTAAGCAGCATCTGAAAATAAGAAACTGAATGTAACTTAATTCACATTAAGTTACATTCAGATTCGGAACAAAAATTAATAAGAACTTAAAATTTAATGAGAACTACATACTTTCTTTTTTTCTCTCTTTTTCGAAAAAGTTATACAGACTAACAATTCCGATTATGCCTAGAGTAAGCATACCGATGCCATGGAATATTGATTTAGCCGTTTGACTAATTGAATCAGTACCACTAATCGCGGCTGATCCTAAGACAAAAAATAAAATAACCGCGAACAAGATTCTATTTTTCATACAAATCCTCCTTCTTTTTTGTACTTTGTAACTTGCTGAATGTAACTTAACTGCACATAAGTTACATTCACCAAGGCAAATTTCTTAACCTTATATTGGTCTCAAACTTTTAATAAGCAGGTTCGAATCTGATTGAAACGTAAGACAGACTTTCTTAATTTTTTTATAAATTGAGTAGCAATAAAATCGATTCATTCTCTTTTACAAACGAGGATTTTCATTTTCCCACAAATAATGTATAAACTTCATTATTTTCCCGTTCATTTCGAATTCTTCTTCGCCTACTCGAACTTGCTTAAACCCATTTCTTTCTAACACCTTTTGCGATGCATGGTTAACAGTCGTCGTTTTCCCACGTATTTGTTTCACACTTAGATCAGTTTTCAATAGTAGATTTAATGCCTGATTTCCGATTCCCTCTCCCACGTATATTGCGCCTACTCTAAATCCTATGTCTGCTATGTCATCTTTTTTATCAAACAAGTTGATTCTTCCTACAATTTCTCCAACATCATTGGTGATCAGGTAAAAATAAGAAAGGCCCTCCTTTTGTTCCTTCAGCAATTCTTGATGTCTTCTTAAAAATGTTTCGAAAGAATAGTAATCGTCTCCTCGACTTGGAACCATCTTTTCAAAAAACCATCGATTTTCAGACTCAAACTTAAATAACGCTTCTGCATCGACTTCTTGTAACAAATTTAAAGATATCTCCATAAGTTGTCCAACCCATTTCAAGTAGTAGATTTATTGATTTCTTTCATCATACCAATTATATCCATTATTTTTGATTATAAATAGAACTTTCTGAAATTCTACTTCGTTATATTTCTGTTATCAGATTCCCTCAGAAAAGCGTTCGTAAAAGTAACCTTATTCAGACAAAAAAAGAAAAAACTCATGATTGAGCTTCTTCTCTTTCGATAATTCGAGATATGGAAACTGATTACTCATTAATATTTTTTACCCGAGCTCTTATTTAGACCGGTTAAAGTTCCGTTGAATAATGATATAGGCATAGGCACACTGCAAAGAATTATTTTTAACTATATACGTCTTTCATAATTACTTTAAATTCCGGCTTAAACGTAAGTTCAACGAGCGTTATGAATTCGCTTCGATCATATTCCATAAATAAGCGCAGCGAGGAATCATTTTTGCGATCTAAGATAACTTCAATTTTACTGACCGTGTGAAAGTTATAATAACCAATAACTTCATCCCCTAATATATTTTTTGCTATGAGTGAGAATCTATTGTAGAAGGGAGATATCATTACTTCAAAAGCATTGTTTTCAGTACGGAATAAAAAAGTGGTTTCATCGTATTCGAATAGTTCTTTTTCATCCTTTTTTATTGGCATACATTCGAATAAAGATATTAAGTCCAGTTCCGATGGATAAGATTCCATTTTTGCACCACCATTCGAATTTAATTATTCACTAAAGTTGAGCCTCAACCGAATTGGTTGGAAATATCCATAAACCCGTTTCTCATTTCACTTAATTTTTCTGTACCCAAAACAAAAAAACCTTGTAACTGTATTAGCTCGTGTTCGAATGTGCTCTTGCTTACTTTATATTTTATCGAAACAACTTCCCCAAATAATTATATTTCCCCTTTTAGTTTATTGATTGCTTTCAAAACCTCTGTTCTATTTTTAGCACTCTTCATCCACTTAGGCAACCGGCTTTCAACACTCATATAATATGTCTCGGACGGTCGAACGGTTTTCTGTAAATACGCTTCAACATAGATCAAATGCCTCTCGTTCAAGAACCATAACTGCTGCCCGCAACATGACATCTGAAGATATAATGGGAGGCCGAAATACCAATCAGCTTCTGGATTTTGTTCAAATAAGTTAAACTCATATTCATAATGATTTGATCGTTTTCTTGGATGCATATCTTTTGAAAAGCCACAGCTTTTACAAGCGACCCGCTTAGATTTATTTCCTCTTACCACAATTGATTCATCTACACCTAGCGGATTTTCGAGAGTGAACACGCTGGCACAGTTCTTGCACTTTGGGCACTGGACCAAAAAAAGATCTGAGAAACTAAGCAGCATTAGATTTTCAAGTTCTTCTTCCATCTGTGCGTCTTCCTCCTTTAACTCAGTTGCTAAGTTAAATGTAACTTCATTGCTAATAAGTTACATTTAAAAATTATTTAAAATTCTTTCTGCTTGATTTTGGTAAAATAGTGATAAACGATTTTGTAGCTCTTTCAAGAAAAAACAAATACAAAATTTCGCTTTCGCAATCGGATTACAAATGGAGGATAAGGTATGAAAAAAGTAATTGATATAATTGATTCGAAATCAATCAAGACAGGCGTTTCATTGGTCGATTTAAAAAAAGCTGAAAAACAACTAGGGGCACTTTTCCCAGATGAATTCAAGAATCTTTATCTAGAAACGAATGGCGCCGAATTTGGCGAATGGGTCTTATTTTCACTCATCATGATTCAAAACCAATCCAACAGACCTGAAAACTTACCTGCTGATATGCTTTGTATTGGAGAGAGTAAGAGTGGCGATAAACTTTGCTACCGCATCCGAAAAAGGTGGATGCAGGAGCATGTCTACCGCTGGACAGCCAAAAGTGGAAATATAGAAAATAAATCGTCCACTTTATATGAGTTCATCGATTGGTTTGTTCCCAAAAAGAATACCGGAAAGTCTCAAGAAATCGGCCATTTCGCAGTAGAAAGTGGCGAGCTGATCGTGACGGATCCCTGTTACTCAACCGAAGACACAGAGATGCAAGTTCATTTATCGAATGTAAAAAAAGGGCACTGGACAGCCTCTATTTCTTATACAGACGATGAAGTCGTTGAAACATTAACGGCCTATTTCGCGGAAAAGAAACCGAGTGGCAAATGGCATGTCTGCGATCGGCTGATCGGCGTTGATTCTGCACAGGCTGGCATCTTTGATGCTGCTGTATTCGGGAAGGATGAAAGTATTCCCGGTGAAGTAGAAAACGTTTACGGCATCGAAATGGATGAAAAAGGATTGAAATACTATGTTGCCTGTTCGGATACGGTAGCATCGGATGACCAAGGTGGGACAATCCCTGGGGGCGCGATCGCCATGTCAGGATACGGAGATGGCATGTATGAAGTAAGTATTAAATACAATATTTTCAAAGAGATAGTCGGCGTAAGGATCAACTTTAGTGACGAAGAATAACCACTGGACCTGACTTGATTTGAATGTAACTTAATTAGGATTAAGTTACATTCAAATCAAACAGAAAATCTAATACGTCAGTATGTAATTCTTGTTGTCTTTCAATTTCGTCCAGTCGCTCTTTTACCTTTTGCAGGGATTTCAATAATACATCACCAGACACGATTCTATTCATGGATTCTATAAGTTGATAAGCACCTGCTTGTACTTCGAAATTCCCAGTCAAAAACTGATGGATAATTATCTCTAAATGCGCCGTACAATCAAAAGGTTCTAACGCATACAACAAAGTTCCCCTACTTCCGAGTGTCCTGGAATCGCTAAGCAAATTAATCAAAGGAGAAATTGCTTCTTCATTTCCAATATCTCGTAGGGCGATAGCAAGCAAATTTCTTAAATGTTTGTCTTCCGTTTGGATGAGGTACTTTATCAGTATTTTGGTTGCTTCCTGATGTTGATCCGCGGATATTTCACCCAATAATAGTGCTACTTTTTCCACGTCATTATTTTCTAATGCTCTTTCTAATACGCTGAACTTCATTTGCCTCTCCCTCCTTTAATAGTCAATCTGAATGTAACTTAATTGGTATTAAGTTACATTCAATCTTCGTCAAAATCTTCTAGTTCTTCTTGAGTGATGATAATAAAATCTTTTAAAGTAGGAGCTAGCTCTTCCGTTTTATCTGTTTCATGGAGCCATAAATAAACTGGATCTTCTGCTTTCCCATCTTCTACTTTCAAGCACAAGTAATCCCCAGTGCCATCTTCAGCAATCGCAATCAGATCATCGGATATCTCTCCATCCAAAACTTCCTCATTTTGTCTAACCACGTCGTCCCATGTTTTTTTCATATTCTTAAGGTCTTTGATGGGAAATAGAGTCCATTCTCCAACTTCAGGGCCATTGGCCAATTTAAACAATTGAACATACTGATCCGGGAAACGAATATTTAACTTTTGTTCCGTTTATCTTATCGTTGACTCCTCTACACCCTTTTTATTTGTCTCCAATAACTAAATAATCTCTTGCATAATCTAACCTCCATTCTTTAATCCAGTTGCCAATCTGAATTTAACTTAATTGCTACTAAGTTACATTCGATTTTTCTTTTTATAAGTAGCTCATTTAAACTCTTCAGGACTCCATACAGCTATTGCATTTCCTGGTACAGCCACAACTAACCACTCATCTTCTACATAGCCGTAACCGTCTCCAATTTGCCAGCATTCATAGTTTTCATCTTCTCCATTTACATACAACACTTTTCCGGATTCGAGCAATATACATAAATGTGGAGACTCAGACCCTAACCAAACATCTTTCACTTTTTCTCTTCTATTTTCAAAAAAAAGCTGAAATGATTCTTTATCGTCTAGTTCTTTCAAACTTTCTTTGGAAGCTGTTTTTAATTGTTCCAGATTTGCAAATACAGTAACTTTTTTGATTTCAATCAGAAGCCATATAATTCCTGGATCTTGCTCAGAGTAATGAGCAAAGTAGATGTAAACCATTCCTGGTTCTGAACCAAATCTAACTCCATCAATTTGACTTCCGATAAGCAGGTGTTTTAATGCTTTCTCTGCAAATATTTTGTCTTCCCATTTCATGCTTTCACCGCCTTTATTTCCCTACTTTTGAATGTAACTTAATTACTATTATGTTACATTCAAATTCAATAAAAATAAAACCTATTTCATCAGGTTGAAGAATCCAATGGAATAAGTTTTCTGTACGACTACAACTATTTATTTTGTAAAAAGTGTTTCTAAAATTCCTGGAATGCCGTAAATAGGAGCGTCAGTTTGTTGAAGATAAATACCAAGAGCAACAATTAAAATTATTACTAGAATTGATAAACTCAATTTCACACTTTCTCGTGACACCATATCCTCGCTCCTTAACTGTACTGTAACCAAAAAACTCATTTGCCAAAGTCATGAATTTAATATTTCAAAACTAGTATTATAATACCACTAGAAATTGGTAAGTAAATACCTCTTTTGAAAATATTTCAATATGACTAAATCCGTTTAGACTTACAGATGTGAATGTAACTTAATTAGTATTATGTTACGTTCAAAAAGGAGAAATATGCAAGTTGTTCTTTAATTCCTTCTGTTAGCATCGACTTACACTATAATCTCTGAAACAACTGAATTCTTGATATAATAAACTAAAAAAGAGGTTACTATGTATAAAGTTATTCTGTATCTATCAGTAGTTATATTGATTTCTTTTATTATCTGGGTTGGAGTAGAATCTCTACCGGTAAAAGTTTCTTTAGCGATTATTGGGTTAACGTTTTTACCAAAGATCAGGAAAAAGCTCTACAAACCCCTACTTGTGATTAGAAAGGGGAAAGTTGCCTTTTATGCTTCTTTGCTTTTCACCTTTTTACTTTTGATTTTTGATATAAAGACAGTGATAACAGGATCCAGCACTGATTTTATTTTTTCTATATTTGTTTTTTCATCTTGCTTGTTAGGAAACATTATTTATGGAATACCTGTTTCATTATTGGCTGATTTAGTTACAACGAATGTTAGGAAATATCGTGTATACCTTTCTTTTTTAGTGCATATTGGATTCGGCTTGCTTTCTTTCTTTTTCCTCGGTCCATTAATGGTTTTAGCTGCGTTCATGGCAATATTTTTTTTTCTTATAGATGAATTTTTAAGAAAAAGAGAAGGAAATTCTATCCTTTTTGAAATATAAATTCGTCTTAAACCGCATAAATATATGCGGTTTTTTTATTACATACCTATAATTAATTGATAAATAACAAGTCTCTCGATACTGTCTATTCCAAGGTTCTGAATGTAACTTAATTCACAATAAGTTACATTCAGAACTGATTTCATCAGCTTATCAAAAAATATTTCAAGCTTGTTTATATTGCTTATTTTTCTGTGCGATCAAGCCAATTCCAATGCCTATTGCTACGAATATAAGTGCAGTAAATAAACGAATTATAAAGCTGTCTGTTAAAAACAAATGATGAACAACTCTTTCTAAAATCGCGGCGAAAATTACTACCCAAATTACAGTCCATTTTTTCATCAATCACACCTCTATTCGTTTAATCTCTTTAAATTGAATTTTGAAAGTAACTTAACTGCACTTAAGTTACTTTCAAAACTGGCTAAACCAGTTTTATTACAATCGCCAAAGTACCCCATTCTTTTTCTAAATCTGACGAATAAATCTTATGTATGGTTTCTACTCTCTCTTCTATACCTCTACCCACAGCATCAAGTTGTTCAGCTGGAATATCTTCATACATTTCCCTAAACGAAGAATACTTTTTTAACTCCTGTATCTCTAAGTAAATTTTTTCGTTTTCCTCTGGTAACTTTGTAAACTCTATTGTATCTCCTTTTCTTAAATCCCTTCTCTTTTGATCGCTTAACCGTACTTCTACAGTTTTCTTTCCTGATTTAATTGAATTAAAAGGTCCTTCATAAAGCCCCATTTTAAATTCCATATCCATCCTCCAAGATTTATACTATTTTCTGTAAATAAGCTGAGATAGGTTTATCATCACTTCCAAGAACTTAATAAATGAAAGAATAATTATCTTCAGAAGCCTCTATATAAATATTAACATTAATTTCCACCATTAAATAAAAGATATGAGAATGTTTTCTTTGAAGAAAAAACCGTTCGGAAAAGTACACCTTTACGAACACTCTAAAAACAGCACAAAAACCACAAAAAGAACGTTCGTAAACGTGTCTACACGTTTTACGAACGTTCACATTTTTCATATACATTTACGAACGCTTTTTGGGTCCCATTTCTATTACTATCTAAATTCCTTCAACATTAAAGTTAATATTATAATTCATTCATTACATATTCAAATCTCACTCAGAAGTACGGTTTTCTTGATAAGAAAGTGTATCCCAAAACGAGATATCCGCATTTGCAATAGAATCATCCGCAATTGCGCGAACTGTGGCATCGAGTGTCGTGATGGTTTGTTTAATTAGATAGCCATTGCTCTTTTGTCCCAAAACATAAGATTCATAATAATGATCCGTCATGCCGCGCATCTCGAATAACAGGGTAGAAATCCCATATTCTACTGCAATGCCATTTCGACTAATTGTTTCAGCGTCTCCGCCTCTGTACTTACCTAAATGGCCCCATCCTTTTGAATCGATGGCATCGAAAACCACAGCTCCTAGCTGCTTGGATTTAAGAAGTACATCCGGGTCAACGTTCGGTGTTGTCGGATATAAAATAGACCCGGAAACCAGTTCTCCATCTCGCTCACTTTGAGTACCTTGATGATGCAAATCAATCATGTAATCAATATCATATTTTCTCATCACATTTTCGTGAAAGGCTTTTGTTTCAGGTTGAATTTTGGTAATGTGATCACGGTTCAAATCAATGCCGTCCGCGTTATAGCGTGTGAGATTCCGCTCTCCTTTCGCTATGTAATCATCTAATGAAAAATTCACATCTCCCATGGCACCATCTGGATTGAGCATTGGCACGATTAAAATATTGACGCCATCTGTTACCCCTTTCATCTTGCCTGTTCCAAGGTGTTTGATAAATTCAAGTGCGCCCTCTGTTGTCAGCTGTTCGTTGCCATGTTGTTGAGTCAGAAAAAGAATTGTCGGATTTTCAGGATTTGTCACATACTTTACTAAGTACAAATCACGCCCTTTAATACTTTGTCCAATTACTTTAAGTTCCATATTTTTTTGTTTGGCTTCTTGTGTTTGTAAAAAATCCGCCATTTCATCATATGTGGTCAGTATCGATGTATTGATGGTTTCGTTGCCACCATAAGCTGGTCCATTCCCTACAGCGCCGACAGCGGGAGACATAAATGGTGAAGCGCTCAAAACCATCGCTCCTGCAATTGTTAATGTCATCATTTTTTTGCGAATCATCGTCTTGTTAGCTGTTTTCGTAACATTCATTTTCTTCATCCATTTTCCACCCCTATGATTTTTTTAGAAACGGTCTTGAGAAAAATATTTCAGCTCCTTCTACAGCCTCCATTCAAAAGTATTTCGTTACTCTAAGTTCTTTTCTTCTCTTTTATTTGAAATCCTTTAAATAATTGTAAAATGAATAAAAGGGATCAGTATATTTTAACTCAGCAGTATTTTAGTCGCGTTTAATACTATATCTTTTTTCTTAGCATCAAAAAACCACTTCCTTTATTGGAAGTGGTTAGCATTCTATCTATGAATAAAGCAATTTCAGTTTAAATACGTCTCTTCATTTCTTTTGCAATCAATTCATAGGTTTTGAGTTTGTCCTTAAAATTGTAAGCTGCAGAAACTAGCATAACTTCATCTGCTTCGTATTCAGAAGCTAATTTTTCTAGTTGGTCTGCAACGTGCTGTGGCGTCCCAACTACCATGCGGCGGCGATTTTCAGCGACTAATAGTTTTTCGAATTTAGAGTATGGATAAGCAACTGCTTTTTCAGGTGGTGGTGTGCCTTGTGAAGGCATGCCCTGTGCTCCCATTGATAGCGATAAATCCAAAGAAGAAGCTAGCCATTCTGCTTTTTCTTGCGTTTCTTGGCAAACAGCAAAAATCGCAAATCCAACATAAGGTTTACTGCCTTCATGCGATTTAAAATTCCTTCGGTATTCTTTCGTAAAGGATTGGCCGCCTTCTCCATTGATAAAATGGGCAAATAGATAAGGAAGTCCTTTTTCTGCGGCGAGCAGCGCTGAACTTCTACTTGATCCTAATATCCAAATAGGTGGAATATTAGGTGACACAGGTGTCGCCTTCATGCCGTAATAAGGGTGATCTTCAGGAATGGAATCACTCAAATACATCCGGAGTTCATCTATTTTTTTAGGGAATAGGCTGGTATCGCGTTTCTTTCCTTCATTTAAGGCGAAAGAAGCACGAGGCATGCCACCAGGGGCGCGACCCATTCCTGCATCAATTCTACCGGGGTACAAGGCTTCAAGCAATTTGAAGTTTTCCGCAACTTTAAATGCAGCGTAATGAGGCAACATCACGCCACCTGAACCGAGACGAATGGTAGTTGTGACGGCTCCTAAATGCGCTATTAGCAGTTCAGGAGAAGAGCCCGCTAAAGTAGGTGCATCGTGATGCTCTGATACCCAAAAGCGCGTATAGCCCCATTTCTCGGCGTTTTGTGCAAGTATAGCCGTTTGCTTTAATGCTTCCTGCGGCGAACTGCCTTCTGAAATTGGTGATTGGTCTAGTACGCTATACGTTAACGTCATAAGTCTCTCTCCTTCCCTCTCTGAAAAAGACATTTTTTATTCTTCGATCAAATAGCCAACGGAACGCAATACGGTATGGATAAACCCTTGTGCAGCTAGAAAAACTTCTTCTTTTTCAGGTTCTTGAAAAATATCATGGTAGCAATATTTCCATTCTTTATAAGTAAACTCGGTTAATTGTTGTTTTAGCAACCATTGACGAGCCGCTTCTTTTTCGGTGATTATATCCCGCTCCGCCGTATACAAACACGTTGGAATTTGTGGGTACACTTCGATAGCAGCAGCCGTTTCTTTCATATAATTTTGCAATTCTTTATACCACCCCGCCGTAATAACGGTATGATACAGATTGCTTTCAGTTTCTTGACTAAAAGAAAATTGATCTCGCGTTAAATGACGCAATTCGATGCCGTGGTCCATTTTTCTACGACCTGTCAATTGGGCAACACCTGGAAAAGCGTTGGGCGCTTTTGGTGGCAGTTTTTTTAACTGCAGCCAAGGAGACGTAAAAATGACTCCAGCTACATTAAATTTTCGATGACCCAAAACATTCATCGCAACCGTAGCACCTAGTCCATGCGCAATCACAAATACCGGCAAATCATTGTTTGATGCAAGTTTCAGCATTTCAATCACTGCTTGTTCATATTCATCAAACGATTCGCGGTGAACGTTGTCAGCTCCGGCATTTTTTCCGTGACCAGGTAAATCCCCTGTGTATACATGAAATCCAACCGACCGCCATTTTTCAATTTGCCACGCATACCGCATATGCTGTTCATATGCACTATGGATTAACACCACTACTGCTTTAGCTGTGCCTTCAGCTTGCCATTTCCACATAATCAAACTTCCTTTCCTTGCCGATCAGCTCTTAACGCTATATTGTCATTTGACGTTTCGTTTTGTTTTGATACGATTATAGAATATCTTATCTTGTTTAAAGGAGCTTTGCCATGATTTATCCATTTAAAGACAAATTTCCACAAATCGACACATCCGCTTTTATTGCAGACTATACGACAATCACTGGCGATGTGACGATTGGTGCTGACTCATCCGTTTGGTTTAATACCGTCATTCGCGGTGACGTCTCTCCCACTATCATTGGCAATAAAGTTAATATCCAAGACTTGTGCATGCTTCATCAAAGTCCAGGCAAAACTTTGCTTCTTGAAGATGAAGTAACAATTGGTCATCAAGTAACGCTTCATAGCTGCACGGTTCGTAAAGGTGCGTTAGTTGGCATGGGTTCTCTTATTCTTGACGGAGCTGAAATTGGAGAAGGCGCATTTGTTGGTGCCGGTAGTCTCGTGCCGCCAGGAAAAGTGATTCCTCCTGGCATGCTAGCGTTTGGCCGGCCTGCAACAGTTGTCCGTGAACTTCGCGAAGACGACAAAGAAGACATGAAACGCATTGTCCGTGAGTATAAGGAAAAAGCAGCTTATTATAAATCACTTCAAAAAGAGTAACAAACAGAAAAAGGACGACCGGGCATCACTGCCTAGTCGTCCTTTTCGTGTTGTTAACTTAAACGCCAGCTTGTTCTTTTAAGATTGCTGCTTTGTCTGTACGTTCCCACGGCAAATCAACATCCGTACGGCCAAAATGTCCGTAAGCTGCAGTTTGCTTGTAGATTGGGCGACGTAGATCCAACATTTTAATGATGCCAGCAGGACGCAAGTCAAAGTTTGCGCGTACCAAATCATCTAATGTGTCTTCATCAACGATGCCAGTTCCAAACGTATCAAATGCGATAGATACAGGATGTGCTACACCAATTGCATAAGCTAATTGAACTTCACATTTATCTGCAAGGCCAGCTGCTACAATGTTTTTCGCTACATAACGTGCCGCATAAGCCGCTGAACGATCAACTTTTGTTGCATCTTTTCCTGAGAATGCGCCGCCACCATGACGAGCATAACCACCGTAAGTATCAACGATGATTTTACGTCCAGTTAAACCTGCATCTCCTTGAGGTCCACCGATAACAAAACGACCAGTTGGGTTGATAAAGTATTTCGTATCTTCGTCAATCCATTTTGCTGGTACAACTTCGTTAATCACGTATTCTTTAATATTGCGTTGAATTTGCTCTAATGTCACTTCTGGATGATGTTGAGTAGAGATAACAATTGTATCCACACGAAGCGGTTTATTGTTTTCATCGTATTCAACTGTTACTTGTGTTTTGCCATCTGGACGCAAGTATGGAAGAATTTCTTCTTTGCGTACTTCAGCCAAACGACGTGCCAATTTATGTGCCAATGAAATCGGCAATGGCATTAATTCTTCTGTTTCGTTGTTTGCGTATCCGAACATCAACCCTTGGTCGCCTGCTCCGATATCATCTAATTCTTTATCTGTCATTTGGCCATCACGTGATTCAAGCGCTACGTTAACTCCTGCAGCGATGTCTGGTGATTGCTCATCAATTGCTGTAAGAACAGCACTTGTTTCTGAGTCAAAACCATATTTAGCGCGTGTGTATCCAATTTCTTTTACTGTTTGTCTAACAACTTTTGGAATATCCACATAAGTAGATGTCGTGATTTCTCCAGCGACTAGAACAAGTCCTGTTGTGACAGTTGTTTCACACGCAACACGTGCATTTGGATCCTCGGTTAAAATTGCATCTAAAATAGCATCTGAGATTTGGTCACAGATTTTATCCGGATGTCCTTCTGTTACTGATTCTGATGTAAATAATCTACGGTTTTTCAAAAAATGTTCCTCCTTATATCCTGCGAGATTGCTCTCGAAATTGATACGGTACTCGTTTCCCATGTCAAGTCCGTTCCAGAAAGTCTGGATTGAACTTCAAGCCGTTTGTGGCCTTTGCACACGAGGATTAAGGGCATTTCATAAAAAAATCCCTTCACTCATTCTGTATGAGGAAAGGAAAAATCATCATTAGCACCTTTCACTCTTATCATCCAAGGCCTGTTCGCCTTGTGTCAGGTTGGGCACCATCACTGCAAATGCAGCAGGTTGCCGGGTTTCATAGGGCCTGCCCCCTCCACCAGCTCGGAATAAGAGTATCCGTTCAATTTTTCATCATACGGAAGTAGCACAGCGATGTCAACATTTTAATCAAATAAAATTGACTGACTTTGCGATTCAAGCTGAAAAAACACGATAAATTCGAAATGCTCAACTATCTCTTTCTATATATAGTGTTAATGTCATCCATTTTTTTTAATTTCTGCAGTGGATTAGTGTAGACTAATAAACCTAATGTGTTATACTAATGAACGAATATACATCCTCCCCATTGCTATGGGAATAACAGAAAAGGAAGGTACATATATATGACTTCAGTGAACTTTGCAAACGACTTGAAGGAACTTTTAACTGGCCAAAATGTGCATGTTCAATTATCAGTGCCACAATTAGTGGAAGCAGCAACATCCCGCAAGGAAGCGGTATTAACTCGGGAAGGTGCTGTAAAAGCGGAAACAGGAAAATACACTGGCCGCTCACCGAAAGACAAATACATGGTGGAAGAAGAAAGTTCTAAAAACAAAGTCGACTGGGGCAATGTAAACCGTCCAATCTCAAGCGAAGTGTTTGAAAAGCTCTACGCTAAAGTGATCAATCACTTAAAAGACAAAGATGCGCTTTACGTTTTCAAAGGATTTGCCGGAGCTGACCACGAATCACGTGTGCCCATCCAAACAATCAATGAATACGCATGGCATAATCTTTTTGCTCACCAATTGTTCATCCGTCCATCGGCTGAAGAATTACAAACGCATGAAGCTGAATTCACTGTTGTGTATGCCCCAACTTTCCAGGCAGACCCTGAAGTTGACGGTACAGCTTCTGAAACTTTCATCATTGTATCAATGGAGCAAGGCATCATTTTAATCGGTGGAACTGAATACGCTGGCGAAATGAAAAAATCGATCTTCTCTATTATGAACTACTTGCTTCCCGAAAAAGGCATTCTTCCGATGCACTGTTCAGCAAACGTTGGTCCAGAAGGCGACGTAACATTGTTCTTCGGTTTATCGGGAACAGGTAAAACGACTTTATCTGCTGATGGCAATCGCAAGCTAATCGGTGACGATGAGCACGGTTGGTCAGATAACGGTGTGTTTAACATTGAAGGCGGCTGCTACGCAAAAACAATCAATTTGTCTCGTGAAAACGAACCCCAAATTTACGATGCAATTCGTTTTGGTTCAGTACTTGAAAACGTTGTAGTGGATTCTGAAACACGTATTCCGGATTACAACGACGGTTCATTAACTGAAAACACACGTGCCGCATACCCAATGCAAGCAATTGACAATATTGTAGACCCTTCAGTTGCAGGACATCCGAAAACGATTGTCTTCTTAACTGCTGACGCATTTGGCGTATTGCCTCCAATCAGCAAATTAACAAAAGAACAAGCAATGTACCACTTCTTAAGTGGATATACATCAAAATTAGCAGGAACAGAACGCGGCATCACTTCACCTGAAGCAACATTCTCAACTTGCTTTGGTTCACCTTTCTTGCCGTTACACGCAACTGTGTATGCTGAAATGCTTGGCAAGAAAATCGACGAGCATGGCGTTCAAGTGTTCCTTGTAAACACTGGATGGACTGGTGGCGTATACGGAGTCGGTAGCCGTATGAAACTTTCTTATACTCGTACAATGGTTCGCGCAGCAATGAAAGGCGAATTGAACACTATCCCAACTGAAAAAGAAGCTATCTTCGGTTTTGAAATTCCAACAGAAGTACCTGGAGTTCCAAGTGAAGTCTTAAACCCTCGTCATGCATGGGCAGACAAAGCAGCATATGACAAAAAAGCTAATGAATTAGCACAAGAATTCCAAGAAAACTTCAAAAAATTTGGCACTGTCGCACCTGAAATTAGCGTGCAAGGCGGACCAACTCAAAAATAATCTCACAAAAGCCGGTTCGGATTTTATTCCGAACCGGCTTTTTCTACTTTTCTAAACTTCTTTCTCACTCATCCACTGGCAAACTCCTGTTACAGTTTTCCGATTAGCCGCAGGTGGAAAGAAATGCGTGTACTCTGGGAAATACCACGTCTCATGTGGCTGATCGTTTAGTTTTAACGCTTCTTCTAACAAATAGGCTTGTCCAGGTGAGACATTGTCATCTTGTAAGCCGTGAATGATCAAAACAGGCGCAGTATTTTCTTCAATGCGTAATAATGGATTGCGCTCTTCAAAATGTGCCAAAGCCGTATTTGGTGTTCCTCCGTATAGCCGCTTCATCATACGACGCATATCCGGACGTTCTTTATACGTTAATACCGTGTCTGTGACACCTGCCCATGTGACAACTGACGTAATATCTTGACGCAAAACAGCTGTCCATAACGCCATAATGCCGCCTCTTGAAAATGCCAGCAAGTGGACGTTCCCATTGCTGAATTTTTTTAGCACATCAACTGCGTGAATGGCATCCCACCGGTCTTCACCTGCAAATTCGTCACGTCCTTCACCGCCTCGATTACCTCGATAATACGGAGCAAACACCACAAAACCTTGCGAGGCAAACTGTGCAATCCGTGCAGGACGTACCATCCCAATTGACTGAATGCCCCCTCTTAAATACAAAATCCCACTATAGCTTCCTCTTTTTTTGGGTTCAGCTAGCATTCCTTTTACTCTCAGTCCTTCTGACCAATACACAATTTCAGTTAATTGAACGTGAGGATTTGGAGAAGGATAAGGTTTTTTTGTTTCAATCGTTCCATTTTCCAAGTAGTTTCACCTTCTCTATTATGGTTGCCATTCCATCATCTTTCATTAAAAAACTAAATTCCTCTGTGAGTTTTAACTCTTTCAATAAGATGATGCCTTTTGTCTCAAGAAGTGGGATGGCATCTATTTGGTCGACCAATCCAACAAAAACCGTTTTGCAAAAAGGCTGCTCCGTGTAAACAACATATTCTGCCAGCCATTCCAACCCTTTGACGTGGGCTCCAGTTTCTTCGTAAACTTCCCTTTTCGCAGCGTCTTGTAAACGTTCGCCTACCTCTACTTTACCGCCTGGAAACTCTAAGCCACGTTTATTGTGTCGTGTTAAAACCCAGTCTCCTTTATAGCAGCAAATTACTAACACATGTTTGCTTTCGATCGAAAATCGGTTTTTTTCAAATGATAATTCGCACGAATACCCGTTCAGATCCTGATACTGCATTTCTTCACCCCGATGCCATAAGAAAAACGTACACTAAAATTCAGTGTACGTTTGTATAATCTTATTTTACTTCTTTTCGCCCAAAAATGCTGATAACATCCAAGAATGTTTTTCAAGATTTTGGTGAATGGCATTTAACATGTCTTCTGTCATATCATCGCCATCTTGTGCAGCTAAATGCATGCCTTTTTTCAAGGATTTCATGATTTTGTCATAGTCACTTACTATGGTGTCGACCATTTCTTCTGCTGACTCTTTACTGCTTGCTTCATCTACTACAGAAAGCTCTAGCTGCTCTTTCATCGTTGCCACTGGCTTTCCGCCAAGCGCAAGTAAGCGTTCAGCAATTTCATCCATGTGTAAAGTTGCTTCATTATACAATTCTTCAAATTTCACATGTAAAGTAAAAAACGAAGGTCCTTTTACATACCAATGAAAATTATGTAATTTTGTGTAAGCAACAGACCATGTCGCCACCTGTACGTTTAGTTCTTGATTTAATTCGTTTGACATTTCCATTCACTCTCCAATTTTTTTGATAAGTTCTTATACTTTATTTATACCTCTCATGCCCCTACAATAAACATATAAAGTAATCTGACGAAAAGAGCTGAACGATTTTGAAAACAGTATTACTAAAAATATTCCGTTTTTATCAGCGATTTATCTCTCCTTTATCGCCACCAAGCTGCAGATTTTACCCAACTTGTTCTCATTATGGAATCGAAGCAGTTGAAAAACACGGCGCATTAAAGGGCGGATATTTAGCAACAAAACGAATTTTAAGCTGTCATCCTCTCCACAAAGGCGGAATTGATTTTGTTCCAGAAGAATGGCCACCAAAAAAATAATTGGTGGTTTTTCTTGTATTTTTAAAGAGCATGATGTAATATTCTACTAGTCATTAAAACGTAATCATTACATTTTGGAGGATAATATGAAAAAAACTATTTTATTGCTATCTTTACTTTTATTATTAGCAGCTTGCGGAAAAACAAGCGAAGAAGCACAGAGTATCGACAATGATGACTCGAAGCTGCAAGTTTATACAACCGTTTATCCACTAACTTATTTTACTGAACGCATTGGTGGCGATTTAATCAATGTCCAATCGATTTATCCTGCCGGTTCAAACGAGCATACTTTTGAACCGACTCAACAAGAGATGATCAAACTTGCAGATGCAGATTTGATGTTCTCAATCGGCCTTGGTCTAGAAGGATTTATCGATAACGCGAAAAAGACATTGGAAAACGAAAACGTCGAATTCGTAGCGACTGCAGATCAAATCACAGATGAAGATTTAGAAGCCGCACTGGGCCATCAAGAAGATGTGAACGAAGATGCGCATGCGGAAGAAGCTGAAAGTGACGATGGTCACGACCACGGTTCGACCGATCCGCATGTGTGGATGTCTCCTGTATTGAGTGAAAAACTAGTAGAATCGATTAAAGATTCTTTAGTTAAAGCAGATCCAGAAAATGCGGAAGTGTACGAAAGTAATTACTCAGAACTTATTGTTGAACTAGAAACCTTAGATCGTTCATTTGACTCTTTAGCAGAGCGTGTAAGTAAAGACACATTTTTTGTTTCTCACGCTGCATTTGGGTATCTTTCAGAACCATACGGCTTTAAACAAATCGCCATTGCTGGCTTGAACAGTCAAAATGAACCGTCACAAAAAGAATTGACGGAAATTGTAGATT
The DNA here is from genome assembly GCF_001687585.2 of Planococcus halocryophilus. Lineage (GTDB taxonomy): Bacteria > Bacillota > Bacilli > Bacillales_A > Planococcaceae > Planococcus > Planococcus halocryophilus. Next base: position 1,201,153 of record NZ_CP016537.2, on the reverse strand, counting down.
TAGCAAAAGAATACGATTTACAATATATTGTTTTCGAACAAAACGTATCCTCCAACTTAACGAAAGTTATCCAAAAAGAAGTCGGTGCAGAAGCCATCGACATGCACAACCTTGGCGTCTTAACGCAAGAAAATATCGATAACGAAGAAACTTACTTCACATTAATGGAGAAAAATCTTCAAGTGTTGGAAACAATTTTGAAATAAAAGACAAAACTTCCCTAAATATAAAAGTGGTGGAATGAGTGTTATAACACTCATTCCACCACTTTTTTTGTTTTTTTGATAATCAAGATCTGTTTTGCAATCTGTTTCATCACCTTATATTTTATACTATTTTCCTGACGTCAATTTCGTCAATCGCTTTGTCAAAAATTGACGCCATTCATCTGCTAGTTCATCCGCTTCAAGCACTTTCATAATCCCGGAAACGTCTTTTGACTTGTGGAAATTGACTTCATTCGCATAAAGAACTGACACTCGTGTCGGACTTTTTGACACCTTCCGAATAGGCGAATCAGCTCGAACCATTCCTTCTTCTAACACCCGGCAAAGATAGCCCGTATAACCCGTTTTCACCATTGCTTTTAACAAAGGTTTCATCTCAAGACGTCTGTCGATTGTGTTACAAGGAACTCGTCCCTGTGTGACTTGAACGACGGCTTCACCTATTTGAAAAATATCGCCGATGCAAATATCCCGCTCCAGCATATTCGTCACAGTCAAGTTTTCCCCAAAAGCTGCTGATGGCAACTCCGTATCAAATTGATCGTTCCAATAAGCATAATGTTCATAAGGATAGAGACAAACCGCACGGTCCGGTCCCCCGTGAAATTTCAGATCAGCAACTCCGTCTCCTCTAAAACCTTCTTTCCTTAAAAACGCTTCTCTCACTTGTTTTTTACGAATAGCCGTTTCCATTTCCTCGCCGTTTCCATACGTCATTTTCTCAGGTAAACCGATCGCAAAATTTTTGATGACCCTCTCTTCTAAATTTCTCATATGTCCCCCACCTTATGATCCGTCAGCCCATCGACTCCGATTTACTTTTTTGTATTATACACCCAAAAAACACAGCTGTCGTTCAAGAACTTTTCGTCAAATTAAAGAACTATTTTATTCGGGAAGATTTACCGTATACCCTATTCCTATTC